>NZ_CP009282.1:0-1286420 GCF_000758605.1 Paenibacillus sp. FSL R5-0912
GATAAGATTCAGCAACAACCCATTTTCTTCGACATTTCCACTTCATGGCTGATGCCACATTTGGAAGATTTAAAGGAGTGACAGTCTGTGGACAGCCATACTTCCGAATTATGGCAGCAAATTTTATCGATTATTCAAACCAAACTAAGCAAGCCGAGCTATGACACCTGGTTTAAGGCTACCAAGGCCTTAACGTTTAGCCACCAGGCTCTTATTATCTCGGCGCCTACAACTTTTGCCGTAGAATGGCTGGAAAGTCGCTACACCAAACTGGTAGGAGCAACGGTTTATGAGGTCACCGGACAACAGGTTGACGTCAAATTTGTAATTGAAGAGAACAAACCCTCTGAGCCAATAGTTCAACAAATGGCGACCACTCCCGCAGTTTCACGCGAAGAAGCACAGACGCATTTGCTCAATCCCAAATACACTTTTGATACGTTCGTGATCGGTTCGGGCAACCGTTTTGCGCATGCAGCCTCACTGGCTGTAGCCGAAGCGCCCGCCAAAGCTTACAATCCTTTGTTTTTGTACGGAGGCGTGGGTCTCGGGAAGACTCACTTGATGCATGCCATCGGGCACTATGTGCTGGAGCATAACCCCAACAATAAGGTTATCTACATCTCGTCCGAGAAGTTTACGAATGAATTCATCAACTCCATCCGTGACAACCGCGGCGAAAGCTTCCGTAACAAATACCGCAGTGTTGACATTTTGCTGATTGACGATATTCAATTCCTGGCCGGCAAAGAGTCAACGCAGGAGGAATTTTTCCATACGTTCAATGCTCTTCATGAAGAACGCAAGCAAATTATCATCTCAAGCGACCGGCCTCCCAAGGAGATTCCCACACTGGAAGAACGGCTGCGATCCCGGTTTGAATGGGGATTGATCACCGATATTCAGCCTCCTGATCTGGAGACACGGATTGCGATTCTCCGTAAGAAGGCCAAGGCGGAGAACCTGGATATCCCTAACGAAGCGATGATGTACATCGCTAATCAGATCGACACAAATATCCGCGAGCTGGAAGGTGCACTGATCCGCGTTGTAGCCTATTCATCACTGACAAATCAGGATGTGAATACGCATCTGGCAGCTGAAGCGCTGAAGGATATCATTCCCTCCAGCCGGCCGAAGATGATCACCATGAATGATATTCAGCAAAAAGTCGGCGAATACTACAATTTGCGCATGGAGGATTTCAAAGCACGGAAACGCACGAAGGCTGTTGCTTTTCCAAGGCAGATTGCCATGTATCTCTCACGTGAATTAACGGATTATTCGCTTCCCAAGATCGGTGAAGCCTTCGGAGGGCGCGATCATACGACAGTTATCCATGCCCATGAGAAGATTACGCAGCAATTAAAGGTGGACCAGGAGCTCTATAAAGTGGTAAATAATCTTGCGGAGAAAATTAAAAATCCTTCCTAAGAGGAACAAAGAGCCTATACACAATCTATACACATGTGGGTAGGCTTAATTTTATGCTGTTTAGCGACTTATCCACATAAACGGAGCCCCTACTACTAATACTATTAAATAACTATAATAATTCATCTTCTAAGAGCAGGATTCAAAGAGGTCAAACGTACACCCATTTCCCAATTTTTCAGCTAGGAGTGAAATCATGAAAATCAGCATTCTCAAAAATGAACTCAACGAATCTATAGGCCATGTCTCCAAGGCGATCTCGAGCAGAACAACCATCCCTATTTTGACCGGAATAAAGCTTGAGGTTAGCCACCAGGGAGTAACATTGACGGCAAGCGACACGGATATCTCAATTCAATCCTTCATCCCTGCCGAGAATGACAGCCATACGATCGTAAAAGTGGAACAGCCCGGCAGCGTAGTGCTTCCAGCCAAGTTCTTTGTCGAGATCATCAAGAAGCTTCCCTCCAAAGAAATTCACATGGAAGTCAAAGAGGGCTTTCAAACCTATATCTCTTCCGGATCTACGGAGATTCAGATTGTTGGCCTGGACCCTGAAGAATTCCCTGTTCTGCCAAGCATTGAGGAGAATGAAACCATCTCAATGCCAGGCGATTTGCTGAAGAATATGATTAAACAAACCGCGTTCTCCATCTCTACCCAAGAGACAACACCAATTCTGACGGGTATTCTCTGGAATCTTGCCGATAACGAGTTCAAGTTCACGGCTACCGACCGCCACCGTCTGGCAACAAGAGCAGCACATCTGGAAGGTACAGAGAATGTTCAGTTTGCGAATATTGTTATTGCCGGCAAAACGCTGAACGAGCTCAGCAAAATTATCCCGGATCAGAATATGCTGGTGGATATTGTCGTTGCGGATAACCAGGTCCTCTTCAAAATCGACAAAGTGCTGTTCTATTCGCGGATCCTGGACGGCATTTATCCGGATACTTCTAGAATTATTCCAACCACCTACAAAACAGAACTAACTCTTGATACAAAAAAACTCAGCGAATCGATTGACCGCGCTTATTTGCTATCCCGTGAAGAAAAAACGAACATTGTCCGGATGCAGACTCTTGAGAATGGCGACGTAGAGATTTCTTCCAGCTCATCAGAGCTGGGTAAGGTCCGGGAAGAACTTGAAGTAATTGATTTCAAAGGTGAGCCTTTGCGGATCTCCTTCAACTCCAAATATATGCTTGATGTGCTGAAGGTTGTGGAGAGTGAGCAGCTCGTGATTGCCTTCACCGGCATGATGAGTCCGATTATTCTCAGACCGCTCGACGAGAGCCGCAGCCTGTACGTCATTCTGCCTTACCGCACAACCAATTAATGCCCTGTCCATGGCCTGTGGATAAGTGGTGGAAAGGACAAAAAAGATGAAAAAAATAGTTATCCACAGTGGATATATCAAACTGGACCAGTTTTTGAAGCTGGCAGATTGTGTATCCACAGGTGGTATGGCCAAAGCGCTGCTGCAGGAAGGGCACGTACAAGTGAACGGGGAGAAAGAAGAACGGCGTGGCAGAAAGCTCTACCCGGGTGATAAGATAGAGGTACAGGATAACGGCGTATTCGAGGTTGAAGGCGGCGGAGTCAAAGAGTAGTACACCCAAGGAGGCACAGGGTCTTGTTTGTCAAAAATATCGGTCTGCAGTATTACCGCAACTATGGGCTGCTGCGCCTTACGAGCCTGGGCGATGTAAACCTCATTCTCGGTCAGAACGCCCAAGGCAAAACAAATCTCATGGAGGCTTTGTTCGTCCTGGCGATGACCAAAAGCCACCGTACCTCCAAGGACAAGGAACTCATATCCTTCGATGCTCCTGCAGGTTCCGCACAGATTGTGGCCGAAGTGGAGCGCAAATACGGTGATCTTAAGCTGGAGCTTACCCTGTCACCCCAAGGCAAAAAAGCCAGAATTAACGGACTGGAGCAGCGCCGGCTTAGTGAATTCGTAGGTTCACTGAATGTGGTGATGTTTGCTCCGGAGGATCTCGAGATTGTCAAAGGCACCCCGGGCATCAGGCGCCGGTTCCTTGACATGGAGATTGGACAGGTCCAGCCCAGCTACCTGTTTCATCTGCAGCAATACCAGAAGGTGCTGCTCCAAAGAGGGAATCTGCTGAAGCAGCTATGGGGAAAAGAAGCTGCCGGCAAGGAGCTTCTGGAGATATGGGATGCGCAACTTATAGAGCATGGTGTTAAAATCGTCAAAAAAAGGAAACAATTCATAAAGAAGCTGCAGATATGGGCAGAAAGCATCCATCGCGGCATTACAAACGGCGGAGAAGAGCTCAAACTGCTCTATGTCCCCTCTTTCGGTGAGCGCGAAGAGGAAGATGAAGCTGTCTTATTGGACAAATTTATGTTAAAGTTATCACAAACAAGAGATCAGGAAATCAGGCGCGGCATGACGCTGACGGGTCCCCATAGGGATGACCTGTCCTTTTTTATCAACGGAAGAGAAGCTCAGGTCTACGGTTCCCAGGGACAGCAACGTACGGCAGCTTTATCGCTCAAGCTGGCGGAAATTGAACTGATCCATGAGGAGATCGGAGAGTATCCTGTGCTGCTTCTTGATGATGTTTTGTCCGAACTTGATCCCTATCGTCAGACCCAGCTTATCGAAACATTTCAAAGCAAGGTACAGACCTTCATCACCGCCACCGGTGTAGAGGGACTGAATGCCGATAAATTAAAAGGCGCGAGCCTGTATCATGTGCACGGCGGCACAGTGGAGCTATAAAGAGCGGAGGAAGACCATGTATATTCATTTGGGCGGAGAGAAAATTATTCGATCCTCAGAGTTAATTGCTATATTTGATATATCGATTGAGAAGTCCTCCAAGGTGTCGAAGCAATTTATGACTCATTCCCAGCAGGATAAAAAGCTGGAGCGCATTGGTGAAGAGGAAGCGAAGTCTATTGTCGTCACCAAGAATACTGTCTACTACTCCCCTATCTCCTCCTCCACTCTCAAAAAAAGAGCCAAAATCTTGTTAGAAATATAATGTTTCGGTAGTTACAGGAGATAATCTGAAAGAAGTAGGTGAAGGCATGTCAATGAATCAACCGACATATGATGAGAGCCAGATTCAGGTACTGGAAGGGCTGGAAGCGGTTCGGAAACGTCCCGGCATGTACATTGGCTCCACTAGCGCCAAAGGTCTGCATCATTTGGTCTGGGAGGTTGTCGATAATAGTATCGATGAGGCGCTGGCAGGTTTTTGCGACCGGATTCAAGTGAAAATTCATGAAGATAACAGTGTGACTGTTATTGATAACGGCCGGGGAATACCTGTCGGCGAGAACGTAAAGCTGAAGAAATCCACGCTTGAAGTCGTTATGACTGTCCTGCATGCAGGCGGTAAATTTGGCGGCGGGGGTTACAAGGTTTCCGGCGGTCTTCACGGTGTGGGGATCTCGGTAGTTAACGCACTGTCCGAGAAGGTAGTTGTAACGGTCAAACGTGACGGACATGTCTACCAGCAGGAATACAGACGCGGTGCGCCGCAATATGATATCAAGGTAATCGGCGATACCGAGGAGACAGGGACAACAACAACCTTCCATCCGGATCCGGAGATCTTTACCGAGACCACTGTGTTTGAATATTCCACTCTGCTTACCCGCATCCGCGAGCTTGCCTTCCTGAACAAGGGCATTGAGCTGTCTCTGCTGGATGAACGGACCGGAGTCTCCAATACGTTCAAGTATGACGGCGGTATTGTGGAGTATGTGAAGTATCTCAACGAGAAAAAAGAAGCCCTGCATGATGATCCGATCTACGTGGAAGGCTCACGGGATATGATCGCTGTTGAAGTGGCTCTCCAATATAACGATTCTTATACAGAGAACATCTATTCCTTCGCCAACAATATCAACACCCATGAGGGCGGAACGCATGAATCCGGCTTCAAGAGTGCTTTGACGCGGATTATCAATGATTATGCCCGCAAGGCAGGCGTGATCAAGGACAGCAGCCAGAATCTTACCGGAGATGATGTCCGTGAAGGTCTGACGGCGATTATTTCCGTCAAAATTCCTGAGCCGCAGTTTGAAGGCCAAACCAAGACCAAGCTGGGGAACAGTGAAGTCCGCGGGATCGTCGAATCTCTGTTCGGCGAGAAGCTGCAGGAGTTCCTGGAAGAGAATCCTGCTGTCTCACGCAAGGTGCTGGAGAAGTCGCTGCAGGCTTCCCGTGCCCGTGAAGCGGCCCGCAAGGCCCGTGAGCTGACCCGCCGTAAGAGTGCCCTAGAAGTCAGCGCCCTTCCGGGCAAGCTGGCTGACTGCTCCTCCAAGGATGCGTCGATCAGTGAGCTGTACATCGTCGAAGGTGACTCTGCGGGCGGATCGGCCAAGCAAGGCCGTGACCGTCATTTCCAAGCGATCCTGCCGCTGCGCGGTAAGATTCTGAACGTAGAGAAAGCCCGGCTCGACCGGATCTTGTCCAATGCGGAAATCCGGGCGATTATTACCGCTCTTGGGACTAGCATCAGCGATGATTTCGATCTGTCCAAAGCACGTTACCACAAGGTTGTAATTATGACCGATGCGGACGTCGACGGTGCCCACATCAGAACATTGCTGCTGACGTTCTTCTACCGCTACATGCGGAAGATTGTCGATGCCGGATATATCTATATCGCCCAGCCTCCGCTGTTCAAGATCGAACGCAACAAAGTCATCCGCTATGCGCAGACCGAGAAGGAACGCGATGAGATCATTGCCGGCTTTGGTGAGAACGTCAAAGTAAACGTTCAGCGCTACAAAGGTCTGGGTGAGATGAATGCTGCACAGCTCTGGGATACTACAATGGATCCTGAGAGCCGCACGATGCTGCAGGTAACGATTGAGGATGCGATGCTGGCTGACAGCATTTTCGATACACTGATGGGTGACAACGTTGAGCCGCGCCGTGAATTCATTCAGGAGCATGCCCAATCGGTCAAAAATCTCGACATTTAAGCGTAAGCTGTATAACGAACCTCCGGTTTTCTCCCTTATAGGGGGGACCGGAGGTTTTTTAATGCAGGGAGAGAGTTTTTTGGCGTAACTTTAATGCTTGAGTGTTCGTCTGCGGCGGTAGGTTGGGGACGGGTGGGTGCGTTTCAAACGTCCATAGGCAACAGCATAGCGGTGGATTCTGCGGTAAATGGCTTTGTTCGGAAACATTTTGAAGACGATGATCGAAGGCAGCGTATTAACTTCAAGCAGCCATAGATCATGATGCTGATCCATCGCCACATCCAGTCCGATTTCTTTGAGGCCCGGATAGGCAGTTTCCAGCTGGGACCCGATTCTAACCCCCAGTGATTTCAACTGCTGGATGGTTGCCGTCATTTCTTCAGGCGTCATATGTTCTTTGAACAGGGCATCTACCGAAAAAATGCTGCCTCCATTGTGATAGTTGGTGACCACCTTTTGCGGCGCAGCCACCCGCCCGAGCATGCCTGTAGTCTCCCAGGATCCCTGAAGATTCTTCTGGGTCAATACCCGTAGGTCAAATGGCCGGTCCTGATGCTGAAGCAAATCAATGCCTTGCTGAACGAGATAAGAACGTCCCTTAATCCGCGGCAATAGGGCAGCATGAAGCTCTTCCGGTGTATTGAAGATTTCTGCATCCTTGGCGTATCTCAGAATATACATCAGCTTGGGTTCTGCTGGTGCTTCCGCTTCACATGTTAAAGGTTCTGTTTCCGGTTGGCTTAAATCCGGCTGCTGCTCGCTTGGGCTTAAATGAACTACCCGCTGTTCAGCTCTCATGACTCCGCTGCCGTAGGTGCCGCGGTCCGGTTTGATATATACCGTTCCGTACAGACCCAGCAGCTCTTTCAAATCTTCCAGGGCGTATTTACGTGTTTCCGGAATGAAGACCGAGAGCAGGCGGTTCTGAAGAATGACTTTCGTTTTTGCCCACTTGCTGGACACGCGCTGAATCCTCATTTTCTGCCTCCTTGGGTAGTTGTGCGGTTGCCGGTTTCGCCACAGATGAACGTATATCCGTTTGTTCATCTGTGGCGAATTTTCAGGACAATCTAACTAAACAATGTTATAATATAAGGATATGGGGTTATGCTTTTTTGGACGAAATCAGGGTCATAGAGCCATTCTTCTAGTCTTTACAGTCTATGTACTGAAGACACCAGCGGAAAGGGCGTATATCCTTATCCGTACTAAAAGAAAATCAATATAGAAGATAAAAGGCTATCATGTTTAATTGTGCTGCTTTTGTGAAAGTAATATAATAAAGGGTAGCGGTTTTTAACTGAAGGAGGTCCACCAACTCATGGCTGAACAAAATAACCCGCAAATCAGGGATCGGGACATTGGCGTGGAAATGCGCGAATCCTTTATGGATTACGCAATGAGCATCATTGTAAGCCGGGCTTTGCCGGATGTGCGGGACGGACTTAAGCCTGTTCACCGACGCATTTTGTTTGCGATGTCGGAACTTGGAATGTCCTCGGATAAACCTCACAAGAAATCAGCGAGAATCGTCGGTGAGGTTATCGGTAAGTACCACCCTCACGGTGACTCGGCGGTTTATGAAACAATGGTACGTATGGCACAGGATTTCTCCATGCGCTATATGCTCGTAGACGGCCACGGAAACTTCGGCTCTATTGACGGAGATATGGCAGCTGCGATGCGTTATACCGAAGCGAGGCTGTCCAAAATTGCGGGAGAAATGCTCCGCGATCTGAACAAAGAAACGGTTGATTTCGCTCCCAACTATGACGGTGAAGAGCATGAGCCTGTAGTATTGCCGGCGCGTTACCCTAACCTGCTTGTGAACGGGGTTTCGGGGATTGCGGTCGGTATGGCTACCAATATTCCTCCGCACAATCTGGGCGAGGTCATTGATGGTGTGCAGGCAATGATCAAGAATCCTGAGATTACGCCTATGGAGCTTATGGAATATATTCAAGGTCCGGATTTCCCAACGGCTGGTTATATTTTGGGCCGTGAAGGTATCCGTCAGGCTTACCGCACTGGACGCGGGTCGGTTACTATGCGTGCCAAAGCGACGATTGAAGAGAATAACGGTAAAGCGCGGATTATTGTGCACGAGCTTCCTTACCAGGTCAACAAAGCCAGACTGGTTGAGAAGATTGCTGAATTGGTGCGTGAGAAACGTATCGAAGGCATTACGGATCTGCGTGATGAATCTGACCGTAACGGAATGCGTGTAGTCGTTGAAATGAGACGTGATGTGAATCCTAGCGTCGTGCTCAACAACCTCTACAAACATACCTCCATGCAGTCTACCTTCGGGATCAACATGCTGGCTATTGTCAATAATGAACCGAAGATTCTGAACCTGCGTGATGTGCTGTATCATTATTTGCAGCATCAGATCGAAGTTATCCGCCGCCGGACCGTGTTTGACCTGAAGAAGGCGGAAGCCCGGGCGCATATTCTGGAAGGGCTGCGTGTTGCCCTCGATCATCTGGATGAGGTTATTGCTCTTATCCGTGCTTCACGGACAACAGATATTGCCCGTGAAGGCTTGATGGAGACCTTCAGTCTAAGCGTGGAGCAGGCGCAAGCGATCCTAGATATGCGGATGCAGCGCCTTACCGGTCTGGAACGTGAGAAGATCGAGAATGAATATAACGAACTGCTCGCCAAAATCACTGAATACAAGGAGATTCTGGCTAACGAGCATCTCGTACTGGAGATTATCAGCAATGAGCTGCAGGAGATTCGTGATAAGTACTCGGATGACCGCCGTACGGAAATTACGGTTGGGGAAGAGAGTATTCTCGATGAGGATCTGATTCCGCGTGAAGAGGTTGTAATCACGATTACACATACCGGTTACATCAAACGTCTTCCGGTCAGCACTTACCGCAGCCAGAAGCGCGGCGGCCGCGGGGTGATCGGGATGGACACCAAGGACCAGGACTTTGTGGAGCATCTCTTCGTGAGTAACTCCCACAATTACCTGATGTTCTTCACCGACAAGGGTAAAGTGTACCGGATTAAGGCTTATGAGATTCCGGAGCTCGGACGTACCGCCCGGGGAACGCCGATCATCAACCTGATCCAGATTGAGCAGGGCGAGAAGATTAGTGCGGTAATCCAGGTAGAGGAAGCGGACAGCGACAAATACCTGTTCTTCGCTACCCGTGAGGGAATCGTGAAGAAGACGCCTCTGGAAGACTACAACAACATCCGCAAGGGCGGTCTGATAGCGATCAATCTGCGTGAGGAAGATTCACTGATCGAAGTGAAGCTGACAGATGGAGAGCAGAATCTGATTATCGGTACGGCACGCGGAATGTCGATTACTTTCTCGGAGAGCGATGTCCGTTCCATGGGCCGTAGTGCTACAGGGGTTAAAGGGATCACGCTGGATGACAATGACCATGTCATTGGTATGGACTGCGTAGATAAGGATCTTGAAGTGCTGATCGTAACAACCAAGGGTTATGGTAAACGTACGCCTGCCGGCGACTATCGTTCCCAGACACGCGGGGGTAAAGGCATCAAGACCATTAACCTTACCGATAAGAACGGTCCGGTAGTCGGGCTGAAGGTTGTCAAGACAGATGAGGACCTGATGATTATCACGACCAGCGGTACCCTGATCCGGACCAGTATGGATGGAATTTCTACCATGGGCCGGTACGCACAGGGCGTTAAGCTGATTAACATCCGTGAAGATGATGCAGTGGCTACGCTCTGCAGAGCGGATAAAGAGGAAGATGACTTGTCTGAGCAAGAGGACGGCGAAGAAATTCAAGGTGCAGTAGTGGAAGGCGATGGCGAAATCAGCGAGCCTGAAGCGGAAACTGATACCGGGAACGAAGACGATAGCATCGAATAATCCTTTGCAGCGAAAGCATGAGTTTCTGATTATAGAAGCTCATGCTTTTTTTAATTTTGTAGAATGGGAATCCTCTATCTAGCCGCTTGCCGGGTTCCATACTATAATTAGAGAACTAGAGGTGTCAGAGAAATAAAGGGGCTGAATTTATGCCAAATATATCCGTTGGAGAGATCAAGGCGGGATCAAAGATTATTAAGGATGTAATCACTCCTTTGGGAGGAGTGTTATTCGGTAAAGGCAAGATCATACTTCCGCGGGATATTGAGATTCTCCAAGCTTTTTTGATAGGACAAGTTGAAATTGAGGGAGTTCAGGGAGAGGACAAAGCGCCAGAAGTCTCCAAGCCGCCAGCAAAGCAGCAGACTGCCAAAACAGGTGCACTGATCAATGAATCCGTACTGGCCAAAAGTAATTCTCCGCTTCATGATGAGTATGAGAAAATGCTGGTGCTTATTAAGCAGAGCTATCGTGCAGCAACCGCAGCGGTACTTCCGATTTTTGAATTGCGGAGCCAACTGGAGCTGCTGATCAGCCATTTGAAGGATTATCATGTCCTGAAGTTTGCACCGCGTGTCCTGTTTGACCAGGAGTATAATTATCATAACGCTGTATTGTCTGCCTTAACTTCATATAAAATTGCCCAGTGGTGCGGATATCCGCAAAAGGATTGGATGCAGGCTGCCTTTGCCGGCTTGCTTCATGATATAGGTAACATTAAGGTAGATGAGACTTTGCTACACAAACCGACTCCCCTGACGGGCGCGGAGATAGAAGAAGTACGCAGGCATACCACTTATGGCTACCAGCTGCTGCGTAATGTTACAGCAATCAACGAAGGCGTCAGATTAGCCGCCCTGCAGCATCATGAGAAGATCGACGGTTCCGGTTATCCGCTTAAGCTGGAAGGCACTCAGATTCACTTCTATGCCAAGATTGTTGCAGTAGCTGATATCTTCCATGCCATGACGCTTGAAAAAGCCTACAGAAAGGCTCAGTCGCCTTATCTGGTACTGGAGCAGATTCAGAAGGAGAGCTTCGGGAAGCTCGACCCGGTTATTGTACAAACCTTCATTCAAAAAACAACGGATCTGTATAATGGAACACGGATACGGCTCAGCGACGGGCGTCACGGAGAAATCATCTTCACGGATCGCACTAATCCCACAAGACCAATGGTTCAGGTAGAGGGCAAGATCGTGAATCTGGTCAATGAACGGGAGCTGCATATTCAGGAGATTATCGCTTAGGTGGTAAGCGGGTATGATTTACAGAAGCTATGTCATCTGTGGCTGGCTGTGGCCGGGCGTTTATAAGGAGCATAGCTTTTAAATTTGATTTCAAAATACTGCTTGCAAAAAGAATCTATACATGATATATTCTATTTCTGGCCGCGAAACATCAACGCCGAGCTCGAAAAGAAGTTGAAAAAAAGAGCTTGCATTGATCGGTTGGATGTGATATATTATAAGAGTTGCTGGTGACGCGGTAGTCGTCGCTGACAACGAGCTTGATCTTTGAAAACTGAACAACGAGTGAGTGGGAGATCGCTTCGGCGAGATCCAAAAAAGAGAATGAAAATTCTCGTCAGATGTTTCAAAATGAGCAATCGCTCTTTCTAAAACCAATTTGGAGAGTTTGATCCTGGCTCAGGACGAACGCTGGCGGCATGCCTAATACATGCAAGTCGAGCGGAGTTCATTTGAAAGCTTGCTTTCAAATGAACTTAGCGGCGGACGGGTGAGTAACACGTAGGCAACCTGCCCTCAAGACTGGGATAACTACCGGAAACGGTAGCTAATACCGGATAATTTCTTTCCTCTCCTGAAGAGAGAATGAAAGGCGGAGCAATCTGCCACTTGGGGATGGGCCTGCGGCGCATTAGCTAGTTGGTGGGGTAATGGCTCACCAAGGCGACGATGCGTAGCCGACCTGAGAGGGTGAACGGCCACACTGGGACTGAGACACGGCCCAGACTCCTACGGGAGGCAGCAGTAGGGAATCTTCCGCAATGGGCGAAAGCCTGACGGAGCAATGCCGCGTGAGTGATGAAGGTTTTCGGATCGTAAAGCTCTGTTGCCAGGGAAGAACGTCCGGTAGAGTAACTGCTACCGGAGTGACGGTACCTGAGAAGAAAGCCCCGGCTAACTACGTGCCAGCAGCCGCGGTAATACGTAGGGGGCAAGCGTTGTCCGGAATTATTGGGCGTAAAGCGCGCGCAGGCGGTCATTTAAGTCTGGTGTTTAAACCTTGGGCTCAACCTGGGGTCGCACTGGAAACTGGGTGACTTGAGTACAGAAGAGGAAAGTGGAATTCCACGTGTAGCGGTGAAATGCGTAGATATGTGGAGGAACACCAGTGGCGAAGGCGACTTTCTGGGCTGTAACTGACGCTGAGGCGCGAAAGCGTGGGGAGCAAACAGGATTAGATACCCTGGTAGTCCACGCCGTAAACGATGAGTGCTAGGTGTTAGGGGTTTCGATACCCTTGGTGCCGAAGTTAACACAGTAAGCACTCCGCCTGGGGAGTACGGTCGCAAGACTGAAACTCAAAGGAATTGACGGGGACCCGCACAAGCAGTGGAGTATGTGGTTTAATTCGAAGCAACGCGAAGAACCTTACCAGGTCTTGACATCCCGATGAAAGCATTAGAGATAGTGCCCCTCTTCGGAGCATCGGAGACAGGTGGTGCATGGTTGTCGTCAGCTCGTGTCGTGAGATGTTGGGTTAAGTCCCGCAACGAGCGCAACCCTTGACTTTAGTTGCCAGCAGGTTAAGCTGGGCACTCTAGAGTGACTGCCGGTGACAAACCGGAGGAAGGTGGGGATGACGTCAAATCATCATGCCCCTTATGACCTGGGCTACACACGTACTACAATGGCCGGTACAACGGGAAGCGAAACCGCGAGGTGGAGCCAATCCCAGCAAAGCCGGTCTCAGTTCGGATTGCAGGCTGCAACTCGCCTGCATGAAGTCGGAATTGCTAGTAATCGCGGATCAGCATGCCGCGGTGAATACGTTCCCGGGTCTTGTACACACCGCCCGTCACACCACGAGAGTTTACAACACCCGAAGTCGGTGGGGTAACCCGCAAGGGAGCCAGCCGCCGAAGGTGGGGTAGATGATTGGGGTGAAGTCGTAACAAGGTAGCCGTATCGGAAGGTGCGGCTGGATCACCTCCTTTCTATGGAGAATCGTTTCCTGCAACGGAAACATTCAAATCGGAAGCTAAAGCTTCCACAACGAACCTTAGGGTTCAAACACTCACTCGTTGGTCAGTTTTGAGAGTTTAAGCTCTCATCTTTACCTTGATCCTTGAAAACTGGATACCGAAACGAATTTGCGTTTTAGAACATCTTTTAGCTGAAACTTGTGTAAGCAAGTTGAAATAGTTATTAGTGCAGAACGAAGGTTTTCGATTGTGCAGCGACCTTTGGCTTTGAATGTGTTGGTGAATGGAGCAATCCATGAGCAGTATTCAAAACAAGATGAGCAAGCAAGCGAAACACCGGAGTGACGGTTAAGCTAATAAGAGCACACGGAGGATGCCTAGGCGCCAGGAGCCGACGAAGGACGTGGCGAACAACGAAACTGCCTCGGGGAGCTGTAAGCAAGCTTTGATCCGGGGGTGTCCGAATGGGGAAACCCAGCTGTGGTAATTCGCAGTTACTCGTATCTGAATACATAGGATACGCAGAGGCAGACCAGGGGAACTGAAACATCTAAGTACCCTGAGGAAGAGAAAACAATAGTGATTCCGTCAGTAGCGGCGAGCGAACGCGGAACAGCCTAAACCAAGGGGCTTGCCCCTTGGGGTTGTGGGACGTCTCACATGGAGTTACAAAGGAATATGGTAGGTGAAGAGGTCTGGAAAGGCCCGCGATAGAGGTAAAAGCCCTGTAGCCTAAACTGTGTTCTCTCCGAGACGGATCCCGAGTAGTGCGGGGCACGTGAAACCCCGTATGAATCCAGCAGGACCATCTGCTAAGGCTAAATACTACCTGGCGACCGATAGTGAAACAGTACCGTGAGGGAAAGGTGAAAAGCACCCCGGAAGGGGAGTGAAATAGAACCTGAAACCGTGTGCTTACAAAAAGTCAGAGCCCTATTACTGGGTGATGGCGTGCCTTTTGTAGAATGAACCGGCGAGTTACGTTTAACATGCAAGGTTAAGTCGAGAAGACGGAGCCGCAGCGAAAGCGAGTCTGAATAGGGCGAATGAGTATGTGGACGTAGACCCGAAACCGTGTGATCTACCCCTGTCCAGGGTGAAGGTGCGGTAACACGCACTGGAGGCCCGAACCCACGCATGTTGAAAAATGCGGGGATGAGGTGGGGGTAGCGGAGAAATTCCAATCGAACTCGGAGATAGCTGGTTCTCCCCGAAATAGCTTTAGGGCTAGCCTCGGTGAATGGAGTGGTGGAGGTAGAGCACTGATTGGGTGCGGGGCCCGCAAGGGTTACCAAGCTCAGTCAAACTCCGAATGCCATTAACTTCTTGCCGGGAGTCAGACAGTGAGTGCTAAGATCCATTGTCAAAAGGGAAACAGCCCAGACCATCAGCTAAGGTCCCCAAGTGTGTGTTAAGTGGGAAAGGATGTGGAGTTGCACAGACAACCAGGATGTTGGCTTAGAAGCAGCCACCATTGAAAGAGTGCGTAATAGCTCACTGGTCGAGTGACTCTGCGCCGAAAATGTAACGGGGCTAAACACACCACCGAAGCTATGGCTAGATACTTTGTATCTGGGGTAGGGGAGCGTTGTATGTGGGTTGAAGGTGTACCGTAAGGAGCGCTGGACAGCATACAAGTGAGAATGCCGGTATGAGTAACGAAAAGATCAGTGAGAATCTGATCCGCCGAAAGCCCAAGGTTTCCTGAGGAAGGCTCGTCCGCTCAGGGTAAGTCGGGACCTAAGGCGAGGCCGAAAGGCGTAGTCGAAGGACAACAGTTTGAAATTACTGTACCACCGTAATCCGCTATGAGCGATGGGGTGACGCAGGAGGGTAGTGACGCGGACTGATGGATATGTCCGTCTAAGCAGTGAGGCTGATGTGTAGGCAAATCCGCACATCAATAAGGCTGGGCTGTGATGGGGAGCGAAAATTGTAGTAGCGAAGGTCATGATCTCACACTGCCAAGAAAAGCCTCTAGCCAGGAGAAGGTGCCCGTACCGCAAACCGACACAGGTAGGCGAGAAGAGAATTCTAAGGCGCGCGGAAGAACTCTCGTTAAGGAACTCGGCAAAATGACCTCGTAACTTCGGGAGAAGAGGTGCCTCGGTAGGGTGAATAGCCCGAGGGGGCCGCAGTGAAAAGGCCCAAGCGACTGTTTAGCAAAAACACAGGTCTGTGCGAAGCCGCAAGGCGAAGTATACGGGCTGACGCCTGCCCGGTGCTGGAAGGTTAAGGGGAGTGGTTAGGGGCAACCCGAAGCTGTGAACCGAAGCCCCAGTAAACGGCGGCCGTAACTATAACGGTCCTAAGGTAGCGAAATTCCTTGTCAGGTAAATTCTGACCCGCACGAATGGCGTAACGACTTGGGCGCTGTCTCAACGAGAGATCCGGTGAAATTTTAATACCTGTGAAGATGCAGGTTACCCGCGACAAGACGGAAAGACCCCATGGAGCTTTACTGCAGCTTGATATTGAATTTGGGTACGATCTGTACAGGATAGGTGGGAGCCGTAGAGGCAGGAGCGCAAGCTTCTGCGGAGGCGCCGTTGGGATACCACCCTGATCGTATCTAGGTTCTAACCTAGTACCCTAAGCGGGTACGGGGACCGTGTCAGGCGGGCAGTTTGACTGGGGCGGTCGCCTCCTAAAGAGTAACGGAGGCGTTCAAAGGTTCCCTCAGAATGGTTGGAAATCATTCGCAGAGTGCAAAGGCATAAGGGAGCTTGACTGCGAGACCTACAAGTCGAGCAGGGACGAAAGTCGGACTTAGTGATCCGGTGGTACCGCATGGAAGGGCCATCGCTCAACGGATAAAAGCTACCCTGGGGATAACAGGCTTATCTCCCCCAAGAGTCCACATCGACGGGGAGGTTTGGCACCTCGATGTCGGCTCATCGCATCCTGGGGCTGAAGTAGGTCCCAAGGGTTGGGCTGTTCGCCCATTAAAGCGGTACGCGAGCTGGGTTCAGAACGTCGTGAGACAGTTCGGTCCCTATCTGTCGTGGGCGCAGGAAATTTGAGAGGAGCTGTCCTTAGTACGAGAGGACCGGGATGGACGTACCGCTGGTGCATCAGTTGTTCCGCCAGGAGCATGGCTGAGTAGCTACGTACGGACGGGATAAGCGCTGAAAGCATCTAAGCGTGAAGCCCCCCTCAAGATGAGATTTCCCAACTAGTAAGACCCCTTGAAGACGACGAGGTAGATAGGTTGGAGGTGGAAGTGCAGCAATGCACGGAGCTGACCAATACTAATCGGTCGAGGGCTTATCCAAATTTCTTAGAGCGCAGATTCGTTTCGGATTCAGTTTTCAGGCGATCAAGCCTGTACGCCATGAAATTCATTCACACATCCGTGATGAACCGAATTTCAAGCGGCAGCGTCTGTTTCACAGACGCATGTTTGGTGGCGATAGCGGAGGGGTTCCACGCGTACCCATCCCGAACACGACCGTTAAGCCCTCCAGCGCCGATGGTACTTGGACCGAAGGGTCCTGGGAGAGTAGGACGCCGCCAAGCACATGAGCCATTGTTGAGCAATCGACAATGGCTTTTTTGTATATATATTGAGAAAAAGAGGGCAAATAAGCAGAAACCATATATAAAACGCTTACAAACGAGTGACATTTTTGTTACCGACGTGTCGATAGTTCCAAGTATAATAGAAAAGTGCAAATATTAAGCAGAGGCCTTAATACGAATGAACTACAGATAAATTCTAACTTTGAATTTTCTTGCGTCTTTAGATGCATGGTAGAGGTAAGGAGGATTTAAGGTATGAAGCGAACCCAACCTTTATGGATATTAGTTATTCTTTGTATAGTTGGAGTTATGCTGGCCGGCTGCGGAGCGAAGGAGCCGGCCTGGGAGACTTTTGACGGTGCGCTCAATGAGAAAAGCTTTCCCGTTCCTAAAGAAGCCAGTTCCCCCGACAGGACCACTACGAACGTGGCCATGGATTATGTAAGATACTCTTTGCCCGGGCTGAAAGAGAAGAAGGGTGTACCTGAGCCTTATCTGGAGGAGATCAAGGCATGGGGATGGGAAGAGCAGAGTAATGAGGATTCAGGAAGCTCGCGCGTTTTTCAGAAGGAAGGACTTATTGTACACTTAACCGTGCATGATGGCTACTTCATTGTAATGATCCCGAAGGAAAAGAAAGTCACCACCAAAGGATTAAAGAGCAAATAAAAAAATCGCCGTCCGTATAGGGATGGCGATTTTTTTGTGTGGGATGCAAGTTGAATATGCGCCCGTATGTATGATTGCATAAGATTATTGGGCGTAATAGGAGGCATCAGACGGATTAAATTTCAGCATGCCGTCTTTCGCTTCGCTGCGCAGCCGCAGAAGGGTATACAGGCGGGGCAGCAGCAGCCATAGATGGCATATTACTAAAGATGCGGTAAATGCAGGCGGTGCCCAGACGATAAAGAGCGCTGTGATGCAGAGACCGATCCACAGGTTATGCATTTGTACTTTGCTGAAGATGCCATAGTTGATATATTGATCAGGCATATAACCGGGCCAGGGCAGGTGCAGGGACATTTTCCACCGTTTTACGATAGGGTGTCCGGAGATCAGCAGAACTGAACGCGAAATGACATATTGAATCCACAGCATTACGGGTCCGGCAATAATCATGAACAGAATGCTTAGCCAGGATAGGAAAACTGTTTCCAGTACAAGGAACACAAAAGGAAGCGCAATATAGACCCGCAGCAGGGATGCGGAAATATTAATTTTTTTGATAAGCTTGTATTGATAGAATGTAGCAGCGCCTTTAGTGTTTGGTTCCATAAAGAAATTTCAGACCTCCTCACAAGTTCTCATGTTATTAATATCGGCCTAACCGTGCGATTTATTAAACCCGGGATCAGATACACCGATTGGGCATTAGGCGAATATATATATTTCAGGCTATGAAGGATTAGGAAAAAACTATGAAAAGGTTTAAAATGATAGAAGGTGTACCATACTGATCTTAAAAGAGTCAAGGTGGGATGATTATGGAACAGCAAACCGGGCAGGCCTGCATCATCTGCGGGCAAGTAAAGGAAGAAGGCATTGTGATTGTCTCGCATTTCATCTGTGAGGATTGTGAGAGTGAGATGGTGCGTACAGAGGCGGAAGATGCCAAGTACCGTTTTTTCATCGGCCGGATGAAGAAGATCAATCTGCAGAAGAATGCTTAACCCGAGAGCAGCAGCAACAATTTACAAGTAAGTATATAAAGAGCGGGCGGTGGATGTGTGTCGCGTTGGCTGCAAATAAAAGGGTTTCTCTAACGGTTTCTCCGCCAGGGTCTGGTGTGGGAGCCGTTTTGTTGTTTCAGGAAGACTTTGTGCATAATAATAGGCGTTTGGGTATATTTGCGTTAAAATAGAAGGTAACCCCCAGGGAAGGAAGAACAAATGAACAATTTACAGCCTGGCAGGGCACCTGTATACGAAATGCTGGAACAATATAAACTTAAGGGTAATATATCTTATCATGTGCCGGGGCACAAGAATGGCGAAGCTTACCGGAATACCGGCGGTGCAGGGTATCTGGCTGACGTGATGCGCTATGATGCGACAGAGATTACCGGAACGGATGATCTTCATCATCCTGAAGGGGTAATTCAGGAGGCTCAGGAGCTGGCGGCGGATTGTTTCGGCGCAGAGGAGAGCTTCTTTCTGGTAGGCGGCAGCACATCAGGCAATCTGGCACTTATTCTGACCGTTTGCTACGAGCCGGGGATGCTGCTTATCCTGCAGCGCAATGTCCACAAATCTGTAATCCACGGACTGATGCTGGCCGGGGCACAGGCCGTTTTCTTGGAGCCGCAGATTGATCCAGGCAGCGGGCTTGCGGTTGCACCGGCGGTAGAAACGGTCCAGGCTGCACTGGCGGCTTATCCGGAGGCTGCCGCGGTACTGGTTACTATGCCGAATTACTACGGCATGGGCAGCGATCTTGCGCCCCTCGCGCAGGCCTGTCACGACAGCGGGATTCCGCTACTGGTGGATGAGGCGCACGGGGCGCATTACGGGCAGCACCCGGCGCTGCCAGCCGGGGCGCTTGCCAGAGGCGCGGACGGCGTGGTGCAGTCCACGCACAAGATGCTGACGGCGCTGACGATGGGCGCCATGCTGCATGTGCAAGGGCCATGGCTCGACCGTGCGCTGCTTCGCCAGCGCCTCGCCATGGTGCAGAGCTCCAGCCCATCATACCCCGTGATGGCTTCGCTCGATCTGGCCCGGCGGCTGCTGCACAGCCAGCGCGCCGGTGCCTTCACGGCGGGGCTTGCCGCCGTGGACGTCCTGCGGCGCGGCCTGGCTGTGCTGCCGCGCTTTGGTCTGCTGCAGCCGGCCGTGCCGCTGCAGCGCACCTGCGGCGGTGCTGACGCCGCAGAGACAGATACGCCGCCGCAGCACGGGGCGGCGTACGGGACACAGGACCCCTTTAAGGCCGTCATTTATGACGCCGCCGGGGTCCTGGGGGGCTTCGAGCTGCAGCGCAGGCTCGAAGAAAGAGGAATCGTGCCGGAGATGAGCGACGACCGGCACGTGGTACTGGCTTTCAGCCTCGGCTCGAAGGCAGAGGATGCAGCGGTGCTGCTGGAGGCGCTGCGGGATATCGCGGCGCAGACAGCCTGCGGGGTGCCGCAGAGGAGCGGCACGGGGTCAGCTTTTGATTCTGGATGCGGCCTTGCTTCTATTTCCGATGCTACAGCAGGCTCTGGCTTTGTCCTTAATTCTGCCCCTATCGTAGAGTCTCAATCGGATTCCACCTCCAGGACCATACTGGCGGCTGCATCATACAATAAGGGGGAAGAGGCTATGTCAGCCTTTTCCAGCCTAAATTCCACGTGGAACAATTTCAGCACATCGCTGATCTCAGCTCCGGTCCGGTTCTCCACGAAGCCGGTTGCTGCTAGGGAGACAGAGAGTATAACGCTTGAAGCAAGTGCGGGCAGGGTGGCGGCCGAAATGGTTATTCCCTATCCGCCCGGAATACCGCTGCTTTATCCCGGAGAGATCATAACAGAGTCCATATGCGGCAGGCTGGGCAGCCTCCGCGCTGGCGGGGCTAAATTTCAGGCCTGTGCCGATCCCGCCTTACAGCATATTAAGGTATACAACATTCAGAAGGGCGGAGAAGTATAAGTGAAGCGCGAAGGTTTCTTCATTACTCTGGAGGGAGGCGACGGCTCCGGTAAAACAACCGTACTCGGCAGAGTAGCGGCTTATCTGCAGAATCATTCCATGCCCTACTTAATCACCCGCGAACCGGGCGGAATTGAAATCGCCGAGAAGATCCGCTCCATTATTCTGGACCCGGCCCATACGGCTATGGATGCCCGGACAGAAGCCCTATTATACGCGGCAGCAAGAAGCCAGCATCTGGCGGAAGTAGTCGAGCCTGCACTGCAGGAGGGGATTACTGTGTTATGTGACCGATTTGTAGACAGCAGCCTGGTCTATCAGGGTTATGCAAGAGGACTCGGCATCGAGGAAGTGTGGGGAATTAACCGGTTCGCGACCGGCGGCAGGATGCCTGACCTTACCTTCTATCTTGATGTTGATCCTGAGGTGGGGTTGTCTCGGATAGCAGCTAATCAGAACCGGGAAGTCAATCGTCTGGATCTGGAGAGCCTTGAATTTCACCAGAAGGTTAAGGCGGGTTACCAGCTTGTGGTGGATTCCGATCCGCAGCGGATTGTTGTACTTGATGCCAACCGCCCGATCCATATGGTGGAGCAGGACATTGTACAGACACTGAAAGACCGGATATTAAAGGATTTCTAAGAGGTTTTGTCAAATAAACAATAGAGGTATAATGATTACACACAGACCTGAAGCAGGCTAGCGCAGCTGCGAGGAACTCTGTGATCACACAACATGCAGGAGGGGAAACGAAGATGAATTTGATCATTGCAATTATCCAAGATAAGGACAGCAACCGGCTATCCAGTGAACTAGTCAAAGCGAATTTCCGTGCAACCAAGCTGGCCAGTACAGGCGGATTTTTGCGGGCGGGGAACACCACTTTTCTGATTGGGGTAGATGATATTCAGGTTGATGCAGTACTGAGTGTAATCCGCAACAGCTGTAAAGTACGTGAACAATTGGTCACACCTGTAACACCGATGAGCGGTACGACAGATTCATATTTGCCTCTTCCCGTGGAAGTTCAAGTAGGCGGAGCTACAGTATTCGTCCTTCCGGTTGATCGTTTCGAGCATTACTAACGCATAATATAGCAATAAACCATAGGGGCGGTAGATACCTTTGAAGATCAACCCGGGCTACAGGCCCTTAAAAAGTGAATTGTCGACCACGGAAGCTGACCGGCGGCCTGTTCAGCAAAAGAACTTCACCGATGTATTTCAACAGCAAAGTGAGCAAAAAACAATAGATGAACTAAACCGCCAGATTAAAGATATCCAGCAGCAAGGCGACCGGCTCTCTAAATCCATGACCGTCCGTGAACTGGCGATCTACCGGAACATGATCAAACGGTTCCTGGAGGAGACCGCCCGCCGCGGAGTGATCCTGAAGGAGACCAAGGGCTGGGACCGACGCGGCCGGGGCAAACGCTACAAGCTGCTGGATGAAATTGATGCCGCTCTGCTGAATATGGCAGATGATCTGCTGGACAGTGAGCAGGGCAGGATTGATCTGCTCGGACGGGTCGGAGAGATCCGAGGACTGCTGATTAATCTTTCGTTCTGACAAACTTGGAGGAATATATGTCTTTTCATGAACTATTAGGCCAGGAGGATGCCAAGCGGCTGCTTCAAAATGCCTTGCGTAAGGACGCTGTAAGTCATGCCTATCTGTTCACTGGTCCGCCAGGGAGCGGCCAGGTCAGAATGGCTATGACGTTCGCCCAAGCGATATTCTGCACGAAGTGCAAGGATGATGCCTGCGGGGAATGTCTGGAGTGCCGTAAGGTGGAGCATGGCAACCATCCCGATTTATCGTTGCTGCGGCCCGATGGGGCGAGTATCAAGATTGACCAGATCCGCGAACTTCAGCGTGTTTTTTCCTACCGCTCGGAAGGAATTAACCCGAAGGTTTATATTATAGAAGGAGCGGACAAAATGACGGTGCAAGCCGCCAACAGTCTGCTGAAATTTCTGGAGGAGCCTCCTGCTCCTGCGGTAGGAATTCTGATCTCTGATAACAGCAGTTCCCTGCTGCCGACGATCCAGTCCAGAACCCAGCGCATTCCGTTTAGTCCGCTTCATCCGGATATTATGCTTCAGGCGCTGTCCAGTGAAGGGGTTCCGGTGCCGCTGGCACGGTGCGCGGTATCACTGACTGCAGGTCTTGACGGCTGCAGGGAACTTTTGGCACAGAATTGGTTTGCAGAAATGAGAAATCTAGTGTTACAATTAGCAAAGGAGTCTTTGGGCAAAGGCAGCTCCGCAGTAGCAACTGCAGGGCAGAAGGTGTTCAAGACCGGGCTAGGTGAACATTTGGATATTCTATTCAGCATGTTTCACTTATGGTTCAAAGATATGCTCTACTTCCTGTACCGAAAGCACGAAAGTATCGTTTTCATAGATCAGTTAGACTTCATTTCCAGGGCTGCCCGTCAGCGGAGTACGGAACAATGGGTAGCTTACATGGAATTTGCGGTGGAGAGCAAGCGCAGGCTCCGCTCCAATACCAATACCCAGTTGTGTTTGGAGCAGTTCTTAATCCGGTTGGAAAGTTAACAGGCCGGGTTATTTATGATAAATCCTCCGGATAAACGCTTCAGCACCTGGAAGTACGGGTTTAACGGATGAGGAAGGACAAGCATGAATCATCTGGGAAGCAGGCTTGCTTAAGGATTCCTTTTACCGGCAAACAAGGGGGTTAATTTTTGTACAGCGTAGTAGGTGTCCGCTTCAAAAAAGCGGGTAAAATATATTATTTTGATCCACTTGATTTCCCGATTGAGCGCGATCAATGCGTTATTGTTGAGACAGCAAGAGGGGTCGAATACGGTAAGGTTGTCGTTGGCAAAAAAGAGGTGCAGGAAGCAGACGTTGTACTGCCGCTCAAGAAGGTCATGCGTATTGCCGGTGAAACCGACGCACGTGTGGTCGAAGAGAACAAAGGTGCTGCAAAGGACGCTTTTACCACCTGTTTAAATAAAATCCGCGATCATGGCCTCAAAATGAAGCTCGTGGATGTGGAATTTACGTTTGACCGTAATAAGATCATTTTTTATTTCACTGCCGAGGGCCGCGTGGATTTCCGCGAACTGGTTAAGGACCTGGCAAGTATTTTCCGAACCCGCATCGAGCTCCGGCAAATTGGTGTGCGTGATGAAGCCAAGATGCTTGGCGGACTTGGACCTTGCGGACGGGTGCTCTGCTGCTCCTCCTGGCTGGGTGATTTCGAGCCGGTGTCCATCAAGATGGCCAAGGACCAGAATCTCTCGCTGAACCCGACCAAGATCTCGGGACTATGCGGACGGCTGATGTGTTGTCTGAAGTTTGAGCATGATAATTATGAGAGCACGAAGGAAGAAATGCCGGCGGTAGGCAAAATCGTCGTAACCTCACTGGGTGATGGCAAAGTAGTAGGTATTAATGCCGGAAGCCGCACAGTTCATGTGCAGTTGTTTGAAGTGGGCAAAGTTAAAGAACTTCCAATGGATGATGTTGTCGTCAAGTAAACCATTATAAGGTTACTTTCGGGGTGGAAACTTGGAGAAGAAAAATATATTTGCACACATGCAGGAGATGGAAGCGCAGATGGATGAAATGCGCGCCACTCTAGGAGATTGGAAACAGACGGTTAAAGAGCTGATGGAAGCAAACCAGAAGCTTAGTCTGGAGAATGAGCAGCTACGTATCATATTGAAAAGGGAAGCCCCTCTGGATAAGGCCGCGCTTTCTGCTGAGGCGGAGGCTATACTGGCTGCCGAAGGCAAAGAAGAGGTTGTCGGAGAAGGTTACGATAATCTGGCCAGACTGTACCATGAAGGTTTCCACATCTGCAATGTCTATTTCGGGCATTTGCGGACGGAAGGCGATTGTCTGTTCTGCCTTTCTTTTCTGAATAAATGAGGATATCCAGCCGTAGGAGATTTTCGCCTACGGTTTTTTTGAATTTGGAGGAATGTACAATGACCAATTCGTTTAACGATACCCCGGTGTCCTTGCATAGTGCGGAGCGGATCGATGACTTGCTAACCCATGATCTGCGGATTATCCAGAGTGACGAAGTATTCAGCTTCTCTATGGATGCTGTACTGCTGGCCCGGTTCGCCAGTATACCGCCGCGCGGAAGAGTACTTGATCTATGCACCGGTAACGGAGTTATCCCTATGCTGCTGACCACGCGCACCAAAGCTTCTATTGAAGGGATAGAAATTCAGCCCCGTCTTGCCGACATGGCCCGGCGCAGTGTAGCTTTGAACAGGCTGGAGGAGCGGGTGCTGATCCATGAAGGTGATTTGCGGGAGCTGCATAATACCGCAGGGTATGGTGTATATGATGCAATAACGGTTAATCCTCCCTATATGCCGCTTAACGGGAGCGACCTGAAGCTGAATTCACATCAGGCCATGGCCCGTCATGAAATTGGCTGTACGCTGGAGGAGGTCATTCAGGCCTGTGTCCGGCTGGTCCGCACTGGAGGCAAAGTCAGTATGGTACATAAGCCGCAGCGTCTGGTGGATATCATCAGTCTAATGCGTAAGCACCGGCTGGAACCGAAGCTGATCCGCTTTGTACATCCCCGTGCCCATCTGGAGGCGAATATGGTACTGATTGAAGCGGCGCGCGACGGGAAGCCGGAGGTGCGTTTACAACCACCTTTAATCGTATATAATGAGGACAATCAATACTGCCCGGAGATTATGGATATTTATTATGGGAACAAAGAGGATAACAGCCAATGACGATAACATGCCAAAGCAGCTTTCAAAATAACAATGACGGAGCAAAGCCCGAAGGATGCGGCTGTCTGTATCTGGTGGCTACACCGATCGGTAATCTGGAAGATATGACGTACCGCGCGGTACGCACTTTGAAGGAATGCGATATTATTGCCGCAGAGGATACGAGACAGACGCGTAAATTACTGAGCCATTTTGAAATTACACCCTCCATGCTGTTCAGTTACCATGAGCATAATAAGGCGGCAAGCGGACCTGAACTGATACGCTATATAATAGAAGGTAAAAATTTAGCCCTTGTCAGCGATGCCGGCCTGCCGGCGATTTCTGATCCTGGAGCTGATCTCGTAGCTCTTGCTGTAAGTCATCAAATTCCGGTCATTCCGATTCCCGGAGCTAACGCGGCGCTGTCAGCTTTGATTGCTTCGGGATTGCCTACCGCCAGCTTCACATTTATCGGTTTTCTGCCCAGAGAGCGCAAGGATATCCGGGCCGTTCTGGCACCTCTCCGCTCAGCCCAGGGCACACTACTCTTCTATGAGTCACCGCATCGTGTCGCTAAGACGTTGGTTCATTTGCAGGAAGCCTTTGGCAACCGCCGGGTTACACTGGCCCGTGAGCTGACCAAACGGTATGAGGAATTTCTGCGCGGTACGATTGAAGAATGCTGTGCCTGGCTGGAGGAGCATCCTCCGCTTGGTGAGTACGTAATTGTGCTTGAGGGGGAGAGCAAAGAAGAGGCGGAGCTCGCGGAGTCTTCCTGGTGGCGGGAGCTGAGCATCGAAGCTCATGTGACCCACTATGAAGCTTCAGGCCTGACGCGAAAAGACGCTATGAAAAAAGCGGCCTCTGACCGCGGCTTGGCCAAGCGTGATATTTATAATGCGCTGCTGGAGCGGGAATAAGGGGATAGCGTAACTGATCACGTTTATTGCGAGTTAAGTATCTGTTAGATAAACTCTGAAATAGCTCAGATGATTAGAATGTATGATGAAATAATTGTATTCTATACACTTATATGGATATAATTATTCCTTATATTAGATATAAGTGTAGTTTGTACATTTATATTTATGGAAAAAGGATAATTTAGAGGATATGTATGGATATAATTGTATGAAATACAACTAAAACAATCAGCCGCTCACTTTGGTATTAAATAACTGTACAGAATGCAGCTATCCAATTTTTCCAAAACCGATTATCCAATATTGCACCTAAACATTTTCCAGTATCAACTGGCTGCACCAATGTTAACGCCACTCTGACAGATAGCGATTCCCGCAGGGAGAGCGGTTCCACGCTCAAATGTCGCTTAAGAGCGTAACCGCACGGCCGCTGCAAATGCGAAGCGTGCGGCGGAATACTGCGCATGGCAAGGCCCTGAGGACTTACCTTCAGGGAGTCCGAAAAGGGCCGGTCCACCGCTGAACATTGCTTCCTTCCGCGCCATCTGCAGAGTTAGCCAAACTTCCGGGTGTCCAGAGGGCCGGGGCCCTTGGGGCCCTCCCTGTAGGGAGGGTTTGGGAGGGGAAGAAGAAGTTAAGGGTTATGATCTAAAGGTTATGATCTAAGGGTTATGAATTTAATAGTTAATGTTTAAATAGGATAAAGGGGCATCCGGGGAAAGTCCCCGAAAAAAGTGCAAAAAAATACCTCCCGCGCGAACGGGAGGCCAAGGAGATATAAAAAGGTTAGAATTAACAATTTGATTAGTTCCTATTATAACCTATTTGTTTTAGTTTGTCACAGGGGTAGGGATAGCAGAAATACATTCATGACAAACAATTTTACCTTTGAAATAGGTTACATTCTCAGCATTGCCGCAGAAAATACAGGCAGGCTCATATTTCTTAAGCATGATCCGCTCACCGTCCACGTAAATTTCGAGCGCATCTTTTTCTCCGATACCCAGTGTGCGGCGCAATTCAATTGGAATAACGACCCGTCCAAGCTCATCTACCTTACGTACAATTCCTGTTGATTTCATCATTACAATCGTTGCTCCTCTCAATGTTCAAAAGCGTCAATATTCGACATTGTTCACTGTTTTATGATATTTATAATACCAACCATTCCCAAAACAGTCAACCTTTTTTGAGGCGAATTTTAAGGAAACTTTAAAGGAAACATTCATACCGCCATTGATTAGGCATATATCCTAAAAAGAACCTCGAAAATATTTGTCGATTTGTAAGTTGTTAAATTGTCATAATTCGACAAAGTACGACAATATTTATTATTATAACTGTAATTTCATCCTATTTCTATGGATATTTTCAAAGGAGTTGATCTCATGAAGCAACCGTTGACAGAAGAGAAGGTATTTAAGGATCCGGTTCATAACTACATTCACGTCCAGGACACCATTATCTGGCGACTGATTAACACCAAGGAGTTCCAGCGTCTGCGGCGCATCCGCCAGCTTGGCACCTCTTATCTGACTTTCCATGGAGCAGAACACAGCCGGTTTTCCCATTCGCTTGGTGTTTATGAAATTACCCGGCGGATTATATCGCAGTTTGAAAGAAGCGGATATAAGGATTGGATGCCTGAGGAGAGTCTGCTTACCCTGTGTGCGGCACTGCTGCATGATCTGGGACATGGTCCGTTTTCCCATTCTATAGAAGAAGCTTTTGAGATGGATCATGAGGACTGGACCTGCCGGATCATTCTGGAGGATACGGAAATTACCGCTATTCTGCGTGATGTAGCTGAGGATTTCCCTAATAAAGTAGCCTCTGTGATCTCCAAAACGTATGAGCATGAAATTGTTGTCAATTTGGTGTCGGGGCCGCTGGATGCAGACCGGATGGATTACCTTTTGCGAGATGCCTATTATACAGGGGTGAATTACGGAACCATTGACATTGACCGTATTCTGCGGATGCTGCGCCCCTATGACGGCCGGGTAGTTGTTAAAGAATCCGGCATGCATGCGATTGAGGATTACCTGATGTCACGTTATCAGATGTACTGGCAGGTCTATTTCCATCCGGTAACACGCAGCTCGGAGATTATTCTGCGCCAGATTCTCCGCAGAGCCAAGGAGCTGGTGCAGGAGGATTATGGTTTCCGGTTCATGATTGAGCCGCTTAGTGATTTGTTCCGCGGGGATATAACGGTGCAGCAGTACCTGCTGCTGGACGAGGCTTTGATGCAGACAGCCTTCATGCAGTGGACGCTGGAGAAAGATGAAATTTTAAGCGACTTGTGCAGCCGTTTTATTCATCGTAAACTGTATAAATATGTGGAGATGGAGCATCTGGATACAGAGACGATTGACGAAATCCGCCGCAGCTTTGCGGGTGCCGGACTGCGAGCGGATTATGATCTGGAAATCGATTTTCCGACAGACCTTCCTTATGATGTATTTCGTCCAGGGGATGCTTTTGACAGTAAACAGATTCTGCTTCTTGACCGTCATGATAAGCTGCGGGAGATCTCTGAGGTATCAGATATTGTACGCTCGATCAGCGGGATTCACCGAGGCAGATACCATCTCTATTTCCCGCAGGACAGGCTGCAGAAAGCCCTTCCACGGCTGCCGTCCTCCATTGCAGATATTTTTGCAAAATAACCTAAAATACTTGTAATTCTTCATAGAAATCAAGGCGGAAAGGATGTAATATAATGCAGTTATTCGACACACATACCCATCTGGATGCTCCGCAATTCGACGAGGACCGCGAGGAGGTAATCGCCCGGGCGCTGGAGTCCGGAGTCAGTAAAATGATCAATATTGGCTTCAACCGGGAGACGATACCGACAACGATGGAGCTCGCAGAGAAATATGATTATATTTATGCAGCGGTGGGCTGGCATCCCCAGGATGCATTCAGTATGAAGGAGGGCGACCTCGAATGGATCGCTTCGCTTTGCAGCCATCCCAAGGTAGTGGCCATCGGCGAAATCGGACTTGACTATTATTGGGACACCTCTCCTAAGGATGTACAGCATGAGGTATTCCGCAAGCAAATCGGCCTGGCGCGTGAACTGAAGATGCCCATCTGTATCCATAACCGCGATGCCCACGAGGATGTAATCCGGATTCTGCGGGAGGAAAAAGCGGGTGAGGTTGGAGGGGTGATGCATTCGTTCTCCGGCAGCTGGGAAAGCGCCAAAATGTGTCTGGATCTCGGCTTCCATTTGTCCTTCGGGGGACCGATTACGTTTAAGAATGCCAGGGTGCCCAAAGAGGTGCTCGCCCAGACTCCGCTGGACCGGCTACTGATCGAAACGGACTCCCCATATTTGACTCCGCACCCCTTCCGCGGCAAGCGGAATGAGACCGCACACGTAAGACTTGTAGCGGAGGCAGCTGCGGCAATAAAAGGGATTGATTTACAGGAATTGGCTGAAATTACGTATGCGAACGCACTGGAACGATTTGGGATTGTCTGAAAACGGGAGAAAAAGCGGTGAAAAATGAAGTATAGCCGATATATTAAACTTTTATAGTCCAAAAACGGCTGAATATTACAATATTTTAATCATTTTTTTACGTAAACGTGGTTGAATCGTCCTTTACAACATGCATCAAAACAGGATATCATCTTTTCAGTGCAGTGAGCTGTTGTTACTGTGACAGTCACTATTTCATGGATCGTCTCGCTGAGTCTCCGTATGGAGAACGGGGGAACCAATAAATGCCCTGCCGCATGCCCGTACATAGAGTACAACACAGAATTGCCGCAGAATTTATTTGATTTCTTCACGTGGTCTTTGGGGTGAATTTGAGGGCAACCGCCGTGAGCGGGTGACCTGAGATAGGGCGTCTCTCTTATGCCCGAACCCGACAGCTAACCCCGTAAGCGCAAGTAAGAGAGGAAACCTCGTGCATAAACATTCCCGCGTATTCGACACCGGAGAAGCCACGAAAGAGTCCTCTGTGAACTCTTTTTTGGGCTTTTTTTGTTATGAATAATGCGGATGTTCCCGGCATACTGTTATACAACAGATATCCGGAGTAGCTATGCCGAGCAGGCGATCCATGAGCAGGAAACGCTGGAGCAATGCGGGCGTATCCTGTTGCAATCTCAAACCTAGTTTCGTCAGAAATGATGCAGTCACCATGATATAACTTGGACGACGGGGCTATGTAAGGAGGATGGAGAGAGTGGGCGTATTCCAACCAGAGGTATCCCATGATTCGCAATCATCCAGCAGGTCTTTCGCATTACGGCTGAAGCAAGTGAATCCTCGCGTACTTTCACTTGCAGGTGTGATATCAATTGTTATCGGACTGTTAATTCTGCTGTACGTACACGGTCAGAGCAATAAAGAAATAATTTTAGTTATAGACGGACAGGTGCAGACACTGGAAACGCGGGAAACGCTGCTCAGTGATGTGCTGGCAAAGGAACAAATTTCGCTGCAGCCGTATGATAAGCTATCTATTGGCCTTAGTGATGAAATACAAGACGGCGACCGTGTCGTAATCACCCGTGTGCAGAAGCTTTTGCTTACTGCAGACGGTGCAACCAAGACCCTATACACCACCGAGGATTCGCTCGGAGATGCCATTACCAAGCTGGGTTACAGCCTGGAGGGCAATGATAAGATTTTCCCTTCGCTTGATACCGCAGTCACACCCGACATGGAAGTCAAGATTGTCCGTATTACCAAGCAGACCGTACAGCGGACAGTAAACTTGCCTTTTAAGGTCATCAAAACCGCAGACCCCTCTCTGTATAAGGGAGACGTAAGAGTTGCACAGGCAGGCAAGCCGGGCGCGATCATCCAGCATATCGAGAAGATATATCAGGATGGGGAGCTAGTCTCCATGAATATGGTCGGCAAGGAAGTTCAGACGGTAACCAAAGACAAGGTTATTGCCGTCGGCACCAAAGCGGTTCCGAAGCCTGTTGTAGCTGCTGCAACTACATCCAAAGCAACAACAACCTCCAAATTATCCAAAGTCAGCGCGAAGAGCAACAACGTCACGAGCAAGGCAGGCGTAGATTTTGAATACAAAAAAATGATCAAAAACGTATCTATGACGGCGTATTCCTCGGAAGAACCGGGAATTGGAACACGTACCGCCTCCGGCACACGCGTAACGGAAGGCCGCACTATTGCAGTGGATCCGAATGTAATACCAATTGGCTGGTGGGTGTACATTGAGGGATTAGGGTTTCGCCGAGCAGAGGATACCGGCGGTGCCATCAAAGGCAACAAGGTGGATGTTTACTACGATTCACTAAGCCATGCCCGTAATTTCGGCCGGAAGTCGCGGACCATCTATGTGATTGGACCTGTGAAGCCGGAGCTTAACTAAGCGCCAAGTCTTTTGCAAATTAGCGGTTTATAAGATATAGTGGGGGTAGCACTTACGGAATTTAGAGAGCTACCGCTCATCACTTATACATTCTTTAGCCAAAAAGAAGAGGAGCGAATCCTCTTCTTTTTGCGTTTTAGAGTAGGGGAGTAAATTATTTATGATTAAAGAATTAATTGTCGTCGAAGGTAAAAGCGATACCGTAGCCGTTAAGCGGGCCGTAGAAGCGGATACGATTGAAACAGGCGGATCCGCAGTGGACCGCAAGGTCATTGCGAAGATTACATTAGCCATGGAGCGCAGAGGGGTTATCATCCTCACGGATCCCGATCATGCCGGAGAACGGATTCGTAAAATTGTCTCCTCCAAGGTGCCCGGATGCAAGCATGCGTTCATTCCGGAGAAGGACGCTACCCGCAAAGGGGATATAGGTGTGGAGAATGCTTCGCCTGAGGCCATCCGCCATGCGCTGGAGCATGTTCACACGTCTTTTGAGGGGGCGCCGGCTGTAATCGGGCTGGATGATCTTATGGCCGCAGGCATGATGGTACACGCACAGGCAGCAGAGCGAAGAATGCAGCTTGGCAATCTGCTCGGTATCGGTTATTGCAACGGCAAGCAGCTGTACAAGCGTCTGGCGATGTTCGGTATTACACGCGAAGAGTTCGCGCGCGCGCTCGCCCAAATTGATCAGGGAGGCATTACTTCATGAGCGAAACTCTGAATATCTCATCACCAACCAGAACCAAAGCAATAATACAGCGGTACGGGTTTTCGTTCAAAAAAAGCCTGGGCCAGAACTTCTTGATCGACCAGAATATTCTGGACAAAATTGTCGATGCTGCAGGCCTGGATACTGCCGCAGGCGCACTGGAGATTGGCCCGGGTATCGGAGCCCTGACGGAAAGGCTGGCGATGACAGCGGGAGCAGTCACAGCGGTGGAGATTGACCGCAGACTGATTCCGATCCTAAGGGATGTCCTCTCACCCTATCCCCATGTAAAGATCCGCAATGATGATGTACTGAAGGTCAATATGCAGGAGCTGTTTGCCGAGGATTTCGCCGGTGTGGACCGGGTCAGTGTAGTGGCCAACCTCCCGTATTATGTAACGACCCCTATTCTCATGAAGCTGCTGGAAGAGAAGCTGCCGCTTGATAACATCGTCGTTATGATCCAGAAGGAAGTTGCAGAACGTATGGCGGCTTCTCCGGGCGGTAAAGAGTACGGAAGCCTCAGCATTGCCGTCCAGTATTACAGCGAGCCTGAACTGGTCTGCATGGTACCCCGCACGGTGTTTATTCCGCAGCCGAATGTGGAGTCAGCCGTCATCCGGCTGAAGGTCAGAGAGCGCCCGCCGGTTGAAGTAGCTGATGAGAAGCATTTCTTTGATGTCGTCCAGGCATCCTTCACCCAGCGGCGCAAGACAATTGCCAATAACCTGAAGGCCCGCTTCTTCCCTGAAGAAGGACGTGAACGTCTGGAGGCTCTGCTGGCGGAAGCAGGGATTGAGCCCTCCCGCCGTGGTGAGACGCTTAGCCTGGAGGAATATGCGCGTCTCAGTGCTGTCCTGCTGGCAGCAGGAATTGCTTAATCAATAGAAAACGCGCTGTGTGATGAACCATCCGGGACCTTTGCCCATAACATGGGGTAGAGGTGGTGTTGAAATGAATTTAGGAGACTTGGTCGTTCGTAAATCTTATGGCGGCGATGTGACCTTCCGGGTGGATAATATATTTCAGAATCGGGCCGTCATCAAGGGGACTGAATTCCGTCTGCTGGCGGATTCTCCGCTGGACGATTTGGTGCAGGTGCCGCCTACCCGGATTACCGAGCGGGGGCAGCAGGCACAGATCAAAGCTATAGAATCCCTAAGCTGGCTGCGCAAGAACCGCCAGGAGCAGAGCCAGCGCAGCGGAGAGAGTGTGTCCGGGACATGGACCCAATCTCCGAAGGAAGCTGCTTATTTTGAAGTGCCGGGTAAGGTGCTCCATCTGGACGGCGACGCGCTTTACCTGAAGAAAAGCCTGAGTCTGTATGAGCAGTTGCGCATACCCGCCGAAGGGCATCACATTCATGAGTCCAAAATGGCGGAGACCTTATACCGGCTGCTGCCCCGTGTGCGCCCGGATATTGTGGTGATTACCGGTCATGACGGAGTACTTAAGCAACAGCAGGCTTATGATCTCTACAGCTTGAGCAGCTACAAAAATTCACAGAATTTTGTTGCGGCCATCCAGGTGGCCCGGGAGTATGAGCGGAATTTCGATGCTCTGACGATTGTTGCAGGGGCCTGCCAATCGCATTTCGAGGCGCTGCTGGGCACAGGGGCGAATTTTGCCAGCTCACCGGGAAGAATACTCATTCATGCCCTGGACCCCGTCTATATTGCGGCCAAGGCTTCGTTCACTTCGATCCGCGATACGGTCAATTTGAGCGATGTATTGAACCATACCATTAGTGGCAACCAGGGAATGGGCGGAATTGAGACCCGCGGGAGCTTCCGTATCGGGATGCCCCGGCTGCAAAATCTTGCTACCCTGAAGGTGGCGCCTTCGGTGATGTAGTGGCAGATATAGAGAAGGAAGGATAAGCGATCCGGCTTATCCTTCCTTTTTTCGTGGAAATATAAGAATTTATATGTTTCACACGATAACTTATCCTTCTATTTCTCGCTGAAACAACACCGTCCCTTAAAAGGACGGCAAAGCCGTTTCTACTTGGCAGATTTGCGTTCAGCATTACCGCTAACAAGGAGCTTAAGCCGGGACTTCGTGATGCTAAAAAAATTCCGTTGACAACTTTTTTGGCATCATCTATAATTATTTATTTGATTTGACAATGATTGTGAAAAGTTGTATAATGGACAAGGAAAGAGGTGGTCGTCAGGCAATGGCTAATAACGCGCTGTTGGAAATCAAACGCAGTCTCGAAGCTCACGTCGGTCATAAGATCACGTTGCGGGCTAACGGTGGTCGTCGCAAAACCGTTGAACGTACCGGTGTCCTGGAAGAAACGTACCCTTCTGTATTTATTGTCAAACTGGATCAGGAGCAGCAAACCTTTAAGCGAGTCTCCTATAGCTATGCCGATATACTTACTGAATCTGTGGAAATCACAGTTACCGAAGACGATGGGCAGATGCGGATTATGTATATTAAAGCTTAGCGTCACGGACAGTCTCCCTGCAGGGGGGCTGTTTTTTGTTTTTCCGCTGCATGACCTGTGTCCCTTGGCCGCATACTACATAAGCAGTAGCTCATCATCCAATAGCATAAAGGGAGGAATCCGTAATGAGCCGCAGAAGACGGGGCATGATGTCGGAGGAACTGAAGACAGAGCTGGCCAAGGAGCTTGGATTTTATGAAACGGTAGAGCAGGAAGGCTGGGGCGGGATTCGGGCAGTTGATGCCGGGAACATGGTCAAGAGAGCCATTCAGCTTGCTGAACAGGCAGCACGGAAATCGTAACGCCGTAAGCTGGGGTCTGCAGTTGTAACCTTGGTATCGCCTGCCGGCGGTACCTTTTTCCAAATACAGGGGTCCGTAGAAGCTTGCTCAACTTTTGTTAATGGACTTCACTGCCAGTTTCTCATATAATATGTTAAGTTGTTTTTACGGGAAAAGCTGAGGGTGGGTGAACGCCTTGAAAATGTATGAGAAAGCGCCGGCCAAGATTAATTTGATGCTGGATGTGCTGAATAAACGCGCTGACGGATTTCATGAAGTGGAAATGATTATGACTATGGTCGATCTGGCCGACCGTCTGGAGCTCTCCGAGCTGAAGCGTGATTCCATTATTATCTCTAGCCAGGCCGGGTATATTCCGCTGGATGAGAAGAATCTGGCCTTCCAGGCCGCAAGACTGATTAAAGACCGCTATAACGTGAGAAGCGGTGTACATATTCACCTGGACAAAAGAATTCCGGTCGCTGCCGGCCTCGCCGGCGGCAGCAGTGACGCCGCGGCTACGCTGCGCGGCCTGAACCGGCTCTGGCGCCTCGGGATCCCGGCGCAGGAGCTGCAGGAACTGGGTGCCGAGCTGGGCTCGGACGTCCCGTTCTGCGTCACAGGAGGCACTGCCCTCGCTACGGGCAGGGGAGAACGGCTGACGCAAATAGCGAGTCCGCCGCAATGCTGGGTCGTCCTGGCCAAGCCGCCGATTAATGTATCGACGGCTGAGGTGTACGGACGCGTACGCGCGAATAACATCGCGGTTCATCCGTCCGCACTCCGGATGCAGCAGGCGATTGAGGCCGGCGATTTCGCGGCGGTCTGCGCGGGCCTGGGCAATGTGCTGGAGGATGTGACCCTGAAGCTGCACCCGGAGGTACAGCAGCTCAAAGAAGCGATGGTGAAGCTGGGAGCAGACGGGGTACTGATGTCCGGCAGCGGACCGACAGTGTTCGGCCTGGTGTCGAAGCAGTCCAAGGTGGCGAGAATCTATAACGGACTTCGCGGATTCTGCAAGGAAGTCTATGCCGTGCGTTCGCTGAGCTGATCCAGAAGGCACACAGAAACGGTTAGCGCTGCCCTGGCGGCTTAGCCGTTTCTTCTTGAGCCGAAGCGCAAGCCTTCTTCTGAAGGACGGTATAACCGTTTTCGCTTGTGTAAATCCGTACAAAAATGATATTATTCATAATAATATTCGGTTTTGGCGAGGAGCATTCCGTGAAGAAACTTAAACGAAGCCAGCGATTGGTTGATATGACCCAATTTTTACTTGAGAAGCCGCATGATCTGCTGCCGCTCTCGACCTTCGCAGAGCGGTACGGTGCAGCGAAGTCATCGGTCAGTGAAGATCTGGCTATTATAAAAGAGGTATTTGAAGGCGAAGGCATGGGCGAACTGCAAACCCTTGCGGGTGCTGCAGGCGGAGTCAGGTATATTCCGCGGATGCCGATGGACATGGCACTTGCTTTCGTGAACCGGCTGTGCGGACAGCTGGAGCAGAGTGACCGGATTCTGCCCGGCGGTTATTTGTACATGTCCGATCTGCTGGGACTGCCGTCCCTGATGGAGCAAGCCGGTAAGATTATTGCTACGGCTTTTTACGGAGTAGAGATTGATGTCGTGATGACAGTGGAGACCAAGGGGATTCCGCTCGCTTATGCGACGGCTGCACAGCTTGGGCTGCCTGTAGTACTGGTGCGCCGCGACCATCAAGTGACCGAGGGTTCGGCGGTAAGCATTAACTACGTCTCGGGTTCGCACAAGAGTATACATACGATGTCGCTGTCCAGACGGGCATTGCGTGAGAAATCACGGGTGCTGATCGTGGATGACTTCATGAAGGCGGGCGGTACCGTACGCGGGATGGTTGATCTGCTGGGCGAGTTCAATGCCGAGGTCGCCGGTGTAGGCGTACTTGTAGAATCCGGAGCGGTGGAGAAGGAAGAACGCCTGCTGCATGATTACGTATCGCTCGTAAAGCTGACGGAGGTAGATTCCAAGGTACGGCGCATTTCCGCGTATCCCGGCAATTATTTCTCCTCCTGAGTGAGCTGGATTTCCAAAGTTAAAAACCCGGGCATAATGTCGAAACCGTGAGGAATCTTAAGATAACAGCACGAAATGTGTCGAAATCAAAGGTTCTGCGAAAATAATCTTCTTTATCAGGCATTTTATGGAATGAAAAAGAAGGAATTCGCTTTGCTGTGTGGAATTATACACCAAGTCTCTGATGGAAAAAGGTGGTGAACACACACATGCAAATTACGGATGTCAGACTCCGCCGCGTCAACTCTGAGGGGAGAATGAAAGCAATCGCATCCATTACAATCGATAACGAGTTTGTTGTTCATGACATACGCGTCATCGATGGTAATAACGGGATGTTCGTTGCAATGCCCAGCAAGCGTACACCTGACGGTGAATTCCGCGATATCGCTCACCCGATTTCTTCGGGAACGCGCGAAAAGATTCAATCTGCGGTTCTGGCCGAGTACGAACGCGCCGCTACGGAAGAAGAAGAAGTCATTGAAGAGGGAGCTTAAGCTGTGAAGCGCTGACTCTCAAGGATTGCTGCCCTCCCGGGCGGCGTAAAGCCATGCCGTTTTTTAAGATAAGACTTTTTTATGTTTCGGGGTCCCCGCAAAAGTACCTGGGTCAGCCTCGAAGCCAAAGCCCCACTTTGTGGGGGGATTTTATTGGGGTTCGAAGAAAAGGGAACCATGCCTTCATGGTTCTCTTTTCTTTTTGCCCGGAATGAGATATATTCAGTAGTGAGTTCAAGAAGTAGGAGGTTGGCATTCTTGAAAAGAATGGCTGTTGTACTTGCTGCAGGCCAAGGCAAGCGTATGAAATCTAAATTATACAAAGTGCTGCACCCCGTCTGTGGCAAACCGATGGTAGGGCACGTGCTTGATACAGTAAAGGCGACCGGATGCGAGCGTACAGTAGTCGTCGTAGGCCACGGCGCTGAGAAAGTTAAAGCTTATGTAGGCGACAATGCCGAATATGTGCTGCAGGATATCCAGCTTGGAACCGGGCATGCCGTCAAACAAGCCAAAGATCTGCTTGGCGGTGAAGAAGGAACTACGATCGTGATCTGCGGGGATACACCGCTGGTAATGACCGAGACACTGGAAGGGCTGATGGCGCTGCATGAAGCACAGAAAGCTGCCGCAACCGTCCTCACTGCTGTTATGGAGCAGCCTGCCGGATATGGCCGGATCATCCGGGGCGAAGACGGCGGAGTGCAGAGGATTGTAGAACAGAAGGACTGCACAGAGAGCGAAGCCGCTGTCAGCGAAATCAATACAGGCACTTATTGTTTTGATAACGTTAAGCTATTTGCCGCTCTGGAGAAGGTTACCAATACCAATAACCAGCAGGAATATTATTTGACTGATGTTATCGGTATACTCCGGGCACAGGGAGATATCGTTCTTGGATATCAGGCCCATGATGCTGCAGAGTCTATTGGTGTGAATGACCGCCTGGCGTTGTCCGAAGCGGAAGGCTATATGCGTGAGCGTATCAACCGCGGGCATATGCTGAACGGTGTAACTTTAATCGACCCTGCCTCTACCTATATTGGAGCAGATGTTGTCATTGGAGCAGACACTGTGCTGTATCCGGGCACTGTGCTCAAAGGCAAGACGGTAATCGGCGAAGATTGTGTGATCGGACCAGCGAGCGAAATTGAAGACTGCGTGATTATGGACGGTGCTGTAGTGAAGCATTCCGTACTGAATCAGGCTGAGGTCGGCGCACGGGCTTCCGTTGGGCCTTTTGCGTATTTGCGTCCGGGTGCCGTGCTTGGCGAAGAGGTCAAGATCGGCGATTTCGTGGAGATCAAGAATGCTACAATCGGTCACGGCTCCAAAGTGTCCCATTTAAGCTATGTCGGTGATGCTGAGGTCGGTAAGAATGTGAATATCGGCTGTGGTGCCATCACCGTTAACTATGATGGCTATAACAAGTCAAGAACAGAGATCGGTGATGATGCTTTTATCGGCAGCAATGTGAATCTTGTCGCTCCGGTAACTGTGGGCAAAGGCGCATTCGTTGTCGCCGGATCCACCATCACGCGTTCTGTACCAGAGAATGATCTGGCAGTTGCCAGAGTAAGACAGGAGAACAAGCCGGGTTATGCGGACAAGATCCGCTCCCGTGCCAAAGCGAAGAAAGACCAGTCGAAGAGTCCATCGTAAAGCGCTCAAGGCCAAAGCGCCGGACGGACTCTGCAAATCCGCGCCGGCGCTACTTGGAAGTTAAATTCCGTCACGGAGGGTTTATATTTTATGACTTATTGCGATTCCAAACTAAAGATTTTCACCTGCAACTCCAATCCTAAGCTGGCTAGTCAGATTGCCGATTATATCGGTATTCCGATGGGCGAGTCCCATACTACTAGCTTCAGTGACGGAGAGATTCAGGTTAAGCTGTCGGAAAGCGTCCGGGGCTGTCATGTCTATATTGTACAGTCCACCTGTGGACCGGTTAACGACAATCTGATGGAGCTTCTCGTTATGGTGGATGCGCTTAAGCGTGCGTCTGCGAAGAGCATCAATGTCGTGATTCCTTACTACGGTTATGCGCGCCAAGACCGTAAGGCCCGTTCCCGTGATCCGATTACGGCCAAGCTGGTAGCCAACCTGATTGAAAAAGCGGGTGCACATCGCGTCATTACCATGGACCTTCATGCGATGCAGATTCAAGGCTTCTTCGATATTCCTGTAGATCATCTGCTGGGTGTTCCGATTCTGGCCCAATATTTCCGCTCCAAGCAAATTCAGAACCCGGTTGTCGTCTCACCGGACCATGGCGGTGTTGTGCGGGCAAGAAAGCTTGCTGACTTCCTCAACGCTCCACTGGCGATCATCGACAAGCGCCGTCCGGAGCCGAACGTTAGTGAGGTTATGAACATTATCGGTAACATTGAAGGTAAAACAGCGATTCTGATTGATGATATCATTGATACGGCAGGAACCATCGTTCTGGGGGCCAATGCTCTGATGGAAGGCGGCGTGAAGGAAGTCTACGCTTGCTGTACACATCCGGTATTGTCTGGACCTGCGCATGAACGCCTGGAGAACTCTCCAATCAAAGAAATTATCGTGACGGATACCATTCCAATTCGCAGCAGTAATCCGACAAGCAAGCTCAAAGTGCTGTCCGTAGCTCCGCTTATGGGCGAAGCTATTATTCGTGTGCATGAAGAGCTGTCGATCAGCAAACTGTTCGAGATCGAATAAGCTGCTTATATTAGAAAAAGGGTTACACCTCCGTGAAGCGGAAGATGTAACCCTTGTCGGCGTGATGCGGGAAACAGAGCAGATCGTACGTCTCAGTATCCCGGGCGGGAGATGAAGGTGAACAGGCTGCGGTTGTATAGCGTCCCCTGAAGCTCCACAAAGCCTTCATCCACCGCTGTAATCACACCGATGTCTACATGAGCGCTACCCCTAAATACTTCAACAGGCACAGCATATTGAATATGGTACTGGAAATGGCGCGGTAATGTTAAAATATCGCCCTGATGTGGCATTGTTCATCACCTGTCTTCGGAGTATAAACTTATTGTACCAAAAACGGAACTCTTCTGCTGGGAGTACCGGGCGGAAAGGATAGACTTTAGTTATGAAATGGATTGTTGGACTCGGAAATCCCGGAACGCAATATGCGAAGACCAAGCATAATGTTGGTTTTATGGCGCTGGATGAGCTTGCGTCCAGACACGGCATTGTCTTTAACCAGAATAAATGCAAATCGGTGATCGGCGAAGGGGTCATTGGCGGAGTTAAGACCGTACTGATTAAACCGATGACCTTCATGAACCTGTCCGGTGAGGCGGTCCGCGCTTATATGGATTATTACAAGGTGCAGCTGGAAGATATGATTGTTGTCTATGATGATCTGGATACGGAGCTGGGCAAAATCCGGCTGCGCTATCAAGGCAGTGCCGGTGGACATAACGGAATCAAGTCGATCATTCAGCACACAGGCACCCAGAGCTTCAACCGGGTGCGGATGGGAATCTCACGTCCGGAGCCGGGATTTGCAATTGTCGATTATGTGCTGTCTACATTCGCCAAGAAAGACGGACCCAAGCTGGAAACGATGATTATGGATACTTGTGATGCAGTGGAATTTGGCCTGCAGCACACATTTGAGCAGACTATGGCCAAGTTCAATGGCTGATTACAAGGTATAGGGTGCAGTAATTTAAGGCTAAAGCTATCCGGGGCGGGGCATACTGGAGGTATATACTACCTTCAGGAGGCATATAGATGGCAATAAACTATGTATGCAGGCACTGCCGGACATTCTTAGGAAGCATCGACAGAAGTGATATCACAGAGATGCAGCTGGGCCTACATTCCTTGACCCCTGCGGAACGCAGAGATATAATAGCGTATGATTCAGAAGGTGAGATTACGGTGAAGGTTACCTGCGGTTACTGTAAGCAGGCCCTGGATAACAATCCGGAACTTAGCCTGCTGGCCAGTCCGCTTCAGTAGGTGGAAGCGCCTGTCTCTATCGTCATCCGCAAGCCTTGGCCTTATCCGCTGAGGCTTGTTTTCGATTCTAATTATAATAGGTGGCAGCGGCAACGCTGCTGTCAGCCTATTTAGTAAGAGAGGTGCACCTGTTGTTACAAGGTCTTATAGAAGCTTTTTCGAAGGATCCCGATTTTCAGTCCGTCACCAGCGGTATCGCTGCAGGTATGAAGGAGCAGCTTATCTCCGGCTTATCCGGCTCGGCCAGACAAATTATGCTGGCTGCGCTGCATGAAGAGACGGAGCGTCCGCTGCTGGTAGTCACTCATAATATGTTCTCGGCACAGAAGATGGCCGAGGATTTGCAGGAAGCGCTTTCTCCGGACCGTGTGCTGCTGTATCCGGCTAATGAGCTGGTAGCTGCTGAAGCTGCAGTCTCCAGCCCCGAGACACTCGCACAGCGTATTGATGTGCTTACGAAATGTGCCAAGGGCTTCCGTGGAGTTGTAGTTGTTCCCTACTCCGGTGTCCGGCGGCTGCTCCCCGCCCCACATGTGATGGCTGGAGCCCAGCTGACCGTTTCGCAGGACGGTACCCTTTCGCTCGATGAATTCCTCATGTCTATGATTGAAATGGGCTACGAGCGTGTCGAGCGGGTGGAGAACCGCGGTGAACTCAGCGTGCGCGGCGGTATTATTGATTTCTATCCTATGACTTCTCCACTAGCTTACCGGGTGGAGCTGTTTGATGATGAAGTAGACTCCATTCGTACCTTTGATCCCATAGACCAGCGGTCTATTGATAAGGTCCGCACTGTGAAGATTACTCCGGCCAAGGAGATTATTGCCGATCAGCTGCGCCAGGATGCGGCCTCTACAGCTGCGTCAGCACTACTGGAGCGGCAGCTCGAGAAAATGAGCGACCGTCAGGCCAAGCTGCGTCTGCGTGAGGAAATGGGCCGGGAGCTGGAAATGCTGCGCGAAGGCACTTATTTTCCGGAACTCTATAAATATATTAGTCTCTTATATCCTGAACGCTCTCATCTGTATGATTACATGGCACAGGATACGTTGCTTGTACTGGATGAACCGGCCCGATTGCTTGAAACTGCGAAGCAGCTGGAGCGCGATGAGTCGGAATGGAACCTGCACCTGCTGCAGAACGGCAAAACGCTGCCTGACCTGCATCTTTCTGTCGAGAGCGATGTGATTATGTATCACCGTCCGTTCCAGAGCTTGTTCATGTCGATTTTCCTGCGTCAGGTTCCGCATATTCAGCCGCAGAATATCCTGGGCTTCATCAGCCGGGGAATGCAGGATTTCCATGGGCAGATGAACGTGCTGAAATCCGAGATGGAACGCTGGCATAAGTCCGGCGTGAAGGTTATTATGCTGGCCAATGGCGAGGAGCGGATGGAGCGTGTCCGCCGGGTGCTGGACGACTACGGGATTGAAGCCCCGACCATCCTTCAGGGCAACCTGGGCTCCGGTTTTGAGCTTCCTTCGATTCATTTGGCTGTCATCACCGAAGGTGAGATGTTCTCGCAGAAGCAGCGCAAGGCGCGGAAGGTCTCCAAGGGAATTGACAATGCCGAACGGATCAAGAGTTATACGGAGCTGAAGATTGGCGATTATGTGGTTCACCAGAACCACGGGATCGGCAAGTACATGGGCATCGGCACGCTTGAGGTCAGCGGGATTCACCGCGACTATATGCATATTCTCTATGCCGGCGGCGACAAGCTCTCGGTTCCGATTGATCAGATCGATCTCATCCAGAAGTATGTCGGTTCTGAAGACAAGGAGCCGAAGGTATATAAGCTTGGCGGCAACGAGTGGACGAGAGTTACCAGCAAAGTACGGAGCTCGGTCCAGGATATCGCCGATGATCTGATCAAGCTCTACGCCGAACGCCAGAGCGCGCTTGGTTACGGCTTCGATAAGGATACGCAGGAGCAGCGTGAATTCGAAGAGATGTTCCCGTATGAGGAGACCCGTGACCAGCTTCGCGCGATCGAAGAGATCAAGAAGGATATGGAGCAGAACCGTCCGATGGACCGCCTGCTTTGCGGAGATGTGGGCTACGGCAAGACAGAAGTGGCGATCCGGGCTGCTTTTAAATCAGCGATTGAAGGCAAGCAGGTGGCAGTCCTCGTGCCAACGACGATTCTGGCACAGCAGCACTATGAGACCTTCCGTGAGCGCTTCGCTAATTATCCGCTGAATATTCAGGTGCTGAGCCGTTTCCGCAGCCGCAAGGAGCAGAATGACACCATTAAGGGAGTAAGACAGGGTACCGTGGATGTGGTTATAGGCACACACCGACTGCTGTCGCAGGATCTGGTGTTCAAGGATCTGGGTCTCCTGATTGTCGATGAAGAGCAGCGTTTCGGCGTGACCCACAAAGAGAAGCTGAAGAAGCTTAAGACCAATGTCGATGTGCTGACCCTGACGGCAACGCCGATTCCACGCACTCTGCATATGTCGATGCTTGGTGTGCGGGACTTGTCAGTTATTGAGACGCCGCCAGAGAACCGCTTTCCCGTACAGACGTATGTTGTTGAGCATAGCCAGACCCTTACCCGTGAAGCGGTAGAGCGGGAGCTTGCCCGTGGCGGCCAGGTCTATTACCTCTATAACCGCGTCCAGGGGATTCAGGAGATGGCTGCACAAATCTCCATGCTGGTGCCGGAGGCAAGAGTAGGCATCGGGCATGGACAGATGTCAGAGTCGGAGCTGGAGAAGACTATTCTCGATTTCCTCGATGGAGAATACGATGTGCTGGTCAGCACAAGCATTATAGAAACTGGTGTGGATATTCCAAACGTCAATACGCTCATTGTGCATGATGCCGATAAAATGGGACTTTCCCAGCTCTATCAGCTGCGCGGACGTGTAGGACGTTCTAACCGGATAGCTTATGCCTATTTCACGTACCAGCGGGATAAGGTGCTGACAGAAGTGGCCGAGAAACGTCTGCAGTCAATTAAGGAATTCACGGAGCTTGGTTCAGGCTTCAAAATCGCTATGCGCGATCTCTCTATCCGCGGAGCAGGCAATCTGCTCGGTGCGGAGCAGCACGGATTCATTGCTTCTGTTGGGTTCGATCTGTATTCGCAGATGCTGGCGGAGGAAATCCGCAAGCGTAAGGTCAGCGTGCTAGGTGAAGAGGATACTTCGCTGAAACAGGGCAATACCGTGATTGATTTGTCGATTGACGCATATCTTCCATCCGAGTATATTTACGACAGTATCCAAAAAATTGAAATCTATAAAAAAGTTGCTGCAGTGGCGACTTTTGAGGATGCCTCGGAGCTTGAGGATGAGCTGCTTGACCGGTTCGGCGAATTGCCGGAAGCAGTCATCAATCTGCTCTCTGTGGCCCGGCTGAAGGTATACGGCAAACTGTATGGTATGGAATCCATGGTCCGGCGGGGCGATGAGGTCTCACTCAATTTCCATGAAGGAACTATCGGGGCGTTAGATACGGCGAAGCTGGCCAAAGTTGGAAATAGCTTCGAAAGACGTGTACAATTTGATAAGGATGCGAAAGCAACGATCCGCATCAAGTCCAAAGACTTGGGCGACAAAGAGCTGCTTGAACTGCTGGAGCAATTCCTCGGGGCAGCTAAACAGTCTTTAAAATCGAAGGGAGAATTACACAATGTCGTTAAATAAAAAACCATGGAAAGTGCTGCTGGTCTCACTGGTTGCAGCAGTTTCCTTCTCAATGCTTGCTGCCTGCAGCAGCAACAGCGGCGATGATACAGCGGTGGCAACTTATAATGGCGGAACGATTACTGCGAAGGAATTCGATCTGGATACCCGCGTAATGAAATTCCTGTCTCCGCAGCAGGCGCAGTATCTGGAGATTGATATGTTCAAGGAGTCTATCCTGAAGCAGGAGGTCGCGTTTGAACATCTGGCTGGCCAGGCAACGGATGAGGCGAAGAAGGCAGCAGAGAAAGAGGTCGATACACAGATTGAGACGATCAAGAGCAGTCTGGGCGACTCCTATAAAAGCTCTCTGAAGGAGCAGGATCTAAGCGAATCGGACCTGCGTTCTTATATGCAGCGGGTGCTTACCGTTTATCAGGACATGCTGCTCAAAGTAACGGACGAGCAGGTGAAGACAGAGTACGAAGCGATTAAAGCTGATTTCACCGTGGCTACACTGCGTCATGTGCTGGTTGGCTTGACGGATGGTGACGGCAAGGAGCGTGCGGATGCAGATGCGCTGAAGCGTGCCAATGAAGCGAAAGCGAAGCTGGACGGCGGTGCAGACTTTGCAGCCGTTGCCAAGGAATATTCGGATGATACCAGTACGAAGGATACCGGGGGCTTATATAAGGATGAGCCGCTGTCCAAGTACGTAGAAGAGTTCAAAGCCGCAGCCCAGACGCTGCCGCTTAATACGATTAGTGATCCGGTGAAGAGCAGCTACGGATATCACGTCATTAAAGTTGAAGCCCGCAAGGAGACAACCTTCGACACGCTGACGGCAGAGCAGCTGGAGACTGTTAAGAGCTCAGCAGCTTCCACCAGCCTGGAGTCGTTCCTCGAAAAGGATCTGGATAGCCTGAAGATTGAGATCAACCTGCCGAAGAGCACCGCCGCAGCCGATGAACCGGGAACAGCAGCTACTCCAGCCCCGGCTGATGCCACACCAGCTCCGGCCGCTACAGAAGCAGCCAAATAATTTTATAGGTGGACAAGCCGTCTGATGCGCCAAGCATCAGGCGGCTTTTTTTGAACAGGCTGGAGCAGGTATAGAATGGTGAATTTAAGAACATAACTGGAATGATGCGCCTGTTGTGTTTGTGATTTTGCATGAACTATTTTAAACAGGCGGCTTGAATGTATAAGGAACTGGGAAGAGATGAATACTATGGTCAGATATTACGATAAATCACTGGGATTAACCATTCCCATAATGGACAGTAGTTGGACCATACTTCTTAAGAAAGCGGGGCAACATGTGAAATGAAAGCTACTGGAATTGTACGCCGTATTGATGACCTCGGACGAGTTGTTATCCCTAAAGAGATTAGACGCACCTTGCGCATTCGGGAAGGAGACCCTCTGGAAATCTTCGTCGACCGTGATGGTGAAGTTATATTGAAAAAGTATTCTCCGATTGGCGAGCTGGGTGATTTCGCGAAAGAATACGCGGAGTCACTGTTTGAGGGAACAGGGCATATTACGATGATTACGGACCGGGACACCTTCATCGCACTCGCCGGCGGCTCCAAGAAGGATTATTTGGAGAAGCAGGTTGGCGTGCTGCTGGAGAAGGTAATGGAAAGCCGTAAAACGGTGCTTGAGACGAATGGGGGCAGCTACGACATCAGCAAAGACCACACGGAGCTGCTATCCAGCTATGTGGCAGCACCCATTATCTCCGGCGGAGATCCAATCGGCTGTGTAGTACTGCTGAATAAGGATGACACGGTGAAAATGGCGCAGATGGAAGTGAAGATGGCTGAAACAGCCGCAGCCTTCCTGGGCAAGCAGATGGAGCAGTAAGAGATTGGCCTATAGAACCCCGCTTATCCTCTGGGTATGACTCCACAGGAAATGGCGGGGTTTTGTTGTATGAAGTGAAGCCATTTCCACTTACAGGCATACTTAAGCTATAATATAGAAATTCATTCTAATATGATGAGCTTAAGAATGGGGACCTCATTGTAACATGCTTAAGTTCACGTTCAATAATATGGCAGTCACGCTGTAGAAGCAGGTATATCATGAAATCGGACACCCAAGGCTCGAAGCTGCTGCAAGGTGCATTTATTCTTAGCGCGGCAGCTATTTTCTCAAAACTGATCGGTACCCTGCAGAAGATTCCGCTGCAGAACCTGGGCGGTGACGCAGCATTCGGTATCTACAATACGGTCTATCCGCTATATACGATCCTGGTCACGGTGGCCATGCTGGGATTGCCTGCAGCCATCTCCCGGTTCGTGGCAGAGGCATCTGCTGCGCAGGATGACCAGGAAGGACGGCGGGTGCTGCGCCTGTCAGCGGGCATTACAGCAGTCTCCGGACTGATTCTCGGGATTCTGGTCTATACCGGAGCACCGGTTATTGCTGTGTGGGTCGGCAATTCCCATATTACCTCCGCTCTGCGCAGCAGTGCCTGGGGACTGGCAGTAGTACCGCTGATGGCCGCACTGCGCGGTTACTTCCAGGGGCTGCATAATATGATGCCAACCGCTGTGTCACAGGTCGTAGAGCAGTCGGTGCGTGTGGCAGTCATGATCGCACTGCTGCTCTATCTGACAGCGGCCGGTGCCGATGCGGCAGGTATTGCCGCCGGCGCATTGCTCGGTCCTGCGGGCGGAGGATTGGCAGGTCTGGCCGTTATGCTCCTCTATTGGCGCACTTACCGCCGCAGCGGGCTGAAGGCCGCTATGCTTCAGGTTCCCGCCAGAGGGAAGCCAGCCGCAGCTGAAGTCCACCCGGAACGCGAGACGAATGTCCGTAAGCTGCTGGCTTACGGACTGCCGGTGATGCTGGGCGCTCTGGCTATGCCGCTGATCGGCCTGGTGGATGTGTTCACGGTTCCCCGTCTGCTGACGGGAAGCGGCAGCAGCGAGACGGCCGCTATGGCCCAGTTCGGCATCTATAACCGCGGACTGCCGCTCGTCCAGATCGTAACCATGCTGGCCACCTCATTGTCGGTAGTATTCATTCCGGCCCTGGCGGAAGCGAAATTCCAGCGGAACGAGGAACTTATCCGCACACGCATCACGTTGTCGCTGCGCTGGTTCTGGCTCCTCGGCTTGGCCGCGTCCGTAGGCCTGGCCGTCCTTGCAGAGCCCGTTAACACGGCTCTGTACGGGGACGCTGCCGGCAGCGGCGCGATGACCTGGCTGGCCTTCACCGCCGCCGGCGGCACGGTCAGCATCATCTCCGCCGCGCTGCTGCAGGGCCTTGGCGCCGTGCGTGCGCCGGCGCTGCACCTTCTGGCCGCCGCTGCGCTTAAGGCGGCCCTGAACCTGCTGCTGGTCCCGCAGCAGGGCATTACCGGTGCGGCCATCGCCGGCGTGGCCGCACATCTCTTCGCAGCAGCGCTGAACGTGCTGCTGCTCTACCGCCAGGGCTATCTGCGGCTGCGCTTCGCAGATGCCCTGCTGAAGCCCGCGGCGCTGCTCGCGGGCCTGGGGCTGGTTGCCGCGGCCGTGAGCCTCGCCGCGGGCAGAGCGGCGGACGCGGCCGGCTTCGGCGGCGGGCGGACCGCTGCGCTGGCGCAGAGCCTGCTCGGCGTGCTCGCAGGCTGCGCCGTCTTCGCACTCGGCGCAGTGGCGCTGCGGCTGCTCAGCGAGAACGAGCTGCGCCAGCTTCCGGGCTTCGGCCCCCGGCTGGCGGACAAGCTGAAGAAGCTGCGCCTGTTCCCTTAAGGCTTACTAATAATTTACATAGGGCCACCGGCTGCACAAGCAGCAGGCAGATGCCCTCAAAGGAGTAGACAGGCATGAGCGCAATACTAACGGTGGTCGGCCTCGGGTCCGGTAATCCGGACCGGCTGACACTGGGCATTATCAAGAAGCTCAAGGCGGCATCCGCCGTTTACGTGCGGACCGCAGAGCATCCCGCCATGGCTGCACTGGCTGAGTTTGAGATTTCTTCGGAGTCTTTCGACGGGCTGTATGAATCGTTATCCTCCTTCCCTGAGGTCTACGAAGCCATTACGGCAACCCTGATTGAGAAGGCAGCGGCGGCTCCGCAAGGCACAGAAATCGTCTATGCCGTGCCGGGACATCCCATGGTTGCTGAAGCCGCTGTATCCCTGCTGCGACAACGCTGCCCGGAGGCCCGCATTGAGCTGAATATCCTCGGCGGGGAAAGCTTCCTCGATGAGGCATTCGTCCGTCTGGGCTTTGATCCGATTGAAGGATTTCAGCTGCTGGATGCTTCGGGCATCCGCAGCTCCCAGCTCCACCCGGAGCTGCACACACTGATCGGGCAGGTCTATGACAGCTTCACTGCGTCAGAAACCAAGCTCTGCCTGATGGAGCTGTATCCGCCGGAGTATGAAGTAGTTGTCGGACATGCTCTCGGTGTAGAGGGTGAGGAGCAGATTCTGCGTGTGCCGCTGTATGAGCTGGACCGGCTGGACGGATACGGCAACCTCTCGCTGGTGTATGTTCCAATCAACCCTGCAGAGGATGCGCGAAAGCGTACGTTTGCCCGGCTGCATGAGATTGTCGATATTTTGCGGAGTCCGGAAGGCTGTCCCTGGGACCGTGAGCAGACCCATGAATCCTTGCGCAAGAACCTGATCGAAGAGACCTATGAGGTGCTGGAAACGATCGACGAGGATGACCCGGACCATATGAAGGAAGAGCTGGGCGACCTGCTGCTCCAGATTATGCTTCATGCCCAGATGGAAGAGGAGCTCGGTACATTTAGCGTCTATGATGTGATTGAAGGCCTGAATGAGAAGCTGATCTTCCGCCATCCGCATGTCTTCGGCGACCGTGTTGCCGGCAATGCCGAGGAGGCGCTGCAGAACTGGGACGGCATGAAGGCCGAAGAGAAGCGGCGCAAAGGCGTGAAGCCTGAAGCGCTATCCGCGCTCAGCGGGGTTCCCCGTGACCTGCCTGCACTGATGAAGGCTTACAAGCTGCAGAAGAAGGCCTCCAAGGTGGGATTCGATTGGGATAATACCGGAGATGTCCTAGCCAAAATCCGTGAAGAGGTCGACGAACTGCAGGAAGCGATTGAAACGGGGCTGTCTGCCGAGGAGCAGATGCTGGAGCTGGGTGATCTGCTGTTCGCGGCAACTAATGTAGCCCGCTTCATCGATGCCGATCCGGAGGAAGCGCTGACCCGCACAAACCGCAAGTTTATCTCCCGGTTCCAGTACATTGAGCAGCGGCTGCTTGATAGAGGTACTAGTGTTCAAGACAGTAGTCTGGAAGAGATGGAGGCTCTCTGGCAGGAAGCCAAGACAGAAGAGCGGAGCCAGTAGGGTATACAGTGCCGGAGAAACGGTAATGCTGTGAACAGGACCTTAAATCTCTGATTTAAAATGCAAATAGAGGTTTATAATGTTATAGTGCTATAAGCCCCGGTTCTCTGCCAGCGGTTACTTTTTTAAAAAAAGGGCGGATCATGGCAGGAATTGAAGGCAGCATCAAGAATATCATAAAGACGAAATGACGATTTGCGGCATTTTTTGCCAGCGAGCCGGAATTTCATTTATTTTTTTGTATCCTAGGAGGAACTTCAAATTATGAACAAGACAGATCTGGTAAACAACATTTCCGAAAAAAGCGGATTGGCCAAAAAAGATGTAGAAGCGGTACTCAATGGGGTTCTGGGCGAAATTACAGAAGCTCTGGCAAGCGGAGATAAAGTGCAGCTGATCGGATTCGGCACTTTTGAAACCCGCAAACGTTCCGGCCGTACCGGCCGTAACCCGCAATCGGGCACACCTATTGAAATCCCTGAATCGACTGTACCGGCCTTCAAGGCAGGTAACAAGCTTAAAGAAGCCGTTAACTAATGCGTCTGGACAAGTTCCTGAAAGTTTCCCGTCTGATCAAGCGCCGCACCGTGGCCAAGGATGTGTCCGAACAGGGCCGGGTACTGATCAATGGACGGGAATCCAAACCGAGCAGCACTGTGAAGATCGGTGACGAGATTACCGTGCAGTTCGGCCAAAAGCTTGTGACGGTCAAAGTCGAAAAGCTGGTGGAGACCACCCGCAAGGACGAGGCCGCCGGAATGTATACCCTGCTCCGTGAAGAGCCTGTGGCCAAAAGCACCGGACTCGACTGGTAAGGCAGATTTCAGTCAGTAATCGAAAGCGTAACTTTACTCTATGTGAAGTTACGCTTTTTTACGATGCATGGCACGCCTTCATGTTCTATACCCTGTCCTTCCGTCATAGATTAGAACCAAGAAGGAGGGGTACATGCTATGATCGAGCCAGCCAAAGTCAATAAACAACATGATCTGCACATGCACAGCCGTAAACAGGTCGAACTTACGGGCGTGCAGAATGTAGAGAGCTTTGACAGCGAGGAGTTTCTGCTACGTACGGAACTCGGCCATCTCACCATTCGGGGAAGTCATTTACATATCAAAAATTTGAGTCTGGAGAATGGATTGTTGTCACTTGAAGGCAATGTTCATTCCCTGATTTATCTGGATCCCGGTACGCAGGACAAAAATAAAGGGATTCTCCGTAAGCTGTTCAAATGAATCCCGCGGTCCAATGGATCACCCTGCTCTATATGGTGCTGGCCGGCACAACCATGGGACTGGCCTATGACAGCTACCGGGTGCTGTCGCTGAAGCTGAGCTTTCCCAAATGGCTGAATGCGCTGCTGGATTTGCTGTACTGGATAGCAGCTGCCCTGTTCGTCTTTCGCATGCTTTATGCCGGAAATCAGGGACAATTGAGGTTTTATGTCTTTCTCGGACTCTTTCTAGGTGTATGGATCTATTTTTTGATCTTCAGTGTTACGGTGCGGCGTTTTGTGTTAATGTTAATTCAGTCGGTTCAGTATACGTGCAGGCTGCTATGGAGATGTATTGAGATCGTGATCGGATGGCCGCTTCTCTGGCTGTGGCGCCTTGTAAAGGGAACGCTGCTGCTGCTCGGCCGGATCCTACTCTATATTTTCAAGCTGCTGCTGCGTCTAACCAAGCCAATCTGGGTACTTCCTGTAAGGTGGGTCTCTCCGTATCTTTCCCGGTTCTATCATAGTCCCAGGGTAGTGAGGATCACTAAATGGATATCGGGATGGCGGAAACGCTGATCTTGAACTGGGGGTACGCTGTATGAACAGATTCTCTGCGGAAGAGAAGAATAATAACAATAAGGCTTCGGCCGCAGGCGCGAAGAGAAGAAAGTTTATATGGATTTTTGTAGTGGCGGTATTCTTCGGCTGGGCCGGGTTTACTTTCTTTGCCCAGAGTTCAGCTATTGCCGACAAGACTGAACAGCTTGCGAAGAAGCAGCAGAGCAATGAAAGCGTCACAGCTTCGCTCAACCAACTGAAATATGAAGTCTCGCGGCTGAATAATGATGAGTATATCGGACAATTAGCGCGTAAATGGTATAATATGTATCCAGAAGGTGAATCACCTATCCGCACAGAGCAATCTGAGTAATAAAAGCAGGCTAAAAGGGGCTTTCGCTCTGTTGCCTTGCTTTGTTCTTTACTGTATAATCAAATCACCGCAGACAGGATGAACTAATATTCGTCTGTATATTTTTAAGGGAGGATCATTTTATTCTATGGCAATTGAAGTGGGCACCAAGTTAGAGGGCAAGGTGACAGGCATCACGCATTTCGGAGCATTTGTGGATCTGTCAGGAGGTGTCACAGGTCTCGTTCACATCTCGGAGATCGCCGATAACTACGTCAAGGATGTTAACGATCATTTGAAGATTGCGGATGTAGTAACCGTCAAGGTGATCAATGTTGACAAGGACGGCAAGATCGGACTTTCCATTAAGCAGGCCGTTGATAAGCCGGCGTCGGAAGTACGTCCCCCCAGAGCTCCAAGACCAGAACGTCCAAGCGGTGGAGACCGTTTCGGCGGTGGTGGCGGCAGTGGCGGAGGCGGCGGTGGTGGATTCAATCGTGAACGGGGTGGGCGTCCATTCAAGCCTGCAGCCGGTAAACCTTCATTCGAGGATAAAATGTCACGCTTCCTGAAAGACAGCGAAGAACGGATATCTTCGATCAAGAAGAACACAGAAGGAAAGCGCGGTGGCCGTGGAGCCAAGCGCGTATAATCTGAGTCTTGCACATCATAAATAACCGCTGGGGCTTCATGCCCTTCGCGGTTTTTTTGTTTGTCCTGGTAATTGTTCAATTCCTGGCATTTGCCCGCGGGTGGCAGGAAGCTCTGCAATACCTTCAGTGTAGGATTCGCAGCCGGGCTGTTTTTTGTCGGCCACAAACAAATTGCCGACAGCATCCAAGCCATTCTCACATAACTCTAGGGCAATCGCTGACGAATGTCTGCGGGGGCACCGGCAACGTCCGCCGTCAAGGCCAGCCCCAGCATGGGCTAACCTTTTGCTCCGTAAGGGTTAGAAAGGTTTTTCCATAAAATGTCGGCAGAGGCTTTTTTGTCGGAATATTTTTGCAGCCTGCTCTCTGTTTCTGACAAACTTTCATAAGACCCCCGCTATATAATGAGAACCATAAATTCATATACGGGTGGTGCAGGGGAATGAGTAAAAGCAATGTGGTGAATTTGCCGGAGTGGACAAGAGCAGGAAGCAAAGACAAGGTTCAGAAGGAAGCTTGGAGTACACGTCTGAAGGCGTGGAGTATGAGACAGCCGGTCCTCCAGTTCATCGCGGTCAAGAAGTGGGCACTGCTGCTGAGTCTGATGGGCTTTTTACTAGGCCGTGCCATGATTTTGGACGAGCTGACTCCCTTTGCTGCCGCTTATTTCGCCGTCATTGTATTTATGCGCAGGGACTCTACGCTGCCTGTGGCTGCGGCTATTCTTCTCGGAAGTCTGTTTACCCCGTTTCCCGGTGCTATAGTGGTTGCCGCAGAGCTGATTATCTTTTATCTGATTTACAAAGGAATGGAGAACTTCCAGCGGGTGGATCTGTCCTATGCGCCGCTCATGGTATTCGTCGCTTCTTTTATGGTGGGACTGTTCCGGGTGGTAATCGGGCCGACGCTGGCCTGGTATCCGCTGATGATGGCAACGATTGATGCCTTGCTTGGGTTTGTGCTGACGCTCGTATTCCTGCAGGCGCTTCCAGTGTTCACTTATAAGCAAAAAAGCAGGGCGCTTCGCAATGAAGAGGTCCTCTGCCTGATTATTCTGCTGGCCTCCGTGATGACAGGCCTGGTCGGGTGGACGGTAAATGGCCTTTCTCTGGAGCATATTTTATCGCGTTTCCTCATTCTGCTCTTTGCCCTTGCCGGTGGAGCCCCGCTCGGGGCAGCCGTCGGTGTCGTCACCGGTCTGATCCTTAGTCTGGCTGATGTAAGTGCCATTTATCAGATGAGTCTGCTGGCCTTCTCCGGTATGCTGGCGGGAATGATGCAGTCCGGACGCAAAGGGGCCGTCTCAATCGGGATGCTGCTGGGTTCAACCATATTGTCGGTATATTTCATGGGACCAGGCGATGTGATGAATTCCACCTGGGAGACCTGCGCCGCCGTAGTGTTGTTTCTTTTGACACCTAAAGGCATTATTTCTGCCATTGCCAAATATGTACCGGGCACTGCTGATCATAGCCGCTCTCAACATGAATATGCCCGCAGAGTACGGGATATTACAGCAGACCGGGTTACCCAATTCTCTCAGGTATTCCGTCAGCTCTCCAGCAGCTTTGGTCAAATTCCCCGTGCCACGGAAGCCGGTAAAAGCGACCGTGAAATGGAGGACTTTATGAAAACGGTAACGGAAGGAGCCTGCGCCGGCTGCATCCGGCGTACCCACTGCTGGGATGCCAAGTTCTATCAGACATACAGATATATGACCGATATGATGACTACTGTGGAAGAATGCCCCGACATTACAGCGGCCCAGCTGCCTCCGGAATGGAACCGGATCTGCGGCAAGACGGGCGAAGTACTCGAAGTAATGAAGGGCCAATATGAACTCTATCAGCATGATATGCGCTGGAAGCGGCAAATATACGACAGCCGCCAATTTGTTGCCGAACAATTATCCGGGGTCTCTCAGGTTATGGAGGATCTGGCGAAGGAGATCAAGCGGGAAGGCCAGGCGATGTACCGCCAGGAGGGACAGATCCGCGAGGCACTGGAGAAGCTGGGCCTGTCAATTCATACCATAGAAATTCTAAGCCTTGATCCCGGCCGGGTAGAGATTGAAGTGGTGCATGCTTATACCCGGGGCTTCGACGAATGCCGCAAAATGATTGCCCCGTTGCTCTCCGATATCCTGGAGGAGAATATTGCGGTGGTAAGTGAAACAGCGGTGCACCCGCGCGAAGGCTTATCTATGGTGACTTTTGGTTCAGCCAAGGCTTATGAAATTAACACAGGTGTAGCCGGTGCTGCCAAAGGAGGCGATATAATGTCCGGCGACAGCTTCAGTACGGTGGAGCTCGGAAATGGCACCTTTGCTGTGTCGATCAGTGATGGAATGGGCAACGGCGAGCGGGCCCGGATGGAGAGCAGTGCTGCGCTATCCATGCTGGAGAAGCTGCTGCAATCAGGGATGGATGAGAAGCTGGCGGTCAAATCTGTCAATTCGATTCTGCTGCTGCGTTCCCCGGATGAATTCTATGCGACCGTGGATATGGCGCTGATCGATCAATATTCGGCGCAGACCATCTTCATGAAGATTGCGTCAGCACCAAGCTTTATCCGGCGGGGAAGCGAGGTTATTCCGGTGACAGCCAGCAATCTGCCGATTGGAATTATTAAAGATATTGAAGTGGACCTGGTCACCATGCAGCTGCGTCCCGGAGATATTCTCATTATGATGACCGATGGTATTTATGATGCGCCCGGATATGCCGTTAATAAAGAGATATGGATGAAACGACTGATTCAGGAGCTGGAAGGCGATGATCCTCAGGATATGGCCGACAGCCTGCTGGATAAGGTAATCCGTTACCAGGGCAATGAGATCCATGATGATATGACGATTGTCGTCAGCCGTGTCGATCATTTCCATCCCGAGTGGTCCAGCCTGCATATGCCGGGAGTGGGCCGGATGGAGAGACCGCGCACAGTTAGTTAGGTAACCTATCATTTACCTGACACTGTTCTTTCATTATCTTCTATATAAGATTAGCAAAACTTAAGAATGACAGCCGGCAGCCGATAAAAGATTCCCCTGCAGGGTAAGGATTCCTCCATGCAGTAAGTTGGATTCTTAGGTCCACTCTGTCTTCTGCCCGGTATGCAGCAATGGGATTCAGGGAACTTAGGAAGGCAATACCGGTTCGTCTCTGTGCAGACATTAAATGTTGTACTGAGTGCAGCTTTGATATGAAGAAACCAGGGTGTTTGGAAAAATTGTTGTACGAAATACAAGAATTGCTTCGCAAAGTGGCTTGGAAGCTGAGAAATCCTGCATTTCGTACAACAATATCCGTTTAAGGGTGATTGGTATGAGGGAATTGTTGTATTTGGTGCAGGATTTAAGACCTCAGACTGGAGGAGCGATAGCGGGCACTTAATAGTTATCTGCATGATAACTTATCAATTTAGCTGCAGCAGTCACCAGATTCCCACCAACTAGCTAAGTGGTTAACCAAGTTGATCACCACTGGAGGTTCCAAATATTCTGCTGGCTGAGGCCTGTGTTCTCAATCTTGCGTTAACCGGCAAGTGCATTCCATCCACTGGCCCGTTTCTGCCCGCCCCGTTTCAACCGCCGCTGACTCAGCGGCGTAAACTTGTATTGATGGAAAGTGAAGTATATGGAACGGAGAGGAATTTTGGAGCCGCAGAAGCGGCAGTGTTCGCCTTTGTCCTCTGATTTCAACCGCAAACTGCGGTACTCAAATCAGGAAATCAGAGGACAACAGCGATCGGAGGCCCAAAACTTTCTCGCAGTGACCCTTATTTCACGAAGCCATTCGATTCTAGTTTTTCCCGCTAAGCGGCGTTTGAAATCTCTCTACCTTGGATATGCTAGAACTAGATACAAGGCAAAGGGGAGTGAACGGTCATGAAGCAGATCCTACTCATTACTGACGGTTGTTCGAATGTGGGGGAAAGTCCGGTACTTGCGGCGGCGCATGCCCGGCAGGAGGGTGTTACGGTCAATGTCGTAGGTGTCGTGGACTATGGAACGATCGGTGAACTCGGAAGCCGGGAGATCGCTGATATTGCCAAAGCGGGAGGCGGACTCAGCCGGATTGCCTCAACGTCGCAGCTGGCACAGACCATTCAGATGATGACCCGCAAGACCGTGGTTCAGACGATCCAGCAGGCGGTTAATAAAGAGGTAAAAAAAATTCTCGGCGAGGGTTCCCTCGAAGAATTGCCTCCGCAGCAGCGGTCACAGGTGGTTACGGTTGTCGATGAGCTGACCGAGACTTCTCCGCTGCGTATTGCCCTATTAATTGATGCAAGTGCGAGCATGAAGCCCAAGCTGGGTGCCGTGGAGGATGCCATCCGTGATTTGGCTCTCAGTCTGGAGGCACGGGAAGGGCGGAGCGAGCTTGCCGTGTTCCATTTCCCCGGGCGTACCAGCAGTGAAGATATCGTGCTGGATATGGACTGGACGCGGAATGTATCGGAAGTCCGCTCACTGTTCTCCAGGCTGAAGATGCGGGGGGCTACTCCGACAGGACCGGCTATTTTCAAGGTGCTCGAACATTACCGTTATGATAAACTGGATGAACCTCGTGACTATCTTGTGAATGGAGATGACGAGGCAAGAGAAGGGATGATTGGTGGGTATGTCGTCTAATCCACCCTTTCCGGCAGGCACTGTAATTACCGGCAAATGGCGGGGGAACCGTTATGTTGTGGAGCGGATGCTGGGGAAAGGGGCAAACGGAACCGTATATCTTGTGCAGCGGGAAGGCCGGCGGGAGCGGTATGCGCTCAAAATCGGATACGATACGCTGGAGCTGCAGTCAGAAATCAATGTACTGACTTCTCTGCAATCCTGCCGTAAACGCAGCGAGCACCGGGCGCGCAAGGAGTCACCGTTGTCCTCTTACCTGCTGGAATCGGATGATTTCAAGGATAGGGACCATACTCCTTTCTACGTGATGCGTTATGTGGAAGGCAGGCCGCTTCATCATTTTTTGTCCAGGAACGGGGCGTCCTGGCTGGGGCTTGTCGGCATGAAGCTCCTGGAGAAGCTGCAGACCCTGCATGAGTGCGGCTTTGTGTTCGGAGACCTTAAGCCGGAGAATGTCATGGTATCCAATTACGGGGAAGCCGAGCTGATTGACTACGGAGGCGCGAGTCCCCTGGGACGCAGCGTGAAGCAGTTTACCGAATGGCATGACCGCGGGTTCTGGAACGCCGGCAGCCGGACGGGAGACGAGAACTATGATCTGTTTGCTTTTGCCGTACTGTGCCTGCGCCTGCTTAATGAAGAAGGTCTGAAGTCCGCAGCCCAGCAGCTGCCGCAGACCCGGAGTGTGGATGAACTGCTGAAGCTTTCCAGAAATCTGCCTGACAAAAAGCTGGCCTCCTGGCTGTGTCTGGCGCTCAAAGGCGGTTTTCCCGGTTCCGCACAAGCTGCGGAGATCTGGAGAAGTCAGATATACAGAGCACGGAAGACGGGAAAAGATACGATGGCAACTCCCCGCTGGCTCAAAAATGCGTTTGCGCTGTCTTTATTTCTGCTGGCCTTTACGATCTACTGGGTATTCCGTTTTTGAAATTATACATAATACCAGCGTGCTGGAATTCCGGAGCAAGACAGGCAAGTGATCTGCAAGAAAGGATGCCGCATATGGAACAAATGAAAGAACTGGTGGAATCCGTACTGGAGGCTGCGGCTGAGCATGAACTGTGGCAGCCCCATGACACCATAGTAGTCGCAGTTTCCGGAGGGCCGGACTCTGTGGCTCTTTTGCGTATTTTGCACGAGATTGCCGTAAACCGGATGCCATTAACTCTGGTCTGTGCCCATGTGAATCATGGCTTCAGAGCCGAATCAGCGGAAGAGGCGGAGTTTGTCAGGAATATGGCTGCTGAGCTGGGAATCCCTTTTGAGCTCGCGGAGTTTGATATTCCATCCATGGTCAAGGAAATAGGACTGGGTCCGGAAGGAGCGGCAAGGGAGAAACGCTATCAATTTCTGATTGAAACCGCGCACCGTTACCATGCACGTTCTGTCGCACTGGCCCATCATGCCGATGATCAGGCTGAGACTGTGCTGATGCGGCTGCTGCGGGGGAGTGGTCCTTCAGGCCTTGCAGGCATGCGCTGGAAACGGACTGAAAAAAAGGTGGAACTCATCCGCCCCTTCCTGCGTATTAACAAAACAGCTCTTGTCGGCTTATGCCGGGAAGAGGGGTTTGCTTACGCGGAGGATGCCAGCAATCTGCTTATGAAGTATAAGCGGAACGCGGTCAGGCTGGAAGTATTGCCCCTGCTTGAACAGCATAATCCGAGAGTGAGACAATCACTTCTGCAGCTGTCTGAAATTGCCGGTGCGGAAGATGAATATATGGAGGCGAATGCGGCAAAATGCTTCGAAGAGCTTGTTTTTATCGAGCATGGAAAATACACCTTGAAGAGAGCTTCATTTGCGGCCCTACCCTCCGCTTTACAACGGCGTTTGATTAAACTAATATTAAATTATCTGTCAGCGGATTCATCTGTGATGGATTTCCCCAAGATTGAAGCTGTGCGCCGGGGAACGCTGCAGGAGCACCCCACCGTATGGACTTTGGATTTGGGCAGGGGTTTCGTCTGTATGCGGCAATATGATACCCTTTTATTCTCGTCCAAGCCCTTGCTTCGGCAGGTGAGCTATACATACCCTCTGTCTTTGCCTCATCCCCGGATTCACCTGAAGGAGATAGGAAAAGTTATGACGATGAAGGTGCTGGAGAGAGAAGATTTTTTTGCACAGGAGGAGGACTCTGGGAAGATGTCGGCTTGGTTTGATGGCGATGAGCTCGTCTTACCACTCACCATCCGTTCCCGATTGCCTGGAGATACCATAAGGGTTATGGGATTAAACGGAAGCAAAAAGGTAAAAGATATTTACATTGATGATAAAATACCTTCTTCCGAACGCTCTGCGATTCCCCTCGTTTGTGATGGTTTGGGCAATATCGTCTGGATTCCGGGCGTTAGGCGCTCGATGCATGCCGCAGTAGGGCGGCACACGGCCTCGGTGCTTCTCCTGTCCATGGAAGACATGGAACAGGGCGAAGAAACGTAATGGTCGAAGTAAGTCTTTCATAGTATAACTTAGGAGGTTCGCAAGTTGCAGAATGATATTCAAGAAATCTTGATCAGCGAAGAAGAAATCCAACAAAGAATCAGGGAGCTTGGCGCCCAGCTGAGCAAGGAATATGCAGGCCGCACACCTTTAGTCATCTGTGTACTCAAAGGTGCGTTTATCTTTATGGCGGATCTGGTTAAAGTGATTACAGTACCCGTTGAGATGGACTTCATGGCAGTATCCAGCTACGGTGGTACGACCAAATCCTCCGGTGTAGTCAAAATCATCAAGGATCTGGACACATCGGTTGAAGGCCGCGATGTTCTGATTGTCGAGGACATTATCGACAGTGGTCTTACCCTCAGCTATCTGATTGAGATGCTGCAGGGCCGGAATGCTGCTTCCGTCAACGTAGTCACCCTGTTCGATAAACCTTCAGGCCGTGCAGTTAATCTTGAAGCCGAATATACCGGTTTTGTGATTCCTGATGCTTTCCTGGTAGGCTATGGACTCGACTATGCCGAACTGTATCGGAACCTCCCATACGTAGGTGTACTGAAGCCTGAAATTTATTCCAAATGAACCAATCGACAGCCTTAGATTCAAGGATCACTTTTCTGGATTTCCTGACAATTTGAGGAGTCTGGTCAGGCTATGGTACAATAACTTGAGCGTTGTGAGAGGAGGTAGGGGATGAATCGGTTCATCCGGAATTCTGGTTTTTATTTGATTTTATTTTTAGTCGTGGTGGGCATTGTCCAGTTTGTAAGCAATGGAAATGAATCCGCCGATTTCCCTAGATATGATGAGTTAAGACAGGAGATCAAGGACAATAACGTGAAGAGCCTGACGGTTCAGTTTGAGGGTAACGCATTTCTGGTTACAGGCGAATACAAAGAATTGCCACCTGAAACTAAATCTAAGAATTTCTCCACTTATGTTCCTCCTACAGATCGGGCCCTTGATGAACTTATAGCTGCCAGTGAAGATAATGGCGTGGAGCTGACTCAGAAGAAAATGGAAGGCGACAGCATCTGGCTGACATTCCTTTCTTCCATCATTCCATTAGTTATCATGTTCATCCTGTTCTTCTTCCTGTTTAACAATGCACAGGGCGGCGGCGGCAAGGTCATGAATTTCGGCAAGAGCAAAGCCCGGTTATATAATGAAGAGAAGAAGAAAATCAGCTTCGAGGATGTTGCAGGAGCTGATGAAGAGAAGCAAGAGCTGGTGGAGGTCGTGGAATTCCTCAAGGATCCGCGTAAATTCGCAGCTGTAGGTGCACGTATTCCTAAAGGGGTACTCCTTGTGGGACCTCCGGGAACAGGTAAAACCTTGCTGGCCCGTGCGGTAGCAGGTGAAGCCGGTGTTCCATTCTTCAGTATCTCCGGTTCCGACTTTGTGGAAATGTTCGTCGGTGTCGGCGCATCCCGGGTACGTGATTTGTTCGAGAATGCGAAGAAGAATGCTCCTTGTATCATCTTTATCGACGAAATCGATGCTGTGGGACGTCAGCGTGGCGCAGGACTTGGCGGCGGACATGACGAACGCGAACAAACCCTTAACCAATTGCTCGTTGAAATGGACGGCTTTGGCGGCAACGAAGGCATTATCATTGTCGCGGCTACTAACCGCGCCGACATACTGGATCCGGCATTGCTCCGTCCAGGCCGGTTTGACCGTCAGATTACGGTTGACCGTCCAGACGTGAAGGGCCGTGAAGCTGTACTGAAGGTTCACTCCCGCAACAAACCGCTTACCAAGGATGTTCGGCTTGACGTAATTGCCAAGCGTACAACTGGCTTCACCGGTGCGGATCTGGAGAACCTGCTTAACGAAGCGGCACTGCTTGCTGCACGCCGCAACCGTAAGGACATTACCATGCGTGAAGTGGATGAAGCGATTGACCGTGTAATTGTCGGCACAGAGAAACGCAGCCGCGTAATCAGTGACCGCGAGAAACGTATTGTAGCTTACCACGAAGCAGGTCATACCATTGCCGGCTACTTCCTCGAGCATGCCGATGTGGTGCATAAGGTTACCATTATCCCGCGCGGCCGCGCAGGCGGATATGTCATTATGCTTCCTAAGGAAGACCGGATGATCGTTACCAAGCAGGAACTCTTGGATAAGGTTACCGGACTCCTGGGCGGACGTGTTGCTGAAGAATTGTTCATTGGCGAAATCGGCACAGGCGCTTATAGTGACTTCCAGCAGGCTACGCGCATTGTGCGTGCGATGATTATGGAATATGGAATGAGCGATAAGCTTGGGCCATTGCAGTTCGGGACATCCCAAGGCCAAGTCTTCCTTGGCCGTGATATCGGACATGAACAGAACTACAGTGACTCCATTGCTTACGAGATTGATCAGGAAATGCAGAACCTTATCCGCAGCAGCTATGAGCGCTGCAGAGAGCTGCTGACTAAGCATTCCAAAGAAATGCACCTGATTGCGAACACCCTTCTGGAGAAGGAAACGCTGGAACTTGATCAGATCACAGAATTGATTGAGCAAGGCTACCTGACAGAGGATGGCAAACCGGAAGAAACAGAGGCAGTTACGCACGAAGCGGGCGAGCCAGTAATTGATTCTATCGGTGATGTACGTGTACGCATTCAAGGCAAATCCGGTGAAGAACCGCCATTCCTTGGCGATCTGTCCAAGGATATTCCGAATAAACCGGATCCTGAAGAAGGAAACGGTTCGGATGAGGGCAACAAAGGCGGCGGAAGTCTGGTTTAATCACTTTTTGAACAAAACATCGTAATTTTATCCGGAGAACCTGAGGTTCTCCGGATTTTTCTGTCTATACGTACATCAAGACATAGAGCTACACCCGGCTTGCCCGCATTGACAGGGGGTGGAACGTTGTGTACATTAGTGATTAAATATTAAATAAGTTAACTTAATAGAATGTACTGGCTATAAGCCATGAAGACATAAGGGGGAGAATGACCGTGGAAGCTCTGGCGCTTGAGCGCAAGCAGGAACAGAATCGTGAACTTCGTGTGCGCCTCGAACAGCTTAAGAAAGAACGGAATGCAATAATTCTGGCTCATTATTATCAGCGGGATGAAATTCAGGAAGTAGCGGATTTCCGTGGCGACTCTTTTTTACTGGCTCAGAAGGCTGCGGAGACAGAGGCAGATGTGATTGTATTCTGCGGGGTTCACTTTATGGGGGAAAGCGCCAAGATTCTTGCGCCTAACAAAACTGTAATAATTCCTGATGAACGCGCCGGCTGTCCTATGGCGGATATGGTCAACGTGGACGGACTCCGGAAGCTGAAGGCGCAGCATCCTAATGCCAAAGTAGTAACCTATATCAACTCCTCCGCTGAGATCAAAGCAGAAACTGATATTTGCTGTACCTCTGCCAATGCGGTGAAGGTGATTGAATCGCTTGATGCGGAAGAGATTATCTGGGTACCCGATAAGAACCTGGGCCAATATGTTCAGGATAAGACCGGCAAGAAGCTGATTATATGGGAGGGCTACTGTAATACTCACGATATGCTTACCGTCAAGGATGTAGTGGAGATGAGAGCCAAATATCCGGAAGCAGAATTTGTGGTACATCCGGAATGCCGTCCTGAAGTGGTGGCCATGGGTGATTATGTGGGCAGCACAACCTCGATTATAGAGTATTGCCGGAAATCGGACCGCCGGCAGTTTATCGTGGGAACTGAGGATGGAACCGGATATCAGCTGCGTTTGGACAGTCCGGATAAAGAATTCCATTTTGCCACCAAATTTCTGGTCTGTCCCAATATGAAGGTTAACAATTTAAAGAAACTGGTAAAATGCCTGGAGACGATGAAGCCGCAGATTTATGTACCGCCCGCTGTCGCCGACAAAGCCAGAACTTCCCTAGAGCGCATGCTACAAGTCCGGTAGCATGCGCTACTCTTTCGTTGAAACAGGTGAAAAGCGGTCATGATTCCAAAATATTTGGTTGATTTCGATCTTCTGGGGCTTCCTGTAATTAAAACAGACTGTATTGTGATTGGTTCGGGCATTGCCGGTTTGTTCACAGCGATCAAAGCCAGTGAAGACCGGAAGGTCATTATGATTACGAAGAAGACAGTGATGGAGAGCAATACACGGTATGCCCAAGGGGGGATAGCCGCTGTGTTCTCAGACGATGATTCTCCGGTGTACCATCGTCAGGATACCCTGATGGCCGGTGCGGGGCTAAACTCCTCTGCGGCTGTTGATGTACTGGTGAATGAAGGTCCGGAAGGTGTCCGCGAACTCATTCGGCTCGGGACGAAGTTCGACAAGGAGAATGGCGAGCTTGCGTTAACACAAGAGGCAGCACATAGTCACCGTCGTATTCTGCATGCGAATGGGGATGCTACAGGCTATGAAATTGTCCGCGCCTTGGCTGAGCAGGCAGAGCAGCATAAGAATATCGAGGTATGGGATGACCATTATGTCATTGATCTGATTACCGTAGACGGGGAATGCGTGGGGGCACTGGTACAGCGGCCGGGCGGCGGACGTTTGTTCCTGCAAGCCGATGCAACCATCCTGTGCTCAGGCGGAGCAGGGCAATTATACCGCTATACGACCAATCCTGAAGTGGCAACCGGTGACGGTGTCGCCATTGCTTATCGGGCTGGAGCCCATGTACGGGATATGGAATTCATCCAGTTCCACCCGACAGCACTCAGTTATCCCGGAGCGCCGCGCTTCCTGATCTCGGAAGCGGTACGCGGTGAAGGCGCTGTGCTGCGCAATATCAACGGAGACCGTTTTATGGAACGGTACCATGAGCTGCTGGAACTGGCCCCGCGCGATATTGTGGCCCGGGCGATTGTGAGCGAGATGGAGCTGACCAAATCCACCTTTGTCTACCTTGATATTACACATGAATCAGCCGATATGGTCAAACACCGCTTCCCGACGATCTATGAGACCTGTATGAGTTATGGACTGGATATTACAAGTGACTGGATTCCAGTGGCTCCTGCTGCGCATTATATGATGGGGGGCGTCAAGACCGATCTGAACGGGGAGAGCACCGTTTCCCGCCTGTTTGCCTGTGGCGAGGTTTCTTCTACAGGGGTACAGGGAGCCAACCGGCTGGCCAGTAATTCCTTATCGGAAGCGATTGTCTTTGGCCGCCGGATCGTAGAGCGCATCCGTCAGCTCCTGCCGCTTGGGCAAGATACAGTATCAGCAGGCTGTGACCATGGCCGGGTGGAGTCGCCTACCCAGGCAATTGTGGAACGTCGTCTGAAGCTGCAAAAGGTTATGGTACGCTACGCCGGACTACGGCGGAACCAGGAAATGCTGATTAAAGGACTGGATGAATTAAAGCGTCAGCTGCCGATTTTTAATGCGGCACTTACCAAACGTGAAGAATACGAGTTCGCTAATATGCTTACGTGCTGCCTGCTGATTACCGAATCAGCGCTGGCACGGGAGGAGAGCCGCGGCGCTCATTATCGCGAGGATTATCCGCTGCGGAATGATGCAGAGTGGCAGAAGCATCTGCTCCAGATTCGCGAACTGGGAATAGTGGAGGAATTAAGTGATGATGTTTAATGGCTATAATGAAGAACTGCTCCAGTCTATTAAGGGATGGCTGCAGGAGGATGTCGGATCAGGGGATATCACAACACGTACCACTATACCCCAGGGACATGAATCCAAAGGGATTATCCATGCCAAAGAGGACGGAGTAATCTGCGGAATTCCCGTGGCTGAACTGGTTTTTGAGGTGGTAGACCCGACACTCGTATTTACGGCATTGGTTCAAGAGGGCCAGCCTGTGTCCAAAGGCACGGTCATCGCAGAAGTCGAGGGCAGCACGCATGCCATTCTTACAGGCGAACGGCTTGCCCTTAATCTGATGCAACGGTTGTCCGGTGTGGCCTCGCGGACGGCGTCATTCGTGCAAGAGCTTCAAGGTCTGCCAACCCGGCTGGTGGATACCCGCAAGACAACACCAGGTCACCGGATGCTGGAGAAGTATGCTGTGCGCATAGGCGGCGGAGCCAATCACCGCTTCGGCTTATATGACGCGGTAATGATTAAGGATAATCATATCAAGGGCGCCGGAGGCATTCGTCAGGCGGTAGGACGCGCCCGGGCCAATATCCCCCACACCATGACGATCGAAGTGGAAACGGAAAGCCTGGAGCAGGTAGAGGAAGCACTCGCTGCGGGGGCGGACATTATCATGCTTGATAATATGTCTCCTGAGCTGATGACGGAAGCGGTAAGAAGAATCAGAACCAAAGCGCGGCATGTCAAAATCGAGGCTTCAGGCAATGTATCTCTGGAAACGGTACGCGGGATTGCAGAATCGGGTGTAGATGTTATTTCTGTAGGCCGGCTTACCTATTCCTTCGCCAGTCTTGATATCAGTCTGGATCTGAATGGCAAGAAAGGCGGAAATCTCTAATGATACTTGTCGTTGATATCGGGAATACGAACATCGTGCTTGGAGTCTATCGGGGGCCTGAGCTGCTTCATCATTTCCGGCTTAGCACAGCGCGTCAATCGACTGTGGATGAATATGGTGTCCTGATTCATAATCTGTTCCACATGTCGAATATATCGTTTAAAGATGTAGAGGGCGTCATCATCTCCTCAGTTGTTCCGCCGCTGGTTCAGGTTATCGTGGAAATGTGCGTGAAATATATCGGCAAAGACCCGCTGCTCGTAGGCCCCGGAATCAAAACCGGGCTTAATCTGCGTTATGAGAACCCGCGCGAAGTGGGGGCAGACCGGATTGTTAATGCCGTTGCGGCTATCGAGCAGTATAAATGCCCGCTCGTGGTCGTTGATTTTGGTACGGCAACTACGTTTGACTGTATTGATTCCGGAGCGAACTATCTTGGCGGGGCAATCGTGCCGGGTCTCGGAATCTCTACAGAGGCCTTATATCAACGGGCATCCAAGCTGCCGCGGATTGAGCTGGAGAAGCCCAAGAAGGTGATCGGACGCAATACTGTTCACGCGATGCAGGCAGGAATTATTTTTGGCTATGCCGGCCAGGTAGAGGGAATTGTAAGACGCATTAAGCTGGAGATGAATGCGCCCGTTCTCAAGGTTATTGCTACAGGGGGGCTTGCTCCGCTGATTGCCGGCGAGACAGATTGCATTGATGAGGTTAATCCGATGCTCACGCTGGAAGGACTGCGTATTATTTACAATCGTAACAAATAATCATGAAATGAAACCTTATACAGACAGATAGGAGGAGTATGCACCCAATGGAAAAAAAGAAGGATCGGCTTATCCGGGGAACTGCCATGAACGGGAAGGTCAGAGCGTTCGCAGTCCGGACAACAGAACTTGTCGACGAATTGCGGCGCAGACATGATACCTATCCGACAGCTACAGCTGCGCTTGGCCGTACTGTAACCGCCGCAGCCATCATGGGCGCTATGCTCAAGGGTCAGGAGAAGCTGGCGATTATGGTCAAAGGGAATGGACCGATCGGACAGATTACGGCCGAATCCAACGCCCTGGGCGAGGTTCGCGGTTATGTGAGTAATCCGCATGTTCATCTGCCGAGCAATAGCCTTGGCAAGCTGGATGTCGCAGGTGCTGTGGGTACGGAAGGATTCATTGATATCAGCAAGGATCTGGGGATGAAAGAGCCGTATCGCGGCAGTGTGCCTATTGTCTCAGGAGAACTGGGCGAGGATTTCACTTATTATTTTGCCGTTTCGGAACAAACACCTGCTGCTGTAGGGCTGGGTGTATTGGTGGAGACAGATAATTCGGTAAGAGTTGCCGGAGGGTTCATCATTCAACTGCTTCCCGGCCTGACAGATGAAGAGATCACCGAGATTGAGCATGCCGTCGGAGCGATGCCTTCAGTGACGGCGATCCTGGACCAGGGCCTTGAGCCTGAAGAGATGCTTCGTTTGCTGCTGCCGGATGCTGTAGTCCTTGATGAACTCGAGATCTCTTTTGTCTGTCAATGCTCGCGTGAGCGGATAGAAGAGACACTGGTCAGTCTGGGCCAGCACGAACTGGAGCAGCTGATCGAAGAAGATGATCAGGCTGAAGTCATATGTCATTACTGTAATGAAGCTTATGTGTTTAACAAGGATGAACTGCAGGTAATCCTCGATCAAGCGAAATCGTAGGGCTATGAGATGATGACAAGACAGGAGCGCGCGCTGCGCAATACCGTTATATTACTCGCCGTCGCGACCTTAATGCTTGGAGGTCTTTTATTCTGGAGCCTGCGTGCAATGGCCCTGCTTAAGGGAGAGGCTGCAGACGGGGAGGCTTCGGATATTGCTGCCGCTGGAGGCCAGCCGGTCACGGACCGGGAATGGATAGATGAACTCAAAAAAAAGCATGGAGCTGAAGTGCTGCTGGGCATGCTTAATCATATCGTTGTTGGCAAGGAAGCCAAAGCTCTCGGTATTACCGTGACCGATGAGGAGATTGAGCAGGAATTGAAGCGCGGCATGTCCGGCTACGGTTCAGAGGAGCAGTATTATGATCAGATGCAGTCTGAGCTTGGTCTTTCCCGCCAGGAGCTGCACGACGAGACCGCGTATCGGCTGACGCTTCAAGCGGTAGCCACCGCCGGTATCACGGTTAGTGAAATTGAAATTGATGAATATTTGACCCAAAACGCCGAGAGATTTACTCCCAGGAAGCAAATGCAGCTCTCTATGATTAAGCTGGCAACCTATAACGGGGCTAATCAGGTTATGGACCGCCTGGAGCAGGGAGAGGATTTCGCCGGCCTGGCCAGAGAGGTATCCATTGATGAGGAGAGCCGCCAGCATGGCGGTAATATCGGAACAGTGGAGGAGAATGATCCGTTCTGGCCGGAGGAACTGCTGAAGACAGCAGCGGGCCTTGAGACGGGAGACATCGCAGGGCCGCTGCAGGTCGAAGGCGGCTATGCCGTGATCCGGCTGGAGAAGCTTATTGATCCCGGGAAGCCGGATCAGGATGAGCTCCGAGGGCTGATACGCCAGGAGCTGGCGCTTGAACAAGCAGCGCCCCTGCAACAGGTGGAAAGCGATTTGCGTGCCAAATATGCTACAGCAATATATATTGACAACAGCCTGCAAGATTGATAATATGAAATTATGTAAAACCTACTGATTTAGTCGGAAATAATAAGCGGCACAACATATGCGAATCATAACTGTCACAGGTTCCGCACCCAATTCATCTATCATCCCAAGGAGGTTTTTGCTCATGGCTAAAGTCGTCAACAGTGTAACAGATTTGATCGGTGGCACACCGCTCGTTCGTCTGGGTCGGATTGTTCCGGAAGGTTCAGCAGAAATTTACTTGAAGCTGGAATATCAAAATCCGGGTTCGAGTGTGAAAGACCGCATCGCTATCAGCATTGTGGAAGAAGCTGAGAAGGACGGTTCCCTGAAACCTGGAGGCACCATTGTAGAAGCGACCAGCGGTAATACAGGGATTGGCCTGGCGCTTGTTGCTGCTGCCAAAGGCTACAAGGCGATTATTGTTATGCCTGAAACGATGAGCCTTGAGCGCCGCAACCTGCTGCGTGCTTATGGTGCTGAGCTGGTATTGACTCCAGGATCCGAGGGGATGAACGGGGCAGTTAAGAAAGCTGAGCAAATCCTCAGTGAGAATCCGGATTACTTCCTTGCAGAGCAGTTTAAGAACAAAGCCAATGTGAAGATTCACCGCGAGACCACTGGACCGGAGATCGTGGAAGCAATCGAATCCATTGGTGGGCCCCTGGATGCGTTCATCGCAGGTGTCGGTACAGGCGGAACGATCAGCGGCGCGGGTGAAGTGTTGAAGAGCCAGTATCCTGATGTGAAGATCTATGCTGTAGAACCTGCAGCTTCCCCAATCCTGGCCGGAGGCAAGCCGGGTCCCCACAAAATCCAGGGGATTGGCGCCAACTTCGTTCCTGACATCCTGAACCAGGATATCTATGATGAAATCATTCATGTAGAGAATGACGAAGCCTTTGAAACAGCCCGCCGCGTAGCCAAAGAGGAAGGCGTTCTGTCCGGTATTTCTTCCGGCGCTGCTGTATTTGCTGCCCTCAAAGTAGCTAAGGAACTGGGCGCAGGTAAAAAGATCGTTGTTATTATCCCAAGTAACGGCGAACGTTATCTGAGCACACCGCTGTATAACTTTGAAGTATAATTGCTGAGAACCAGCAATTCAGAAGAGCCTGTGATCCGCTTCCATAGGGATATCGCAGGCTCTTTTTCTGAATAATAAGCATTTATGAGGTCTAAAGGCTTTTCAAAGTAACCGGATGTACAGTATACTGACAGGCAATAAACTATCGTAGAAGCCAGCGTATGCTTTCGAGGCTATGCTTCACAAAACTTAGCACATGCTTCCGAAGCGAGTTTTGTTGCGAAGTAATTCTAGAGAAGCAAAGGCTTCACAAAACTTTAGGGGGATAAATGTGGGGATCTTAACGGCTTGGCAGGAGTGGGAACAATGGGCGGACGAAGCCTGGAGCGTTCTTCCGCTGGTCCTTCAGTCACGGCAGGAGAAAGCGGGACTGCCGGGCAGCTGGCAGAGAGCCTGGGAGATGGCTTCACCATATTCCGTGGTCCTGGAGAGCGGTAAGGGCGGACGGTATACGTATCTGGGCTTGCGTCCGGTTTCAGTCATAAAGGGCATTGGAGATACTGCGGAGCTCTACAGTCTATTTGATGCGGCTGTGGGACAGGCCCAAGCTGAACCTGAAGCTACGGAGCTGCTTCAAGGACAGCCGCTGAAAGTGCTGCAGGAGTGGATGAAGGATTATGTCTCACCCCGCGTACCGTTCGACGGGCAGCCGCCCTTTACCGGAGGTTGTATCGGATTTCTCGGCTATGATGTAGTCCGCTCTCTGGAGAAGCTGCCGTCCTGTGCCAAGAGGGATCCCGATTTCCCGGATTATCTGTTCATGAGGCTGGAAGAGCTGTGGATCTATGACCATCACGAGGATATTGTGTATTGTGCAGTCCATGTACCTGTTCCGGCTGTGATATCCGCTAACAGGGCTGAGCTGCACGCCATGTATCTTGATGCTGTGAGCCGTGCGGAGCGAATGCTGGAGGAGTGGCAGCGTATCATGGCACCTGCTTCTTCTGAAGCAGCTGCTGCCTCCCAGTATGCTGACATTTCCGGCCTGATTGATACTGAAGCTAGTATCACCGGAGAATGGCCGGGCATGAGCTCGGATTTCTCGCCGGAGCAATTCCAGCAGGCCGTGCTGGATGTTCAGGAATACATCCGTGCCGGCGATGTCTTCCAGGTGAACCTATCGCTGCGCCAGCAGGCGCAGCTGCAGTCCTCGCCGGAGGATGTCTACGAGTGGCTGCGCAGACTCAACCCGTCCCCGTACATGGGGCTGCTCCGCACGCCCGGCTTCGCCCTCTCCAGCGCTTCGCCGGAGCTGCTCGTGAAGCTGCACGGGGACAAGGTCAGCGCCCGCCCCATAGCCGGTACCCGGCGCCGGGGCCACACTCCCGCGGAGGATGCCGCCATGGAGGCGGAGCTGCGCGGGAGCGAGAAGGAGATCGCCGAGCATGTTATGCTTGTCGATCTCGAGCGCAACGACATCGGCCGTGTCGCTGCGTATGGGACGGTCAGCGTGCCGGAGCTGCTGACCGTGGAGCGATACTCGCATGTGATGCATCTCGTCTCGCAGGTGGAGGGCATCGCCGCACCCGGCAAGGATGCTTACGATGTCATTGCCGCCTTATTCCCCGGCGGCACGATTACCGGAGCGCCCAAGGTGCGCACCATGGAAATCATTGAAGAGCTGGAGCCGGTCCGCCGGGGTCCATATACTGGATCCATGGGCTGGATTGACTATAACGGCAATATGGAATTAAATATAATTATACGTACACTGGCCGTGAAGGACGGAATCGGCTACATTCAGACAGGAGCGGGTATTGTGATCGATTCGGATCCTTACCGGGAGTACCGGGAATGCCACAACAAAGCCAAAGCGGTAGTGAAAGCGATTCTCTGCAGTGAACGCGAGCAGGAATTGCGGACTACCTCCGGCACAGAAGGAGGAAGCTTTTAATGATCTTGGTCATCGATAATTATGATTCCTTTACGTATAACCTGGTGCAATATCTGGGGGAGCTGGGGGAGGACGTTAAGGTATCCCGTAACGATGAGATCAGTATTCAGGAGATTGAAGCCCTGGCACCGGATCATATTTTGATCTCTCCGGGACCCTGTACACCCAATGAGGCAGGCATCAGTCTGGAGCTGCTGCAGCATTTCAAAGGAGTCATCCCGATCTTTGGTGTATGCCTCGGCCATCAGGCCATCGGACAAGCCTTCGGCGGTAATGTGATCCGGGCAGAACGCCTGATGCACGGCAAAACCTCGCCGATTCACCATAAGGGCACCTCTGTCTTCGAAGGACTGGAGTCCCCGTTTACAGCAACACGATATCATTCCTTGATTGTAGAACGTGAGAGTCTGCCGGATTGCCTGGAGATTACTGCAGAAACGGCCGAAGGCGAGATTATGGCCCTGCGCCATAAGGAATACCCAATCGAAGGCGTGCAGTTCCATCCCGAGTCGATCATTACCGATCATGGACATACGATGCTGCGCAATTTCCTGAAACGGAGAGCCGGAGAACCGGCATGAAATATATAGGACTTAACAATAAAGCAGTCGACGCCAAAGACGCCGTGGTCTCCGCCCTGGATCACGGCTTTTTGTACGGAATGGGTCTGTTTGAGACCTTCCGCACCTACGGGGGGGAGCCCTTTCTGCTGCAGAGGCATCTTGACCGGATGGCAGAGGGCTGCCGGCAGCTGGGTATTCCCTTTGCGCCGGATGTGCAGCAGCTGCTGGAATGGATTCGGCTTATAATGGACAAGAATGAGCTTAGCGAGGCTTATGTCCGCTATACAGTTACAGCCGGTGAAGATATCCTCGGGCTGCCGGCAGGAGATTACAAGCAGCCTAATCAGCTGCTGTATATCAAAGCGCTGCCGGAACTGCCGGACAGCCTGTATAGCGAAGGCAAAGAACTGCAACTGCTGCATCACCGGCGGAATACCCCGGAAGGCCCTGTACGGCTGAAGTCGCTGCATTATATGAACAACATTCTGGCCAAGCGTGAGCTGGCCGGATACCCGTCTTCGTCTAGAGGAGCAGAGGGGTTGATGCTGACGGCAGCGGGCGACATATCCGAGGGAATCGTGAGCAACATCTTTTTCGCCGCAGATAACCGGCTCTATACCCCCGATATAGCTACAGGCATTCTCCCCGGAATTACCCGGGAAATGGTGCTGGAGCTGGCAGCATCCGCAGGGCTCCATCCAGAACAAGGCTTTTACCGCTGGGAGCAGCTTGAGGCTGCTGACGAAATTTTCCTAACCAATTCGGTGCAGGAGATTGTACCGGTAACGGCTCTCTGGAACGGGGACCGGCGGATAAAGATAGGCAGCGGGCGCTGCGGAGAACGGACAAATGCAATCCTGAAGCTTTACAGAGAAAGGGCGGGGGGGCTGGAATGAAGCCGGTAATATATAAACGGACCTACCGATGCGGAAGCGGCAGGCTGATTTTAGGCGAACGGACCCTGATCATGGGTATCCTCAATGTGACGCCGGACTCTTTTTCCGATGGGGGATTATGGACAGACCCGGATAGAGCGGTAGAGCATGCACTGCGAATGGCAGCCGAAGGTGCCGATATTATTGATATAGGCGGAGAGTCAACGCGTCCCGGTCATCAGCCGGTAGGAGTTGAGGATGAGTTGGAACGCGTACTGCCCGTTATCGAGAGCATCCACCGTGCCGCGCCTCATCTGCCGCTATCTATAGACACCTACAAAGCGGAAGTAGCGCGCCGTGCGATTCAGGCAGGTGCCCATATCATTAACGATGTCTGGGGAGCCAAAGCAGATCCGCAGATGGCGGCAGTTGCCGCACAGGCGGGTTGTCCGATTATCCTGATGCATAACCGCCATGACCGCAATTATCAGGAATTGATCAGCGATATGACGGAGGATTTAACCGCGAGTATTAACCTTGCCCTGACAGCCGGAGTAGAGCCGCAGAATATCATTCTCGATCCCGGAATCGGCTTTGCCAAGGATTATACGGAGAATCTACAGGCAATGATGGGCCTGGATGTACTGGGGGAGCTTGGGTATCCGCTGCTGCTGGCCACTTCGCGCAAAAAATTCATCCGTACCGCACTCGATTTGCCGGCGGATGATGTTGTGGAAGGGACCGCTGCTACGGTCGCTTTCGGAATTGCCCAGGGCTGCCAGATCGTGCGGGTGCATGATGTCTCTTTAATCAAACGTACGGTAGATATGTGCGATGCCATGTTGTATGCCGCAGCACCTGTGGTGCGTGAATAGACTATTTTCAAGAGAAGGCAGGTACCCTAGATGGATAAAATGAAGCTGCACCGCATGGAATACTATGGATATCACGGTGTGTTTGAAGAGGAGCGCAAGCTGGGCCAGCGTTATTATGTGGATTTGGAGCTCGAGCTTGATTTGCAGGGAGCGGGTCTCTCTGATGATCTGGAGCTAACCGTGAATTATGCCGAAGTACATTTCTTGGTCAAAAAAATTGTCGAAACAAAGTCCTTCAAGCTGATTGAGGCTTTGGCAGAATATATTGCATCCGCAGTACTGGACACTTATACTGTTATCAATGCAGTAACCGTCAAGGTGACGAAACCGCATCCGCCATTCGATATTCATTTTCAGGGAGTGACCGTAGAACTGCGCCGGACGAGAAAGTGAGACAGAGTCATGAATATACATTCTACCTCTGAGGCATCAGAGGCTTATATTGCTTTAGGGGCTAATTTGGGCGACCGCGAAGGAACGCTGAGAGAAGCTTTGAACCAGCTGGACCGGCATGAAGAGATTGAAGTTCTACGCACCTCATCGGTATACGAGACCGAGCCGGTGGGTTATCTGGATCAGCCCCAGTTTCTTAATATGGCTGCGGCTCTGCGTACTACGCTTGCTCCGGAGGCTCTGCTTCATGTGATGCTGGAGACAGAAACCCGGTTAGGCCGTGTACGTGATATCCGCTATGGGCCGAGAACGGTGGATTTGGATTTGCTTTGGGTAGAGGGGTTGAGCCTGGATACACCGGACTTAACGCTGCCGCATCCCCGGATGCTGGAGCGTGCGTTTGTGCTCTTACCGCTTAGTGATATCGTTTCGCAGAATGAAGAGTCTTCCGGATTCCGCGGCTTAATTACAACAGCGCTTCAAGACATAGACGGAAAGGAAGGAATTCGCTTGTGGACAACAAACGTATGGGACGGCGGGTTAGGGCGTTCCGAAAGCTGAAGGGCTACACTCAGCAGGAGTTGGCGGATTCTGTCGGAATATCCTTGGCCGTGCTTGGTGCGGTCGAGCGGGGTAATAGACGTTTGGAAGATCAAATTTTAAATAAAATTGCGGATTTCCTGGGAGTTACGGTCGATGAACTAGCCAACCCGGCTACGTGAGCTCCTCAAGCTGATCCACAATATAAGGAAGTGATTCGTATGTTGAAGATTGGTGATATTGAGATGAAGAACCAGGTGGTATTGGCCCCTATGGCCGGCGTGTGTAATCCTGCGTTTCGTCTGATTGCCAAGGAATTCGGGACGGGTCTAGTCTGTGCCGAAATGGTGAGCGGCAAAGCTATTGTGCATGGCAATGCGCGTACCCGTGAGATGCTGTTTGTGGATGAGCGCGAGAAACCGCTGAGTCTGCAGATTTTTGGGGGAGACCGCGAGTCGCTGGTTGATGCAGCCAGAATCGTGGATCAAGAAACGAACGCTGATATCATTGACATTAATATGGGCTGTCCGGTGCCGAAGGTGACGAAATGTGATGCCGGAGCGCGCTGGCTGCTGAATCCGGACAAGATTTATGAAATGGTATCTGCCGTTGTGGATGCCGTGGATAAACCTGTGACGGTGAAGATGCGCATCGGCTGGGACAGCGAGCATATCTTTGTCGAAGAGAATGCACGTGCAGTGGAGCGTGCCGGAGGCAAGGCAGTCAGTGTTCATGGCCGCACCCGCGAGCAGCTCTATACAGGGCATGCCGACTGGAAGTATATCCGGATGGCCAAAGAAGCTGTGTCCATTCCGGTCATCGGCAATGGTGATGTGAATACGCCTGAAGATGCGCGGGCGATGCTGGATCAGACCGGCTGCGACGGCGTAATGATCGGGCGGGGGGCGCTGGGCAACCCGTGGATGCTGTACCGGACCATTCAGTACTTGAGTACCGGAGAGCTGATACCTGAACCGGACGCTGAAGAGAAAATCAAGGTGGCCATTCTTCACATGGACCGTCTGATCGCCCTTAAGGGTGAGGCGGTGGCGGTCCGCGAAATGCGCAAGCATCTGGCTTGGTATTTGAAGGGCCTTAAGTCAGCCGCACGGGTGAAGGACATTATTATGGAAGAAACGAAACGTGACGAGATGGTGCGGATTTTGAGTGATTTTGTCGTTCAGCTTAAGGACGAAGAAGTGCAAGAAGGCGCAGATATCGCTCTTTCGGCCGTTTAATTCCCTGATTTGCCGCGTTGTCAGACCCGTCCCTGCCTGCATTATTGAATATCGCTAAACATTATATGGGGCGTCATTGACATTTTGTAGCGGTTCCAATATAATTTCACAGTATAAAATCGCCGTTACAGCAGGAGCAATGGAGAAGGAGGGTTCTGTTCCCTCCGGATTCGCATATAGTATGGTGTTTTCAATAAATGTATACGACAGGAGAATCGGTTGAGATGAGCGATAAAGAAGTCATCCTTACACCGGACGGACTTAAGCGTCTGGAAGAAGAACTGGAGACCCTCAAATCCGTAAAACGCCGCGAGGTAGCGGAACGTATTAAAGTGGCCATCGGCTACGGAGATATCAGTGAAAACTCGGAATATGAAGACGCGAAGAATGAGCAGGCCTTTATCGAAGGACGTGTTCTGACTTTGGAGAAGATGCTACGCAACGCGCGTATCATTAATAGTGATGAGATTGTGACAGATGTAGTAAGCATCGGGGTTACAGTGAACGTTGAGGATATGGAGTACGGAGACGTTATGGAATATACAATCGTCGGAACCGCCGAATCCGATCCGCTGAATAATAAAATCTCCAATGAGAGCCCGGTTGGCAGAGCCATCATCGGTAAGAAGATTGGTACCATTGTGGATGTAAGTGTCCCTGCAGGCGTCATTCAATATAAAATTCTTGATATCAAAATGAAGTAAGATGGATCCGAAAGCTTCCTTAGGGGAGCTTTTTTCAAAAGTTAAGAATTTATAGGCTTCGCGCAACGTATAACAACCGAAAAATATGGGTGAACACATACAGCTTATATTTTGTACTGGAACGGACTGTCCCCTTGGTATGAGGGCGGAGCCGTTTCTTCTTTTGTATACCGTGAGTAAGAGAGGATGAAGAACATGACGGAAGAAATCAACAACGTGGAAACTACAGAGAGTGAACTAAGTGAGTTGCTGCAGATCCGCCGGGGTAAGCTGGACGAGCTCCGCGCGCTGGGAATCGACCCGTTCGGCAAGAAATATGAGCGTACAGCAGCGGCTGGCGATCTTCTGGCCAAGTATGACGGACTAACCCATGAGGAACTGGACGAGCTGGCACTTGAGGTTAGTGTAGCAGGACGTATTATGGCTAAGCGGGTAATGGGCAAAGCGAGCTTCTCGCACATCCAGGATCTCAGCGGTAAAATTCAGATTTATGTCCGCCAGGACAGCATTTCTGAATCCCAGTACGCAGCTTTCACCATTCTGGACCTGGGCGATATTATCGGAATCCGCGGTACCCTGTTCAAGACCAAGACCGGTGAAACCTCTATTAAAGTGCATAACCTTGAGGTGCTGTCTAAATCCCTGCTTCCGCTTCCAGAGAAATATCATGGACTGAAGGATGTAGAACTCCGCTACCGTCAGCGTTACGTTGACCTGATTATTAATCCGGAAGTACAGCAGACATTTATTGCGCGTTCACGGATTATCCAGTCGATGCGCCGTTATCTGGACTCATTGGGCTATCTCGAAGTAGAGACTCCAACACTGCATACGATTGCCGGGGGAGCCGCCGCCCGTCCGTTTATTACACACCACAACACGCTGGACATGCAGCTGTATATGCGTATCGCAATCGAGCTTCACCTGAAACGTCTGATCGTAGGCGGTTTGGAAAAAGTATATGAAATCGGCCGCGTATACCGTAACGAAGGGATCTCTACACGCCACAATCCGGAATTCACGATGATTGAGCTGTACGAAGCATATGCCGACTACAAGGATATCATGCAGCTGACAGAGAATATGATCGCTCATATCGCTCAGGAGGTTCTTGGCAACCAGGTGATTAACTACCAGGGGCAAGAAGTAGATTTGTCTCCAGGCTGGCGCCGTGTGACTATGGTGGACGCTGTCAAAGAAGTAACAGGCGTAGACTTCGGGGTCCACATGACGAATGAAGAGGCACAGGCTCTGGCTAAGGAGCATCGTGTACCGGTTGAGAAGCATATGACCTTCGGACATATTCTTAACGCATTCTTCGAGCAGTTTGTAGAGGAAACATTGATTCAGCCGACGTTCGTAATGGGACACCCAGTAGAAATATCACCGCTGGCCAAAAAGAATGATCAGGATCCACGCTTTACTGACCGCTTCGAGCTGTTTATTGTAGCCCGTGAGCATGCGAATGCGTTCAGTGAGCTGAACGACCCGATTGACCAGCGTCAGCGCTTCGAGGCACAGATTCACGAGAAAGAGCAGGGGAATGACGAAGCGCATGAGATGGATGATGATTTCATCCGTGCACTGGAATATGGCATGCCGCCTACAGGCGGACTGGGAATCGGCGTAGACCGTCTCATCATGCTGCTTACGAATGCCGCGTCTATCCGCGATGTACTACTGTTCCCTCATATGCGCAACAAAGACTGAATAATTATCTGATTCTTAACCATAATATCCAAGGGAGCTGCACAAGCAGTTTCCTTGGAACAATGGTTGAAGGGTTAATTGAAATAAATGCTTGCAAAAAGAATCTATACATGATATATTCTATTTCTGGCCGCGAAACATCAACGCCGAGCTCGAAAAGAAGTTGAAAAAAAGAGCTTGCATTGATCGGTTGGATGTGATATATTATAAGAGTTGCTGGTGACGCGGTAGTCGTCGCTGACAACGAGCTTGATCTTTGAAAACTGAACAACGAGTGAGTGGGAGATCGCTTCGGCGAGATCCAAAAAAGAGAATGAAAATTCTCGTCAGATGTTTCAAAATGAGCAATCGCTCTTTCTAAAACCAATTTGGAGAGTTTGATCCTGGCTCAGGACGAACGCTGGCGGCATGCCTAATACATGCAAGTCGAGCGGAGTTCATTTGAAAGCTTGCTTTCAAATGAACTTAGCGGCGGACGGGTGAGTAACACGTAGGCAACCTGCCCTCAAGACTGGGATAACTACCGGAAACGGTAGCTAATACCGGATAATTTCTTTCCTCTCCTGAAGAGAGAATGAAAGGCGGAGCAATCTGCCACTTGGGGATGGGCCTGCGGCGCATTAGCTAGTTGGTGGGGTAATGGCTCACCAAGGCGACGATGCGTAGCCGACCTGAGAGGGTGAACGGCCACACTGGGACTGAGACACGGCCCAGACTCCTACGGGAGGCAGCAGTAGGGAATCTTCCGCAATGGGCGAAAGCCTGACGGAGCAATGCCGCGTGAGTGATGAAGGTTTTCGGATCGTAAAGCTCTGTTGCCAGGGAAGAACGTCCGGTAGAGTAACTGCTACCGGAGTGACGGTACCTGAGAAGAAAGCCCCGGCTAACTACGTGCCAGCAGCCGCGGTAATACGTAGGGGGCAAGCGTTGTCCGGAATTATTGGGCGTAAAGCGCGCGCAGGCGGTCATTTAAGTCTGGTGTTTAAACCTTGGGCTCAACCTGGGGTCGCACTGGAAACTGGGTGACTTGAGTACAGAAGAGGAAAGTGGAATTCCACGTGTAGCGGTGAAATGCGTAGATATGTGGAGGAACACCAGTGGCGAAGGCGACTTTCTGGGCTGTAACTGACGCTGAGGCGCGAAAGCGTGGGGAGCAAACAGGATTAGATACCCTGGTAGTCCACGCCGTAAACGATGAGTGCTAGGTGTTAGGGGTTTCGATACCCTTGGTGCCGAAGTTAACACAGTAAGCACTCCGCCTGGGGAGTACGGTCGCAAGACTGAAACTCAAAGGAATTGACGGGGACCCGCACAAGCAGTGGAGTATGTGGTTTAATTCGAAGCAACGCGAAGAACCTTACCAGGTCTTGACATCCCGATGAAAGCATTAGAGATAGTGCCCCTCTTCGGAGCATCGGAGACAGGTGGTGCATGGTTGTCGTCAGCTCGTGTCGTGAGATGTTGGGTTAAGTCCCGCAACGAGCGCAACCCTTGACTTTAGTTGCCAGCAGGTTAAGCTGGGCACTCTAGAGTGACTGCCGGTGACAAACCGGAGGAAGGTGGGGATGACGTCAAATCATCATGCCCCTTATGACCTGGGCTACACACGTACTACAATGGCCGGTACAACGGGAAGCGAAACCGCGAGGTGGAGCCAATCCCAGCAAAGCCGGTCTCAGTTCGGATTGCAGGCTGCAACTCGCCTGCATGAAGTCGGAATTGCTAGTAATCGCGGATCAGCATGCCGCGGTGAATACGTTCCCGGGTCTTGTACACACCGCCCGTCACACCACGAGAGTTTACAACACCCGAAGTCGGTGGGGTAACCCGCAAGGGAGCCAGCCGCCGAAGGTGGGGTAGATGATTGGGGTGAAGTCGTAACAAGGTAGCCGTATCGGAAGGTGCGGCTGGATCACCTCCTTTCTATGGAGAATCGTTTCCTGCAACGGAAACATTCAAATCGGAAGCTAAAGCTTCCACAACGAACCTTAGGGTTCAAACACTCACTCGTTGGTCAGTTTTGAGAGTTTAAGCTCTCATCTTTACCTTGATCCTTGAAAACTGGATACCGAAACGAATTTGCGTTTTAGAACATCTTTTAGCTGAAACTTGTATAAGCAAGTTGAAATAGTTATTAGTCATGCTGAGCGATGGTTTTGGATTATGAGCGACTTTTGGCGTTAAACAGACTAGCGGACGGATTCATCCGGAAGCGCTGTTTAAAACAAGATGAGCGAATGAGCCAATACCGGAGCGATTGGTTAAGCTAATAAGAGCACACGGAGGATGCCTAGGCGCCAGGAGCCGACGAAGGACGTGGCGAACAACGAAACTGCCTCGGGGAGCTGTAAGCAAGCTTTGATCCGGGGGTGTCCGAATGGGGAAACCCAGCTGTGGTAATTCGCAGTTACTCGTATCTGAATACATAGGATACGCAGAGGCAGACCAGGGGAACTGAAACATCTAAGTACCCTGAGGAAGAGAAAACAATAGTGATTCCGTCAGTAGCGGCGAGCGAACGCGGAACAGCCTAAACCAAGGGGCTTGCCTCTTGGGGTTGTGGGACGTCTCACATGGAGTTACAAAGGAATATGGTAGGTGAAGAGGTCTGGAAAGGCCCGCGATAGAGGTAAAAGCCCTGTAGCCTAAACTGTGTTCTCTCCGAGACGGATCCCGAGTAGTGCGGGGCACGTGAAACCCCGTATGAATCCAGCAGGACCATCTGCTAAGGCTAAATACTACCTGGCGACCGATAGTGAAACAGTACCGTGAGGGAAAGGTGAAAAGCACCCCGGAAGGGGAGTGAAATAGAACCTGAAACCGTGTGCTTACAAAAAGTCAGAGCCCTATTACTGGGTGATGGCGTGCCTTTTGTAGAATGAACCGGCGAGTTACGTTTAACATGCAAGGTTAAGTCGAGAAGACGGAGCCGCAGCGAAAGCGAGTCTGAATAGGGCGAATGAGTATGTGGACGTAGACCCGAAACCGTGTGATCTACCCCTGTCCAGGGTGAAGGTGCGGTAACACGCACTGGAGGCCCGAACCCACGCATGTTGAAAAATGCGGGGATGAGGTGGGGGTAGCGGAGAAATTCCAATCGAACTCGGAGATAGCTGGTTCTCCCCGAAATAGCTTTAGGGCTAGCCTCGGTGAATGGAGTGGTGGAGGTAGAGCACTGATTGGGTGCGGGGCCCGCAAGGGTTACCAAGCTCAGTCAAACTCCGAATGCCATTAACTTCTTGCCGGGAGTCAGACAGTGAGTGCTAAGATCCATTGTCAAAAGGGAAACAGCCCAGACCATCAGCTAAGGTCCCCAAGTGTGTGTTAAGTGGGAAAGGATGTGGAGTTGCACAGACAACCAGGATGTTGGCTTAGAAGCAGCCACCATTGAAAGAGTGCGTAATAGCTCACTGGTCGAGTGACTCTGCGCCGAAAATGTAACGGGGCTAAACACACCACCGAAGCTATGGCTAGATACTTTGTATCTGGGGTAGGGGAGCGTTGTATGTGGGTTGAAGGTGTACCGTAAGGAGCGCTGGACAGCATACAAGTGAGAATGCCGGTATGAGTAACGAAAAGATCAGTGAGAATCTGATCCGCCGAAAGCCCAAGGTTTCCTGAGGAAGGCTCGTCCGCTCAGGGTAAGTCGGGACCTAAGGCGAGGCCGAAAGGCGTAGTCGAAGGACAACAGTTTGAAATTACTGTACCACCGTAATCCGCTATGAGCGATGGGGTGACGCAGGAGGGTAGTGACGCGGACTGATGGATATGTCCGTCTAAGCAGTGAGGCTGATGTGTAGGCAAATCCGCACATCAATAAGGCTGGGCTGTGATGGGGAGCGAAAATTGTAGTAGCGAAGGTCATGATCTCACACTGCCAAGAAAAGCCTCTAGCCAGGAGAAGGTGCCCGTACCGCAAACCGACACAGGTAGGCGAGAAGAGAATTCTAAGGCGCGCGGAAGAACTCTCGTTAAGGAACTCGGCAAAATGACCTCGTAACTTCGGGAGAAGAGGTGCCTCGGTAGGGTGAATAGCCCGAGGGGGCCGCAGTGAAAAGGCCCAAGCGACTGTTTAGCAAAAACACAGGTCTGTGCGAAGCCGCAAGGCGAAGTATACGGGCTGACGCCTGCCCGGTGCTGGAAGGTTAAGGGGAGTGGTTAGGGGCAACCCGAAGCTGTGAACCGAAGCCCCAGTAAACGGCGGCCGTAACTATAACGGTCCTAAGGTAGCGAAATTCCTTGTCAGGTAAATTCTGACCCGCACGAATGGCGTAACGACTTGGGCGCTGTCTCAACGAGAGATCCGGTGAAATTTTAATACCTGTGAAGATGCAGGTTACCCGCGACAAGACGGAAAGACCCCATGGAGCTTTACTGCAGCTTGATATTGAATTTGGGTACGATCTGTACAGGATAGGTGGGAGCCGTAGAGGCAGGAGCGCAAGCTTCTGCGGAGGCGCCGTTGGGATACCACCCTGATCGTATCTAGGTTCTAACCTAGTACCCTAAGCGGGTACGGGGACCGTGTCAGGCGGGCAGTTTGACTGGGGCGGTCGCCTCCTAAAGAGTAACGGAGGCGTTCAAAGGTTCCCTCAGAATGGTTGGAAATCATTCGCAGAGTGCAAAGGCATAAGGGAGCTTGACTGCGAGACCTACAAGTCGAGCAGGGACGAAAGTCGGACTTAGTGATCCGGTGGTACCGCATGGAAGGGCCATCGCTCAACGGATAAAAGCTACCCTGGGGATAACAGGCTTATCTCCCCCAAGAGTCCACATCGACGGGGAGGTTTGGCACCTCGATGTCGGCTCATCGCATCCTGGGGCTGAAGTAGGTCCCAAGGGTTGGGCTGTTCGCCCATTAAAGCGGTACGCGAGCTGGGTTCAGAACGTCGTGAGACAGTTCGGTCCCTATCTGTCGTGGGCGCAGGAAATTTGAGAGGAGCTGTCCTTAGTACGAGAGGACCGGGATGGACGTACCGCTGGTGCATCAGTTGTTCCGCCAGGAGCATGGCTGAGTAGCTACGTACGGACGGGATAAGCGCTGAAAGCATCTAAGCGTGAAGCCCCCCTCAAGATGAGATTTCCCAACTAGTAAGACCCCTTGAAGACGACGAGGTAGATAGGTTGGAGGTGGAAGTGCAGCAATGCATGGAGCTGACCAATACTAATCGGTCGAGGGCTTATCCAAATTTCTTAGAGCGCAGATTCGTTTCGGATTCAGTTTTCAGGCGATCAAGCCTGTACGCCATGAAATTCATTCACACATCCGTGATGAACCGAATTTCAAGCGGCAGCGTCTGTTTCACAGACGCATGTTTGGTGGCGATAGCGGAGGGGTTCCACGCGTACCCATCCCGAACACGACCGTTAAGCCCTCCAGCGCCGATGGTACTTGGACCGAAGGGTCCTGGGAGAGTAGGACGCCGCCAAGCACATGAGCCATTGTTGAGCAATCGACAATGGTTTTTTTGTATACTTTTATACATGGAAAATGCATAGACGTTACGGTGTTAAATTATGGATGATTATATAATCTGTCCACTGTACACGGACTTTAGTCCAAGAATTCGCTTACCCGGAGCAAGATTTCTTAATACCTTATCAGAAGATGTAATATTCTTGACAGGCCAAAAGCCCTTTGCTAAGATAGCTCTAATATATTTTTGGACAAGCATCTCAAACCTTAACTGAAGACACTATTATGTATAACTCCCAAGCCTTTACCGCTGTCTATCGGGTATGGACTTGAAGCAGGAGTTTTTTTATTCATAAGTTAGCAGGCAGGTGGAGAAAAGAATATTTCGAGGAGGAATGACCCAGGTGTGGGAAGATAAGTTTGGTAAAGAAGGATTCACTTTTGATGATGTGCTGCTGGTTCCGCGTAAATCCGAGGTACTGCCTAAGGAAGTGGATTTAACCACTGTACTTAGCAAGAATGTGAAGCTGAACATCCCTTTGATGAGTGCAGGTATGGATACAGTCACGGAAGCAGCTATGGCGATTGCTATTGCCCGTGAGGGCGGGATCGGCATCATTCATAAGAATATGTCCGTGGAGCAGCAGGCGGAAGAGGTGGACCGTGTGAAGCGCTCCGAGAGCGGCGTTATTACCAATCCATTCTCACTTACGCCAGACCACTGGGTATCCGATGCTGAAGTTCTGATGGGGAAATACCGCATTTCAGGTGTACCTATCGTAGATGAAGGCGGTAAGCTTGTTGGTATTCTGACTAACCGTGATTTGCGTTTTATCCACGATTTCAATATTCAGATCAAAGAAGTTATGACTCATGAGAATCTGGTTACCGCTGCTGTAGGTACAACGCTTCAGGAAGCGAAAGGCATCCTTCAACGTCACAAGATTGAGAAGCTGCCGCTGGTGGATGAGCACAATATTCTTAAAGGTCTCATTACTATTAAAGATATAGAGAAAGCTATCCAGTTCCCTAACGGGGCCAAGGATGCTCAAGGCCGTCTGCTTGTTGGAGCTGCAATCGGTATTTCTAAGGATACATTAGAACGCACAGAGGCATTGGTAAAAGCCGGTGTTGACCTTATCACAGTGGATTCGGCACACGGACACCATATTAATATTATCGACGCGGTCCGCCAGCTGCGCGAATTGTATCCTGATCTTACTATTGTGGCTGGTAATGTAGCTACAGGTGAAGCTACCCGGGAATTGATTGAAGCCGGAGCATCCGTGGTCAAGGTCGGTATTGGACCCGGGTCGATTTGTACAACCCGTGTAATTGCAGGTATCGGCGTTCCACAGGTTACAGCAATCTATGATTGTGCAACGGTTGCCCGCGAATACGGGATTCCAGTTATTGCTGACGGGGGAATTAAGTACTCCGGAGAGATTACTAAGGCAATTGCTGCCGGAGCTGCTGCAGTGATGATGGGCAGCTTGTTCGCCGGTACGGAAGAGAGTCCTGGGGAGTCGGAAATTTATCAGGGACGTAAATACAAGGTATACCGCGGAATGGGCAGCATGAGCGCCATGAAGCAGGGCAGTAAAGACCGTTACTTCCAGGATGATGATAAGAAGCTCGTTCCTGAAGGCATCGAGGGGCGGGTTGCTTTTAAAGGGCCGTTGTCCGATACCGTTCATCAACTGATCGGCGGATTGCGCTCAGGTATGGGTTACTGTGGTACGAAGACATTAGAGGAACTGCGCAATGATACCTCATTTATCCGTATCACTGGCGCGGGTCTTCGTGAGAGTCACCCGCATGATGTGCAGATTACCAAAGAAGCGCCGAACTATTCCCTGTAAACCGGGAAGAATCGCATATTTTTGCGGACAGGCAGGACTAAATTCGTCCTGTCTGTCTTTTTTTGCAGATACCCCTGTGTTAGAATAGAACAAGCACTGATCTGAGGATTAAAGGAGAGTAGTAATCATTGAAGTACAAGCGGAAACTAAGTAGTAAGCAACTTGTGATGAAGACAGCGACAGTAGGTCTGCTTTTAAATATGCTAGCATTCCCGGCAGCGTCTGCCATGGCAGAGGCGGTAAGCACACCGGCTGCAACAGAGGCTGCGGCTCCATCGACAGCGGCAACACCTGCCAAAACGGCAGTAACCAAGATTCCAAGCGTGGAGTCACTCGGACTTAATCTGAAGTCTGCAGTATTAATAGAGCCGACCACAGGAGAGATCCTCTTATCTTTGAATGCGGACGAGCCATTGCCACCGGCAAGTATGACGAAGATGATGACAGAATATCTCGTGTCTGATGCGGTGAAGAACGGACAGATATCCTGGGATGAGAAAGTTGTTGTACAGGAGAATGCGTCGAAGCAGATCGGGTCACGTATTTTCTTAGCCGAGGGCGATGAACATACCGTCAAAGAACTCTACATAGCCATGGCCGTCGGGTCAGCCAATGATGCCACGGTAGCTTTGGCTGAACTGGTGTCGGGTTCTGAGCAGGAATTCGTAACCCTAATGAACGAAACCGCTAAGAAGATGGGGATGAAGACCGCCCACTTCATTAACTCCACAGGGCTTGACCGCGCTGATATGCCGGAGAAATTCCGTCCGGAGGCTGAAGGCGAAACGTTAATGTCCGCTATGGATGCTGCCCTGCTCGCTAAGTTTATTGTAACGGACCATCCGGATTTCACCGAGTTCACGACAATTCAGTCCTACAAGTTCCGTGAACGTGACGCGAAACCGATGATTAACTATAACTGGATGCTGGAAGCCAACAAAGATATTGCTAATTTCAAGGCCTATGCCTATCCGGGTCTCGACGGATTGAAGACTGGACATACCACCAATGCCGGCAACTGTTTCACTGGTACGGCCGTTCGTGATGGCATGCGTCTGATCAGCGTAGTCATGGGGGCCAACTCAGAAGCACACCGTTTCACGGAAACGAAGAAGGTGCTTGATTTCGGCTTCAATAACTTCGAGATTAAGCAGGTTGTAGCGCCTAAGGCAGTCATTGCCGGAACTGAAACAGTGCCTGTACTGAAAGGGAAGAACAAGGAAGTATCCGTTGTTACCGACGCTGGAGTTACGTTCATGGTACCAAAGGGTACGGTTTCTCCACAGATCAAAACTACAGTGGTGACGAACGACCCCGCAACTTTGATCGCGCCGATTGCCGGAGCCAGTAAAGTAGGTAAGGTCACATATAGCTACCAGATCGAAGGAATGTCTCAGGTTCAGGAGAAGACGGTTAACCTGATTACTGCTGAGGAAGCAGAGAAGGCTGGCTGGTTCAAACTGCTGATGAGAGCAATCGGTGAGTTTTTTGGCGACCTGTTTACAGGAATTAAGAACTTGTTCTAACTGCAAGGCAGCCTAATGCCAGCAATACGACAAATTCCCAGTAAATAGGTTGTATATATCACCGCCTTGCGGTAGAATTACAAGTTAGATTAGGATAGATCATTCGGGAGGCTTAGACATGGAAACAGGAACATCGCGAGTTAAAAGAGGCATGGCAGAAATGCAAAAAGGTGGCGTCATTATGGACGTCATGAATGCAGAGCAGGCAAAAATTGCTGAGGCAGCGGGCGCAGTAGCCGTTATGGCTCTGGAACGTGTACCTTCCGATATCCGCGCAGCGGGTGGTGTAGCACGTATGGCCGATCCTACTATTGTAGAAGAGGTTATCAAGGTAGTGAGCATTCCTGTTATGGCTAAAGCCCGTATTGGCCATTATGTAGAAGCCAAGGTTCTTGAATCCCTCGGTGTTGACTATCTGGATGAGAGCGAAGTGCTCACGCCGGCTGATGAAGTGTTCCATATCAATAAACGTGAATTCACCGTTCCTTTTGTATGCGGAGCCAAGGACCTTGGGGAAGCCCTGCGCCGGATTAACGAAGGAGCTTCGATGATCCGTACTAAGGGTGAGCCGGGAACCGGCAATATCGTTGAAGCCGTCCGCCACATGCGCTACATAAACAGTCAAATCCGCAAAGTGACTAACCTCTCGCTTGATGAGCTTTATAATGAAGCCAAGACACTGGCTGTTCCTTATGAGCTGCTGCTGGAGGTTCACCAGCTTGGTAAGCTGCCTGTCGTTAATTTCGCGGCCGGCGGTGTAGCTACACCTGCCGATGCTGCGCTCATGATGCATCTTGGTGCTGACGGCGTGTTCGTCGGCTCGGGGATCTTCAAGTCGGACAACCCTGAGAAATTCGCGCGTGCCATTGTAGAAGCGACCACCCACTTTACAGACTACAAGCTGATTGCTGAAGTGTCGAAGAACCTTGGCGCCCCGATGAAGGGGATTGATATTGCCACTTTGACTCCGGCTGAACGTATGTCGGAACGCGGCCGTTAATAGAGAGAAGGCTTCCGGATGAGAATAGGAGTGTTGGCGCTTCAGGGCGCTGTAACAGAGCATATCGTTAGTATTGAGAAGACGGGTGCGCAGGGTCTGCCTATCAAGCGTGTAGAGCAGCTGGAAGAGGTAGAGGGTCTAATTATTCCCGGCGGCGAGAGCACGACCATCGGCAAACTGATGCGCAAATATGGCTTTATAGAAGCTATACGTGAGTTTGCGGGTCAAGGCAAGCCGATTTTTGGCACATGCGCCGGTATGATTGTCCTGGCCAAGCACATTGCCGGAGGCGAACCCGGCCATCTGGAGCTGATGGATATTACCGTTTCCCGGAATGCCTTTGGCCGCCAGCGGGAAAGCTTTGAATGTGATCTGGAGGTTAAAGGGATTGCTGAGCCGGTACGTGCGGTATTTATCCGTGCTCCGCTCATTAACGAGGTGGGTCCGGATGTCGATGTGCTTACCATCTATAAGGATGAGATTGTAACTGCACGTCAGGGCAACCTGCTGGTATCCTCTTTTCACCCGGAACTGACTGATGATTACAGGCTGCATCAATATTTTGCCGACATGGTAGAGGACAGTATCGCAGCCAATCAATAGAACTGCATATAAAACATCCTGACTCTTTCAAAGCTGTAAACAAATCAGCATTTTGAAAGAGTTTGGGCTGTTTTCAGGAGGGAAACTTTGTGTTAGATGTTAAAGTGTTGCGTAGTGATTATGCCAGAGTAGAAGAGGCCCTTACTAAAAGAGGAAAGTCGCTCGATTTGATTGCCAGCTTCCCGCAGCTTGATCTGCGCCGCCGTGAGCTGCTTCAGGAAACAGAGGGACTTAAGAACCGCCGGAACACCGTATCCGGAGATGTAGCCAAGAAGAAGAAAAATGGAGAACCGGCGGATGATTTGATTGCAGAAATGCGTACGGTGTCCGACCGGATCAAAGAGCTGGACGATGAAGTACGAGAGCTCGAAGCTAAGATTGATGAATTAACCATGAGCATTCCGAACATCCCGCATGAATCGGTGCCGGTTGGGAAGTCCGAGGAGGACAATGTTGAAGTACGCCGCTGGTCGGAGCCTAGAGAGTTCGGATTCACTCCGAAATCACACTGGGAGCTGGCGCAGCAGCTGGATATCATTGATTTTGAAGCGGCAGCCAAGGTTACGGGTTCCCGGTTCGCCTTCTACAAAGGGCTGGGAGCAAGACTGGAGCGCGCGTTAATCAACTTCATGATGGATCTGCACAGCGGAGAGCATAACTATGAAGAGATGCTGCCGCCGTACATTGTCAACAAGGACAGCCTGTATGGAACAGGACAGCTGCCGAAGTTCGAAGAGGATTTGTTCAAGCTGCGTGATACAGAATATTATCTGATCCCTACAGCAGAAGTGCCTGTAACGAACTACTACCGTGAAGAGATTCTGACGGCTGGTGATCTGCCGAAGTACCATGTAGCCTACAGCTCTTGCTTCCGTTCGGAGGCCGGATCTGCGGGGCGTGATACCCGCGGTCTGATCCGCCAGCATCAGTTCAATAAGGTGGAGCTTGTGAAGCTTGCCAGTCCGGAGACCTCCTATGAGGAGCTGGAGAAGATGACAGCCGATGCTGAACGCGTCCTACAGCTCCTGGGACTGCCTTACCGCGTCCTGCTGCTGTGTACGGCAGATATGGGCTTCACATCGGCGAAGACGTATGACCTGGAGGTGTGGCTGCCGGAGAGCGGAATGTACCGCGAAATTTCCTCCTGCTCCAACACCGAGGATTTCCAGGCCCGCCGGGCCAATATCCGCTTCCGCAAAGAGCCCAAGTCCAAGCCGGAATTCGTGCATACGCTGAATGGTTCTGCGCTGGCCGTAGGCCGTACGGTAGCGGCTATTCTGGAGAATTACCAGCAGGAAGACGGCAGTGTTCTGATTCCGGAATGCCTGCAGCCGTATATGCGTAACGTGAAATCCATAAGCGCACAAACTGCTCAATAATTATAGTTGCATATTATTTGTTGGGTGTGTTATAATTCCTAATGCATGTGAAATTTAGATGCATTGGAGAGGTACCGAAGCGGTCATAACGGGGCGGTCTTGAAAACCGTTAGGGTGCAAGCCCACATGGGTTCGAATCCCATCCTCTCCGCCATTCCTTTACACTCAAAGATTTGCAGATAGAAGCCGTTCTCCTTATGGGGGACGGTTTTTTGTTGTACTCAGAGGATTCTTTTGGATGGAACCTGTTCCAAAGAGAATAAAAAGCTCTCTTTCTCGGCAATGTATTAGAGAAGGAGGATGATCATAAAGATGGACCGACAATTACAAGTAGATCAGCAGAATCTGGTGTCTGCCTGGCAGGAGCGCCTGCCTGCACTGATGGAGGATGGGGACAGCTTCAGTGTGCAGGGGGATGCGGCGGACCAGAACAGTCTGCTTATTCATTTCAATGCATCCGGGCGTCAAGGGTATTCCCTCGATTTCCGCTGCACCTATGTGGATAGCCGCGAGGTTGCTGTGGATCTGCTCGATGCCGAGCAGGATGGGCGCGTGGCGGACGAACGTACGGATGCCGTACAGCTTTTGGCGCAGCAGTATACAAGGCAGATTCATGAATGCGCGCAGGCGCTTCAGGGCTTAACCAATCCATAGGAGGTGAACAAAGTGAGCAAACCAAAAAGCATGCCGGTACCCGGTGTACAGCAGGATAATCAGGGACCGCGCAAGGAACATCATTCATCAGGTCCTGAGCCGTTGTCCGGTTCAAAAAAGGTAAAACAGGCTAACCACGTTGACCATAATAATCCTCAGGGCTGACCCTAGCCGGAGATGAAAATGGAGAGAAATGTTTCTCATATTTGCCAAATGGTTTATCATTAGGGAGGGGAAAGAATTTTTCACATGGGAGAGGAGAACAATAATGAATAAAAAATGGGGGTTATCCGCTGCCGCATTGCTGCTCACCGCCGCAGTAATTCTGCCGGGGTGTGCAAAGAAAGAGGCTCCGAAAGAGGCATTGTCCGCTGCTGCAAATAAAGTTGCGGCGATGACATCGTATGAAATGAAGACGAAGCTTACCGTTAATGACCTGACGATCGACACAGGTACAAGCGAAGCTGATGCTACAACGGGTCAGATTCTCAGCATGCTTAAGAATGCTGAGCTTACAGTTGATGGAGTCTACCAGGCAGAGCCGATGCAGACAGAGCTTACAATGGTTCTGAATCTGAAGGGGGATATGGCGATGTCCTTCACGGTTCCGATGGTAATGACAGCGGAGAAGCTGTATGTCAAAGTGCCGTCCATTCCGTTCCTGCCGCTTCCCGAGACAATCGTAGGTAAATTTGTTGAAGTGGATCTGAAGGAACTGGCCGAGCAGGAGGGGGCTAAATTCAACCCTTCGGCTATGGACACGCAGAAAGTGCAGAAGCTGTCTAATGAAGTGATGAACACATTACTGGGTGAGTATAACGAAGAGAAGTACTTTAACGAAATCAAACCTAAGGAAGCCGGCCTGCCTGAAGGGGTTGAAGCCAAACAGGTTGTCCAGTTCCAGGTAACGAATGATAATGTCAAAGAGGCGCTCACCATCCTGGTGAACAATGCGCTGCCTAAGATCATCGATATTCTCGGCAAGGATGAATACAAGGAACTGCTGAAGATCGATGCTGCCGACTTGGCTAAAGCGAAGGAAGAGCTGCAGTCCAGTGAAGCACGTGCTGAATTCGATAAGGATCTGGCTGAGCTGAATACGCATCTCACGATTAACCAGTTCCATCTTAACACGGCGATCAATGACGATAACTTCCCGGTGTATCAGGATATGCTAATGGATATCAAAGTGAATGATCCTGAACAAGGTGAGAATGTCGCTCTGTCTATGACCGCTAGCAATCAATACAGCAAGATCAATGAGAAACAAACCTTCCAGATCGGAATTCCGCAAGGCGAAGATGTGATTACCCTGGAAGAGCTGCAGCAGCAGTTCGGAGCCACAGGCACTTATTAATAAATACTGCAGCAACACAGAAATCCCGTATAAGCGAACCTCCGCTCATACGGGATTTTTGTGCTGCTTGCCGGCGGCTCCGGCAGATCAGGCTATTGCTCCTGTGGAAGAAAATCTTCAGCCAGAATGGCGTAAGTGCGGTGGTCCTGCCATTCTCCGTTGATTTTGATGAAGCGGCGGGCAAGCCCTTCAGCCTGAAAGCCGTTCTTCTCCAGTACTCTGCGGGAGCCGTCATTATGAGGCAGGATGGCCGCCTGCAGCCTGTGAAGGCCGAGGGAACGGAAGGCATAGCCCAGGATCAGATGCACCGCTGCGCTGGTATACCCTTTACCCTGCATTTCATAATCAATAAAATATCCGATATCGGCAAATTGTCCGACACCCCGTACCACATTAGAAATGGTAATCTGGCCAATCAGCTCGCCGCTGAGCAGATAGATGCCGAACATATAAGCACTATCCTGCCGGGCGTCCACGATGCGCTGGTTAATCAGCTGCCGCTGGCTCTCCAGGGTGAAGTAGTCATTGTCACGGAGGGGTTCGAACTGCTGATGCTCCTTGCGGTTGCGGTGACGGAGGTTAAGCAGCGCTTCGGCATCCGTGAGCTTCAATAAAGAGATATAGATTCCCTTCGGGGTATTGTACAGCTTAAAAGACATGGATCGTCCTCCTGGTCACAATAGAATGATATATCTGATCCGTTTCATTAGAGCTTGGCAGGTCTTTGCCGCAGCCGGCGGAAGAACGAAGTCAGCAGCTCTGCGCATTCTTCCTGCAGCACACCCTGGATGACCTCTGTACGGTGGTTAAAACGCGATTCCTCCAGCAGGTTCATCAGAGTCCCTGCACAGCCGGCCTTGGGATCAGGAGTACCATACACGGTGAGCGGGACTCTGGCCTGCACCATGGCTCCTGCACACATGGGACAGGGCTCCAGGGTCACGTAGAGCTGGCAGTCGAGCAGACGCCAGGAATTAAGGGCCGTACTCGCTTCACGGATGGCAACCATCTCCGCATGGGCAGTGGAATCGAGCGTGGTCTCACGCAGATTGTAGCCGCGCCCGATAATTTTACCTTCACGGACAACCACTGCCCCGATCGGCACTTCACCCAGTGCTTCTGCTTTGCGGGCTTCGCCTATTGCCTCGTTCATCCAATATTCATGAATTGCCCGCTCGTCAGGCGGCAACTCTTCAAGTCGTGTATTCAAGTTCATCTTCCCTTCTAAAATAGCCCCTTGTACAACGAACAAATATTCGTTCTTAACAAATTGTGGACAACTCTGTGGATAAAGCCCGACTTATGCACAAAATTGTACACATCGCGATTTAGCAAAATGTTTATATGTGCATAACCTGTGGATGGTTTCCTACTTATTGTAGAGAAAGTGTCTGAAGAATTCAATATGTTCCCCAGGTTATCCCTGTTTGAAATGTCTTTTCAAATGGAGAGGCAAAAGGTATGATAATTATGAATGCTCCGCTAGGATTTACCAGCGGTAAGAGGTGAACAATACGCTTGTCTATAAAAACGAAATTATCGGCTATTATTTTCGGCTCGGTACTCTTAATCCTGACGCTGAATCTTACACTTAATCTATATGCCGTCCGGAATAATCTGCGTAATGAAAGTCTGAGTAATATGAAGATAACTGCCATGCAGATCGCTGTTTCGGTTGAGCAGAGCAGTTATAGTTCCAACTATGTGCAGCATAAAATTGCCCAGAACCTGAGGATGACCTCTATTCTGGCTTCGCTTGAGCTTGATCCGGATATCAAGAATGTGGACAATAGGGAGCTGCAGGCCTTGGCCATCAAGCTGGGCGTGTCTAATATCTCGCTTCTGGTCAAGACTGATAATGATATTGTTGTAGCCAAGTCATCAGATCCCACAGAGATCGGACTCTCGACCAAAGGCATGGGATACTGGTATGTGGCTTTTTTGGAGTTGTTTGCAGGCCAGCGGGTATCCGTTGACCAGGGGCAGACGATGGATAATTTCTGGTCCGGCCCTTTCGAATATTCAACCTCAAATCCCGAGTACATTGATAAATGGGGTTACTATTATGATGGCACCAGCAACTATATCATAGATCCTTATATCCGCAGTACTGCCGTAAGCGATTACGTCAAGATTATGGGACCTGACGAAATTATTCAGGACTCCAAAGCTGTGAACCCCGGCATCCTGGAGATCACAGGCTTTAATCCCAAAACGTTCGGATCGCCCAGCATGCTGCCCGATGGCAGTGACCCGATCAATGTGAAGCTGCGCAACCGTCCTATTCATTACGGTACGTATACGTACGGCAACGTTGCACAGGATAAAGCTGCAATACGGGAAGCGATCAACGGGGGTGAGCCGGTAACGCTGGATACGGAGGTTCTGGGCAAAAGAGTGCTCAAGAGCTTCATTCCAATCAAACAGCCGGGAGCCGACGATTATGTAATTACTGTGGTTATGGATTACTCGCTGATCTCATCCGTAATTAAAGAGCAGCTGTTCAATAATATCACCACGTCCGTGCTGCTGCTTATTATCTTTTTCCTGGCCAGTTATATTATGGCCGGCTTCGTCACGCGGCCGATTCAGGATATACTGGCTAAGGTGAATGATGTGGCCAAGGGCAAATTTGAGCCTCCATTAAATGTAGAGAGCCGGGATGAACTCGGACAGCTGGCCCACCGGATCAACGCGATGACCTCCCACTTGCTGCAGCATACGGACCGGCTGGGACAGACACTGGAAGAGAATAGGGCGGTTAAAGAGCATCTCGAATCGGTGATTAACGGCACCTCCGATGCGATTCATACGGTGGATATGGATGGACGGATTATCAGCACGAACAGAGCCTTTGAAGAGCTCTATGGATGGAGTGCTGCGGAAGCGCTGGTCAAGACGCCATATCTGGTGCCGGCTACAGTACAGGAGCAGGAAGATGTCCGTTTGCGGCAACTCAAGAACGGAATGTCTCTGCCACCGGTAGAGACCGTACGTCTGAAACGTGACGGTTCTATCGTAGAAGTCAGTGTGAGCACCTCGGTGATCCGGGATGAGGAAGGGCAGCCGCAGTCTTTTGTACATGTATCCCGTGATATGACTGAGCGCAACCGGATTGAAGAGCTGCTCAGACGCTCTGAGAAGCTGACTACGGTCGGCCAGCTGGCAGCAGGAGTTGCCCATGAGATCCGCAATCCCTTGACCACCTTGAGAGGGTTCCTGCAGCTGCAGCAGGAGAAGAAGGTTCTGGTCCCGCTGCATATTGATCTTATGCTCTCGGAGCTGGACCGGATCAATCTGATTGTAAGTGAGTTCCTGATCCTGGCCAAGCCGCAGGCCGTTCATTTTCAGTTGAGGGATTTGCGGCATATTGTCGGCGATGTGATCTCTCTGCTGGATAGCCAAGCCCATCTTTTTGGCATAGAGTTTGTAACGTATTTCTCGGATATGCCGGCTATGGTGCACTGTGAGGAGAATCAGCTGAAGCAGGTATTCATTAATGTAATCAAAAATGCGATTGAGGCTATGCCTGACGGAGGGACGATTACCCTGGAGGAGCAGCAGCAGAATAATTCTGTGGTTATTATTGTTTCTGATGAAGGCGGAGGGGTTCCGGAGGATATGCTTCCTAAGCTGGGCGAGCCGTTCTTCACGAATAAAGAGTCAGGGACCGGGCTTGGACTCATGGTCAGTCAGCGTATTATACAAGCCCATAAGGGCAGTCTTGAGATCCGCAGTGAGTATGGACGGGGGGCGCAGGTGACCATTAAGCTGCCTGAAGCCGGGGAGAATAACCTTCCGTCAGGCATGTATATAGAACGGAGTGAATGACAGATATGAGAATTAATAAGTTCATCAGTGAGACAGGGTACTGTTCGCGCCGTGAAGCAGACAAGCTGGTGGAAGGGGGAAGAGTCACCATCAACGGTGAGACCGCTCTGCTGGGCAGTCAGGCAGAAGCCGGAGATACGGTGCTGATCGACGGCAAACGCCTGGAAACAGGCAGCAGGATCGTTTACATCGCACTTAATAAGCCGGTAGGCATCACTTCTACAACAGAAGGCCATATTCAGGGCAATATTGTAGATTTCATTGGACATGAAGAGCGTATTTTCCCTATCGGCCGGCTCGACAAGGATTCTGAGGGATTAATTCTGCTGACGAATGACGGGGATATTGTGAACAAAATATTGCGTGCTGAAGGCAGACATGAGAAGGAGTACGTAGTTACCGTGGACAGGCCAGTCACGCAATCTTTCCTTACAGGTATGGCCACCGGGGTGAAGATTCTGGGCAGCAGAACGCTACCTTGTGAGGTAACGCGGATCAGCGAGCGGGTATTCCGGATTATTCTTACCGAGGGCAAGAACCGGCAGATCCGCCGCATGTGCAGCGCGTTTGGCTATGAAGTGCGGCGTCTGCAGCGCATCCGGGTAATGAACATCCGGCTGGGCGCCCTGCAGACCGGGGAATGGCGTGATCTGTCACCGCAGGAGAAGCAGGAGCTTGGGGCGATGCTGAACTATGAGCTGCAATAAGGAGCAACGTATCAAGTGAGTAAATAAAGAGCTGTTCCGGAAGGCTGATGATGGCCTTTGGAACAGCTCTTTGTGCTTGATGTACTATGAATGTTCGCATTATTTACCGGGAGCGGCAACATCAGTTGTTTCTGTTGTTGCATCTTTGTATTTGCGGAGAACGGAAACTTCTACACGACGGTTCTTGGCCCGTCCGGCGGCAGTCGTATTCTCAGCGATGGGATGATATTCCCCGTATCCGATCGGACTGAACTTGACCGGGTCCAGATTGGGGTTAAGCAACAGAATTTTCATGAATTGAAGGGCGCGGGCCACACTAAGATCCCAGTTGGAGGAGTAGCTGCTATTGGAGATAGGAATATTATCCGTATGTCCCTGCACTAATATATCATAATCGGGAAACTGCTGCAGCATCGTCGAGATCGACTTGGCCAGCTGGCGGGAGTCATCTTTGACTATAGCCTGTCCCGAAGCAAATAAGGCGTTGTCGCTGATCGTAATCATTAATTGGGACTGATTCAGCTTCGTACTGAGCAGATCAGTCATTCCGTTATTCTTGATGTACTGATCGAATTGCTCCTTCAGCTTCTCCAGATCCTCCTGTTCTTTGGCACGAAGTTTGGAGATCTCGGAGGTGCCTGTATTTTTATCTATAACATTATTCAGTTTATCTTTTGAACCTTGGTCTAATTGAGTACTCGTAGGTGAATCCGAGCGGAATTCCAGTACGCCGCCACCGCCGCTAAGCGCTGAATTGAATGCTTGGGCCATTTGCTCAAACTTCTGGGCGTCCGTAGCACTCATAGCATACATAACCAGGAATAGAGCAACCAGTAGGGTCATCAGATCGGAATAGGGCAGCAGCCAGGATTCATCGGCATGCTCTTCGTGCTCCTCATGCCTAGTCTTTTTGCTCATTGGAGGCGCCCTCCTTCTCACTTAGCTTGGCCCGTTCGGACGGAGTAAGGAAGACGGAAAGCTTCTGATTGATAGCAATGGTGGAGACCCCGGACTGAATGGACAGTAAACCTTCTACCATCATCAGGCGGACTTCAATCTCGCGTTTGGAAATTCGCTTTAACTTGTTGGCCATAGGATGCCACATTACGTAACCGGTGAATATCCCCAGGAGAGTAGCAATGAAGGCTCCGGCAATCGCGTGGGCCAGGACGTCCATGTTGCTCATATCCCCCAAGGCGGCAATCAGCCCGATAACAGCCCCGAGCACCCCCAGTGTAGGGGCGTACATCCCGGCTTGGGAGAAGATTAAGGCGCCGGCTTTATGTCTATCTTCTGTAGCGTGAATATCTTCCATTAATACATCGCGGACAAATTCCTGGTCATTGCCGTCGATAATCATCCGCATACCGTTTCTTAGGAAATTATCTTCAATTTCATCAACATTGGATTCCAGCGCAAGCAGACCTTCACGGCGGGTGATCGATGCCCATTCCATGAACATTGTAATCAGTTCGGGCTTGCCGACCATCTTTTTCTTCACAAATAGGATCTTTAGCAGCTTAGGGAAATTCTTGACTTCCGACATAGGAAAGGCCATGAAGATTGAGGCGGCCGTACCAAGAAAGATAATTACATAGGCGGCGGGATTGTTCAAGCTTTCAAGCGGAGCATGCTTGAGTACCATCCCCCAGACTACTGCGATCAGACCAAAAACCAGTCCTAGTATTGTTGAAATTTCCATTTATGCACCTCGTCCATGAGAATTAAGAAGTGATCCGACTATACCGCGTTTATCATCCTTGAACCGCGGGAGGACACTCTGCACGTAACCAAATCACGTATATTCTTATTTATCGACAGCATTCCCTTTTTTGTGAAGTGATTTTTTCGGCTATAATGGATAAGGTAAGTAATTATTCATCAGCGAAGAAAACGGAGTGATTGACGTGGGAGTAAAGCATGGCAGAGATTACAGTGAAATTCTGGTTGAGCTGACAAGCGCAGTCGGACGGATTTCCGACGGGTATATTTTTTTCGAAATGGAGCCAGAGGAGTGGGAGAACCTGCCGGAGGAGTCGAAGCTGGAGGTATGGGAGGCGCTTGCGGAGGATCTGTTCTACGCACTGGGCAATGAGCCGGTGATTAAGGTCGGAAGCGGTGTTGTAATGTACGATAAAGAAACGCACCGGATCAATATTCTGCTCGGCGACGAGGATTTGGCGTCGGTCGTTCTGGTGTAGCCTGGAGGCAGCCGCGGAGCGGAGTTTGTCCCCAGGCATCTGCCCATGTTAAAATTGGGATAAGAAGTACTATTGGCCGGGATTTAAGAATACATTTAATCGAAAAAAATCTTTGGCCCGGCACATCCCTTGGACTTTAAGAAGCTGAGGGATGTTTTATTTAAAAGACAGGACTGCTGTGATGTAGCTAATTAAGCAAGGGAGGAAACAAATTGCCATTTACAGAGGAAGAACTGCGGGAGCAGATCGGCAAGCTGGAAGGCTGGAAATTGGAAGAGGATATTATGGTACGCAAATATATGTTCAATGAATATATGAAGGGAATTGCCTTTGTAGATGAGGTTGCTGCGATCTCGGAAGCGTTCGACCATCACCCGCATATCACCATTGATTACAAGACCGTTATCGTGCGTCTGCCTGCAGATGTGCAGAAGCTGGATATCCGCCAGGCCAATGAAATTAACGAGGCTTTTGAGAAAAACCGTTAGAGGACAGGATCCTTATGGAAATGACAGTACTGCCTGATCCATAAAAATGCCCGTGCAAGGATACCAGGTATCTTTTGCAGCGGGCATTTTGCTTTGGGCATGTTATTATTTCTTCTCGGCCAGCCATAAAGCGACATTCGCAATTTCCTCAGGGGCTAGTTTGTCTTTGAAAGAAGGCATCTGCCCGCGTCCCTTGGTCACAATGCTGTAAATCTGCGCCGCGTCATGCTGAGCGCCCTCCTGCTGCAGGTTCGGCCCTACACCGCCCTGAAGCTGATCCCCGTGGCAGGTGATGCAGTTGGCTTTTACCAGGGCCTCCGCGCTGGCTGCGTCCAGCACAACCTCAGGCATTGTAGGCTTGTTCTCTTCAGCCACCTCGGCTTTGCCGGGCAGGGTAAACATTAAGACCACGGCAAAGGCACAGGCGGCAAAAAACAAACCGCTCATGATCCATTTCTGCATCTGCATCCGTCCCTTCATGTAAGCTGCTTCCTTCATTATACCGGATGGTGAAGCGTTATCATAGTATTTGTGTCAAAAAAATGAACGAAACTCCTGGGAAATTTGCATACATACAGAAGTGGAATGCTATTTCTCATAGACCATACAATAAAATGGTTTATCGCCAGATGGAGTTCTTCGTTCATAAGTATCCGTTATGGTAAATCCGCATTTCTGGTAAGCACGGATGGCCCGCTGATTCCAGGTCAGTACCTCCAAATCGATCTCCCGTTCCGGATAACGCAACAGAGCCGCCTGAACGATGGCCTTCATGAAGAGATGTCCCATGCCATGACCGCACAGATCGGGCCGCATGCCGATTCCGAGCCGGACTACACCCTCCATAGGGAACAGCTGGGCGAAGCCGCATAGGATTCCCTGTCCGTTCACGATGGAAACGTATTGTTCGCTGCGAAGCTGCGGATCACCGAATTCAACACCGAGCGCCTGCATCTGCTCCCAGGGCATCCAGCCGTAAATATTATACGGGGGCCTATAGTTCCACTCACAGATCTCAGCGCCATGCCGCGACTCCATAGCAACAACATAAAAAGATACCGGAGAACTTATCATAAGCGGAGGCCACCTTTCAAGGGAACATTACTTCATTCTATAAATATTATATACAAAATGAGCAGGATTCGACGCAAAAACCTTGCAGATAGACCGGAACTTGACAAACGCCAAAAAATATTTTAGGAAAGGGCCGAATTGATGTTTTACAAATATAGAGCGGGGTAAGTAATTTTATAGACAAAAAAATAAGCCCTCCTCCAAGATTTCGGCAAAAATCCTGGAAAAGCGCTTATATTTAGGACAAATTATTGCACATCGTCATTGTCTTCGGAATCAGTAGCTACAGTCTTGTAAGCATCTGTACTCATAATCCGTTTGGCGCCAACGTAGCGGTTGACGTAGTAGCTGTCACTCAGCGAACTGATGGTTACACCACGCGAGGAAGAAGCATGTGCGAACTCACCGTCACCAACATAAATACCGACATGGGAAACGCCTTTGCCGCTTGTATTGAAGAATACAAGATCGCCCGGTCTCATCTCATCACGGGATATAGCAGTGCCCATCTGATATTGGGAGCCGGATTGGTGGGGCAGGTTAATTCCGATCTTATCAAAAACATACATTGTAAATCCGGAGCAATCAAAACCGTTCGTGGATACACCGCCGGATACGTATTTGGTCCCGATGGCTTTGTCGATAACTTTATCCATTTTGGAATCCGCGAAAGCGCTTCCTGCTCCAATGGTGAAGATGATGGAAAAGCTTAGTACTGCGGCTGCTAGCTTCTTCTTCAAAAGTAAATACCCCTTCCAAATGCCTACGAGGTTAGCTTAAGGGTTCGGTTGAAGGTCCCCTATGACCCCTCTTAGAATAGGAGGTCAATTCACCCAAAGTTGGTTCCCCCGTTTCCCTAAATCTTTAGGGAACTCGGCACGACTGTTGATTAGGATTAGCTGTTATTCAATACATGACAAAACCTTTGTTAAAAGCGATTCAATAATTACAAAAATGTTACTAAAAGCTCACTGCGATAATTGTAGCAAAGACTAGGGCGCTTGGCAATCACTTATAACATATTAATGCATTTTTTTTGCGTTTTTTAGAGTTATAGCTGCATAGAAAGACTCATATTTAACGCAGCGGGTGAGCTGTTGATGAATTTTCTTTGGATTTGGGATAAAAAGGTGTTTCAGGGCCTGCAGATGAGTGTAAAAGGTAGAATAAGGAAAAGGAAAAACCCGGAAATGATTACGGCAATAATCAAAACCGGGCTCGTATAAGTTACATTTAGATGTTAGAGGTACAAATATTCGAGGAAATGTTCAAGGGTTCAATCGTAAGCGACAGCTTGGTAGGCTGTTGTGCTCATTACTCTTTTAGCGCCAACGTAGCGGTTGGCCCAGTATGCCTGACTCAGCGAACTGATGGTTACACCACGCGAAGTGGAGGATTGTGCGAATTTTCCATTGCCAACATAAATACCGACATGGGAAACTCCGTTGCCCAGGGTATTGAAGAATACCAAATCACCGGAACGCAAATTACTCTTGGATACGGCTGTTCCAACGCTGTACTGTGCCTTAGAGGTGCGCGGCAAGGTCAGGCCGATACTCTTGAATACGTATTTGGTGAATCCGGAACAATCAAAGCCGCTGGTGCTGGTGCCCCCGGTTTTATATGACGTTCCAATGGTTTTTGAGATCACAGTATCCATTTTGGAATCTGCGAAAGCGCTGCCCGCTCCGAGTGTAAATACCATCACAAGACCTAGCGCTGCTGCGGTGCATTTCTTCTTAAAGTTCTGACTTCTCAAAAGATGTACTCCTTCCAAGGCCTGCGAGGTTAGCTTAAGGATTCGGTAGAAGGTTCCCCTATGACCCCTCTAAAGCGAGATCAATTCACCCAAAATATGGTTCCCCCACTCCCCGGTGCTGGGAATTCGGCGTTTTGTGCACCAGAATAGTGACATATCGACATAAGGTTAATGGCTTCGGTTACATAGCTGCATAATTCCATTTGAAAGATTACAAATTTGTTACTAGTAGTACAGGCATCATTGTACCAAAGGATTTACAGTTTTGCAAATGCACTTGTCGCAGCTGTAAACAAAAAAGAGTCATGCACCTCACCAGAGGGCGATGACTCTTTTAGTATGCCGTTTTGGCGGCCGATTATTGTGGGAATGATTTACTGGACCAGAGATGATACTGCGCGGCTATGCCCCACATTTTGAATAGAGTGGATGGCAGAGGGGCAGCCTGGCGCAGGAGCAGGGCCGGGAGACCCGGAAAGAAGAGCGCTGCAGCGCCGCAGAGGATCAGCATCACCAGACTTCCTGCGCCCAAAATGACGGATATCCCGATGGAGTGCAGAAGGACTTTCAGACAGATCAGCAGCGAAGGGAACATGCCCGTGCCTGCAGTATAACCAAACTGCATATACAGCAGCAGCTTGCGGATAAGGAAGAGGTAGATGAGCCAGCCCAGCACATAAGGCACGAGCGTCAGCAGCAGCGGATAATCGAGAATGCCGTTCAGAAGCAGACGGTACATCTTCGGCAGCAGCCAATAGAGCGGCAGAAGGACCAGCGCCCATTCAACGAGACTGAACAGCAGGACAGGCAGACCATAACGCTTCATCCCGGGAAAAAAGAACAGTCCGCGCTCCCCGGCGCGTTCCTGGTGAAGCTCATGCAGCAGGCCCGCCCGGATAAAGGGGGAGAGCAGCAGCCGCAACACAGTCAGTGCCAGGAGCAGCCATAGCCATTGCTGGACGTCCGGGTCCGTGTGCAATGCAGTCTGCCCTTCAATATAATACAGCAGCCTGCCTATGCTACTGCCGCCGGCGTTCGCATCCGGATAACGCAGCAGTACCGGAACGACGGCGCTTTTAATGAATTTGTACATGAAGTAGCCCCAGAACAGCCGGTAGATAAATAGCAGAATCAGGATATAAAATTGCTCTTTCATGCTGTGCCAACCGCGGGTTATCGAAATTTTCACAATCCTTCACCTCACCAGACAAGAGTTCCGAGCAGGGTTTCAAGCAATGTCGTCGCACTGAGCGTCCAGCGGGAAAGAGTAGTGTGCTCAAGCTCCGCCATTCTGAAATTATTAAGATGCTTGCTCTCCAGCAGTATGGAATGTCCCGGATCAATCTCGGCGGAGACCAGAGGTGCTTTATACGATAATTCAAACGATGTTGTCTTCCCTTCGCCGTTCCAGTATTGCTGTACCGAGTACCCGTCCGAGAAAATAAATTTTACAGGAACATCCCCATAATGGCTGCCCTTGTTGCTTACCTCAACTACAGCATCATATTGAATGCCTGCTCCGTTGCCGCCGTCCCGTTTAGCTGTGAGCCTGATGTCGTCTACTGTAAAATCAGGGGCTCCGCCGCTGTAGACATACTGGTCAAAATAAGTCTGCCAGGATTGCTTGGTCACTTTCTCCACAATCTTCTGGAAGTCAGCGGTCGAGGGATGCTTGAAGCGGTATTTACGGGTATAGGCAGCGAGAATGGCATCCATGCTCTTGGCTCCTGCTAACCGTTCGATGTCACGGAGCACCAGCTTGCCCCGGATATAGACATTGCGCGTGTAGGCATCATCTCCGGTGTATTTCCACGTCTCCAGATTGAGCGGCTGCGAGGAGGAGACCAGACTGGACTGCAGCGGAAGGCTTGAGGCAACGCCATATTCCTGCTCCATCAGCCGATCTTCGGCATATGAGGTGAAGCTCTCATCCAGCCACGCCTCCTCGAATTCATTGCTGGCGACCATGCCATAGAAATACTGGTGACCGATCTCATGGATCACGGTCCGTTCAAGCGAGGTGCCGGGCGATGCCTCGGCAGCACCGAAGGCAGTGATCAGCGTCGGATATTCCATCCCCCCGGCCCCATTGCCAGATTCAGGCGGGACTACAATGGATAAGGTGGAGTATGGATACGGGCCGTACCATTTGCTGAAGGCGGTCAGGGCAGCCTCTGCGGCCTGGAAGTAGCGCTCCTGAAGATCCTTATGCAGCGGGTCCAGATAGAGCTTGATCTTTACTCCGGGCACCTGCGGCGCGGAGAAGGCCTTCTCGGCAACCACAAAATCCGGCGATGCCGCCCAGGCGAAGTCATGAACATCATCTGCGTAGAACTGATAGATTTTGCGGTCCTGTACCAGCCGCGCGTTCTTCACCGGAAATCCGGTGGCGGCAACCTTGTAATCAGACGGGACGGAGATGGTTACATTGTAAATACCGAAGTCACTGTAGAACTCAGATGTGCCATGGTACTGATGCAGGTTCCAGCCTTCCTCCTGTGCTCCTCTTGTGCCAGCAGGCTCGTAGACGCTGAGCTTGGGGAACCATTGGCCGGCCATGACGAAGTTACCGGCGGTTCCCATACGGGCGAATATTTTCGGCAGCTTGACCTCAAACTGGAGTTTGAGTGTTACGCTCTCACCACCGTTTACCGGCTGGGGCAGGTGGACCTTAAGCAGGGTCTTGTCATTCACATTGCCGTCGTCAGGCTGTACATACTGGGTGCGCTGCATTAGCGAAATCCCCTCGGAGGTCCGCAGATCCGTCAGCGTCAGGCTGCCGTATCCGCCCGCAGGCATAGAGTCGCCCCGGAGAGTTCCTCCGGATTCCTTCATAAAGGTTGTATTGCCGGAAGCGAATGCATTGGGATAAAGGTGGAAATAGAGCTCTTGGACCGGGTTTTTGCCCGGATGGATCCAGGTCACCGTTTCGGAAGCTGTTAAGGTTCCCGTATCGGCCAGCAGCTGAACATCCATGTGGTATTCCACCACACGCTGGCTTAAAACCTCCGACACTGGAGGCGGAGTGATCTCCGGAAGAGTGGACTGCACAATTTGCTGCTGCGGCAGGACGGCGGGGGACTTGGCCTCTTTTGGGGCAGAGGCAGTCCATACGGCAGGGCTATGCCCTGAAAGAAACCATATTCCGCCTCCAAGCAAGGTGAGAACAGCCAGAGCTGCGAAGATGAGGGTATACCTTAATGAATGTGGCTTCATACTGTGATTCCTCCCGTGACAAGCATCTACGGGATGTATATGTTTGCAATCGGCGCATTATTAGCTAAAATTAAATAATTAGTGAATGGAAAGGATGTGCACTTGTGGATAACGTACAACCAGAGGGCAAAAAGCAGATTGCCTTGAATATTGTGAATGCCAAGAGTAAGCATAAAGGCTTCGGGGCAGGCTCCATTGATCTGGGTAATGTATCGCCTGTTATTATTGATCAAGGTATCGCCGTTATCGATATCGGTGCCATGCATGCCAAGAGCAAAGTGGAGAAGGGGATTAAGTTCTCCGTGAACCGTGAGGATGTACCGGAAGGAAGACAGGTCTGGGTGGTCTGGGTCGCTGTGGACCGTACACCGGAGGGCCAGTTCTACGGCGGAATTACCGCCTGTGAGATGTGGATCGATTCCGAAGCCCGCCGGGGCTGGAAGATTCTTGCCGATCATGTCAATAAGCTGGATGCTGCCCTGAAACGGAAGATTATTGTGGAGGGACTTGGGTCTATGGAGCGGGAAGCGCTGAAATCACTGCTGATTGCCCATAATGAAGAGTGGTGGGCCGCTTCACCTGACGAGCTGAAAGCGGCATTGTCGGAGTAGTAAGCTGAACGAACATGTATATCGAAAAACAAGGCTTGGCTCTCTGTTAGCAGAGGGCCAAGCCTTATGTATAAGATGATGGATATGCGCTGCTACGGAGTCACTCTGCCGGCAGTATTTAGCTTGCGCTTCAACTGGCTTACTCTGGCCTGGCTGATTCCGAGCACCTCGGCAAGCTCCTTCTGGTTGGCATAGGGGTGGTCTTCCATCGCCTTCTCCAGACGCTGGCTCATTTCCTCCGTCTTCGTTCTCCGTCCACTGCGGACAGGTTCGGCAATCTCCTCTGCAGGGCCTGAGGAGATTGTGATCTCTTCAGATCCGCGCCCGGGGTCGCTCAGCTCTTTGAGGCAGGTATTGCAAATGAATTGATCTTTATAATAGGTTACATGATCAAGGCTTCTGCAAAAAGTGCATTCTGTGGAGGTGTACTTTCTGAGGACGATAATTTCCTCATTCAGAATAAAAAACTCGATGGGATCCCCAATGTCAATATTTCGTGTCATGCGGATTTCTACGGGAACCACAATTCTACCAAGACTGTCTAAACTCCGGATCATGCCTGTATCTTTCATTCCATGTCCCTCATTTACATCTTTATATTTTTTGTGGATATCTCTGATTATAGCAGTAATTGTAAGTTTAGAGAACGGGGAAAGCGCATACAAATTATGTTGTTTCTTGTCGCTTATACGGGAAATAGCCCGTTTTACTGCGCAGGAGAGGGTCCGGGGCAAAAAAACATATAAAACCTCTCCCTTCGGGAAATCCCAAGGGAGAGGTTTATTAGGGTTCTCTATTTTTTACCCAAATTAGCACAGTCGAAACAGCGGGATGAAACTATCTTCAGGTGAGGATAACCGGCTGCGCATCCGTGCTGCTGACCGAGACATAGGGATTGCCCCGAAGATAGAAACGCCAAGGCTTCAGCGCGTATTCTTCTGCATAGGGAATATTGATGCGCGGAGCCTGGACAATATCCAGAGATTCCGGGGCTTCACCTTGCTCCAGCCAAATCGGTCCCCCGCGGAGATCAAGCCTGGCCATGTTGAGGCTTTTGTCTATCCTCAGTGCCCGGCACAGCTTGCCCGGGCCGCCGGACAGATCCGAAGGCTTGCGGACAGCCATTCCCCGGTATGCAGCCATGAGCTCCGCGTCCCTGGCGGTAAACGGCTCCACTGCACGGATCAGGACCGCATGCGGTTCGTCTTCAGCAGCGGTAACCACATTGAAGCAATAGTGCATCCCGTAGATCAGGTATACATACGTAGCGCCTCCGGAGCTGAACATTGCTTCTGTACGGGTTGTCCGCCGCCCTCCGTAGGCATGACTCCCCTTGTCTTCAGCGCCGCCGTAGCCTTCAGTCTCCACAATACGGCAGCGGATATCACCGTTATCGGTGCGCCGGACGAGATGCTGGCCCAGGAGGCGCGGAGCTGCATCTACTGCCGCAAGCGCATAGAGTTCAGGCGGCAGCAGCCGCTGCGGGGCGGAATGGTCTGGTCCGACTGAAGAATTCAGCTTCATGAATGGTTGACACCTTCCTGCGGCGGACTAACGCTTACGAGAGCGCCTTGCCGGGCTCATCCCATCGTAACGCAAGTCTCCGGCGGCAGCAATGCCGGATCAGTTCATCCACCAGCGTTTGATATCATTCCATAGCGAATGTTCCTCCTTGACAGGCTCGGCAATCTCAGAGTTGCTCCCATCCGGGGAAGCATCGGAGTCGCCGGCGGCATGCTGGTCGCAGTACTCAGTAGGCTCAGTGCCGCTGATGAAGGTTGTAAGCTCCTTCTCCGGACAGGCTGCTGTAGCCAGCTTGCCGGACTGCGGATTGATATACACGCTGACCACGCCATCAGGAATCGGGAAAATCTTCGGCGGTACATTCTCCAGCGCTTTTTCCGTAAACTGCGCAAAGATAGGCGCTGCACGTCTTCCATCAGCGGTGGCAATGTCCCGGCCCTTGTCGTAACCTACCCAGACCGCAGTGGAGAGCTCAGGAGTGAAGCCCACCATCCAGCCGTCTGTATCGGTAGTGCCTGTTTTGCCGGCGACCGGGCGTTTAATCATCGAAGCTACGCGGTTCCCCGTTCCTCCGCTCTCAAATACGCCTTCCATCAGCCGGGTCAGCACATAAGCGGCTGCCGGTTCTACCACAGACTGCCCTTGAGGCTGCGGAGCTTCATATAGAAGGTGTCCGCCCGCATCTGTAATTTTCAGAATTGCGGTAACAGGCTGTTTGACTCCGCCATTGCCGATAACTGCGAAGGCGGAAGCCATCTCCAGCGGACTGACAGGGGAAGTGCCGAGCGCCAGAGACGGGACACTTTGCAGCGGGCTGTTGATTCCCATAGCGGCGGCCATAGCGGCCACCTTATCCGCGCCAATCTTCATAATTGTATTTACGGCATAAATATTGTCGGAAGCGGCAATCGCCTGCTTCATGTTGATCTCGCCAAGATACTTATCGCCGAAGTTGCGGGGCTGATAGGTTTTGCGGTTGTTGTCATAGTGGAACAGTGTCGGCTGGCTGTTGAAGACAGACAACCCGGTCATCTCCTTGGAAGACAGCGCGGATAAATACATAATAGGTTTAAAAGAAGAACCGGGCTGGCGTGTGGTGGCCAGGGCATGATTAAATGCGCTCGAACGGTAATTGGTCCCTCCGACCATGGCCTTCACATAGCCGGTACGGGGGTCAATGGATACCAAGGCGGTTTCCAGCTCGCTGTTATGGTCCATTCCCTGATCCACGGCCTCTTCCGCAGCCCGCTGCATATCCGGATCAAGTGTCGTGTAGACATTCAGTCCGCCCTGATCCAGTTCGTCGCTGCTGATATGCAGACTGTCTATAACGAGGCTGCGCACATAATCGCGGAAATAAGGAGCGGCTACAGTAGTATCCTTCTGCCCCTGCGGCTTGAAGGTCAGCTTCTCCATGGCTGCGGCCTCCGCCTGCGATTCCGTGATATCCCCTACATCGACCATGGCTGCCAGAATGATACCCTGCCGCTTAACAGCACTATCCAGGTGCGTGTAGGGCGAGTAATAGGTGGGGCCTTTGGGAACTCCAGCCAGCAGGGCACTCTCCGCCAGATCCAGGTCAGCGGCCGGTTTGCCGAAGTACATTTGGGCAGCTGCTTCAATACCATAGGCACCATGACCATAATAGATTTCATTTAGATACATATTCAGAATCTCGTCTTTGCTGTATTTCATCTCCAGCTGAAGGGTGTAGAGAGCCTCCTTGCTCTTGCGGGTCCAAGTTTTCTCATGGGTCAGGTACAAATTACGCGCAAGCTGCTGGGTTAGTGTACTGGCCCCTTGCGTACGCCCTCCTGCCTGCAGGTTGGCGAGCACCGCTCTGCCCATTCCTTTGAGGTCAAAGCCGGCATGACTATAGAACTTACGGTCCTCTACAGCCAGAGTGGCCTTGATGAGCAGCGGGGAGATTTGTTTAAGTTCCACAGGATCACGGCTGCGCCCGTCAGTAGTGAAGGTGGTCAGTACATTGCCCCTGGAGTCAAGCAGTCTGGAGCGGATATCATCCCCTAGAGGAGGGAGCGGTTTCTGATATAGGAACCCAAGCAGGACTCCGGCGCCCGCCAGGAACAGCAGGGCAGAGAAGAGCATCAGCCGGAAGAGCCGGCGGAGGCGGCGTTTCGGGACTTTGGGTGCAGTAGAATCGCGCGGCATAATATCAGGCTCCTTCTATTTCATGCAGAAACGGCCCGGTTGCCCTTGATAGGTAAGGCGAAGGCGTCTCTGCTGGTATTCTCCATTATGGGGAAGGAATAGAAGAGATATTCATGCGGCGGTACGCAGCATCTCCATCCTGTGTGATTTTGTGGTCTGTTATGGTAAAATTTTAGTTACTTTATGAATGCACGCCATATCACGTATAGGAGGATTGCCGCCATGGCTATTCGCGTATCCGCTGTACAATATCATTTGCATACCATTTCCTCCTTCGCGGAGTTTGCCGCCCGGTGCGAGCACTATATAAAGACTGCCGGGGAGTACGGGGCTGAATTCATCCTGTTCCCCGAGTTTCTGACGACGCAGCTGATGTCTATAGGCAATGAACAGGGAGAAGCGCTCGGTATAGAGGATCTGCCGCAGTTCACAGAACGTTACCGGGAGATGTTCTCCGGATATGCCAGGAAATATGCTGTACATATTATCGGGGGCACCCATGTGCTGCGCCGGAACGGTAAGCTCTATAATGTAGCCCATCTATTTTATCCGGACGGAAGAATTGCCGAGCAGGCCAAGCTTCATATCACACCGGCTGAGGTAGACGGCTGGAATATGGGCGCGGGTGAAGGACTGGAGGTATTCCAGACAGACAGAGGAACCATTGCCATGCTAACCTGCTATGATATCGAATTTCCGGAGATTGTGCGCATGGCCCGGGCCAAAGGTGCGGATGTAATCTTCTGCCCTTCCTGTACAGATGACCGTCATGGCTTCCACCGGGTGAGGTATACCAGCCATGCCCGTGCCATTGAGAATCAGGTATACGTTGTACTGACAGGTACTGTGGGCTCGCTGCCTACCGTGGATCTGATGCGGGCCAATTTTGGGCAAGCGGCAGTCATTACACCTAATGATATTCCATTCCCTCCGCAGGGCCTGCTGGCCGAGGGTGAAATAGGCGGCGATATGATCATCACGGCCGATCTGGATTTGGAGCTGCTGTACCGCGTCCGTGAGCACGGATCTGTAACTACGTGGCGCGACCGCCGGACGGATCTGTACACGGACTGGACGTAAGGAGGAAGAAAGGGAATGTATTACAAGAGCTTTTACGCTTTTGACGGTAAAATGCCGGTGCCAGCGGTAATCCGCAGCTATACGGAAGCCGATTTCGCGGAACTGGTCACGATTCAGTCCGAAGCCTTTCCGCCGCCCTATCCTGCAGAGCTGTGGTGGAACCGGGAACAGCTGCTGAATCATGTAACGCTTTTCCCGGAAGGGGCACTATGTGCAGAGGTAGACGGAGAACTGGCCGGTTCGGTAACTGGACTCAAAATCCATTATGATCCGGAGACACCGGCCCTTCATCATACCTGGTCGGAAGTTACGGATGACGGATATCTCACTACGCATCAGCCGGACGGGAACACGCTATATATTGCCGATCTGTGTGTCCGCCCCAAATACCGCAAGCTTGGACTGGGAAAGGAGCTGGTACAGGCGTTGTATCATGCTGTAGTGGAGCAGAAGCTGGAACGGCTGCTGGGGGCCGGGCGTATGCCGGGCTATCATCTAATGGCCGCACGGATGCCGGCGGAAGCGTATCTGGCCGGAGTAGTGGCCGGTACCTGGTCTGATCCGGTCATTACTTTTCTGCTGCGCTGCGGGCGTGTACCGGTCGGCGTTGTAGCGGATTATCTGGAAGATGAGGAATCGGGAAATTACGCAGCGCTTATGGAATGGCGGAATCCTTTTCTATAAGCTTCTCTAAAAGTAACTACAACCGGTATTGGAGGAGAGCCCTTACTATGGAATATAGAAGAATTACAAATTTAACCGATCCTTTATTCAGACAAGTACATCAGCTGCTGTCCGAAGTATTTCCACCCGAGGAGGTGCTGGAATACAGCTTATGGAAGGAACCCTTGGAGGATCCCGGCATTCGTGTATTCGCCGCAGTGCATGAAGGTACAGTTGTCGGCACCACGGAATACCGTTACTATGCGGACTGGAATGTGGCGATGACCGATTTCACTATTATTGGCCGGGAGGGGCTGGGCGTAGGCCGCTTTCTGGCACAGCGCCGGCTGAAGGATCTGCGGAAGCTGGCGGCTGACAATGGCCGGGAGCTGTTCGGAATGTTCGCCGAGATTTATGATCCTTACCGGGTCGAGCATGACTTCGGGGGAATTAAGCCCATGGACCCGTTTGTGCGCCGCGAGGTGCTGTCGCATCTGGGGTATAAGCGGATCGATTACCCGTATGTTCATCCTTCCTGGCAGGGTGACGGGGAGGCGGTATCCGGTCTGGATCTATGTTTTATGCCCGGAAATGAAGAGCTGGAGGAGATCCGGGCGCCGCTCGTTGCTGATTTTTTGACCCGTTATTACGCAGTGCTGGAAGATAAGCCGGAGGCGTGGACCTCCATGGTGGAGCAGCTTAGAAGCAGAGAGCGCTTGGCGCTGCTGCCGCTGTAATTATTTTGCCGGCGAAAAAGCCATTGAACTACTCTTCCGGATCAGGATATAGTGTACAATGGGAAAGCGAATATGGCCTTAATGAATATTAGTATGAATAAGTGAGGAACGTGTAATGACTGAAGGACAGCAAGGCAAATATGCCGTTAGCGTAACGCTGGAAAGCGTGCAGGGCAGTGAGCGGAATGTGGTGCAAAGCGTTGGGGAAGCCATTATGAAAGGGCAATTCCTGTATATCCGCTATGAAGAAACGCAGCCAGGCCCTCAGGGCGGTGAGGTTTCTGTGCGCAACACCCTGAAGATTTCGGACAGTGGAATCAAGCTAATCCGCCATGGCGGTGTCCAGTCGGAGCAATCCTTTGAGCCGGGCCAGCGTCTGCCGGGGTTCTACCGCTCGCCTTATACACAGTTTAATCTCATCACCGATACCCGGAAGCTCGATATCAAACGCGCCGGAAGGAAGCTTGCGGTTACATGGGAGTACGACTTGTACGTTTATGATGAGTTATCAGGACAGTTCGCTATAAGTTTGAATATACAGGAGGAACCACAATCATGACACAAAGTTTAAATCCGCTTCAGCTTGCCAATGAACGGGTGAAAGAGGCTATTGCCGAGGCTATCGTAGCTGCCGGTCTGGTGTCCCGGGAAGAGCTTCCGGCTATCGTGCTGGAAGTACCTAAAGACAAGGCACATGGAGATATGGCTACCAATGCCGCTATGCAGCTTACCAAAATGGCCAAACGCAATCCGCGGCAAATCGCTGAGGCCATTATCGAGCATCTGGATACCGGCAGCGCTTCTATTGAGAAGGCGGAAATTGCCGGTCCGGGGTTTATCAACTTCACGCTGTCCAAAAGCTATCTGTATCCTGTCATCGCACTCGTTGCCGAGCAGGGTGATGATTATGGCCGTGTAGAGATCGGTAAAGGGCAGAAGGTGGAAGTGGAATTTGTCAGCGCGAATCCTACAGGCAGCCTGCACTTAGGGCATGCCCGCGGAGCTGCTGTCGGGGATGCGCTCTGCAACGTGCTGGATTACGCCGGTTACAAGGTAACGCGCGAGTACTATATTAACGATGCCGGTAACCAGGTCGCCAATCTGTGTAAATCGATCGAGACCCGTTACCTGCAGGAGCTGGGCCAGCCGGCTGAGATGCCGGAGGACGGCTATCACGGCGAAGATATCAAAGGCTTCGCCAAAGAGCTTGTTGCCGAGAAGGGCGACTCCCTGCTTGCAATGACCCCGGGCGACCGCGCTGCGTTCTTCCGCACCTACGGTCTTGCCAAGGAACTGGACAAAATCAAACGCGACCTCAGCCGTTTCCGGGTTAACTTCGATATCTGGTTCAGCGAAACCTCCCTGTACGAGAACGGTGAAGTGCTGCGTTCGCTTGACGAGCTCCGGGAACGCGGTGAAGTGTATGAAGAAGAAGGCGCCACCTGGCTGCAGACCACCAAATACGGTGACGACAAAGACCGGGTGCTGATTAAGAATGACGGTACATACACGTACCTCACACCGGATATTGCCTACCATAGTGACAAGTACGGCCGCGGCTATGACAAAATGATCAACATCTGGGGAGCTGACCACCACGGCTACATCCCGCGGATGAAGGCTGCTATGTCGGCTCTGGGCAATGATCCCGAGAAGCTGGTCGTGCTGATTGCCCAAATGGTCAGCCTGTTCCAGAATGGCGAGAAGGTCAAAATGTCTAAGCGTACCGGCAAGGCCGTTACGATGGAAGACCTGATGGAAGAAGTTGGCCTGGACGCCATCCGTTACTTCTTCACGATGCGCAGTATGGATTCTCATCTGGACTTTGACATGGATCTGGCGATTTCGACATCGAATGAGAATCCGGTATTTTATGTTCAGTACGCACATGCGCGCATTTGCAGCATCTTCCGCCAGGCGGAAGAACAGGGCATTGTGCTGCCGGATACTGGAAACATTGATTACAGCAAGCTGACCGCTGTTCATGAATACGACCTGCTCCGCAAAATCGGTGAGCTGCCGGCGGAAATTACGATTGCTGCCGAAGGTTATGCACCGCACCGCCTGGTCCGTTACGTGTATGATCTGGCTTCGCTGTTCCACAGCTACTACAAGGCAGAGCGTGTAATCACAGAGGACGCCGCTCAGACCGTAGCCCGTCTTGCCCTGCTGGGCGCGGCGCGGACGACGATTGCCAACGTCCTGCGTCTGGTTGGTGTTACCGCACCGGACCGGATGTAACCACAGCATGATGCAAAGCGCCGCCCCCGGTAACAGGGGCGGCGCTTTTTAGCATAGGCTTGCTGGCTGAGGCGGCAGCACCGCCGCATGTTAAGCCTTCGCCGCTGCTGCGGCTTTGGCGGTGCTGCTGCCGCTGCTGCGCCGCGCACGGGCGCCTGCGCGCAGCAGGCGCAGCGCATCGGCCGCGCCGCCGCCCAGGGAGGCGCGGCGCTGGCCCTTGCGCAGCCGCACCGGCGAGGCTGTGCGGCGCAGGAGCAGCTTCAGCTCGCGGGGCGACAGCCCCGGCCGCAGCGCGAGCAGAAGGGCCGCGGCACCGGTGACATGCGATGTCGCCATAGAGGTGCCGCTCATTTCTTTATACCCCTCCCGCAGCCAGCAGGAGGGGATGCCCTCGCCCGGACCGTATACGTCGATATACGGTCCGCGGTTGCTGAAGGCGGCGACGCGCTGCCTTCTGTCAAGGGCGCCTACGGCAATAGTCTCCGGATAGCGCGCGGGGTAATCCCCGCCGCGCTTGCCGTCGTTGCCGCTGGAGGCGATGATGGCAATCCCGGCCCGGTAGGCCTTGATCACCACATCATGCAGGGCTTTGCTTCTGTTTTTCATCCCGAAGCTCATATTAATGATATCGATCTTGTTCTGCACGCACCAATCGATGCCCAGGACAATATCAGACACATAGGCGGAGCCGCTGTGGTCAAAAGCCTTGACCGGATAGATCAGCGCCCTGGGGGCTACGCCCATCATGCCGCGCGTTCCTCCGGCTGCAGCCAGGGTGCCGGCAATATGTGTGCCATGGCCATTGTCATCCAGCGGCATCATGCCGCGGTTCAGCAGATTGACCCCGGAAGCGAGGGAATGCTTCAGATCGGGATGGCGGAAGTCCACGCCCGTATCGATGACGCCGATTTTCACATGGACGCCCGTAGATTTAGACCAGGCCTGCGGGGCATGAATCGACTTGACCCCCCAGGGCATCATGGCAGAACCGCTTTTATCCGGTGACAAGGAGTGAACCTGAATCCGGTGATCTTCTTCTATACATAAGGAATCAGCATAACGGTCCATCAGCTTCCCTGCTCCGGCGGCGGGCACGAAGAAAGCCCGGATCAGCGTAGATACCTGAACCTGCCGCAGCCCCGGCGTTTTGGTCTTAAGTGATTTCCACTGGGATAGCGCTGCGGCATACATGCGGGGATCATTGAAGGTCACAATACGCCGCTGGGCATTTGTGGGGGCAGCCTTAATCTCTTCAAGCAGCATCTGCCAAAATCCGTAATAATCCATAAGTTACGCCGTCCCCTCCTCGGTGCCGTGCTGCCATATAGTATGAAAAGAGGCAGACGTCCGAATGGGAACTTGCCCTTTTTTGGTGAAATGGGCTGCCCATCGTGTCAAAAGGCGGAGGAGTACATAAAATGAACAGAAGGGAACCGCAAGACCCCTTTGCAACATCCCGTAAGGAGCCGATCCTTGGCGCGGATACAGTCATGTGCGGAGGGTTTCCCTCCGCCTTTTTAAATTTAGGGGAATCTTTTGGGTTACATAGAAGTTGCGGATAATCAACCCTACTGCGATTTCCCGCAGAAGCAGGTGTATTAGACTTGCAATTTGCCCGCAAATAGGTTTTACTTAGGTTTGTTAATGGATATCATGAATTAAGCATGATTTGTAATGTGAACAATGCGTGAGAGGAAGTGTCCTTTAGTGAGTACGCCACTCAATTTAAAGCTGGACCCTGAGAAAGTTAAAGAAATACCGATGGTCGACCTGGCTTTCCTGGTGCTCAAGGCAGCCAATACGCCTTACTACTACCGTGATCTGATGGTCGAGGTAGCCAAGCTGCGCGGGATGACCGATCAAGAGAGCCAAGATACTATTGCCCAGTTATATACCGAGATTAACATTGACGGGCGTTTTGCCTGTGTCGGAACCAACCTTTGGGGCCTGAAACGCTGGTACCCGCTGGAACGCTCCGATGATCCTGTCGGCAACACCAAACGCGTACGTATCATCAACGATGAGGACGACGATTTGGAAGATGACGACTTTGCTGAAGAAGAAGAGAATTACGCTGCGGAGGAAGAGGATTTCGATGCGATTGATGAAGATCGTGACGACCTCTATTCTGACGACGACAGCGAAGAGGAAGTTGACGAAGATGTTGTCATTGATGAAGATGACATTGACGAAGACGAAGCGGATGAGGAAGATTCCGAAGACGGCGATGAAGACGAAGCCGATGATGAGGAAGAGGACGATAAATTTTAGAATAGTCTTTCCGGCGGTGTAATTCGTCCCTTGACAGGGGCAGGACCGTCAGAGTAAACTATTGCATGGGCTTATAATGAAAGTTAATATGTTTTCTAAAATAAAAAGTGCCCCGGGTCTACGGGTGTCACTTTTTTGTTTTTTTAAAAGATAAGAATTAATCGGCTTCACGCAATAAACGCTCCTTATCTTTCTCGCTGAAACGGTACCGTCCTTTAAAAGGGACGGCAAATCCGTTTCTACTTGAATGCCAAAAAACTGCACTTTTGCTGGCTTTAGGTTTTGGCGGGTGGAAGCAACTTATGGGTTCCCCGGTTTGATGATGGAAAAAAGGGTTACGATAAACAACAAGCGTCCCCTGAATTTCTGGACTTTATTTAGGAGGGTTTTACAGTGACAAAGTATATTTTTGTAACGGGTGGCGTTGTGTCTTCCCTTGGCAAAGGCATCACCGCCGCTTCGCTGGGCAGGCTGCTCAAGAACAGAGGTCTGAAAGTAACGATCCAGAAATTCGATCCTTACATTAACGTAGACCCTGGAACTATGAGTCCTTATCAGCACGGGGAAGTGTTTGTAACCGATGATGGTGCGGAGACTGACCTGGACCTTGGGCATTATGAACGGTTTATTGATATCAATTTGTCGAAGAACAGCAACGTAACCACAGGTAAAATTTATTCCTCGGTTATCAGCAAAGAGCGCCGCGGGGAGTATTTGGGCGGCACCGTTCAGGTTATCCCGCACATTACGAATGAAATCAAGGAACGGGTATTCCGCGCGGGCCGTGAGACCGGTTCGGATGTGGTCATTACGGAGATTGGCGGTACTGTAGGGGACATCGAGAGCTTGCCGTTCATGGAAGCGATCCGCCAGATCAAGAGTGACATCGGCCGTGAGAATGTAATGTACATTCATGTTACCCTGATTCCTTACATCAAGGCTGCAGGCGAAGTGAAGACGAAGCCGACACAGCATAGTGTAAAAGAGCTGCGCAGCATCGGAATTCAGCCGAATGTGATCGTGTGCCGTACGGAGTATCCTTTGACTGATGATATGAAGGCCAAGCTTGCTTTGTTCTGTGACATTGATGCGAATGCCGTGGTGGAATGCCGCGACGCATCAACCCTGTATGAAGTTCCGCTTAATTTGCGCGATGAAGGCTTGGATGAGATTGTAGTCAACCACCTGAAGCTGACTACTCCTGCACCGGATATGCGTGAATGGGAGAGTATGCTGGAGCGGATCCAGAAGCTGGAACGCACCGTTGAAATTGCCATTGTCGGTAAGTACGTAGCGCTTCATGATGCTTATTTAAGTGTTGTAGAGTCACTCTCACATGCCGGATTTGCCTCCAATGCCGAAGTGAAACTCCGGTGGGTGGATGCAGAGCTGGTTACGGATGAGAATGTGGACGAGCTGCTGGGCGGCATCGGCGGCATTCTGGTTCCGGGGGGCTTCGGTGACCGCGGGATCGAAGGCAAGATTTCGGCTATCCGCTATGCGCGTGAGCAGTCTATTCCGTTCTTCGGGATCTGCCTGGGTATGCAGGTGTCTGTGATTGAGTACGGCCGTTCTGTGCTCGGAATGACAGGTGCGAACAGCTCCGAGATCGATCCGGCTACCGCGTACCCGCTGATCGACCTCTTGCCTGAACAGAAGGATATTGAGGATATGGGCGGCACCATGCGCCTTGGACTGTATCCTTGTAAGCTTTCCCCTGGTTCACTGGCAATGTCCTGCTATGATGATGAACTGGTCTATGAACGTCACCGTCACCGGTATGAGTTCAATAACGCTTACCGCGATGAGATGGAGAAGGCAGGTCTGGTCTTTTCCGGAACCTCCCCTGACGGACGTCTGGTTGAGATCGTTGAGCTGCCGGGTCACCCATGGTTCCTGTCCGTGCAATTCCATCCGGAATTCACTTCACGTCCGAACCGTCCGCAGCCGCTGTTCCGTGAATTTGTCAAAGCTTCGCTTACCCATTCCGAACAGCTGTAATAAATATCTTCAAGGCCTTCCGGGCCTGCTGGAGCCTCCTAACGGGGGCTTTCTTTATTGAAGACAAAGGAAATATACATTTTACACTTCACTTTATTCTTATATTTCTCTTGGTATTAGTTCTCATTTATGATATCTCCCAAATTACAAGGGGACTGTACTACCGATTTTTAACTGGGAATACACCTTTATATGGCATAGATTTACGCATTTTAACCAATTAGCAGGATTTTGGCTACAAAGCACGAATAATAGGTTTCGTATAGACTAAGTTGAAGCGGGGCCGTTAGCTGTGAGAGGGCGCGGTATAGACAATCTGCCTTAAATTCTGGGAGGGTATCGTATGGAAAAAAAGAAAGTACTAATTGTCGATGATCAGAATGGAATCCGGATTCTCCTCATGGAAGTGTTTAATAGTGAAGGTTATGCCACCTTTCAGGCAGCTAACGGAAAATTGGCACTGGAGATCGTCAAGAACGAATCGCCGGATATGGTTCTGCTCGATATGAAAATCCCGGGGATGGACGGACTGGAGATCCTCAAGCATTTGAAGGAGCTGAACCCGGCGATTAAAGTCATTATGATGACGGCTTACGGAGAACTGGACATGATCAAGGAAGCGACCAAGCTGGGAGCCCTGATGCATTTCACCAAGCCGTTTGATATCGATGAGATGCGGGTTGCCGTTAATATGCATCTGTACAATAAGTCGGTTGATCAATGCAGCTAGCTTAGAAATGTACAGTTTGGGTAAGTCCTGTTACGGATACGCTAATGAGGGAAAGTCGCACAGGAATATGGGCTGGCTGAATATCGTCCCACCGGGACATTTTTTTGTGTATCCTATTTAGTATTTGACACAGGATGTGCTATAATAGGCCTGTATGTGATGTCGGCTTATATAAGCAACTCAAACATTTTAGGAGGATTGAAACCATGCCATTAGTATCTATGACAGACATGTTAACCAAAGCACTTGAAGGAAAATATGCAGTTGGCCAGTTCAACATCAATAACCTGGAGTGGACTCAAGCGATTCTTGGTGCAGCAGAAGAAGAGAAATCACCAGTAATCCTTGGCGTATCCGAAGGTGCAGCTCGTCACATGGGCGGCTTCTACACTGTAGTTAAGATGGTTGAAGGTCTTATTCATGACATGAAGATCACTGTTCCAGTTGCTATCCACCTGGACCACGGTTCAAGCTTTGACAAATGTAAGGATGCAATCGATGCCGGATTTACTTCCGTAATGATCGACGGCTCCCACCACCCAATCGATGAGAACATTGAAATGACCAAGAAGGTCGTTGAATATGCTCATGCTAAAGGTGTTTCTGTAGAAGCTGAAGTTGGTACTGTAGGCGGACAGGAAGATGACGTTATCGGCGGCATCCAATACGCTGACCTTAACGAATGCGTACGCATTGTTAAAGAAACCGGCATCGACACTTTGGCTCCGGCACTGGGTTCCGTACATGGTCCTTACCTGGGCGAACCGAACCTTGGATTCAAGGAAATGGAAGAAATTCGTGATGCGGTTAACCTTCCGCTCGTACTTCATGGCGGTACTGGTATTCCTGTACATGACATTCAGAAGTCCATCTCCCTGGGTACTTCCAAGATCAACGTAAACACTGAGAACCAAATCGCGTTTGCCAAAGTAGTCCGCGAAGTTCTGGCTGCTAAACCGGATGCTTACGATCCGCGTACATTCATCGCACCAGGTCGCGAAGCCATCAAACAAACCGTTATTGGCAAAATCCGTGAATTCGGATCCAGCAACAAAGCGTAATTTAACTCTGCCGCGTAACGGGACAGGTTATTTTCTGCTGTTCCGCATGCATATCTTTATCAGAAGAGTGCACCGCATAGCCGGTGTCTTTCCGGTAAAGCCATTTCAGATTTCCTCAGAAACGGGTGCCGTCCTTAAGTTAGGGCGGCGCAGCCGTTTCTTCTTCTAATCACCATGCCACCACAAGCCACAGCTGGTATTGCCAGAACAAGCCGCAATACACGTAGGGGGAACCAGATAAATTTATGGAAAAATTAATGATTGGCGGCGGACGTCCGCTAGAGGGCGTTGTAACCATCAGTGGAGCAAAGAATAGCGCAATTGCGCTTATTCCAGCGGCGATTTTGGCGGAATCTGAAGTTGTGCTGGATAACCTGCCTGCTCTTAGTGATGTGGCCGTTTACTCCGAAATTCTGGAGGAGCTGGGCGCGAGTGTATCGTGGACCGGCAGCCAGATGAGAATTAATCCCTCCCGTATCGTATCCATTCCCATGCCTAACGGACCGGTCAAGAAACTCCGGGCTTCTTATTATATGATGGGTGCGCTTCTCGGCAGATTTAAAGAGGCGACGATTGGTCTTCCCGGCGGCTGTAATTTTGAGCCGCGTCCGATTGACCAGCATATCAAAGGCTTTGAGGCGCTTGGTGCGACTGTAACCAACGATCATGGCTCTATTCACTTGTATGCCAAAGAACTGCGTGGTGCCAAGATTTATCTGGATGTATCCAGCGTTGGAGCCACAATAAATATTATGCTGGCGGCCTCACGTGCCAAAGGCTCTACAATTATTGAAAATGCGGCTAAAGAGCCTGAGATTATAGATGTAGCTACCCTATTAAACTCTATGGGCGCAGTTATTAAAGGCGCCGGTACAGAAACGATCCGGATTGAAGGCGTAACTGAAATGCATGGTTGCCGCCATTCCATCATTCCAGACCGAATTCAAGCGGGAACATATATGATTGCCGCTGCGGCAACGCGTGGCAATGTGCTGATAGATAACGTGATTCCCAAGCATCTGGAGGCGCTGACTGCCAAGCTGCTGGAGATGGGAGTAGATATAGAAGAGCTGGATGAGAGTATCCGGGTCATCGGCAGATCCAAATATCAGCATGCTGATGTCAAAGCGTTGATATACCCCGGCTTCGCCACCGATTTGCAATCTCCGATGACAAGTATGCTAACTCAAGCGGAAGGCGTTAGTGTCTTGAGCGATTTCGTATACAGCAACCGGTTCAAGCATGTCCCTGAATTAGTCCGTATGGGCGCCAAGATTCGCGTTGAAGGGCGTTCTGCAATTATTGAGGGCGGCAAGCTCAATGCCGCGAAGGTGAAGGCTGCCGATTTACGGGCAGGGGCGGCTCTGGTCATTGCCGGACTGACCGTTGAGGAAGGGATCACCGAAGTGACAGGCGTGGAGTATATAGACCGCGGTTATGATAACCTCGTAAGCAACCTGCGCAATCTAGGTGCCGAAGTCTGGCGCGAGAACGAATAAGTATGTGCCCGGAACGAGAGGAAGGAGCGAAATTTGCCTACAAACTGCATATCTCCTTCCAATTCGGGTAATCCTATCCTAATAAGCGTTTTCATAGACTCATATTTTGCCCGGCAGAGAACGCCGGAAGAACTCATTATAAAAATTGAATAGGTGGTTATTACACATGGATCTTCAAATTTCCGATCTGGAAGAAATGAAGCTGACCGATCTGTATAAGCTGGCTAAGAAATACCAGATTCCTTATTACGGAACGCTCAAGAAGCGGGAGCTGATCTTCGCGATTCTCCGGGCGCAGGCTGAGCAGAGCGGTCTTATGTTTATGGAAGGCGTGCTAGAGATCCTGCCGGAAGGCTACGGTTTCCTTAGACCGATTAACTACTTGCCGAGTGCGGAGGATATTTATATCTCTGCTTCGCAGATCCGTAAGTTTGATCTTAGAAGCGGCGACCTTGTATCCGGGAAATGCCGGACACCCAAAGAGAATGAACGTTATTTCGGATTGCTTCAAGTCAATGCCGTCAATGGTGAGAATCCTGCAACTGCAGCTGAACGATTACATTTTCCGGCGCTTACACCTCTATATCCGCAAGTCAAGCTGCCGCTTGAAACCTCCTCTGCCCATTTATCTACCCGTATAATGGATTTGCTTGCTCCTGTAGGTTTAGGACAGCGCGGTTTGATTGTAGCACCTCCCAAAGCAGGAAAGACGCTCCTCCTGAAAGAAATTGCCAACAGTATCTCCATTAATAATCCCGAGATTGCACTGTTCGTCCTGCTGATTGATGAACGCCCTGAGGAAGTAACGGATATGCAGCGTTCTGTTAAAGGGGAGGTAGTCGCCTCAACATTTGATGAACTGCCGGAGAACCATATCAAAGTGGCTGAGCTTGTGTTACAGCGGGCGCTTCGTCTGGTCGAGCACAAGAAAGATGTCGTTATTCTGCTGGACAGCATTACCCGGCTGGCCCGTGCCTACAATCTCGTGGTTCCGCCATCCGGCCGGACACTGAGCGGAGGGATTGATCCCGCAGCCTTCCATCGCCCTAAGCGCTTCTTCGGTTCCGCGCGGAACGTAGAAGAAGGAGGAAGCCTGACCATACTGGCAACAGCGCTGATTGATACCGGATCACGCATGGACGATATTATTTACGAAGAATTCAAAGGCACAGGGAACATGGAGCTTCACCTGGACCGCAAGCTGGCCGAACGCCGTATCTTCCCGGCCATCGATATCCGCCGTTCGGGTACACGCCGCGAGGAAGTATTGCTTAGCAAGGAAGAACTGGATACCATCTGGTCAATCCGTAAAAATATGAATGAATCCTACGACTTTGTAGAAGGATTCCTGAAGAAACTGCGTGACACCAAGACGAATGCTGAGTTCCTGGCCTCTTTTGATGTAGCCGGCAACAAGGATTCCTCGTCAGCAAACAGTACCGCCAGCAAAGGCGGAACATCGAACAGCGGTTCGTCAGCCCGACGTACCACGCGGCCTAAGACACCTTCTGTGCCTACAACCTGAGAATTGATAACAAGAGGAGACTAACATGTATTTGGTATATGCCGACGGGCAAGGAAACGTATATGATCATCCCGAGCTGTACGGACTGGCCCGCAGCGGGGATATGATTGTTGAGATACTGGAGGAAGAATTGATCCCGCTGCCTGAAGGCGCTACTCTGGTAGGGCTGCCTAATACGCGGGCAATCGGGATGGATCCCGGGACAGGTGAAATGCTGCCGTTGCCTTTAGGCTCACAGGCTGTTGGAGCGCTATTGCCGCAGGGCTTTACCCGTCTGTGCCTTCCCGGCTATGTCAAGACAGATAAGACGTATAAGCTTCCACTCTTCGGTTATTCCGCTGTAGTATGGAAGGATGGCGGATTCTACGTAGCGGCGGATCCTACAGATGATACGGATCAGTGGAATCCTTTGAATTGTGACCGCGGGGATGTAGAGATTGGCGTCAGTGATTTGACCGCAAAGTACCCGGAGAACCGTCTCTATAATCATCTGTCCAACTGCGCACTGGAATACGAGTGCCTGACCTCGTCCAATACCTTCTTGGGCCGCTGGGAGGGTGCCGTTCCAGTGTCCTACTCGTGCAATGCCGGCTGCTTTGGTTGTATCTCCGAACAGCCGGATGACAGCGGATTTGTATCGCCGCAGACGCGGATGAACTTCCGGCCTACAGTGAGTGAAGTTTCACAAGTCATGCTGGAGCACCTTAAGACGCCGGAGTCGATTGTAAGCTTTGGGCAGGGCTGTGAAGGCGAACCTTCTACCCAGGCGAAGATAATCATTGAGTCCATCCGTGAAGTACGCTCTATTACAGATATGGGTTATATCAATATCAATACGAACGCAGGATTAAGCGATCATATCCGCGGCATTGTGGATGCTGGTCTTGACCTTATGCGGGTCAGCACAATCAGTGCGCTGGATGATCACTATAATGCATACTACAAGCCGCGCGGCTATACGCTGGCTAATGTAGAGAAGTCCCTGAAATATGCAGCTTCACAGGGTGTATATACTTCCATTAACTATCTGATTTTTCCGGGTGTCACGGACCGCGAGGAAGAGATTGAGGCGATGGTTGAGTTCGTCAGACGTACAGACATTAAGCTAATTCAGATGCGGAATCTTAATATTGACCCGGAGAGCTATCTGGAGCTGATTCCTCCGGCTCAAGGTGAGATTCTCGGAATGAAGACGATGCTGGAGATCTTCCGCGAGGAGCTTCCGGATGTTGTGATCGGCTCCTTCACCCATGTTCCGCCTGCCGAACTGGCCCGTGCGAAGCAGCGCAGAGTGCACCAATAACCGCAGGATTGAGTCTTCCCAAACCTCTTGCAGCGCCCTGGGCTTCCATGCTAGAATGTAGCTTGCGTAATCATATAACTCTAAGTCCGCATGAGGCTTAGGGCGTGAGAGGTGAATATTCAAATGCAAACAGCAATTCAACCCAAGTACAATGTAACTAAGGTAACCTGTGCCTGCGGCAACTCCTTTGAAGCTGGCTCTGCCAAGGAAGAGCTGCGCGTCGAAATTTGCTCCAGCTGCCATCCTTTCTTCACCGGCAAGCAGAAGTTCCTGGATGCCGGCGGCCGCGTGGATAAGTTTAAGAAGAAATACGGCATCTAATTGGTTTTCCATTTTAATGTTAGTTGATTTTTGCCCGGCTGTAAGCTATACTTATCTTCGCCGTGCTAGACGGGGAGGTAGCGGTGCCCTGTAACTCGCAATCCGCTGTAGCGAGGTTGAATTCCTGTTAGAGGTGCTGTCGATGTGAGGCCTTGGTTCCTATGGGCTGTGTTGACGGTTGGGTCCTCCGCAATGAGTGCTTATGAACCTGGTCAGGTCCGGAAGGAAGCAGCCATAAGTGAGTTTACTCTTGTGCCGGAGGGTGGCCTAGCCCGAGCAGTTTTGTAGGGTTGCCGCTTGGATCGCAGTCATCAATAACGGGTGCACGGTTTAAATACTATTATGTAGCGTCTTTGCCACAAGCGAAGATGCTTTTTGTTTTTTGAAAGATAAGAAATATATGCTTTATCATACTTTATATCCTAATACTTCCCACTGATGCGGTTACCTGAGAGCGATACGTAGTATCGCTGTATCGGAAGCATAGTCCTCGTTAGAGGATGGCGAAAGCGCTTCTGCTTGGTCAAAGACTGGGGAATATAGTATAATAAATTAGCGACAAATGCCGGAAAGCGGCAGCCTGAGAGAGGGTAATGCATAGTGGAACATATCGCGCTGTACCGTGCTTGGCGGCCGCAGTCGTTTCAGGATATGGTAGGGCAGCAGCATATTATCCAGACGCTGCAGAATGCGATCCGTGAACAGCGGGTATCGCATGCGTATCTGTTCAGCGGCCCGCGGGGGACCGGTAAGACGAGCGCGGCCAAGGTGCTGGCCAAAGCGGTCAATTGCGAGCGGGGCCCGGGTCCGGAGCCGTGCAATGAATGTCCGTCTTGTCTGCGGATCACAGCGGGCAACGTAATGGATGTCCAGGAGATTGATGCGGCCTCCAACCGGGGTGTTGAAGAGATTCGCGATCTGCGGGATAAGGTGAAATATGCACCTACCGAAGTACGCCGTAAAGTGTATATTATTGATGAGGTGCATATGCTGACAACAGAAGCATTCAATGCCCTGCTTAAGACGCTGGAAGAACCGCCGCCGCATGTCATGTTTATTCTTGCTACGACAGAGCCGCACAAACTGCCGGCTACGATCATTTCACGCTGCCAGCGGTTTGACTTCCGCCGGGTTTCTCTGGAGGAGCAGACTGGCCGGCTGAGAGAGATATGCCAGAAGGAAGGCATTACGGCAGATGCGGACGCACTCCAGTACATCGCCCGTCTGTCCGACGGAGGGATGCGTGATGCGCTGAGCATACTTGATCAGATCTCGTCTTTCACAGACGGGAATGTGACGTATCAGCAGGTGCTGGGCATGACCGGAGGAATTCCATCCGAACAGTTTGCCCGTCTGGCTACAGCCATTTTGGAGAGTGATATGGGGCTGCTGCTGGAGCTTGTCGAGCAGTTGATGCACGAGGGCAAAAGTGCCGACAAATGTCTGGAGAATCTTTTGTATTATTTCCGTGATTTACTTATGATCAAGATGGTGCCGGGGGCAGACCAGTTGACCGACCGTGTACTGAATCCGGCGGAATTCCGTGATATGGCAGCAGCCTTTACCCGTGACCGGCTATTCCTGATTGTGGAGACCCTAAGCCGATATCTGGGTGAGATGAAATATGCCACTCATCCGCAGACTTTATTTGAAGTAGCGCTGATGAAGCTGTGCAGTACCCAGCAGGAGGCTCCTTCAGCGGGTGCCCCGTCCTTGAGTGCTGTATCGCCGGAAGCGGGAAGAAGTTCTTCACCAGTGGATTCGGGGGAACTGGATGTACTCAAACGGCAGATTGCCGCGCTGGAGAAGAAGCTTGAGCAGGCAATCCAATCCGGAGGTGTGGCCGGCGGGCGTGAGCAGGCTGCCCCGCAGAGAGCGGCCGCCCCGCCAAGCGCTCCAAGAGTATCCTCTGCAGGCAAGCTTCCGCCGCAGCTCGATAAGTTCATTGCGGGTAAAGACAGCGCTGACTTTGGCAATGTGTATAAGCAGTGGAGCCAGGTTCTGCAGGGCGTGAAGGAAGAGAAAGTAACTGTGCATGCGTGGTTTGTAGATGGAGAGCCAGTGGCAGTTATGGAAGATGCAGTGCTGGTCGCCTTCAAGAATACAATTCACCGGGATACGACTGAGAAGCCGGCCAACCGCCAGGTCATCGAGAACGTGATGTCTGCTAAGCTGGGTAAGCCATACCGGCTGGTGACGATGCTGCTGCGTGACTGGAATGAGGCTGCAACCAAGTCGGCTTCCAAGGCCAGTACAGAAGAACTGCATCTGGAGCATGAGCACGAGACTATAGAAGCCAAACCCGAACCATGGATTGACGAGGCGATCCAGCTCTTTGGAGAAGACCTTGTTGTCATAAAGGAATAGAGCCTCAAGCATACTAGCGCAGATAACGCGCATCCCAAAGGAGAGACGATGTATGAATAATATGAACCAAATGATGAAGCAGGTTAAAAAAATGCAGGAGCAGATGCTCAAAGCCCAGGAAGAACTAGGCGGTAAGACCATTGAAGGCTCATCCGGCGGCGGCGTGGTTACCGTTCAGGTGAACGGCCACAAAAAACTGCTGTCTATTCAGATTAAACCGGAGGTTGTTGATCCGGAAGATATCGAAATGCTGCAGGATCTGGTGATCACTGCTGTTAATGATGCTCTTACCCAGGCTGAAGAGTTGGCTAACAACGATATGGGTAAATTCACCGGCGGAATGAAGATCCCTGGCTTATTCTAGGCTTACTCCACTCCCGACCAAAGGAGAACCATTACTTTGTATTATCCAGAACCGCTAGCCAAGCTGATAGAAGCTTTTACACGTTTACCCGGGATTGGCCCGAAGACAGCGGCCCGGCTGGCCTTTCATGTGCTTAACATGAAGGAGGATGAGGTGATTGATTTCGCCAAAGCTCTGGTCAGTGTCAAACGGAACCTTCATTATTGCTCGGTCTGCTGTAATATTACCGATACTGACCCGTGCAGGATCTGTCAGGACAAAACCCGCGATGCCTCGGTAATCTGTGTGGTTCAGGACTCCAAGGATCTGGTAGCCATAGAGAGAACCAAAGAGTTTGACGGTTACTATCATGTGCTGCAGGGTGCCATCTCGCCTATGGAGGGCATCGGACCTGATGATATACGGCTGAAGGAGCTGCTGACCAGACTCAGTGATGAGCGGGTGAAGGAGCTGATTATGGCGACCAATCCCAACATTGAGGGCGAGGCCACGGCTATGTATATCTCCCGTCTAGTCCGTCCGTTCGAGATCAAGATCACGAGAATCGCCCATGGCTTGCCTGTAGGCGGCGATCTTGAGTATGCGGATGAGGTAACCCTGTCGAAGGCGCTGGAAGGCCGTCGTGAGCTGTTCTGAGTGTTCTGACATTGAATTGTATTTGAAGAGGCCCTTGGGGGCCTCTTTTTTATTAGGTATAGACTCCAGGGGGACGGCCAGCATTCAACAAAAGAGCACTGACTCATGGTTCTAAGTTTGTCCCTATTCCGATATGTATGAGATTAACGGGTGTGCGGCCCCGGCTGCGCCAGTAATCAATCATAGGAGGGGATTGCAATGGGATGGTGGAACACGAAATGGCTGGGCAGAGATGCAGAAGGGGCGAATAATGCCCATATAGAAGATGAGTGGGGTACGGTGTACCATGAGGTCCGCAAAGCGCAGTCGGAGTGGGAACGGGCATATCTGATGTTTGATGAGGCGCTGGGTCAGGACCAGATTGATTATGCCATCTATATACTTGAGGCGGCCGAGCGTAAATACCAGATTCATCTTAAGCATGCCAAGAGACTGGGGCTGAACCGGAGCCGGCTGCCGATGTAACCGGAATAACTATTGAGGAGGATCACAATGCTAAGAACTGTTGCAATGGGTGTGCTGATTCTGTCGGGGCTCCTGCTAATTCTAATTGTATTCAGAAAAAAATTGGGGTGGGCCTGGATAAGCGTATTCGGAACTCATCTTATTCTGGCGGCAATCGGCATCTATATTGTTAACTTCTCCGGTATTCTAACGAATGTACACATCCCGCTGAATCCCACAACCATAGGCGCAGTAACGATTCTTGGGCTGCCCGGGGTACTAATGCTGCTGGGTTTAAAATTAACTTTGTTTTAGTGGTTGACGAGGGTTGTTGATTTATGATACATTAAGTCTCGGCCCTTTGAGCAAGATGTTCTCGGATAACTTGCTGAAAGCTGAAGCGAAAAAAGAAATTAAAAAAACGCTTGACTGAAACAAAGGTGCTGTGATATATTATAAAGGTCGCTGCTGAAACAAACATCGGCGACGAAAGATGAGACATTGATCTTTGAAAACTGAACAACGAGTGAGTGGGAAATCACGAAAGTGACTTCCAAAATAGAGAATGAAAATTCTCGTCAGATGTTTCAAAATGAGCAATCGCTCTTTCTAAAACCAATTTGGAGAGTTTGATCCTGGCTCAGGACGAACGCTGGCGGCATGCCTAATACATGCAAGTCGAGCGGAGTTCATTTGAAAGCTTGCTTTCAAATGAATTTAGCGGCGGACGGGTGAGTAACACGTAGGCAACCTGCCCTCAAGACTGGGATAACTACCGGAAACGGTAGCTAATACCGGATAATTTCTTTCCTCTCCTGAAGAGAGAATGAAAGGCGGAGCAATCTGCCACTTGGGGATGGGCCTGCGGCGCATTAGCTAGTTGGTGGGGTAACGGCCCACCAAGGCGACGATGCGTAGCCGACCTGAGAGGGTGAACGGCCACACTGGGACTGAGACACGGCCCAGACTCCTACGGGAGGCAGCAGTAGGGAATCTTCCGCAATGGGCGAAAGCCTGACGGAGCAATGCCGCGTGAGTGATGAAGGTTTTCGGATCGTAAAGCTCTGTTGCCAGGGAAGAACGTCCGGTAGAGTAACTGCTACCGGAGTGACGGTACCTGAGAAGAAAGCCCCGGCTAACTACGTGCCAGCAGCCGCGGTAATACGTAGGGGGCAAGCGTTGTCCGGAATTATTGGGCGTAAAGCGCGCGCAGGCGGTCATTTAAGTCTGGTGTTTAAACCTTGGGCTCAACCTGGGGTCGCACTGGAAACTGGGTGACTTGAGTACAGAAGAGGAAAGTGGAATTCCACGTGTAGCGGTGAAATGCGTAGATATGTGGAGGAACACCAGTGGCGAAGGCGACTTTCTGGGCTGTAACTGACGCTGAGGCGCGAAAGCGTGGGGAGCAAACAGGATTAGATACCCTGGTAGTCCACGCCGTAAACGATGAGTGCTAGGTGTTAGGGGTTTCGATACCCTTGGTGCCGAAGTTAACACAGTAAGCACTCCGCCTGGGGAGTACGGTCGCAAGACTGAAACTCAAAGGAATTGACGGGGACCCGCACAAGCAGTGGAGTATGTGGTTTAATTCGAAGCAACGCGAAGAACCTTACCAGGTCTTGACATCCCGATGAAAGCATTAGAGATAGTGCCCCTCTTCGGAGCATCGGAGACAGGTGGTGCATGGTTGTCGTCAGCTCGTGTCGTGAGATGTTGGGTTAAGTCCCGCAACGAGCGCAACCCTTGACTTTAGTTGCCAGCAGGTTAAGCTGGGCACTCTAGAGTGACTGCCGGTGACAAACCGGAGGAAGGTGGGGATGACGTCAAATCATCATGCCCCTTATGACCTGGGCTACACACGTACTACAATGGCCGGTACAACGGGAAGCGAAACCGCGAGGTGGAGCCAATCCCAGCAAAGCCGGTCTCAGTTCGGATTGCAGGCTGCAACTCGCCTGCATGAAGTCGGAATTGCTAGTAATCGCGGATCAGCATGCCGCGGTGAATACGTTCCCGGGTCTTGTACACACCGCCCGTCACACCACGAGAGTTTACAACACCCGAAGTCGGTGGGGTAACCCGCAAGGGAGCCAGCCGCCGAAGGTGGGGTAGATGATTGGGGTGAAGTCGTAACAAGGTAGCCGTATCGGAAGGTGCGGCTGGATCACCTCCTTTCTATGGAGAATCGTTTCCTGCAACGGAAACATTCAAATCGGAAGCTAAAGCTTCCACAACGAACCTTAGGGTTCGGACACTCACTCGTGTTCAGTTTTGAAAGAGCAAGTCTCTTTCGTATGCGTTTGGTGGCGATAGCGGAGGGGTTCCACACGTACCCATCCCGAACACGACCGTTAAGCCCTCCAGCGCCGATGGTACTTGGACCGAAGGGTCCTGGGAGAGTAGGACGCCGCCAAGCGAACAATCAATTTATTGGTTGATTCACAATGTTATCTGTTATATGGGCTTTTAGCTCAGTTGGTTAGAGCGCACCTCTGATAAGGGTGAGGTCGGTGGTTCGAGTCCACCAAGGCCCACCATATAACATTTAGAATTGAATACCTTTATGGGGCCATAGCTCAGCTGGGAGAGCGCCTGCCTTGCAAGCAGGAGGTCAGCGGTTCGATCCCGCTTGGCTCCACCAATACTTCTTTACAAGATTATATGCACATTGTCTGTTATTCCGAACATCACAGTCGTGATTGTTTCATAATAACAGCACCTTGATCCTTGAAAACTGGATACCGAAACGAATTTGCGTTTTAGAACATCTTTTAGCTGAAACTTGTGTAAGCAAGTTGAAATAGTTATTAGTCATGCTGAGCGATGGTTTTGGATTATGAGCGACTTTTGGCTTTAAACAGACTAGCGGACGGATTCATCCGGAAGCGCTGTTTAAAACAAGATGAGCGAATGAGCCAATACCGGAGCGATTGGTTAAGCTAATAAGAGCACACGGAGGATGCCTAGGCGCCAGGAGCCGACGAAGGACGTGGCGAACAACGAAACTGCCTCGGGGAGCTGTAAGCAAGCTTTGATCCGGGGGTGTCCGAATGGGGAAACCCAGCTGTGGTAATTCGCAGTTACTCGTATCTGAATACATAGGATACGCAGAGGCAGACCAGGGGAACTGAAACATCTAAGTACCCTGAGGAAGAGAAAACAATAGTGATTCCGTCAGTAGCGGCGAGCGAACGCGGAACAGCCTAAACCAAGGGGCTTGCCCCTTGGGGTTGTGGGACGTCTCACATGGAGTTACAAAGGAATATGGTAGGCGAAGAGGTCTGGAAAGGCCCGCGATAGAGGTAAAAGCCCTGTAGCCTAAACTGTGTTCTCTCCGAGACGGATCCCGAGTAGTGCGGGGCACGTGAAACCCCGTATGAATCCAGCAGGACCATCTGCTAAGGCTAAATACTACCTGGCGACCGATAGTGAAACAGTACCGTGAGGGAAAGGTGAAAAGCACCCCGGAAGGGGAGTGAAATAGAACCTGAAACCGTGTGCTTACAAAAAGTCAGAGCCCTATTACTGGGTGATGGCGTGCCTTTTGTAGAATGAACCGGCGAGTTACGTTTAACATGCAAGGTTAAGTCGAGAAGACGGAGCCGCAGCGAAAGCGAGTCTGAATAGGGCGAATGAGTATGTGGACGTAGACCCGAAACCGTGTGATCTACCCCTGTCCAGGGTGAAGGTGCGGTAACACGCACTGGAGGCCCGAACCCACGCATGTTGAAAAATGCGGGGATGAGGTGGGGGTAGCGGAGAAATTCCAATCGAACTCGGAGATAGCTGGTTCTCCCCGAAATAGCTTTAGGGCTAGCCTCGGTGAATGGAGTGGTGGAGGTAGAGCACTGATTGGGTGCGGGGCCCGCAAGGGTTACCAAGCTCAGTCAAACTCCGAATGCCATTAACTTCTTGCCGGGAGTCAGACAGTGAGTGCTAAGATCCATTGTCAAAAGGGAAACAGCCCAGACCATCAGCTAAGGTCCCCAAGTGTGTGTTAAGTGGGAAAGGATGTGGAGTTGCACAGACAACCAGGATGTTGGCTTAGAAGCAGCCACCATTGAAAGAGTGCGTAATAGCTCACTGGTCGAGTGACTCTGCGCCGAAAATGTAACGGGGCTAAACACACCACCGAAGCTATGGCTAGATACTTTGTATCTGGGGTAGGGGAGCGTTGTATGTGGGTTGAAGGTGTACCGTAAGGAGCGCTGGACAGCATACAAGTGAGAATGCCGGTATGAGTAACGAAAAGATCAGTGAGAATCTGATCCGCCGAAAGCCCAAGGTTTCCTGAGGAAGGCTCGTCCGCTCAGGGTAAGTCGGGACCTAAGGCGAGGCCGAAAGGCGTAGTCGAAGGACAACAGTTTGAAATTACTGTACCACCGTAATCCGCTATGAGCGATGGGGTGACGCAGGAGGGTAGTGACGCGGACTGATGGATATGTCCGTCTAAGCAGTGAGGCTGATGTGTAGGCAAATCCGCACATCAATAAGGCTGGGCTGTGATGGGGAGCGAAAATTGTAGTAGCGAAGGTCATGATCTCACACTGCCAAGAAAAGCCTCTAGCCAGGAGAAGGTGCCCGTACCGCAAACCGACACAGGTAGGCGAGAAGAGAATTCTAAGGCGCGCGGAAGAACTCTCGTTAAGGAACTCGGCAAAATGACCTCGTAACTTCGGGAGAAGAGGTGCCTCGGTAGGGTGAATAGCCCGAGGGGGCCGCAGTGAAAAGGCCCAAGCGACTGTTTAGCAAAAACACAGGTCTGTGCGAAGCCGCAAGGCGAAGTATACGGGCTGACGCCTGCCCGGTGCTGGAAGGTTAAGGGGAGTGGTTAGGGGCAACCCGAAGCTGTGAACCGAAGCCCCAGTAAACGGCGGCCGTAACTATAACGGTCCTAAGGTAGCGAAATTCCTTGTCAGGTAAATTCTGACCCGCACGAATGGCGTAACGACTTGGGCGCTGTCTCAACGAGAGATCCGGTGAAATTTTAATACCTGTGAAGATGCAGGTTACCCGCGACAAGACGGAAAGACCCCATGGAGCTTTACTGCAGCTTGATATTGAATTTGGGTACGATCTGTACAGGATAGGTGGGAGCCGTAGAGGCAGGAGCGCAAGCTTCTGCGGAGGCGCCGTTGGGATACCACCCTGATCGTATCTAGGTTCTAACCTAGTACCCTAAGCGGGTACGGGGACCGTGTCAGGCGGGCAGTTTGACTGGGGCGGTCGCCTCCTAAAGAGTAACGGAGGCGTTCAAAGGTTCCCTCAGAATGGTTGGAAATCATTCGCAGAGTGCAAAGGCATAAGGGAGCTTGACTGCGAGACCTACAAGTCGAGCAGGGACGAAAGTCGGACTTAGTGATCCGGTGGTACCGCATGGAAGGGCCATCGCTCAACGGATAAAAGCTACCCTGGGGATAACAGGCTTATCTCCCCCAAGAGTCCACATCGACGGGGAGGTTTGGCACCTCGATGTCGGCTCATCGCATCCTGGGGCTGAAGTAGGTCCCAAGGGTTGGGCTGTTCGCCCATTAAAGCGGTACGCGAGCTGGGTTCAGAACGTCGTGAGACAGTTCGGTCCCTATCTGTCGTGGGCGCAGGAAATTTGAGAGGAGCTGTCCTTAGTACGAGAGGACCGGGATGGACGTACCGCTGGTGCATCAGTTGTTCCGCCAGGAGCATGGCTGAGTAGCTACGTACGGACGGGATAAGCGCTGAAAGCATCTAAGCGTGAAGCCCCCCTCAAGATGAGATTTCCCAACTAGTAAGACCCCTTGAAGACGACGAGGTAGATAGGTTGGAGGTGGAAGTGCAGCAATGCATGGAGCTGACCAATACTAATCGGTCGAGGGCTTATCCAAATTTCTTAGAGCGCAGATTCGTTTCGGATTCAGTTTTCAGGAATTAATTTCCTGTGCGGATTTACATGGCTACCATTTATTTGGAGAGATACCCAAGTGGCTATAAGGGGACCCTCTGCTAAGGGGTTAGACTGCGTAAGCGGTGCGAGGGTTCGAATCCCTCTCTCTCCGCCATTATAAATCCAATACTTGTAGTGTGGCGGCGTAGCTCAGCTGGCTAGAGCGTACGGTTCATACCCGTGAGGTCGGGGGTTCGATCCCCTCTGCCGCTACCATACATACCCGGAGGCTTAGCTCAGCTGGGAGAGCATCTGCCTTACAAGCAGAGGGTCGGGGGTTCGAACCCCTCAGCCTCCACCATTTTTAAATTTTAGATCCGCCTTACACCGTGCCGGTGTAGCTCAACTGGTAGAGCAACTGACTTGTAATCAGTAGGTTGGGGGTTCAAGTCCTCTCGCCGGCACCATTTTTACAACAAATTGTGGAACCGTGGTGTAGTTGGCCTAACATGCCTGCCTGTCACGCAGGAGATCGCGGGTTCGAATCCCGTCGGTTCCGCCATTTTTTTTGTTTTAAGGCTTATTTTATGGCTCGGTAGCTCAGTCGGTAGAGCAAAGGACTGAAAATCCTTGTGTCGGGGGTTCGATTCCCTCCCGCGCCACCATTATGGAGGCTTAGCGAAGTGGCCAAACGCATCAGACTGTAAATCTGCTCACGTACGTGTTCGGTGGTTCGAATCCATCAGCCTCCATCCCTTTTTATGAGCCATTAGCTCAGTTGGTAGAGCACCTGACTTTTAATCAGGGTGTCGAAGGTTCGAGTCCTTCATGGCTCATCCTAATTCAGAAGTCATCACTTTCATGTGATGGCTTTTTTTATGTTTTCAGGAGGTCTGAATAATAAAAAGTATATAAATTACCCGGAATTCGTTTAAAATAGCTCCCCTCGTTTAATTATAAGTCTATAATGCTGTAGAAATGAGGGAATGACAATTGATATATGATGGATTATAGTGGGCGGCGGTTTTGCGGGGCTTCAGGCGGCTATTCAATTGGGACGTTACTCGGTCCATCAGGTGCTTGTAATTGATGCAGGAGGCGGAAGATCAAGCATATGCCGGAATTATCATAATATATTGGGCTGGCCTGACGGTGTGCCGGGTGAGGAACTGCGGGCCAGGGGGAGGCTTCAGGCGGAAAGGGCAGGTGTAACGTTTCAGAAGGATAGAATAGTTAAGGCCGAGAAGCCCGATGAATTATTCATACTTCACGGAACCGGGGGGCAGCAATATGTAGGCCGGACTCTGTTGCTTGCTACTGGAGTAATGGACCGGTTTCCTGAGCTGCCGGGCTTACTGCCTGCCCTTGGTATGACAATCTATGTTTGCCCGGACTGTGATGGCTTTGAAATTCAGAACCGGCAGACCGTATTGATAGGCTCTGGTGATGTAGGCGCTAATATGGCTTTTGTTTTAAGGGAACGCACAGGTGATTTGACCTACATTAATCATGAACTTACACCCGTTTCGGCGGAAAATCGTAACCGGCTGCAGGATGAGGATATACAGTATATCGAAGAACCGGTTGCCCGCATTGAGGAAGAGAACGGAAGAATTAAGGCGGTAGCCATGGAGAACGGTGAGGTGCTGTCGGCAGAGCGCGGGTTTATTGCTTTTGGACAGAATCCGGTACATTCTGAGCTAGCCGTACAGCTGGGAGTAACGCTCCATAAGAATAAGCATGTGGAGGCGAATAAACGCTCATTAATGACTAATATCGAGCATGTATGGGTGGCAGGAGATGTTGCAGTGCATGCGGAGCAGGCGACGGTCGCTATGGGTGAGGGAGCCATTGCCGGGATCTGGATGCATAAGACTTTGAAAAAGATGAATCCGGTAATTCTGCCTCCTGCGAAGAAGCAATATGCAGCAAAATAGACTTTTGATACACTGCTGATCAAATGTCACTCAGGGTTCAGAAGAGCTATTCCGCAATTTGCAGCAAAATATGATAAAATAGGCGAAAAGAGCAAAAGTGGTGGAGAATGGTGACGATGGATAGTGAGGTTTTGCGTCAAAAATTGGAGCAACTCACCGGAAAGAGAACCGGAATCAAGCAGCTCGGGAGGCAGCATTCAGCTTCTCTTTTTGGCATGGGTACGGAGAAGGATCAAGAGCAGGCGGTCTTTCATGAGGGATATTTGTGGATTCCTCTATATGAGAATGACGGGCGTATAACCGCGGTGTGGGTGGAGACAGAAGGGCTGTCGCCTCTGGAACTGCAGCTGGTCAATTATGCGGGCCGTAATTTTGCGGTAGCCCTCAAGGCTACCGGGCTTAAGGAAGAAGGAGAGATGGAGGCCCGTCAGCTTAGCGGCTGGTTGAACTCGCAGCTCGAGCAAGAGAAGGATGATACGGAAATTCCGGATGATATTACGCTAAAAGGCCGGCTGTTCGGGGATATGATTCCTTTTTTGCTGGTTAGTGAGAATGTCCATAATCCGCAGATGACGTATCGTTCTTTAATGAAGCTGCTGCGCAGTTATTTCGAGAACGAAGTCCTGTTAATTCCCTTGTTGGATAAGGAATGGTTAATTTTAGCCCGTAAGGAACTGCTCACCGGCGGAGATGATAAGGAAGATGAGGAAGAAAGTGCTGAGGATCTGCTGTCTCAGACCTCTATGGGTCTGCATGAACTGATCGCCAGTGAATGGGTTGGCGTCTTCCATCTGGCGGTTTCCCCGGCCATCATTCCGGTTAAGGGCCTGACAGGCTCCGTGGCTCTGCTGCGCGAGACGATTATTCTGGGTCGGATCTTCCAGGTAGGCGATTATATCCATCTGCCTTGGGAGCTTCATATGGAGCGTCTGGTGAACAGTATCCCCGATGACCGCCGCAGACAGCTGCTGGGTCAGATCGGGGATTATACGGCGGTGCTGGCGGATAAGGAAATGCTGCTGACGCTGGAAACTTTTTTTGAAATGGACTGCAATGTCAGCGAAACCGCGAAGAAGCTGTATATCCACCGGAATACGCTCTTGTACAGACTCGACAAGATCAAACAGGAAACGGGAGCCGATGTCCGGAGTTTCGGGGATGCTGCGATTGTGAAGTTAGCCATGTTATTGTATAAAGTGACGAAAAGAAAATAGGATTTTTGTGAACCTTACAAATAGCCAGGAGGCCAGGTCTGGGGTAAGATAAGTGTACAAGAAAGCGTTTGATTTTCTAATCCAATAATTGACTCGAGGGGGAAATACAATGGCAGGCGTACGTTTAGAGCATATTTTCAAAAAATACCCGGGTTCTGATAAAGCAACAGTAATCGATATCAATCTTGATATTAAAGATAAGGAATTTCTCGTACTGGTTGGTCCTTCCGGTTGCGGTAAATCCACAACACTTCGTATGATCGCAGGTCTTGAAGAAATTTCTGAAGGTAAAATGTACATTGGTGACCGTGTAGTGAATGACGTGGCTCCTAAAGACCGCGATATCGCGATGGTATTCCAATCCTACGCCCTGTACCCGCATATGAGCGTGTATCAGAACATGGCTTTCGGTCTGAAACTGCGTAAAGTGAAGAAAGAAGAAATCGACAAGAAAGTACGCGAAGCAGCAAGAATTCTCGATATCGAGCATTTGCTGGAACGCAAACCTAAGGCACTGTCCGGTGGTCAACGCCAACGTGTCGCTCTAGGCCGCGCTATTGTCCGTGATCCGCAAGTCTTCCTGATGGATGAGCCTCTTTCCAACTTGGATGCTAAACTTCGTGGTCAAATGCGTGCTGAAATCACTAAGCTGGTTAAACGCCTTGAAACTACTTGTATCTATGTAACGCATGACCAGACAGAAGCTATGACAATGGGTGACCGTATCGTAGTTATGTACGATGGTATCATTCAACAAGCAGCTTCTCCTGAAGAATTGTACAATGAGCCTACAAACCTGTTCGTTGCAGGATTCATCGGATCCCCAACAATGAACTTTATCAATGGTACACTCTCCGATGTTGGCGGCGCTGTCCGTTTCCGCGCAGATAACCTTGATGTTGAAGTTCCAGGCGGCAAAGCTACAATGCTGCGTAACAAAGGTTATATCGGCAAGGATGTAATCATGGGCGTTCGTCCAGAAGATATTCATGAAGAGCCAGTATTCCTGGAAGCTTCTCCGAATACAATCTTCACTTCGCTCGTTGATGTTACTGAAAACCTTGGTCATGAAATGCTCCTCTACTTGAGCGGCCTTGGCGCTAACACTGTAATTGCCCGTGTAGATGGACGTTCCACTACCCGTGAAGGCAGCAAGCCTAAATTGGCAATCGACATGAACAAAATTCACCTCTTTGATAAAGAATCCGAACTGAACATTCTGCTGGGATAAGACAAAGCACAGTGGGATACAGGTTATAATAGAAGAAAGCCGCCCTCACAGGCGGCTTTTTCTTGTATTGGGCATGTGGAGCCGGAGATAAAACCTATTGGTCCAAAGACCCGGAAAGCAGGGTGTTCCGTCAGGACAGGCTTAGCAATACCATAGGTAATAAGATTGCATTCATAGGCGTTATCAATTAAGATAGCAGGAGAATTACCTGTAGCTGGAATGGGAAAAGTTGTGAACCCGGGTGCAGGAAGCGGACACAACCGCAGGTGACGAAAGGACGGACATACATGGCTAAGAAGGTAAAGGTATCGGAACTGGTACAGCATTTTCAATTAGAGGTTGTTTCCGGACAGGAGGGTCTGAAAAGACCGATTACAGTGGATGATTTGAATCGTCCGGGACTGGAAATGGCCGGTTATTTCGAATATTATCCGGAAGAACGTGTTCAGCTGCTGGGCAAAACAGAGCTGGCCTTTTTCTCAATGCTTCCTGAGGAAGAACGCAAAAGCCGGATTCGCGGAATTTGCAACGATAATACCCCTTGTATTGTAATTACCCGTGCGCTGGATGTTCCGCAGGAGCTTATTGAAATTAGTAACGAAAAGGGACTGCCTGTGCTGCGCAGCTCGATGGCGACTACTATTTTCTCGAGCAGACTGACAAGCTTCCTGGAAGGCAGACTGGCCCCTACGGCAACAATCCACGGTGTTCTCTGTGATGTATATGGTGTAGGTATGCTGATTACAGGCAGCAGCGGTATCGGTAAAAGTGAAACGGCGCTTGAACTGGTTAAACGCGGGCACCGCCTGATCGCCGATGATGCAGTAGAGATCCGTCAGACCTCGGATAACCAGCTGCATGGTACAGCTCCGGAGCTCATTCGTCACTTGCTCGAAATCCGCGGGGTAGGGATTATTAATGTAATGACTCTCTTCGGTGCCGGGGCTATCCGTAATCATAAGCGGATCACACTGGTCGTTAGACTTGAGGCCTGGCAGCAGGATAAACAATATGACCGGCTCGGACTGGACGAGGAGACTACAAGGATCATTGACACCGATGTGCCGCTTGTAACGATCCCCGTACGTCCGGGACGTAACCTTGCGGTAATTATCGAGGTTGCAGCGATGAACTACCGGTTGAAACAAATGGGCTTTAACGCAGCTCTACAATTTACGAATAAACTTACAGCCACCATCTCTGAAGACATGGATGATCTGGACTAGGAGTGTGAGAGCATGTTTTTTTCATTAGCGATTAATCCGATTGTCTTCTCCATCGGTTCGCTGCCTGTTCATTGGTATGGTTTGATACTGGGTCTTGGTGCATTAGCCGGATTATTCCTTGCTATTCAAGAAGGCAAACGCTACAACATTCCGCAGGAGTTCTTCATGGACATGCTGCTGCTCGGAGTCCCTTCGGCGATCATTGGTGCGCGGATTTATTTTGTAGCGTTCAAGTGGGAAGATTACAAGGACAACTTGCTGGATATATTCAAAGTCTGGAATGGCGGTATTGCTATTTATGGCGCGCTGATTGGGGCGATCATCTGCGGAATTATATATTTCCGTTACAAGGGATATCCGTTCTGGCGTATCGTGGACATCTGTGCACCTGGACTGCTTGCCGGTCAGATGATTGGCCGTTGGGGTAATTTCATCAATCAGGAAGCCTACGGCGGCGTTGTAGAGGAATCCTTCCTGCGTGACAAGCTGCATCTGCCGGACTTTATTGTGAATCAAATGTACATAGGGGATGCGTTTCACCATCCGACCTTCCTGTATGAATCGCTCTGGAGCCTGCTGGGGATTCTGCTCCTGATGGTACTGCGCCGCCAGAAATTTGTCCGTGCAGGCGAAATCTTCATGTCCTATTTCATCTGGTATTCGATCGGCCGTTTCTTTATTGAAGCTTTGCGTACGGACAGCCTAGGATTTAACGGCAGCAGCGGTTTGGCATCCTTCATTAACGGTCTATGGAGTCCGATGAAATGGCTGGGATTTGAGCAGGGGTATTTCGATCCGGCATACGGGAATGTTCGTATCTCACAGCTTCTGGCACTACTAATCATTCTCGTTGCAGTTGTATTGATCATTGTACGGCGTGTCAGCGGTCAGCCGAAGGATCATTATTCTGATCCGATTGTCAGCACTAAAGCGGCAGCGGCAGATGCTGTAGTTCCCGAGAGTGCAGTGAATACACCGCAGAAGGCTCCTCAGCCTATCCAGCCGGTGGAGGACTCATCTGAAGATAAGGAAACAAAGGAGTAGTAAAACTAATGATAGAATGCGTGTTATTTGACTTGGACGGAACGATTGTGAATACTAATGAGCTGATCATCAGCTCGTTCATGCATGCGCTGAAGGAGAATAACCTCCCGGCTCTAACCCGGGAAGAAATTATTCCCCATATGGGAACTACGCTCCAGCAGCAGATGAGCGCGTTCTCCGGTCTGCAGGACACAAGCGTGCTGGAGCTTTCTTACCGTTCATATAATTATGCGCATCATGATGAGCTAATTCGTTCTTTTCCACATGTGAATGAGACAATGGAAGGGCTGTTAAGCCGGGGAATAAAGCTCGGGATTGTGACAACGAAGATTCGTCCAACTACACTTAAAGCGCTGGAAATGTTCGATCTGCTGAAGTATATGGAGACAATTGTGACGGTCAATGATGTCAGTCAGGCGAAGCCGCATCCGGAGCCTGTTCTAACCGCGGTTGCTAATCTGGGTGTTGATCCGGCCAGAACCCTCATGGTAGGTGACAGTGCGGTCGATATTCAATCTGCCAAGGCCGCGGGTGTGCGTGTAGCTGCGGTTGCCTGGTCTCTTAAAGGTGAGGACACGTTACGTAAGTACGGCCCCGATTACATCATCCATGACATGAAAGACTTGTATACAATAGTGGAGCAGGAGACGAAACAGCCGTGAGAAAGTTAACCCGCTATCCAGTAGAGGGCCATAATTCGCTCTGGTATATTTACCGTACGGTGAGCCCGTGGAAGGGCGTACGCAATTTTATTTTTATCCAGATTGCCCGCTACTGTCCGGTCTTGCCGCTCAAGAACTGGATTTACCGCAGGGTACTCGGCATGAAGGTGGGCAAGCATACTGCGTTTGGGCTAATGGCGATGGTGGATGTGTTTTTTCCGGAGAAAATTTCCGTCGGTGAGAACTCGGTCATCGGCTATAATACGACCATTCTTGCCCATGAATACCTCATCAAAGAATACAGGCTGGGTGAAGTCATTATCGGGGAGAACGTCCTGATTGGAGCTAACACAACGATATTGCCCGGCGTAACAATTGGAGATTGGGCGGTTGTCGCCGCGGGTTCTGTCGTGCATAAGGATGTAGCTGCGGGCTCGTTCGTCGGGGGCAATCCGCTGCGTGAGCTGCGTCCGCCGGGATCAGCGGAGAAGGCTGTAGAAGAATAATCACCAGGTAACCTCTTACCCTGCAGTTTCATATTGCGTGTATCTGCGCAGGAGCTGCAGGGTTTCTTGTGTAAACTTCGCAGCCTGAGGCAATTAAGAAATCTTAAGCAAGCATAAGCAACCTTTAAGTGTTCGGCGAGTATATATTGGCGATATACTTGTAAGTGCAGGAGCGGATCCTTCCGCATACGGACGCGCAGCACATATCAGAATGAAATAATCAGCAGGGGCAGACTTCCTGATAGGTATCACTTCCGCTTGGCGTCTATGAACAGCCATCATAGCAGAGAAGAGGAATCTTAAAGTGAATGCAGCAAAACAGGAACGTCTGCCCCAGCTGGATATTTACCGTGCTCTGGCGATATTGGGCGTAATGCATGTCCACTCATCATCTTTTGCGGCCGGAGAAATGGCACTCCAGTCACCCTATTATTACTGGCTGAACTGGATCAACATTTTTTTTAAATTCGGTACACCGTCGTTTATTTTTCTAAGCAGCTTTGTGCTGTTCTATAATTATTACGGGCGGCCCGTGACGCGGAGCCTGATCGGAAGCTTTTACCGCCGCAGGCTGAAGTACATTCTGCTTCCCTATATGCTTGTATCCATCGGCTATTACGGATTGACCCTGTACGTGAATGGTATGCTGACACAGCCTCTGGCACAGAGCATCTCCGGCTTCCTGGGTGCCTTATTTACGGGTTCGGCGTATGCACATTTGTATTTCGTATTCATCAGTATCCAGTTCTACCTGCTGTTTCCGTTGCTGCTTAAGCTGCTGCAGAGCTCACGGCTGTGGGTGCGCTGGGCTTTTCCGATTGGACTTGCGCTGCAGTGGGTATTCATTATCTGGAACAAGTATCAGCTGCATATTGTGGAAAAAGGAAGCTTGTCGATCTCGTATCTGGCATACTATATGCTGGGCGCCTATATCGCCATTAATTTCGAAGCGATCAAGCTGTGGCTGATGAAGCCTTGGCGTGAACTGGCTGCCAGGCATAAAGTGCTTATCCTGCTGCTTGTTACATTGTGGCTCGTAGCAGCCTTCACGCATGTACAGTTATGGTATAGAGCCCGCCACTTCGGGATATGGACGGACTCGCTGTGGTACGAACTGCTCTGGAATATACATACGATGCTGTCAGCGCTGGTGCTGCTGTATGCCACCTTTCTTATCTACCGCAGGGCACCGAAGGTGGTCGTTGCTATTTTGACCCGGCTAGGTGAGATTTCATTTGCGGTGTATCTGATCCATCCTCTGCTGCTTGCAGTGTATAGAAGATTCGGAACGGGAATTCCTACAGATTCATTAACCTATGTATTCTATATTTACGGAGGATTGGCTGTGGCGCTGGCAGGTAGCTGGATGCTTGTGCAGTTTGCGTTCCGCCGCATCCGCCTGTCCTGGGTGGTATTCGGGAACATACCGCGTTCACTTGCCCCTCCGGTGAAGGACAAGCCTGTGCGCGGGAGCACATATAGAGTGCTCGAAGGTAAAGATATCAGTAAGTCATGAGAGTTCAACAGAACCCTAATCAGGCATCAGGGATGAGGGTCTAGGCAGGAGGAAAGATAATGGCTCAAAAGGAAAGAATACCACAGCTTGATGTATTCCGGGCGATAGCGATTATTGCTGTCATAGCGATTCATGCTACTTCGCGGACACTGGCGGAAACATTGGATACCTCTTTGTTTCATCCGTTTCTGTTCCTAAACAAGTTCAGTCAGTTCGCTGTACCTTCGTTTGTATTCCTAAGCGGGTTCGTGCTGTTCTACAACTATATTGACCGTCCGCTGGGCGGGAAGACACTCGCGAAATTCTATAGCCGAAGGCTGATTTATATTATTGTGCCTTATCTTATTTTTTCGGTGCTGTACTTTATATTGAAAATGACTGCCGGGCATACATGGGGTATGCCTCTTAATGAGCAGGTGGTCAAATTCGGCAAATATCTGTGGACGGGTACGGCGTATACCCATCTGTACTATATTATTATCATTATCCAGTTCTATGTTCTGTTCCCGCTCATGCTCTGGTGTCTGCAAAAGGCCCGCCGTCTGGCGGCGTGGGCACCGCTCATCGGACTTGCCTTGCAGTGGGGATTCGTGCTGCTGAACAAATATATGGCTAATCACGGATACTGGCAGCTGTCCAAGGGCAGTCTTGCAATAACGTACTTCTCTTATTTCCTGCTCGGTGCGGCGATTGCTGTATATTACAGCTCTCTGAAAAAGTGGCTGATTCCTACCCGCGAAGGGTGGCGCTCCGGTAAGGGTGCAAGCTGGATTGTGCTGTGGTTCTTATGGATCGCTGCAGGAATCGTTCATGTGGAGCTGTGGTTCAACAATTATACGAAGAAGACGGTCATCAACAGTCTATGGTATGAAGGCTTCTCCAATCTTCATGCGCTGCTCTCTTGTCTTGTGCTGTTCCAGCTGTCCTTCCTGCTGTATGGAGCGGGCCGCAGCCTGCTGACAAGATTGCTGATCTCTGCCGGAGCCTGCTCGTTCGGGATTTATCTGCTGCATCCGGCGCTGCTCTTCTTCTATAGAAAGCTGCCGCTGCACGGCGGATCGCTTGCCTACGCTGCTGCCATTGCCGGGGGCTGGCTGGTGGCCTTCGCCGGCTCCTGGCTGGTCGTTGCCCTCGTCTTCCGTTATGTGAAGCCGGCCTGGGTACTGTTTGGTTCTGGGCCGCAGAAGGTTAAGCGGGCGCCAAAAGCAACATTGTGACCGTGCGCCTCAATGCTAAGATGCTGGATTAAATGAGATTTCAAATCAGGAATGATAAAAGCGCCGACTGGCCGCAGATGCGGGCTGTCTGGCGCTTTTATTCATATATTATCAGGCTGCGGGTTTATTCGCCGGCTTGTTCACGCTGGAATTCGGCAATTGCTTCATACTGGTCTTCCAGGCTGCGGTAGACGGAGATATAGATCGGTAGCAGTTGTTTGTAGACTTTGGCATGGGCCGGGACCGGTTCATGGCGGTGAGTAGAGCCGATCATCCCGAAAACGGCATCGAAGGAATCTATTCGGCTTATGGCATACAGCCCAAGTACCACGGCGCCAAGGCAGGAACTCTCGAAGCTCTCGGGAACTACAACCTCCTGGTCAAATATATCCGCCATCATCTGCCGCCATAGAGCGGAGCGGGCGAAACCGCCGGTAGCCAGAATTCTGCCCGGCTGGCCGATAATTTCCTCCATAGCGAGCAGTACGGTATACATATTGAAGATTACACCCTCCAGCACAGAGCGGATCATATGCTCTTTGCGGTGATTCATGCTCAGTCCGAAGAAGGAGCCGCGCGCATCGGGGTTCCACAGCGGGGCACGCTCACCGGTCAGATACGGATGAAAGAGCAGGCCATTGCTGCCTGGCGGTACCTGCTCGGCGATCCGGGTCAGGACCTCATAAGGATCAATACCGAGGCGCTTCGCGGTCTCTACCTCAGAGGCGGCGAACTCATCACGCACCCAGCGGAACAGCATGCCGCCATTATTCACGGGGCCGCCAATAACCCAGTGCTTGTCCGTTAGTGCATAGCAGAAGGTCCGCCCTTTCGGGTCGGTCAGCGGCCGGTCGACCACGGTGCGGATGGCTCCGCTGGTCCCAATAGTGGCGGCAATAACTCCCGGCTCTATGGCACCGACCCCCAGATTGGATAGGACACCGTCACTGGCGCCTACGACAAACGGTGTGGCGGCCAGAAGTCCAAGCTCTTCGGGTAGCCCCGGAAGCAGCCCCTGCAGGATTTGCGTGGTGGGCACCGGTCTTGATAGACGTTCTGGAGTGATCCCGGCGATACGGAGCGCCTCAGCATCCCAGTCAAGCTTCTCCAGATTGAACATGCCTGTAGAAGAGGCAATGGAGTGATCAATTACATATTTGCCGAACAGCTTGAAGAAGATATATTCTTTAATGGAGATGAATTTATGGGTCTGGCTGAACAGCTCCGGGTACTCCTCACCAAGCCACATCAGCTTGGTGATCGGAGACATAGGATGAATGGGCGTTCCTGTGCGCATGTACAGCTCATGCCCGTTCAGTTCATTCTTCAGCCGCCGGGCATAGGCGCTGCTCCGGTTATCGGCCCATGTGATGCAGGCGGTCAGCGGTTTGCCGGAAGAATCTACAGCAATGACGCTATGCATGGCCGAGCTGAAGGAGACAAGCAGAACCAGTCCAGGAGGGACTTGGCTGTCCTGCATGACTGAAGAGATAGTGTGCAGTACAGCCTTCAGAATCTGATCAGGGTCTTGTTCTGCGACAGAAGGGGAAGGCTGATGCAGCGGATAGCCTTGGTTGCTCTGTGTGACGATTGTTCCGTTCTCCTCGAAGAGGACAGCCTTGGTGCTGGTAGTTCCAATATCAACGCCGATCATATAGGATGTACTCAAGCCGTCAGTCCTTCTTTCTGCTCTGAAATAGATACCGGGAATACTTAATGCAGGAAATAAAGTACAATTATATTATATACAGCTTATTATATTCGCAGGTAAGCACGGTGGCAAAGAGAGGGTTGGTAGGCGCTCCTTAACATATAGCCTAAGCTTCCGAAACCGGCGGGTATAGAAGGCGAATGTTGACGCAAAAGGATAGTCCGTGATACGATATTACCACTGCTTTAGTTTACTACCACTTTACCATATTAAAGTGATTAAAGGTACTTCTTATGATATCTGATGAGGTGAAAAGTGAAGATGTCCAAACCAAAGGGATTCGAAAAGCCTGCCGGCGTACGGGATTATCTCCCACGGGCGGTAACGAAGCTGCGCAAGATTGAGAACGATGTGCTGCACTGCATGAGCCGCTGGGGCTACCGCCAGATGATTACTCCCACCCTTGAATATTACGATACGGTCGGTGTGGCCAGTTCCACGTCAGACCAGAAGTTGTATAAATTACTGAATAACCGCGGTCAGGCACTCGTGCTGCGTTCGGAAATGACAGCGCCCGTTGCCCGCGTAGTCTCCTCATTATTGAAGGACGAACCGCTGCCGCTGCGTCTGTCCTATCATGCCAATGTCTTCCGTGCTATCGAAGAGGAGGCCGGCCGGGAAGCAGAATTCTTCCAGACCGGAGTGGAGCTTGTCGGAGATGATTCACCAGAGGCGGATGCTGAGGTCGTTGCACTGGCAATTGCCTCGCTGGAGGCCGCGGGAGTGAAGTCTTTTAAAATTGCGATAGGGCATGTAGGCTTCCTCGACGGTCTGTTCCAGGAAGCGGTGTCCGGCCTCCCGCAGGCCCAGGAGGAGCTGAAGAGTCATCTGCTGGGCCGTGATTATGTCGCTTTCCGGGAGACGCTGCGCCGCCTGGAACTGCCTGAAGCCCAGAAGAAGGAACTGGACGGACTGCTGCGTCTGCGGGGAGGCAAGGAAATTTGCGGACAGGCGCTGGAGCTCAGCAGCCATCCACTGGCACGAGCTTCCATTGAGCATTTATGCAAGGTATGGGAGGTGCTTGTCGCATACGGCGTCTCTCAGCATGTGCTGATTGATCTGACGATGATCGGTGATTTCTCCTATTATACGGGCATGACGTTTGAAGGTTATGCTTCTGAGCTGGGCTTCCCGGTATGCAGCGGCGGAAGGTACGACAATCTGCTTCAGCAGTTTGGACGCCCGATTCCGTCGACAGGCTTCTCGCTGAAGACCAACCGTATTCTGGATGGTGTATCCGGAGTACCCGAAGAGGAAGAACTTCCGGTACTGGTCCAGTATGATGCCCTGCGGCGTCAGGAAGGTCTTGCTGAGGCGGCCCGACTGCGGAATGAGGGCCACGCTGTGGTAACCCGGCTGGCGGCAGGCCCGGAAGAGCTGAAGGTCGTGAAGCGCCTGGATACGGATACCGTAGAGGCAGAGGGCGAACGTTACGGAGAGATTTATACATTCGTGTCTTTTATCAGCGAGCATGGCTGAGCGGAGCAGGTTGATTGGCTGATCTCATAAATGTGGAATGAAGCAATAGGTGACAATACGTGAAATGAAGGAACATGTGAACCCAAGTAATCTCTGCATGTATATATGGTAGCGGAAATAGAAACGGAGGCGGGTATGAATGGCACAGATTCTTAAGGTAGCCATGCCGAAAGGCCGGATTTACAACAAAGCGGCAGAACTGTTCCGCAAGGCGGGACTGCCGATTCCTCCGGACGGGGAAGAATCACGCAAGCTGGTGATTTCACTGCCGGAAGCCGGAATGGAGTTTATTCTCGCCAAGCCGGTAGATGTGCCTACATATGTAGAGTATGGTGTAGCGGATATCGGTATCGTCGGCAAAGATGTACTGCTGGAAGAAAACCGTGATGTGTACGAGCTGCTTGATCTGGGGATTGCCCGCTGCCGGATGTCGATTATCGGACTCCCGAACTGGCAGCCTGGCATCCAGCAGCGGGTAGCGACCAAATATCCAAATGTGGCCTCACGGTACTTCCGCGAGCAGGGCCAGCAGGTTGAGGTTGTGAAGCTGAACGGCTCGATCGAGCTGGCGCCGCTGATTGGACTGGCTGACCGGATCGTGGATATGGTGGAGACTGGCCAGACCCTGAAGGATAACGGGCTGGTGGAAATGACCAGTATCTTCGAAATTACCAGCCGCCTGGTGGCTAACCGGGTAAGCTACCGGATGAAGAATGAGGAAATCCAGCAGCTGTGTGACCGCCTGCAGGCCGTGATTGCAGGACCGGAGCTGCAGATTAAGTAAGCTGTAAGATTGAACTGTAATAAATGAAAAAAGGATAGAAGTGACGAAGGGAAGGTTTGGAACTGTAGGAGCGGAGTCCAAACATTGTCCGTAGTTACGGCTGAGCCAAGCTAGTAAATAGAAAGTTCAGGGGGGAAGCAGCGGTGAAGGTCCAGTCCAGTAAGGAGTTTAAGCTGCAGCGTGAAGTAGAATACGGCACGCCGGAGCAGAACAAGGCCGTACGTGAAATCGTGGCCGGTATCAAACAGGAAGGTGACGCGGCATTGCTTCGGTATACGGAGCGATTCGACGGCGCAGTGCTGACGCCTGCGGAGCTGCGGGTTACGCAGGAGGAGCTAGAGGCAGCCTATGGCCGGGTAGAGGAGTCCTTCGTGACGGCAATCCGGGCAGCTGCCGTCAATATCCGTGCGTTCCATGCGCGGCAGAAGCGCAATTCCTGGATGGATCTGCAGCCGGACGGCACGATCCTCGGACAGATCATCCGCCCGCTGAAGCGGGTGGGCGTCTATGTTCCCGGGGGTAAGGCAGCGTATCCGTCCTCAGTGCTGATGAACGTTATTCCGGCACAGATCGCCGGCGTGCCGGAGATCGTGATGGTTACACCGCCTTCGACGGGCGGCGGGGGCGGCATCGATCCCTATATTCTCGTTGCCGCCGCTGAAGCGGGCGTAAACGAGATATACCGCGTAGGCGGCGCGCAGGCGATCGCCGCCCTGGCCTTCGGCACGGAATCCATCGTGCCGGTTGACAAGATCTGCGGGCCAGGGAACATCTACGTGGCCCTGGCCAAACGCGAGGTCTACGGCGCTGTCGATATCGACAGCATCGCCGGACCGAGCGAGATCGTCGTGCTCGCCGACGATACCGCCGAGGCCGCCTACGTCGCGGCCGACCTGCTCTCGCAGGCCGAGCACGACGAGATGGCCTCGGCAATCCTTGTGACGCCGTCGCAGCGTCTCGCGGAGGCCGTTGCTGCCGAAGTAGAACGGCAGCTGCAGACGTTGCCGCGCGAAGCTATCGCGCGGGCCTCGGTAGAGAACTACGGCGCGATTATCGTTGTGGAATCGCTCGAAGAGGGCATCTCCATTGTGAACCGGCTGGCGCCGGAGCATCTGGAGATTGTAGTGGCGGACCCGATGGCACTGACCGGCGCGATTGAGAACGCCGGGGCAATCTTCCTGGGTCCGTACAGCTCGGAGCCGGTCGGCGATTACTTCGCCGGACCGAACCATATTATACCGACCAACGGCACAGCAAGGTTCTCCTCGCCTGTGGACGTGGATGATTTCATTAAGAAATCCAGCCTGATCTATTACAGCAAGGAAGCACTGCTGCGGGACGGGGCGGCGATTATGGAGCTCGCCCGGCGTGAGGGCCTGGAAGGCCATGCCCGCGCAATAGAAATCCGGCTGGAGAACGAAGCGAAAGGTGGAGACGGAAATGGAGAACAATAATAAGGAAGCGGCGCTGCGCAAGGCCGGACTTAGCCGTACAACTAACGAAACGGACATCGCGTTGACCTTTGGCGTGGACGGCAGCGGAGTTTCCGAACTGGAGACCGATGTGCCTTTTCTGAATCATATGCTGGATCTATTCACCAAGCATGGACAGTTTGATCTGAGCGTGCAGGCGCGGGGCGACATCGATATCGATGATCACCACACAGTCGAGGATATCGGTATCTGTCTGGGACAGGCGCTGCGGGAAGCGCTTGGCGACAAAAAAGGCATCAAGCGTTATGCGAGTGTCTTCGTCCCTATGGATGAGGCACTGGCTCAGGTAGTGATTGATATCAGCAACCGGCCGCATTTTGAATACCGGGCAACGTATCCTTCACAACAGGTAGGCAGCTTCTCTACGGAGCTGGTTCACGAATTCCTCTGGAAGTTTGCGCTGGAAGCAAGAATTACGCTGCATGTCATTGTACATTACGGCTCCAATACCCATCACATGATTGAAGCGGTCTTCAAGGCACTGGGACGGGCGCTGGATGAAGCGACACAAGTGGACCCCCGGGTGAAGGGTGTGCCTTCGACGAAGGGAGTGCTGTAGCATGACCGTTGCAATCGTCGATTACGGCATGGGCAACCTGCACAGTGTCAGCAAGGCGGTGGAACGCCTGGGGTATACGAGTCTGGTGACAGCAGATGCCGGTGAGATTCTGGCGGCAGACAGCGTGATCCTGCCGGGTGTCGGTGCATTCGGCGATGCGATGGAGCATCTGCGGGCGAGCGGAATGGATGTTGTAGTTAAGGCTGCAGCTGAAGCGGGACAGCCGCTGCTGGGCATATGCCTCGGTATGCAGCTGCTGTTCAGCAGCAGCGAGGAGCATGGCGAGCATAAGGGGCTGGATCTTCTGCCGGGCTCGGTGGTACGCTTCGCACCCCGTGACGGCTACAAGGTGCCGCATATGGGCTGGAACAAGCTGGGCTTCCTCCAGCCGGCGAGTCCGCTTCTGACCGGCCTTGAAGAAGGGCATGTCTACTTCGTCCATTCCTATCATGTGCAGGCCGCTGCCGACAGCGACCTGCTGGCGGTCACGGATTATGGTCATCCGGTTACGGCGGTGGTAGGACGGAACAATGTGTATGGTATGCAGTTTCACCCGGAGAAAAGCGGCGAGCTTGGCATCAAGCTGCTGGGGAATTTCCTGCGGCTTGGAAGAGAGCAGGCGTGAAGCCTGAATAACTATATTGCAAATTGTAATGAAAGCGGGGAACGCTACATGTCTTCTTTTATCGTATATCCGGCGATTGATATCCGGGACGGCAAATGTGTCCGGTTGCAGCAGGGGGATTACAGCCAGGAAACCATTTATAACGACAGTCCCGTTCAGGTGGCTAAGTCTTGGGAAGAGCAGGGCGGACGGTTTATCCATCTTGTCGATCTGGACGGCGCCAAGGCAGGGCATCCTGTTAATGATGCCATCATCGGAGCCATTGCCAAGAATGCCAATGTTCCGGTTCAGGTCGGCGGCGGTCTCCGCACGCTTGCGGATGTGGAGAAGCTGCTGGGTCTTGGCATCAGCCGGGTCATTATTGGAACGGCGGCGATCAATGATTATGCTTTTACAGAGGCGGTTCTCGCGAAGTATGGTGATAAGGTAGCGATCGGTATTGACGCCCGTAACGGCTATGTGGCTACGCATGGGTGGTTGAATACCTCCGAGGTGCGCGCCGAGGATCTGGCTAAGGAGCTGGCAGCCAAGGGTGCAGAGACCTTCATCTACACGGACATCTCCCGTGATGGGATGATGCAGGGGCCGAATGTGGAGGGTATACTGTCCATGGCCGGGGCGAGCGGCAAAACCGTAATCGCCTCCGGTGGTGTAACCAGTCTGGATGATCTGCTGCGTCTGAGCGTACATAGCGGTAGCGGGATCGGTGGAGCGATTGTCGGCAAGGCGCTCTACACCGGCAATATTGATCTGCCTGAAGCCCTGCAGGCGCTGGGTAAGGCGTAGGGTTACAGGCTTAGTAATTACTTTTGTTAGCCTGTGAAGGAGGGGTCTTGGATGTTAGCCAAACGGATTATCCCCTGTCTGGATGTGAAGGACGGGCGGGTGGTAAAAGGCGTTAATTTTGTAAATCTGCGCGATGCCGGAGATCCGGTGGAGCTGGCGGCTTTATATGATAGCGAAGGTGCAGATGAGCTGGTATTTCTGGATATCTCCGCGTCGGTGGAAGGCCGGGCGACTATGGTCGAGGTCGTGCGGCAGACTGCCGGGGAGATTGCTATTCCATTCACGGTGGGCGGCGGGATTTCGACACCTGAGGACATGAAGCGGATCCTGCGTGCTGGTGCAGACAAGATCGGCATTAATACGGCAGCTGTCAATAATCCGCAGCTGATTCTTGAAGGCGCCCGCCACTTCGGCTCCCAATGCATTGTGGTGGCGATGGATGCCAAATATAATGAGGCTTGGGGCGAGTGGGAAGTGTACACTCACGGTGGACGTACGCCAACCGGTATCCGGGCGCTTACCTGGGCCAAGGAAGCTGAACGGCTGGGAGCGGGCGAAATCCTGCTTACGAGCATGGACGCCGACGGCACGAAGGACGGCTTCGATCTGAAGCTGACGGCAGCAGTCAGCGATCTGCTGAGCATTCCTGTAATTGCCTCCGGCGGTGCGGGAAGAATGGATCATTTCTATGATGTATTTACCGCAGGCAAGGCAGATGCCGGACTTGCGGCAACGATTTTTCACTATAAAGAGATTGCTATTCATGATTTGAAGGCTGATCTGAAGCAAAGAGGGGTAGAGATCCGATGAGCGAGGACAAGAAAGACATAGCGCAGATCCAGCAGGAGGCTTTGTCAGGTATCCGCTGGAATGAAGCCGGCCTGCTGCCGGCAGTGGTACAGGATGCCCGTACCCTGGAAGTATTAATGTTCGCCTATATGAATCCGGAGTCACTACGGCTGTCACTCGAGAGCGGCCAGACCTGGTTCTGGAGCCGTTCGCGTAGTGAGCTCTGGCATAAGGGCGGAACCTCCGGCAATACCCAGGCCATCACCTCGATCCATTACGATTGTGACAGCGATACGCTACTGGTGAAAGTTGTGCCGGAAGGACCGGCCTGCCATACGGGTGAGAACAGCTGCTTCTTCCGCGAGATTCCCCTCGATTCACCGGCAACAGCTGAAGCAGCTGGAGGTACAGTTAACTCCGCAGCAGCAGGCGATGACCGCTTTGCTGTACTGGGTGAGCTGGAGCGCGTAATTGCTGAGCGGGAAGTGAACCGTCCGGAAGGAGCGTACACTACTTATCTGTTCGATAAGGGCGTCGACAAGATTCTCAAGAAGGTCGGTGAAGAAGCCTCCGAAACCATTATCGCCGCCAAAAATAAAGATAATGCCGAGCTTCGCCTTGAAGTCAGCGATCTGATCTATCATTTACTGGTCCTGCTGCAGGAACGGAAGCTTCCGCTGGATGAGATTCTGGAAGAGCTGAGTGCCCGCCATGAACGGCCTCGCCGGGACTAGGAGGAAGGTTCAGCATGCGTATTGATTACCATACCCACCATGAGCGCTGCGGCCATGCCGTAGGGAAGCTTGAAGAGTATGTGCAGCGCGGCATAGCGCTCGGGCTGCAGCAGCTTGGACTGTCCGATCATCTGCCGCTTATCCATGTAGATCCGGAGCACTATTATCCCGAGATGGCTATGCCGCTTGCGGAGCTTCCGCGTTATGTAGAGGAATGTCTTACGCTGAAGGAGCGCTACCGCGGAACGATTGAGCTGCGGGTGGGGCTTGAAGCGGATTATATCGAGGGATATGAAGAGCAGATCCGCGAGCTTTTAGCACCTTATCCGTGGGACTATCTGATCGGGTCGGTGCATTTTCTCGGGGAATGGGATATTACGGACCACCGGCAGACCCATGGCTGGGAAGGCCAGGACGTGTTGAGCGTCTACCGCCGATATTATGATGCAGTACAGAAGTCGGCGTTATCGGGATTATATGATATTATAGGACATATGGATGTCATCAAAAGGTTCGGTTACGGGCCGCAGACTCCGGAAGGAAGAGACGAGGCCAGAGCACTGGAGCTGGAGACGCTTAAGGTTATATCCGGCAGCGGAATCGCGATGGAGCTGAATGCTTCGGGGCTCACTAAGCCTTGTGCCGAGATGTTCCCGGCGGAGCATGTGCTTCAGCAGGCGCTTGCGCTCGGCATTCCGCTCACCGTGGGCTCAGACGCCCATGACCCTCTGAAGCTGGGAGACGGCTTACAGGAGGCGCGGGAAATGCTGTGGCGCACGGGCTTCCGTGAACTGGCTGTGTTCGAAGGACGCCGCCGCACATCCGTTCCGTTCGAAGTATAAATTATAATCCCAGGAGGGTACTATGCATCATCAATTACGTATTTTTTCCGGTTCGTCGAATCCGAAGCTGGCCGCTGATATTGCGGAGCGCCTTGGCGCACCGCTGGGCCTGATTAAGCTGACACGTTTCAAGAGCGGCGAGATTTATGTGCATTATGAAGAGAGCATCCGGAACTGCGACGTATTTTTGGTGCAATCCCTGGCTCATCCGATTAACGAGCTGTTTGTAGAGCTGCTGGTCATGATCGACGCGGCCAAACGCGCATCGGCAAGAACAGTAAATATTATCGTTCCTTATTACGGGTATGCCCGGCAGGAGCGCAAATCTGCACCGCGTGAGCCAATCTCGGCCAAAATGGTTGCCGATGTGCTGACCACTGCAGGAGCTACCCGCGTGATAACTATTGACCTGCATGCAGCGGCTATCCAGGGATTCTTCAACATTCCCGTGGATCATCTGACTGCGCTTGATCTGATCAGCGGTTATTTGAAGATCAAAGGCCTCTCCGACCTGGTAGTCGTATCACCCGACGCGGGCCGCGCCTCCATGGCTGAGAAGCTGGCCAGCCGGCTGGACTCTCCGTTTGCCATCATGATCAAGAAACGTCCGGCCCATAACGAATCGGTAATTACCCATGTCATCGGAGATGTTGAGGGAAGAACGCCGATTATTATTGAGGATCTTATTGATACGGGGACCACGATCGTCAATGTGGTAGAAGGGCTGAAGGAGCGCGGGGCCCGGAACAGCATCGTCTGTGCCACGCACGGGCTGTTCTCCGGAGACGCGCTGGAGCGGATGGATCATCCCAATATCGACGAAATTGTCGTCACGGATTCTATTGCGCTGCCGGATGAGCATTCCAGCAGATTCTCGGTGCTCTCTGTTGCACCTATGCTGGCAGAGGCCACACGCATTATCATCGAAGGCGGTTCCATAGACAAGCTATTTAGAGACGCGGGGATATAGTCCCTGCGTTTCTTTTTTACAGTTATGCTGCAGCAGCAACTTTTCAAGCTTTTACCTCCCCTTAACTCTCCTCTCAGGTTGAGAATCTCACTTCCACATGTGGTATACTGTGTGAAGAAGACAGCCAAGTCCATAAATGGAAACGAAAAGAACACTTAAGACAGGGAGTATGGGTATATATTTGATACCGCTCTCCTATTTTTCGTTAGGCTAGGGAAGCTTACAAAGGGAGGTGCCTTGCTTCCATGATTGAGAAAACTTCAGAGAATGATACGGACAGCGGTAATGTGATTCCGGTCACTCTGGATGCCAATTTTTTCTTTGAAAGAGCCGTACGGTCGCTTGACCGCTTTCAATATGATAAGGCATTAAAGAATTTTCGCAAAGCTGTTGAATATGAGCCGGATAATCCGGTGAATCATTGCAACATGGCGGGTATATTATCTGAGATGGGTAATTACACAGCATCTAATGAGATTCTGACCCATGTACTGGAGAAGATTGATCCCGCAATGACCGAATGCCATTTCTATATGGCTAATAATTACGCCAATATGGAAAGCTTTGAAGAGGCGGAGCGTTCGCTGGTCACGTATCTGGAGGAGGATGCCAGCGGCGAGTTCATGGCTGAATCCGAAGAGCTGATGGAGCTGCTGCAATATGAGCTGAACCGTCCTGCTCCGCTTGTGCGGATCCGCAGCCGTGAGGGTGTGGTCGAGCATGACCGGGCCCGCAGTCTGCTGGAGGAGGGCAAGTTTCCCCAGGCCGTAGAGCTGCTGGAAGAGATCATTGCGGCCTCACCGGACTTTCTGGCTGCGCACAATAACCTGGCCCTCGCTTATTTCTATATGGGCCGGTTTGCCAAAGCGAAGGAATGCCTGAACGAGGTGCTGAAGCAGGACCCCGGCAATCTGCATGCGCTATGCAATATGGCGATTTTCCTGCAGTATGCAGGTGACAAGGAGCAGCTGGATTCTCTGCTGGGCATGCTTGAGGCCACTGTGCCTTTTCATCAGGAGCATGTATTCAAAATGGCCACCACGATGGGTATCCTGGGCAGGCATACCGCAGCGTACAGCCACTTCCGGCGTCTGCTGAAGGATGAAGAGGTCGCCGGGGACGCCGGCCTCTATCATTACTGCGCAGCAGCGGCCAGCAACAGCGGCCTCTACACTGAAGCGCTGCGCTGCTGGAGACAGGCTGCGAAGCTGGACCCTGAGTCGGCCGTGCCGGCATTCTTCCTGTCCCAGCTCCAGCAAGCCCGTGGAGAAGACAGACCCATGCCTGCGGTCAGCTATAATTACCAATTGCCTTTCCAGGAGCAGCTCAAGCAGTGGAAGGGGAATACAGGCAAGTTCACCGAAGAAGTACGGAACAATCCGCTGCTGCGCGCCTCGTTCTTCTGGGCGCTGCGCTACGGTGATTCCTCCACGAAGCTGCAGGTGACCGAAGCGTTGCGCTGGATTGAGGATGAGGAGATGTCCGAGGTACTGCGCGGAGTTCTGGAGCATCAGCCGCTCCAGGAGGACCGGCTGCAGGAGGCGGCGCTGTTCAGCCTGCAGCGGCTGATTGGAGAGAATCTGGAAGCAGCAGCTCCTGAAGAAGAGCAGGTGCAAGCGGCTTCCAGCCCCAAGGGCCCTGCTGAATGGAAGGAAGACTGGCAGCGGATTATCGATCATACGGTGGCCATGATGGACCGGAGGTATGATGCTGCGCAGAAGAAGGATGCAGAGTTTATCTGGAAGCAGTTCATCGGCAGCCTGTATCCGGATGTACCGTTATTCCGCAATGACGGCGGCTGGTGTGCGGCACTGGAGTACCTGACTGCCAGGCTGCACGGGCGTCCGGTCACCTTCCGCGAGGCGGCACAGCGTTACGGCGTCTCGGTCTCCATGGTAAGCCGCTATGCACGGCGGATCGATAATGAATGCGACACCCAGGGCATGCTGCCGGGAACGGACGGCTTGTCGCCGTCCACCAATAATATTTGAATCCTTTTTTCAAATATAAGAATCTATATGTTTCTCACACCTACTTGTAAGGAGGCCAATGTAATGTACAAAACGATTGTAATCGGAACAGGCCCGGCCGGGCTGACTGCCGCGATTTATCTGGCGCGTGCGAACCTGAGCCCGCTCGTAATTGAAGGCTTGCAGCCGGGAGGACAGCTGACAACGACGACAGAAGTGGAGAACTTTCCAGGCTTCCCTGAAGGAATTCTGGGTCCTGATCTGATGGACAACATGCGTAAGCAGGCCGAACGCTTCGGCGCTGAATTCAAGAATGGCTGGGTAGAGTCGGTGGACTTCTCGCAGCGTCCGTTCAAGGTGACTGTAGACGGAATGGGTGTGCTGGAAGCGGAGTCGGTCATTATTTCGACCGGCGCCTCCGCCAGATACCTGGGTATCCCGGGTGAGCAGGAGAATGTAGGACGCGGGGTCAGCACCTGTGCGACCTGTGATGGATTCTTTTTCCGTAACAAAAAAATTGTCGTGGTCGGCGGCGGCGACTCTGCGATGGAGGAAGCCAGCTTCCTGACCCGCTTTGCTTCCAGCGTAACGCTGGTTCACCGCCGTCCGGAGCTGCGTGCTTCGAAGATCATGCAGGACCGCGCGCGCGACAACAGCAAGGTGTCATGGGCACTGAACCGCACGCCGCTGGAGGTAACCGTTGGTGATACCGGGGTTAAGGGCATCACCGTCCTTAACAATGAGACGGGACTTACGGAGCTGGTGGAAGCGGATGGTGTATTTGTCGCTATCGGACATACACCGAATACCGCTTTCTTAGGCGGGCAGATTAACACCGATGCCAATGGCTATATAGTGGTTAATCCGGGCACCACAGAGACGAATATTCCCGGTGTATTCGCTTGCGGCGACGTGCAGGATACGCGTTACCGTCAAGCTATATCGGCAGCCGGAACCGGCTGTATGGCCGCCATGGATGCCGAGAAGTTCCTGGAAGGCACGATGGTGCATGACTGGAGCGAATCGCTCGATAAATAACCGGAGAAGGTTCTTGTTATTGACGGGTTTACAAAAAAAACCTATACCAGTAGAATGTATTTAATTAGATAAGATACCCACTAGGGGAGCCTGAATAGGCTGAGACGGGAAAAGTGAATTTCCGGACCCTTGAACCTGATCTGGATCATACCAGCGTAGGAAAGTGGAGTCGGACCTTTTTTGAATACAGTCTTATTGGGCTGTTCCTTTGATAAAGCCGCTCCAGGTGGAGCGGCTTTTTGACTTGCAAGAATTCGTATGCCTTGTGCTATACATGATTCTTCGGCTCAGTCTGCTGCGTGAAATCTTATCTGATTGGCTCATAGAGCGAAGAGGAGGAGATTAGAATGCCAGAAATGATGAAGAACGAAGAGGTGGACCTTTCCCGATTTCCTGCAAGCCGCAAAGTGTATGTAGAGGGCTCGCGCCTGGATATTCAGGTTCCGATGCGGGAGATCAGCCTCAGCAGAACGGAGGGCGTTGCCGGGGAAGAGGAGAACGAACCGCTTCGTGTCTATGACACCAGCGGAATTTACACCGATGCTGCGCAAGAAGCTGACATTCGGAGGGGGCTGCCGCCGCACCGTTTAGGCTGGATTGCGGAGCGTGGCGATTCGGAGGAATACACCGGAAGAGCTGTGCAGCCGGAGGATAATGGAATCCGCAGGGGTGGGCCACCCGAAGAAGCTTATCCAGGGCTGCAGCGGAGCCCCCTGCGGGCACGTGCGGGCCGCAATGTTACCCAGCTGTATTATGCGCGTCAAGGGATCATTACACCGGAGATGGAGTATATCGCGATCCGCGAGAATACCCGGCCGGAATTCGTAAGGGATGAGGTAGCCGCCGGACGGGCCATTATTCCGGCCAACATCAATCACCCCGAGAGCGAGCCGATGATTATTGGCCGTAACTTCCTGGTGAAGATCAATGCGAACATCGGAAATTCTGCGGTGTCTTCTTCTATTGAGGAGGAAGTGGAGAAGATGCGGTGGGCGACCCGCTGGGGGGCAGACACTATCATGGACCTCTCCACCGGCTCTAAGATTCATACCACCCGTGAATGGATTATACGCAATTCTCCTGTGCCTGTCGGCACGGTGCCCTTATACCAGGCGCTCGAAAAGGTGAACGGCATAGCCGAGGATTTAACCTGGGAGCTCTATCGCGACACGCTGATTGAGCAGGCGGAGCAGGGTGTGGATTACTTCACCATTCATGCCGGAGTCTTGAAGAGCTATATTCCGTTAACAGCCGGAAGAATGACAGGAATCGTATCACGGGGCGGCTCGATTATGGCCGCTTGGTGCCTTGCCCATCAGCAGGAGAACTTTCTATACACACACTTTGAAGCTATATGTGAGATTATGAAGACGTATGATGTGGCCTTCTCTCTGGGGGACGGATTGCGTCCGGGTTCTATTGCAGATGCCAATGACGAAGCACAATTCGCTGAGCTGGAGACGCTGGGAGAGCTGACAGCCTTGGCATGGAAGCATGACGTTCAGGTAATGGTTGAGGGTCCGGGGCATGTGCCGATGCACAAGATTAAGGAAAATATGGACAAGCAGCTCGAGATTTGCCGGGAAGCCCCATTTTATACTCTTGGCCCGTTGACTACCGATATTGCACCCGGTTATGATCATATCACTTCAGCCATCGGGGCGGCGATGATCGGCTGGTTCGGGACGGCTATGCTGTGTTACGTTACACCCAAGGAGCATTTAGGTCTGCCTAACAAGAATGACGTGCGCGAGGGAGTCATTACCTACAAGATTGCTGCACATGCCGCAGACCTCGCCAAGGGGCATCCGGGTGCACAGGACAGGGATAATGCGCTGTCCAAGGCGCGGTTCGAGTTTCGCTGGCGAGACCAGTTCCATCTCTCTCTGGACCCGGAAAGGGCGCTGGAGTATCATGATGAGACGCTTCCTGCGGAGGGGGCGAAGCAAGCTCATTTCTGCTCTATGTGCGGTCCTAAATTCTGCAGCATGCGGATTTCGCATGATATCCGTAATTCCTACAGATTGAGCAGGTCGCTGTAAAAAAGGCAAGTCTCGTATAGCTATTTCCCTGCTGTCCCATGCTGTAAAAGGCGTGAGGGCAGCTTTTCTTATGCTCGAATAGCACAAGATTCATTCTCCCTATTATGTGAAACCAAGCACAAGCGTTGGCGTAAATAGCATTATCCAAGGATAGGGAGTGAATCAAATGAGGAACAAGGACTGGCTCAAGGAAAGCGAACGTTTCAATGAAGCGGCTGAATACTATGATAGGTATAGACCCAGTTATCCATTCGCCCTGATTGAGCAGATTGTACAAGAAGCCTCTCTGACTACGGAGTCCAGAATTCTTGAGATCGGTGCCGGGAGCGGTAAAGCCTCCGAATTATTCCTGGACCGCGGGTATGAGCTGCTATGTATTGAACCGGGCCCGCAATTGGCGGAATTGGGAAGACAGAAGCATAAGGATAAAAACGTGCGATTCGTAACCTCCAGATTCGAGCACTGGTCTGGGCCGGAGAAGGATTTCGACCTGATCTTCTCCGCTCAAGCCTTTCATTGGGTGCCGCAGCCGGAAGGCTATGCGAAATGCGGAAGGCTGCTGAAGCCGGGAGGGCGGCTCGCGCTCTTTTGGAATTTTTATCTGCAGGGAGACAGTGAGATGGAGCAAGAGATTGCCAAGGTCTGTGCGGAGTATGAGGTATTCTGGTTTAATAAGCGGGATGTAATTGAACAGAGAGTGGAACGGACAGTAGCCGAGCTAACCGGCAGCGGAGATTTCAGGGCACCGGATGTCTACCGGTATCCTTGGGACAGCAGGGATGACGCGGATAGCTTCGTTAATTTCCTGCGGACCTGCAACGGGTTCATCGGGCTGAAGGAAGCGGAGCAGATTGAATTAAGCGCCAGGTTACATAAGCTGATCGGCCGGAATGGCGGCACCCTGCAAAGGAATTATATATGTACGCTTTTCATAGCTGAAGCCTTGAATTCTGTGAATTCTTAACATACATAGCTGTCCCTATGCTGTAACAGGCGTACGGGCAGCTTTTTCCTTAAAAGCTAATATGTTGTGGGGTTATTTTATACTTAGTGACTGCAATCACAATTTACCCCCTTGCCCTATGCTAAGCTGTTGCTGAGAAGAATTCTCAATTGTGAGGTGTGCAGAATCATGAGCAAAGTGTTGAAGCTAGATGAGTCTATATTGGAGCTGGTAACCAGGCACCCGGAAGCCGTAGATATTATGGCCGGTCTGGGTTTCCATGATATAACGAAGCCTGGAATGCTGCAGACGGCAGGCAGGTTCATGACATTATCCAAGGGCATGAAATTAAAGAGAATAGAGCTGGAAACCGTTCGCCTGGCCTTTGAGCAGCACGGCTTCGAGATTATTGAATAGAAGGAGAGAATATAATGAGCGAACTGATTAATAACCGTGAAGTGGATGTACCGGAGCAGACACGCCGTCAGGCTATGCTGAGAGAAATCATCAAGGAGCTGCATGCGGGTAAAAGTGTAGAGGAAGTGAAGGCGCGTTTTGCAGAAGCGGTAGGCGATGTGACTGTAGCCGAAATATCCGCCATGGAGCATTCCCTGATGACCGAAGAGGGCATTCCCGTAGAGGAGGTGCAGCGTTTATGCTCCGTGCATACAGCCATCTTCAAAGGCTCAATTGAGCAGATTCACCGCTCCTCGAAGGCTGAAGAGCAGCCGGGACATCCGGTGCATACCTTTAAGCTGGAGAACCGTGAGATTGAACGGCTGGTTAACTTCCGGCTGGAGCTGCATACAGCTAAGTTCAAGAAGAACGCCAGCGAAGAGATCATTTTCAAGCTGCTGGAAGACCTGAGTCTGCTGCTTGATCTCGACAAGCATTACAGCCGCAAGGAGAATCTGCTGTTTCCTTACTTAGAGAAGTACGGCATTTATGGCCCAACCAAGGTAATGTGGGGCGTGGATGACGGGATCCGCAATATGATTAAGGAAGCTAAGAAAGGACTCAGCGCTTATAACGGAGAGTCTGGGCAAATTGCAGCTTCACTGGATGAGATTATCAAAGAAGTCAACGAGATGATCTTTAAAGAAGAGAATATTCTGCTGCCGATGGCGCTCGATAAGCTGACTGAGGATGAATGGGTCAAAATCGCCCGCGAAAGTGACGAGATCGGCTTCTGCCTGACCGCGCCGGAGCAGGAATGGATTCCGGCGCGTGCCGCTGAACCGGAAGGTGCCCAGAGTCAGGACGAAGGGGAAGGGGAAGGCGCATCGCCGCAGGGCTTCATCCGTTTTGAGACCGGACTGCTGTCGCTCCATCAACTCGAGACGATGATGAATCATCTGCCGGTGGATTTGACTTTTATCGATGAGAACGATGTGGTCCGCTACTTCTCGCATGGCAAGGAACGGATCTTCGCCCGGACCAAGGCGGTTATCGGCCGTACGGTGCAGAACTGTCATCCGCCGCAAAGCGTACATGTGGTGGAGAAGCTGCTGGCGGATTTCAAGGCAGGCGTTAAGGATGCTGAGGATTTCTGGATTGCCATCAAAGATAAATTCATCTATATCCGCTACTTCGCAGTACGTGATGAGACCGGCCGCTATATGGGGACGCTGGAATTCACACAGAATATTGCTCCGATCCGTGCCTTAGAGGGGCAAAAGCGTATTTTGTCGGAATAATGGCAGATTTACAGGGACCAGGGCAATAGAAGATTACTTTCAGACTTTCTTGCCTGCCCGGTGAGAAGGTCTTTTTGTTAGGCGGGTTGTCCGCAGATGAAGCATGTAAAAACATCCCATACCGCTTCCCGAAGAACATTCCCCCGGGTGTATCGCCTTTCCTTGACCGCAGGGGAGGCTTCTATTATAGTGGGTACGTAGGATTAACTATTTTAGCATAGAAAAAGGTGGCTTGTAACATGTCTGAACATATCTACGTTGGCGTGGATTTAGGTGGAACCACGATTAAGGTTGGAATCTGCAATGCCGAGGGAAGCCTGCTGCACACTTACGAAGGTCCAACGGGGACCGCAGACGGCGTCGATGCCGTTATCGATAATATCGAGAAGTATGTGCGCCTGATTGTGGAGGACTCTCCGTATTCCTGGGAACAGCTTGCCGGTGTGGGAGCCGGGCTTGCCGGGTTTACGAATATTCGTGAAGGAATCATCATCCTTGCGCCCAACATAGGATTTAGAGATGTGCCGATCCGTTCCATTCTGGAAGGTCGTTTGAACAAGCCTGTCAAAATAGACAATGACGCCAATGTCGCTGCGCTGGGCGAGGCTTGGAGCGGTGCAGGACGCGGCATTGAGAATTGCGTCTGCTATACGCTGGGTACAGGGGTAGGTGGCGGAATTATTATCAATGGCAAGGTGTATCAAGGCTTTGCCGGTCTGGCCGGAGAGCTTGGCCATATCACAGTAGTTCCCGATCTGGAAGCTATCCAGTGCGGCTGCGGGAACATGGGCTGTTTGGAAACCGTTTCCTCTGCGACTGGCATTATCCGCATGGCGAATGATGCAGTGGCCCGCGGGGACCGCACCACTCTGTCCACGGTGGAGAAGATTGCGGCCAAGGAAGTCTTTGACGCTGCCAAGGCAGGCGATGAAGTCGCTCTGCGTATTGTGAACCGCGCAGCATTCTACCTGGGCAAATCGATGGCTGCGGTGGCTGCTGTACTGAATCCGGAAGTGTTTATCGTAGGCGGCGGCGTATCCAAAGCCGGCGATATTCTGTTTGACGAAGTCCGCCGTGTCTTCGCCAAGCTGACACCTGCGCCTCTGCAGACGGGTGTTACTATTGTGCCTGCGGAGCTTGGCAATGATGCCGGTATTATTGGTGCGGCAGGTCTTTTGCTGCGTTCTTAAGGAGCAGGAATTATTCATATACTAACCTTAGGGAGGGGACGCTGTAATGACCGAACTTGAGCAACTTTCGCCCGGTCGTGCCACCCTGATTATCATTACAGGCATGTCGGGAGCAGGCAAGACGATTGCAGTGCAGAGCCTGGAGGATCTCGGCTTCTTCTGCGTCGATAATCTTCCGCCAGTGCTGATCCCGAAGTTCGCCGAACTGATTGAGCAGTCCAAAGGCAAAATCGCCAAAGTGGCGCTCGTGATCGACCTCAGGGGACGGGAATTCTTCACCGCTCTATCGGAGTCTTTAGCCTATATCAAGGATGAGTCGACCATAGGCTTTGAGATTCTCTTCCTGGATGCAACAGATTCAGTGCTTGTACAACGCTACAAAGAGAGCCGGCGTCACCACCCGCTTGCTCCCAAGGGCATGCCGCTTGACGGTATCCGGATGGAGCGCCAAATGCTGGAGGAGCTCAAGAATTCAGCTACCCTGTGTCTGGATACCAGCAGCATGAAGCCGGCACAGCTTAAAGAAAAAATTGTATCACGGTTTTCCCATCTCGGAAAAAGCACCCTCTCCGTTAATATTACTTCGTTTGGGTTCAAGTATGGTATTCCGATTGATGCTGACCTGGTGTTCGATGTCCGCTTCCTGCCTAATCCGCATTATGTGGATCAGCTGCGGCCCAAGACAGGCCAAGACAACGATGTGTATGACTATGTGATGAAATGGCCTGAAACGCAGACGTTCCTGACCAAGCTGCTTGACATGCTTCAATTTCTTATTCCGCAATACCGCAAGGAAGGCAAATCCCAGATTATTATTGGCATCGGCTGTACAGGCGGCAAACACCGTTCTGTAGCCATTGCGGAATATCTGGGCAAAATGCTGGGGGTAAGCGAGACGGAATCGGTAGCAATCAGCCATCGGGATTCCGAACGTGATCGGCATTGACGAGAGAAGGGATGAGTAGTGACTGAAGAACAAGGGCAGCGTCCGAAGATCGTCGTCATGGGCGGCGGTACCGGGCTGTCTGTTATGCTTCGGGGGTTGAAGGAGAAGCCGCTGGATATTACGGCTATCGTAACCGTGGCAGATGACGGGGGGAGCTCCGGGATTCTGCGCAGCGAGCTACAAATGCCGCCTCCGGGAGATATCCGTAACGTACTGACGGCTATGGCCGATGTAGAGCCTCTGATGGCGCAGATCATGCGCTACCGTTTCAGTACCGGAGAGGGTCTCGCCGGGCACAGCCTGGGCAATCTAATTCTGGCAGCGCTGACAGACATCTCCGGTGATTTCGTTACTGCGGTCAGAGAGCTAAGCCGCCTTTTCGCCGTCCGTGGCCGGGTGCTGCCCGCTGCTGGCGAAGCGGTGGTACTGCACGCCGAGATGTCGGATGGAACCCTGATTACCGGCGAATCCAAAATACCGGAGGCCGGCGGTATAATCAAACGTGTGTTTCTGGAGCCCGCCGATGTGGAGCCTCTGCCGGAGGCACTGGAAGCGATCCGGAATGCGGATGCCATTCTGCTCGGTCCGGGCAGTCTGTATACAAGCATTCTGCCGAATCTGCTGGTGCCGAAGCTGGCTGAAGCCGTTGTGGCCTCGGATGCGATCAAAATATTCGTATGCAATGTAATGACCCAGCCAGGTGAAACGGATAATTATACGGTCAGTGATCATCTTCAAGCGGTATATGACCATATCGGACTGCATCTGTTCGATTATGTAATTGTGAACGATGGAGAGATCCCGGAGCAGGTACAGATCAAATATGCCGAGAAAGGCGCACGTCCGGTGCAGCTTGACCGCGATGTCGTTGACGGCAACGGATATAAGGTGATTGCCGACAAACTGGTATTATTTAAAACTTATTTGCGGCATGATACAGATAAGCTTAGCCACCATATTTTCCAGCTGGTTCAGGATTGGATTGACAGAAAGAGTTAACATGAAAGAGGTGAGCCCCTTGTCTTTTGCGGCCCTTACCAAAAAAGAGCTGACGATGGTCGAGAGCCAGCCCTGCTGTGAGAAAGCGGAAATGTCAGCGCTGATCCGGATGAATGGTTCGGTGCAGCTTTCGAGCAAAAAGGTTGTTCTCGACATTTCGACGGAGAACGCCGCGATTGCAAGGCGGGTATATTCTTTACTTAAGAAATATTACCAGGTCCATATCGAGCTGCTCGTGCGTAAAAAAATGCGTTTGAAGAAGAATAACGTCTATATCGTAAGAATCCCAAACCGGGTTCAGGAGATCCTGAAGGATCTGCGGATTGTCTCGGAAGGCTTCATCTTCACCGATGGGATCGATGATGAAATCGTCGGCAAGAACTGCTGCAAGCGTGCTTACTTGCGCGGGGCCTTCATGGCTGGCGGTTCGGTGAATAATCCGGAGGGTTCCTCGTACCATCTGGAAATTGCTTCGATGTATGAGGAGCACTGTAAGGCGCTCGTGGAGCTGGCTGGTGAATTTCACCTGAATGCCCGCTGCATAGAACGCAAGAAAGGCTTCATCCTATACATCAAGGAAGGCGAGAAGATTATTGAATTCTTAAGTTTGATCGGAGCCCATCAGGCGCTGTTCAAATTTGAGGATGTGCGGATCATGCGCGATATGCGCAATTCGGTCAACCGGATCGTCAACTGCGAAACGGCCAATCTTAACAAAACGATCAGCGCTGCGGTACGCCAGATCGAGAATATCAAGCTGCTGCAGCGTGAGGTGGGACTGGAAAGCTTGCCGGATAAGCTGCGCGAGGTTGCAGAAATCAGACTTGCACACCCGGATATCAACCTGAAGGAAGTCGGCGATATGCTGGGCGGCACCGTCAGTAAATCAGGCGTAAACCACCGTTTGCGCAAAATTGATGAGCTGGCTGACAAGGTGCGGGGCAGTTGATTATTTTTTTTCTAGTGCGGTAGAGGTTATAATGATATAATATTATAAAATTAATGTGAAATTTTTGGGCAGATCTCAAATAGGGGGTAAGCGTTTCATGACAAAGCACCCGGTAGTTGTTCGGTTGAAGACGGGGCTCCATGCTCGGCCGGCAGCATTGTTTGTGCAAGAAGCTAATAAGTTTTCGTCGGAGATTTTCGTGGAAAAAGACGATAAAAAAGTTAACGCCAAAAGTATCATGGGCATTATGAGCCTTGCAATCAGTTCCGGTACGGAGATTTATATCAGCGCAGATGGCGCAGATGCGGAACAAGCTGTAACCGCTTTGACAAGTCTTGTAAGTAAGGAAGAACTCGAGAATCAATAAATGCTACAACGTCTTACCGAAAGCCCTTAGGGGCTTTTTTTCATATTATTTATGTACAAGGGGAGATACACAGATGAAGATCCAAGGCAGCGAGGTAACCTTAGTGGCGCCTACAGAAGCTCTCAGAGAGCCCTATCTGGCATTTTATGAAGAGTGGAAGGCCAGCGGAGAATCATTCGTTCCCTGGGTAGTCGAGATCGATCCTGCTGACTTTGCCGGTATGCTTCAGTCTCTGCGTGAGCATGCCGGTGGTGTGAATATCAAAGACGGATGGGTGAGCAGTTCAACCTTCTGGCTGGTGACAACGGATCAGCGGGTGGTAGGTGCCGTGAACATCAGACACCGGCTGACGGAAACTTTACTTCGTACAGGCGGGCATATCGGCTATGGCGTGGTCCCTTCGGAGCGCAGACGGGGCTATGCCAGTGAACTTCTGAGGCAGGCTCTCCTGAAGGCTGGGGAACTGGGTATAAAGAAGGCGCTCGTGGTCTGCGACGCCGTCAATACAGCTTCAGAGCGGACGATCCGCAAGAATGGCGGAATAGAGGATAGCGAATATATCGAGGAGGACGGGAATGTCATCCGGCGTTTTTGGATAGAGACGGAATAAATTATTAAATAACGTACATAGGATATGCAACTTTTGCCATGCTGGTCCGTCTAGAGGGTACCAACACTTAAAGAAGCGAAAGGGGATGGCAGGCATGATGAAATTTGGCAAATCAATCGGAGCAGTGCTGCTGGCAGGAAGCTTGATTATAGGAGGAATGGGGCTGAGCGGGGTGCTAAAAGGTCCTGAAAAGGCTTACGCTGCCGACGAGGTGCAGAAGAATATTGTGAGCGTGGTGGGCAAGGGTGAACTTGCGATCAAACCGGATATCGTCTATCTTTCGATTGGGGTAAGTACCACTGCCGATACTGCGCAAGAGGCGCAGAAGGGTACCGCAGCAAAGATTGCGAAGCTGACTGCATTATTCAAAACAACCTGGGGAATTGCCGACAAGGATATTCAGAGCACCCAGTTCTATGTACAGCCTAATTACGTCTATAGCGAAAAGGAAGGCCAGCAGGTTAAAGGCTATAATGCCCAGCATACGCTGAAGATTTCCTACCGTGATCTGACTAAGGTCGGACAATTGCTGGATGCAGCATCTACGGCAGGCGCGAACAATATCGGCAATGCAAGCTTTGCGATCGAAGATCCATCAGCCTTTGAAGCACAGGTCATCGAAAAAGCAATGCTGAACGCAGATGTAAAAGCGGCAGCGATTGCTAAAGCGGCGAAACGTGGACTGGGCCAGGTGGTAACGGTCATTCAGAGCGATGACGGGAATAACCCGGTTGTCTTCGTTGAACAGGCCGCTATGTCCAAAGCAGCGAATGATTCAGCTGCCGGAAGTTCCGTTGAACCCGGAGAGGTTAAAGTAACCACTCAGCTGAGCGTGACCTATGAATTGAAATAAAGTGACCGCAAAGAGGCGCTTGCTCTGCTGTTTATGGCAGGGCAGGCGCCTTTTTTAGAAGAAATTTTCTTTGAAATCTCTCAAATTGTTTAAATTAATGTAATAAGGTTGATAGAAAGACTCTTCAATCCTTAAGAAACTGTAAAGCGCATTGTAACATCCGCGAACCTTCTTATCCTTATAATAGGAAGAGTGAAGCTGAGGGAACACATCACGTAAACTATCATCGTACCAGCGGAAGGGGAAGAACAACAATGAAAATGAATGATACTTCGAAGAAATACGCCCGTAAGTGGGGCGCAGGAATGATTGCAGCAGGAATGCTAATCGGTGGAGGTGTACTCCCGGCAGGCATTACCCAGGCTGCTCCAGCGGCGGCTCAGGTGAAAGCTGCCTCCTCCCCGGTCGTGCTGAAGGTAAACGGTAAGATTACAGCGCAGACAGGGCTTTTCCAAGACGGGAAGGTATGGATTCCGGTAACGTTTATGCGCGATGCGCTGGGGATGCCGCTATCTTATGATAAAGCTGAGAAGACGTATACCATCGGTACAGGTACTACACAAACTAAATTGACGGTTACTGAATACTATACTACGATTAAAGTGAATAATTATTTTATCGGTGAATATGAAGTGAAGAATCTGAATAACCGCTTCTATGTTTCGTTTGACCTGCTCAGTGATTACTTAGGCTACAAGGGCGACTGGAGTGCCACTACGGGACGGCTCAATGTGATGAAGAGAACGCAAAATGCGGTAACTATAAAGACTGAGAGCTATGTTAAGGACCATAAAGATGCACCGATTAAGCTGGATTATCCACAGGTCAGCGGTCTTGCTAGTAGCGAGGCTGAGAAGGCGATCAATGATACAATCAAACAGACGATTCAGAAATATGCGGCTTACGCTGAAGATCAAATCTCCCTTAAATCCGAGGACGACCGTCCGTATGAATTCGAAGGCGGTTATGTGGTCACTTATAATCAAGACGGCGTGCTCAGTCTGATCACGAATCAATACGGGTACACCGGCGGCGCACATGGATCGACTATCCGTAATGCCTTTACCTTCTCACTTAAGGACGGCAAACGCCTGCTGCTGGGGGATTTGTTCAAGGCTAATCCTAACTATAAGAAACAGCTGAATGCCAAAGTATCTACTGAAATCAAAGCAAACGGAGGTTATCTGGGAGGATTCACAGGCCTGAATACAGAGAAAAACTTCTATCTGAAAGAGGGCAAAGCCGTGCTCTTCTTCCAGCAATATGAGTATACTGCATACGCTACAGGCTTCCCGGAGGTAATCTTCAGCTTCAAGGAGCTGCTGCCTGATGGAAGCAGTCCGTTCGCTGCACTGAAATAACGTATAGGCTTCACTATTCCAGTACCGGTAGCTTCATCTATCCTGCCCTTGCATTTCCTCCGGGAGACATAAGGGCAGGATTTTTTTTGCGGGCCTAATAAGGCCGCCCTGCCGTTACCACATCCCCTGGGCAGTCATAAGCTAAAGAAAGCAAGCAGCTTATAGCAGGGAGGGAAGGCTATGGTCTATCAGTATACGGCCATTGGAGATTCATTAACGACCGGGTTCGGGGCACTGCCCGGGAACGGATTTGTTCCCGTCTACCGCCGGATGGCAGAAGGGCGGCTGCAGACTCCGGTGGCTTCAGCGAATCTTGGAGTGAACGGTCTGACAACAGCAGGGCTGGAGCAGCGTCTCAAGACTGATGGCGGCTTTCGTTCTGCGGTTAAGGATGCGGAGATCATCACCGTCTCTATCGGCGGTAATGATCTGATTAAGGCCGCTAAAGCCGCGGCGGGGAGGCCAGGTGAGCTGAATGGATATCTGCAAAAAGCGCTCCGGGAATGCAAACGGAATTTCAGTGATATTATGAGTACTCTGGCACAGCTGAAGGCAGGAACGCGAAGTCCTTACATTATCCGGATTGTAGGTCTCTATAATCCGTATCCTCAGGTGGATGCGGCCACAGATTGGGTGCGGCAGTTCAACTCCTATGCTGCCGGCTACAGCAGTTATGTTGTGAGGTTTGCTTCCATTTATCATGAATTTGCCGGCAATGAGCGGGGGCTGCTGTTCCTGGATCATATCCATCCGAACGGCAGGGGCTACCGGGTGATCGCCGGCAAGCTGGATGCCCTGGGATATGGAAACTTGAGGTGAAACATCTGTATATATGCCACATAAAGAGGCTGCCGCAGACCTGTAGGTCCGCGGCAGCCTCTTTATGTGTTGGTGAAGTATAGAAATTAAACGCCAGTCGGCAATGTCTTCTCAATGACTTTATCGACAATACCATATTCAGCTGCATCGGCAGCACTCATGAAGTAGTCACGGTCGGTATCCTTCTCGATCTTCTCGATCGGCTGGCCCGTACGTTCGGACAGGATACGGTTCAGCTTCTCGCGCAGCTTGATGATGCGGCGGGCGCGGATTTCGATATCTGAAGCCTGACCCTGGGCACCGCCGAGTGGCTGGTGAATCATAATTTCGCTGTTCGGCAAGGCAAAGCGTTTGCCCTTGGCGCCGGCGTTCAGCAGGAAGGCTCCCATGGAAGCGGCCATCCCTACACAGATGGTGGATACATCCGGTTTAATGTACTGCATTGTATCAAATATAGCCATACCCGCTGTAATGGAACCGCCAGGGCTGTTCACATACAGGTGAATATCCTTATCCGGATCCTCGGCAGCCAGGAAGAGCATTTGTGCGATGATGGAATTGGCTACCACGTCATTAACCTCCGTTCCAAGGAAAATGATGCGGTCCTTCAGCAGGCGGGAATAGATGTCATAAGCGCGCTCACCGCGGTTGCTCTGTTCTACTACCATAGGAATATAACTCACGTGGAAAACCTCCTTGAAATTGGTGCTTCGAATGTGTTCATTTTTTACTGTTACCGTATTAACCACATGATAAACAAATTCAAACAAAAAGTCAAAGAAAGTCAAACTTAGTTTCAAAAAAAAGAGCCATCAATTGGCTCTTTGGTTAAATGTAGTATAAGCATTGCTAAATTATGTACAAAAGTGAACATAATGGCGCGCCCGCCAAGAATCGAACTTGGATCTCAGGCTTCGGAGGCCTACGTCATATCCATTGGACCACGGGCGCAACAGAAATTATTATAATACACTTCTCGCATAAAAGCAATGTGTAAAACCCATCGTTCAAAAAATAGTTTTTTCCGACCTTCACAGGCAGATACTAGCTTCCAACCTGACAGTCAGGTGCTGGAGGTTATCAGTCATGCAATTAAGGTCATGGTTACCTCTTACAGACCGGCAGATGTATAAGATGAAACCAGTCTGAGAATTATAGTCTCGGAACACTTGCACTCCGCGTCAGTTTTGGGTAGAATATGGGTGGGACTTAAAAAGTTAACCCGGGACATTTTGAGACCACGAACAAGGGAAAAGAGAAAGACGAAGTTGCAGGAGTGAAAGCATGCGTAATTTATTGGAAATCCAAAAGCAGCTTCTGCCTGATCTCATGGAAACCCTTAAGAGACGGTATACGATTCTACATCAGATCATGCTGTCCGATATTATTGGGCGCAGAACGCTTGCCGCCTCGCTTGATATGACCGAGCGGGTGCTGCGCGCCGAGACGGATCTTCTGAAATCGCAAGGGCTCATTGAGATCGAGAGCGTCGGCATGCGCGTTAGCGAAGCCGGGCGCAGACTGCTTGACCTGATGGAGCCGATCGCCAAGAGCCTCTTCGGCCTGGATGATCTGGAAGAGAAAATTCGTACTACGTACGGTCTCAGTAAAGTAGTTGTTGTACCTGGCGACTGCGAGACCTCACTGTTCACCAAACGTGAACTGGGGCGTGCAGGTTCGAAGGCACTGCTCAGTGTACTGCGCAGTGACGACACGATTGCTGTCACAGGCGGATCGACCCTGGCCGAAATGGCCGATCAGTTGACCCCGCCGCTATCCCTTTCCTATAAGAACGCCTGGGTAGTTCCGGCGCGTGGAGGATTGGGAGAGAGCATGGAGATCCAAGCCAACACCATTGCTTCGACCATGGCTAAACGGATTGGTGCCAATTACCGTTTGCTGCATGTGCCTGATCTACTCAGCGGCGATGCCTATCAGTCGCTCGCACTGGACTCCAATATTGGAGAGATTGTGGAGATTATCCGCAGATCGCGTATTATTGTGCATGGAATTGGCGATGCCATTGAAATGACTCACCGCCGCAAGCTGGACCCCGCTACAATCTCAGAGATTCAGGACGAGGGTGCGGTAGCCGAATCGTTCGGATATTATTTCAATGAGAATGGTGAGGTGGTTCATACCATGATGACCATGGGGCTGCGCCTGGAAGACATTATGCGTACAGAAGTCGTTATCGGTATTGCCGGCGGCAAACGCAAGGCTAAGGCCATTCATGCGATGCTGCGGTTCGGCCAAGAGGATATTCTCGTAACAGACGAGGCGGCGGCTGTCGAAATTGGCAAAGAAATCGACAAACAGTTGCAGCAAGTCCTATAGCTTCCATTTTATGGGGCGCGCGCAAAGGTATTATGCATTATACTTAACCTTGTTGTCTTGACGAGCCTCACGGCTTGTCTTGAATAAATAAAACGAAATCTAGGAGGAACTATTCAATGAGTGTAAAAGTTGGTATTAACGGTTTTGGACGTATTGGACGCCTTGCATTCCGCCGTATTCAAAATGTAGAAGGTATCGAAGTGGTAGCAATCAATGACTTGACTGACGCTAAGATGCTTGCTCATTTGCTTAAATATGATACAACTCAAGGTAAATTCCAAGGCGATGTTGAAGTTCACGACGGCTTCTTCAAAGTTAACGGCAAAGATGTTAAGGTTCTTGCTAACCGCAACCCTGAAGAACTTCCTTGGGGAGAGCTTGGCGTTGATATCGTTCTGGAATGCACAGGGTTCTTCACAACTAAAGAAGCCGCTGAAAAGCACCTTAAAGGCGGAGCTAAGAAAGTAGTTATTTCTGCTCCAGCTACAGGCGACATGAAGACTGTTGTTTACAACGTTAACGATGACATCCTTGACGGAAGCGAAACAGTAATCTCCGGCGCATCTTGCACAACGAACTGCCTGGCTCCTATGGCCAAAGTTCTGAACGACAAATTCGGTATCATCGAAGGCTTGATGACTACTATCCACGCTTACACAGGTGACCAGAATACACTTGATGCTCCACACGCTAAAGGTGACTTCAGACGTGCCCGCGCTGCTGCTGAGAACATCATTCCTAACACTACCGGTGCTGCTAAAGCAATCGGCCTGGTAATTCCAGAACTTAAAGGCAAACTTGACGGTGCAGCACAACGTGTGCCTGTAGCTACTGGTTCCCTGACTGAGCTGGTTACTGTTCTGGATAAGAGCGTAACTGTTGAAGAAATCAACGCAGCAATGAAAGCTGCTTCCGATCCGGAAACTTATGGCTACACTGAAGATGAAATCGTATCTTCCGACATCAAGGGTATGACTTTCGGTTCCCTGTTCGATGCTACACAAACTAAAGTTCTGACTGTTGGCGACAAACAACTGGTTAAAACCGTTGCTTGGTATGACAATGAAATGTCCTACACTGCACAGCTTGTTCGTACTTTGGAGAAATTCGCTAAACTTGCTCAATAATACCGATTTCATATAAGCAGTACAATTGAGCGGAAACAATGAAAGTCTGTTTCCGCTCTTTCTAAATGAAATGGATTCGTGAATGAACCAATTTTGGGTGTGGAGGAAATGTTAATCATGAACAAAAAAAGTGTCCGTGATGTAGAAGTAAAAGGCAAACGCGTCTTCGTGCGTGTGGATTTCAACGTGCCAGTGGAAGACGGTAAGATCACTGATGATACCCGTATCCGCGAAACCCTTCCAACAATTAAATACCTGATTGAGAACGGTGCAAAGGTCATTCTGGCCAGCCATATGGGCCGTCCTAAAGGTGAATTCGTCGATTCCATGCGGTTGACTTCCGCAGCTGTACGTCTGTCCGAATTGCTCGGCAAACCGGTAGCCAAAGCAGATGAAGCGATTGGCGAAGCGGTAAAAGCACAAATTGCTGAACTGAACGAAGGCGACGTGCTTGTGCTTGAGAATGTCCGTTTCTATAAAGGGGAAGAAAAGAACGACCCTGAACTGGCTAAGCAGTTCGCTGAACTGGCAGACCTGTTCGTCAATGACGCATTCGGCGCGGCTCACCGTGCCCATGCTTCGACAGAAGGTATCGCTCACTTCCTGCCTGCCGTATCCGGCCTTCTGATGGAGAAGGAATTGTCCGTTCTGGGCAAAGCCCTGTCGAATCCGGAACGTCCCTTCACTGCCATCATCGGCGGTTCCAAAGTTAAAGACAAGATCGACGTGATTGACAACCTGCTGACTCTGGCTGACAACGTATTGATTGGCGGCGGCCTTTCTTACACCTTCACCAAAGCTCAAGGCTTCGAAATCGGCGAATCTCTGGTAGATAATGAAAAGCTCGAAGCTTCGCTCGGATTTATCGAAAAAGCTAAAAAGCTCGGTAAAAACTTCCTGCTTCCTGTAGACGTTGTTGTCGCTGACAAGTTCGGTGCAGACGCTAATACCAAAGTGGTAGACATTAACGAAATCCCTGAAGGCTGGATGGGTCTGGACATTGGTCCTAAGACTCGTGAAATCTATGCTGATGTGATCAAGAGCTCCAAGCTGGTTGTATGGAACGGACCTATGGGCGTGTTCGAAATCGACATCTTTGCTGAAGGAACCAAGGCTGTAGCTCAAGCTTGCGCAACTACCGAAGGTTACACAGTAATCGGCGGCGGTGATTCCGCAGCAGCAGCAGAGAAATTCCACCTCGCAGACCAAATGGATCATATCTCCACTGGCGGCGGCGCATCACTCGAGTTCATGGAAGGCAAGGCACTTCCAGGCGTAGAAGCACTGAACGACAAGTAAGACGTAGAAGGTAGAAGGAGGCAATCCATTACTATGAGTAGAACACCTATCATTGCCGGCAACTGGAAAATGTTCAAAACCGTTCCGGAAGCCGAAGGCTTCATCGCTGAAATCAAAGGTCAGGCGGAAGTTGAAGGCGTAGAGACTGTAATCTGCGCACCATTCACTAACCTGCCTGCACTTGTTGCAGCGGTACAAGGCACCAGCATCAAAATTGGTGCTCAGAATCTTCACTTCGAAGATAACGGTGCTTACACAGGCGAGATCAGCGGCGTAATGCTGAAGGATCTCGGTGTGGAATACGTGATTATCGGTCACTCCGAACGCCGTGCATACTTCGGTGAGACGGACGAAATCGTCAACAAAAAAATGCATGCGGCATTCCGCCACGGCATTACACCAATTGTCTGTGTAGGCGAAAAGCTCGAAGAGCGCGAAGCAGACCAGACTAAAGATGTATGCAAAGTGCAGACTGAAGCGGCATTTGCCGGTCTTAGCGCGGAACAGGCAGCAAGCGTAGTTATCGCTTATGAGCCTATCTGGGCTATTGGTACAGGTAAATCCTCTACTTCCCAGGATGCTAATGAAGTTATTGCTTACATCCGTACCCTTGTAAAAGGCCTGTACGATGAAGCAACTGCTGAAGCTGTCCGTATCCAATACGGCGGCAGCGTGAAGCCTGAGAATGTAACGGAGTACATGAGTCAAAGCGACATCGACGGCGCTCTAGTCGGCGGTGCCAGCCTGCAGCCTGCTTCCTTCGTTTCACTCGTTGAGGGGGCGAAATAAGAATGTCAGCACCAAAACCTGTAGCTCTAATCATCATGGACGGTTTCGGTTTGCGTAATACGGATGAAGGCAACGCAGTTGCCCAAGCCAACAAACCGAACTACGATCGTTACCTGAAACAATATCCGAATACTACACTTACCGCTTGCGGTGAAGCTGTAGGTCTGCCGGAAGGACAAATGGGTAACTCTGAAGTAGGGCACCTTAACATCGGCGCAGGCCGGATCGTATACCAGGATCTGACCCGCATCGATAAGTCGATCCGTGATGGGGAATTCTTCGAGAACGAAACGCTGGTTGCTGCGGTGAGAAGCGCCAAAACAACCGGCAAAAAGCTTCACCTCTATGCACTTGTATCTGATGGCGGCGTACACAGTCACATTAACCACCTGTTCGCGATGCTCGATCTGGCCAAAAAAGAAGATTTGCATGAAGTTTATATTCATGCCTTCATGGATGGCCGCGACGTACCACCCGACAGTGGACAGAAGTTCATTCAGGACCTGGTAGCCAAGATCGAAGAGGTTGGCGTAGGTACGATTGCTACGGTATCCGGACGTTATTATGCCATGGACCGTGACAAACGCTGGGAACGTGTAGAGAAAGCTTATCGTGCAATGGTTTACGGCGAAGGCCCTAAATATACCGATGCACTTCAGGCAATCACTGGATCTTACCAGAATTCTGTGTATGATGAATTTGTAGAGCCAAGTGTGATTGTAGATAGTCTTGGCAACCCGGTTGCGACAGTGGAAAGCGGCGATTCCGTCATTTTCCTGAACTTCCGTCCTGACCGTGCGATCCAGCTGTCGCAAGTATTCACGAACTCCGATTTCCGCGGCTTCGACCGTGGTCCTAAGTTCCCGGAGAACCTGCATTTCGTATGTCTGACTACCTTCAGCGAGACGGTTCAAGGCTACGTGGCTTATTCCCCGAAGAACCTGGACAACACCCTCGGTGAAGTGCTTGTTCAGCAGAACAAGAAGCAGCTGCGTATCGCGGAAACTGAGAAGTATCCGCATGTTACCTTCTTCTTCAGCGGCGGACGCGATGAGGAGCTTCCTGGCGAAACCCGTATCCTGATCAACTCACCGAAAGTGGCAACCTATGATCTGCAGCCTGAGATGAGCGCATACGAAGTGGCGGCGGCCTGCGTAGCGGAGATCGAAGCAGACAGACAAGATGCCATTATCCTGAACTTTGCTAACCCTGATATGGTTGGACACTCCGGGATGCTGGAGCCTACCATCAAGGCAGTTGAAGTAACGGACGAATGCGTAGGTAAAGTTGTGGATGCAGTAGTTGCCAAAGGCGGCGTTGCGATCATCATTGCCGACCACGGTAATGCGGATATGGTATTCGATGAGAATGGTCGTCCATTCACAGCCCATACCACCAACCCGGTTCCTTTCATCGTTACAACTGAGAATGTTGTATTGCGCGAAGCTGGTATCCTCGCAGATGTGGCACCGACAATCCTGGATCTGATGGGACTTCCGCAGCCTGCGGAAATGACCGGACAATCCATGATTGCCAGCCGCAAATAGGCAGACCCCAAGTTTCATTGTTACACTAAACTTAAAGTTAAAAGGAGATTAAACTTACATGACTATTATTTCTGATGTGTACGCTCGCGAAGTCCTCGACTCCCGCGGTAACCCTACGGTAGAGGTTGATGTTTATCTGGAATCCGGCGCTAAAGGCCGCGCGATCGTTCCTTCCGGCGCTTCCACTGGTGCTCATGAAGCTGTAGAGCTTCGTGACGGCGACAAATCCCGTTACATGGGTAAAGGCGTTCTGAAAGCTGTTGAGAACGTAAACGAAATTATCGCTCCAGAAGTAATCGGTATGGATGCTCTTGACCAAGTGGGCATCGACAAATTGATGATCACTTTGGACGGAACTCCTAACAAAGGCAAGCTGGGCGCTAACGCGATCCTGGCAGTATCCATGGCCGTAGCTCGTGCAGCTGCAGCAGCTCTGGATATTCCTTTGTACGTATACCTGGGCGGATTCAACGCCAAAACTCTTCCAGTACCAATGATGAACATCATCAACGGTGGTGAGCATGCCGATAACAACATCGACGTTCAAGAGTTCATGGTTCTTCCTGTAGGCGCTACAAGCTTCAAAGAAGCTCTTCGTACAGGCGCAGAAATCTTCCACAACCTGAAATCCGTACTTCAGTCCAAAGGCCTTAACACAGCTGTAGGCGACGAAGGCGGCTTCGCACCGAACCTTGGTTCGAACGAAGAAGCAATCACTACAATCATCGAAGCGATCGAAAAAGCCGGTTACAAACCAGGCGTTGACGTATTCCTCGGTATGGACGTTGCTTCCACTGAGTTCTACAAAGACGGTAAATACACACTTGCTGGCGAAGGTAAATCTTACACTTCCGCTGAGTATGTTGACCTTCTTGCTTCTTGGGTTGAGAAGTACCCAATCATCACAATCGAAGACGGTATGTCTGAAGACGACTGGGATGGCTGGAAATTGCTTACTGAAAAATTGGGCGACAAAGTCCAATTGGTTGGTGACGACTTGTTCGTTACGAACACTGAGCGCCTTGCTACAGGTATTGAAAAAGGTATCGGTAACTCCATCCTGGTTAAGGTTAACCAGATTGGTACACTGACTGAAACTTTCGATGCTATCGAAATGGCTAAACGCGCTGGTTACACAGCAGTTATCTCCCACCGTTCCGGTGAATCCGAAGACAGCACAATCGCTGACATCGCTGTTGCGACTAACGCTGGTCAGATCAAAACGGGTGCTCCTTCCCGTACAGACCGTGTTGCTAAATACAACCAGTTGCTTCGCATCGAAGATGAACTGGGTGAACTCGCTCAATACAACGGCCTGAAATCCTTCTACAACCTCAAAAGATAATTTCTTTTGACTCTATATTTAAAAGGCCTGCCGAACTTCGGCAGGCCTTTTTTTGGATGATAGACCCACAAAGTGCAATGCGAACAGCGAGGTTGCCTCTGATGCTTCTAGTGGGTTATTCTATAATTGTAGATAACTGGAAGGAGTGTGGGCATGAACGCTATTGTTGCGGGTATAGGTGTGGGAATATTTTTAATCATTCTCAGCTGGGTGCTGTCGCGGACCGGGCGCATGCGGAGCAGAGCTGTTTTTTATCCGGGGATCACTGGTTTACTGGGCAGTCTGATATTACTGGTTCTAAGTTTCACTGTAATTGGAGGCTGGGAGGGGATCGGGTATGCCTTCTTCTCTGTGCCTATATTATTAATCTCTGGTCTGCTGCTGCTCGTTCTTGTTTCCTATAGAAAACAAACCTGAGAATATTAATAGTAGGATATTGATAGAATGCAGTTTGTAAGGTTGTATTCAATCTATGGCTATGATAAAATAAGAATGCTGTTTATGAAACGGAAATTCCAATTTAGCATAGATAGTGATGCTTGGACGTAGGAGGTGGAAGTGAATGGATATCTTTTTGAAAGTGGTGCTTCTGATTTTTGCCGTAGGTCTGATTGCGGTCGTTCTTCTGCAAAAAGGGAAAAGCGCGGGTCTTTCCGGTGCCATCTCCGGCGGTGCTGAGCATCTCTTCGGTAAAACAAAAGCACGCGGTATGGAGCTTGTATTGCAGCGTGTAACGGTTGGATTGGCAGCCGGATTCTTCATTATGTCAATCGTTGTAGCCATTGTTATTGAGTAGTTTGCCTACTGTAAGCCTTCGCTCTGTTCTGAATGGAATAGGCGGGGGCTTTTTTGTATGCAGATTTGAGTGTTTGCACATCATAACAGGGATGCCCGGGATTGATTTCGTGTATACTAGGGTATGAAGTATATAAAGGTAAATTTTACTTGGATTTATTTGATGTGGGATAGGACAAGACATACATATATGCCAGCGGCATGAATGCTGCGGAGGGCCGAGGTGACGAAGATGATAACACAAGAAATTCTACTTGATTACATGCGGGAAACCGCTTATAAACCGCTAACGTATGAAGAACTGGTGAGCCATTTCGCAATTGAGGATAGCGAGGCGTTCAAAGCCTTTGAGCGTCTGCTGATTGAACTGGAAAAGGACGGCCGGATTATTCTGACCCGGGGTAGCCGTTATGGCGTACCGGAACGTATGGATCTGCTGCGCGGACGGCTGCAAGCCCATGCGAAGGGGTTCGCTTTTCTGATACCCGATGACCGTGATCATCCCGATGTATACATCCATGCCAATGATCTGAAGGGTGCAATGAACGGTGACATCGTACTGATCCGCATTACCTCGAAGAGCCCGTCTGGCGGGCGTATGGAAGGCGAAGTAGAGCGGATCCTGATCAGAGGCGTATCGCAGACGGTTGGCGTATTCCAGAGCCTGGAGACGTATGGCTTCGTGCTGCCGGATGATAAGCGGATTAACCGGGATATTTTCATTCCGAAGCAGTCCTTCAAGGGAGCGGTTGACGGGGAAAAGGTCGTTGTCCGCATTGTGAACTATCCGGAAGGCCGTGCTGCGGCTGAAGGTGAAATTATTGAGATCCTCGGCCATAAGGATGACCCGGGCGTGGATATTCTGTCGGTTATCCGCAAGCATCAGCTGCCGGAGGCTTTCCCTGCTGAGGTGATGAAGGAAGCGGAGCAGGCACCCGATTCCATTACCGACGAGGAGATTATCCAGCAAGGCCGCCGCGATCTGCGCGGACTGAACATTGTCACCATTGACGGCGCGGATGCCAAGGACCTGGATGATGCGGTGAATGTGGAGCGTCTGGAGAACGGTCATTATAAGCTGGGCGTTCATATCGCCGATGTAGGCTATTATGTGCGTGAGGGCTCTGAGCTGGATAAAGAAGCCTATGACCGCGGCTGCAGCGTGTATCTGGTTGACCGGGTCATTCCCATGCTGCCGCACCGGCTGTCGAATGGGATCTGCAGCTTGAACCCGCAGGTAGACCGGCTGACCATGTCCTGTGAAATGGAATTCGACGAGCACATGAAGGTTGTGAAGCATGATGTGTTCACGAGTGTAATCCGTACTAAGGAGAGAATGACTTACTCCGATGTACGCAAAATTGTTGAGGATGAAGACCCTGAGCTGCTGGAGCGCTATGCTCCCCTGATCGGTGATTTCCGCCTGATGAAGGAACTCGCGATGAAGCTGCGCGATGCCCGGATGCGGCGCGGAGCCGTTGACTTCGACTTTGAAGAAAGCAAAATCATCGTAGATGAAGCAGGTAAGGCTATCGATATTGTGAAGCGTGAGCGTTCCGTGGCCGAGCAGATTATTGAGGAATTCATGCTCGCGGCTAATGAGACTGTAGCGGAGCACTTCCACTGGCTGAAGGTGCCATTCCTGTACCGGATTCATGAAGATCCGGATCCGGAGAAGCTGCAGAATTTCATGGCCTTCGCCGCTAACTTCGGTTACCACGTCAAGGGTCGCGGCAATTCCGTTCATCCGCGTGCGCTGCAGGATCTGCTGGAGCAGATTCAGGGAACCAAAGAGCAGACGGTCATTAGCACGATGATGCTGCGCTCCATGAAGCAGGCGAAATACGATGCCGAGAGTACGGGTCACTTCGGACTGGCTGCAGAATTCTATTCCCACTTCACCTCGCCGATCCGCCGTTATCCCGACCTTGTCATTCACCGCGTCATGCGTGAGGTGGTGGAGAATGGAGGAGCTCTGACGGAGAAACGTCATGAGTATCTGGCTTCGCGGATGCCGGATATCGCCCAGCAGTCCTCCGAACGCGAGCGTGTAGCGGTAGAGGCTGAACGTGACACTGAGCAGCTGAAGAAAGCGGAGTTCATGCAGGATAAGGTAGGCGAAGAATTCGATGCCATGATCAGCAGCGTGACCAGCTTCGGAATGTTCATCGAGCTGGATAACACGGTAGAAGGTCTGATCCGGCTCAGCGCACTGAGCGATGATTATTACCACTTCGATGAAGCCCACATGGCCCTCATCGGTGAGCGTACCTCCAAAGTGTTCCGCATCGGAGACGAGGTGAAGATCCGTGTGGCCAAGGTCAACATGGACGATCATACGATTGACTTCGAACTGGTTGATATGAAGCCGCGCGCGGCTGGCGACCACCGGAACTACGGCGGACGCGGCGGCAAGGCCGGACGCCCTGGTGCCGGCGGCTCCGGCAAGCCATTTGCGGGTAAGGCTGGCGGCGTTGGCAAGGGCCGCGGAGGTAAGGGTAAGCCTGGCCGCGCAGCGGCTGGTGCGGCTAAAGGCGCCGGGAAGGGCAAGAACGGCGGTGCAGCTGCCGGTGCGGCTGGATTCGGCGCCAAAGGTAAAGGCAAGAGCGGCAGCGCTGGCGCCGGTGTCTTTGGCGGTGCAGTTAAGGGCGGCGGCGCTGAGGCTGGCGCTGGTGAAGAGCCGCGCGCAGGTGTAGCGCCGGCTGAAGACGGCGGCGCAGCAGGCGGCCGTAAGCGCGGCCGCGGGCCGGAAGCGGCCGCGCGGCGTGCACTTGCAGCCGCCTCCGCAGCGGGCAGCGCGGCGAAGGCGGACCGCCGGGGCGAAGCCGGCGGATCAGGTGCTCCGCGCGAGCGTGAGCGCGGCAGAGGCCGCGGCGGAGACGGCGGAGGCAGTGCCGGGGGACGCGGCATTGCCTTCGGCTTCGGCTCCGGCAAGGGCGGCTACGGCGCGCCAAGCGGGGGCGGAGCCGAGCAGGCGGGCGGTGAGCTGCGCGGCGTGGACGCGAGCACACGGTTCCGCAGCCGCGAAGACCTCGGCAGCGGCCTCGGAAGCGAAGGCAACGGCGCAGCGCCGGAGGGCAAGAGCCGCCGCAAGAAGAAGAAAGGCGGCGTCTTCATCGGCACTTCTGTGACTCCAGGCAACGTGGAGACCACTAATCCGGCACCGGCAGGCGCTGGCGACAAGAGCGGCAATCCGGAGGGCGGCGGCCGCAGAAAGCGGAAGAAGAAACCTCAGGCCTAGGCAGAATTAATAGAAGGCACTGTTCCTTTAGGGGGACAGTGCTTTTTTAGAATATAAGGGGACTTCTATTTCACCTGAAACGTAGCACTTCCTGACACCCATATGTCAAAATGATTGCTCGGGATAGGGTGATCCTTCCTTGCACTGCCTGCTTGGCTTTTGATACAATATAGACCTGGTGTCCGTTCATAACGGGCCGGGAATTCAATTCAAGGAGTGACTTTCATGGGTAAAAAAGCAGACGGGAAAGTGCTTGCCCAGAACAAAAAAGCTTCCCATGATTATTTTATTGAGGATACGTATGAAGCGGGTTTGGTTCTGACGGGTACAGAGATCAAATCGCTGCGTAACGGCCGCGCTAACATCGGGGACGCTTTTGCTACCATCCGGAACGGTGAGATTCATATTCACAATATGCATATCAGCCCTTTTGAACAAGGGAACCGCGCCAACCCTACCGATCCAACGCGTACACGTAAGCTGCTCATGCATAAGGAACAGATTCACAAGCTGCTCGGTTCCTCGAAGCGGGATGGCTTCACGATTGTGCCGCTGAAGATTTATGTGCGCAATGGCTACGCCAAGCTGCTGATCGGCCTTGGTAAAGGTAAGAAGGAATACGACAAGCGCGACTCCGCCGCGAAGCGCGATGCTCAGCGTGATATCCAGCGTGTGCTGCGCGACAAACAGAAGATCGCCCGCTAGACTGGTAACCACCTGGCGCCCAATTGTTCCAGATTCGACCTTCAATTCCTTTAACCTACGTGTTAAAGTGTTGATAAATGTGCTATACTGTGTAAGTAAAACTTATTGCTTCTGAACAGCCATCTTGATCAAGATAGCTGTGAACCGGATCAGCATGTATGCTTGTCATTGATCCGTTAATCCGAAGCGCCCTTTCTAATGAGGGGCCGTTCTTGGATTCGACGGGGATAGTTCGAGCATGAGTAGCGAGTAGTGGGGACGCGTCCGCTTCATCAACGCTAAAGCCTATTAAACGGCAAACAACAAAACAACTACGCTTTCGCAGCCTAAGAAACTGTGCGCGTGCTTCTACCCTGCATCGCCCATGTGACAGGGATAGGGGCTAACAAGTAGTGGGATACGCTGTCTCATCTCCGCCTGCGGTGAGCTGAAGAAGACAATCAGGCTGACCCAACGTATAGCCGGTTACGGGGCGATACTCGGGTGACATCAAATCCGTGACTACACTCGTAGAAGCTTATGTGCCGTTATCTTCGGACAGGGGTTCGACTCCCCTCGGCTCCATATGGAGTATCAGTGAAGACACCTTTAGGGGTGTCTTTTTTCATTTCGGCGGCTGTTTTGGACTATACGTGGTGGTTAAAAGGCTTGCTGTGACGCGGTTTCGGGGGCTTGCTGTTAATGGATACAGTGAGTTTCACTGAGGCTATACGGAGACCGGTGGCTTTGGCCTCCACGTAACCCGTGATAAATATGCTCCCCCTTCGGCGTGTGTTTTCGCCTTCCATACCCATCATCCGCCCTTCGATTTTGACCAAAGAAGAGATCGTTGCAGTCTGAGCACTCCTACCTGCTATAAGTTGATATGAACGGTGCCATACGGAAATGTAGAAATTGGTTGTAACACCCAGCAGTATCAACTATAATTAGTGTCAGCTTGTAGATTAATGTCGAATAATGTATTGTCTTTCAGATAATCTCAATAATAATAGGGCACACTCGTTGAAAAACGGGGTCGCAAAACTACAGGGGCTATCACATGTCCAATTTGGATATGTTATGCCAGCCAGTTACCGAAGGCAAGGAAACCTCTCCTTTTCGGGAGAGTTTTTTTGTTGCAATGGGCCTGATTCATAAGGTGGGAGAACAGTGAGTATATTTAATAAGTCGATTGTATTTATCATAGCTCTGATTATTTTTGGACTACTAGGTAATATGCTCAGCCTATCCCTATTGCTGGGGGTCAATTTTATCTTCGGTAGTATATTCACCTTTTTGATATTGCGGATATATGGTCTTAAATGGGCTTTAGTGGCATCGGTTATTGTAAATGGTTACACGTTGTTTCTTTGGAATCATCCTTACGCTATGCTTGTTTTTGTGCTGGAAACTTTATTTGTCGGCGTCTTCTACAGAGGGAAAAGGATTGTTCTTTTTGATAGCCTATATTGGATGATTTTAGGGATGCCTCTCATATGGGTATTCTATCGTTATGCCCTGGATATGAATTTTACCGCTTCCCTGCTGGTTGTGCTTAAGGATGCCGTGAATGGTATTTTAAATGTATTGATTTCCAGTTTAATCTTTACTTATCTGCCTCTTCTTAAATGGCCATCATTCCAAAAACGCAAGATGTCGAGCTCTCTTCATGATGTGCTTTTCAACATATTTGTCACGTTTACCTTTATAACTTTGCTTCTGGTGACGGTGATGATCGGTCATGAACAGTATCACAACATGAATGAAAAAATAAAGTCAGAGACTGAACGAGATTCCGCTATCATCCGCAATGATCTTACAGAGTGGGGAGAAGTTCATGTTGCCGCAGTGAATACTTTATCGATGGCGGCGGCTGAGAATAGGATGGAAGAGATCGATTCCTTGCAGCGCCAAATGGCTTATCTACTGGCGTTATATCCGGATTTTACTACTTCATACATTGCTGATCGCAACGGAGTTACAAAGCTGTTCTCTCCATTACTAAATAACAAAGGAAAGTCAACGATTGGCTTAAACTTCTCGGATCGGCCTTACTTTGAATATATGAGAGAAAAACACCAATTCGTTGTTTCCGATGTGTTTCTTGGAAGAGGTTGCGTTAACGAACCCATTGTCGTTGTGGGCTCCCCTATTATGATTAGCGGCGAATTTACAGGGGCGGCCGTAGGTGTGCTCAATCTTAACTATGTTACAACGGAGTTAAAAAAGCTGGCGAATAATAGACTAATGAATGTCACAATCGTAGACCGGAATGACAGGGTTATTGCGAGTACTCGTGATGATCTGGCCGTTATGAACCCGTATAACTGGGCAGAAAGGGGCGAAGCAAGTGAAATAATTGGCGGTTTGTATCACTGGTTCCCGGATGCTATCAGAAATCCAATGAACAGATGGGGAGAATCCTCCTATTTCAAGATCATGACAATTCCGGAACTGGGTGATTGGAGTGTTATTGTCGAGGCACCAATTGCCCCCTATCGTGACCGCTTGTATAGCTACTACATAAAAATATTCAGTGTTTTATTGGCCTGTGGATTGATATTTATTTTTATTTCTAATGTGATCAGTGAAATCATTGTTCGACCGATTAAGCTTTTAACCCACACAACCACTAATTTACCTGAGAAAATAGCCGAGAACCAGAGCGTGAACTGGAAAGGCAGCTTTATACAAGAAATTAATACGCTTATATCTAACAGCAAGGATACGGCCACCAGACTTCAAAGCATGTTTGCTGAGATTCAACTCCTCGCCTATTACGACTGCTTGACCGGTTTACCCAATAGAGTCAACTTTAATCAACGGTTACAAGCTTACTTGAAGGAAGCCGACGACCATGGTCACACAGCCGCAATCCTGTTCATCGATGTCGATCGGTTTAAGATGGTAAATGATACGTTCGGTCATACAAAGGGCGATCAGTTATTAAAGCTGGTAGTTGTGAGGGTTCAAGAATGTCTTGGTCAGGATGCGATCCTCTCAAGAATGGGTGGAGATGAATTCATCGCCTTACTTCCCAATGTGACCCGTGAACAATCGGAACAAATTGCCCAAGCTGTTCTTGCGGCATTTAAGATACCCATTTCGCTAAGTGATCACGAGGTGTATACTACACCAAGTATTGGTATCAGCCTCTTTCCAACGGATGGAGACAGTGAGATGGAACTTATTAAGAATGCAGATCAAGCGATGTATATGGTTAAAAAGACAGGGCGTAATGGTTACAGTTTCTATGAGGGGAAGCTTAATACGTCATTGTCAAACCAAATGAGCTTGGAGACGATGCTTCATAAAGCTTTAGATAATCATGAGTTTGAACTATTCTATCAGCCCCGGATGGAATTGAAGACAGGCCAAATTATCGGACTAGAGGCTCTGATTCGATGGCGCCATCCAGTTCAGGGCATGATTAGCCCCGCGGAATTTATACCGATTGCCGAAGAAAGCGGACTGATTAGCCCCATTGGAGAATGGGTGTTACGGACAGCTTGTTCGCAAAACAAAGCTTGGCAGAATGAGGGCTACAAGCCAGTCTGTGTCTCCGTTAATCTATCCGTAAGGCAATTTAAGGATAAGGATCTGGTTCGGAACATCTCTGGCATCTTGAACGAGACCCAGCTTGATCCACGATACTTGGAGCTGGAGATTACTGAAAATATAAGTATGAACAATGAAGAACAGGTACTCTCCACTTTACAGGAGATAAGAAAGTTAGGCGTTAAGATCTCCATTGATGATTTTGGCACTGGGTATTCTTCATTGAACTATCTTGTGAACTACCCAATCGATTTCCTTAAAATTGATCAGTCCTTCGTTCGTAACATTCAGAGCCAATCCAACGATGTGTCCATTGTGAAAGCTATCATTTTCATCGCTCATAGCATCGGTTTAAAAGTTGTCGCGGAAGGCGTCGAAACGGAGGAACAATTGAACTTGCTGCGTGAATTGGAGTGTGATGATGTCCAGGGATATTTAATAAGCAAACCGGTACAATGTGAAGAGGTAAGGAATTTCTTATAAGGGAGTGCCGATAAGCTGCCTTTCTATGTATTATGGTGTCGTACGGGGGGCTTCTAGGGTGACATCAAAACTGTAACTACACTCGTAGAAGCTTATGTGCCGTTATCTTCGGACAGGGGTTCGACTCCCCTCGGCTCCATCTTATTATCAGTGAGATCACCTTCTTATGGTGGTCTTTTTATTTTTAGCAGAACTGCTTGCTCTATCGTCTAACCAGATTGTTTTTGTTTTAATTTTGCTTAATCCCTGACAATAATCTATAATTGTAGGCTAATATGCACTCTGTCAGGAGGAAATGATGAATTTTATTAGAGAGCACCTAGCAGGATATGGAGCGAGCGACCAAATGGTTGTGTATCTCTCGAACATCATCATGGTCTTATGTATTGCTGTACTCTCTGTAACGGCCAATCTTGTAGCCAAAAGAATCGTACTTAAGATCATTATTCATATTATCAATAACAACCGGTATACGTGGGATAATATTTTTTTGGAGAAAAAAGTATTTCACAAGCTGTCGCATCTCGCTCCAGCCTTTATCATCTATTACGCTGCGCCTATTTTTCCGCTGTATCAATCTTTTATTGTAAAGGTTGCCTTAGCTTATATGATTATTGTAACGATCAGGGTACTCAATGCACTTCTTGATGCCATTGATACTATTTATCGTACGTATGAAGTGTCCAAGATTAGGCCGATCAAGGGCTACATCCAGGTTGCGAAGATTTTTCTGTATATTATTGGTGCGATTGTGGTGATTTCTAACCTCATGGGTCAGAATCCGCTGATTCTTCTTAGTGGACTGGGAGCGTTATCCGCTGTTCTTATGCTAGTCTTCAAAGATTCGATACTGGGCTTGGTGGCAGGTGTTCAATTATCCTCTAACGATATGGTTCGTGTAGGGGACTGGATTGAAATGCCTAAATATAATGCCGACGGTAATGTCATAGATATTACGCTAAATACGGTAAAGGTGATGAATTTCGATAAAACCATTACCATGATTCCAAGTTATGCCCTGATATCAGACTCTTTTAAAAATTGGCGGGGCATGGAAGCCTCTGGGGGCAGAAGGATGAAACGAAGTGTCTGTATTGATACTAGCAGCATATGTTTCTGTACAAAAGAAATGATTGAGGAGTTCCGTAAGGTTCACTACCTTAGCGATTACATCACTACAAGAATCGATGAAATTAACGCCTATAATATCGAACATCATATCAATATGGAGAGCAAGGTTAATGGGAGACAGCTAACGAATATCGGGGTGTTCAGAGAATATGTCCAAGAATATCTGCGCAATCATCCTAAAATCCATAAGAATATGACGCTCATTGTCAGACAGCTGGAAGCAGGAGACAGCGGACTGCCCTTAGAAATTTATGCGTTCAGCAATGAGACTACCTGGGGTGTGTATGAGGCGGTCCAGTCTGATATCTTTGATCACATTTTTGCGATTATCCCTTTGTTTGGACTTCGTATTTTTCAGAACCCGACGGGCCAAGATATCCTTAACTTAAAAGAAAGAAGAGAGTATTCGATAGGATACTGAAGATATGATTGCATCCGTAAAGGCTTGTGTGCCTTTATCTTCGGGCAGGGCGGCGATTCCCTACGGCTCCGTCTGAAGGTGGGCTGATCAACTGCCGGGATTATTGAGGGTAAGCTTCATCAACGCTACGCTAAAGCCTATTAAACGGCAAACAACAAAACAACTACGCTTTCGCAGCCTAAGAAACTGTGCGCGTGCTTCTACCCTGCATCGCTTTAAAGTTTAACCCGCACATCCATTCACTCATTACAGAAGGTGCGCTGGACCGGAACAAGGAGTGGAAAAAGGCAGAGTTTATCTCGTATGAGTACTTACGAAAGTCGTGGCAAAAGCTACTGCTGGATCTCATGATGAAATGGTATCCGGAGGACGAACGGGTAAGAAGACTGGTGAATCAGTTGTACCAGCGTTACCCGAAGGGGTTTTGCGTGAATGCGGAGCAACGGATGATAGATGCGCGGGGAGCCGCAAAATATATAGGACGATATTTAGCACGTCCAGCGATCGCGGAGTACCGGGTCGTCAGCTATGATTACCATAAAGTCCATTATTGGTATGCAGATCACCGAACGGGTAAACGGGTATGTGTGGTCTCGCCCGTGATGAAATTTACTTACGACCTGGTGCAGCACATCCCGCCGAAGCATATACGGATGGTAGGGCGCTACGGTCTATACAGCCGTGGAAAAAACAAAGAGTCGCAGAAGGTCATAAATCTGTGGCGGTTCATGGTACATAAACAAATGGAGATGATCTTTCCAGCCAAAGAACGGAGGAAGAAGAGTTACCGTGAGCGAATGCTGGAGAGTTATGGTCAAGATCCGCTGATCTGTCCCTGCTGCAAGCACCGGATGTTGCTTGTGGTGATTTGGCATGCAGAATATGGCCGAATTTATTATTATGACGAAGAGCGAGAATATGCAGACCAAAAGAAATGGGGGATAAGGAAACATGGGAAAGGCGAAGAGAACAAACCGGATAAAATGAAGGATGGGGACTTATGGGAACCGTGGGCAGAAGAAGAGCCATAGATATGGATTGATTATGTCTGTGTGGAATGTGGGGAGTTAGACCCGGTGCCTGAGTTTATCGTGGTCGAGTGTTCGTATGGACTGGAGGTCGGAGAATCGCCGGAGTTTTTCTGTCCTTCTTGTAATGGAACCTTGGTAAGAAAAGAAGAGCCAACGGACAAATGACCGCTGGCTAGTAAGTCTATTCACCTGCTAGGGTGATTTTGTTCTGCTACTTCCTCCGCACCCGGAATGCAGTGTTCCTACTGTAGACGTCGTCTAACGTAGAAATTGCAAATTTCATTTTTTAATTCTTAGGAGATGAAGCTAAATTTTCATGAAAAAAACTAATTCTGTTTCGATGTTATTATTGCTGCTGACGTTAGGGGGATGGGCCGGTGCGCTGTGGATTCATGGCATGATCGGTGTGTATGCGTGGTTGGTGCTGAAGTTCATTTTGCCGGCTGCCGGAGCCGTATGGGCTGTAATGAATCTGATTTGGCTGGCCGTAAAACTTGTGAAGCGAGCACCCCTAAATAAACTGTTGCTGAATTTGGGGGTGTCGGCTGTACTAATTGGCCATTTTCTTTTGACGGTCAATGTAATCCCATTAGCATACCCAGTTGCCATTGTAGATACTAAGCCAGGGCTTACCGTGAAAATGCCGCTTCATACAGCAGCAGTCGTCGGCTGGGGTGGAGATTCCGCCGAAGATAACGCACCGCATGCGGTATGGTCCTCCGAACGCTGGGCTTATGATCTGGTAATGGAACCCTATAACACCGGAAGCAGCCATGCGGAGGATTACGGCATATGGAATCAGGAAGTGTACGCACCGCTGGATGCCGTTGTCATTGCTGCTTATGACGAGGAGGCTGACCTTACGCCCGGATCGGAGGAAGTTCTCTCTATGGAAGGCAATTATGTCTACCTGAAGGTTCCGGATACAGGCACCTACCTGCTTTTGAATCACCTGAAGCAGCACAGTATTACTGTAGCTGTTGGAGACAAGGTACAAGCAGGTGATCTGTTGGGACACGTAGGCAACAGCGGCTCGAGTTCCGAGCCTCATCTGCATGTTCACCATCAGCGACAGGATCCTACTCAAACATGGCTGCCCATCTTGGCCGAGGGGTTGCCGCTTTACTTCGGGGATATAGATAGTGCCACTATGCCTGTTAAAGGCGATCTGATTACCCCAACTGTTGTACATCAACCTTAGGGTAAAGGGGAAATTCTGAATATTACTTATAGGTAGCTTGCATGGCTTGAGAAAATTGATCGGAACTATGCTGTTTGTAGTGTCATGTGCGTGGAACTCTGCAATTGATAAGGTCTTAGCGCCGCCTGATTTCCGCTCAAGGGAGCAGCGTTCGTGACTGACTCTTATATGAAGGAGTAAAGGTGAGTTATTTCGGACTGTTTTTGTTTAGGTCAGGTTTGGACCAATATACTCTAGCCCGACAAGATCAGAACGATAGGTCGGTTCAGATTGCCATTCATCCTACAGAAGAGGCAGACGCACGGGAGATTTTTGCTGCACTGGAAGACGGCGGAGGGCGTATCTAAGTCCTTTGTTTCTGCCTGATTGAGTGAACTTATTTGGCCTGCTTATCAGGCTGATGAATCCCAAATAGATTACCTTCTGTATCATGGTAATATCCCTGCCAGGCCATTCCCGGCAGAGCATACTTCGGCATTGCGAGCTTGCCCCCAAGTTGCAGAATCAGAGCTTCAGTAGCGTCGTAATCCCCCACGCCCAGGGTACAAGCGTATCCATTCAGAGCTTGTCCGGGCCCTGGAGCAGCGCCTTGGCGTTTAATTAAGGCCCCATCGATTCCGGGCTGACTTGGATCCCCCGTAGTAGCTCCGAAATAGGGCATTCCGGCATACTCGCTCCAATCCTCGAAATACATTTTTATTAAATATATAAAATTTGATCAGGAATCAAGACTTTACAGAGATTCTTTATAGCTTCTCAATAGTATTGCCACCTCTATACTTCTTCCGATATTGGGCCGGTGTCATTGCGTACACCTTTTTGAAGCTGGAATAAAACGTGTTAAGCGACGAGAATCCGAAATTTTGGACGATGGGCTCAATCGGAGAGTCGGAGGCAATGAGCTCCTGACAGATGAAGCTTAGGCGCTTCTCCGAGATTTTGTCCGTAATGGACTGGTTTGTCTCCGCTTTATATAAACTGCGGAAATAATTAACGGATAACCCCAAATGATCAGCGAGCATTTTTGCGGACAAGTTCGGATCGGTTAATTGTGCTTCAATGAACCGGTCCGCCTGCTCGATCAGTGTCACATTCTTGGACAGCCCGCGGGCAGCTGCTATGTCTTCGAGTGTCTTAGTGACCAAGGCTTCCATCCATGGCACCACTTTGTCCATCGTCTCCTGCTGAATAATCTGTTTCTCAATAGAAGTCAGCCCCCATGAACTGGGCAGAGGCTGAGCGGAATGCTCCTGCATGAGCCGGCGTATATCCATAAACAAGGTAATTAACGACATTTTACATTCAAAATAGGGCATTTCCCGCAGCTTGACTACGGCTGAGCGTATGACTTCCAGAACCGTCTCTGCATTCCCCTTGGGAAGAGCCTGAGCGATATGCCGCTCTTTGTTCACAGGCAGGTGGTACAGCTCTCCGGGCGCACCTGGCAGCCATGCTTTTACGATGAGCGCCCTGTGTCCGAAGCGGAACCGTTCCTGCGTCAACTCATACGTCTCCATATATATCTCATGCATGTCGGTCAGGCTGGGCAGCGTCCTGCCCCAAGCGACAGTCGTTCCAACTGACAAATACTGCTCTATTAACTGTTGGGAGCCTTGCAGCTTCCGTGCATATTCTTCGGACAAGGGGGCGGATAGGACAACGGCCACGTGATCGTCACCCATATCCACCGTTTGCAGCTTGTGCTTGGACGATTGCAGCGACTCTTGAATAATATTGGACATGGCGAACCGGAGCAGACGCCGGTCCTTCTCCGGGTAGGTCTCCGAGAATTCCGAGAAATGGTCAATCCGGAAGATGGCCACCGACAGCTGATCTATCGGCAGGTCAATGCCCCACTCCAGAAATTGAGAACCTATCTCCTCTGCTGAATGGTAAGTCTCCCCCAGGAAATCTCGCAGGAACCTTTCTCTGCCCAAAAATTTATTAAGCCGCCATTGCTCGGTCAGTTCGTTGATCTGATTGTGCTGGGCTATAAACACATTGGATAAGTAGTCAAGTTCATTGGTGCTGTATCCGAGACCGGGCTTTTCCGCTTGATGCTGCCGCATTACTCTGGTAATCAGTTCTTGAATGGGCGAGTATACCCGTTTGGAGATCAGCACGATCACGGTCCAGGAGGCCCCGAACAAGGCAATGAACAGGACCAGGCTGGTGTTACGCAGAACCGTTATTTTCTCCAGAATGACAGACTTCGGTATCGTTTCGATGAAGGTCCAATCCTGAATTCCTTTGATGGAGATGTCTGCGTAAACCATTAGCTGCTCTCCCTGAGTTCGGGGATGAAAGAGCTTCCATCCGCTTTCGCCCTTAATCACGTGATTCCTGAGGTCCGCAGTTTGTTCCTGATTCAGAGAAGTGCTGCTAAAAACCGTCTCCTCCCGGTCATTCAGAACCGCAACCGATCTGTCGGCATCATTCGAATTGTCCTGAAGCAGGGTCATGAGATTATCCGTATCTATATTCATAACGAAAGCGGAGATGGAGCTGCCTCTTTCGTAAAATCTGATGATGGTCATCACCTCTTTGGGCGTATTCCCGGTAAGAGGGAGAGGCAGGGTTCTTGGAATGAGCACGCTGTGATTCGCGGTAACCGGGTCCTGTAAGCGCTTAATGATATCTTGGTCGTAGAACGTATCCGCATCATTCAATCCCAGTCTGGAATCAACAACTGTATCCGTGTAATCGTTAATGAGGTATACCGAATCGATCGACGGATTGGCGTTCTTGATGTCCATAAGCCGGCTCCATACCTCGAAAGTTTCAAAATCGCTGTAATGATCTGAAAGGGCATATACCTTGAGGGCGCTGTCATCACTGGAGGAGAAGCTAAATTCCAGCGCCCATTCCATCAGCCGTGCGGTGTTCTGGGCGCTGTTCACCAGCAGGGATTCGGAATGATCGCCGATCTCTTCCAGAAGCGTCTTGGATGACTGCCAATAGAGCAGCGCAAAGGATATACCCAGCACCAGAACGTTTGCACTGACAAAATAAAAAATAAGCTTCATATAAGTAGGATGCTGCTTCAGCGATGCGAGGAGTGGACGTCTGATTTTCATTGCTGGAACCTCCGTAATCATAACTGCCGGGCTCATAAATTGTAGATTAATTATAGCATACCGATTATTTTCGTCTTCAGAATCGTTTGTTTTCGCAATAGTGTTGTTTTTGGGAAGTTTGTAAATCTGCGCTTGCAGGAAGGATTAGAGCTTTTCGGAATTGCCGTAGCAGTGAGGGCTTGATAAGGTGACGGCATAGATAACGGCGTGCTCATGCAATTGCCGGTCTCGATGAAAGGGGGGATATAAACAGATGCAATACCCAATTAACACCAGTAAAAAGTCTAAAATGAACCATATTGTCCAAAATCCATTTCTTTATGTTATGGCCGTGCCGGGGTTGTTGTTTTTTCTAGTGTTCAGTTATTTTCCCATATACGGGATTATGATTGCCTTCAAAGACTATAATTTTGCCAAGGGAATCACAGGAAGTGATTGGGTCGGTTTTAAAAATTTCGATTACTTTTTTACTTCAGGTGATTTCTGGACCATTCTGCGCAATACGCTGGTACTGAACATACTGTTCATTGTGTTTACTACGGTGGCTGCGGTTATGATTGCTCTTATGTTTAATGAGATTCGTAATAAGTATTTCAAGCGAATATCGCAGTCTTTCATTTTTCTTCCTTATTTTATGTCTTGGATTGTAATAGGAATGATTGTCCAATCCTTATTCGGCGGGGAAGAGCCGATGATCAATAACTGGCTGCAAAATATCGGTATGGAGCCGGTGAACTGGATGTTTGAGTCGAAGCTTTGGCCCTACATTCTGACGGTAATCCGTGTATGGCAGGGAGCCGGTTATCTTTCGATTATTTTCCTGGCCGCGATTACCGGGATATCGGAGGATTTGTACGAGGCTGCCCGGATTGACGGGGCGTCCAAAGTGCAGATTGTGCTGCGCATTACGCTGCCACTGCTCGTTCCTACCATCATGATTATGACTTTGCTGGCCGTAGGCAAGATTTTCAATGGTGACTTTGCCATGATCTATGCCATCATTGGAGATAATTCATCGCTCTATCCGACTACCGATGTCATTGACACCTTCGTGTTCCGCTCTATGAGACAGCTGCATGACTTCGGCATGTCCTCGGCGGTTGGCCTGTTCCAGTCGGTGATGGGTCTAATCTTCGTCATTACCGCCAACTGGATAACCCGAAGGGTGTCCAAAGAATCTGCTTTATTCTAGGAGAAGAACTATGAGACAGAAACAGAGTGCTGCGGATCGAACGTTTACGATATTTGCCCATACGTTCATTTTGTTGTTTACCTTATTTTGTGTGTTTCCTTTTCTGCTGATGATTATCGGCTCTTTTACGGATGAACAGGAACTGATTGCGCACGGCTATACTTTATTTCCGCAAGCATTATCCCTGGATGCGTATAAGGCGGTTTTGCAATCGGATGTACTGTTCAATGGCTATGCGGTTACGATCTTTATCACTGTCGTAGGCGCATTAACCGCACTGTGCATTTCCGCAATGCTCGGCTATTCGCTGGCTAACAAACGGAATGTCCTGCAAACACCGTTTCTGTTTTTTTGCTATCTGCCAATGCTGTTTTCCGGAGGCATCATTCCATTTTATATTGTGGTCAGTCAGTGGCTGCATTTGCAGAATACCATCTGGGTGCTCATTTTGACGATGTTATGCCAGCCGTTCCTCGTCTTTTTGTTGGTCAGTTTCTTCCGTACCATTCCCGAGGAATTGGAGGAAGCTGCAAGAATAGACGGAGCGAATGAAATGAGGGTCTTCTTTCAAATTATGATTCCGATCTCGACGCCGATTCTGGCCTCCGTCGGTCTCTTCTATGCCCTGAGCTACTGGAATGACTGGTTCATGGGACTGATGTTCGTGGATAATGAGAAGTTGTTCCCGCTGCAGCTGATTCTGCGCCGGATGGTCTCCAATATGGAAGCGGCCAAGAATCTCATTCCCGCTTCAGCAGCCATTGCCGTGACGCCGCCGACCTATGGCGTGCGGATGGCGACAACCGTGCTGACGATCGGCCCGATTGTCTTGCTGTATCCCATGCTTCAGAAGTATTTCGTCAAAGGGCTAACGGTAGGAGCAGTAAAAGGATAAACGAAGAATATCCGGCATTAACCGGATTAGTCCGGGGGAAACATAGATTGTTAGCCATAGATATGGGAGGGTTAAGGAATGAGATTAAAAAAATGGGTTGGCACGACAACAGCAACGGTATTGGTATCTTCACTGATCCTGGCAGGCTGCGGAGGTAATACAAAGACTGGCGGCAATGAAGCGAATTCTCCAAAGAATACGGAAAGTGCTGCACCCGCATCTAAGGAAACGGTGACATTGAAAGCTTATTTTCCGGGGGATAAGCCGGTGGGCTTTGACGATGTGCTACAGGCGGTCAACGACAAATTGAAAGCGGATAACGTCGGAGCGGCCTTGAACATCAATTTCTTGCCGTGGACCGATTACGGGAATGCGGTATCCGTGAAGATGTCTGCCGGGGAAGATTTCGATATGTATTTGGATGCCCCATGGATATCCATGAATCAGATGATCGAGGGCAATTCATTAATGGAACTGGATGCCGCGGTGGCCGAACGTCCGGAGCTCAAAGCATCCATTCCCGAGGAAATGTGGGAGTACAACAAATTCGGCGGAAAAATTATGGGGATTCCGCTCGGTACCACCCAGGGCCAGCTATATGGCCTTCTAATCCGCAAAGATTTGCGCGAGAAGTATGGACTTCCCGAGTTAAAAACCTTGGATGATTTAGAGAAATTCTTGTATATGGTCAAGGAACAAGAGAAGGATGTCAAGCCCTTCGTCATTAACGGCATCAAAGCGGATAAACTTCCGTTTATCTTGAGCGAATCCGCTAATCAGGCGCTGGATGAAGTGCTCGAAATCGGTGTCAACATGTTCGCCTATTCCATCAAGGACAAGAAAGTAATCGGCCAATGGACCAGCCCGGTGATTGCCGATGGTTACGATCGTGTCACCCAATACTACAAGGACGGCATCATTTCCAAAAATATCGCCCAGGAGCAAAATGCAGAAACACTGTTCAAGCAGGGGAAATATGCGGCCACTTATTATGCGGCGGATGGTGTGGAGGGATTGAAATATTCGGAAATGCTACAGGACGGCAGCGACAAGCTTGAGATTTTCATTCCGAACGGGGATAAAGCCAAGCCGTATACCGCTTTTCAGCAATGGAATTTCCTGTGTATCCCGGCGGCTTCCAAGCACGCTGATTTGGCAATGGATGTAGCCAATTGGTTGTCCATTAAGGAAAACCACGATCTGATGGAATACGGCATTCAAGGGAAGGACTGGGAACCGGTCGGGGATTCGAGCTATAAGGTGCTGTCCAGCTATTCATTCCCGGGGTACGTGCTAACCTGGCGGCCAACGCTGAACCGCACGCCGGACACGATGATGAAGGATGACAAGAAGTGGTTCGACTTCTCTACCAACCCGGCCAATTTCACACTTAGTCCAACGGCGGGCTTCAACTTTAACGCTGAAAAGGTGAAGACGGAATATGCCAAAATCACTCCGCTTCACGATTCGACCTTCCTGCCGTTTAGCCAGGGCCTGGTGCCTGCTGCTGAAGGCAAGGAGATGATGGAGAAAAAAATGGCGAGCCTCGGCGGACAAAAAGTGATCGAGGAAATTCAGGCGCAAATCGACGCTGTCACATCCGGTAAATAACGGCCTAAAAATACTGAAAGAGGTACTTCACATGAACATACAACGCAGCGCGCACAATCCTGTTATACGAGTCCGGGACGTTGTCCCTTCCCGCCCCGATTTTCGGGTGCTGGGGGCGTTTAATGCAGGGGTGGCGCAGTTAGGGGATGAAACGATCCTTTTACTGCGCATTGCGGAGGCGCCGATATCGGACCGGGCGGATGAAGTGCTGGTCCCCCGGCTGAATGAAGCGGGTACCGATGTCCTTGTAGAGCGCTACGACAAGGCTGATCCGGACTATGATTTCTCCGATTCGCGCTTCATCGCAAGGAACGGACGAACGGTCATGCTCACCTCCTTATCCCATCTGCGGGTGGCGCGAAGCACAGACGGCATTCATTTCGAGATTGAGCCGCAGCCGGCCCTGTTCCCGGAGCACGCTCTGGAGGCGTGGGGAATTGAAGATCCGCGCGTGACCCAAATCGGAGATATCTATTATATTACCTACAGCTCCGCTTCCGCTCACGGCGTTGGCGCCGGCCTGGCGGAGACCCGGGATTTCCGGACCTTCAAGCGCCGCGGGCTGATGCTGGCTCCTGAGAATAAGGACGTCATCTTATTCCCGGATACAATTAATGGCAAATACTATGCGCTGCACCGTCCGGTACCGAACTCGTTCGGCTCTCCCGAGATGTGGATCGCCGAATCGCCCGATCTCGACCATTGGGGGAATCACCGCTTCCTGATGGGGCTTAGCGAGCAAGGCTGGGATTCGGCCCGTATGGGCGGCGGGGCGGTTCCGATTCGAACCGAACGCGGCTGGCTGGCGCTGTACCACGGAGCGGACAGCAAGCACCGCTATTGTATGGGCGCGGTGCTGCTTGATCTGGAGAACCCGGCCAAGGTCATCGCGAGATCCCGTGTACCGATTTTGGAGCCGGAAGCTGTCTATGAGGTGAATGGATTCTTCGGCAAGGTCGTGTTCTCGTGCGGAGCCTTGCTTCTGGATCAGACGGTCCGCATGTATTACGGTGCCGCAGACGAAGTGATGGCAGTGGCGGACATACCACTGGAGGATATATATAATACGCTAGTGTAGAAGGCTGAAGGCAGTGCAAGCTGCCTTCTTCAACCCATATTTAGGAAAGCGCTATCATAAACGATTGAATTTAGATAGACAAAGGAGCGCATGTACATGACTGACAAAAGGCAAAGGGTTGTAAAGAGGTGGACATGTCTTGTTATTGTTTGTTTGTTGATATCCTCCATAGGGTTATATTCGCCCGTATCTGCGAGCACGCCCGGGGCGACCAACGTTTCTCCAGAGATCGCTGAAATAAAATTGATGAAAAGCCGGACGGCGGCATTTTATGTCTCCAAAGATATCATCAACGATGGAACGAACGGCCGGGTCGAATGGACCTACAAATCTCAGGCCGGCACGTACTTATCCAATCAAAATTCCAATGGAAGCTGGGGGGATGTAGATTATGCGAGTACAGCCTCCAGTGCCAATGGGAGGGCCTGGTCGCCTTATCTCGCCTTAGACCGGCTGCAGTCAATGGCTCAGGCGTTTGCTGATCCGAAGGGTCCATACTATCATAATGAAACCCTGTTAGGAGGCATTCAAAAAGGGCTGGACTATTGGTTTACGGTGAAGCCGACATCCACCAACTGGTGGGAGACCGGAATCGGCAAGCAATTAAGGCTGGGGAAAATCGCGCTTTTATGTGAAGGCTATTTAACTGAAGCGCAAGCTTCCAATATAATCGGTACGCTGGACAGCAGCCCGAACACTGTCGATGGTGCCAATTCGTCCTGGTACAACCAGAATTATATGATCCGCGGCTTATTGCTGGAGGATGCCCAGATTGTCCGGAATGCTGTGGAAGCGTTTAACGTGCTGTCTAATGTGACGGCGACAGTGACGGGGATCCAGTCGGACATGTCATTTTTCATGCATGGCAAAACAAATTATACGACGGGATATGGAAGAAGCTTCGCCAGAGATATGTCATTCTGGGCGTATGTAACTTCGGATACCTCATTCTCGTACAGCAAGGCGGCGATTGATTCGTTATCGTCCTACCTGCTGGACGGCACCAGGTACCTCGTGAGAGGCGATGTTGCCGATCTGGGGATGGGGATGAATGGACCGGAGTGGCCAGATTATGCGAGTGCAGCTTTGACCTTCTATGAAGATCCGCTGCAGTGGATGCAGGCGGCCAATCCGAAGCGCGCAGCCGAGTTTGCGGGTTTTCTTGAGAACATCCGCAGCATTGGTACGAGCACGAGCAACGGACTGGACGTTAACAATATGACACAATGGCAGACGCTGGTCTCCTCCCATATGCGGAATGATTATGGAATTACGGTCAAGATGTCTTCCAGCACGGTCAAAGGCGGTGAATGGAGAACCATTAATCCTAGCGGATATAACCTGCTCTACTGGACGCCGCAAGGAGCCACTGCCATTCAGAGAACCGGAGATGAATACAGGACTGTTTACCCGCTGATGGACTGGGCTCATGTTCCAGGTTCGACGGCTCCGTATGTACTCACGAAAGATGGGAATTTCAACAATCCCAAAACATTTGTAGGCGGTGTGACCAACGAGCGTTATGGAGCCACAGCGTTTGATTTCAACAAGCTGAGTACCAGCGGCAAAAAAGGCTACTTCTTTTTCGATGATGAAATGGTGGCGCTGGGAACAGGTATCGCTTCAACTAATGCTGCGCCGGTCCATACGACATTGAACCAAAGTCTGGCGGCAGGAGATGTGCTCGTAGACGGCGAGATCATGGCGGACGGAACGAAGCAAGTTAACGGGCGCTGGGCATATAACGATAAGATCGGCTATGTTTTCCCGAATCCTACCGGCTTTCAAGTGAATCGGGAGACGAAGACGGGAAAATGGGGCGACGTTATCACCGGAAGCTCAACGGAGCCGATCACCAAGCCGGTTTTTTCAATATGGCTCGATCATGGCGTGAAACCGACTAACGCTTCCTATGAATACATCGTATTGCCGAATAAAACCCCTGAAGAGGTCAGCAGCTACGCAAGCGCAAGCCCGGTCAGTATTCTTGCGAATACACCGTCGGTTCAGGCAGTCCGGCACAATCCCCTTGGCATTGCAGAATTGCTGTTCTATCAACCCGGGACGGTGACGCTAAGAGACGGTTTGACGGTCACAGCTGACAAACCATCCATGGTGATCATTGACGAATCCGTGACACCTGTCCGCATCTCGGTGGCGAATCCCGAAACACCGGGGATTACAGTGAACGTAACGCTGAACCGTAACGGAGAAAAAACCACAACAACCTATAGACTCGGCAAGGATACGTTTACCGGCCGGAGCATGACCCTAACCGAGGGGACGGCTCTTGACGACAGCGGATTCGATCTCGCTTACAGTAAAGGAGCGACTGCTTCCTCCAGCCAAGGCAAGCAATTTGCCTCGAATGCTACGGATCTGTACAGAAGCTCCTCTTGGAGTTCAAATGCTTCGGACAACGAGTGGATCTATGTCGATCTGCAGAATTCCTATATGATCAATAAAGTAAGGCTAAACTGGCAAAAGGCCTATGGGAAAAGCTATAAAATTCAAGTGTCGGAGGACGCTGTCACCTGGACGGATGTTTATACAACTTCCATGGGGGATGGCGGAATCGACGAACTTTCCTTCGGTAAAGTTCCTGCCAGGTTTGTGCGGATGCAGGGCGTTCAGCAGGGCACCGGAGACGGCTACTCGCTTGCTGAATTTAACGTATTTGAGGCGGTGGCGCCTAATCTCGCCGAAGGCATGCAAGCAAAGGCGAACTCATCCAGAGCCGCCGATGTGTCTCCTGGAAATGCGGTTGACGGGTCATTGACGACCCGCTGGGGATCTAACTATGCTGATCCGCAGTGGATTTACGCCGATCTTGGCTCCAGCCAACCCATCGCGAAGGTCATGCTGCATTGGGAAAGTGCGTATGGGAAGGAGTATCAAATCCAGGTTTCCGACAACACGGCGGACTGGACGACAGTATACAGTACCACCACCGGAGACGGAGAAATTGATGAGATCTCCTTCGAACCGGTGAATGCAAGATATGTTCGGATGTATGGAACGAAAAGAGCGACCACGTACGGCTACTCGCTCTGGGAATTCAAAGTGTATGGTCCAGAGAACGTACAAAAGGTTCCGGCCCGGGTTGAACTAGAAGCAACGCCATCTTCCGTGGCGGCTGGAGGCAAAGTGTCCGTTACGGGAGCCGTCTACGATGGCGACGATCTTCCGGTCCCGGGCGTGGAGGTCGAAATTGTGTCTGCATCGGGCAGCATCGAAACGGCTAAAGCAGTAACGGACGTTAACGGCCGGTTCAACACGGTCTATACGGCGCCGTCTGCAGCCGGAGACGTGACGATCGCGGTTGTCCTGCCTGCAAGTCCGACCGTGACGGATACGGTTACCGTATCCGTGAACAAGGACGTACAAGTACCCGCCCGAATCGAACTCCAAGCAACGCCGTCTTCCGTGACATCCGGAGGCATCGTGTCCGTTACGGGAGCTGTCTACGACAGTGACGATCTTCCGGTATCCGGCGTAGAGGTCGAAATCGCGTCTGCATCGGGCAGTGTCAATGACGCCAGTGTGGTAACGGATGCGAACGGCCGGTTCAGCACGGTCTTTACAGCGTCGTCTGCAGCCGGAGAAGTGACGATTACAGCAGTCTTGACCGCGAATCCGTCCGTGAGAGGGACGACTGCCGTTTACGTAGAAGGGGTCGTACAAGTGCCCGCCAGGATCGAACTCCAGGAGGCACCGTCTTCCGTGATGGTTGGAGGCAAAATGTCCGTTACGGGAGTCGTCTACGACGGCGACAATCTTCCGGTCCCGGGCGTGGAGGTCGAAATCGCGGCTTCGTCAGGCAGCATCAAAATGGCTAAAGCAGTAACGGACGCGAACGGCCGGTTCAGTACGGTCTTTACGGCGCCTTCTGCAGCTGGAGAAGTGACGATTACAGCCGTTTTGACTGCGAGTCCGGCCGTGACGGATAAGATTACCGTCTCCGTAATTAAGGCCGCACAAGTACCCGTTCTAATCGAACTCCAGGCGACGCCGTCTGCTGTGACGGTGGGAGACGATGTATCTGTTGCGGGAATCGTCTACGACAGTGACAATCTTCCGGTCTCCGGGGTGGAGGCCGAAGTCGCGGCTTCGTCGGGCAGCTTCAACACTGCTAAAGCAGTAACAGATGCGAACGGCCGGTTCAGCATGGTCTTTACGGCGCCTTCCGCAGCCGGAGAAGTGACGATTACAGCCGTCTTGACCGCAAATCCGTCCGTTACGGGGAAAATAAACGTTTCCGTAAACGAGCGTTCAAACGGCGGAAGCGGAGGCAATTCGGGAGGAGGAGCTCCGGTGAGTCCGCCGGTAACTCCTAATAATCCTAATGTTAATCCAAGCGATGATCCAAACGATGGTCCTGACACGCCGGACGTACCGGTACCCGGTCATGCCTTCGCGGATATTGGCGGTCATTGGGCCGAATCCAATATCCTGGAAGCAGAACAGAGGGGAATGATCACAGGTTATCCGGACGGCTCGTTCCGGCCCGATCGCACGGTAACGCGCGCTGAATTCGCGGTAATGCTGGCGAAAGCGCTGAAGCTTCAGAACAAAGAAGCTGTCCTGTCCTTCAAGGACGCGGACCGGATCGGGCAGTGGGCCAAGGCAGCTGTTGCGCGAGCCGTAAGCTTGGGTCTTATTCAGGGCGATAAGAACAGTAACTTCCGTCCAGATGCGTCCTTGACGAGATCGGAAATGGCCGTGCTGCTGGCGAGAGCCTTAAACCTGGCACCCGAAGCTCGTTCCGCCGGATTCGCGGATGACCGCGACATACCGGTCTGGGCTGCCGGAGCGGCAGCAGAGATGAAGAAGCTGGGGATTATGCAGGGTAAGGGTAACAACAGCTTCTTCCCGAAAAATGCCGCGACAAGGGCGGAAACGGTCACGGTTCTGCTCAGAATGCTCACAGCGAAGGAGCAGGAATAATAAACAGGGGGATTGTTCATTCCCGGATACTTATACAATTCCAGCAGCAACCCCCGCCGGATTGTGGCTCTGCATGTCCACGCTTCGGCTCTATTCTAAAACCCGCTCCCAGAGCGGGTTTTTTACGTATGGCGTGCCCAGAGGCACGCATTATCTGGTTGGTGCAAGCCCAACCCAAGGAGGGGCCAAGCCACCTTGGTAGCCAGGATGCTTGCACATGGCGAAATCTGTGTGTAAAAGTGCATCGACAAAAGTACCTGTCAGAGACAGGGCGAGCGACAATCCAGGCTGCAACATGAAAGGCCGGTTATTTGGGACTTAGACGTAAAGAGATTGTAGGTGCAATGACGAAATAAATGCAGGCGGTGTTTGAGAAATAATTGGTGGCGTAGCTGAGGTAATTAGTGGTATGACTGTAGTAGTTGGAGGAGGTATTGCGAGTATTCCGACAAACTAGCTTTCTGATCTGTTTGTGTGCAAGAAGGTAATTATGCCTTCATGCACAATTTTTTGAACATTAAAAAGACTTTGAGTGATTGAAATCCTAAGTTTTGAGAGGTGATGAAAATAATGGAGAAAAAAGTTAAAACTTTAAGAGTTTCTCTTTTCTTTTCTATACTATGTGTTATTACATCGGGAATCAACTACTTAAATAATAAATTGCCTGTAGTTGGAGTATTGCTTATTGTAGTTATAGTTGCGTTTCTAATTCAAGTTGTGGCTTATACAATAGAAATGAAAAACATTAATAATAATAGTGTGAGATAAAAGTTGGCGGGGCTTTGGAGATGGGATCCCGGCTCTATCCTATTATCAGTGAGACCACCTTCTTATTGTAGGCTAATATGTACCTTGCCAGGAGGAAATCATGAATTTTATAAAAGAGCATCTAGCAGGGTATGGCGTGAGCGAACAAATGATTGTTTATCTCTCGAACATGATCATGGTCATATTTATTGCTTTACTCTCTATTGTGGCCAATTTCATCGCCAAAAAAATCGTGCTGAAAATAATTATTCATATCATCAATAACAACCGGTATACGTGGGATAATATCTTTTTGGAGACAAAAGTATTCCACAAGCTGTCGCATCTCGCTCCAGCCTTTATCATCTATTACTCTGCGTCTATTTTTCCGTTGTATCAGTCTTTCATTGTAAAAGTCGCCTTAACTTATATGATTATCGTAGCGATCACGGTGTTTAATGCGTTACTTGATGCCACCAATGCTATTTATCGTAAGTATGAAGTGTCCAAGATTAGGCCGATCAAAGGCTACATTCAGGTTGCGAAAATTATTCTGTTTATTATTGGTGCGATTGTGGTGATTTCTAACCTCATGGGTCAGAATCCACTGATTATTCTTAGTGGACTGGGAGCGATATCAGCTGTTCTTATGCTAGTTTTCAAAGATTCTATATTGGGCTTGGTGGCAGGTGTTCAATTATCATCTAATGATATGGTTCGTGTAGGTGACTGGATTGAAATGCCTAAATATAATGCTGACGGTAATGTAATTGACATTACTCTTAATACGGTTAAGGTTATGAATTTCGATAAAACAATTACCATGATTCCAAGCTATGCCCTGATATCAGATTCTTTCAAAAATTGGAGAGGCATGGAAGCCTCTGGTGGCAGAAGGATTAAACGAAGTGTCAGTATCGATACAAGCAGCATATGTTTCTGTACAAAAGAAATGATTGAGGAGTTCCAAAAGGTTCATTACCTTAGTGATTATGTCACGACAAGATTAGATGAGATTAGCACCTATAATATCGAACATCATATCAATATGGATAGTAAAGTTAATGGAAGACAACTCACGAATATTGGCGTGTTCAGAGAATATATCCATGAATATCTGCGGAATCATCCTAAAATCCATAAGGATATGGCGTTGATCGTCAGACAGTTAGAACCAGGAGATAGTGGACTGCCTTTAGAAATTTATGCGTTCAGCAATGATACGACCTGGGGTGTGTACGAGTCGGTCCAGTCTGATATCTTTGATCACATTTTTGCAATTATACCTGTGTTCGGGCTTCGCGTTTTTCAAAACCCAACGGGCCAAGACATCGTTAACTTAAAAGAAAGAAAAGAGTATTCGACGGGACACTGAAGATATGACTGCACTCGTAGAAGTTTATGTGCTGTTATCTTCGGACAGCAATTCGACTCCCCTCGGCTCGATATGGAGTATCAGAAAAGAGACCCTTCGGGGTCTTTTTTATGTAGCGTTATGCGTTGTGGTTAGAGAAACTGTGAAGTATCGGATTTTTGTATTCCTGCACGCTGTTATTAATCATGGCATCAAAGGATAACAAGTCCGGAATGCGCTTTCCGCCTGGAAGGTATGGGTTGGTGCTCTTGTTTTCTTTGTGTGTTCACAGGTGCAGAATCCCTCTGCCTCTGGGTCTAATCCAATCGTGTTTGTCAAAATCCAAGGCCAAAAACCAGCAGGTCTCGTCCTGCAGCATGGGATGGATCCCAATTGTGCGGTCTTGCCGTGCATCTAAATGGGCTGACAGCACTTCGCTTGTAAGGGGCAGGAAGTTCTGGTGTTTGCAAACGGAGCATTTCACCCTAGGTTTCTCGCAAACGCAAGTCCATTCATTAGCGCAAGCGGACGAGTATCCGGACTTGCCTTGCTTGTTGCTCCAGCGAATCGGATAAACATCGTCTCTGCCGCGAAAATAACTTTTATACAGGGCGAGCTTATCCTCTACGGTAGAGTACTGGTGGGCAGCGGATTCTACAACAGTTATTCCTGGGTTCTCTTGTTCCAAAGCCCCCAGCACACCTCTCAACCGGCTGATTTCAAGTTTAAGTTCCTCAATATGAGCCAGAGCCGCGTTATATTTGTCCTCGATATTGTCCATCTATAAGCCCTCATGTTTCAACCAATAAGGGGCAAATTGCCGAGCTGATGATTTTTACAGTGGAATGTGGAGTAGACTTTACGCTCTCATACGGAGACATAGACGAAAGATTCTATCTTACGATTTTAAGCATATTTGAACAAGCTTTAATATATATTGTGGACAATCAGTTAGAAGAAGAGTTTGTAGATTTATGCAGCGAATCGGCCAAAAGCGATGAACAAGACCTTGAATAGTGTAGCGAATATTTGCTACTCGTATAGTTCCAGTATCCATTCCCACCGCATAGTGGCTCTGCACGTCAACGCCGCGGCTCCATTTAAAAAAAACCGCTATTCTATTAGCGGTTTTTTTGCTTTGTCTGGCAGAATTGTAGACCTCATCTACAAGCTGCCATACAGTGGTCTGCTGCAACGTCCAAAAAAAAGAAACCAAACGTAAAATATGATACCTACTGTCAAATTGAGGCATGACCTATAATGGGTTAACAGCAGGAAACAAACAAACAAACATAATAGGAGGGTATGATTGAATGAAGGCTGGAGTGGTGGAACCCATAGCAAACCCCGAGATAAACCAGAAAAAACGGGGAATCCTGCGCAGAATGTATAAACAACGTTATTTACAGATTATGGCCTTGCTTGGCGTGATCTGGATGCTTGTATTCAACTATTTTCCAATGTATGGAATTGTGATCGCTTTCAAAGATTACGATATTATCGGATCAATAGGCAGTGCCCCTTGGGCGGGGCTGGAGCATTTTCGGGAGTTCTTTGAAGATGAGAATATGGGGTACGTGGTCAAGAACACGCTGGGTATCAGCGCGTTACGCCTTTTGATCGGGTTTCCTTTACCGATTCTGTTTGCCATTGTACTTAATGAGATGCGATCCGTTCGTTTTAAGAAGAGTGTTCAGACGATTTCCTATTTACCGTATTTTTTATCCTGGGTCATTCTGGGGGGGATTTTGACAACCTGGTTGTCGGATGTAGGGATTATTAACCACCTGCTGTCCAAACTGCATCTTATTCAAGAGCCAGTGAACTTTCTTGCGGAACCCAAATATTTCTGGGGCATTGCCGTAATTTCAGGTATTTGGAAGGAGCTGGGCTGGTCAGCAATTATCTATCTGGCGGCGATCTCAGGAGTCTCACCCGAGCTTTATGAAGCAGCAAAGATTGATGGCGCCGGACGCTTTCAGCGGATCAGAAGCATTACGCTTCCTTCTATCGCCGGAACGATATCCATCCTGTTCATTCTGGCAGTCAGCGGAATTCTTAATTCCAACTTTGATCAGATTATGGTTCTCCGCAACTCACTCAATGAAAGTGCAAGTAGTGTTATTGATATTTATATTTATCAGACCGGTCTGCAAAATGCCCGTTTCTCTTACTCTACAGCGGTGAGTCTCGTTAAGTCTGTCATTGCATTATTACTCCTGCTGGCAAGCAACAGCTTCACCAAGCGGGTCAATAATACATCGCTGTTCTAATATGAAGAAAAGGGGAGATTCAAGTATGTTCCGACTAAGCCGGAGAACGGGCAGCGAAATCGTGTTTGATATATGCAATAACCTGCTGATGCTGTTAGTCTGCTTTGCCACGCTGTATCCCGTGTGGTATGTACTGGTCAATTCGTTCAATGAGGGCATGGATGCCATGCTGGGCAATATTTACTGGTGGCCGAGGGTCTTCATTCTCGACAACTACAAGGCGGTTTTTAACAATAATGGAATCATGACGGCTATGGGAATCACCGTGGCCAAAACTGTGGTGGGAACGGTTATTCATGTATTCTTCACCGCCATGGTCGCGTATGCCTTATGCAGTCAAGAGCTGATCGGGCGGAAGCTGTACATGATCATGGGAACCATTACGCTGTTCTTTGGAGGAGGCCTCATTCCGACCTATTTGTTGATCCGTGATCTTGGATTGCTGGACAATTTCTGGGTATACATTTTACCCGCCGCGTTCAGTTTCTATGATCTGATCATTTTCATGTCCTTTTTCCGGGAGATTCCGAAAGGGCTGGAGGAGGCGGCTAAAATTGACGGGGCGAATGAGCTTACGATTTTCCTCCGGGTGATCATTCCCGTCTCTATGCCGGTTATCGCTACAATCGCTTTGTTCCACGGTGTTTATCAATGGAATGATTATTTTGCCGGCGTAATCTATATCAACAATTCCAATCTACAGCCGATACAGACGTACTTATACAGGGTGGTTGCGGAATCCAGCTCCAATCAGATGGTGTCGGCGATGGCTGGCTCGGTGCAGAAGTCGGTTACCTCCCAGTCAGTCAAGCTGGCAACTATGGTGGTCACGACTGTTCCGATCGTTATGGTATATCCGTTCCTGCAGAAGTATTTTGTCAAGGGTATGATGATCGGTTCAATCAAGGGCTAAGCTCTTCTATAAAACTTACGAAAAGGGGAATTCATTTATGATTTATTCAAAAAAATGGCTGCCATCCATACTGGCACTTGCACTTACAGCCAGCCTGACTGCTTGTGGGGGCGACGGGAATAACAAAGACAATACAGCAAAGACCGATAATAATACTGCCGCACCTGCTGTCAACGCGGATGAGCCGGGGTGGAAGAGCTCTACAGATCCGATTACATTCGATTGGTATTTGAATTACTCCTGGTTTGCCGACAAGTGGGGTACTGACAAAACCACTCAATATATCACGAAAAAAACCGGTGTTGACATCAACTTTATCGTTCCAGCCGGAAACGAGAATGAAAAGCTGAATACGATGATCGCTTCCAACAATCTGCCTGACTTTATTACGCTGGACTGGAACTCCGATGCCATTGATAAAATGGTTCAAGGCGGCTTGGTATTGCCACTCAATGAGCTTGCCGATCAATATGATCCTTATTTCTTCAAAATTGCTGATCCGGACAAGCTGAAATGGTACACGGAGAAAGATGGAAATGTATATGGATATCCGAACCAGTCCAGTTCTCCGGCCAATTTCAAAGAAAATGGCGATAATTTCACCTCTTCCAATACCTTTCTTGTGCGTAAAGACATTTATGAGGCCATTGGCAAACCGGATATGAGAACACCGGAAGGCTTCCTGAATGCGCTCAAAGCCGCCAAAGAGAAATTCCCAGAGGTAAACGGACAACCGCTTATTCCCTTCGGGACACAGGAGTTTACGGATATGGGAAATGGCTCGTTTGGAGCAAATCTGATGGATTTCCTAGCTATTCCGTATGAAAAAGACGGTAAGCTATATGATCGCTCTACGGATCCGGAATACATCCGCTGGCTGAAAGCGTTCCGTCAGGCCAACGAACAGGGGCTGATTGCGAAGGATATTTTCATTGACAAGCGTCCGCAAATGGAAGAGAAAATTGTGCAAGGCCGTTACTTCTCTATGATGTTCCCGCGTTCCGATCTTCAGAACCAGAACATTACCCGTTATCAGCAAGACCCGAATTCGGTCTATATTGCTGTTGACGGGCCGGCGAATTCCAAGCAGGAGCAGCCGAAGCTGAGCGGACCGTCCATTGCGGGCTGGGCGCTCACCCTGATCTCCAAGAAAGTGAAGGATAAAGAAAGAGCGATCGAATTCTTGACTTATATAATCAGTGAAGAGGGCAACAAGGATTTGTTCTTTGGTGAAAAGGGCACCACGTATGATACTATTGATGGAAAAGAGCAATTTTTGCCGGAAGTTCTGAACATGTATAACAATGACCGTTCCACCTTTGCCAAAACATATGGAGCCTCCTACACATTCTGGATGATGATGGACCCTGCACTCAACTTAAAATGGGCTCCGGCATCGGTAGAACCGATTAAACAGCCGGAGGACTGGACCCGCGGCAAAGTGGTCGATAACTCCATCTATGCGAATCTGGACCCGGCCGTTTCCTCTCCGGAGGGAATTGCACTTGGAAAGATTAATACCCAATGGGGAAAGACATTGCCTAAGCTCATTCTGGCTGTGTCAGAGGCTGATTTCGATAAGGCATGGAATGAATTCCTGCAATACCGCAAGGAACATGATTGGGACAAAATTCAAGCCTATCAGCAGGATGCATTTGAACAAAATGCTGCTAAGCTCCAGAACTGACAGGCCTGAGCAGATAGCTGATTAAAACTGGGGGAGATCGGCATTAAGCCGGCTCCCCGAGTTTCGTCCAAACCATCGGGAAACGGAAGTGAAGACAACTGGGGAATTACATCAAAGTAAGGTTTCGTTTTCTCTCCGGTTCTATAGGGCGTCTTTCTATTCAGGCTAAGCTGATTTTGACTTATATTATTGTTATTCTGATTCCGACAACGATATTCTCCGGTTATATTCTTGACGTCAACTACCAAAACAGCATCACAAGTATCATCACCAAGAATGAGTATTTACTTAATATGGAGAAGAAAAATATCCAGAATCACATGGAGGCCATGGAACTAACTTCGCAACTCGCGCTGTCTGACCGTGATGTGCTGGATTACATGCTCAGCAACCGGGAGTTTTCGGCTGAGGAACTGATTAAATTTAACAACTACTCATATCATAACCTGCAATATATTATGTCCAACAATCCTAATATCAGTAATTTGCGGTTCTTCACCGGCAATGAATATGCCCGGGAAATCTGGCCGATTATCTATAACGAGCGCCGAATCTCCGGCGAGGTCTGGGCCAAAGAGTTCTACGAACAACCGGAAGAGGTATGGTGGACGATCTATAGCGGCCCCGAAGAGCTGCGCAGCAGGGTGGGAGCGGGGAGCCAGGATTACTTGAACTTTGCCAGTCTGGTCCGGGAAATCAAATATCCGCTGGAACAGCATTTAGCATTAATGCAGGTTAATATGCGGCTGGACGTGTTATTCTCGAATATTTACAGCAACCTGCAGGAAGCTTCTACGCAGCTGCTTGCGATGGATCGGAACTCCCGGCTGTACTTCAACGATACCTCCGTCTTTTATACAAAAATTCCCACTAAGGAAATCAGAAATGAATTTATGCTTAAATCCAGAGGAGATGAGGGGGACTTTCAGTTTACCTATGGGGGAGTTCCATATTTGTGTGTCTATATCGGCATAGACAGGCTGGATAGTAAGCTGCTGAGCGTCGTTTCATTGGAAACGTCCTACAATGATATGAATAAAACCAGGCTGTCCATCGGCGGGGCCACCCTGCTGCTGGTGCTGATTCTCTCGCTGATTACATATAAGCTGCTGTCTGTGATTCTGAAGAGGCTGCATCTTTTGCGTGATTCCATGAAGAAGGTCCGTCAGGGTGATTTTAATGTAGAGATTCCTCAGCTTGGCGGCGATGAAGTGGGAGAACTCGGCAATCATATCCGCCAAATGCTGAATAAAATCAATGAACTGATTGCAGAAGCGGTTATCAAGCAAGCTTCTTCAAAAGAGGCCGAGCTAAACTCTCTCAAAAACCAGATCGATGCCCACTTTCTGTATAATACTCTGGAAAATTTGAAGATGCTGGCGGAAATAGAGGGACAGCTGGTCATTTCCGATACGCTAACCTCCCTTGGATCAATGCTGCGCTATAATTTGCACTGGACGACGCACTATGTGCGTTTATATGAAGAGATTCAGCATATTCAGAATTATATTGCGGTTATGAATATTCGTTACGGCGGCAGATTACAGCTGCAGCTTGATCATCATCAGCCACACCGGCAACAGGAGATCCTCAAGATGTCGCTCCAGCCTATAGTGGAAAATGCGCTCAAATACGGAATGAATGCCCCCGGAATGCGAAAACGCGGGCTGATTATTTCGATTCACACGTATAAGCAGGGAGATTTCATGTATATTGAAATCCGGGATAACGGGGCGGGGATCTCCGCTGAACGCCTGGATCATATTAATTCAACGCTTAAGTGGGAATCCGGTGTTCAAGCGGTGTACACGACCAACGGCAATGCTGCCCGCTCGGGTAAGGAGTCCGCCTTTGATGCTTCAGGGGGCGGTATCGGTCTGCGAAATGTTCATTTGCGTATTCAATTGCATTACGGAAAGACCAGCGGTCTATGGCTAGAGAGTGTCGAAGGTGAATATACAAAGATTATGATTAAAATTCCTTATTTAATTCTCTCGGGGGGACTGGCGGAATGAAGCGCAACTTGCTCATCGTAGATGACGAGGAGAATATCCGTATTGGCATTCGGGCCATGCTGGAGCGGGAGTATCCAGGAGACTATAACTATTTCTTTGCCGAGGACGGGGAGGAAGCGCTGCAGCAGTTAAACCGGGAGGCCTTTGACATCCTGATGACTGATATTCGGATGCCGGTCATGGACGGTCTCTCCCTGATCGAGCGCATCCAACAACTCGAGCATCATCCTGCCGTGGTCATTATCAGCGGTTACGACGACTTCGAATACGCAAAGCAAGCCATACGGTTTGAAGTCAGGGATTATTTATTGAAGCCCATTGTGCGCAGTGAGCTGCGCCAAACCTTTTCCCGGCTGGAGCAGACCCTGCAACGGGAGCAAGAAATCAGCGGCATGCTGAGTAAGGCAACGCAGAGAGAGCAGGATTACCGGCAGAATGAAATGTACTATATTCTGATGAATCCGGAAATTGATGGGGAGGAATTAAGTAAACGGCTGGGTTTCGCGGGGCTTGAGAATCTGCAGGCAGGATGCTTCGTAGTCCTGATCCAGGAAGCCGAGGCGAGTGGCGGAACAAAGGGAAGCGGCATGCTGTATGCACGCGTTGAGGAATTTATTCGTACGGGACCATCGGCAGACGATCGCCATTTTCTGGACAAGGAGGGCAGGTCTCTGGCTATTATTCATGATGAGTTACGGTTAGCGGAGCTATCGGAGCTTCTTCGTCAAGACCGCCTGATTTCTTGTCAGATCGCTATCAGTGACCGGATGTACCAGCCGGAACAGTTCAAGACAGCCTATGCTCAGGCATTGAAAACACTGAGATACTTTTTTCTTAAATCGGCAGCAGGCATTCTTCATTACGGGCAGCTCAAGGATAAGTCCGGAGACTTTGTAATTCCGACGGAGGATATTATCAAGGTCGGCAATATGATTGGTACCGGCCGTGAACAGGAAATGCAGCGGCTGCTGTCTCAGGTACTGGATTATCACACAATACTGGACAATGACATTTCCTACCTGGAGAGAATTAGCACTGCAATTAATGAATTGATTTTCGACAAGGTCTTTAATGATTACGGCAAGGAAGCGGTTGATATTATTAAAGTGTACCGGCGGATTGGCTACTTGTACAACTCCCGGAATTTTCAGGATTATTATCATGGAGTAGAGAATCTCCTGAATCAAATGAATGATTTTATCATGGGAATCAAATCGGCCCATCTGAACCGGAAAGAAATGGAAAAGGCGCTGCATTTCATTGAACAGAACTTTAGCCGCAGTGATTTCAATCTGGCGCTGGTCTCCAACCATGTTTCATTCAATTATTCGTATTTCAGTTCAGCGTTCAAGGATTATATGGGGATGAGCTTCAGCCAGTATCTGAAGAAGGTAAGACTAGTCAGGGCAAAGGAACTGCTGGAGAGCAGTACTTATAAAGTATACGAGGTCAGCGCAAAGGTGGGTTTCGAGAATCCAAAGCATTTCAATAAGGTATTCCGGGAAGCTGAAGGGATATCTCCGCTGGAGTTCCGCTTGACTGCCGGCTTAAAGAACCACTCGATCTTGCCGGAAAATATGAAGGAGGATAAGCAGGAATGAAATACATTATTGAGCCTTCCCGGAAAATGCGTGAATTGGCAGAAGGATGGGACTTTCGCAGGCTGCTGAATCAGGTGTGTTGTCCCACTAACGCCCGGATCGGGAAGCAGATGTCTGAATTTGGCGCGATGTTCTTTTTTGCCGGAGATAAAGATGCCTTAAATGAAGAAATCGCATCCTTCCGTGCGAGTTGCGAAATCCCGCCGTTTATTGTAACGGACTTGGAAAATGGTCCCGGCGAAATGATACAAGGCTCGCAGCGCTTTCCTCATATGATGGGGATAAGCCAGACGGATTCGCCTGAACTGGCATATGAAATTGGCCGTGCAGCCGCTCTGGAAGCCGGACAAATCGGCTATAACTGGACCTTCTCCCCTGTGGTGGATCAGGCAATGGTTCCGGATAGTCCGGTGGTTTCCAGCCGCAGCGCCGGGCAAAGACCTGAGCAGATTATCAAGATGGCCGGAGCCTATATGCGGGGACTGCAGGACAACGGAATGATGGCTACGATCAAGCATTTTCCGGGAGACGGGTATGATACAGTGGACCAGCATTTAACAACACCGGTGAATCATCTGTCGCGGGAGGCATGGCTCCAGGGACCTGGACGTGTTTTTAGGGAGCTGATTGAATCTGGTGCTATGGCTGTGATGCCGGGACATATCGCCTTGCCGGCGTTTGACAGTCCTGATGAGCGGGGAATGTATCCTCCGGCCACAGTATCCCGTGCTTTGCTTCAGGACCTGCTGCGCGGAGAACTTGGTTTCAAGGGGCTGATTGTGACTGATGCGATGGAAATGGGCGGGATTGCCGGATTCATGAATTACTATGATGCCTGTGCGGCAGCGCTTGAAGGCGGCTGTGACATGCTATTGTTCCCCCGGATTGAGGAGCGGTTCTACCTTGAAATGGAACGCCGCTACAATGAGGGCAAGCTGACACGGAGTACATTAATCGAGCGCGCTTGCCGTGTGCTATCGTTGAAGGAACAACTGGGATTGATTGCGGCGGATTCTTCGCAGGTGCGTGATCGGGAGCAGCCCGACCGTAAAGCGATCTCGCGCTTAGCTGAACGGGCGGTTGCAGAGAGTCTGACACTGGTGAGAGACCGCCCTGCTCTGATTCCATTTCCGCTGAATCCTGGGACACGGATATTGCATGTGGTCATCATGAACTATCATAATCGTTATACTGAACTATATGAGCGGATCAAATATGAGCTTGAACAGTACTCGGATCATGTAGATCAGTGGATAGACCCCGGCCCGGGAGAATTATTCACCGCAGCGCTGCCCGGAACCTATGACCTCATTCTCTGTTCAATCGGCAGTCGGCAGGATTACGGTCTAAATGTCACCCGTCTGCACGGGGAGGTTGCCCGCAATATGATGGGGGGATGGACCAAGCTCGGTACCCCGGTTGTTTTTATATCCCATTTCCATCCGTTTGTTCATAAAGAATTCAACGCGTCCATAGATACAATCATTAATACTTATGGAGATATTGAGTGCACCGCTTCCATGGTGGTCGCCGCCATTGCAGGGGAGAGGCCCTTCCGCCGGGAGCTCGCCGTCCACGACTGAGAGGAATATCCCAACCCATACCGGGTTGGGAATTTTTCAAATTATAGTATAATAGACTTTGCTGATGATGCTTCCTCTTATAGGGATTGACCGCGACGCTGCTTTTATTGAATACGCCAGACAAGAAGCTCAAGAGCAAGGCATGAATCATATTACATACATACAAGGCGATATTCTACAAATCCCGCTTTATGATTATGGGGTTCCGGTGACGTTGAATACTCATGATTTGCTGATCTTTAATCAGAGTGTCTCACAGGAATATATGAATCTGTATAAAGCGAGGCTAATGACTGCAGAAGAGCTGAACGAGATTCGGCTGGGAGGACTTGGTAGATAAAAGGATCATAGGTTCGCAAAACCGATTCTTACCAATGCGGAAGGTGAAGAGCGGCCTGCTATAATCCCGTCGTTTCAGCAAGGAACTCTTGCCCGCTATCCCAAAGGCCCGGGGCCTGACCAGGAAGGAACCATTATGTTCGCTGATTTCATGCTTGAGAATCAGTGGTTCTCCGCAATGGATAGTGCACATGATCATCAATTCAGCTTCAATGAGGCTATCTCCTTTATGGCGAAGTGCGACTTGCAGGAGGCGATTGATTACTACTGGATAAGCTTTCTGCGGTTCCCGAAGCCGAGCAGTGCGGCTGCCTGACAGATAAGCATGGATTATCATGGCAGATTGTTCCGGGTGAGATGGGCGAGATGATGGCTTAGGATACTCCGGAGCAGCTTACGCGAGTTACAGAGGCTTTTCTTAAGTTACTGTTCCTGGTAGATAAGTAAAGTAGAAGGAAGGTTATAGTGTGTCAGAGGCAGTTCAAGTTTTCCCGGCAACGGACAGGTATGTGAAAATCATCGGGCGGACCCACTTTTACAATGAAGTATTGTGGCTGGCGCTGTCCGGTGGAGGCGTGGAATTTGTATTCTATGGTACAAAAGCGGAAATTACAGTAAGGGGAGATCAGATAGCTTCCACACTTACGAATCAGGCCAGAATCAGCATTTACGTAAACGGAAAACAGATCATTGATGATCTGGTAGACCAGCCAACGAAAACCTATACGGTTTTCGAAAGTGATACCGAAGAGAATGTCACTGTAAGAATCATCAAATTATCGGAGGCGCCTATGTCAACGGTTGGGATTCAGAAGATTACCGTCGATGCCGTTCAGGGAATCAAGCCTACCCCGGTGAACGTACATAGGATTGAATTCATCGGCGATTCCATTACCTGCGGTTATGGGGTTGACGATGAGGATGCATTACATTCTTTTTCCACGGCTACGGAAGATGTCACGAAAGCTTATGCTTATCTAACGGCTCAAGAGCTTCAGGCTGACTACAGCATGGTGGCGTACAGCGGTTATGGCATCATTAGCGGCTACACGGAGAACGACCGGAAGCTCACTTCGCATCTTGTTCCAGATTATTACGAAAAAGTGGGCAAATCGGAAGGGAGGTTTGACGATACGCTGGACCCTCAATCCGTAAGCTGGGATTTCAGCAAATTTGTGCCCGATCTGATTGTCATTAATCTGGGGACGAATGATGATTCCTATACCCGGGAGGATGCTGACAGACAGGCAGAATATGCCGGACAGTATGTTGAGTTTCTAAAATTGGTCAGACGAAATAATACACACGCCCCGCTCCTGTGCACCTTGGGCATTATGGGAGACAGACTGTACCCTTTGGTTGAACAAGCGGTCAGCAGCTATATACAGGAAACAGGTGATTCCAATATCACTTCAATGCGGTTTGCCGTCCAACTGGAAGAAGATGGTTATGCAGCGGATTGGCATCCGTCGAAGCTCACTCATTACAAAGCGGCGAAGCAGCTGGTTGCTCAGATTAAGGAGCTTATGAAGTGGGAATAACTAATTCAGGAGAGGACAAGATCAGATGGCGGCGAATTGGTGGTTGGCACTCATAATAATGGTTGTGTTAAACGGAATTCTGGTTTGGACTTTGTTGGTGGATGGAGAGTCCACAAGCCGCAGGGCCAAAAAGTGGTTTTTTATCATAGTCAATGCCATCGGGCTTGTCCTTGCAGTCTCTCAATTTTTCTGGATGAAGTTTTAGCTCCATATAGAGCATCAGTGAAGACACCTTAACGGGTGTCTTTTTTTGTTCTGCGCGTACCAGACATACCTGACTTATACAGTCCGGCACGGATTACACAGAGTATCACTTCCCTGCAAAATAATCATTAACCCATAATAACGCATCAACTCTACTGATATGAGCAAATGATTGTTTCTGCACCCTTTTCACATTTGATATGCTCGGGTTGTCCGAGAGGGTTCATCTCATCCTACTTCAGCGGTTCGGATTAGCCGGTACAAGAGGAGGTGCAGAAGGAGCATCACAGATTATTGCAAGCGGTTACAGAAGGAGCTGCAACAAATTAAAATTAGGAGGCAATGAAATGAAAAGGACAGTTGCAAAGGTAACCAGTATAGTTTTGCTATTTTCTCTTGCACTATCTCTGATCGCCGGCGGATGGGGAACTACGGTAGCACACGCTGCGGGTCTTACGATAACGGGCAGTGGAGGCGGAAATGAAGCCGCTTATGTGGAGTGGTCACCAGTAAGCAATGCATCGGGATATAATGTATATGTTAAAGCAGCGGGCGCAGCGGACTCCCAGTATCAGCAGATTAATAACGAGTTGATCCGCAAGTATTCTTCCTATTGGAGAGCTGATGCGGTAGGGCTTGCAGCCGGAAGTTATGTGTTGAAGGTTGAGGCCGTATCGTCAGGCGCAGTGACGGCAAATGCTGTCTCAGGAACGCTGGCGGTAGCGGCGTATGACCGGTCTGGATTTGCTTTTTCAGCCCATTCGCAATTTGGTACAGGCTCAGGTGCTTATAATGATAATGGGACGCTCAAAAGCGGGGCACAGGTGCTGTATATCACTTCCCAGAATGCGCAAACCGTAACGCTCGATGTGAAAACCAGCAGCTCGGGTACCGTACAGACCGGGGTGGGTCTTGGCGGAATTCTGACACTGAGACAAAAAGGCTATGATACATCGCCGCTGGCCATCCGGATTATCGGAAAAGTAACAGCATCTGATCTGAGCGGACAGCTCAACAGCAGCGGTTATCTTGAAGTCAAAGGTAAAAACAATTATACGGAAATGAATATTACCATTGAGGGTATCGGGAAAGATGCTTACGCCTATGGCTGGGGAATGCTGCTTAGATATACCGGGAATGTGGAAGTAAGAAACCTGGGCGTGATGTTATTCCCTGACGACGGTATTTCCATGGATACAGGCAATGCGAATGTATGGGTGCATAATAACGATATTTTCTACGGATCTGCAGGGGGTGATGCGGACCAGGCTAAGGGTGACGGTTCTACAGACCTCAAGAAGGGCTCAACGTATATCACTATCTCCTACAACCACTATTTTGATTCCGGAAAAGCGGCTCTAGTCGGACTTAGTGAGTCGGCAGAATTCTTTGTTACCTTCCATCACAACTGGTTCGATCATTCGGACTCCCGTCATCCGCGGATCAGAGTGGCATCAGTTCATGTCTACAACAACTTCTATGATGGAGTCTCGAAATATGGTGTGGGCGTTACAACCGGAGCTTCGGCTTTTGTAGAATCCAATGTGTTCAGAAATACTAAAGATCCAATGCTGAGTTCCTTACAGGGTACGGATGCTATAGGGGAGGAAGGCACATTCTCTGGCGAAAATGGAGGGATGATCAAAGCCTACAACAATAGCATTGTTGGTGCGGCAAGTCTGATCTATGCCAACTCCAGTACCGGAACTGCTCCGGCAAATGCTACCTCGTTTGATGCCTACTTAGCTTCTTCGAGAAATGAGACCGTCCCAAGCTCATACAAAGCTCTAGTCGGCGGAACGGCTTATAACAACTTTGATACTAGCGTCGATACTGGTGTCAGTGCATCTGATGTTGATAACGTAAGCACAGTTGAACAGGTCGTTACGGCAAAAGCCGGACGCCAGGGCGGTGGAGACTTCATATGGGCTTTTAATGACGCTGTGGATGACGCATCGTACGCGCTGAATGCAGCACTGATGTCCGCAATCAGAAATTATACTACGGGTCTTGTATCGGTAGGCGGCAATTCCAGTCCGGTTGGACCGACTCCGACTCCATCAGCAACACCTGTACCAACGGCAACGCCTGCTCCGACGGCAACACCTGCGCCAACGGCAACTCCGGTGCCGACTGCAACACCAACGCCCACTACCGGGGCAATTGTTCATAACTTCACTACATCCGGAACAACCAGCAGCTTCTTCTCTATTTCGGGGAATCTCTCCACGAGCAAGGGAACTGTGGTGTATAGCGGTCTGACCCTAAGCCAATGTCTGAAAATCGAGAGCGCAACCAGCATTGGGTTCACAGCAGCCCAAGCTTCAACCTTAACGTTAGTGTTCAACTCGGAAGGAACGAAGGTCAAAGTGGATGGAACCAGCTATCCGATCACGAATGGTATTGCTACAGTCTCGCTCGCAGCGGGTGCGCATACAATTACGAAGGATAGTACTGCGAATTTGTATTATATGGAGCTGAAATAGAGAGGCGATCCCTTTCGCTTTATATGGGGAACATAGTTCAAATAATGAGAAAAATGAGTGGGCTATCCTAAAAAGGGTGGCCTTAAAATTTACCGTTACAGACGATGCGGGGATGCGTATCGTGCACGCTGGTACAGCAAAAAGTTGAGTTAAAAGTATTGATGGTTCTGAATCAATAAGTGAGATGTGGCAGTATCGCTCAAATGCATTGATTTTAATGTCTCTGTACGTTTAGGTGTATTATTAGTCTAACAGCATTAAGTTTCAAGGGGGCATCCAATGAACAAAAAAGACCGATTATTAGCCATCGTGCTGGAGCTGCAAAGCAGAGAAGTGGCCTAGTTAACCTCTTCGAGCCGATGACCGAGGAAGCGATCAAACGGTTTAGCGGTAGGGGTTGACGGACAGTTAAAGTGAGTGATGCCTCAGTTCCGTACATTCGACACATGTGGAGTGTACAGTAAGATTTGAAAGAAAAGACACAGCCGATTAAACTGTATCTTTGTTTTGTGGAAGAGGGTTGGAAAGATGGTATATTAGAGCATATGGAGATCTTGCGAATATATGAAAGGGGACGGGCTTATGGTTTGCATGGGATTCGGCTTGATTACCGAGGATGTGCGCCGTCTGCGGGAATTTTATACAAAGGTGCTGGGTTGCCCTGCAGAGGGCGATGATATCCACACCGAGATGCAGTGCGAGGGCCTGCCATTTGTACTGTACGATAAGGCGGCCTCCATCGCAGATATGGCATTTTCTTATGATGACTCCATGGGGCATGGGCACACCACCATCTCCTTCCGCGTGGAGGATGTGGACACCGAATACGCCCGGCTGCAACAGATGGGCGTTGCCTTCATGACGCAGCCATATACCTACCCATGGGGTGCGCGCAGCGTGCATTTCAGGGACCCGGACGGAAATATCGTGACCTTGGTTACTCCGCCGAAACGGTAGGCATTCGTGGATATCGATTTAATCAAGCTCTCGCTGCTGCGTGAATTCCTGTTTCCCCGCCTCCCCATACCGCTCAACCGCCATCTCCGCCGACATCAGCATACGCCGCTTAAGCTGCCCGCCCTCCACGATTTTAACCCGCAGGCCCAGGAAGCGGATTCGGGATAACAGGAACTCGCTGTCGTCTCTCATGTAGTTGACATGAATCTGGTAGATGCCGTTAGCCTCATCGAAGGACACGGATTTATCGAAGCAGGAGAAGGCGGATAGTATCCGTGACAGCTCCGCATTATAGGTAGGAATGACTTGGATGCAGGCCGATTCCTTGAGACCTTCTAATAAGCGCGCTATCCGTGCCTTCAGGTCATCCATCCGTTTGGCAGGAATGGGGAATACTTCGACCGAAACAATATTTCTTAGTTTGGTAGACATGAGCGAACGCTGCCGGGTGCTGTACCATTGCAGATACCACTCCCGCTTGTACATGTTGTACTCCAGCTTGTGAGGGAAGCCGGCCTGATCCGCTCGTTCGCCGCCATGCTTAATCTGATAAGTAATCAGAATGCCTTGATTCTGCATAATCATGCGGCGGAGTGTGCGGAGCAGCGGATGATAGACCTGGCGCTCTTTACTGCGGGCTTTCTCCATAATAATCTCCCGCACTTCTATGGATGCTTCAGCCTCCAGTATAGAATCCAGTTTCATTAAAGTTTCCGGTGTAAAAGCCGCCTCTGAAGCCGGGTGTATTAACATCGTTTTCAGCCATGAACGTTCCTGCGAGGTCAACGCAAGTGACCCCGCTTCATCGAGGCGTGAGATGATCTGGAAATTGAATATTTTCTCAAATGGATTCATAGTAGCTCCGGAGCTCCTTCCATTCCGCAATAAATTGCTTACGAAGCCAACGGGGTCCTAAGATCTCACAGCTCGAACCGAAGCTCCGTAGCCAAGGCTTGATTTCATAAATCTCGTTCACTTCGATCTCGTACAGGAACGTTGTATCGGACTCCTCTGTAATCACGCCCCATTGTCCCTGCGCCTCAACCCGCTCCCGGATGAAATTAGCACCGGACCCGCTGGGATTATAGAATCTGACAGCTACCTTAACCGTACGATTGGTATCTGTGACCCAGCTGTTCTTCAGCTGCGCTTCCAGAGCTTTAAGCTTCTCCGCATATTCTTCTTCTTCCACGGGTTCGCCCTCTTCAATCTGCGTAAGGCCCTCCATCCGGAATTTCTTGATCTCCATCCGGGCATGATGTCCGATTAAATACCACCGCCCATACTGATGGTCGTAAACGACGCGTAGCGGAAGGATACTATCTGTAATACCCGCAGACTCCCGCTCAAAGAGAGGGTTCGTGTTCTGGGAGGTGTAGTTCATTCCTTTTTTCGGGGACAGATAGAGAAACCGGATTCTCCGGCGCTGTTGAATAGCACCGAATATCGTGTAGAGATGAGCCTCATCAAGAATACGTGAATGGTAATTGTATTTATATCTATGGGTCTCTGTAGCTTCGGGGTTAAAGCCCCGCTTCCGCAGAACCTTCTTCAGGGTGTCGCGCAGCAGGTAGCCCTGTACAGACGGAATCTGTGTATTAGCGATGACATCCACGTAGTCATAGAGGTCCAAAAGCTGATCATCTGTTAGCTGGTCAATCAGGTCGTTGGCAGCCTTGTACCGGTAAGGACGCCGCTCATTGACACGGAGAATGACACCAACTTCCTCCAGGTATTTCAGATCTCCCCGGATGGTCTTCTCATCAGGCAGCGGCGAATCGGCGGGCATCTGCTCACTGCATAGATCCTGCAGATCCTTGGCAGTCCGCTCCTGGGTCTGGAGTGCTGTTAAGAGTAGGGTAAGCCGGATGCTCTCCGTTTCCTTAAGCGACTTCGCCCGGAACAGGAACAGTAGCAGCGGATCGGCAGATTCATAGTAGTTGTAACGGAGCCACTCGGAGAGCTCGGTTCCTTGCTCAGCAGGCAGATCCTGCTGCAGGACAGTAACCATTTCCTTCAGGTTGCGCAGCGTTTTGTCATAGGTATGTACGGAAATGCCGAGCCGGTCGGCGAATTGTTGTCTGCTGTAGGCTCCCCCGGCTAAAGACAGCATGCGAAGAAACTGAATTTCTTTATCAAAGCTTTCCTTGGCCATTTGTAATCCTCCAGCCTGTAACGAATTCATTAGAAGTGATAGTACCTATTTATATTAAGCACCAGAGTTGAAGAAAATGGAAGGTTTTTTGCCTGCCGCCATACTTCCGCCCTGTTCGTGAATGGGAAAATGAGGGAAGATAGGTTTCATGAAGCCGAGTTGAACTGGAGTGATAACAATGACCTTTATAAACAAACTTATCCTGGAGCAGCTGGAACAGATTGAACAGGAAGAGCAGGTTACCATCCTCTATGCCTGTGAATCAGGCAGCCGGGCGTGGGGTTTCCCCTCTCAGGACAGTGATTATGATGTGCGGTTCATTTACCTACATAAGCCGGAATGGTATTTGTCTATCTACGATAAACGGGATGTCATAGAGCGTCCGATTAACAATAGGCTGGATATCAATGGGTGGGATTTACGTAAGGCGCTTAATTTATTCCGTAAGTCCAATCCGCCGCTGCTGGAGTGGCTGCAATCGCCGATTCAGTATGCAGAGAAGTTCAGTGTAGCCGGGCAGCTTAGAGGAATATCGCCATATACTTTTTCACCTAAATCCTGTATGTACCATTACTTGAATATGGCTAAAGGCAATTACCGTGATTACCTGCTGGGCGAGCAGGTCAAGATCAAGAAATACTTTTATGTGCTGCGCCCGGTTCTGGCCTGTGAATGGATTAACCGGTATGAAGAGATGCCGCCGATGGAGTTCGATGTGCTGGTAGACCGGCTGATTCCGCAGGATGGAGAGCTATGGCAGGCAGTGCAGCAATTACTGGCACGGAAGAAATCCGGTGAAGAGCTGGATGTTGAGCCGCGGTTAAGCGCGATTAACGATTATTTGGAAGAGCAGCTTGGGGTGCTGGAGAAGGTGGCAGCGGCGGCCTTGAGTATCAAAGAGGATAACCGGGACCAGCAGCTGGATGCCCTTTTCCGGGAGGCGCTGCAGGAAGTATGGGAAAGTGACTAAGACAGGAAGACTGACAGGAGGAAGATCGTAGTGGCTATTGTACAACTGAAATCAACAAACCCGAAGTTCACCTTTTTGATCAAAAAAAATCCGCAGAGCGGCATGCAGCTTCGCCCGGTCCGCAAAGGGATAGCCTACGGCTGGTATTCGGATGATGCTACCTATAACGTTTTTTTCAAGGATGCAGATAATGAACTCTCCTATAAGCAGAGCGACAGTGACAGCTTTGAGTATCTCAATGTCTCCCGGTATAACACCCCGCTGTTTCCGCTGAATGCGGTGAATGAGTTCTTCTCCACGCCTGTTAAGGCGCAGGATGAGCGGGACATTGAAGGCTATGAGCATACCTTTTATATCCATATGGTTCAGGTGGAGCGGCTGCATTATATTGAATTTTTCAACAAGCATCTGAAGGATTATACCTTCTCCCTGCAGCATCAGGCGCATAAGAGCTATTCACTAACCATTACCACACATAAAAGCCTGTATCACCTCCTGCATGTGACTCAGGTGCTGTCCCTGTTCTTATCCATTTTTGGTGATGAGTATATTGATATTTCAGACCGTATTCTGGATAAATATATCCGCAGCCTGAATGTGATTGATGCACCGTTCTACATCCGCAGTCTGTTTGCACGGAGCTTCCTTACTACCCGGGAACTGTTCAAGCGCTACAAAGCCTCCATTGAACAAACGGAGCAGGCCTCCATCGGGCTGGAGTATGGCGGTACGGCGATGCAGCGGCGTACGTTTATCTCAAGTGTGCTTCCATTTAACAAGCCGATTCTGGATATCGGTTGCGGGGAGGGCTTCTATGCCATTCCGTTTGCCGGGAAAATAGAGAGTACCTATTACGCGGTGGATATCAATGCAGAGCTGCTGGAGGTTGTGAACCGGAAGGCAAAGGCCAAGCAAATCGATAACATCGCCACCTTCGGCTCGCTGGATCATTTTCTGGAGTCGTATAACGGGGAGCAGGTCGATGTGATTCTGACCGAAGTGGTAGAGCATATGAGCGAGGATGAAGCGGCTGCGCTGATCCGGCAAATTATCGGAAGTGTAGATTTCGCACAGCTGATTGTGACCACGCCGAATGCCGACTTCAACCGGTATTATGAGCTGGAGGGATTCCGGCATGAGGATCATAAGTGGGAAATGGGTATTGATGCGTTCCGCGAGTGGTTCACAGATACGATTCAAGGCCTGGCCGTTGAGGCGGAGTACGGGATGGTCGGTGACCGGGTAGATGAGATCCGGACGACGCAAAGCGCGATTGTGCGCAGAAAGGAGGAATAGACAGTGGACATTGGAACCCGGGTACACACGATATTCATGCTGGTGGGGGCAACGGAATGCGGAAAAACGACATTTGCCAAGGAAGTCCTGATCCCGCAGCTGAAGCTTGCGGATAACTCCAAAGGGCTGCGCACGAATGTGCAGTACCTGTCCTCGGATAGCATCCGGCAGGACATCTTAGGCTACGATTACGACAAATATGATCAGGTGATGCTGGAGGCGAGCTCGCATACGTTTCAATTGCTGTTTGAGCGGCTGAAGCTGGTGACCTCCTGGCCGATTAATGCGGAGTTTGTGATTATGGATACGATTGGACTGGCTGAAGATTACCGCAGTAAAGTCCGCGCTATTGCCCAGGAGAACAATTACAATCTCGAGGTTATACTGTTCGATTACCGCAAACGGGAGGATTATTACGCCTCGGAGCGGTCGAAGAAGCTGATCTCGGGTCATCTGAACCGGCTGAGAAAAGAAGTGCTGCCTGTACTGTCCCGCGAAGGCTACAACAAGATCCATAAGGTGCGCGCCAAAGATTTCCTCCTGGAAGGGGAGGCTGAAGGTCAAGGGCTGCCTAATCCGGACTACCGGGTGATCATTCAGGATTGGGAGACTTACGCAGCCTCGGTACTCCCACAGGATCAAGAGTATATTGTGGTCGGCGATGTCCATGAGTGTGTTCAAGAGCTTCAGGGGCTGCTGCGCAGCTATGGATATAAAATAGAAGAAGGTATGTTAAGCGCTACAGATAAGCTGGGCAACACAAAGGTCATTCTTGTAGGTGACTGGATAGATAAAGGCAAGCAGACCCGGGAAATCATAGAGTTTCTATATGACTACCGTGAGCATTTCCTGTTCGTGATCGGCAATCATGAGAACTTTGTCTATAAGTATATAAAGGGTGAAATTCAAGGAACCGATCCGGAGCTGCTAAGAACATATTTCGATTCAACCCAGGTGCTGCAAGAGGACGCTGAGCTCTTCAGTAAATTCTCGTTACTGGTAGAGGATTCTAAGCCCTTTTACCGTTATATCGGTATGCAGGGTCCTTCCTTCTATGTTACGCACGCGCCTTGCCGCAATAAGTACATTGGGAAGCTGGATACGAATTCGCTGCGCCATCAGCGTAACTTCCGGCTGGACCGTGAAGCTGCATACGAGCAGCAGCTTGATTTCCTGAAGCAGGAGGCGGTGAGTAATCACCCGTTCCATCTCTTTGGTCATATTGCCGCCAAGCAGACGTTCCGGATCAAGAACAAGCTCCACCTCGACACGGGAGCCGTACAGGGAAATGGGCTGACGTCTGTCCGCATGTCGTTCAAGCCGTTCTACAAAAGCCATAAATCTCATCAGATTGTGCTGCAGGAAGAGCTGCCAATGTTGTTCCAGGAAGAGCAGCCCGTATCGCTGCAGGAGCTGGACTACGAAGCTGTGCGCAGACTGCAATATTCTTCACGGAACCGGGTGAACTTTATCTCCGGGACGATGTCACCTGCCGATAAGGATGTGGCTGCGGGTGAGCTGGAGTCGCTGCGCAAGGGTCAGGATTATTTCGCTGACCGGCGCGCTTCTGAGGTTGTCCTGCAGCCCAAGTACATGGGATCACGCTGTAGTGTATACCTCTACCGGGAGATAGAGCAGTGTTATGCGGTCAGCCGTAACGGCTATAAGGTCAAGGCGGTTGACTTGGCTCCCATCTACGAAGGTTTGCTGCAGAAATTCGGACCGTATATGGCTGAGCAAGGCATTCGTGTGCTTCTGCTGGACGGGGAGCTGCTGCCGTGGAAGGCGCTGGGGGACGGGCTGATTGAACGCCAGTTCAAGCCGATCGGGAAGGCGCTGGAGACAGAGCTTGAATTCCTCAGACAACACGGGTTCGAAGAGTCGCTGGGTAAGCTGATTCAGGATTATGAGGCGAGCGGATTTGAGCAGGATCAGCATCATCTGACCAAAGAAGCACTTAATAGCAGCTATGGATCTCATGTGTATCAGACGTATAAGAATGTCCGTGACATAAGGGATTCCTACGTGGACCTGGACCAGCGGGACGAAGCTTACCGGGTATATCAGCAGCAGCTGGAGCTGTATGCGGGTGACGCGGAGCTGGACTACAAACCTTTTGCCATCCTGAAGGAAGTGCTAGAAAGTGGAGATGAACGGATGCCTGACGGCCTGACTTCGGAACAATACCGTTTCCTAAATGTCGACGAAATTCTGGTGCTCGACTTGAATGAGCCGGATGCCTACAGTAAGGCAGAGGCGTATTTCGCAAAAGTAACAGTGGAGAAAGGTATGGAAGGTATCGTCATTAAGCCGGAGCAGGAGCAGCAGGGGGTGGTCCCTTACCTGAAGGTCCGTAATCCGGGCTACCTGTCGATCATCTACGGATATGACTACAAGTTCCCCCATAAGTATGCCAAGCTGATGAAGCAGAAGAATATCGCTCCCAAGCTGCGCACGTCCTTAGCCGAGCACCGGCTGGGCCGGCAACTGCTGGAGGTAAAGCTGGAGGAGATTTCGGCCGATAACGCGGTTTATAAGCAGCTTGCGGCCAACCTCTTGTTTGAGGTAACGAAGGAGAAGGAGATGGACCCGCGGTTGTAGCGGGGAGGTTAGGGCAGACTGCCGGGAACTTCCCGGCGGTCTTATTTGTGTCTGGGGAGCAGGAGGAATGTCTCTCCTGAAACAAACAGACGAATATATGCAAGAAAACGTAGAATGGTGGTCATTGCTCCTTTTTGATACTAATATGAAATCTGAGAGGAGGCAGCGCAGCTTGGATATTATTTTTGAAGCGGAATCAGGTATGGGGCAAGGAATTGCGAAAATAGTCACCCACCCGGCTGAACAGGGGCTTTGGGGGAATATCGAAGCAGCCATTCAGGCGGCGGAGAGACGGATCGTGGTAATCAACGCCAAGAACGACCGGAATGTTACGATTGTGACCAGCACCATTGCAGTTATAGAGCCGGAAGGCCGGATGTGCAGTGTACGTGTTATTACCGGAGAAATGTTTCTGCTGAATACACGGTTGAAATTCGCATTGGAAGTGCTGGATTCACCCCGGTTCATGAAAATCAATAATCAGACCATCATCAACACCAGCTACATTAAAGAATTCTCAGCGACAGATAATGCCCGGATAAAAGTGAATTTGACAGATGGTTCATATTATTATGTCAGCCGTTACTATATGAATAATTTCAGGAGGAGTTATCATGGCTAATCAATTGAAACAGTCGTTTTTTCAGGTGTTCACCTTAACTTCGTTATGGATCACGCTGCTGCTTACGGTCTTCTTCAGGGAGCAATCACTGGACATGCTGTATCTCTGGCGGCTTGCGGGTATCGCTGTTATTGCTGCGGGGATCTTCGGAGTTATGTACAATGTGCTGTGGAATCATTTCACGCTACGGCCGCTGTGGAACATTCTTATTTCTTCGACCCTCAGTATAACAGGCGGAATGGGTATGGTGTGGCTGTTCTCTGTAGATATGTTCAACCATATCAGACCATGGCTGCCTGCAATGCTGCTGTTATCCGTTGTCCTGCATACAATTGCGTTCTACTTCTATGCCAGAGTGAACAGTAAGAAGCAAGCTGCGGAGTTAAATAAGATATTGAAGTAGACCGGAGCCTACGGGGGGCACAGAGAAAATGTCTGCTATACCGCAAAAAGAAAGAGAGCGTCCGTAACCGGTCCGCTCTCCTTGTCGATCCCTAACGTTATTCCATAACAAACGTTACCCCATAACAACCAGGACATCGTTCTCTGCCGCCAATTGGGAAGCCGGAATCAGGTCGCCCTGAATTTCTACGCCGTTAATGACGATATGCGATACCCCTTTTTGCACGCCGTTCTTGTTCTCAACCTGGATGTTCAGCTTCTTGCCGCGGAATTCCCGTACCATAGAGAATTCTGTCCAGTCGGAAGGGACGCACGGATTCAGGCGGAGGCCATCCTTCTGCGGTTGAACCCCCATAATGCCTTCTGCCAGAGCGACCATCACGGTTGAGGCGGTGCCGGTGAGCCAGTGCACATGCGCCCGTCCTTGGTACGGGCTGTCTTTGGATTCAACGAACTGGCCATGTACGTAAGGCTCCAGCTTGCGGATTTCGGCCTGATCGTTCATGCTGGCCGGACTGCAGTTCAGGAAATACTCGAACGCGCGTTCACCGTTGCCGATCATCGTCTCCGCCAGAATGAGCCAGCCCTGCGGTTGGCTGAAGATGCCGCCGTTTTCCTTAGTTGAGGCGTTGAACAAGGCCATCAATGCTACCGGCAGACCATATTTCCGGAACGGTGGATAGAACAGCATTGTGCCGTAATCTGTCCGTAGATTCTCGTACACTTTATCCATGGAGAGCTTCGCCTGTTCAGGGCGGGCTGCACCGCTTAATACAGACCAGCTTTGCGGATTCAGCCAAATTTTACCTTCATCGTTCTCCCAGGAACCGATAGTATAGTTATCTTCAGTGAAGCCGCGGACGAACTGATCGTTCTCCCAGGCATGCTTTTGAATATTCCCGTCCAGTTCGTCGAGCAGGCCTTGTGCCCACTCTACATCTTCAGGTTTGTTCTTATTCTGCGCGATGTCCATGAATATTTTGAAGCCCATGTACAGCTGGAAGGCGACGAACAGCGATTCACCCTTGGCGCCGAGACGCAGACAGTCGTTCCAGTCGGCATGCAACCCAACCGGCATACCATGTGCTCCCATACGGTCCAGACTGAACTGAAGGGCCTGGCGGAGATGTCCGTAGACCGTATCCTCGCCTTTATCCGAATAAGGCACCACTTCATCCGTAAAGTCCCAGTTACCGCTTTCGTTTAAGTATTTGATAACCGTCGGGAACAGCCACAGGGCATCATCGGCGCGATAATGGGGATGACCGGTCTCCCGCACGTATTCCGGATCTTCCGGGGTGCCTTCATGGCCCGGATTGTGATCAAATTTAACGAGTGGCAGGCCGCCGCCGTTGGAGACCTGGGCAGAAATCATCAGTCTCAGGCGCACAAGCGCCATCTCATGGTCCAGATGGATGATGCCTTGAATATCCTGCACGGTATCCCGGTAACCGAGCCCGTTACGCAGACCGGAGTACTGGAAGGAGGCTGCACGCGACCAGATGAAGGTAATGAAGCACTGGTAAGCATTCCAGGTGTTGATCATATGGTTCAGATTGTCGCTCGGGGTCTGGACCTGGAAACGGTTAAGCTTGCTGTGCCAGAACGCCTTCAGTTCTTCGAGCTCCTTCTCTACCACAGACAGATCCTTATAGTGGCTGAGAATTTCAGCCGCACCCTGCTCATCATACTGTCCCAGCAGGAAGGCGACTTCCTTCTCTTCTCCCGGCTGCAGCTCCACATTGATCTGCAGGGCGCCGCAGGCATTGGCGTTGTAGTTCAGCGAGTTCGAGCATTGACCGTTCTCCACGGAGACCGGATTCCCGTAACTGTGGTAATCACCCAGGAACGTGTCTCTGTCTCCGTCGTAACCGGCAACCTCCGCACCGGCAGCGCCGAAGAATCTCCAGCTCTGCTCTCCCTGTATATTCTCATTGATTACCTGGAGGATCTTATTGTTCTTGTAATAGGTCCGGGAAATAAACAGAGTGTACTGCAGGTTGACGGTATCCTGCTCATAGTTGTTATCGTTAGTGAATTCAGCGAAGCCGAAGAGGGCCAGCTTCCGGGCAGCGGGGCCATCATTGCGGATCTTCATACGCCATACTTCATAGGTTTTGTTCAGCGGTACATAGTATAAGGACTCTGTATGAATGTTATCGTAGTCTGAGACGATGTTCGTGTATCCGGTTCCATGATGGCATACGGACTTATACTGGTCCAGGTCTTTACCCACCGGCTGCCAGGAACCGGACCAATAGTCCCCGTTCTCTAAATCTTTGACGTAAATGTAGCGTCCCGGCTCGTCCTTCGAGTTGAAATGGTAGCGGAGATGCCGTCCGTTGGCCCCGGATTTCACGAAGCTGTAGCCTCCGGCATTTCCCGAGATAATCGCGCCGTATTCTGGCGAGCCAAGATAGTTGGCCCAAGGTGCAGGTGTATTAGGCTTCGTAATGAGATACTCTTTGTTTTTTTCGTCAAAATGACCGTATTGCATAACCATTCCTCCTACAAAGTGGATGACAGGCAGGAGTATGAACGCGCGTTCACAAACAGCCGAAGAACCCCGCCTTATTCCATTATAATACAATTCTTGCTCGCCTATGAATCTTTTTATAGCTGTTTAGTATGTTGGAGCTGGGTAAGCTCAAGGTTATGATTACATGGAGATTAAGCATAGAAAATATTGGTGTTATATCGTATGATCAAATTTGGTGAATAACCAAAAATGTGTAAGGGGCGTCGTTCATGAAAAAAGGAAAGAATGTTTTGGTTTTACTGCTAGTATTGCTAGTAATGGTTAACACACTGGGGGTTGGGGCTCCAGCAGCCAGTGCAGATTCATCAACGGCGTCCCTGGAACTTTCCCTTCCTGCTAATTTGACAGACTGGATTTTGGACGAAGATGCGGGTTATATCTATGCGATTTCCAGCACCGAGAACACTCTTTATTTTATCCGGCTCAGTGATCTCAAGATCGAGAAAACGCTGAACGTAGGTTCTAACCCGTCCTATATTGCAAGGGATGGACATTCTTTGCAGGTTGTACTTTCCGGAGCAACGCTGATCAAGACAGTTGACCTCTCCACGCAACAAGTTTCGGATACGATTATTACCACCGGAATGCCTGATTCGGTAGCGGCCACTTCCAATTATCTGTTCTATAGTACTAATTCAGGGCAAATATATAAATATGATAAAACTACAAAAGAAAACTGCTTACTATTGTTTGATCCTTCTATGTACTCTGATAATTTGGCTTTAGCAGTTGATGAGGTGTCTAGCACCTTATATGTGGGACAGTTAACGTCATATGCAGGGATAACAGCGATTAACGCCGAGACGGGTGCAAAGCTAAGTGAAGACATTGATGATGATATGGAGATCGGAGGGTCCGCTTACTCTATCAAACATATTTTTATGGATGAGCACTCTGTATATTTTGGGGGCCATCAGTTTAATAAACAGAATTTGACTGAGACGACCGGCACCTATATTAGAGCAAATGACGATTATACTTATCTCGAATCGGTTATATTGGGTATTTCAGATGCCTACGTCCTCACCACACAAGGGGTCTATGATAAAAAGACGTATATGCCGCTGTCTTTATTTCCAACGAATCAAAAGTTTGCCTTGCTCGATTCAAAAGGACATGCGTATATTGCAGGGGAAGCCAACTGGTATGATAATGCCAAAAAAATCACACGGATGGATATAACACTACCGCAAAGCACCACCGCACTCTTTACATCAGATGCTTACTCCATCGGAAGCGATCAAGCCATTACAGATTGGGCCACTACGGATAATTCTCCTTATATTTATGCTATTGTGGCAAGCACCAATGAACTTGTAGTTATCAATAAGAGCAATATGAGTGTAGTACAGAAGATATTCATTGGTTCTAATCCAACTGCTATTAAAATCTTCGAGAACAAAGCTTATATCATCTTTAAAGGTGAGAACCACATAACTATCGTAGATTTACAGGAGGGTATTCTCTCGCAAGCGGCGATTGCTAAAATTACTACAAAGCACTATCCGCTGGATGTCCTCCCTGATCACAAGAATCGAATTCTGTATGATGGTGGAATATTTGCCGGTGGTGTCAGTGTGACGTCAACTGTTTACACCTCGGTTATGGATGCAGTTTACAACGAAAAGAATGCAGGAATTAGGAATCCGGACAGCTATATATTGGATCCGGATCAAGAGATTCTCTATGGAGCAGATAGCTTCTCTCTCTATAAATTTGACAGTCAGAATTTTGAGATGAGTGAAAGAAATGACATACAAAGCGGATATTATGAATCGAAGCTCCTTCTTGATGACAATAATCTTTATTTGGGCGGTAGAAGGTACGATGCTAGCAAACCTTCCGTACTACACGGGACCTACCCGGAAAGAGTTATTTACGCGCGTGGTAACCTTGTATTCAGTCATAGTTCTGTTTACGACAGGGATAGTTTTGTAAAAATGTCTGATTTATTAATGTTTGTCCAGCACGCATATGTTGATGACGATCATACCCTTTTCGTATCAACGGGTAACCGGTTGTACAAATTTCATAGCTTAGAAGAACTGCAGACAGTCATGAACGAGACACGTTCGCCTTCCAATGCCGTTTTCGTGGATGAAGATTTGACCGCTGGAAGGGTTAAAGGGTATTTGTACATTGAACCACCGGTTAATCAGGATGGCATTACAGGTTATGCTGCTTACTATCTTGACCAGAATGGCACACGGCTTAATCGACTAGGGATTTATAAGAAAGAGAACTTATCAAATGACTCCCTTTTTGTTTTTGAAGTAAGTAATTCATACCTGCCCGCAGAAGCAGCAGGCATCGGAGTATATCCTGTTATCCGTAGCGACAATTACGGAAGTGACGGTACGCTTGGTGTTCATGCAATGACTCCGATCTATGATGCGCCGAGTTATCTGCCTGTAGACTTTTCAGTTACAGATACGAATCCGGATAACAGTATATTCTCGGGTACAGTCACATGGAAGTCCGGAATAGCAGAGCTGCCGGGTGTCCGATATTCGTTGTATTTTATTGGTGAAAAAGGTGCGATTGGAGAGGGGCTTGCCTTGGTGAACGGGGGGGAGAAGAGTTACTCCCTTACGATTCCCGCAACGAATGTACCGGAGGAAGCTTTGGCGCTTGGTATTTTCATTGAGAATGATGAGTTCAAATCACCATTCTATAGCATTGGAATACTGGAAGATAAAGTGACAGCGGATATTCCTGTATCGTCTATTACTGTACACAAATATCAGGTGAAGTCGGATGAGATCGTTGTGAATAACCTGGCTGCCGGAGATATTATTCGTGTATACAATGAGCAGCTAACCAACTTGCTGGGTTACGGTATCGTTGAACCGAATAAGACTACTGTTACAATTACTATTGTGAACCTTGGAAATCCCGGGCAGAAGCTCCGTATAACCCGGCAAACACTCGATCGCATTGAAAGTATGGGAACTTTAGTCGTTATACCTGCTGTTATTGATGACAGCAAAGGAGAAACTGGCGGCGGTGGAGGAACTGGCGGTGGTGGAGGAACTGGCGGTGGTGGAGGAACTGGCGGCGGTGGAGGAACTGGCGGCGGTGGAGAAACTGGCGGCGGTGGAGAAACTGGCGGCGGCGGAGGAACTGGCGGTGGCGGAGGAACTGGCGGTGGTGGTGTCAGCACAGCCCCTGTCTCTGCGGATGACGCCAAGATCGTGACCACAGTTAAAGAAAATACTGATGGAACCCGTTCATCTATGACAGAAGTGACAGAGGCAATGATCTCTAAGGCATTGGACGATCCGGAATTTAAGAAGAATCCAGTAATCACTATTAAGGCAGATGAAAAAACGGCAACTCAAAGCAGTCGATTCCAGATAGATTTGAGTTCATTAACAAGCATTAATAATAACTCTAAGGAAGCTATACTTATAATAGAATCTTCATCCGGCAAGCTTCAGATTCCTGTGAATTCCTTATTTTCGGCTGTTGCCGGAACGATTAGTCCTGATCAGAAGGTCATCATTACGGTTGCACAAGCGGCAAGCGAATACCAGGCCAAATGGACAGCTCAACTGGGCGGCTCTAGCAGTGTTATGTTGGGGAGACCTGTGGACTATGAGGTTAAACTGGTTGGGGGCGGCCCGGATCGTGTTATTTCCAGTTTCTCTGACTACGTAGGTCATATGATGAGTTTCAAGGTAGCCCAAGATGCAAACGCCGTTTATTCAGGCTTAACCTATGATCCGTTGACCCAGGTCTACGTTCCGGTTCCGACCACCTGGGAGTGGAAGGATGGAATTCTTCAGGTGACAATGAAGCGCAAAGGGAATTCTGTATATACCGTTGTCCAGAATCATGCCCAGTTTAATGATTTGAATAACAGCAATCCTTACAAAGACAGTATTTTAGCCTTAGCGAACCGGAGCGTAATTAACGGTTATGCCGATGGGAGCTTCAAAGCGGAATCGGTTGTAACACGTGCTGAATTCGCCGCCATGCTTAATCGTGCTTTAGGTATTTTACCGAAACAGCAGGCTGCAAAAAGCTTCAAAGATGTTAAGGCTGAAGCCTGGTATGCATCGCAGGTAAATGCAGCTGTCGATGCTGCCCTGATTAACGGCTTTACGGATGGTACTTTCCGGCCAACTCAAGAAATTACGCATCAAGAGATGATTGTTATGCTGGTCAACGCATTGAAAAATGGTGAAATAAGCACAGGTGTAAATAAGTCCGCTAAGGCATCAGTTCCCGGGAATGTACCGGATTGGGCAAAACCTTATTATGTTATTGCCTTGGACCATGGGTTACTGCCGGCAAACGGTCCATTCCAATTCCAGACCGGGAAGAAAACGGAGCGCCAGGAAAGTGCATTGTTACTCTACAATTTGATGAAGGTATTGAAGCTTACGAATGAATTGTAAATTCGGTGAATTGAAATTTTTTAAGCTTCCGCGCTTTATGGAGATCATAAAAAGGCACCTTTAGGGGTGTCTTTTTAATTTCAAGTTTGAACGCCATCATTCTCCCTAATATGATATATTTAATATTGAACTTTAATGCAGGGTCCGACGAAGGAGTACTACATGACACAATTTGTCTACAAGCAAATTATTGATGACCTCAAGATGAAGATTTTTGCGGGACGGTTTGCTGATATGAGATTGCCGGATGAGCGCAGCCTTAGTGAAACGTATCAGGTTAGCCGCAGTACCATTAAACGTGCGCTAACCAAGATGGAGAGTTACGGCATTATTTTCAAGAAACGCGGATCGGGAACCTTTATTAACCCGCTGTACATAAAAAATGATTCGATTTTTAATTACGAAGGCTCTAATCTCGGGGTCTCCGACAACTTTCAAATGCATGGCAAGAAGCCGGAGATCAAGGTACTGAACTTCGAGGTTATCCGGCCCACGGAAGAGCTTCAGCGTGATTTGTTCCTGCAGCCTCATGATTTCGTATATAAGATTGTCCGCCTGCGCCTGTTTGATGAGGAGCCCTTTATGATTGAGACCGGATATATTCCGATTAAAATCGTACAGGATCTCGATATGGCGATTATCGAAGGATCGATCTTTCATTATCTGGAGGAGTCGCGCAATCTGGCGGTTACCAAATCCTTTTTATCTATTTTTGCCGAGCCGTCATTGCCTAATGATCAGGAATTGCTCCACTTGAAGGAGAATGAGCCTGTTGGAATCATGGAAGGGATCTTCTTCCTGGATAACGGGACCCCGTTTGAATTCTCGCATATGCGGTTCCACTACAAATATCTGAAGTTCAATACGTTCGTATCGGTTCAATAAGGGAACAACTGAATAATGTCGCGAAAGGCCGGGATTGTATCCCGGTCTTTTGCGTCTGCTCCCGGAGAAAGAGCCGGCAACGAAGCTAGTGAATTCCGCCCCTGAAAACAAATAACAAATACATACATAATTATAATAATAATGCTTATTTTATAATTAATTAGCTACGAATTTCATACTATGTTCAAAATTTCACAATATTGGACCGTATCAATTGTTAAAAAGATTGAATTTATTAAATGCAGGAGTATGATGTAACTGTAGAAGTGATACATTCAAAATACAAAGAAAAGATTAGGGAGTGGAAGACATGGGATTATCAATCGCACAGGTGGATTATTCTTCTAAAACTTATTTGGCCAAGCTTGACGCCTACTGGCGCGCAACGAACTACATCTCCGTGGGTCAGCTCTATTTGAAGGATAACCCGTTGTTAAGAGAACCTTTGAAGGATGCAGACGTAAAAGTGAAGCCGATCGGACACTGGGGTACCATCCCTGGGCAGAACTTTATCTATGCGCATCTGAACCGCGTAATTACTAAATATGATTTGGATATGTTCTATATTGAAGGTCCGGGCCACGGCGGTCAGGTTATGGTATCGAACTCCTATCTGGACGGAAGCTACACTGAGATCTACCCGCAGATCACTCAAGATATCCCTGGACTGAAGAAATTGTTCAAACAGTTCTCATTCCCGGGTGGAGTTGCTTCCCATGCTGCTCCAGAAACACCAGGATCGATTCATGAAGGCGGCGAACTGGGTTACTCCTTGTCTCACAGTGTGGGTGCAATTCTGGATAATCCGAACCTGATCTCGGCAGTTGTTGTAGGTGATGGCGAAGCGGAAACCGGCCCGCTGGCGGCTTCCTGGTTCTCCAACCGGTTCATTAACCCGATTACAGATGGTGCGGTGCTGCCGATTCTGCATTTGAACGGCTTCAAGATCAGCAACCCGACCATTCTGTCCCGGATGTCCAGAGAAGAGTTAACGGCTTATTTTGCAGGAAATGGCTGGGAACCGTTCTTCGTGGAAGGTGAGAATCCTGATCTGATGCACCCGGAAATGGCTAAGGTTCTGGACACCATCATTGAGAAGATCGCAGCGATTCAGAAGAATGCCCGTGAAAATAACGACACCACACGCCCTGCATGGCCAATGCTGGTCTTCCGTACACCTAAAGGCTGGACTGGTCCGAAAGCGTGGGACGGCGTGCCAAATGAAGGCTCCTTCCGTGCTCATCAGGTGCCGATTCCGGTAGATCAGAAGAATATGAAGCATGCACCCGCATTGCTCGAATGGCTGAACAGCTACAGACCTGAAGAATTATTTGATAAGAACGGCCGTTTGAACGCTGATCTGGCTGAGATCCTGCCTACTGGCGACAGACGTATGGGAATGAACCCTGTAACCAATGCCGGTAACCTGATCAAAGATCTGCACAAGCCGAATTTCCGCAACTATGCGCTGGATAATTCCGTACCAGGTCAAGTGGTTGCGCAAGATATGGCAGTACTGGGCAAATACCTGAAAGAGGTTGTAATGCTCAATGAAGAGAACCGCAACTTCAGAATTTTCGGACCGGATGAAACGATGTCAAACCGTCTGGGACCTGTTTTTGAAGTAACAAAACGCCAATGGATGGATTCCATCCAGGAACCTCAGGATGAATTCCTGGCTCCTTATGGCCGTGTAATTGATTCCCAACTATCCGAGCATCAGGCTGAAGGGTTGCTGGAAGGGTATGTATTAACTGGACGCCACGGTTTCTTTGCAAGCTATGAAGCTTTCCTGCGCGTTGTCGATTCAATGATTACCCAGCACTTCAAATGGCTGCGCAAGGCTACGGATCAGACCTGGCGCGCAGATATCCCATCCTTGAACGTTATTGCCACATCAACCGTGTTCCAGCAGGATCATAACGGTTATACTCACCAGGATCCGGGTCTGCTGGGTCACCTGGCTGATAAGAAGCCTGAATTTATCCGTGAATATTTGCCAGCCGATGCCAACTCCTTGCTGGCAGTCTTCGATACCATTCTGAACGACCGTCAGAAGATCAACCTGATTGTATCGTCCAAGCACCCGCGTCCGCAGTGGTTCTCGGCAGATGAAGCTCAGGAACTGGTGGACAAAGGCCTCAAAATCATTGACTGGGCAAGCACCGACAAGGGCGGAGAGCCGGATGTGGTTATTGCTTCGTCGGGTACAGAACCAACGATGGAGAGCCTTGCTGCGATCTCGATCCTGCATGAGAAATTGCCTGAGCTGAAAATCCGCTATATCAACGTGGTAGACCTGCTGAAGCTGAGAAGCCAAAAGCTCGATCCGCGCGGCTTATCTGACGAGGAGTTTGATCAATTTTTCACAAAGGATAAACCGGTGATCTTCGCATTCCACGGCTATGAAGGCCTGATCAAAGACCTGTTCTTCGACCGCCACAACCATAACCTGCATGTACATGGATACCGCGAGAATGGCGACATCACTACACCATTCGATATGCGTGTGCTTAATCAGATGGACCGCTTCGACCTTACGAAGGAAGCCGTGCTGAGCTTGCCGGATGCCGGCCAATATCAGGCGATTGCTGATGAAATGGATGCCATGGTGAAGAAACATAACCAGTACATCCGTGAAGAAGGTATCGATCTTCCAGAGGTTGAGAACTGGGTATGGAAGGCTTTGAACTAACTGTTATCTGATGTAAATATATTATAGTAGGCTTTTACAAGGGAGTGCTCCGCAGGGTCATGCAAAATGGCTACGGGGCACTCCTTTTGCGCTGGGTAATGTGAAGCTGCCGACTATGCTTAAGTATGAGTATTTGTTTGTCTGAGTGAGGCCGGGAGAGAGTCGATTGTCTTCGGCGGCTCCGGCTGTAACGCCTTCTTCCGCTGCGGAGCAGCGAGTGCAGGGACGCCATTGCTGCCGTTCATCTCTAGCATGTGCTTCCAGTACCGCTTGGGCATCAGCGAGGAGCGCAGGCGGTCGTTGCGGCGTTCTTTGATCCCGATCGCATGATAAAAGCCTGTCCATAAGCGGCGATAGGCTTCTTCTGCTTCATCCGGCTCGGGTGCAAGCCATCCGCTAAGCGGTATGATAGCCTCCCGTCCGGGTTCGTGAATCAGCGCCGCCTCGTGGGTCTGATCGTAGATCATGAAGCTCTCATTCTGAAACCGGTCGCAGAAATGCTCCTGAATCACAGGGAGGATGTATCCCTGCGGCTCAATGACAGCAGCCATGACCGGACCGTACACGGAGAAGCGGACAAATCCCAGATACAGGTGACCTTCCCGCCGAAGCTGCTGAACGGCCTTCATTAGAGCATTAACCGTGTCATCGGCAAGCATGTTCATTACCTTGCGGCCATGCTTGAAGCCGAGATACAGGAAGTTCAGCAGCAGCAGCTCCTTCTCCGGCGTACATGACCAGAACCCCAGACGGACCAGTTCCTCGGCTTCAGGGCTGATCCGGAGCGGGATAGACTTCAGTACTCTCCCCGCTTTGGCGTGGTCGGTTTCGATCCACTTCGATTCCAGCAGCAGGCCTTGCTCCTGACCTTCTGAATGAACAGCAAGCGGAATCTCCCTCCAGGTATAGCTCTCAAAAACACAGCATAGTAAACCTTCAAAGCTGCCATCATAGGTATAAGCCAGAGCGGACGGCTTGAACATCAGGCTTCCGCTCCTTTCTTGAACCCGGCCCATCTTTCTGCTGCCGGCAGGGCTGCCAGGTTATGGTCCTCGAACAGCGTCATCTGCTCGTATTGCGGGGGCTGAAAAGGGGCCAGCTGTTGGCCGGACATTAGTGAACGAAGCAGCGTATGTTCACTGACTTTCAGCCCTTCCAACGGTCTGCCTTTGCAGGTGATGAAGAATTGGGCACGCTTGAGCACGACACCCAGCTTCTTGAGTGCCTGGAAATCCAGTGTTCCTGCCCGTCTTGCCTTGACTATCCGCTGTGCGCTCCTTACGCCGATACCGGGTACACGCAGCAGCATTTCATATGGTGCGCGGTTGATCTCAACCGGGAACTGCTCCCGGTGGTTAACGGCCCAGCTACATTTCGGATCAAGCAGCGGATTGAAGTTGGGGACTGCTTCATCCAATAATTCGTTCGCCTGGAAGCCGTAGAAGCGCAGCAGCCAATCGGCCTGATAGAGCCGGTGCTCGCGCAGCAGCGGGGGTTTGGTGTCCAGCGAAGGCAGCAGCGAATCCTCGATCACCGGGGTGTAGGCAGAGAAGAACACGCGTTTCAGTGCGTACTTCCGGTATAGGCCTTCCGTCAGATTTAGAATCTGGTAATCCGTATCGGGCGAGGCGCCAACAATCATCTGCGTGCTCTGGCCGGCGGGAGCGAAGCGGGGAGCGTGATTATATTTGACGATATCTGAGCGGTTCTCCTTGATCTTATCTTTAATCAGTCCCATCGGCTTCAGGATGGAAATCTTGCTCTTATCGGGAGCGAGTACCCCAAGACTCTCCTGCGAGGGCAGCTCGATATTGACGCTCATGCGGTCAGCAAGCAGTCCGAGTCTGGACAGCAGGGCGTCGTCAGCTCCAGGAATCGCTTTTACATGAATATAGCCGTTGAAATGGTACACATTCCGCAGCAGCTCCAGCGCTGCTATCAGTTGCTCGGTTGTATAATCCGGATTGCGCATAATCCCTGAGCTGAGGAATAGTCCTTCTATATAGTTGCGGCGGTAGAATTGCATGGTAAGGTCCGCGATCTCTTCGGGTGTAAAAGCCGCTCGGCGGACGGGATTGGATTTGCGGTTAATGCAGTAGGCACAATCATATACACAGGCATTGGTCATAAGTACCTTCAGCAGCGAAATGCAGCGTCCGTCCGCCGCGAAGCTGTGGCAGATGCCCACTGCAGCAGTACTGCCCAAACTTCCGGCCTGGCCTTTGCGGTCTGAACCGCTTGAAGTGCAGGCTACATCATATTTGGCTGAAGCGGTTAGAATCTCAAGTTTCTCCATAACATCCACGATCACAAACCCCCTCATAGAGGAAGTATATACCGAACACGTGTTCTTGTCAAAAGGCTTCGCTATGTACGTGTTACCCGGTCAGAATGTATGCGTATTCCTTAATATGCTATAATAGTTTTTAATGGTTCATAGCATTTAGAACTGTACTGTTTCTGAAAATAGGGTTAGGGGTGTTGCTGGGAATGAGAGGATACAACATTTGGCGGCCAATCATGCTGATTGCAGTTGCGTTGCTTACGAGAACCTTGGTTTCAAGTATTTGTCTGATGTTTGGGATGTCGCAGGAATCGGCAAGCAGCGTCGCCATGCTTGGTATGGTTGTTGCCGCTCTTGTGATGTATAACCGTATGATGAAGAGCCGCCGCCGCAAATAAATAGAAGATCCGTAAGTTCCCCGGGTGAAACGAATCGTATGCGAGAACATTTGAAGACACCCGTATGGTGTCTTTTTTATTTAAGAGGGGTTCCGGGCGAAGAGAATAAGGCTGCCCGGTTTTGCTTTTTAAGCTGCAGAGCTTGTATATTAGGGCTGTAGCTTTTATTCTTAGAAGGTTATGTTATATAAATAACAACAAAGGTTCAAGATATCGTGAATCCCGTAAGGGAGGATGCTATCTATAGAATCAATACACGTTGGGAAACGAACAAACAGGAGGAAGCCAATTGAGTACACAGAATATCGGAGTGCCATTAGAGGGTTTTGCAGAATTTAGCCGGGTAGTAGCCGCAGAGGGCACGGTGTTGCTTAAGAATGAGGGGCAGGTGCTTCCGCTTAGAAACGGCGAGAGCGTTGCCATTTTTGGCAGAATACAAGTGAATTACTACCGCAGCGGTACAGGATCAGGCGGAAGTGTTCATGTTGCATATACGACTAATCTGCTGGACGGCCTGCGCAGCAAGAAGAACATTAGCGTCAATGAAGAGCTGGCAACAGCATACGAGGACTGGATTGGACTTAACCCGTTTGATGACGGCGGAAAGGTATGGGCGGCTGAGCCGTGGAACCAGAAGGAAATGCCGCTTACGGATGAGCTGGTGAAGAAAGCAAGAAGCCAGTCGGGCAAGGCCGTTGTGGTGATTGGACGTACCGCCGGTGAGGATCAGGACAACGCCGATGCACCGGGAAGCTACCGGTTGACAGAAGATGAGAAGGCTATGCTTACGCAGGTTACGGCTCACTTTGAACAAACTGTTGTTGTGCTCAATGTCTCCAATATTATGGATATGAGCTGGGTTAACGATGCCGGATATGTACATCCCATCTCTGCTGTGATCTATTCCTGGCATGGCGGTATGGAAGGCGGCAATGCGATTGCCGATGTACTGGCCGGAGAGGTGACGCCAAGCGGCAAGCTGACAGATACGATCGCGTATTCCATTGAGGATTACCCGTCCACAAGCAACTACGGCAATGAGTTCAAGAACTTGTATGAGGAAGATATCTATGTAGGATACCGTTATTTCGAGACCTTCTGTCCGGATAAGGTTCAGTATGAATTCGGCTATGGCATATCCTACACAACCTTCAAGCTGGAGCCGGAGGAAGCGAAGCTGGTGGACCAGGCGGGTGAACCACAGATTCAGATCGGTGTAACTGTAACCAATACAGGAGATACCTATTCCGGTAAAGAAGTGGTGCAGGTGTATTATGAAGCGCCGCAGGGACAGCTGGGCAAACCGGCCAAAGCGCTGGCGGCATTCGGGAAGACCAAGCTGCTTGAGCCTGGAGAGTCCCAGCAGGTTACGGTAAGCTTCCCGCTCCATTCTCTGGCTTCGTATGATGACGCCGGAGTGACAGGGCATCCCTCCGCTTATGTACTGGAAGCTGGAACCTACCGCTTCTACGTAGGAACCAGTGTTAAAGCTGTAGCAGAAGTTAGCGTAGATGGACAAGCAGGTTATGTTCTGGATGAGCTTAAGGTTGTAGAGCAGCTGCAAGAGGCGATGGCGCCGACCGAAAGCTTCAAGAGAATGAAACCGGGGGTCCGGAAGGAAGACGGTTCTTATGAACTGATCTCTGCTGAGGTGCCGGTACGCAAGGTAGATATGGCAGCGCGGATTGAAAGCAATCTTCCGGAAACGCTGGTACAGACCGGCAATCAGGGCCATACGTTGAGAGATGTCCATGAAGGTAAAGTCAGCATGAATACGTTCATTGCCCAGCTCAGCGACCAGGATCTGGCGGCCATTGTCAGAGGCGAAGGGATGAGCAGTCCGCTGGTTACGCCGGGTACGGCTTCGGCCTTCGGCGGAGTCAGCGACAGCCTGTTCAGTTACGGCATTCCGGTTGCCGCTACAGCAGACGGCCCATCCGGTATCCGTATGGACAGCGGACAGAAGGCGACCCAGGTGTCGATTGGAACCCTGCTTGCCGCTACCTGGAACGCAGAGCTGGTTGAAGAGCTGTATGTTATGGAAGGTCAGGAATTGTTACGCAACCAGGTGGATGCATTGCTGGGACCGGGTCTTAATATCCGCCGCAGTCCGCTGAACGGGCGTAACTTCGAATATTTCTCTGAAGATCCGCTGATCTCCGGGATCTTCGCTGCCGCATGCACGCGCGGTATTATGAAGGGCGGCTCCAATGCCACGCTGAAGCATTTCGCCTGCAATAACCAGGAGAAGCACCGCAGCAAGGTGAACGCTGTCGTATCCGAACGCGCGCTGCGCGAGATTTACCTGAAGGGCTTCGAAATCGCTGTGAAGCAGGGCGGCGCGAATTCGATCATGACCTCCTACAATCCGGTCAACGGACATTGGGCGGCTTCCAACTATGATCTGAATACCACGCTGCTTCGCGGTGAATGGGGCTTCCGGGGAATTGTAATGACTGACTGGTGGGCAATCATGAATGATGTCGTGAATGGAGGCACTGCGGACCGCAAGAACACGAACTGGATGGTCCGGGCACAGAACGATCTGTACATGGTAGTATCCAATTATGGTGCGGAAGTCAACGCCTATGATGACAATACGCTCGAATCCTTGGAGAATGGGACGCTCACCCGTGGCGAGCTTCAGCGCTCGGCCATCAACATTTGCGAATTCATCATGCAGGCACCGGTCTTCTCCAGAAAGCATGAGATTGTAGAAGCTGTTGAGACCTTTAAGGCAGACTCTTCCCTGGTGGCTGAGCAGGTTCAGGTGTTGGGCCAGAACGCCCAGGTTGCACCAAGTGTGTCTGGACCAACCTATATCCAGGCGGATGAAGCCGGTGAGTACCGGATCTTTGTCAGCATCATGTCTCCGGAACCTGAGCTTGCCCAAAGCGCCTGCAACGTGACCCTGAACGGACAGCCAGTGACCACCATTCAGACGAACGGGACAGAAGGCAAATGGATCAGACAGAAGCTGGTCAAGATCGGACTTGAAGCCGGTCTGTATGAAATGAAGCTGGACTTCGTCAAACCCGGCCTGGAGATTGAGTGGATTGAATTCAAGCAGGTGTAACAGCTTTTAATATCAGGACACCCTCCGGGGTGTCTTTTTGCATCCGCATACCTGCAGCACTCCCGAATAAAATAAGGTATAACTGCTACTATGAAGGGGTGAGCATGAAAGGATGCAAATACATGTGGTGCAGCCGAAACAGACGCTGTATGGGATTGCTGATGCTTATGGCGTGAACATGGATACGATAACTGAGGCGAATCAGTTGTCTGCGCCAGGGAGGCTGGTCATTGGACAAACGCTGGTGATTCCGGTCGTAGGCCAGTATTATTGGGTTCAGCAGGGGGATAGCTTCTATAGTATCGCGAAGAGGTTCGGCCTGAAGGCCAGCTCGCTGGCGGAAGTGAACGGGCTGACGCTGAACCAGCCGCTGCAGACCGGGTTCCGCCTGTACATACCTCCTGTGCCAAGGCGGCAGGCAGAAGTGAATGCCTATATTGAGCCGAGAGGGGAAGCGGTCTCCCAGGCGCTGCAGAATGCTGCCGCAGAAGCTGCCCCTGAGCTTACGTATCTGGCTCCGTTTAGTTTTCGGATTAAGCGGGACGGTTCGCTGCAGGCACCGCCGCTGGATAATCTGGCTTCAATCGCGGCGCAGAACCGGGTCACGCTGATGCTGGTCGTCACGAATCTGGAGGATGCCCAGTTCAGCTCGGAGCTGGGACGGATTATACTGAATGATGTAGCGGTGCAGGACCGGCTGCTGGAGAACATTGTGACAGAGGCGAAGCGGCTGAATTTCAGAGATATCCACTTTGACCTGGAATTCCTCCGGCCGGAGGACCGCGAAGCGTATAATGCCTTTTTGCGCAAGGCAGCGGACATCATTCACAGGGAGGGGTTCCTGCTGTCTACTGCACTTGCACCCAAAACCAGTGCCTCCCAAACCGGGGCCTGGTATACGGCGCATGACTATAAAGTGCACGGCCAGGTTGCTGATTTTGTCATTATTATGACTTACGAATGGGGATACAGCGGAGGTCCGCCGATGGCTGTTTCGCCTATAGGACCGGTGCGTCAGGTGCTGACGTATGCGGCAAGTGAAATTCCCCCCGGCAAAATTATGATGGGCCAGAATCTGTACGGGTACGATTGGACTTTGCCTTATACGGCTGGCGGAGAGTATGCCAAAGCACTTAGCCCGCAGGCGGCAATTGATCTGGCGCGGAATAGGAATGCCGCCATTCAGTACGACTATAAAGCCCAGGCTCCGCACTTCGATTACACCGATGACGCAGGCCGGCAGCATAAGGTATGGTTCGAAGATGCCCGCTCGATTCAGGCCAAGTTCGATTTGATCAAGGAGCTCGATCTCCGGGGCATCAGCTATTGGAAGCTTGGGCTGCCTTTTCCGCAGAATTGGCTGTTAATCGAAGATAACTTCAATGTGGTCAAAAAATAAACCGGCTATGTCCCCTTTTTTGGGCAGAAAAGCTGCTGCAAAAAAACGGCTGTACGCCCCCAAAAGGAGTGCACAGCCGTTTCTGCTTATACCGTTACAGCGTTAGCCCATTAAGCCCTTGAGGCCGCCAAGGAAGGGCCGGATCGACTTAATCATATTGTAGCCCATCTTCATGACAGGCATCGCCTTCTGCACTATTCCGAACATCCCCATGAATTTCCCCAGACCTCCGATACCGGCAGCTCCGCCTGCCCCGCCCATGAACGATCCTAGTAAAGGCATGAAGCCGGAGACCTCTGCCTTCCGGGCACCTGAAGACGATTTCCGTTTAGATTTATGAAGCGTGCTTGTTCTGGAGAGGATTACTGCTTCTTTATTAAGGTCTGTTATCCAGCCTACATATGAACGTCCATCGTGTAAAGTAATGCAGACCGGCCGGCCCTTCAACTGCTGTGCCCGCTTGCGGATTTTTGTTGAATTTGCCATTCGTCACTCACCTCATTGTTCTATTTACTATATTTTACTCAGAACCCGGGAGGCGGCTTGTGCAGGTATGGAGTTTCCCGGAAATAAATTGAACAACCATGTGCTGTATTTTCCATAAAAATATCGTAATATCAATATAGGGTGGTATAATATTCCATTTCTATATTCTAATCCAAGGGGGAGAGCCGTTTGACAAACATCCGGAATCTGGCGGCATTTATCTGTGCCCGTAATTCGGAAAGCCAGCAATGCGGGTACGTGGGCAGCACACTTGATGATATTATTCATGACCTGAGTGATGGTATGGCAGAAGCAAGCTTCGTGTTGTATGAGGGAGAGGAAATCAGGGGTGCAATTATATTGGACACCTATGACGTAGGCGGTGGACAAGAGGATATAGAAGTGTGGGGACCTTATTATTCCGCCCGCCCTGAGGATGAACTCCAGCTGTTATTCAGGTATCTCAGCGAAGCCGCCGGCTCAGCGGCGATCCGGTATATCCATTTGTTCACCCGTGCGGATAATGTTCCGCTGATTGAATATGCCGCCCGCTATCGTACCGAGAAGGTTAGAACACACTATCATTATTCGATGGATACTGCATTACCGCTTAGTAACAGCAGTTATGCGGATCTGTCCATTGTGCCCGTCACAGAGCCTGAGTCAGAGTGGCTGAAACAGATTATTGAACTACATAATCAAGGTTTCCAGGGGGCTACATTGACACAAGAGGATATCACAGCGGATATAGAGGATAGCGGCAACAGTGATTATGATATCTACGCCGTCCTTAACGAGGGTTCTTTCATAGGATACATAATTGTTAGAAGAAACGTCCTGACCGGCATCCTCCATCTGGAGTACATCTGTATCCGCCCTGATGAGAGAAGCAGGGGAACGGGCAGGAAGTTGATTGCCTATCTGGCGGAGACCTATAGAGGTCTGGGTTATACGCGCATTGGACTGGATGTCAGCGAGGAGAATGAAGCTGCAGTCCGGTTCTATGACAAGAACGGGTTCAACAGGGATAGTGTAATGAAGCATATCATTATTGGCGGGAGGATGGAGCCGGCGGTGCTGGCGTAAGGACAGTGCAATTCAGATCAAATATGGGGAAATGCTCTTTGTTATGATTCTTGATGAAAGGAGGAGAACCTCATTGTACGAATGGAACGAGATGGTTCAGCTCATGATTGACTGGATCGAAGAAGACCTTGCGGCTTCGCCTACGCTGCTGAAGATGTCCGAACAGCTGGGATATTCGCCGTATTATTGCACCAAGCAGTTTCATGCTTTGACCGGGATGACGCTGCGGGATTACATCTGGCAGCGCAGAATCGGCCGGGCGGCCCTGGAGCTGAGGGATACGGATACGCGGATTCTCGATATTGCCGTGAAGTTCGGCTTTTCTTCACAGGAGGCATTCTCGCGGGCGTTTCTTAGAGCCTTCAAGGTTACTCCCCATGCCTACCGCAAAGCCCCGCGGCCGATTCCGCTCGCCATTCGTGCCGAGGTGTTCTCCCCTTATCAATATCTGATCAGGGAGCGGGATAGAATGAGACAAGTGCATTTGCAGGAAGCACAGATCAAGCTTGAATTCATACCGGCGCATAAATTCATCGGCATCCGGGATATCGGCTCGAACAATTACGGCGGGTTCTGGGAGAACGGGCATGACTGCGATGAGGTCTCCGGAACGCTGGAGAGCATGTCGCATCATACACTTCCAGGGCAGCTGGGCCAGACTGCAGGCTGGTTCTATCAGGATGGGCGCAAGGGTTACCTGTACGGCATTCCTGTTGCAGCAGACTATGATGGTGAAATACCGGAGGGCATGGAGTGCCGTGATGTGCCGGAATCGGAGTATCTGGTCTTTTTTCACCCGCCGTTTGATTATTTGCAGGACAACGGGCAGGTGATGCGTATCGTAGAGGAAGTGGCCTGGAATTATGATCCGGCGGCGATGGGCTATGCGTGGGACGAAGAGGTCAAGCAGGACTATCAGCGCCATTTCCCCGAAGGGTACGGCTATGCGGTGCTACGGCCGGTCCGTAAATTGGGTTAGTTCGCGGGCTGCCGCCCAAACAAGGAGAAGCGCCCAGCGCTTCTCCTTGAGCCATTTTCAGTTCAATTCTCTGTTAAGCCAAGCACTGTCTCTGCAAGTGTATCTCCCCGGCGCTCCAACGACGCTACCAGCGTCAGTAGCTCTGCCTGCTTTTCCCGCTGCCGGGCCGTCCAGCTAAGTCGGGGTGAGGCTCCTGTCTTCCGGACTACAGCAGGATCGGCAAGATTCTTATAAAAGTCTTCGAGCAGAGCAGCCATTTCAGCATATACCCCGGCCATTTCCGACAAGGCTGTCAGCTTACGCTGATCCTGCACCAGCGGCAGAGATTCCTGCAAATAGGCGGCGGCGCTTCTTCTGGCATCGGCCAGCGCCATCATGCAGAAGTGGTTGACTGAAAGCCTGCGGTTGTACGCTTCATCCTCCGCTGCAGCATACCACTGATGGTCCAGCAGTCCCTCGCTCCATACTTCTAGAGCCTTGTAGCCGGCTGTATAACAGCTGCTGCCTTCGGTCTCCATATGCATAGAATCCAGCTTAATCCGAAGGGAAGCATACAGATTATCCAATGCAGAAGGGGGCGCCGTCTGTTCGCCAAGACGGATAACCCTATAGGGCCAATGGTCGACATGGAGGTAACCCTTGCTTACTTCCATATGCATCTGGAATTCGGAGTCTGCTTCAAGCGCTTCAAAGGTCTCATCGTCAAAATAACTCCGGCACAGCAGGGTCAGGCCATCCTCCAAATATCCGGTAATCACTCCCCATTCAGGTGCCACCCGGAGATTAATGGCTATAGGCAGCCTGCCTGCACGAATATCCTCCAGAATCGCCAGCTTCTCGGCTGTGCGCTGCTGCGGTTCCAGCCGGTTGGCCTGAATGGCGTGTATTCCATAAGCCGTGCAGGCTGGCACGGAGTAGTCATAGACGACTAGCGCATCCGCAGAGCTGTAATCCCACACCGGTTCAAAGGCGGCCCTCCAGCATGCTCCTGAATAACCCATAACCCGCTCATAGGTTGTCTCTATCCCTCTGGCGGCAAGTGAGAGCGTCATTGCTCCTGCCCAGGAGCAGTCCATCCCCCGGCCGAATCCCAGCCGGCTGATTCCCTCTACAATGCACTGCTGATCGGCAGGATCACTTTGGCAGAGAGAGGCCCGGTCCGGACTGTAATGAATCTGTTCGCCTTCTGCACAGCTAATAGCATGAATGCCATGACCATTCAGATACACCAGCAGCAGGTAGTCATTGCCTTCATTGTCAATCAGACTCGGAAACAGCTCATGCGAGGCGGTGAAAGAATTCCACCGGAAATGCTCATAATGCTTCATTTTCTGTAAGACGCTGCGGTTCGCCTGTTCATTACCGTAATTGGCTTCGAGAATCTGCAGCTCATTGCCGCCGGAGACATAGCCGGTAGAATGAACATCTATCACCAAAAGCTGGTCCTTCAGCACATACGTAGAATAGATTCCCGCTGGGGTCTCATAGGTAACGAGCAGCAGCTTTAGACGGTCACCCTCTAAAGATTGGGGAAAGACCTGATCCCCGGCCATTAAGCTTAGGCGATTCGAGGTAACAAATTGATTCACGAAATGAGTAACATCCAGCTCCTGCCGGCCATCCGTGTAGATGGCTGAGAGCACCACAAGCTCTTGAGGCAGCAGAATGCTGTCGATCGAGTGGCTTAATGCAGCGGATAGCAGGGGGAGGGTCGCGGTCTCCGGCAGGGATTTACCGGTTTCCCATTTGGATACCGCCTGGGTGCTGACATGCAGCTGCTGCGCTAATTGCTCCTGTGACAGGCCTTTTGTTTTGCGAAGTGTGGCTATCCTTTGTCCAACCTTTTCGCTACTAACCATACAAAGTACAACTCCTATAATGGATTTCGACGTCGTAACTCTATTATAATCTGAACTCCTGAAATGACCATTTATTGGAGTATAGGTTCGGAGATGGGAAAATCAACTGTAGGTTGAAGCACGGGTTTTTTCGGATGCCCGCCGGATGCCGCTGTTATAGTCCTTTGTTCCTGATTTCCGCTAATAACTGCTTTACAATGGCCGAGTGCCAGGAATAGAGTTCCTCCGGGTTTAAGATTAGGAGCTTTTCCTTGTCTACTATTATGTGTTCCTGTTGAACCGAAGCGAACCGGATAAACGGTTCACCTGAGAGAACGGATAGGCTCATGCGCTTCGTCCATTCTTGGACAGGGAGCGGATTCTCCGAGAGCAGCAGCTTCAGCAGATCATAGAAGGTCACATGCATCACATTAAGCTGATACTCCGGGCGCTCCATGCTGATGATATAAGCATCGACTTCTTCCCACACATGATCAATGGCAGCTTGCCGCGTGATCAGGCTCTGCCGGGAGAAGTCCCCGGTGCCCATGATGGCAAGGAGACGTGCTTCCCAGTCCGGCGGTGTCCAGGCCAGCGATCTGCTGAAATGGATAAGCCATTTCTCATGGGGCACATGTTCACAATTGGCAGAGAATAAGGCTTCAATCAAATGGGTTGCCGCTTTATTCAGTATGGCATGGCCCTGGACAGTATCACCTCTGTGGATCCAAATATCACCGGCAAGCCGGAAATACCACCAGCATTGAAATAACGGACCTTCTGCCTGCAGGCGCCGGGGCGGATCAGCCAGCTTCATCTCCATGAACAAAGCGATTTTTCCACTCGGGTCGTATAGGATGCGGGCATAAGATAAATCCTAGAGCGCCACGCTATCCCATTGCTTCTGCTGCTCCTCCTTGAGATCGAGGATCTTGATGTCATACAGGTAGTCTCCAATCCGGGTAATCCCAAGGGGAAGCGGCGATTGTCCGCCAGACCACAGCTGATAGCTGCCTGTCTCCAGATAGAATACCAGATCAATCTCGGATAACTCATCACCGTAGCCGCGGGATAACCCGCCGTTCAGAGTGATACCGGTGACTCCGTCCAGTGATGAGAAGTAGTCCAGCCTGCGGCTGATCTCGTTCTGGAAATCTTGAATCCGGTTCTTGCTTGTCAGATTTACATAGGGTCTTGTCATATCGATCACCTCATAAATAGTATGGGCAGCCGTACCATTTCCGTTCATAGTCAACACAAAAAGCCGCAGATTTACTCTGCGGCCCCGCTAGAAGAAGAGAAGACAGCCAGAGAGTAAAATAAAATCACATTTCTGCAAAAAGGCAACTCAAAATCACCTGGTGTTATGACAGGCTTGCCAATTTACACAAACAATTGATTTTATTCTAACTCTCCGCGTTAAATGATCCCTCGGATTACCGGGTATCCATCTAACCGAAATAGCAGTCCGCCCTTCAGAATGAAATGATAAGGTTACTCCACTAATATATAGATGGATAGGTTTTCTTCCTATGATAAATATCTTGAACAAAAAAATAAAAAAACTCTTGTTCTTCCAGCGAAATCATGATATATTAATTCTTGCATTGCATTGAATCTTTTCTTTGCGGTCATGGCGGAATTGGCAGACGCGCTGGCTTCAGGTGCCAGTGATAGCAATATCGTGGAGGTTCGAGTCCTCTTGACCGCATACAGCTTTATACGTAGTGCAAGCGAAAGCTCTTCTTCCTGAAGGGCCTTTTTTTATTTTTGCGGAAGTTTCCCGCAACAAGTCTAAACATAAGAGAAGTGAATTTGTAATGGAGCCCAGCAGCAGTATGAAGCCAAGCCAGCGATTCCTTGAGAAGCATTTCTCCGGAGAATCCATTGACTATCGCCAGATCATAGCGTTATTCCTCCCTGTACTGGTGGACCAGGCCTTCGTGGTCGGGCTGAACCTCGTCAATACAGCGATGATCAGTTCCTCAGGGCTAGCAGCAATCAGTGCGGTGAATATGATAGATTCGCTGAATATTTTTCTGATCAGTGTGTTCATCGCCGTATCCACAGGGGGCACGGTCGTTGTAGCCCAGTACAAGGGGAGCGGCAACGAGCTTATGGTCTCCAAGGCGACCGCCGGAGCGGTATCTTCCGTTTCTTTGATGGCTTTGTGCATCGGCTTATTCGGAATTGTGTTCCATGGTCCACTGCTGCATTTATTGTTCGGTGCGGCTTCGCCTGAGGTGATGGCCAATGCCCGGACGTATCTGATCGGCAGCAGCTTATCCTATCTGGGGATTGCTGTGATGGAGGCAGTATGCGGCGCGCTGCGCGGCATCGGGCGGACGAGGGCATCGCTCGTACTGTCACTGATTATGAATTTCTCCTATGTACTGCTGAACTTTGTCTTCATTAACGGGATGCATATGGGTGTGTTCGGAATGACCATTGCCATTAATATATCGCGGTATCTTGCGGCCGCCTGCTCGCTGATCTATCTCTTCCGGCTGGACAGCAGTCTGCATGTGAAGATCCGTGATCTGCTGGTGCTGAACTGGACGATGCTCCGGAGAATCATGTCAATCGGCCTGCCGTTTGCGGCGGAGCAGATGTTCTTCAACGGCGGGAAGATTCTCACGCAGATCTTCATCGTCAGCCTGGGCACCTATGCGATTGCTACCAATGCGATCAGTTCTACGCTGGCGGGAGTGATGCAGATTCCGGCGAATGCCCTGTCCCTGACGCTGATTACGGTGGTCGGTCAATGCATAGGGAGCCGCAATGTCAAAGATGCACGCAAATTCGTGAAGTCCTTCCTGTGGCTGTCTTCGGCCTCTTTTATCCTGATGGGACTGCTGATCTTCCCGTTATTCCATCCGCTGGTATCGATGTTCCATCCGCCGCAGGAGATTGTCCGGGATATCTTCATCGTCTTCCTGATCAACTCGCTGGCCCAGATTCCATTATGGTCGATCAGCTTCATTACCCCTTCGGCGCTTAGAGCGGCGGGGGATTCCAAGTTCACCTCGATTGTGTCTATGCTCTCAATGTGGCTGTTCCGCGTAGTGCTCGGATATATTCTGGGGATTGTGCTGAACATGGGAATAATCGGGGTGTGGCTGGCAATGAACTGTGAATGGGGGATACGCGGCTTCATCTTCATGCGGCGTTTCCTCGGCGAGAAGTGGCTGCAGCACAAGGTCATATAAGCCAAACCTGTCCCGAGCATCAGCTGAAAATAAACAAGAACCCAATCTCCGCGTTCAGGCGGAGGATGGGTTCTTTGGTCTGCTGCATATTAACGGATGCCGGCCGGTGAACTAAGCCTTCCAGATATCGTCAACCTTCACCGGCTGGCCGGTCTTGATGGAACGGTTGGCGGCTATGCCGGTCATGATCGACATCGCGCCGTCCTTGTGCGAGGCTGCGCGGTTAAAGCGGTCTTCCTGCTTCTTGTCAAAAATATCGCGCAGCAGCACCGGATCACCGCCGCCATGACCGCCTGCGCTGCTCTCGAACTCCACGCGGTAAGGCTCTTTGAAGTGCGGATAGATCATGATATTCACGCCTTCCAGGGCACCTTCGTTCTCTTTTTTGCCGCCGGAATTGACGTAGGATTGCTCGGTAATCCGCACCTCCATCCGTCCCTGCGTGCCGTTGAAGACGATGATGAAGCCTTCCCAAGGCATATAGGCATTAAGCGAATAGTTCATCACCGTCTTATTCTTATATTTGACCATAACATTCATCGTATCCTCGATGCTGATATTGTCCCCGAATACGCTCTGGTCGCGCTGGTAGCCGTCTTCATGCTCGGCATCCAGGTACATGCTCTTCAGGTGCTCGTTGCGGTCCAGATGGAGCGCGAACGGGTCGTTCTCGGCAGCCTTGCTGCCGTAGGCACGCTGGTAGAACTCGGTGATGCCGCGTTTCTCGGCATTCTCCTTGCCGTAGAAGCGCAGATCGCCCATGGCGAACACTGTATCCGGCTGTGAAGCCAGCCAGAAGTTCATCAGGTCGAAGTGATGTGTCGATTTATGCACCAGCAGGCCGCCGCTGTTCCGCTTATCGCGGTGCCATCTGCGGAAATAGTCCGCTCCATGCTGGGTGTTCAGCAGCCATTCGAAATTGACGGACAGAATTTCGCCCAGCACACCGTCCATAATGACCTCACGGATCTTCGTGTTATGCGGCGCGTAGCGGTAGTTGAAGGTTACACGGAGATTCTTGCCGGTGCGCCGGATGGCATCGAAGATCTCCTGGCATTTCTCTTCGTCAATCGTCATCGGCTTCTCAGAAATGACGTCACAGCCAAGCTCCATTGCGCGGATAATATACTTGTGATGCGTGCGGTCAATCGTGGTTACCAGTACATAGTCAGGCTTGGTTTCGGCAATCATCCGGTCGAAATTTTCGGCTTTGTAGGTAGGCACCTCATGATAGCCGTATTTGTCAGTCAGCATCTGATTAGCGAAATTCATCCGCGTCTGATTGACATCACAGATAGCGACCAGCTCGGACGTTTCGTTGTAAACGGTAACAAGAGCGCCATAGAAAAATTCGGCCCGGCCACCGGTGCCGACGATTACATATTTCTTTTTGGACAAGGGGATCACTCCATTTACTTGGATTTGATTCTATTTTATAGTATAGGAAATGCAGAAAGTGAACGGTATTTAGTCTATTTAACCCGAAAATATGCGTATCTTATCCTGGTAGGAGGCCTGATGCAGAGTGGAGCCCATCTTTCAGATTGAGCAGCTTAAGCGGAGCGGATATTTCAATATGGACATCGACCACTTCCATGATTTCTACGAAATCTACTATCTGTTGTCCGGAGAACGGCACTACTATATCGGCAACCGTATTTACGCGCTGGAAGCCGGAGACCTGGTGTTTATTAACAAAAATCATCTGCACCGTACAACGGGCGGAAACCACCAGCCGCATGAGCGGGTCCTGGTCAGCTTCGATGATTCGTATCTGGAACCGGCTGCACCCGGGCCGAACTGGATGAATGTCTTTGCGGGGGAGAGCTTTCTGCTGCGGCCTACGGCGCATGAGCAGGGAGTGATTGCGGATTTGCTCCATGCCATGCTGGGGGAACAGAAGGAGGCTAAGCTGTGGGGCAGTGAATATACCAGGACGCTGCTGCTGCAGCTGCTGATTCAGCTGGAGCGGATACGCAAGGCGAAGCCCGCCCTGGTCTCTCCCGAACAAAGCGAGGGGCAGCGCCGGGTGTACGGCATCATTGAATTTCTGGATGCCCACTACGGCGAGAAGCTTACCCTTGGCGGGATTGCCGAGCAGTTCTTCATCAGCTCCACGTATTTGTGCCGGACGTTTAAGCAGACGACAGGCTTTACGATTATCGAGTACCTGAATTATGTCCGTATCCGCGAGACGAAGACGCTGCTGACGGATACAGATTGGCCGATCACCCGGGTCGCAGAAGCGGCAGGCTTCGACAGCATCGCTCATTTCGGGCGGATGTTCAAGGGAATTACGGGGCGCTCTCCGCTGCAGTACCGCAAGCAGCACCGGGCGTAACCAGGAGCTTCGAATTTGATAGAGTGTAACCGTTTTAATAGTCGGCAGCGGATTTGTGGAGCAGTATAGAGCGTGTACTAAGATAACGCAGTGTATCCAGAGGCGAAAGGATCTGAAGGCATGGAGAAGAATCAGGAGTGTATGTACTGTATGGAGGATGAACGGCGGGACAACCTGATGATTGAAATCTGCGAGCTGGGGGTTTCGACAGTTTTTCTGTTCAAGGAGCAGACGTATAAGGGAAGGTGCAATGTGGCCTACCGCGATCATGTAAAAGAGCTGTTCCAGCTAACCGCAGACGAATTGTCCGCATTCATGAAGGATGTCGCACAGGTAGCGGAAGCGGTGGACAAGGCCTTTGGGCCGGATAAAATAAACTATGGCGCTTACGGCGACAAGCTGCATCATCTTCATATGCACATCGTTCCGAAGTATGACGGGCAGGCGGACTTTGGCTCCACGTTCCAGATGAATCCGGGCCAGACCTATTTGACGGATGAAGAGGTTCAGGAGATGGTCGGGAAGATTAGAGCTTATCTTCAATAAACTGGTAAAGCTACCGCTATATCATTGTAAAATAATGCAAAAGCCCGTTCCAGCCGCAAGGGCTCATTTGCGGTCAGCACGGGCTTTTTATATGACTTGATACTTTTATAAGACAGAAGCAGCGGGGACCTCATGCCCGAAGAATGTCGGCAAATACTCCTTATTCGCTTCAAGCATCTCATCCAGCATAGCGATAGCCACTTCGACAGAAGGGACAAGCGGATGATGCGCCAAGGCTTGAATAGCCAGGCTGCGGTCTCCGGTGACGGCGGCGTCGATGGCGAGCTGTTCGTAGGTCTTGACCGCATGGATCAGCCCTTTGGCCATCGGCGGAATCTTGGTCAGCGGCAGCGGCAACGGGCCGGTCTTCGTAACGACACAGTTGACCTCGATGCTGGCATCATCCGGCAGGAAGTCCAGGATGCCGCGGTTCGCAACATTCAGCGTCTGAATGTCATTGGTACCGTTATACAGCGAGCGCATCAGGTTGACGGCAGCCTCTGAATAGAAAGCTCCGCCGCGCTGCTCCAGCTGCTTCGGTTTCTCGCTAAGCTCCAGGTTGCCGTAGATTTCGAACAGCTCTTCTTCCACACGCTTAACGACTTCTGCGCGGTTCTCGCCTTTTGAGGCCGAGGCCTGCTGCTCTTCAAGCATCGCATCGGTCATATAGAAATATTTCAAATAATAGGAAGGCAGGGCGTGCAGCGATTGCAGGAACTCCGGATTCCACTCGCGCGCCGGAACATTTTTCGCGCTGTAGCCGGCGGTATCCTCCAGCATGTCATCCAGCTTGTCTTCACCTTCGACATCAATGCGGGTGATCCAGTGCAGGTGGTTGAGGCCGACGAACTCGGCATAGATCCGGTCTGGGGCCGCATTATATTTGGCTGATACCTGCTTAATCAATCCAATAGGGGCATTGCAGAGGCCAATGCTCTTCACCTTCGAATACCTCAGTACCGCTTCGGTCACCATACCTGCCGGATTAGTGAAGTTGAGCAGCCAGGCGTCCGGAGCCAGCTCCTCGATATCACGGCAGATGCCGAGGATGACGGGGATCGTGCGCAGCGCTTTCAGCATTCCGCCGGGCCCGGTCGTTTCCTGGCCGATCACACCGTATTTCAGCGGAATCGACTCGTCGCGGGCGCGGGCATCCAGCATCCCGACGCGGATCTGGGTGCTGACGAAGTCTGCACCGGCAATGGCCTCGCGGCGGTCGGTGGTGAGGCGGACCTCTATAGGGAGGCCGGATTTCTCGACCATCCGCTTGGCCAGAGCGCCCACGATGTTCAGTTTATGCAGGCCGGCTTCAATATCCACAAGCCATAGCTCGCGGACCGGAAGCTCCTTATAATGCAGAATGAAGCCTTCTACCAGTTCCGGGGTATAGGAAGAACCCCCGCCGATAACGGCGATCTTAAGACCTTGGTTAGCTGCCAAGATGAATCACTCCTGTCTTGTTGTGATAGGGATATATTCAAACTCTTCAAAGGGGCGCATTTTCTTATAGAGTTCATCGCTTATCGTGATGCCGTCACTCTCCAGCGCAGACCAGAGGGCGCCGACGACTGGCTCCGTAGACAAAGTAACTACAGCTGCGGCCGGTGCGGCTTCCCGCACAGCCCGTTCGATCGGGCCGCGGATCCAGCCGCGGTCGCCCCGGGTCAGCAGGCTTCCGGCCAGCACTACATCAAAACCATCGTTCTCCATGCCTAATCTATGGATAACGGCGGCTGCCGCCTTGCCCAGTTCCACGCCCTGACGGTGCAGGATGGCGAGCGCCGCAGCATCGCCTGCGGCCGCCGCCGGGAAGAGCAGGCGGGCGGCATCCAGCGGCACATGCTTACCGTGATCCAGGAAATCATCGTACATGTCGTCTACCCGTTCATAGCCGAGCAGCTTCAAGAGCGGCCCGGTCATGAGGGTTGCGGCCTCCCGGCCGTCCCAGGCGCGGATGACCGTACGGAAGACCTCGATATTCAGCGCTCCGCCGCCGCCGAAATCGCCGTACATATAATCGAAGCCGCCGCACTGGAAGTGCTGGCCCTGCGGGTTGCGGCCGGCTGCGTTGGTGCCGGTGCCGCAGATCAGGGCTACCCCGTAAGGGCGGTCCGTACCCGCCCGCAGGCCGATCATCGGGTCACCGCTGATCGTATATTCTGTGAATCCGATTCCGCGTATCATCGGATGAAGGATGTCATAATCCGTCTTGCGGTCGGCCCCGGCAAGCCCCAGATAGGTATGCCGGATCTGATCCAGCCGGAGTCCGGCTTCAGCCAGTGCGGCAGAGGCGGCTTCGCGGATACTTACCGCCGCCAGCTGCGCTCCGGTCTGGTGATTGCCGTTGCCGCTCCTGCCTTTGCCGAGGATATGGCCATGTTCATCGCTTAGCAGGGCGTAGGTTTTGCTGCCTCCCCCATCGATCCCCAAGTAGTAAGCCAATGGTCGTCACTCCTAAAGTTTTATAGCCTAACCTTCTTCGATGTTCACTTCGCAAAACTCGCCTCGGAAGCATATGCATAGTTTTGATAGTATCCCATCATCAGGATTTCAGCGTAGATTCCCGTACGATCAGCTCCGGATCGATCCGGATGTTCGAGCCGCGCTTCATCTCGCCGCTCAGTCTGCGCAGCAGCATATCAGCTGCCGCCACACCGATCTTGTCCGCCGGCTGGCGCAGGGTGGTCAGATGCGGGCGGAGCTGGGAAGCAATATAGTGGTCGTCATAGCCGACCACTGCGACTTCCTCAGGCACCCGCACCCCCGCTTCCATCAGGGCGTTGATGACGCCAAGAGCGATATTGTCATCTCCGGCGAATACAGCCGTGGGGAGTGTGCCCGCTTGCAGCCAGCGTCTCGCCGTGCTGTAACCCATCTCGATCTCGAATTCGCCGGAGACGATTTCGAACGGGGTAATCCCCCGGTCCTGCAGTGCCTGCTGGAAGCCGGCGCGCCGTTCCCGCGTGCTGCGGAACATTTCCTGCCCGCAGATATGGGCGATGGAGGTATGCCCCAGCTCCAGCAGGTGGCTGGCCGCGGCATATCCGCCTTTGAAGTTATCGATGGTAATCGAGTAGGTATCGTTCTCCGGCAACTGATTGTCAATCAGTACATAGGGGATACCCCGCCGTTTCAGCTCCATGATATAATTGTCTTCTTTCATCGGCGAGAGCAGGATAAGCCCGTCTACACGGTCTTCCTGAATCAGATAGTGATTCTCGTCCGAGCCGATGCCCGTAGAGATGGAGATGGCCAGGAAATAACCATGCAGGGCCAGCGTCTCATTCAGCTCTTTGACCACCGCATCGAAGAAGGAATCCTGAAGTGTCGTTACAATCAGGCCGATGATGCCGGTCTTGCCGCTGGCCAGACTGCGTGCAGCTGCATTAGGGCGGTAATCCAGCTCTTTGATCGCATCAAGCACCTTCTGGCGGTTGTTCTCCCGCACAGATCCGGCACCATTTAATACCCGCGATACGGTGACCACGGACAGCCCTGATTTTTTGGCTACATCAAAAATACTTACTTTCATCTCAAACGCTCCTTGCGGCGGATTTTCCGGTGCTAGTATCTATCTTCAGTATACAGGGAGCGCCGGTGTTCCGCTAAACGTATAATTGCCACAGCGGCTGAAGCCGCCTTATCTTTTGATAATCTCCGTTACTTTCTTCTGAATCACCGGCATAACCTCTTCCAGCGTCTTGTGTCCGGTCTCGACAGGCTGCAGCTCATTAATGAACATGTCGTTGATCTGCGAGTAGTTGGTGATCAGATGGTTATAGGATTCATAGCCGTATTTGACTGCACCCTCGTAGACCTTCTTCACATCCGCCGGATCAATGCCGTCAAAATGCTTGTAGTAAACCTCAGCAGCTTCAGTGTTGACCGGCGGATTGCCGCCGCTAAGCTCAATGGACTTCTCCTGGACCTCGGTGGTCATCAGGTATTTGATCCATTCAAAAGCCTCCTTCGGATGCTTCGAATCCTTCAGAATCAGCAGCGGATCGACGAACAGTGTGCTGCGCACCTGCTCATTGCCGCCCCACGGCACTGCGGCTACGCCGATTTTGAACGGAAAATCGTTAGCCCCAGCGAGGTTCCAGGAACCGCCGATCGACATCCCGATCTTGCCTGCAACGAACGGGTCACCGTTCTGTCCGGCTACGCTTTTACTCCACTCGGAAGTGGGGGACACCTTATCCTTGAACACAAGGTCGAACAGCTTCTGGTAAGCGGCAATGACCTCAGGGGAGTCGAAATGTGTCTCGGAAGGAACACCGCCGTTGGTCCAGGTATCCGCGGAGTAAGGCTCTGCCCCGAAGTACAGCGGCCGCATATCCCGTTCCGCCCAGGTGAAGTCTACGCCGTATTGCGTTTTGGCGATATCCTCGGAGACGAGGGTCATCTTCTTGGCATCCTCAACCATCCGCTCAAACGTCCAGCTCTTATCTTCATAATCGCTTGGCGGATAGGCGACACCTGCCGCATCGAACATATCCTTGTTGTAGAGCATCAGGGTGACATACATATTGACCGGTATACCGTAGGTGCGGTCGTTCACCGTGTAGATTTTCATCAGATTCTCAGGGATATTGTAGTCCTCCGCCTTGAAGCCGTCTTCCTGAATAAGGTCGGTCAGATCAAGCAGCATGCCCTTGTTGTAATACTCGGCGAAACCGCCGTATCCGTAGTGGCTCGTAACATCCGGAGAATTACCGCCGGCAATCAGTGTCTGCAGCTTGCTGTCGAATTGCTCATAAGGTGCTTTCTCTACCTTGACCTTGATATTCGGGTGCTCTTTCTCGAAGTCTGGAATCAGCTTCTCAATGAACGTGCGGTCCTCCGAGTCAATCGTATAATGGGATATGGTCACCTGTTCACTTGACCCGCCGGAGTTCCCGGCTCCGCTGTCCCCTGCTGTGACATTCCCTGCTGATTTGCCGCCGCCGCAGCCCGATATAGCTACCATTGCTGTCAGGGCTGTTGTAAGCAGGACGGCCGACCTCTTGCTCTTCATGATCTTGTTCATTGTTCATTCCCTCCATGATTTCAAGTATTGTGGACCCGGATTACTTAATGCCTGTCAGCACAATGCCCTCCACAAACTGCTTCTGGGCGATAGCGAACAGAGTGACAATCGGAACCATAGCCAGGACAGAGGCGACCATCAGCAGATGCCACGGCGGTATGCGGAAACGTGATGAGGTGAGCGAGGCCATGCCGACCGGAAGCGTGAATTTGTCCGAAGAGCTTAAGTAGAGCACAGGAGTCAGCAGATCATTCCAGCTGTAGATAAAAGCAAAGATCGCCACGGTCGCCAGCGCCGGTGCAGACAGCGGAAGCGCGATGGTCCGCCACATCCGCAGCTCGCCGCAGCCGTCAATCCGTCCGGCGTCGAACAATTCCTCGGGCAATGTAGAGAAGAACTGCCGCAGCAGGAAGATGTTATACGCCGAGCCGAAGAAGGCGGGGACGATCAGCGGCAGGAAGGTGTCGATCCACTGCATTTTGGAGAACAGCACGAACTGCGGAATCATAATCGCCGGATAAGGCAGCATCATGGTGCTCAGCAGCAGGATGAACCAGAAGTTGTTGCCGCGTCCCCGGTATCTGGCGAACCCGTAAGCGACCAGCGCCGAAGAGAGCAGGGTGCCGAAGACGGAGAGGCCGGCGATAATCAGGCTGTTCTTGTACAGTGTGCCGAACTGTAGAGTCTCGAAGATTTCGGTATAGTTGCTCCAGGCCCAGCTCTCCGGCAGGAAGGTCGGCGGGAACTTCAGCATTTCCCGTTTCGACTTCAGCGAGGTGGAGACCATGAAGAACAGCGGCAGCAGCATGAGGAATGTGGTGATTATCAGTGTGATGAAGCTGGCGATCTTCACGGGATCCGCCCTCCGGCGCAGCCGGGAAGGCGGGCCGAGCGGGCTCGCGGCCTTAACGGTACTCATCGGCGGCTGCCTCCTTCATAGTGGACATAACGGTTAGACAGCTTCATAATAATGGCCGTGAACAGCATGACGACAATCAGCAGGACCCAGGCGAGCGCGGAAGAGTAACCGGCCCGGTATTCCTTGAAGGCACTGGTATACAGATTGTAGACGTAGAACCAGGTGGAGTAGTTAGGCCCCCCTTGGGTCATGACGAAGGCTTGCGTGAACACCTGGAAGGAGTCGATCAGACCCATAATCAGCTGGAACAACAGGACTGGTGAGATCATCGGCAGAGTGATATTCATGAAAATGCGGAAGCGTCCTGCCCCGTCCAGGTTAGCGGCTTCAATCAGGCTGGCCGGGACCCCCTGCAGACCAGCGAGGAAGAGAATCATGCCCGAGCCCGCTGTCCAGAAGGACATGATAATCAGGGCGTAGAGCGCCGTATCGGGATTCATCAGCCAGGCCGGGCCGTGGATGCCGAACCAGGAGAGCATATAGTTGAAGAGGCCGATCTGCGGGTTGAAGATCCAGTACCAGAGGAGCGACATCGCAACGCCGGAGACCATGCTCGGGAAATACATCGCTGTCCGGAAGAAACCACGCCAGGGGATGGTCTGATGCAGCAGCAGAGCGAACCCGAGACCGAGCAGCAATTGCACCGGCACGCTGATGAAGGTATATCTTAGCGTGACTGTTACGGACCGCCAGAACAGCTCGTTATGGAACATTTCCGTGTAATTGGCGAGACCGATGAACTTGGGCGGATGAATAATGTCATAATCGGTGAAACTGTAGTACAGCGACGACAAGATAGGATAGAGGGCGAAGATAAGGAAGCCAATCAGCCATGGGGAAATGAACAGATACATGTAGAACGTCTGCCGCCGGCTCTCACTCTTAATCACGAACACACCAGCCTTTCTTTCTTAAAAGTATAAGCGCTTTAACTTTAATGATAAATGAAAGTAGAAATTCGCCCATTTAATAGAGATAAATAATAATAAGTTTAACCGCTTTAACTTTTAGGCCGCCCTGTTGCACTAATCATAGTGGATGGAACGGAAATAATCAACAGTTATTTCGTTAATAAAGCGCTACCAGTCAATAAATATAACAAGATAAAGGAATGTGTTGCTGAAAATGCAGAAAATTTCATTGCGTGCATGAAAATTATGTAAGGTAATATAACATAGATAAAGGGTTTGAGGTTTGCATCTGAGCCTGTTGGCTCTATATTTCATAAGTCTGCTGGAAGTGATGTTATGTATTCTTCGTATGGAAGAATCGTTGGTGACTCCGGAGAGCCACTGCATCCAGCCACCAGCCACAGCAAAAAGCCGCCCGGCACGGCCGGACAGCTCTCATTCAACTAAGGTATAGGCAGATTGCTGCTCTGCTTACGTCCACTGATGATCGCCGGACAGATATTTCTCGGTCAATACGGACAGCAGCTGAATCCCTACTTCATTCTGTCCGCCTTCCGGAATAATCAGGTCAGCGTATTTCTTGGACGGCTCAATAAAAGCTTCGTGCATCGGCTTAACCGTGGTCAGATATTGGGTGTGGATCGAACGGATCGTCCGGCCGCGTTCCTCGATATCGCGCAGTACCCGGCGAAGGATACGCACATCGGGGTCGGTATCCACGAATACCTTAATGTTCAGCTGCTCGCGCAGCTTCTCGTCGGAGAGGACATGAAGCCCTTCAAGGATGACGATATTGTTCGGTGCAAGCCGAACGGTCTTCTCGGTAGAGCGGGCATGCACGGTGAAATCATACACTGGGGCAAATGCGGCTTGTCCGGCTTTCAGACAATCTAAATGCTCTATCAGCAGTTCCGTATCAAAGGCCAGCGGGTGATCGTAATTAATCGCACCGCGTTCAGCCATGCTGAGGTAAGAATGGTCTTTATAGTAGTTATCCTGAGATATGAACGTCACTTTGTCAGATCCAAGACGGTCAATAACGGAGCGCGCTACCGTCGTTTTGCCGGAACCGGTCCCGCCGGCGATACCAATAATAAGCATGGTGTTTTTATAAACCTCCCTAAGCGATTGCCTTTGCAATTCCAATATTGTAGCACAGCGGTCAACTTATTTCACCTTGGATCAGGGGAATATCATGTGAACTTTCAAATAAATCGGGTATTTTAGCGGAAAATGATATAATTTCAAGTATTCGTACAGATCGAGCATATTTAAAGGGAGCGGATTAGCGGAATGAATGAGCAGAATGCTTTACTGGAAGCTTATAACGGGACAGAAGTGCAGCTGGCAGGCCATGGAAAAAGAGGGATATCCGTGCTGAAAGAAGCGCTGGCCGGAGTGGAGGAGCATCTCGCTGCCGACTTGTATGGGTCAGGCGCAGTAATAGAGGATTTCCAGGCGGAGATGGCCGGGGTGCTCGGCAAGGAAAGCAGTGTATTCTTCCCCAGCGGCACGATGGCCCAACAGATCGCCCTGCGGATCTGGAGTGACCGTAAGGGCAGCAGAAGAGTGGCCTACCACCCGCTCTGCCACCTGGAGATTCATGAGCAGGACGGGCTGAAGGAGCTGCATCATCTGGAGCCGCTGCTGCTGGCAGATAAAGACCGCCTGATCACAATGGATGATGTGAAGAATATGGGGCCGGGTATTGCTTGTCTGCTGCTTGAGCTTCCCCAGCGGGAGATCGGCGGGCAGCTGCCGGAATATGCTGAGCTGGAAGCTATTTCGGCCTATTGCCGGGAGCAGGGAATCATACTTCATTTGGATGGGGCGCGGCTGTTCGAAGTGCTGCCATACTACGGCAAGACAGCTGCCGAGGTCTGCGGGTTGTTCGACAGCGTATATATTTCCTTCTACAAAGGCATCGGCGGAATTGCCGGAGCGATCCTGGCCGGAAGCCGGGAATTCACGGAGGCGTCGAAGATCTGGAAACGGCGCCATGGCGGTGACCTGATCAGTCTCTATCCGTATATCCTGACAGCTAAGTATTATTACGGGCAGCGGATCGGCCGGATGGCCGGGTATTATGAGCAGGCCAAGGAGCTGGCTGCCTTATTCAACAGCTGCCATAAGGTGTCTACGCTGCCGGAGGTGCCGGTCTCGAATATGTTCCATGTACATTTCGCGTTATCCAGGGAGCAGGTTGCTCCGGTATTGATTCAGGTGTACACAGAGACGGGAATCGGGCTGACCCCGCGGTTGAAAGAAACAGGGGAAGCTTCATGCTCGTATGAGCTGAACATCGGGGATCTTTACAGCGGAGTGTCCAAGCCTGCGCTGGAAGAAGCCTTCCGGCTGCTGGATACGCTGCTGCAGGAAGGCTAAGGCGGGCAGAACAAAAAGCAGCTTCCTTATAAGGGGAAGCTGCTTTTTGTGTGGAGAGTTACACCTTCCATCTAGCCGGTCTGTCCCGTCACCGGTTCATCAGCGCCCGTACGAAGGAAACGCGGAGCAGCTGTTTTTTCATCAGCTTGGTGCGGAACTGGCGCTTCAATTGATTGTAGGCCTGAGGAGAGTGATTGCTCGCCCAGCTGTACATGAACTTGAAGTCGCTGTGGCTTTTGGCGGAGTTCATCAGGTAGTAAGAGATCGTATCATAGACGTTATGGTTGAACCACTCATTCATTTCCGCCTTGCTGTAGCCGAAGCGCTCGACGGCCATATTGCGGATGTTGCGCTTCTCCTCCAGATTCTCGATCAGGAACGACTGGCTGAGATTGAAGGTGATATTGTTGCCGTGAATCCGGTACACGCCCGCCAGCGTATCAATAAACCCGGCATCGCCGATCAGCAGCGCCCGCAGGTATATGGAAGCATCGTTGACCATACTCATATTCAGAATATCCATGCTCATCAGTGCCTCACGCTTGAATATGGCGGTTAAAGTTGATGCCGGCTTGGGATAGTTCTTCCGCTCGAAGTTCATGAAATAGTCGTGTTTGTCCGTGACGGGACTCAGCTCCAGACTGGAGATAGTGAGCTTCTGCGACTGGGAATACTCCAGGAATACGTTTGCGGCGACAAAAGACAGCTCCGGATGCAGCCGGTGAACCTTCACGGCTTTGGTGAAATAGCTGCGGTCAATAAGATAGTCATCATCGTCCAGGAACAGGATGAATTCCCCGTCGCCATGTGCGGCCAGCGCTCTGCGGCGGTTATTTCCGGGTCCGCTGTTGGTCTCATTCTGCATGAAGATGACGCGCGGCTCTGCTCCGAAGGTGGCGTTCATCATCTCCTGCGTACCGTCGCTGGAGCAATCGTCAATGACGATAATTTCGGTATGCGGATAATCCTGCCGCAGAATGCTGTTCACTGCCTGCTGCAGGAAATCTTTTCTATTATAAGTAGTAATAATTACACTGACCTTCGGATGGCTTGCGGAACCGGCGTCCAGGTTGAGTGTAGACTCCTGCGTATCAGGCACGCTGCTGCTGAGTGCGGAAAGCGCCTGCATGAACCCGTTAATTTCATCGATCTGAATATTAAATTGAGTGCTGACATAATACTGGAGCGCGTCATCCGAAGCCCGGCCTGCCAGAAAGGCATCCAGGACACCGTTCAGCGTCTCCAGATGTTCTTTGATTCCGGCATCACTCTCGCTGCTGCTGATATTCCTGGCCTGGCGGATCAGCTCCTCACGGGTCAGACCCCCGGCGGGCGGATGATGAATATCGTCACTCAGCTGATGCAGCAGATGCAGTCCTGCTTCATGTAAGTCCCCGCGGTGATCCATAATCAGTCCTCCTAAAAGTTTTATGGAGCAATGCTTCCTGGTTCGCTTCGCAATAAAACTCGCTTCGGAAGCATAGGCTAAATGTTGTGAAAATCATCAGCGTAATTTAAATAGTTGGATTTTCTCCATTTATGTTCCCGATTGTGAGGATCATTCTAAAGTTAGTTGGAAAAACTCCACTTAAAAATGCACATTTCGCGGGAAGAGGGCTGGAGGGCAGCAAGTAAATGCCTTTTTTCCAACTATTCGCGTACAGAGTGCGAAAAACGGTAAATTAAGCTACGTTTTTCCACTTAAAAAACTGGGGGAGGTGTTCTGGCAGCTTGCATGCGGCTGGAATGGGAATCTGCACTACCCCATTTCCAGCATTACAGCGTCTGCCCGGCCGCAACCTTCCGCTTAAGCTTGAGCTTCGTTCTGAATTTCTTGGCGTAGCTCCAGGTGTAGAGGAAGACCTCGCGTTCCATCAGAGAGCCCACCAGGAAATAGATCGGCAGGATAATCACACCCAGCAGCGCGCCCCAGAGGATTACGCCGGTGTAGGAGGTGATGCTCAGATTCAGCTTGGTCGTAATGAACACGATTGCCGCGAAGACGGCGACGTTCGTAAGCCATCTGCGAAAGGTGATCCACGGGCTGCGCTCCAGCAGCACTCTGCTGGCGTAGACCACAATATCGATCGAACGGTAGAGCAGAGCGACAATAGTTCCCATCAGCACACCGTAGATTCCGAAGAAGATTACGAACACAATCGAAGCTCCGAGGTTGATCGCTGACTCCAGAATCGAACGGAACTGTGTGTTGCGGAAATGTCCGGCAATGGTGATCAGATTGTTCGACGACGTGCGGGCATTGGTCAGAAGCTTGATCGCCACGAACAGAACCGGCAGCCAGACATTGATATAATTCACATCGTTGACCCCGGCGGTGTACAGCCGCATGAATGGCAGGATCAGAATGTAGACCACCGTCAGGATGGAGAAGATCAGGCCCATAAAGTAGACCTCGTAAGCATCATAGAATTTGATGAAGGCCTCCTTGCCCTCATGATAGCTCTGCCCCAGCGCCGATTTGACGCTGCCGTTGACGGTCTGGACGATGTTGTCGACGATGGTGAAGATCATATTGTACATGACATAGATGCTGACAATCTTCAGGTTGGTGAAGATCGTCAGGATCAGCACGTCCGTATTACGGAAGACGAGATAAGAAATCTCATGCACCATAACGGAATTCTTCTGCCCGATCGCAGTGAAATCCGGCTTCATGCTGAGGTCCATCCATTTGTAATGCCGTTTCGCATAAATGTAGAACGCAACAATCTGCAGCAGGGTCAGCACGAAGAACGAGGCCTGGACGGCGATGATGTTCACGCCCTGCAGCAGCAGGATGATCCGCACCACGTTGTTCAGAATGTTCGCTACTGTGACGATAGAGGTCTCAATATAGCTTTTACCCTCAGCAATCAGGAGGACCCTGAATTTGCCCTGGAAGTAATAATTGATTGCTCCGCCGAGGCCGGAGAACAGGATAATCGCTGCAATGCTAATGCTGCTGATCTCCGAATGGATAACCAGCGGATAGATGACCGACAGCAGCACGACCGAGATGAAATAGTAGATCCCGGTTTTTTTGTAGTAGCTGGAGGTAGCGGCCAGGATGGAGTTGATATGGCCCCGGTCGTTGCCGGCCACCGGCTTATAGAGTGCCTGCAGCGATGCCGCACCAACCCCTGCCTCAAGCAGGGCGAAATAACTGATAATCTGCACAATCGAGGCAATCAGTCCGTTCGCTTCCGAGCCGTAGTTAACCATGATCAGGCGGGGGATGAAGAAACCGAGGATAATGGTAATCACCTGGCTGGTAAGCCCGAAGCCCAGGTTCAGCATGCTCCGTTTAGCTTTCATAGCTTCTTCTCCCTTCCAGCAGCGGTTCGGGTGTCAGATAAGCATCCAATTGCTTGAAATGCTTCTCCGCCTGGTTCGCCTGCAGCGTTACATCGAGCGTACCCGCAGCCATACTCTCATAGACCTGCTCGGGTGTAAGCTCAGCCAGATGGGCGAAGTCCGTATACGCTCCCCCGAAATAAGCATCCTGCATCACGTTGATCATCTTGTTGCTGTAAGCTACGGGAAACACCGGTTTGCCGAATACCCAGCCTAGGATCATTGCATGGAATCTGGAGGCGACGATGCAGCTTGCCCCGGACAGCACGGCGAGAATCTCATCCATATCTGTTTTGTAGAGATGAGCGTGGGTGTGGGCCTGAAGCTCCGCCGGAATCAGATTCAGGATCAGACTGATCGCTTCCTGGTCCCCTTCATGCTGGCAGAAGGACATGAAATGCACATCATACCCCTGCTGAATGAAATAGATTGCAACATCTTTCATTTTTTCATAATAGAGGTTGTCAAAACCGTCTAAAGCTTTGGACGAAGGCTTGATCACGGAAATGGCAAGGGTCTTACCCGTCACGACCGGAGCTTTTCCGCCGCTGTATTTCAACTGAAAAATAATATCCGGCGCAAGCCGCACATTGTCCAGATCCTTAAACAGGTCATAGGAATATTGCTCCCGGAAAGAGACATCGGCATAATTCTGGAAGATTTCCCTATATTGCTGGTAGTAGGCCTCATCCTTATACGGACCAAAGTTCGCGCCCATCAGGTAGTAGGGTTTGCTTTTATTGCGGAGGGCTTCAGCACCAGCCACATATTCTTCCCACTGTTCACCCTGCATAAAAATAGACCCGCCGATATGCACGGTTCCGTCGCCCTGATCCGTCAGCAGCTTCTGTACGAAGTTCGGATGAAGCTTTAGTTTGCGGAAAATATAGTTGATCCCCCGCAGCAGCACGGAGTCCGAGGCATACACCTTGAGGTTGTGGAGATCTTTGAAGACGAGCTTATATTGCTGCGGGGCAATCAGCATAAACCGGGTACCGGGGTATCGCTCACATAACACTTTTATGAACAAATCATCGCCCAAATTGAACTCTGTATATGCATTGATCATCATCGTCTTCTTCATATCTTGATTTCCTTTCTGCCCATCACGGTTTTGAGCTTATGTTTGAACTGGACCCAGTTTCTATCAATAACAATCAGCGCTCCGTACAAGGACGGGGAGATTAAGAAGGCTCTGATCTGCAGCGCGAGCTGGCGGTCGTCCCCCTGGTATTGACGTATGATCGGCCGCATCTCCTGGGGAAGTCCGGGATAACGGGCATCTATATCCTGAAGCAGACGCCTCACATCCATCCCCGCAGTGCCGTTCAGACAGGTCTTCAGATTGTAAAAGTAGTTCTCGGTCAGCTCCCGGTTCAGCAGTAATTCGGATATCTCAGATGTCCCGTCAAAGGGATGGGCTCTGAAATAATCAGCCACCCGCTTGAATGCATCGACCATGTCGAATTTATTCACGTTATACGTATTGGAGATGGAGGAGGTTCTCTGCAGATAGAAGGACAGCACATCCGGGATGGATATGGTCCGCGAGGCCCGCGACAGCGCTTTGTAGATGAATTCCTGATCTTCCCCGTTCACGCAGCGTTCGGTGTAGCGGATGCCGTTCTCCAGCAGAAAGGTCCGTTTGAAGGCGATGCTGCCGGTCCAGATTCTGAGGCTTCGATGCACAAAAATATTCTTCAGCGCTTCGCTCCCCGTAGTGTCGCTTGCCGCTGAAGTGAAGTTTACAATGGTGGACTTGTCTTCGCGGACCAGACTGTACCCCCAGCAGAGAATATCCGGAGCGGCGCTCCAGGTATGGGCTTCAATGCTCTGCACCAGTCCGCTGGCGATATAATCATCCCCGTCCAGGAACAGCACATAGTCGCCGCTGGCCGCTGCAAGCCCGGTGTTTCTGGCCGCGCTCACTCCGGCATTGGCCGTGCGGATCAGCTGGGCTCTCAATATGGGATGCCGCGCCAGAATGGCTTCGGCCACTTCGTACGTACGGTCTGTAGAACCGTCGTCGACCATAATCACTTCGAACCGCTTCTCGCTCTGGTCCAGGAGTGAATCCAGCAATGGAGCCACATAACGCTCTAAATTGTACATGGGAACTACAATGCTTACACTCATAACTCCACTCCCTTCCTGAGTTTTGACGGGTTACCCGGCGGTCTGTCTGTTAAAAATCTCCTTCAGCCCCTTCTTATATCCTTTGATCGCGGCGACATTCTTCTTGGGCTGCTCGCGGAGAATGAGGTAGAGCGTGGTCCACATCAGGGCGAGATAGCCGATGGGGCCCGACCGTTTATCCTTGAGCAGATGCACATGATTGAGCACACGGGTATAGGCGACATCCTCGAGATTGTCCCTGGAGGCCGGAGATTCATGATGCAGCAGCTTGAGTTCAGGATTGATATACAAAGGTCCGGAGCTCCGGGCGATGCGGGACATGAGAATATCTTCACCTACGCTGTAGCTGGTAAGCCAGGGAACGGGCTTCAGGTCCTGAATTGCCGCTTTTTTGAAGGACATGTTGCAGCCATGCTGGAATTCAGTCTTGAAGATCTTCCGGGCTTTATGCCAGTTGTACATGGACCCGGCTTGACCGCTTAAGGAGAGCTTGCCGCTCGACAGGGATTGCTGGAAGGACAGCAGGCAGCGGATGGTTCCAAGGAAGCTGTTCCGCATCCCGATGGCGATACCGCCGACTCCTGCGCAGTTAGGATAATCATCGTAGGTTTGAATCAAGGTAGACAGGTAATGGGCGGGGATTTCGACGTCATCATCCAGGAAGAGGATCTTGTCCATAGTGGACAGCTCCACGGCTTTGATCCGGGACAGCCACAATCCCCGGTCCGTCTTCTTGAAATAAGTTAAAGGATAACCGTATCCGGTAAGTAAAGCTTCAAATTCAGTAAGTACACGGGCTGGTATTTCGCCGTCATCTATAAGTATGACCTCAATGGGGTATGTCCTGCCTATGTCTTGTTTAGTTATAGAATGAATGCACCGTGTCAGGTCCTGTACCCGATTCCTCGTGCAGATAGCCACTGACAATCCTTGCATATACTCCACTCCCTTATCCATTTCTCCCATTCTATGTGTAGTGAATTAACTACCTTAAGCTTACTATTGGCAGCAAAAGGTTGTATATACTACTTTAGTTTACTTATTGGACGGCCTGCTTCCGTAAGCGTAGGATATGGATTCTAATTTGACACAAAAAGCCGCACCCACCGTAAGGTGGCTGCGGCCTTTTTGTTCTTCAGGAAGCGGTGGAGCAACAACCGGTTAGTTGAACGTAATCGTAAGCGAGCTTGTAGACTGGCCGCCCGGCGGCAGGGAGATGACTCCCGATTTGTCCCGGATTTCTCCGGTGAAGCCTTCACTGTCTGCTACACCATGCCAAGGCTCGATGCACAGGAACGGTGCGTTCTTCGGCTGCCAGATCCCAAGATCGGGGAAGTTGTGGTAAGCCACGCTTACGCTTTTGGCAGAGAGCTTGCTCTTCAGCGCTACGGACTGCGAGCTTACATTCTTGAAGACGAGTGCGTCATGCTCAAACATCTCATGGTTTAGCGGCAGAATGTTCTCATTCTGTAGAAGCGGGTCAGTCTGCCCGTTAATGAGCTGGCCGGTTTTGTTCAGGAACAAGCGCTCCAGATTCTCCGGCTGCGCGAATTCAAGATAATAGTCGCTGAATGCTCCGCTGCCGTCAATCGGGCAATTAAATGCAGGATGGGTGCCAAGCTGGAAGAAGATCTCCTGTTCATCTGTATTTTCCACACGGTAGCTGATCTCAAGGGTGCTTCCGCTCAGGATATAGGTGAGGAACAGGTTGAATTTGTACGGGTAGACCGCCAACGTGCTCTCACTATGGGAGAGAAGGAAGACTGCCTGGGTATCGCTTGCCTCCTGCAGCGTGAATTCACTGCGTCTGGCGAAGCCGTGATTGGCAATCTTATAAGCCTGCCCGTCCGCTTTGATCTCGCCTTGGATGGCTGCGCCGATAATCGGGAAAAGTACCGGTGAACGGCCTGTCCAATAGGCGGCATCCCCGCTCCACATATATTCGGTCTCCGTATCCGTTCTTCTGAAGCTGATCAGCTCGGCTCCGAGTGAACTGATCACAGCTTCGGCTGTGCCGCTGCGCAAAAGGGTATTCATATGCTTAGCTCCTCTCAAATTATGCTTCCTACCAGCTCATATTCTATCAGACTTCCCCAATCGCGTTATAACATAACGTGAACAAAACCAAAAAAAATTATTACAGTCTGTAAAATGAAAATAATACGGAATGGTATAACATATATAGAAAGCAATAATTCTATATAAAACGAACTAAACTTGCGAATGGGTGAGAGTGACGGAGGGCTACCGCAGTCGCGAACAACACCCAAATCGGGGACTTCAAGTTCGTTTCATATAAATGAGCGTTCGAAACGGAGGAATAGGGCCATGCAGCTGCAGCAGATATTCGTGAACGGTGAGAGATTGAAGAATACGATCGAGACCTTCGCCGATTTCGGGCGGACGGACAACAACGGGGTCACCCGGTTATCGCTGTCGGAGCAGGATGTGCAGGTGCGCGGCTATTTCACTTCCTGTTGTGTTGAGTTAGGAATGGCTGTGAAAGTAGATGACATGGGAAATATGTATGCCACACTTGCGGGAAGCGAAGAAGGTCCGCCTGTAGTGATCGGATCGCATCTGGATACCGTCAAGAAAGGTGGCAGATTCGATGGGGTGCTCGGCGTAATCACCGGTCTGGAAGTGGTAAGAGCCCTGGTTGACCATGGCATTAAGCCGCGCTTGCCAATAACAGTGATGAACTTCACCAACGAGGAAGGTGCCCGCTTCGAGCCGTCGATGATGGCTTCGGGTGTCTTGGCGGGCAAGTTCGACAAGGCAGAGATGCTGAAGAAGAAGGACCCGGAGGGTACGACCTTCGGTGAAGCGCTGCAGGCCAGCGGCTATGCGGGCGATGCGGAGAACCGGATCAGCGAAGCAACGGCTTATCTGGAGCTGCATATCGAGCAGGGTCCTGTGCTGGAGAGAGAGAATCTCAAGATCGGCCTGGTCGACTGTGTAGTCGGGATGGCCTGCTATGAGATTGAAGTGACAGGCGAATCGGATCACGCCGGTACTACGCCGATGGATATGCGGAGGGATGCGCTTTTTGCCGCTACAGATATTATTACGGAGCTGCGGCGGAAGCTGGCTGTACTGGACTCCGAACTGGTCTATACCATGGGCAGAATGAACGTGCTGCCTAATATTCATACCGTTATTCCGAACAAGGTGATCTTCACCGTGGAAGCCCGGCATAAGGACATGGATATTGTCCGTGAAGTAGAGGCAATTATTAATGGTCTGCCTGAAGAACTGCTGGAGTGTAGTGTATCGAAGACGAAGCTGTGGGGACGCGATACCGTATGGTTCGATCCGGAGGTCTGTGCCCTGGTGGAGCAAGCAGCGCAGAAGCTGGGTTACAGCAGCAAGAAGATGGCCAGCGGAGCGGGGCATGATGCCCAGTTCGTGGCCGGCTTCCTGCCGTCGGCGATGATTTTTGTACCCAGTGTGAAGGGGAAAAGCCACTGCGAGGAAGAGCTCACTTCTTATGATGAGTGCGAGATGGGCGTGAATGTAGTGCTGGAGACGGTGCTGGCGGTGTTGGCAGGCTCCTGACAGATGGCTTGCAGGCTGGGCGAATTGCATAGATTGATGTCAAAGACTTTAAGACACTTAACCGGTGTCTTTTTTTATTTATGTAGGAAATTTATGGTGCTCGATGAAACCCTCTAATTCCGCTGAAAGTGGGAGGTACGGGGATGCGCCGAATGTACACGAAAAACCGAGTACATTGTGCCAACGATAGGCTAGATGAGCCAATGTATGCGAAAAACATAATACAATGTGCCAACGATAAGCTAGACGAGCCCAATGTATGCGAATAACCGAATACAATGTGCCAATGATAGGGTAAACGAGCCGAATGTATGCGAAAACAAACATGTCTTTCAAGGCACAACTCCAGCATGAAAATGAGCATGGCTAAAAAACAGAATATCGTCTTTTCATTTATTTAACATATTTTAACGAAAAACCGAACACAATTGGACTGGGTGCACCGCGTAGGCCGAATGTAATCGAAAAACCGAACACAATTGGACTGGGTAAGCCACGTAAGCCACGTAAGCCAAATGTAATCGAAAAACCGAACACAATTGGACTGGGTGCACCGCGTAGGCCAAATGTAATCGAAAAACCGAACACAATTGGACTGGGTGCACCGCGTAGGCCAAATGTAATCGAAAAACCGAACACAATTGGACTGGGTGCACCGCGTAGGCCAAATGTAATCGAAAAACCGAACACAATTGGACTGGGTACGCCGCTTAAGCCGAATGTAATCGAAAAACCGAACACAATTGGACTGGGTAAGCCACGTAAGCCAAATGTAATCGAAAAACCGAACACAATTGGACTGGGTGCACCACGTAAGCCAAATGTAATCGAAAAACCGAACACAATTGGACTGGGTGCACCGCGTAGGCCAAATGTAATCGAAAAACCGAACACAATTGGACTGGGTGCGCCGCGTAGGCCGTGCGTTTATCGCAGTGCCAGACGTATTTTCACAGAAAACCGAGTACATTGTGCCAACGATAGGCTAGATGAGCCAATGTATGCGAAAAACAAACATGTCTTTCAAGGCACAACTCCAGCATGAAAATGAGCAGCGTGGCTAAAAAACAGAACATCGTCTTTTCATTTATTTAACATATTTTAACGGAAAACCGAACACAATTGGACTGGGTAAGCCACGTAAGCCACGTAAGCCAAATGTAATCGAAAAACCAAACACAATTGGACTGGGTGCACCGCGTAGGCCAAATGTAATCGAAAAACCGAACACAATTGGACTGGGTGCACCGCGTAGGCCAAATGTAATCGAAAAACCGAACACAATTGGACTGGGTGCACCGCGTAGGCCAAATGTAATCGAAAAACCGAACACAATTGGACTGGGTACGCCGCTTAAGCCGAATGTAATCGAAAAACCGAACACAATTGGACTGGGTAAGCCACGTAAGCCAAATGTAATCGAAAAACCGAACACAATTGGACTGGGTGCACCACGTAAGCCAAATGTAATCGAAAAACCGAACACAATTGGACTGGGTGCACCGCGTAGGCCAAATGTAATCGAAAAACCGAACACAATTGGACTGGGTGCGCCGCGTAGGCCGTGCGTTTATCGCAGTGCCAGACGTATTTTCACAGAAAAACATAATACAATGTGCCAATGATAAGCTAGACGAGAATGTATGCGAATAACCGAATACAATGTGCCAATGATAGGGTAAACGAGCCGAATGTATGCGAAAACAATCATGTCTTCCAAGGCACAACTCCAGCATGAAAATGAGCAGCGTGCGTTTATCGCAGGTTGTGCCATCCCATACTTTTAGTACCATGGTGAACACTACGCTACGGTTAATGGTGGTTTACCCCTGTGCGAAAACTGTAAGGATCGAACTCTGTGTACAACTCCTTGCTAGCTTCAAATCGCCCGTTTGGAGAACTGCGAACAGAAAAATGGTTAAGCTCGAGTTCATCCTCACCATGGAATTTAGGTTGGAGCTGATGATATGGAAGTCATGTATTCACGATGCGCCGGAATGGACGTCCATCAAGAAACCATCGTAGTATGCGTCCTCACGCCCGGTGAAGAGGATCAAGTCGAGAAGGAAACACGTACGTTTGGCACGATGACGAAACATTTGTTTGAGCTCTTAAAATGGCTTGAACACAAGGCGGTCACCCATATTGCCATGGAAAGCACGGGGGTGTATTGGAAGCCGGTGTATAACATCTTAGAAGGTTACTTTGATGTTACGGTGGCTAATGCACAACGAATCAAGAATGTCCCGGGCCGGAAAACGGATGTATGCGATGCCGAATGGATTGCCAAATTGCTTCGTGTAGGATTAATCGAGCGGAGTTTCATTCCTTCCGAGGATGTGCGGGAACTCCGTGATTTATGCCGGCTTCGTAAGAAACGCCTGGGCCAACTCACGGCGGAAAAGAATCGTATCCAGAAATACCTCGAATGCTCGAATGTGAAATTGGGAACGGTGGTTTCGGATGTATTTGGGGTGTCCGGCCGGAACCTGCTGGAAACCTTGATTACGAAAGGCTATGTCGATGCGGAGGATGTGGAGGAAAGTGTAAAAGGCAAACTTCGAAGCAAGAAGGAAGCCATTAGAGACTCCATGCTCGGCACGATCACTCGCCACCAAATGGATTTGATCCGCGACTGCTGGGACCACATCGAATACCTGGAGAAGTCGCTCAGCCAGTTAGAAGAAAAAATCGATGCTCATCTAGAACCGTACCGGGAAGAATACGAGCTGCTTCAGACGATCCCCGGGGTGAGCGAGGCCACAGCAGCTGTTCTTATTGCAGAGATTGGAGTCAATATGGATCAATTCCCATCGTCCGATCATCTCTCTTCATGGGCAGGGTTGGCCCCCGGTAACCACGAAAGCGCTGGTAAAAAAAAAGTACAAAGAGCTTAAAAGGAAATTCACATACAAAAGTAGCATTATGCGAAGCGGCTTGGGCAATCGCTCGTACAAGAAACAACGGTTTATCCACAAAATTTTGGAAGATCGCCTCTCGGCGGGGAAAGAAGAAAGCTTGCATTGCGATGGCACGAACGATACTGGTCATAGCCTATAGCATGCTAAAAAACAAACAAGCTTACCTCGAAGGCGGACCCCAAAAACGAGCAAGTTAATTCGTGTTACCAACTCATTGATCGTCTAAACACGGACTCATGGAAATGGAGATCCCGGGCATTGTATTGCCCAAAAACAGAAATTCGTTCATTCGCCTGGTTACCTTTATTTTCACAGAAAACCAAATACAATGTGCTAACGAGCTGTATGAGAAAAACTAAAGGGATAGATCCCTGTAATTTCACCGGATGCGGGGCAAAGGAGGGAATGAGGAGTATTAGTCCGCTTGGAGCAAGGTGAGGTCGTCTTAAAGTAACATAAGCTCCAAAGCTTCAGCTTGATTCGCCCGTTACATAGAGTGAACTTAATAATCTAACTCGGCATTCCAGGGTATTGGTATGAGCGGCCCTGACAAATCCCAGCTATGTGGGATGGCGGTTCCGGGGTGCAGCCCTGATAATGAACCATATTCATTATCGGGGTTGACCGGCAGGTTCCGCTCAACCAACCGATTCCGGAGGGGATGTAATGAAAGACAGCATAAGCAGTACAGGCAGCTCAGCTAGCTCAGGCAGTCTCTGGGAGCAGGCGGACGCAGATCAATACGTTCAGAATATAAGCCGCAAAATCCCCGGCTATCAGCTGCAGTATGATCTGATGGATACGCTGATAACGGCGCTGATGGATAAGCTGAACCATCCCGAACTGCTGATCGTCGGAGCAGGCGGAGGACAGGAAATTCTGCAGCTCGGCCGTTCCCATCCTGATTGGATCTTCAGTGGGCTGGATACTTCGCAGGGAATGCTCCTGGCTGCTGAACAGCGGCTTGGCGCAGCAGGTATGGTGGACAGAGTACGACTGCATCATACGGAGATAAGTTCCTGGAATTGTAGCAGACAGTACGATGCTGCGACCTGCATGCTGGTGCTGCATTTTGTGAAAGGGTGGGAGAACAAGCTGGCGCTGCTCCGTTCCATTGCCGGGCGGCTTAAGCCGGGAGCGCCGCTGTGTCTTTCCGCAATCAACGGGGAGCCGGCTTCCCCCGCATGGCGGATTCAGATGGCCGGCTGGAGGCTGCATATGCTGGGTAACGGCATTGAACAAGACCAGTGGCAGGCCTTCGAGCAATCGTTCGGCGTGACCTCGCACCCGCTTCCGGCCGAAGAGATGGAACGGCTGCTGCGGGAGGCCGGGTTCACGGGGATGTCACGATTCTTCGGCTCCTATCTGATTGACGGCTGGGTGGCCGTGAAGGTGCCGGACAATGCGTGACCTGAACGGGGTTCGTTACTAGTTGGAGTCTACAGGGGGCGGGGGCTTGCGGAAACCCGTTACCCGCCCTAACTCCCCGCATAATGCAGCTTATCCGGATTGCGGACAATGTATAAATTCCGGATCAGATTGTCCCGGATATGCAAAAGTCCTATGGTATGAACACCCTCGTCCGAGCGGAGGATCAGGCCGGGCTGTCCGTTAATCCGGCCGGTTTCAATAGTCACCTCACCGTGAATTGTAGCTGCCCTGCGGAAAGGCCCCAGCAGGAAGCTTGCTACAAGCTCGCGGGTGATTACCGGTTCGGCAGCAGCGCGTACTTTGCCTCCGCCGTCAGAGATCAGCTCGACTGCCGGATCAAGCATCGTCAGAATCTGGTTCATGTTGCCCTGCTTCAGGGCGGCCAGGAACCCGTTCACCCATTCCTCTGTAGCCGCCTCCGGCTGGACAGGCTCCCCGGAGATGAGGCCCATCTTGGCACTGGCCCGGCTGAAGAGCTTGCGGCAGTTCGGTTCACTTTTGTCGACCAGTCCGGCAATCTCCTGATATTCAAAGCCCAGCGCCTCACGCAGCACAAACACGGCCCGCTCCGCAGGGGTCAGCCGCTCCAGCAGGACAAGCATGGCATAGGATAAGAGATCATCCTGAACTACGGAGTCCATGGAATCCCCGGCTGTACCGGCAAGAGGCTCGGGCAGCCATTCGCCGAAATATTCCTCCCGCTGTCTGCGCGCAGATTTGTGCAGATCCCGGCAGCGGTTCGTGACCATTTTACACAGATAGGCTTTCGGTTCGGCCAGCCGCTCCGGCGGCACATCATACACCTTCAGGAATACGTCCTGAACCGCATCCTCGGCATCGGCGGCTGATCCGGTTAACTGGTAGGCAAGTTTAAACAATAGGTTCTTATACTGGGCATACAGCTCCTGCATAACGCCACTTCCAATCCTTATATATAGTCAATCTAACTCCGCTATAATGTAGACAATATAAAGAGGAGAGGTGTGACAGGAGAGAGCGGGGATGCGTGAAGTTGCCTATCATTCATGGGGGGTACGTTCGAAAACTGGACCGGACAAAAAATCTGCTGCTGTATTGTCACAGAACGAATAGCTGTCTCGTTATATGTCCGAAGGGCGGAGCAAGGCCGGAAAACGCCAGGCGGAAGACAATGTCTGGACCGGACCTTAATTACAACCAGCCCAATAGGAGGAGTATAGTTATGGCACAACGTGTGAATTATATGCAGCAGTCCCCGGAGCTTTTCAAGAAATTTCTCGATTTCAGCATGGCCTTGAAGAACAGCTCTATTGAGGAGAAAATTGAAGATCTGGTGTCCATCCGGGCTTCCCAGATGAACGGCTGCGGCTTCTGCCTGGACATGCATGTGAAGCAGGCCAAGATTAACGGCGAGAGTGAACTGCGTCTCTATCACATCTCTATCTGGCGGGAATCAACACTGTTCTCTCCGCGTGAACGGGCTGCACTCGCCTGGACGGAGGTACTGACCAAGCTGCCGGAGCATGGCGTGCCTGATGAGCTGTATGACCGTGTCCGTGGACAGCTGTCCGAGCAGGAAATCTCTGATCTGTCCTTCTCGGTTATGGCGATTAACGCCTGGAACCGGGTGAACGTGGGCTTCACAACCGTGCCGGGTTCATCTGATGCGGCCTATGGCTTGACTAAGGCTGGATTGTCGTAACTCAGGGGCCAGAATTGACGGCAGCTTAACGCGATAAGCCTCAATCTTGAATCGAGATCCACATGTATTTAAAAGGAGCTATGCCACCGTACGTTCTGTGGCATAGCTCCTTTACTTATAGGTGGGGTCAGCCCTTGACCGCTGAGCTGGCTACACCTTCAATAATGTATTTCTGGCCGAGCAGGAAGACGAGGATCATGGGCATGATTCCGGCTGTTGCAGCGGCCATCATGCCGTTGTAGTCGACATTGTTCTCCAGGATGAAATTCTGCAGCCCGAGCGGGACGGTGAACAGATCATGGTCAATCAGGAAGACGAGGGCATTCTCATAATCATTCCAGTGCCAGGAGAAGTCGATGATGGCCAGTGTGGCCAGTGACGGCTTAGCCATCGGCAGGATAATGCGCGAGAAGATACGGAAATGCCCTGCGCCGTCGATGAAGGCGGCCTCCGAAATTTCATGAGGCACTGAGAGGAAGAACTGCCGCATCATGAACACGCCGAAGATGGTGAACATTCCCGGCAGGATCAGCGCCCAATGGGTGTTGTAGATGCCGGCCCAGTCGAACATGATGAATTTGGGCACGAACAGCACCTGCGGGGGAACCATCATCATGGACAGATAGACCATGAACATGGTGTTCCGCCCTTTGAACTCAATTCTGGCAAACCCATAAGCAGCTAAGGCGGATAAGGAAACGGCACCTATAGTGCTCAGAATAGCCACCTTAAGGGAATTCAGATAGTAAGGCACGAAGCTGCCCTGACCGGTCCAGACCTTAACATGATGGTTCCAGTTGAAATGGCTTGGAATCCACTGGACCGGATATTGAAAGACCTCTGCTGGTGTCTTAAATGAAGTGCTGATCATCCAGATGAAGGGTACAATCATGACGATGCTGAAGAACAGCATGATGAGGGTGGCAATGCTTTTGGTAACTACGGCTTTATTCATGTTCTCAGCTCCTTAGTAGTGAACCCAGCGTTTCTGGCCCAGCCATTGAATCACGGTGACAATCAGAATGATCAGGAACAGGGCCCAGGAGACCGCTGAAGCATAGCCCATTTCGTAATAGCGGAAGGCATTCTGATAGATGAACAAAGATAACACGGTGGTGCTGTTCCCCGGTCCGCCTTGCGTGATCGCCTGAATGATCCCGAACTGCTTGATCGACATAATCAGTCCGGTAATCAGCAGCAGGAAGGTGGTCGGACTAACCAGCGGCCACAGGATACTGCGGACGGTCTGCCAGGTGCGGGCGCCGTCGATTTTGGCGGCTTCCAGCAGCTCGCCGGACACTTCCTGCAGGGCGGCCAGATAGATAATCATGTTATAGCCGAGCATGAACCAGATCCAGATGATGTCAATCGCATACATGGAGGTTTCCATGGTTGACAGCCAGCCGGGTGGATTCGCGATGCCGACCGAGCGGAGAATACCGTTAATCGGCCCGTTGTTCGGATGAAACAGCAGCATCCAGACAAAGGCTACAGCGACGCCGCTTGTAATATAAGGCATGAAGTACAGGGCGCGGAGCAGCTTTTTCAAATACACGGATCGGTTCAGCACAACGGCAACGATGAACGCGAGGCCGATCGATACCGGGACGGAGACCAGGAACAGCAGTGTGTTCTTGATGGCGATATAGAATACCTCATCCCCCAGCATCCGCTGAATGTTGGCCAGCCCGATGAATTTGGTATGGGTACTCATAAACTTATAGTCTGTAAACATGAGATAGAAAGAATAGACGGCAGGTATGATGAAAAATAAAATCACGCCAATCATATTTGGCCCGATAAACAGATAGCCCAGGTACTGCTGCCGCTTCATCCAGGATGCCTTCACATAGCCCCACTCCTTTTAGGTCTTTTGATTACTTTGATCACACTACAAGCATAACAAGCGGCCTCAGGGGGGTTAAGGAACAAAACCAACGACTTCATGCTACAGAAATATACATTTGCTGAGCGGCGGCGGGCGGTGCTATCTTAGTTTTGTTCTATTCCTGTCCACAGCAAGCAGCGGCATTCCCGGAAGGAAGGCCGCTGTATAGGAGAGCTAAGCATTTATTGGAGCCAAGCTATATGCTTACGGATTCTGTATTATGCCGCTGAGTATGCCGGTACTGGCTCGGCGTCTGCGCAGTGAGGCGTTTGAAAATTTTGATGAAATAGTTATCGTTAACGAAGCCGACCCGGTTGCCAATCTCGTATACCGGCAGATCGGAGTGGATCAGGAGCTGGATGGCCTGGTCCACCCTGATCTGATGCAGATAATGGATCAGGGTCTGGCCGGTTTTCTTTTTGAACAGGGTGCTGACATAATTCTCGGCCATCATGACATACTGGGACATCGACTTGACGGTAATATCCTCATCATAATGGGCGTGCAGATACTGGAGGATCTTCTGAATCTCGGGATGGCTGGTAAGCTCCTCATGAGGCAACGGCGGCAGGGGAACAGCAGAATTGGACGGGCCGGCACTTACCTTGCGGTTCTCCTGGCTCTTCACCAATTCATTATTGATCTTGCGCAGTGTGTCACGGAGTGAATTCACACTCATGGACAGCTTCAGGATATAATTGGAGGCCCCGTATTCCATCGCCTGCCGTACATTCTCGAAATCGCTCATGCAGGTAAGCATCACGAAGCGGGAATCGAATCCTTCTTCACGGGTTCTGCGCAGCAGCTCGACACCATCCATCTCCGGCATGACAATATCCGAAATCACCAGATCGGGAGCATCCTGCCGGATCATCTCCAGCGCTTCTGCACCATTGCCCGCTTCTCCGCTGACGATGAACCCCAGCTCTTCCCAGGCAATGATCTCACGGACGCTTTCCCGTACAAAAACCTCATCCTCAACCAGCAGAACTTTCCACATGTGTGATTCCCTCCCGTATAAATGCGCTTAAGCCGGATGTCCGTTGCCGTAAGGTGCAGACAATAGAAGCGGTATAGTGAAGCGGACAGTGACACCTTCCCCGGTGGAGAGAACCTCCAGCGTCCCTTCTTCCCTGAACAGCAGCCGCAGCCGCTCCTGAATATTACTCAACCCGATGCCCGGACGCTTGCGCGGGGCTTTGTTCAAACCTGCCTGCTCCATGCCTACGCCGTTGTCCCTGATCTCTACACTCAGCCGGTTCTCTTCGCGGTGTACGATCAGCTCGATCAGGCCGTTGCCGGGCAGTCTGCTGATCCCGTGAATAATGGCGTTCTCGACCAGCGGCTGGAGGCTGAGCTTGGGAACCAGCGCATATAGAACATCCTCGTCATAGCGGCAGGTTAATTCGAATTTGTGGGCGTAGCGGACCTGCTGGATATGAACATAGGCTTCAACAAGCTCTATCTCATCCTTCAGATGGATCAGATCCTTATCGGTATTCAGACTGGCCTCCAGCAGCTTGCCGAGCGACAGGGTCATGTTCGTAATATCCTCATTGTGCTCACGGATGGCAATCCATTTAATTGTATTCAGCGTGTTCAGCAGGAAGTGGGGATTCGTCTGGGCCAGCAGCATCTGGAAATGGACAGCCTCCTTCTGGCGCTCCTCGGCCTTCAGCTTCTGGATCAGCAGGTGAGTATCGTCAAGCATGGTATTGAAGGTCCGGGTCAGATCCAGGATCTCCCCGCTGAATTTATGCTCCGGCAGGCGGATCTTGAGACTCTTCTGCACGGCCGCCTTCATCTTGTTCTGCAAATGGGACAACGGGCGTGTGATGGTCGTAGCGATCACGAAGGTCATCATCAGGAAGATGCTCGTCAGGACAAAGAACGTAATAAAGTACTGCTGCTTCAGCCCTTCGATCTCCACGAACAGCACAGACAGCGGAATCCGGTTGACGATATACCAGTCCAGCGATTCGACATAAATATAATTAATCAGCGAATTCGAATCCTTGTCGATAAAATACTGCTGTCCGGGCTGCCCGGCGAATCCCGCCTTAACCTTCGCAGATAAAAGACTGCCCGGAACGGACTGTGAGATATCTTCTCCCGAGCGGGTAATCAGGAAATACTGCTGCTCCAGATCCGACTGCTTATGAATGGAGCGCAGCCAGTACGTATAGTCAATGCTGATCCGGGCCATCCCGTAAGGTTTGTTCCGGGCATCCTCCAGATAAGCGTACAAGGATAGAAGATAGGCACTGGTGGAGACATCGCGCAGCACGTAGTTAGTATCATTGGGTACCCAGTGATAAGAGCTGGTATTCATCTGGCCCCGGTCGAACCCGGGATTGGCCTTTAGATCCGAGTAGATCAGCGAATCCTTAGGCGGATAAGAGGTGTATGCGCTTTCAGTTAAGTCCAGAATCATGAAATAGACCGAAGGATTGTACAGGAAGAAGCTGTTGTTCAGGTTCTTGAAAATATTCTCCATCAGCCGTTTATTCTCCAGCTCATTACGCTGTCCGGGATGGAGCAGCACGGACTTGACGGTGTCATCCTGCTTCAGGAACAGCAGCGTCTTGAAGGCGATGCTGATCTGATCCTCCAGCGTGCGGTACATCTGCTCCAGCTGGTAATGGCTTTGCTGGCTGATTTTCTTCTGGACCAGTGTCTCAATGCGCTGGTAGTTATACATATTCAATGCGCCGAAGGGCAGCAGAATCAGGCATACAAAGGCGGTAAACAAGCGGTATTTCAATTTCTGGGGAATCAGAATTCGCATGAGCTTTGACACACGGCTGCACCTCCAAACACAATTGCACCTGCCCGGTCCGGGAGGATAAGGGTCTCTATGGTTTAGATTATAGCATAATAAAAAAGCAGCACAGCCAATACCTTAAATTGCATGGTTTTGTTCCAGCGGGCGCTGGTTGAAGGCTGCAAATGCGTAGTTTTGTTCTATTGCTGTTGCTTGACAAAAAGAAAAGGAGGCGCCATTGATCCTATGGCAATCCCCCCTGGTTATACATGTGCTTTCTCAATTTTAACTTCTATTTCTTTTTCTAATTTTACTTATTCTGCTTCAGATACTCGTTATGCCGGGTTACCATCGCCTGCACCGTCTGATCCAGCGACTGTGAATCAAGGAAGTATTTCTCGTATTCCTGTGAGCGCAGATCCATAACCTCCTGAGGCAGGCTGCGTACATAGGTCGGCGTCTGATTGTCGAACATGACATACATCAGGGAATCCAGATCGTAGGAATCGCTTTTGTCGCCAATGAGACTTTTCAACGCATCATCCTGATTGGCATCCTTCGAAGCCGGCAGTCTTCCGCCTGCTGCCATCGGCGACATGCCGCCATCGGAATACCATTTCAGGAATTCCCAAGCCGCTTCCTGCTTCTTGGACTTGGCATTAATGGAGATATAATCGCCTAATCCCCCGCGGGACACATAATCATCCGCAGCTTCGGTGAGCCGGGGTACCGGCGCGAAGGCGATGGTGAAATCACGCGGGAAATCCGTGAAGTTATTCGAGCTGCGCAGCAGCCACGCCCCGATATTGAGCATCGGTACCTCTCCGCTGAGGAACACCTGCTCGACCGGCATTTTGGACGTCAATTGCTCGCCAAGCGGCGGTGTGGTCTTATCGTCCTTCATCATTCCGTTCAGGGTTTCCAGCCACTGCTTGACGAGCGGATGATCCAGATTGGAGGTGCCGTCCGCCTTAGTGTAGCCCTCCTGGGAGAGCACGGAGTCGATAGGGTCCACGAACGGCTCCATATTCTGAATGAATCCGTACTGGTCGCCGGTCTTCAGCTTCTTCGCGTATTCACGCAGCTCATTCCAGGTCCATTCCTTCGGAACCGGCAGGTTAGCCGCGTCAAGAGCCTCTTTGTTCAACGCGATGAAGAACGGGCTTTTGGTAGTGGGAACGCCGTAATACTTGCCGTCAATCTTCCAGCTCTCCGCGTCAACGCCCATTTTCTCGTCGATATTGTAATCGGTAAAGGTACTTAGATCCAGCGCCAGGCCCGATTCTACCCGTTTGGAGGCATGGGAGATCGTGTAATTCACGAATAAATCTACATCCTGCCCGGTAATCATGGCTGTATCCAGCTTGAGGTTCCCGTCGTCGTCATTAACATAGCGTACATATTCTACCTGGATTTCGGGATGCTCCTTGTTCCAGTTATCAATGACCTCCTGCGGGCCGGATTCCGGCGGAACGCCGCCCCACATTTTGAGGGTTACCGGGCTTGCAGATGTTGCCCCATTGCCTTTGGCAGGGCTTTCATTATTGGCTGCAGATGAATTGCTGCTGTTACCGCAGCCTGTAGCCAGGCCCATTATAAGAACGAGTGATGTAATTCCGGCGATCCAGCGTGTTTTTTTCAAAAGCGACAACCTCCCTGTATAACTGTATAGGCTTGCAAATCAAGAATAGCAGATCGCAAAATGCCTCAGAAGTAACAAAAAACCTGAGAATATGGAACATAACTTTACATTTCACCGGCCGGATTCTGCTCCTGTGCAAGGAAACGTTCTATCTCACGGTTATATCATCCCATTGTGTAAAAACACAATCATGGCAGATATAGTTTTTCTTTTTACCCAAAATGCGGCAGGAACTCGTATGTTATGATTCTTTACATAAGAGATCCACACAAGACGGGAGCGAATAACAATGATTATTGGTGTACCTAAAGAAATTAAGAATAATGAAAACCGTGTAGCGATTACCCCTGCTGGAGTGGTAAGTCTGGTAGCCGATGGACATAAAGTACTGGTTGAAGCCGGAGCCGGTGCAGGCAGCGGATTCCTGAATGAGGAATATGCCGCAGCCGGAGCAGAACTGATCGCAGAAGCCGCAGCTGTCTGGGCGGCTGCTGAAATGGTAATGAAAGTTAAAGAGCCGCTCGAAAGTGAATATGGTTACTTCCGTCCGGCCCTTATTCTTTTCACCTATCTCCACCTTGCTCCAGAACCAGCCCTGGCAACTGCCCTCAAAGACAAAGGCGTATTCGCCATCGGCTATGAAACAGTAGTAGATGGACGTACACTGCCGCTGCTCACACCCATGAGCGAAGTCGCCGGACGCATGTCTGTACAGCTCGGTGCACAGTTCCTGCAGAAGAATTACGGCGGACAAGGCATTCTGCTCTCCGGTGTTCCCGGTGTAAGCCGCGGCAAGGTTAGTATTATCGGCGGTGGTGTAGTAGGTACTAACGCAGCTAAGATGGCGATCGGCCTTGGCGCAGAGGTTACTATTGTCGACCTGAGCGCGGACAGACTCCGCCAGCTGGATGATATCTTCGGTTCACAGATCAGCACCCTGATTTCGAATCCGTATAATATTGCCAAAGCGGTAGCTGAAGCAGACCTGCTGGTAGGCGCAGTGCTGATTCCGGGCGCTAAAGCTCCTAAGCTGGTTACTGAGGAAATGGTCAAAGCCATGAAGCCGGGCTCCGTCATTGTAGACGTGGCCATTGACCAGGGCGGTATCGTAGAAACGATTGACCGTGTAACTACACATGATCATCCTGTATTCGAGAAACATGGCGTACTGCACTACTCGGTAGCGAATATGCCGGGTGCCGTGGCCAAAACCTCGACCATTGCTTTAACCAACGTTACGGTTCCATATGCGCTGCAAATTGCAAATAAAGGCGTGTTCCAGGCGATCGAAGACAATGCCGGCCTGAAGAGCGGTGTTAACGTAGCCAATGGAAAGATCACCTGCCAAGCCGTGGCAGAAGCTCTTGGGGAAGAGTACTTCACGGTAGAGAAAGCAGTAGAACAAGAGTTCACTCTGATCTAGCATATAGAGCTTACAGACTTACACAAGAGTAGAGGGGTACCACCTTACAGTCCGGCGGGCAATCGCCGGGCTATTTTTATGCAGGCTGAATGTTCATGTTAGGTTTCCTCCGCATTTCTTGGATATTCCTATAGGCAACTGCCAAGCGGTGTAATATAATGTAATCACTTCTACAGCGAAATTGATTAAAGCTTCTGTTATTCTTCAGGTTGGGGTGGGCACATTGACAGAATCAGAGCAAACATTTGACCGTTTTTTTGACAGCATGGAATCCCTGGCGGATACCATCAGCGAATCGCTTCAGTCGCAGGTGACGATTGAGGACAGCAACCATCATGTGATCGGGTACAGCTCCCATCAGTTTGAGAGCGACCCGGCGCGTATCTCGACCATTATCGGCAAAAGAGTTCCGAATACGGTGATTATAGGCCTCCGCAAGAAAGGGGTCATGCATGATCTGGAGAATACCAGCCATCCCATCCGCATTCCCGCAGTCATGGAGGTGGGTCTGGGCCCCCGCTTAGCCATGTGCATCAAACACCAGCAGGAGATTCTCGGCTACATCTGGGTGGTCGACCGCGGGAATCTCACCGAAGGCCATGCCGAACGAATTGTCGAAAAAGCCGCAGGCATTGCCGGGCGTTATCTGCTGAAGCAGCGGGGCTGGAAGATGAAGCAGGAGAAGACGTTCGAGGATTTCTTCTGGAAGCTGCTGACCTCGCATTATGAGAGTGAGCTGCGCATCCGCCAGGAGGCGGAGGCTGGTTCCATTCTGCTGCCGGAGAGCTATTATATCGGGGTACTGGAGAGCGACAAGCCGGTGGATGAGCATTTCCTGCAGAATTTCCGCCGGATTATGGATGCCTATGCCGGACAGCGGCTGCTGTTCCAGACTGCTGAGCAGAACCGGCTGATTATTCTGTTCTCGTTTGTATTTCCGGTGGAAGGGACGGAGCGGCTGTCCTCGTTCGTGCAGAAGCTGCTCCGCGATATGGGCACAAGCGAAGGCTGCAGGCTTACAGCCGGCTGCAGTCCGGGCTACCGCGAATATACTTCTGCGGCGGCGGCTTACCGCGAAGCGCTGCAGATTCTGGAGATCAAGAAGCTGCTGCCTTATCACGCCCGTGAGCTGCTGCTCTATGAAGAGATTGGCTTCTGGGCCTACCTTCCGGCCATTCTGGAGCAGAAACGCAGCCGGACACGGCGCAGCGCTCTGCTCTACCCGCTGAAGGAGCATGACCGCGAGCATAAGAGCGATTTCCTCAAGACCCTAGCCGTCTACCTGACGCTGAACGGGAATCTGAAGGAATCGGCCGCCTTTCTGCATATCCATACCAACACATTAATGTACCGGCTGAACCGGATCGCCGAGATTACAGGCAGGAGCCTGAAGGAAACGGATTACCGTACATCCATTTATCTCGATATTCTGACCGAGGAGACCGCGCAGGTGAATGGCTGGTTCCAGGAGGCCCCTGGGTTCAAGGAGTAATGGCCTCTGCTTCCCATTTTCACAAATATAGATTGAACTATAGAACATATTATCTAAGAAAATATAAAAAAAACCAATCCATTCCGCCTGTTTTCTGTCAGTTGCTTCTGTGATGTTAAGGTTCTCGAATGCATGAATGGTATGAGCGGCTGGGCTGTCTTCGCAGTCAGAGCTTATTTCATCGCTGCTCAAGTAGCCGGTGCCTGCTCATAATAGCTCTATATAACTAGAGAAGCAAGGACCAGGATGTATTATCATCCTATCCTTGCTTCTTTGTGCTTACAGTCAGGGGCCGAGCAATAGAGTACCGATAAACATAAAGGCGAAATAGATAAACAGGGCAGATATGTTGGCAAATATAAGTAAACCGTCAATTCTTGATTCAGTTTTCCGGTAAGCTAGCACAGCAGACAATATCCCCACAGGAGGTAGTACAAAAGTGGATATTATACCAGTTCCGTTGAACCAGGGATAATCAAAAACAAAAACCGTATCGATGATGAACAGGAGAACGGCCACACAAAATGTAATTACCGCTATATTTCGGAATAATCTGGCGTTCATCAAGCTTCAACCCTCTCTTTAAATTCCTAATTATGTAAAATCATAACATTAATCACTCCAGCAGTCTATTCTGAGTAGGGATTCAAGCAATACAAAGCAGCCTGATCATTGAAGTCCGATATCGAACATCATGGAACAGGCTGGCTCTTTATTGAATGACGACTATGCTTAATCCTTAATCTTCTTGAATGTTTCATTAAGTTCATTGACAGAACGATCTAGTTTATCAAGCTTTTCACCTAGGTTCTGCAGAATATATCATTGAAGGCAATGGTCTGCTGAATTTATCCAAAAGCTTTGGATAATGCTTTAAGTGTTCCCAAGCATATATGCACAAAAATATCCTATACTATAACTTGGAAACGTCTTTACTCATGCGGCATTCCTCATATCCACCAAACAGCGCATGATCAGCCCGCTCCCTCAGCTCAATGGTAAAAGTCTTGACCAATGCATTCGCGGCCCAAGCCTCTATTCCTCTTCCGCTAAATTAAACCTTTTAGGATCAGTTGGCGAATCTTTCGCATATGTATGTAATCTCAATATCACATACAAATTTGATAGTGCTAAGAATGAATTCATTTCCAGGAATTGTTGAAGTTATTCGAACTCCGCGAGTATAAGAGCGATTTCCTCAAGACCATTGCCGTCTACCTAACGCTGAACGGCAATCTGAAGGAATCGGCCGCCTTTCTGCATATCCATACCAACACATTAAAGTACCGGCTGAACCGGATCGCCGAGATTACAGGCAAGAGCCTGAAGGAAACAGATTACCGCACCTCCATTTATCTCGAAATTCTGACTGAGGAGACCGCGCAGGTGAATGGCTGGTTCCAGGAGGCGTGGATGATCTTCTTTTTCCATTTGCTCACCGCCTGTTGGCTCATATTGAATTGCTTGGCGACCTCCGCTTCGCTGTACCCTTTCAGATAGAGGTTATATAAGATTGATTTTTCAAAAGCAGGCAGGCCTTCTGTGAGCTGCTCAATCATTATTTTGTTCTCGGAAGCCTGAGTAAGGTTTGTTCCAGCCTGTATGTTGTCAAAAAGCGGAGATTCCAGCCTTAGATGGATGCCAATAATGGGAAATTTAATATTTTTTTATTTTTTGGTTGTATTTTATCTGACTAAATTACCTTATAAGTGAAGGCTCTAAACAAAGAAAAACGAAATGGATGTGGGAAGAGATCCATTTGTTTCTCTTCCCCTTCTGCCCGGGCCTATCTGCAACTCAGAGGGAGCTGGATACAAATGAAGAAGGTGCTGTACGTACCATTGGATGATAGACCCGTCAATCTGGACGATGTTATTACTCAAGGGAAATCGGCAGGAATTCATGTAATCACCCCGCATGTAACCGATCTTAGAAATCGTCTGGATTCGCACAAGACTTCATCGGGGACAACGTTATTAACGACATCTTCACCGGTATATGGGGACACCGCCCGTATCCGGAAATTTATTCTTCATCATGCAGCGTCTGCAGACGGCTTTATCATCTCTACTGATATGCTTGCCTACGGGGGCCTGATCGGAAGCCGCCGTCTCCGGGCGGACGCAGGGGGAGCTTATCCGGCCTACGATCCTGAGATCACGAACCTGCTGGAAGTGATCCGTTTAGTGAAGCAGACTTATCCGGACAAGCCGGTGTATGTGCTGGATACGATTATGAGGCTGGCTACAACGTCTTTTGCAGAAGGTCTGAACTTGGCGGCCTATACAGAATCACGCAATTTCATGCTTCAGCCGCGAAGAAGCTTTACGCAGTTTGCCGAGATTCTCAGCGGATATAACCTGTCTCCAGCAGGTTCCTATGGCAGCACGGCCACTTTCGATAAAGAACAGTATTACAATACGAGACGGCATAAGTTCAAAACGAACCATTACATTCTGGAAAAGCTCGCGCAGGAGGGAGCTATTGATTTTCTCGTGGTAGGTGTGGATGATGCCAATACTCAGGGAGTGCAGATTAACGAGATTCACTTTGTAGAAGAGTGCATTAATCGCTGGCTCGGCGGCATGAATGGTCAAAATCCGGAGCGTGCAATCATTCTGCCGGATGCAGACGGACTGGGACAGGCGTTATTGGCACGTATGGCGAATCAGCTCTATCGTAACGGGGCGAAGACGGAGTGTGCCGTTCAATACTTCGGACCCCATGGCTCTACCATTACGAGTCCGTATGAATATATGGACGTACATCAGAACATTCTGCGTCATGTGGACATTGTGGGTGCAGCGTCTGAGTCTGAGAGCGGTTCAGCAGCCTTGGAGATTATCGCAGTTACCGCTGCGGATCAGACGCCGGCTGCGGTCAACCGCCTTGCAGCTAACCACGCCAATGGTGTTCTGTCTGTAGTGATTGATTTTGTCGGCAGCGGTGCAGCGGATGTAACTGTAACTGAAAGCCTGCTGGGCAGCCGGCATACCGGAAGTATATTAGGATATAGCGGCTGGAATACGCCGGGTAACAAAATCGGGATAGCGCTGGGCATGGGCCAGGCCCGGTATGCATTTTTGGTTACGGAGACAGATGCGGCGGCGCTCAGCTCTGCTGTTAACGCTCACGGGTCGCTTTTATTCAAACGCTTCTTGAAAGATTACTATTACAAAAGACTGGCTATAGGTGAAATCCGGGAATATTCAAGATCCCATTCGTTATATGATAATGTTGCTGCGATTGCAGATCAAAATATGCGTTTGTTTAATAGTGCGAAAGATTACTCACATTTACAAGCCCTGCTGAGAGAGCGGATGCAGACACATACAGCCACCCTTGCCGGGACGAATGCATTCCTTATCGGCAGTCCTGAACCGGCCTGCAGTATCCGTCAGATTAACGGAGCAGCCTGGTTATTTGCGGAATATGCCAGTGCAACACTTCATTACCATGATCCCGCTTATATTTGGGGTCGTGCTTTTGAAATTACTTTGAAGCCTACCGTAACCTTTTTGTGCTGAGCGCAAACTCCCACGCACCAATATGCGGCCCGACACGTACAATAACCTATATTTCATGACAAGAAGATGAAGGGGGGAAGCAGGATGGGGTATGGATACACGGCTCCTGCGAATCCGGCATTCGAGATTAAAATGCGTGGGGAGATTATCGCGGCAGCCAGATCAATGAACGCCGGGGGGACGGACTTCTCGACATTCAAGAACTCCCGCTGCAATCCAAGATATTGGAATCGTACGGCGGGCGGCGGTTTTGAATTGAAGGCAGGGGTTAGTCCTTCTGCAGCAATCAATGATATTTTTGTAAATGGACAGCTGTATGCTTTTGAATGCGCAATGGCGATGGTAATGATTCTATATAGAGCGACCATCAGTATGATCGGGGAGAATGCCTTCGACCGTTATTTCACCGATCTGTACCTGTGGGACTGGAACTATGACAGCAATCTGAAGATGATCACCACCTTCAATCTAGCAGAATTACAGCCGGGGGATGTAGTCTATTTCAAGAATCCCGATCATGATCCGGATAAGCCGGAGTGGCAGGGAGAGAATGCGATTATGCTGTCGAATGACCGCTTCTACGGGCACGGGCTGGGTATTAAGAGCGCCTCCGAGATGATCGCTTCGCTCAACAAGGAAAGAGTACCGGGCAGCCGGACTTCGGCCTACCTGGCGGATGAGGGGCTTCACCCTGACTTTGCCTATATAGCTACATTAACAACGCGCTCTAACCTGCCGGTATCCGGGAATCGCAAAGCCAACACGGCCATCTACTCCAGAATAGGCGTCAGATCCTATATCATCAGATAGAGATCAGCATCACTGATTTTGTTCAGAGCGGTATTTAAGCGGGTGCAGGCCAACGGTTTTTTTGAAAACCGTACTGAAGTAATGGGGATTCTCATAGCCCACGAGTTCGGAAATCTCCATTACTTTCAGGTCTGTGCTTGTCAGCAGCTCCTTCGCTTTACCTATACGGATCCGGGTAATGTAGTCGGTAATCGTCTCGCCGGTCTCCTTCTTGAAGATCAGACTGATATAGTTAGGCGTCAGGAATACCTCCTCGGCAATTCTGGAAATGGAGAGCTCAGAGGCGTAGCCTTCCTGGATAATAGAATGGATTCTGGTGATGATCCGGCTGTTCTTGGAGGTGTTCTTGCCTGCTACATATGCACTTAAGTCATGAAAAAGCGACAGCATATACGCCTTCAAGCCGGTAATATTCTTATGAAGGTACAGCTTATCCATAATTGTAATTCGGTCACTCAGTACCAGCCGGGTATCCTTATCAATCTCATACAGGGCCCTGGCGGAGGTGAAGATCATCTCGGCACAGATACTCTGCACATACTCAATCTGCAGCTTGGGCCCGGCCAGTCTGGTGAACAGCTGCTCCATCAGCTCCATGACGGTGCCCGTATGGCCTGCCTTCAGTTCATTCATGAGCTTGGCCTGGAATTTATAGAAGTAAGTGCTCTCCAGTGTCTCCGTTTCCGGCTGGATATCCTTAATGTAGAGGACAGAGCCGTGCCCGGTATAGAATGTGTACACCAGCGCGGCCAGCGCATCCTTGTATGAGTCCTCCAGCTGGCCGGCCAGGGGACAAGCTCTGCCAATGCCGGCCGAGGCATCCAGCCGCAGATACTTGCGGATATTACTGATGATCTGCCCGCATACTTCTGAGATGGAAGAGGGCGAGGGAACGTCTGCCGGGCAGAAAAGCATAATGAACTCGTTCTCGCTGGCGACGAAGCTGATAGAGCACGGGTGGCTGACCAGACACTCGTTGATAATATTTTGAATGGAAAAGTAAAGCAGCTGCTTGTATTCCTCCGAGAATTTGTCCACTGCGCTCTGGTATTCATCCAGCTGCAGTACACAGGCAGTCAAAGCTGTCCCCCGCTTGAAGGGAAGGGCGAAATAATTGATTTTCTGCCAAATTTCATCCTCGTTCCGGTATAGGCCGGCAATCAGATTCTGCAGGAACTTGTCGCGGATCACCGGCATGCTGTCCTGCAGCTGCTTCCTCAGCTGCTCCACATCCATCTGATGCTCACGTTCTCCCTTAAGCTTAGCGACAACCTGATGGAAGACCTCACGGACCTCGGTTAATTTCACCGGCTTCAGAATATATCCCTCGGCACTCACCTTCAGCGCGTCCCGGGCATAGGAGAAGTCCTGGGCGCCGCTGATAATAATGATCCGGGTAGGACTGCCTGCTGCCCGCAGCTTCTCCGCCACCTGCAGACCGCCCATCAGCGGCATCATAATATCGGTGAACAGAATATCCGGCGTAAGCTTCAGGCATAATTCATAGGCCTCCAGTCCGTCAGATGCCTCCCCTATAATCTCAATTCCGAATTCTTCCTGCCATTTGAATACGTGGATCAGGCTGCTGCGGATAAACGGCTCATCATCCGCTACGATCATCGTTAACATCTTCACTCACCTCATCCCATGTAGTCACCACCGGAAACCGGATCACCGCCAGCAGGCCGCAGCCATCCTCGGTATTAGCGTAATAGCGGATTCCGTAAGACTCTCCAAAAAACTGCTGAATTCTCATATGCACATTGCGGATACCATAGGACTGGTTGCCCGGCTGCGGATGGGTTAGCAGCAGGTTCAGCCGCTCCGGGTCTGCCCCCACGCCGTCGTCAAACACCGAGACGCTGAGAATCTCCTGTGAAGTCTCGACTCTGATGCGGATTCTGCCTTGACCCCGCCGCTGCTGAATGCCATGAATCAGGGCATTCTCAACCAGCGGCTGCAGGCTGAGCTTGACCACCAGGCATTCCTCCAGCAGCTTGGGGTCCGTCTCCTCGAGTTCATATTCCAGCCTATCCCGGAAACGGAACTGCTGAATCTCCAGATAGCTCTCCACCTGCCGCAGCTCATCGCGGAGCGGGATGATATTCCGTCCCTTGCTCAGGCTGTACCTGAAGAAATCCGAGAGGGAGGTAACCATATTGCTGATCTCTGGAATATCGTGATTGATGGCGATCCAGTTGATCGAATCCAGGGTGTTGTAGAGAAAATGCGGGTTGATCTGGGCCTGCAGGGATTGGAGCTCGGCTTCTTTCTTGCGCAGCTCGGTCACATAGAGCTTGTCAATCAGCGCCTTAATCTGCTGGAGCAGCTTGTTATAGCGGTTGAACAAGTAGGCGAATTCATCCTTGCGCCTGTAGCGGATGGTAATGTTGAAATTTCCACTTTCGGCATGCGACATCGACTGGATGAACTTACGGATCGGCGCTGAGATATTCTCTGACAGCAGCAGGGCCATCATGAGCGAGACCAGCATACAGATGCCGATCACGATATACATCACCCGGCGGAAGGCGGCTAATTCTCCGTTAAGCTCACGGACAGGAGAGAACGAGAGAATGGTCCAGCCGGTGTTGTCGATGGTCCGGTAGGAGACAAGCATATTCTCGCCGCCGATCATCTGGTGAAAAGAATGCAGACCCGCTGAACCGGCAGCCGGAGCGTTCATCTTGCTGTAGTAGTCCTGTGTGTTGATGTTCTGCCCGATCAAGGCCGGCTCCGGACTGATGGCGATCGTGCCGGTTCCGTCTGCGATATAGACCTTGCTGCCGGGCGTAGGCTTGTAATGCTCCAGCAGTGTGCCGAATTCAGCTACAGGAATGTCGATGGTCAGAAGTCCGACAAAGGGCAGCTGGGCATGCCGGATGCCGAACAGACGCCTTGCGAATTTGAGGGTGTACTTGGAATCCAGAGAGCTGAGTCCGACGACAGTGAAATCGGATTGGGCCGGAATGCCCAGATACCAGGGCTTCAGAGAGATGAGATCGATATTGAATACGCGTCTGGAGAAGTTATATTGGGTATATTCCGGGCGGTTCAGCATATAGAGCATAGGGACAAAGCTGCTTCCAGACGTACCGTTCGCGGGGAAGTTCTCGAGAATTTTGCTTAGGGCAGCCAGCTCATTAATGATTCCGCTGCTGTCTGTGGGCCGGTTAGAGGAGATGAGGTCAGCGAATTCTGAATTAAGATAGAGCGATACCATGGATTTATTGGCGGCCTCGAACCGCTGGGCCAGATTGTCCTGAACGAGATTGAAGTTGTTCTCAATGGATGTATTAACATTGCGGGTGATAATATCGGCTGATTTGTTATATACCGTCACCGATATAATGGTTGTCGGAAGCAGGACGAGGAACAGGAAGTAGAGAATCAGCCGGCTGCGGATGCTGAAATTATACAAGAAGAGGGTCCGCGACAACGTATCATACAGCTTCCTCATTGGAGCCCTCCCCGGCGTCCCGATATTTGCGGCTTGCCATTTATCGGGTATTGGTGGAAAATACCAATCAATAGCTGGTATACATTGTAAAACGCAACGAGTCTTGATGTCAACGCAGGAGGTGCAAGATGAAACGGTTCCTGTTCTATATCCTTGCCTTACTATTATGCGGGACTGCAGCGTATGCCATTGCTTATGACCGTCCGCTGCTGGTGGACTTCCGCCCGGATCCTGCGGAAGCACCGGTGCAGCCCATCCGGATAAAGATTGCCCTGTATGACTGGACGGAGAACCTGGAAGTGAAGAATGCCATCAGTCAATATAACAAAACCAATCCCGATCATATCGAGATTAACGTTATGGATATCGCTGCAGATGTCTACGATGACACCTTAAATATGCTGATGACCTCGGGACAGGGTCCGGATGTGTTCAGTGTGGATAATACCTGGCTGGCTACCTATGTGAACAAAGGGTATTTGGCTAATCTGTCCGCAGAGCTGAACACTGCTGACTTAAGCAGATTCCCGGCATGGGCCAGGAATTATGCACACAGTTCTTTGTTCAGAGGGGGGATCTACTTCATGCCCTCCAGTGTCGATACCGTGCGTCTCCTCTACAACAAGCAGCTGTTCCGCGATGCGGGACTTGACCCGGAGCCGCCGCCGCTTACCTTCGAAGCGGTGAAAGAGGCTGCCGCCCGGATCAGCCAGGCAGGAGAGGGCGTGAATAAATATGGCTTCGCGCTTCCTGCAGGAGACAGCCAGGATAGCCTGCAGACCGGTCTTGAAATCTCCAATACCTCTAGCGGTTACTATCTTTATAATTACCAGACCGGGCGTTATGAGCTGAGTGTATACAGATTCTGGCTGCAAATGGTGCTGGACATGAAGCGTGAGGGGAGTCTGTATCCGGGTGAGGCACTGCTTAAGCGTGATAGTGCCCTGCGGCAGTTCGCGGACGGCAATATCGGCATGATGTACGCCACCAGCAAAGATTATGTAAAGCTGCAGGAATATATGCCGAAGGACGATTGGGGAGTTGCAATGCCTCCCGTGGCGGACGCCTCCAAGCGGGACGGCGGAGCGCTCATGATGATCCCGCACTCTCCGCTGGTAGTGAATGATTCAGCGCCAAGCCGGGAGGCGGCGGTTAAAGTGTGGAAATTCCTGCAGTCCGGGGAATTCCTGACCATTCTGTTCCAGCAGGCGCTGGCCCTGCCGGTGGTGGATGGTATTCTCGATGTTCCGGGTCTTGCGCCGGGGCTGGGGCACTTCAAGGAATTTATTCCGACTGCTGCTGAGTCTATATATCCGCTCTCGCCGCAGATTATGGATCAATATGATCCGAGCACGGTATCCATGGAACCGCGTGATTCCGGGGACCGTCCGAGGATGCAGCTGTATCTGCAGATTCTCTCGGGAGAGAGGCCGCTTGACGAGGGGCTGCGCAGCGAAACGGAGCGGCTGAATCAGATGCTCGACATTGCGGATACGGGGTACTCTTTTCAGCGCGAGGAGTATATCTATCCTGACTTTGATCCGCATCATCCCCTAAAGGCAGAGAGTCTGGAGAGCCAGCTGAGTAAGGGACAGGAATAGAATAGCCCGTTTAGGATTAGGGACTTGCCCGGGCCGTGGCGGCTTCGGGGGAGTCCTTTTTGTGCTGGCGGGTACCTCACAATCCCAAACTCCGTAGGATTTTGAACTTTTATTATAGATGGCCTTATTTAGCATCAGCCGTTCTCCGGCTACACTTAAGTCATGGAAGAGAGAGACTGCTGAAGGAATCAGGAGGCGGAAGGAATGATTACAGAGGAGAAGAGAAGCGTAGCCGATGCAGGCAGCGGCCTGCCGGTACACAGGAGCACGAAGCGGGGCACCATGCTGAGACATCTGCTGAAGCACAAAGTTCTGCTGCTGATGCTGCTGCCGGGTGTGCTTTTTTTGCTGGTCAATAATTATCTGCCGATGTTCGGGATCATTATTGCCTTCAAGAATATTAACTATGTCGACGGCATTCTCGGCAGTCCGTGGGTGGGGCTGGATAACTTCAGATTCCTGTTCGCAACCTCGGATGCCTGGATTATAACCCGCAATACGGTGCTCTACAACTTTGTGTTTATTATTCTCAACCTGGTGATTGCCGTGTCCATCGCGATTGCCCTGAATGAGCTGAAGAATAAGCTGGCCGCCAAATTTTATCAGAGCATCATGTTCTTCCCGTACTTCTTGTCGATGGTTGTGGTGAGTTATCTGGTGTTCGCCTTTCTGAATGTTGAATACGGTTTCATTAATAAAGGGATCTTCGCCCTGTTCGGGCTGGATGAGCTGAACTGGTATTCCGAGCCGAAATATTGGCCGTTCATTCTGCCGCTGATCAACCTCTGGAAAGGGGTGGGCTATGGTTGTGTCATCTATCTGGCGGCCATCATCGGCATTGACAACGAATACTATGAAGCGGCCCTGATCGACGGCGCCAGCAAGTGGAAGCAGATCCTGCATATCACGATTCCGCTGATCCGTCCGGTCATTATCATCACAACGATTCTGGCCATCGGCGGGATCTTCCGCTCCGACTTCGGGCTGTTCTACCAGACCACGCTGAATTCCGGAGCACTGTACCCGACCACGCTGGTCATCGACACCTACGTCTATAACGCACTGATTAATATGGGGAACCTGGGCATGTCCGCAGCAGCGGGATTGTATCAATCGGTGGTCGGCTTCTTCCTGGTCCTCGGCTCGAACTGGATCGTGCGCAAGGTCGACAAGGACCAGGCGGTATTCTAAAAAGGAGTGGAAATCCGTGGCTAATAACGAAATATCCAGATTTACCAACCTCATTCTCCATGTTATTTTTATCATCCTGTCCATTACCTGCCTGCTGCCGATTGTGCTCGTCTTCATGATTTCCATTACCGACTATGATTACATTGTGCTGAATGGCTATCAATTTATCCCGGAGAAGCTCAGCCTGGAAGCCTATGCGTATATCTTCAAGGATTACAGCGTTGTGTTAAAAGCGTACGGCGTATCCTTCTTCGTCACCATCACCGGAACGCTGGTCAGTGTGTTCATCTCTTCACTGTATGCTTATCCGATCTCACGGACCGATTTCAGATACCGCGGCTTTTTCGCCTTCCTGATCTTCTTCACCATGCTGTTCGGCGGCGGGCTGGTGCCCTGGTATATGGTCTATACGCAAGTGCTGGATCTCAAGAACTCCATCTGGGCGCTCATCGTGCCGATGCTGCTGTCGCCGTTCAATGTGCTGATCATGAAAACATATTTCCAGATGAGTGTACCGCCTGCGCTGATCGAAGCCTCCACCATCGACGGGGCCGGGGAGCTGCGGACGTTCTTCCAGATTGTGTTTCCGCTGTCCCTGCCGGTATTCGCCACGATTGGGCTGTTCAATACACTGCATTACTGGAATGACTGGTTCAACAGCATGATCTTCATCACCGATACAGACCTCTATTCCCTGCAATATCTGATGTACAAAATGATCTCCCAGGCGGATTACCTGAGCCGCAACGGCGCACTCATTCAGGGCTCGGCCACCGAGCTGGCCAAATTACCGGGGGAAACGATCCGCATGGCGATGGCGCTGATTGGCATTGGTCCGATTGTGCTCGCGTATCCGTTCTTCCAGCGGTATTTCATCAAAGGCTTGACGCTTGGCTCGATTAAAGGCTAACCTCGGAATCAACCGATTAGCATATATTGTTCCATCAAGGGGAGGAAACAAAGTATGGCAGGTAAAAAAGTCACGGGTCTGCTGCTGTCGCTTGTACTTATGGTTGGGTTCACCCTAGCCGGCTGCTCCGGAAATAACAACAATACCGCTGCTCCTTCGGAGAAGGCAGGGGAGAGCACCGCGGCTCCGGCTGCCACTAAGGAAGCCACTGCAACGGATGCGGCCGGGACGGAAACGCCAGATGCGCTGGAACCGGTGGAGCTGTCGCTCTATCTGCCCGGCGGGCCGGATAAGGATGTGGCTTCTGTAGAGCAGGAGATCAATGCGTATCTGAAGGATAAAATAAATGCCACGATCAAGATTAACCAGCTGAGCTGGGATAAACCGGCCGATAAGGTCAACCTGATGATCCAGTCCGGCGAAGTGTTCGATATGGTCTATACCTGGAACTTCATGACCAATGCCGCCAAGGGAGCGTATCTGCCGCTGGAAGAGCTGATCGAGGAATACGCTAAGGAAACGAAGGCACAAATCAATCCTGCATACCTGCAGGCGGCTACTGTTAACGGACATTTGTATGCGATTCCCACAGAGAAGGAGCTGGGGCAGTCTGTCGGGTTTGCTTTTGACAAAGCGATTGTCGATAAATACGGCTTCGATGTGAACAGCATCAAGAAGCTGGAGGATATTGAACCGATGCTGAAGACGATTAAGGAGAAAGAACCGACTCTCTCCCCGCTGTTCATGAATCATACCGACAGTCTGAACTGGTTCACCGCATATCCGGAAAGTGAAGACCTCGACGGCAGTAATGAAATTCCGACACTGCTCGATTACAAAACGATGAAGGTATTCAACGAATATGATACGCCGGAAATGGTGGAACGGCTGAAGCTGATCCGCAGCTGGTATGAAGCGGGCTATATTAACAAGAACGGTGCCACAGACAAGACCGAGCTGAAGGATGCGGTCAAAAGCGGCAAGGCCTGGTTCGTCTACGGCAATATGAATCCGACCTCCACCAATGACTGGACCCGGCTCGCCGAGAAGCCGATGATCATCAAGACACTGCTGCCGGTTGGCGTCAGCACCAAGAGCCTGCAGGGCTCCATGCTCGCCATCTCCAGAACCTCCAAAAACCCTGAACGGGCCATGATGTTCATGAACCTGATCCATACCGATCCGGTGCTCTACAACCTGCTGACCTTCGGAATTGAGGGCAAGCATTATAAGAAGCTGGAGAACAACACGGTGGAGTTCATTCCGGACAGCGGCTACAACTCCGTATCTTCCTGGATGATCGGCAATGTTCTGCTGAACTACCTGAACAAAGACGAAGATCCTAACCGCGTACAGCTGTACACCGACTGGAACAAGAACTCTGCCGTTTCACCGGTCATCGGCTTTGTCTTCGATTCGACCAAGGTGCAGTCGCAGATCGGCGCACTGATCAATATTACGAAGCAATATAAGAACACCCTGTACTCCGGGGAAAAGGACCCTGAACCGGTCCTGAAGGAAATGAACAGCAAGCTGAAGGCCGCAGGCCTGGATGCTGTGATTACAGAAATTCAAACGCAACTGGATGCTTTCCTGGCCGCCAAATAAGCAGCTAAGGCCATAGCACGCCCGGTATTCATAGCAGGCAGTCCCAGCGGCCGCTTGCCGGATACCGGGTATTCTCATTCGCTGAACCAGCATTTGGGGAGCCCTTATCTTATTCTCAAGAAGAGGGTGTTAATGTGCGAAAACAGAAGATAACAGGCAAGTTGCTCATTACTGTTCTGGTGCTGATGTCCGTTCTGGCGCCTGGCGGGCGAATTCTGTCCGCCGGACCGCCAGCGGCACTGACTGCTGTACAAGAAATGAAGTCACCTGCGGTGCTGTCGCTGCCTGCCGCTGAATCGTCCTATGACAGGACGGTCACAGAGGATACCTATCAGCCGCCCACGCTGCTCTGGCAGGTTGGGGAGCAGGATAACAGCTCGGCAGAATTTACGGTATTTCAAGATGTGTACAGTGAGAATATTACCCTCCCCGCAAATCCCATGAGCTGGAATACCCTCTCCAAGGGCATGAAAGCAGACCACAACGGTACCATGAATCTCACCTTTAATTTAACCGAAATCCCTCTCTACGGCGTGGAGTTCAGCTTCAAGGTTATAGATGCAAGCACCGCTATTCCGCAGCTGGCCGTATTCGCAAACGGCAGCTTCAGCGGGCTTATTCAGATTACCGGCTTGAATGATGGAGAGACTCCGCTTACGCGCACATGGAAGCAGACCTATAAGCTCTACATTCCCAAAGAACAGCTGAAGATAGGGCAGAATGAGCTTAAGCTCACCGTTGACCGGGGGTTATACGCAGATCCGCAGTCTCCCGGTTATGACGGGGACAGGTATCTGTGGTTTGAGTGGGATTATTTCAGGCTGGATGCGCTGGAGGAGCAGGCCGCCGAGCCTATACACGGGCGGTATATTCATCTGGGAAGCACAATTGCCGCATCCACCTTCAGGTATGACGAGAATGCAATCCGCCATCTGGCGCCAATGACCAAGTGGTTGGGCATAGCCTACAGCGGCAACTGGATGCGCACCTCCTTCTGGTCCGATACCAGCGCAGGCTGGGACCCGCTGGGGCGGACTTATCTGGAGACGCTGCGCGATCTTAATCTGGAGCCGATGGTCAATATCATCGGCGGGAACTGGAAGAGCAATAGTGAACTGGCCGCCGGAACCATCAGCTCAGCGCTGCGGAGCTATTATGCCGGGTTCGTCAGCAAATTCGGCGATCTGTACCAGTATGCGGAAACGGGCAATGAGCCGGGATTATTCGGCTGGGCACAGAAGGCGGTGCTTGCGCTTCATGAGCTGATGGATGAGGAAAGGCAGACCAATAGCCAGCCGTACCTGAAGATTGTTGCCCCCGGCTGGGCGTACTGGCCGTATAACGGAATTCCCGACGGCTGGGAGCGGGATGCCAGCCAGCGGGCAGCGATTGAAGCGCTGTCGGATGTGACCAACGGCCACAGCTATGGCGGCACCGGGGTTCAACCCTTGCCGGGCGGAAGCCTGTATGAGAATTTGCGTGTTTATGGCGAAGCGGATGAGGGTTTTGGCAAAGAAATGGCGATGAGTGAGACCGGCAGCAATGACAATCATTCCGACAATACGAAATATGGAACGTATGCGTACAGGTTCGCCTCAGCTTTTGACCGGGAGCTGCGGGGGGATATCGGCTATGTAGATCATATTATGCAGCACGCCGCCTTCTTCAATGACGGGACGGAGTTTGGGCTGTTCGATTCCGCGATTAACTGGAATACGCACCGCTATGAGGATACGGCAGCAGTGCCGGCCAATATCAATGAATCCGGGGAGACCCGGCTGAAGACGTTCCGCAGACTGGCCGCCGCTTATGCGACCCATGGAAGCCCGCTCAGCTACGAAGTTCTCAATGCGGCTGCATTAACCGGGCAAAAGGCTTATTTCCGCGCAGTGGATACCTCGGCGCTGGGGGTTACAGCCATAGGCGCTTCGTCCGATAAAATTCTGCTGAACTTCGTCAACTTTGAGAAATCGCCGGTAACCATGCAGGTACGGGTTGCGATGCCGTCCAGCGGAACGTATACGGGGGAACGCTTCGGTGCAGGAGATACCTATGCTGAAGCACATTCGAAGGTCCAGCTAACAGCAACGCCTTATATTATGCAAACGGTTACATTAGAGGCGGGCGAAACTGTCCAGTATATTCTGGATGAGAAGGAGAACACCCTGCCATCTGCTCCGGCCAGTCCGGCGGCAGTAGCAGTAAGTCATGAACAAATCAAGCTAACCTGGAATGCCTCCTCGGACAACGATGCGGTAGTCAGCTATAATGTGTACCGTGACGGCGGAGCGGTCCCGGTAATCAATGTTCCTGGACGCCTTACCTTCTGGAGTGACTATACCGTTAACCCCCAGACCACTTATAGCTACACGGTTCAAGCGGTGGATGACTCCGGCAATGTATCGCCGCTCAGCACGGCTGTATCCGCCACCACACCGGTAATGCCGGTTACGCCGCATGTCACGGGAGATCCGGCCAAATTCGAGGCGGAAGCTACCTCCTTTACCCTGCCGCTGAAGACCAGCAATAACAGCAGCGCCTCGGGAGGGAAGGTGGTCGAGCAGACACATGGCGGGGGACTCGCCATTCAGGGCTTCTATTCCGCGAACGGCGGCAGCTACACCTTAACTATTGCATACGCTTCCAATCAGGAATCGAAGAAGAATATTCTCGTTAACGGAGTGAAACAGTCCACAGTTACGCTGCCCTCAACAGGAAGCTGGACTGCCAATATAACCGCACGGCAGTATGGGATTACACTCCAGGCAGGCTATAACACAATCAGCTTCACCTCGGCAGGGAACGGGGCCAATATCGATTATTTCAGGCTGGAAGAGGGGCTGTATGTTCCGGTCTCCGCGTGGTACCCTGTTGCGCATAATCATACTTACATCGACTATACCGGGTTCGAGACCGCGCCGAATGGGGTCTCCCATGTGACCTATGGAACGGATGCTTTGGCAGGGTTTAGCTTTAACGGCACCGGCGTCCGCTGGAGATCGGATATCAAAAGCGATATGGGCAGTGCTGACGTCTATGTCGACGGCGAATATATGGAGACGATAGTGATTCCGCAGGCCGGACTTGAGGGGGATCATAAAATCGTCTATGAGCTGACGGGCCTGGAGTATGGTCTGCACCGGATTGAAATTTCAGGCACTCAGGGAAAAGTCATGGTGAGCGGACTGGAGTTCCAGAGCTATGAATCGGTATTGCCGGCTCCGGGGCCGGATCTGACCGTGACGGATATCGGCTGGGATATCGTGAACAGCGACGGCAGCCCTTCGGCGCACAGCACTCCGCAGCTGGGGGATTCGCTGATTTTCTGGGCCAAAGTGAAGAACATTGGCGTCCGCCCTACACCGCTGAACACATCAACCGGAGTCGGACAGATCACCGGCGGCGCCTTCTCGGTGAATGGCGGGGTTGTATCCTGGTCGGACACGAACACCAGCGTGATCCAGCCGGGCGAAGAGATCACATTAACAGCCAACAGCAGCGCCCAGGGAACGCCCCGCTGGACAGTGCCGACCATTGGCAGCTTCACCATCAGCTTCTTTGTGAATGATATCTGGCGGTATGTCGAGATGAACAAGGAGAATAACAAATTAAGTGAGGCCCTGCTCATCAGTCTGCCCTGACGGGCGGAGTGGGGCACAGGCTTGCGTTTACTGAGGGGCGGATTAATGCAGACCTGGGCTCATGAATGAAGGCTTATACTCCCCGTGTGCTTTGAAGTGTGAAGCGGCGGGGAGTTTCTATTTCAGGGTAATCATGGTATCCGTCTGGAGGACGAATGTGTCCTGTGTCAGGGATCCCTCTGAATCCGCCGAAAATGGGCGACAGGAGAAAATGAGGAGCAGAAGTGCCCTTGAATCCGCCGAAAATGGGCAGCAGAAGGAAATGAGGGGCATAAGTGCCCCTGAATACACCAAAAGTGGGCAGTAGAAGGAAATGAGGGGCATTAGTGCCCCTGAATCCGCTGAAAGTGGGCAGCAGAAGGAAATGAGGGGCAGAAGTGCCCCTGAATACACCAAAAGTGGGCAGTAGAAGGAAATGAGGGGCATTAGTGCCCCTGAATCCGCTGAAAGTGGGCAGCAGAAGGAAATGAGGGGCAGAAGTGCCCCTGAATACACCAAAAGTGGGCAGTAGAAGGAAATGAGGGGCAGAAGTGCCCCTGAATACACCAAAAGTGGGCAGTAGAAGGAAATGAGGGGCATTAGTGCCCCTGAATATGCCGAAAGTAGGCAGCAGAAGGAAATGAGGGGCATTAGTGCCCTTGAATATGTCGAAAGTAGGCAGGGGGACGGAATGAGTAGCATTAGTGCCATAATTTCACCGGGGCAGCCCGGGAAGTAGTCTGAATGAAGTTATGTGAAGTGGACTTACAATCTGCACAAGCTGCACAAGCCGCAAAGCTGTATAAGTTCCAGCATGAATCACCCGTTAGGGTGATTTTGTTTTTGTATAAGTATTTATTTAGGGTCCCGGCCGAAAGCTGAGTAATCACCGAAGCTAAGACCCGCTTTGTGAGGTGATTATAGAATTTTGAACTTATATTATAGTTGGCTTTATTTAGAGCGGTCCCGCTTTTCGGTACACTTGGAATAGAAATTACCGGGAGGAATCGGGACTATGCAGAGGCCGCTAAGCAAGGAAGAGCAGGACTGGGTAGAGCGCACGCTGGAGGCTATGAGCTTGCGGGAGCTCATCGGGCAAACTATGCAGGATCATGCAGGCAGACTGCCGTTCAAGGGGGATGACGAGGCCGCTCTTCGCGGGTATCTGGCACAATATCCGGTGGGCAGCTTCTTTATCGGCGGAGAGGTCATTCAGAAGGCTGCGGGTAAAGCGGAGGATTACCGGGACTGGACCGTGATGCTGCAGAGAATCAGCAAGTTCCCGCTGCTGTTCTCCGGTGATCTGGAATTCGGGGCCGGCTCTGCAGTCAAAAGCCTCACAGCCTTCCCGCCCCTTCTTGCCCTTGCTGCAGCCGATGATGAAGCGCTGGCTTATGAATACGGTAAATATACAGCGTTGGAAGGCCGGGCAGCCGGTTTCACCTGGGCGCTGGCACCGGGGGTTGATCTTCTGCTGAACTGGATGAATCCCGTCATTACTACCCGCTGTCTCGGGGATGATGCCGGGCGGGCGGCACGCCTGTCTGCAGCCGTCATGCGCGGGATGCAGGATTATGGCATCGCGGCTTGCGCCAAGCATTTTCCCGGAGACGGGGTGGATTACAGGGATCAGCATATCATTACTACGATTAACAGCTTATCTGAAGAGGAATGGTTCTCCACTTATGGACATGTGGCTCAGAGAATCATCGATCAGGGGGTGATGTCCTATATGACCGGCCATATTTCCCTTCCCTGGATTGAAGACGAGGATGCTGCCGTGAAGCCTGTGCCTGCAACCGTATCGGAGCATATCACTACGGAGCTGCTCCGGGAACGAATGGGCTTCGATGGGGTGGTGCTGTCGGATGCGCTGGATATGGGCGGGTTTCTGGCCTGGGGAGATTATGAGAAGCGTATGATCGATTGTTTCAATTGCGGCACGGATGTGCTGCTCTGGCCGGGCGTGAGATATTTTGCGGTGATGGATCAGGCGGTGGCAGACGGGCGGGTAAGCCGGGAACGGCTGAAGGCCAGCGTCCGGCGGATTCTGGAGATGAAGGCCCGGCTTGGAATGCAGTTTACCGGCGCTGCGGGAGAAGACGGGCTGGCATTGCCGCTGCTGGAGGATAAGCTGCCGCCCGGGCTGGACCGGCAGGTTAGACAATTCAGCCGGGCGCTGGCCGGGCGCTGCATTACGCTGGTCCGCAACCGGACCGGCCAGCTGCCTCTGAATCCGCAGACAGTGCGCCGAGTGCTGGTGATCATGCTGAACAAGGTGACGGAGGGGCGCAAATATGAGCGGATGAATCTTTTCGTTGAACAGCTTAAGGCAAGAGGGCTGCAGGTCGATATCCTCGATGAATTCGAACCGCTAACTACACTGCGGCAATGGGAGCTGTCCGGGGTGGCCTGGGACGCTGCTTTTGCCCCTTATTTCCTGCCGCTGCACGGCATGATGAATACGGCCCGTCCGGTAGGTGAAGCGGCCAAAGCCATCTGGGCCATGCAGCATGCAGAGACGATCAAGCCGGTCGGCATTTCATTTGCGTCGCCGTATTTGCTGCAGGATATTCCATTCCTCGATACGCTGGTGAATGCTTATTCGCTGCATGAGGATACGGTAGAGCTTACGGTCAAAGCGCTGTTTGGCGAAATTCCGTTTCAGGGCAACTCTCCGGTCAAAGCGGATTTCGAGGATTATCACGGTTCAAGGAGGCTTCGGACGTTTTGAATACAAAACAGGAGTTAGAAGAGAAGCTGGATCTTATCTTCAAATATATGAGTTCCGTCCGGCATCAGGGCAATTGGGGGATGGATATTCATCACTGGGACTGGGTGCCCGGCGTTGGTGTAATCTCCTTGATGGCATACGGAACTGCCACCGGCGCAGACAAGGTAATTGATTATCTGCTGCTCTGGGTGAACCGGAATAAGCGTAAGGCAGAGGGGGTTCGGGTCATCAACTCCCTGGCTCCATATGCTCTGTTTCCTGGGCTGTACCGGCTGACCGGGGACACCTGGTTTCTAAGCAGGTCTCAGGAAATTGCCTCTTGGATGCTGGAGACTGCGCCGCGAACCCGGGAAGGGGCGCTGGAGCATACTGTGACGGAGGCTGTAGACTTCCCGGAGCAGGTGTGGGCGGATACGGTGTATATGGCCGTGCTGTTCCTGGCACGGCTTACCGGGCTGACCGGCGACCGCGGGCTTGCAGAGGCCGCCCTGCAGCAGACCCTGCTGCATCTGCGCCTGCTGCAGGACCCGGTGACGGGACTGTTGTTCCACGGCTGGAACTGCCGGGACGGCAGCCATATGTCGGCTGCCCGCTGGGCCCGGGCCAACGCCTGGGTTACGCTGGCCGTTCCGGAGATTGCGGCGGAGACCCGGCACACCGTTGCCGTTCCGGAAGAACTCTACAGCCGCTACCGTACGCTCGCCTCCGCCCTGCGGCAGGTTCAGGGAGAGAATGGACTCTGGCATACTGTGCTCGACAGGCCGGATTATTACCAGGAGACGTCGGCCAGCGCGGGCATCGCCTGCGGTTTCCTCAAGGCGGTTAAGGGCGGCCTGCTGGATGATTCTTATCTGGAGAGTGCCGGAAAGGCGCTTGAAGGAATCCTGCCGCTTATCCGTGAAGACGGCGAGGTGCAGGGAGTCTCGGGAGGCACCCCGGTAATGCCTTCAATAGAAGCGTACAACGCCATTGAGAGGTATCCGGCGCTGTACGGTCAGGGACTGGTGATGCAGCTGTTGACAGAGGCGCTGAATCACCAGCACCCGCAACACCTGCCGCAGGCGGTTCCGCTGAACTCTGAAGGTAAGGGAGGAAGATGACCGTGAAGGAAACCGCAGAGCCTGTAAATAAAGAGATGAACCATCAGCAGCTGCTGATTCATAAAATGTCCGGACTGGAGTCCCGCTATGATCCGGGCATCTGCATGCTGCGTTCCCCGTTCAGCAGCCCGGGTTATCATACAACCCTGAAGCAGGCGGAGTTCATCCATTCCACCAGAGATTCCCTCTCCTATGCACTCGGACTGCTTGATACGGAGCTGGCCCGTTATGAACAGCGGGCATTCGATATCATCCGGCAGGTGATCTCCCTGCAGGATACCGACCGGAGCCATGCTACCTTCGGGATCTGGTCCTGGTTCTATGAGGAGCCGCTGCACCAGATGGCCCCTCCGGACTGGAACTGGGCCGATTTCTGCGGCAGCCGGCTGGTTCAGGCGATCGCACGCCACGGCCACCGCTTCCCGGACGATCTGAGGGAAGATGTGCTCCGGTCCATCGATTATGCCTGCGAGGCGATTATCAGGCGGAATGTGGGTCCGGACTATACCAATATTGCGATTATTGGAGCTTTTGTTACGAGAATTGCCGGGGAGCAATTGGGGCGTGAGGATTATGCGGCATACGGTCTGGAGCGGCTTCGGAAGCTGCACGCCCATACCATGCAGCATGGGGCTTTTCAGGAATACAACAGTCCGGTCTATACCTATATTGCCATTCTGGAGCTGTCGAAGCTTCAGTCCGAGACCACGGACAGCGCGGTCAAAGCACTGACCAGAGAACTGCTTGAGCTGACCTGGAAGACCGTCGCGGGTTATTATCACCCGGTCACGGCCCAGTGGTCCGGGCCGCATTCCCGCAGTTACGGGGCGCTGCTGAATGAGCAGAGCAAGGCTTTTCTGCAAATGGCGACGGGAGGAGCGGTGAGGTTCTTCCCCCGGGAGGAGCTGCCCTACGAGGAAGAATGGTATAGGAGCGGCATCCACTGCCCGCCTGCTTATCTGGCTGGCTTCACGGTTCCTGAGACGAAGGAAGTAAGACAGCTCTTGGATGGGCAAGGGGAGGGGGAGGGGCAAATGGACGGCGGCAAATGGGCGGTCACTTATATGACCCCGCAGTTTAGTATCGGTTCCTTCACACATAGTGATCTGTGGAATCAAAGACGGCCGCTGGTGGTCTATGTTGACAATCATGGCCAGCCGGCCTATATTCGGCTCCGCTGCCTGCATGACGGCTATGACTACTGCTCTGCACGCTTCAAATCGCTGCAGGAAGCAGGACATTTGCTGTTCGGTGTAGATTTCATTACGGACGGCGGCGATACTCATCCGAATCTCGACCGGACCGGGGGCATCATTGAGGCCGCTGATCTACGGCTGCGGCTGGAGATTGGCGGGTGCCTGGATGGGATCATCGCCGGACCTACGGAAGAAGGGGCGAGCATCATCATTGGGGAAACTGCGTTTAATCTGACGACCTGGTTCGCGGCGTTCAGCGGGCATGCAGGCGCGGTGCGCAGCTGGGCGTGGGAAATTCATAACGCGGAAGACAGCATAAATATCGATATGATTCTCTATACGGGTCCGCGCAGAAGCATTGATTTCACCACTCTACAGCAGGCGGCGCTGGTATTCTCGCTGGAGGTACAGCCGGAGGAGGAAGAAGAGGTTTATGCTGAACCGGTCCTGGAGATGACGGATGACAGCAGGGCGCTGCGGGTGAACAGCAGCGGAAGGGACGGAGGGTTCTTGCTTCAATTAAATCCCGGTCCGGCAAAATAAGGCGGACAGATCGGCTGTCCGCGGGTCCTTACGGAGTTTACTGCTGGAAGTATTCACTGCTTCCGGTGCTTCCATATACAACAGCAGGAGCAGGCCCGGTAAGAGTTACCGGGGCCTGCTCCTGTTACATAGAGAAGATTCTATTGCGAAAGCTCAACAAAATCACTCCGGAACCGCTCATAATCAGCGGCCCGGCACTCCAGCTTAAGACGTGTGCCCTGCTCTTCATAGCTGACGGATTGCACATCGGCATGCTCATTGAAGTAAGAAACAATGCTGCCCCGGTCGAACGGGACCAGAATCTCACACTGAATATAATCAGTAAAGATCCGGCTGCGGATCAGCGCCGTAAGCTCGGGAATTCCGCGGTTCTTCAGCGCAGAGAGCGTTACAGAATTCTCCTGGACCTGCGGATAAGGCTGGTCCGTCAGATCGGCTTTGTTGTAAGCATACAGGGTGGGAATGCCGTCAGCGCCCAGCGCCTTCAGGGTCTCATCCGTTACAGCCATATGCTGCTCATGCTGCGCATCGGAAATGTCGACCACATGGATCAGCAGATCCGCTTCCGTGACCTCTTCCAGTGTCGAGCGGAAGGCCTTGACCAGATGATGGGGCAGCTGGCTGACGAACCCGACGGTATCTGTCAGCAGGAAGGTTTTGTGATCGGGCAGTTCGATACTGCGCACCGATGTTTCGAGAGTGGCGAACAGCATATCCTTGGCGAAGACCCCTTTGCCCGAGCCGGGATGATAGGTCTCCACCAGCGTATTCATTAAGCTAGACTTGCCGGTATTGGTGTAGCCCACGAGACAAACGACAGGCACCTCATTCTTGTGGCGCTGCTTACGCTGAATCTGGCGCCTTGAGACCTGTGCTTGCAGCTCTGTCTGGAGGACGGAGATGCGCTCCTCAATTCTTCTGCGGTCCAGCTCCAGCTTCGTCTCCCCGGCCCCTCTGTTCTTCAGGCCGGTCCCGCCTCCGCCGCCTTGTCTGCCCAGAGATTCGCGCAAGCCCGTCAGGCGGGGAAGCATGTACTGGAGCTGTGCTACTTCCACCTGCAGCTGGGCTTCCTTGGTTTTGGCCCGCTGCGCGAAGATGTTCAGAATCAGAATCGTCCGGTCAATGACCTCATGGTCAAGCGTTGATTCCAGATTACGGATCTGGGACGGCGACAGCTCGTCATTGAAAATAACGATAGGCGCATCATGCTGCTCCATCAGCAGTGCCAGCTCCTGGATTTTGCCGGTTCCAATATAATGCGAGGGGTTCACCCGGCTGGACTTCTGGCTGAGCTCAGCCACGACCTCAATATCACAGGCAGCTGCCAGATTGCGCAGCTCCTCCATGGCGTAATCGAAGTTATTGTCATTCTGCAGCTGTACACCGACGATGACTGCTTTTTGTTGTATGGATTCCATATATAGTTCAACCTCCATGATTAAATTTGGACATAAAAAAGCACAGGCAGACTGCCTGTGCTAAAAGGATTGTGAGGAACAACAGAATAGGGTCCTGTAGAGCCGTTACACCAATAACAAACAGCTCTACAGCTATGGCACTCCCATAAATAATATGAAGCGAAGCACCGGCAGTGTTAGGGAGGAATAGTTCTCTATTCCGGCCATGCCGGGCTGCGGTTCAGTATATTCTCTATGGGGATGCAATTCCTAAAGGCATAAGCGGGCCGGGCGGAGCAACCTCGGTTCTCCGTTCAAATACAAGGGGATTTATAGACTTCACGCTATAAATCATCCTGTTGTCCCGCGTATAAGATCAAGCTATGGGCTGCCTCTAAAAATGGATAGACCTATCCTGAGTCCTCTGCACAAGGCAGAGCTTTCGCGCTATGAAGCTGTAATTAGCCGCGTAAGTTACGAATCCGGATATAGTCTATCACACTGAGCCCTCCGTTCTAAAAAAGTTAAGTTGATTTTAGCACAGCGGGTATAAAATGGCAACTGCGCCCAGTTACGGAAGCGTCTGAGGGCTGTGGAGTGTCTCCCGCTGTCAATAAACCAGAAACTTCAAATCTGCTCGGCATATGATATATGAAATAGCTTGAATAGGAGGGTGAAGAGCTGTGCCTGTATTGACAACCAACATGTTAACAAAGAACCCTACCTTGGGAGCAGGGCCTATCAGTCAAGCGGTCGTAAAAGTAGTGAACAATGGAACCTCCAGAGGAGTGGTCTATTTAACCGGGCTGAATACTGATTGTAAGTCCAGCGGCGCTATTCGCCCAGGAGCTATCCGAGTTGAATTACAGGGAAGTCGTAACCAAAATATATAATGTGACACAGACGTTTTTCCTATTCAATGTAGTGTACTCACAGGAGCAGGTTCGTGTCCGTGTGTTCCTGATTGACAGCAGCGGGGTCTGGATTCCCGTTCCTCTGCTGCCGATTGCTGTAAGCCGGATCACTTCGGAATTCCGTGGCAATATCACCGTTACTGATAACGATTTCGCGGCCATCAGCTTCCGCAGAAGTCCCGCAGTGACCATTCCTGAAGCAGTGGCTACCGAGATCAAAGCGGATGGACTGGAGATTCTGGCCTCACCCCCCCATCCGCTATAAAGTGATCGCCGGCGGAAGCGTAAACGGAGCCTTTGTGAACTATCCTACGCCGACTACAGCTATTCCTGTAACTGAAACCACCCTGCAAGTGAACTATACATGTACTGCTGTTACTGGTGGAAGGGTCATCACTCAAGGAAACGGCTCAGGCATATCGGGTGCGTACCAGAATGTTGCCATGAATCTGGTAAATCAGCAGCTGCTCCACGACATGCAGCAGGAGCCAATCACGCTGGTGGTCAGCTCACTAGCCGGGGAAGACAATCTGGCTGCAACCTTTAGAATGATAGAGCAGTGGTGAATTTAGTTAACCGACCCATTCCCTCCGCAGCGTAAACAGATCCTTCAGCGCGTCCGTAGACAGTTCGGTGATCCAGCCCTCGGAGCCGGAGATCACATCGTCGCTGAGCTGTTGCTTGCTCTCCAGCATCTCGTCAATCTTCTCCTCCAGTGTGCCGAGCGAGATGAACTTATGCACCTGCACGTCCCGGGTCTGGCCCATGCGGTAGGCACGGTCAGTGGCCTGGTTCTCCACCGCCGGATTCCACCAGCGGTCGAAGTGAAAGACATGATTGGCGGCGGTCAGATTGAGACCGACACCGCCCGCTTTGAGCGAGAGGATAAATACATTCGGCTGATCGGACGGCTGGTACCCGGACGCGGCATCGGCTTCACTGGCAGGCAGTGCGGGGGCCTGGAACCGCTCAATCATGCGGTCACGGGTGCTCTTCGGGGTGCTGCCGTTCAGATACAGCACCGGTTCCTGCAGCTCCTGCTGGAGCACTGCCTGCAGCATCTTGCCCATGCCGACATACTGGGTGAAGATCAGGCAGCGCTCATTCTCTTCGCGCAGCTCGCGGACCATGGCCAGCAACCGTTCCAGCTTCGCAGACCGTTCAATCAAGGCGCTGGTGTCCAGAACGTCTCCGGCCTCCGGCTCGGGCAGCGCCTCTTTGGTCAGCAGCATTGGATGGTCGCATAGCTGCTTAAGGCTGGTCAAGGCGGCCAGAATGGCTCCCTTGCGTTCAATACCCTCCAGCTTCTGCATCCGTTCGAGCAGGCTGTTCACGTTCTGGTCGTAGAGCGCCGCTTGCTCTGCTGTCAGATTAATGTAGGTTTTCATTTCATTCTTATCCGGAAGATCGAGCTGAATGGCCGGATCCTTCTTCTTGCGGCGCAGCATGAACGGCTTGACCAGCCGCTGCAAGTCTGCGGTTTTTTCGGCATTCCGCTCCTTCTCGATGGCGTTAGCGAACCGGTCCTGGAACCCTTTCGGACTGCCGAGATAACCCGGTGTGATGAAATCGTAGATTGACCACAGCTCGGACAGCCTGTTCTCAATTGGCGTTCCGGTCAGGGCAATCCGGTGCAGGGCCGGGAAGCTGCGCACTGCGGCGGATTGCTTCGTTCCGGCGTTCTTGATATTCTGCGCTTCATCAAGGCAGACGGCCGCCCAGGTGAACTGCTTCAGCAGCTCCTGGTCCAGCGCGGCGGTAGCATAGGAAGTGAGGACCACATCGGCCTGCGAAGCAGCGCCGTAGAAATATCCGGCATCCAGCCGTCTGCTTCCATAATGAAGCATCACGTTCAGGGAAGGGGCGAAACGCTGCAGCTCCTTCTGCCAGTTGCCGAGCACGGAGGTCGGGCAGATGATCAGCGAAGGCCAGCCGGCCGGCTCTGTCTGCCGCCGGGCTACCGGTGCGCCCGAAGCTTCCGCTTCCGCCTCCTGCTCCTTCAAGTGGAGCAGGTAGGAGATCAGCTGCACCGTCTTGCCGAGGCCCATATCATCGGCCAGGCAAGCGCCAAGGCCGAAGCGGCGCAGGAACACCAGCCAGGCATAGCCTTCATGCTGGTAGCTGCGAAGCTCGGCATGGAGGCCGGCGGGAACCTCCGGCTTCGGCCACTGGCTGCGCTGTCCAAGCTGGCCGATGATTCCGACCAGATGCTCGTTCAGCTCGACCTCCAGCCGGACGCGGGCTGCTTCTTCCTCGGCGCGCTGCGCTTCGGCCTCCTCCGCGTCAGCGTCCGCACCGCTGTTCAGCAGGTGCAGCTGCAGCACATCCTGGAAGGACAAGCCGCGTGACTTGTCCATTCCGGCCATGGCCCGCTGAATCTGCGCCAGCAGCGCAGGGTCCAGCGGAATCCACTTGCCGCGGAACTGGACGAGGCGTTCCCCGCGCGCGACGAGGTCGGCGAACTCCGCCTCGGACAGGTCGGCGTCGCCGATGGAGATGCGCCAGTCGAAGTCGACGAGCGCATCGAGGCCGAACAGCGACTGCCCGCGGCCCTCGGCGGTGCCGGAGCTGATCTTCGCGCGCAGGCGCGGCTTCCTGCGGCTGGCGGCTTCCCACCACGCCGGCAGCAGCACCTGCCAGCCGGCCTCCAGCAGGAGCCGGCTGTCGGCCGTGAGGAACCGCCACGCGACCGCGTCGCTAAGCGGTTCAGCCAGCACATCGGCGCCGCGCCCGATGTGCTCCGGAAGGCTGTCACGCAGCCGCGACAGCCACCCGGCCGCGCGCTCGTGGACGTGAGGCGTCCACGATGCGGGCCACAGGCCATGCGGCTCGCCGTCCCCGGTGAGCCGCAGCGGCACAAGCGCGGACTCGTCGCGCTTGTCCTGCAGGAGCAGCTGGAGCCGCCAGTGCGGCAGCTCTTCGTCCGGTTCAAGCAGCTGCAGCACCGGCCGGAACGGCGCGGTGTCTGCCTTCCAGCCGATGGACATCAGCCAGCTGTCTTCGTCCATCCCGGCCGCACTGCTGCGGCTAGCGCTGAACAGCAGCGGGAACTCACTGCGCAGGTCACCGGCTTCCGCATCGGTGCCGTAATAGCGCTGGAAGACCGCCGCAGAGAAGGCGGTCTGCAGACCTTCTGCGAACCCGCTGCGGTCCTGGAGACTGTGCAGCGCCGCCGCATCGTCCCAGTTGCCTTCGGCGGCTTCAGCCAGCAGCTTCTCCTCCCAGGCCCAGCGGAGCTGGCCTTCCCGGTAGGCGGAGAAGCTGGGCGCATACTGCTTGTTATCCAGCATTCCTGCCAGCAGCGGGGCCAGCCGCTTCAAGAGCTGGGCATCACCCTGCCAGCTCCAGCCGACATGCCGGAGCAGCCGCAGGCTGGCGAAGAACGGAATCACCTGCTCGGCAGGAAGCACCACGAGCTCGACTTCATCCGCCTTCGAAGTAGTAAGCTCCGTTCCATAGAAGGATTCTTCATGCCAGGCGAACAGCTTCTGCTTCAACTGGACGCCGGGTATATAATCATCCCGGTCATCTACACCGTAGATCAGCGCGTCGCCATATTGGCTTAAGGCGAGCTGGACCGTAATATTGCGCATCATTGTGTTCATGGAATTAGTTTTCCTTTCCGCAGTTCCTCCTGAAGAGCGCGCAGCCGGCTGTGCCGGTCCGTGAAGGCTTGGAGGAATTCCTCCCAGCGTGCTTCGCGTTTCAGCTTCTTGTACAGCTTGGACAGACGTTTCAGCAGCTTCACCGCTGCTTTGTAGCTGTGCCGGTTTTTGTCCAGCACGAATCGTTCCACAGCCTGATGATAGAACGGCAGGAGCAGCTCCGGCGCATTCTTCTCCACCGGCTGCAGGTCACTGACCCGGAAGTCGGCAGGCTGCCGCCCGGCCGATAACTGCATATCCATCCATTCCTGCCATTTGCCGTAGGTCAGCAGCTGCTCTTCATAGATCTCGCGCGATAGCGGCAGCATACCGGCCAGCGTATCCCACATCCGGGGCTCGGCTTCGGGCAGATGACGGACTGCTTCATCCCAGTACCCGGCGTACTCCTGCAGATTATACAGCCGGCTGCTGAGCAGCGGGCCAATCTCCGCCAGCCATGCCGTGAGGCGTGTCCACTGCCGGGCTTCTGCCAGCGGGGGCAGGAAGCTTATCAGTTCCTCCGGGTGCAGTCCGGGCCGCTCAGCTGCTGCACGCAGCTGTTCCATGGCGGCAGCATCATCATGCAGAGAATAATACATCCGGCTCTCGGCCAGCAGACGGGCATGGCGTGAGGCTGCAGCCCCCAGAGCTTGTCCGGCCGTCCGCAGGTGCTCCAGCTCTTCGGCATACAGCTCCGGTCCGCTTAGATTCGGCGTAATCCAATGGGTCCACAGCAGGTTATAGCAGTAAGAGAAGTAGGGCTGATCCCGCGAACGGTCGCGGGCTTCCGTCAGCATCTCGCCCCGCAGATAGGCGATTGTATCGTATACTCTGGGCCATTCTTCAGGGGCCTCCGCCAGCGGCAGGCTCTTCTTCATCATGTCTGTGATATGCTTCTGCAGCTCGGAAATCGCAATCGAGGTATAGTAGCCGACAGAATAACCAAGTGAGGAGAGGTTCGCCGCCAGCGGCTGTCCTCCAGGCTTAACTAAGCTTTCCAGTACACAGAGACGGGTATGAAGCTTGAACAGCTGGCCGGCAGCGGGAGACAGCTTGGGGCGGACCCCGGAGATGGCGGCCAGCGCCCGGTCGGCATACTGCGGATTTCGCACAGTATGGACCAGGGGTTCTATAAGGATTGCCATGTATTCACGCCACTGCTGCACAGTGGCTTCTGGAATAAGCGCCTCCAGCTTCTTCAGCTGTTCCCCGCGCCGTCCCGGAACTCCTTGAGCAGGAGCTGAAGGGATCTTGGGAATGTTCACAAGTGCCTTGGCATTGGCGATCGAATGTACAGGTTTGCCCTGAAGCTCTGCGTAGTACATCAGCACAGCGGCGATATGCTTGCACGGGCCGGATACCGGACAGTCGCAGTGGCTTTCCAGCAGATGCTCCAGCTGGGCGGCAACCATATAATCTTCCCGGCCTTCAACGATGGACATGATTTTCCTGTCCGTCCTCATCTGGAAGGCATGCACGCGTTTTTGTTTATAATATTGAAACCCCCGTTTAAGGGTCAGATCATCAAAAATCCGGGCCACATCCGAAATAAGCTTGTCCCATTCGGCATCATCCATGGCATAATTTGGTTGCATCGCAATCGTTCTCCTGTAGTAGATTGGTGTTGAAACCGTACTGCCCCTGCAAACAGGTCGGCAGCTTCGTCTCGGATAGAATCATTCCTTTCATTATATCATTTCTGCGTATTTTATCCGTAAATGCTTAAAATCTTAAAGGGTATGACATGCTCCATATTGAAGTATAGGTGAACATGCTACTCTAAGGTCTGGACCAAGAGAGAACGCTGGAAGGATGAAGTTAAGGAAATGCTGCGATTTAAATTGAAATATCTGCTGAACAACAAACAAAACCGGCTGATTCTGATGCTGACGGCAGGAGTCTCGCTTCTGATCACTTTGATCGGGTTATTCTCCTATAGAGAGTACCGCAACGCACTGGATACCGAGCTCAATACACCGAATGTCGAATTGCTGCAGATTAACGTAGATGTGACGAACCGGGCCTTCCGCGAATCGGATAACAAAGCGGTCGATTTATCCTTTCACCCGGCCGTACTGAAATATATAGAAGCCGCTACCGGGGACAATGCCGGCATTGCCGCAGAGCCGCAGGAATATCTCAAGACGCTGGCGACAGAGCCGGATGTGCATGCCATCAGCGTGATCAAGTTTAAGGATCATTCCGTCCTCTCCAGCGGCTTCGGCTACGTATCATCCTGGGAGCATGCGCCGGAGCATGCCTGGGAGTCCTGGATCGGGGAGATTAAGGAGAAGCCGCTTCTGATCAAAAGAAGGCTGTACACCGGCACCGACTCCCGTCTCCGGGAAACAGAGCTGCTGTCATTGGCCCGGCCGGTTGTAGAGAACGGGGAAGTGACCGGGGCTGTGCTGATCGATCTCGATTACGATATGCTTTTCTCCAAAATGTATACCCATCTCTCGAACTATCAGCTGGTGTATAACCTGGAGGGGGAGCTGATCTATCCCAAGCTGAACCTTCCGTTCCCGCTGGCGGACATGCAGAACGTACTGAAGGATATTAATGTCAGCCCGTTTGCCCATGTCCGGATCGGCGGTCAGGCCTATATGGCTAATCAGACCTTCTCCAATGTGACCGGCTGGCGGCTAATTTCGCTGGTGCCGATGGAGCAGCTGCTGAAGAATGTGAAGATCGCACGCAATATGATGCTGATGCTGTCCCTGATCTCGATTGCCGTAGGTCTATCCGCTATTTATTATTATAATTTCGCTGCCTTCCGGCCGCTCAAGCGGATTAACAAGCTGCTGCTTCCTGAACAGAAGGCGGCGGGGCAAGGCGGGCTGTATGATCTGGAGCCGGTCATCGGCAAGCTGGTCGGTGATTTCCGGAGTAAATCGCTGGTCGCGGACTGGAGCCTTCCTGAACTGCGTTCCAAGTTCGTGCAGGACCTGATTACGCGAAGTATCGGCACACAGGAGACGCAGACGAAGTTCGAACATTATTTTACCGGCTGGACGGAAGGTCCGTTCGAGACGCTCGCCTTGTCCATAGACCGGCATACCCAATGGGCGGCGGGGTTCATAGAAGAAGATCAGATGCTGCTCAAATACGCGATGATCAACATGGTTCACGAGTATTTCGAAGCTTCGTGGCGGACCGTCATCGCGGCACCGCAGAAAGACAGTCTGGTCGTATTGCTGCAAGCGAAAGACCGCGAAGAGAAGCAGTTATATGCAGATGCCCGTAAGCTGGCCGGCCTTATTCATGAAGTGCTGAATATATCAGTGTCCATTGGTATCGGCGAGCAGGCTGCGTCCATTGCCCAGGTGCCTAGTTCCTATTCAGAGGCGCAGCTGGCTGTATCCTACCGGTTATATGAAGGTTATGCCCATGTCCGTGTGTATTCACATGCGGAGAACACATATGAAGAGAGCAGCGGACCGGCTGATGATGCCTGGAAACAGGAAATGCTGAGTGCCCTGAAGTCTTCGGACGCCCAGGCTGCGCAGGAGTGGATCCGCAGATGGTCGGCTGAGATGCGTAAGAAAGGAATTCAGCCGCAAAAAGTATTCCGCACCGTCGATGACCTGCTGGAGGAAATTCTGCATATGGCAGCGGCCGGCGGATACCCGCTGCCTGCCGAGCTGGCTGACTACACCCGGCATCAGGTGTCGACGATGGAGCTTCATGAGATTGAGGACATGCTATGCAGCATTGCCGTTCATATGGCCGGGGCGTTCGGAGCACACCGGCAATCGAAGGAGTTCCTGCTCGTACAGAATCTGATCAAGTATATGGAAGAGAATCTGCAGTTCAATATCGGACTTCAGGATATCGCCTCCCATGTGAATATGGGTGTGTCTTCCGTGAGTACAATCTTTAAGGAAGAGACCGGAACGACAGTCTATGACTATCTGACCAACCTCAGAATTGATCTAGCCTGTGAATTGCTGCTGGACAGCACCCTGCGGGTCGCCGATATTGCGCTGCAGGTCGGCTACCAGAATGAGAACAGCTTCATCCGGGTATTCCGCAAGATTAAATCAACAACTCCGGGCAAGTTCCGGGAGAACAGCAAATCTTCCAAAGAGTATGCAGATCGGCCAAAACCGCGCCATTCCGGCGTTTCTGAGGATACAGAATAAGATTATACGATTGAAGGAACACCCCCGAATGCGATAAAGTTCTATTTGAGAAAACTTTCACAGCTTCCCGGAAGGTAGGCTGATGCTCAGAGAATTCGGGGGTGAAGCAGCGGGCGCAGGGCCAGCGTAAGATTCAGCAGGCTGCCCGATTACGGTTAATAGAGAAGAGGGATGGTTTTGAAGCGGACAACCAAAATAGGAATCTGGACGGCATCGGTACTCGCGGTTCTGTTAATCCTTAGAACCTTCATTCAACTGACGGGCGATGCAGATCACAAGAATGTCAGCACCGATTTTCCCGAACGGCCGATTACACTGATCGTGCCCTATGCGGCAGGCGGAGGAACAGATACCACGGCAAGAGCACTCGCCAAAGCGACAGAGAAGGTGCTGGGCCAGCCGATTATTGTGGTCAACCGGACAGGCGGCGGAGGTTCTGTAGGGCTGATGGAAGGCGCGAACGCTAAGGGTGATGGCTATACCGTCACTTTTTTGCCGGCCGAGCTGACGATTCTTCCCCATCTGGGACTATTGCCGATTACCTATGAGAAGTTCAAACCCATCGCACAGACGAATTTCGATCCTTCCGCCATTACCGTTAGACAGGACGCGCCATGGCAAGACGTCAATGAATTTCTCGACTTTGCGAAAGCGCATCCAGAGGAACTCAAAATGGGAAACGCAGGAACGGGGAGCATTTGGCATTTGGCCGCCGTAACCTTGGAACGGGAGACAGGTGTGAAGTTTGCACATATTCCTTTTGAAGGTGCAGGGCCAGCCGTTTCCGCTTTGATGGACGGATTCGTGGACGCGGTGCCGGTCAGTCCCGCCGAGGTGAAGAAGTATGTAGATGAAGGCAAGCTGCGGACACTGGCGGTTAACGCGGATAAACGTTCAGAGGCGCTGCCGGATGTGCCGACTCTGGAAGAGCAGACCGGAATACATGTGAACTTCACCAGTACATGGAGAGGGCTGGCTGTGCCGAAGGATACGCCCGATGCCATTGCGGAAGTGTTGGCCGGGGCATTTATCAAAGGGACCGAGGACAGAGCTTTCCGCGAATATATGAAGTCGAACGGACTTGGACTGCTGGTGAAGGACGGCAAAGCCTTCTCGAAACAGCTTAAGGAAAGCGATGATTTATTCGCCAAAATGATCCCGGAGCTCGGGCTAAGCCGCAGGTAAGCTGTACGAAGTGTGAAAGCGCCATCAGACAAAGTAATCTCAGGAAACCCGCTTGCTGACTAGCAGGATTGTAGTGAACGGGGAATTTGCTGGGGCTGGTTTGCTGCGCCTTCATAAGGAAAAATAATCATAATATTCAATATTATATAAACTCAATATGAGTAAGAGAGGTATGGTAATCATATGAAAATCAAAAAGACATTAGATCGGATTCCCGGCGGAATGATGCTGGTTCCACTGTTCCTGGGCGCGATCATTCACACCGCTTTTCCTGATGCAGGTGAATATTTCGGAGGCTTCACCAAAGGCCTGATGACAGGAACCGTGCCGATTCTGGCCGTATGGTTCTTCTGTATGGGGGCAGCAATTGATGTAAGAGCAACCGGAACGGTACTCCGCAAATCAGGTACGCTAGTATTGACCAAGATTGCTGTAGCATGGGTTGTTGCTGTAATCGCTATCCAGTTCCTGCCTGAGGGCGGTGTACAAACCGGCTTCTTCGCCGGACTATCGGTTCTCGCCATTATATCCGCAATGGATATGACCAACGGCGGCCTGTACGCTTCCATCATGCAGCAGTATGGTACCAAAGAAGAATCCGGAGCATTCGTGCTGATGTCACTTGAATCCGGCCCGCTCGTAACGATGCTTATTCTGGGCAGCACGGGTGTTGCCGTATTCGAACCGCATCTCTTCATCGGGGCTGTGCTTCCGTTCCTGATCGGCTTCATCCTGGGTAACCTGGATCATGACCTGCGTGCTTATTTCGGCAAAGCCACCCAGACACTCATTCCGTTCTTCGGCTTCGCACTGGGCAGCTCGATTGACCTCGGCGTTATCGTTGACACTGGCCTGCTCGGCATTCTGCTTGGTGTAGTGGTTATCATTATTACAGGTGTTCCGCTGATCCTGGCCGACAAATTCATCGGCCGCGGTAACGGCACCGCCGGACTTGCTGCCTCCAGTACTGCCGGAGCTGCTGTCGCCAACCCTATGCTGGTGGCGAACATGAAGCCGGAATTCCTGCCCGCAGCCCAGACAGCCACGGCGCTGGTAGCCGCCTCGGTTATCGTGACGTCCATTCTTGTTCCAATCATTACTGCCTACTATTCTGATTACATGAAGAAGAAGAACCCGCCCGCAGCAGAGGGTCCTATAGATGCTAAGATTCAAGAAGCAGCGGTGTAAGACATCGGATAACAACATATTTAATACACATATAAGTGATTGAGATCTATGTTCTTTTAAACCTCCGGACGCTATTACGGCTGCTCCGGGGGCTTTTTTGTGATTAGGCTAGAGCTGGAAAAAGGCATGGCTGCAATCAATCTACATTTTACATAAAATTGATTTTATAGAAACAAATATGATTGATTAGCGTCTAAATATAGAAATCTATCATCCTTGGAGAGATTAAAAATGAAAAAACTATTGAAAATAGGAATATCAGGATTGGCCTTGACCCTAGTGTTTAGTGCGGGAGCCTATGCGGCTACAGTAGCTCCAAAAATAATTGTAAATGGTAATCAAGTGAAAATTCAGACTCAGCTTAAGATTATTAATGGTACGGTCTATGTCCCGATTCGGGCCATTTCAGAAGGATTTGACGCCAGTATTCAGTGGGACAATAGAAGTAAAACCGTTTATGTAGATTCTGATCCGAATTTCGGAATGGAGCGCAGCAACGTTGCTTATGTAGCAAACCGGAACTTAGCATACAGATGGATTATGGCTTATGACGAACGAGACCATCAAGGAGTTCTCGATGTAGTTACGCCTGATTTTAAGACTGACATCTACAACGAAAGCTTTCCAATAGGTACGTACAATATGGGAACGATTGTTGATATGAAGGCTGTTGCAAGTACAGACACCACCCTAACTGTGCGGATTGTTCAGAGAGTGACTGCAGAAGATGAGTACAAGGTGAAAGTGGAACGATGGAATTTTGTTTTTGGACAAGGGAAAATTAAATCCATGAAAATTGTACCGGACACTGCAAAATATCTGGACCGGTACACCCTTTTCCCGGGAGCTAACTTTGGAATATAGGTTCCTTACTCCGGGATCGCCCGGATCAAATCAACGTAATTAAGTCCTGTGTATTTAAATGTTTGTACAGTGCCATCACTAAGGGTGTGATGACCACTATAAACACCGTTGCTAAAACTAAAAGAATCCTTAAACATTTCGGATATATACACTGGTTTCACACCGCCGAATGTAGTTGCCGGATAACCGGGGATATCTGCCTCAGAAACCTGCCATACGGCTGTTGCTGTTCCCTCTTTGATCTCAACGACTGTTGTTATTTCTCCATTGCTGTAAATGTAGCGGGTGGCGTCATCAGAAGCAAAGGAATACAGGTAGTAATCGGATTGATCACTTTGTGCACTGGTGCCAGGCTTAAAGGAGTACATAACCGGCAACGAAATGGCGGCCAGACGGGCCTGCTGTATATCCGCTGAATGAATGGCCTGAGGATCACGAGTGAAATTCCCGGATTGAATGAATACAATTTCTCTTATCTTTTCATAATGCACACTGTATCCAAAAGCCTCACTGACAAACTTTGCCGGAACCATGAGGCGCCCGTTATAATTATTGGCTTCACTGTCCATTTGCACAGGTTGTCCATTTTTATAAGCAATGGGCTGGCCTTGGGTCATTCGGAAGATATCCTTGGAGGAATTCGTGATCGTTACAGTATGATCTGTAGCATTCCATGAATATTGGAGTCCTAAGGAAGCAAGCGCCCGGATTGGCAGCATGATTCTGCCAGACTGAATAAACGGATTAGTATCGGTGGAAATAAAAGAACCGTTGATGTTGACTTGGATAGGTCTTGTTGTTGATTGGGCTGGGCTGGCAGCGGAGGAGGCGGGGTTACTACTGGGAAATATGAATAAGAGGATCAGACAGACCGGAACTAACCTTTTTAAGAGAGTCATGAGTCATTCATTCCTTCCATTTATTTGTATCTATTGATTATAACGTGAATTCAGGAGAATGTTAAAGATTGAGAATACACGGGCAAAGAAACAAGCCTTCCAGATGCCGTCAGGGCATAGGGAGGCTTTGTCAGGAACGCATTATTGTTATTTCTTCACCACAGGAATCCATACCTCACAGATCGATTCTTCATGGCTGTCATCCGTCCAGTAGTATTTCTCCATGCACGGTCCTTCCGCTTGCTCAAAGCCTGCCGAGGGGAACCACTCCGCATAAATTCTCCGCCACACATTCAGGATCTCCATTCCCATCTCAGTGTCCTCGGAATACGTATCACGGCTATCGAATACAGCATACGTCTGGTCAGGCACGCTCAGGTGGTCAAGCTCCTCCGGGACGTCCTGTCCTTCCGGCAACACGGTTCCCATCAGATACCGTTTCGTTCCATCCTCATTGAAGTCGTAATAATAGCCGAACAGCAGCGAACCTGCGGGTCTCCCGGCACATTCGTTAATCCGGTCATGCGTACCATCATTCCAGATTTTCTCTACGAACGCGGGTATTTCTGTGTAAGCATCCTTGTGAACGATAACCTCTTTTCCAATGACGAGGCAACCCTTCTCTTCCACCATCCGATAATTCATTTCAGTTTCTCCTTTGATCTGAATTTGAAAGGAGATGCGGGGAAACGATTTGAGCTTCACGTTCTGTTTCTTCGCCATATTCGGGGTTACCCCATGCACCCGTTGAAACGCTTTGGCGAAGGACTCCGGCGTCTCGTACCCATACTTCAGCGCAATGTCGATCACCTTGCCGTCCGTTCCGGCCAGCTCTTCCGCCGCCAGCGTCAGCCGCCTGTTGCGTACATATTCAGTAACGGTAAAGCCCGTCAAGGCATGGAACATCCGCTGAAAATGGTATTTCGAGGTCATCGCTGCTCCGGCGATATCCTCAACTCCTATGGCGGAGCTCAAGTTCTGCTCCACATAATCAATCGCCTGCTGAAGCAGCCGGATCGTCTCCAAATCCTCACCTTTCCTTTCAAGTTCATTGTAGAGAAACCGTCAGAGCGGTTCCTGACCGGGAATGCTTTGATTTGTCCATCCGTAGCTTCAGCTAAACCAGCTCCTGAGCAATCTCCCAAATATGTCCTGCGGGGTCTGCGAAGCTGGCTGTGCGGATGCCCCAAGGCCGGTTCATAGGCCCGCTAAGCAGGCTTACGCCGCATGCAGTTAATTCTGTGCATACCGCATCCACATCTTCTACGCGGATCGTGAACTGAAACCGTGATCCGGCCTCGCGGCTGGCAACGGCAGCGGGCTCAATCAGCCCGGGGGCTTCGGATATTTGCAGCAGATTGATGCTCATATTGCCGAAATCATAGACGGCCGAGTTCTCGTCCGCATACACATAGGCAAGGCCAAAGACCTCCTGATAGAACGCCATGGTCTGCGGCAGATCCTCAACGAACAACGTTACCACACTGATATTCCGTGATCCCAGGTTACTCATGTTTGTCATCGCTCCAATTCCTGTTCATATTTTACTTTCAAACACTCCTAGCGTTTTCCTCATATATTCCGTACGATGCGTTTCCTGAAACCCAAGGCTGTCATAGAGCTGTCTGCCCTCATTAGGCTGGGCAACCACCGAACCCGGGAAGCAGCCGACACGGACGCGCATTTCATGAAAAGCAGTGGCATACAACGAGTGGGCTGGAAGAAAATCTTCATCTGTATACAGCCTTACGGGAACCTCTTTCAGATATCCGCTATGAACGCTTCGGTAACAAGGACTACTCTACCGCCAGAGAATTATTAACCCAGGATGCGGAAGCTGGCACAGACCTCAGGTGCATTAGCCTCTGAGTCCTCCTAATTAAATTGAGACGTAGCTTATACATTTCAATGGAATTTAATTCTATTTATCGCCAGTGATTATTGCATAGAATAAGGGGTATTTCAACCAAATTGTACATTGAGGGCTGCAGACTGGATGTGGTGCGAACAAAAGCCAGGGCAGTTTCTCCGCTTGCGGACTACAGTTCCGTTATGTTGCTGAAATTACCTGCTGGGCAGCTGTCGCGGACTACAGAGTCTTTATTTCCCGGATTCCCCCGCAGATTGCCCCCTGCAACAGGGGATAAGGTCTTTTCAGTCCGCATGGTGCGGAAAAAGCCCTGATTTTGAAAATTAGCGGATTCTCAGTCCGCAAGTAGAGGCACGCGATTCACTACCCGATCAAAGTGTTTAACACCATAGCTTCAGCAGGCCAGCAAGCGTGCAGATTCAGGCCGATCTACATCTGCCGCTACCCCTGCCCACTGTCGTAATCTTGCTCTCCTATTTCAATATGCTGCATAAGCCAAAACGAATCGTTTATACTGGCGGTAAGAGGTGATGAGGGATGGAGCCGCAATTATTTGAGCGTATATATGAAACAGTGGTGCGGCGTGAGCCGACCTATGACGGTGTTTACTATACAGCGGTGCTGACGACACGTATTGTCTGTCGGCCTTCCTGCCGGGCAAGAACGCCGAAGGCAGCCAATGTGGTATTCTACGGCTCCTTGCAGGAGGCTGTCCGCGAGGGATTCCGGCCCTGCAAAAGATGCCGCCCCGAAGAAGGCGGCACCCTCAGGCCGGATGCCGTGCTGGCGGCGCAGGCGGATGCCATTATGGACGGGCAGTTCGGGAGCAAGCTGACACTGCAGTCGATGGCGGAGCAGCTGAAGGTCAGCCCGTTCCATCTGCAGCGGACCTACAAGCGGGTAACCGGCCTGTCGCCTGCTGCCAGACTGGATGATCTGCGCGCGGGGGAAGCCCGCAGGCTGTTGACAGAGACGGATACAGGCATTGCCGATGTAGGCAAGGCAGTTGGATTCCGCAGCGCGTCCCACTTCGCAGCCTGGTTCGTCAAGAAATCCGGTCTGTCCCCTACGGAGTATCGCAGTAAGCATAATGAGGGAGGAAATTAGGATGAATATGAATATAAACCAGAGTCCGAACCGGAACATGATATATCACCATACCCTGAATCTCGGAAATCGGGAATGGACCCTATGGGCCAGCAACAAGGGACTTATCCGCGTGTCCTATCCGCAGGATGGAGGGCAGCTGCCGGCCGCCTGGCTGAAGATGTATGCTCCGGACTATGAATTCCTGGAGGGTGCCAGGAGGTTTGAGCAGCTTGGGGTTATAGAGCTGCTGCGCCGTTATTTTGATGGAGAAACGGTCGATTTCAACAGTCTTGCGCTTGATCTATGGGGCACTCCGTTTCAGCAGGAGGTATGGCGGGGGCTGCTTACGATCCCGCATGGTGAGGTTGCAACCTACAAGGAGTTGGCTGCACGGATTGGCAGACCGCTGGCGGTCCGTGCTGTCGGTACGGCTAACGGACAGAATCCGCTGCCGGTCATTGTGCCCTGCCACCGGGTGATCGGTGCGAACGGCACATTAACGGGTTACCGGGGCGGTCTGCAGCTCAAGCAGGAGCTGCTTCAGCTGGAGGGAATTCTAAATGTGAAGGCGGCGGGCCATGAACGATTTGCTTTTTGAGCTGCCGCTGCCGGAGGATTTCAACCTGGACGCCTGTCTGGAGTACATGAACCGTTCGCCGCTGGAATGCCTGTTCCAGACGGATGACTCGGGAGTGACCCGGATGTTCAAGCTGGAGGACGGCCCGGTCCTAATCCGGTTAAGTGTGCCTGAAGGCAACAGGCTGAGCGTAACCCGGCTGCACGGCGCTGTCCCCGGCGTCCTGGAGCAGGAATGGCTGGCCCGTTATATTGTAGAGTGGTTCGATCTGGACCGTGATCTTACCCCGTTCTACCGGCTGGCGGAAGCAGATCCTCTGCTCCGGCCGCTGGCAATTCAGCACCGGGGGCTGCGGATTATCGGCATCCCGGATCTGTTCGAGGCATTATGCTGGGCGATTCTGGGCCAGCAGGTGAACCTGGCTTTTGCCTACAGGCTGAAGCAGCGGCTGACCGAAGTGTATGGAGAATCTCTGGAGTGGGGAGGCCGGACCTACTACCGGTTCCCCGGACCGGGGGTCTTCTCGGAGGTGCAGATCGAAGAACTGTGCGCCTTGCAGCTGACCCGCAGCAAAGCACAGACGATCCTCACGGTCGCCTCGCTGATCGCAAGCGGAGAGCTGAGCCGTGAAGAGCTGCTGGCGCTTCCGTCTCCGGCCGCCGCCGAGCAGCGGCTGCTGCAGATCCGCGGGATCGGCCCGTGGACCTCGCAGTATGTACGTATGCGCTGCCTGCGGGATAGCTCCTCATATCCCGTCGGCGATGTCGGCCTGCAGAACGTGATCAAGTTCCTCACCGGTATGGACCGCAAGCCTACGCCTGCGGAACTGCTCGTCCTGGCCCAGCCCTGGCAGGGCTGGGAGGCTTACGCCACATTTTATCTGTGGCGGGCATTATATTAGCGCGCGGCAGGTGCGGAGTCGTGACGGCCAAAAGCACTGTCTCACCGGATGATCCGGGAGACAGTGCTTTTTGTATCCTGCGCCTGAAGAGTTCACCTTAGCCGGCTTGAGCTTTATTGCGCCCGCTTCGTGAAGATCTGGAAGCATACGCCGAACTTATCGGTAACCATGCCATAGGCCGGACTGAAATAAGCCGGAGCCAGCTCGATATCAACCGTTCCGCCTGCCTTGAGCGAGTGATACAGCTGCTGCGCTTCTTCAGTGGTATCCACCGTGATACAGATGGTGATGCCATTGCCATGACTCAGCGGCTGGCCAACCTCCTGATCTGCAACGAAAAACTTGGTGTCACCCACCAGCAGGACGGAATGAGCTATACGCGCTTTTTCCTGTTCGGTCATCGGGAAGTCAGGGTTCTGCGGGCCTTCGCCCACAGTTTGCTTGAAGAGCAGCGTAGTACCCAGCGCCTCCTGATAAAAGGCAATTGCCTCACTTGCTGTACCGTCCACCAGAATAAAAGGGTTGATTTGCAGGGTCATGCCTAATTCGCTCCTTATGATGTTCAATTTGCCTTAGCTAACCGGCTTGATTATAGTGTAGTGTATGATAGTGACAGGTATTGTCATAGTTAGAATAATAAATGGAGTGAAGCTCATGTCTAAAGCCAAAAGACTGCTGGATCTGATGATGACAGTCAACCGCAAGCGGAAATTCACCGTCAAAGAGCTGGCCGACGAATTCAATGTATCCTCCCGGACCATCCTCAGGGATTTGCAGGAGCTGGGGGAGTTAGGCGTTCCGCTTTATTCCGAAGTGGGACCGCATGGAGGCTATCAGGTGCTGAACGAAAGAATTCTGCCGCCGATCGCGTTCACGGAGGAGGAGGCGGTGGCGATTTTTTTCGCCAGCCATGCCCTGCGCCACTACAAGTATCTCCCCTTCAAGGAGGAATCATTAGCTGCCCGGCATAAATTCTATAACTATATGTCCGGCGATGTCCGTGACCGGATTGACGAGATGAAGAACCGGATTGATTTCCTCACCCCGGCGAGACAGGCGGAGTTCCCCTATCTGTCTCTGTTGCTGGAAGCGGCCACCGGTCAAAAGGTGCTGCTGATCGATTATGAAACGAAGGGGCAGCGTAAGGAGAGATGGATTCAGCCAGTGGGCATCTACGCCCATAATGGCTTGTGGTATTGCCCGGCCTATTGCTTCCTGCGCGGCGATATCCGTGTATTCCGCTGCGACCGGATTCAGTTTGCCGGATACGGCGAATCGGGGCCGGAAGCGCTTGATCTGAAGCATGTCCATTTGGGAAATAAGGATGATTACAGCAGTCAAACTCAGCAGGGTGATAAAAGCATTGTCCGGCTGTTCGTTGAACTGGGGAATGGAGGCGTACAAGCCTGCGAAGCCGAGGTATGGTCCTCACCCCTGCTGCATATCCGCGGGGATGGCACGGGCTGGCTGGAAGGGGATATCCCGCAGAGCGATCTGGGCTTCTTCGCGCGTTTCGTAATCGGCCTCTGCAATGAGGCCACAGTACAGGAGCCGCCGGAGCTGGTGGCGGAGGTGAAGCGGACGCTGGCGGGAATGCTGGCGCAATATAAGTAGAGGGACAGGCTGATGATTAAGTATTTATGTATCCGGATGGACCCCGGGCGGACAAGATAGATAGAGTCTACACTTTATTTGGTAATAGTTATAAGCTGTTTATCTACAAATTCTATAGACTCTGTCAGCGGATCGAAGGATGGCAGATGAAGAGCCCGGTCAAGCAATGCATTGCGTTCCATCCACGTCTCACTATCCCAGCAGGAGTATATCTCTATACTTTCTCCTTCAGACAGATGTTCGTCCATGAGGGAGAGCAGCAGGTTTAGGCACTTTAAGTTTTGTTGGTAGAGTTCAGGATAACCCGCGCGGATTTCCTCAGTGATATTGCAAGCCTCGCCATTGAAGCCGTAGACATAGGGCTTAGTGATGATCTTGTTCTCTCTGAAGGGCGGGTAGAGGAACTCTCCAATCTCTAGCCCTACAGCATCCAGTTCGGTTTCATACACCTGTACCTTGGTGTCATTCAGATGAGATAAGTCTATAATATTATGAAGTGCGTTCTTGTCATCCGTCAGGTGAATTTCTGAGTACTTTTGGTACGAATAATGATAGCCGAAATATCCGGTCGGCAGCGGCCAATCCGCTCCTAGGAAATGTGCCAGTGTCATTGTAATTCCACCTCATCATAGGTAATTATGCATCGTTAAAATGCTATCCCAGCCACACTTCCGCCAGCCTGCGGATTCCCTCATCAATCAGATCCTCGGCAATCCCGCCGAAGCCCAGAATGAATTCCGGTTCATCGCAGTCCGGCTTATCACACCACGTATACGACATAGGCGTAACACGGATACCTTCGGCTTCCGCTGCTGCAGCAAGCTCCCGTGCACTGCCCGCTGCGGGCGGTTTCAGGGTCAGGAGAAGATGAAATCCGGCATCCCGTCCGCTGACGGCTGCTGCATCGCCGAAATAGCGCTGGACCGAGCGCAGAAGCAGGTCATGCTTGCGCTGATAGAGCAGCCGCATCCTGCGCAGATGTTTCTCGAAGTGCCCTCTTTCCATAAAATAATGCAGCGCAATCTGATGCAGCCGCGAAGCCGAGTGCTCCAGATACAGCTCGCTTCTCAGGCTGTGATAGAGCGGCAGCAGCTCCTCCGGCAGAACCATATAGTGAATGCACAGGGCAGGAGTTACCGATTGCGCGAAGCTGCACATATAGATTACCGGACTGTCCGCTTCAAGTCCCTGAAGCGCAGGAATGGGCCGTCCATGATAGCGGAACTCCCCGTCATAATCATCTTCAATGATATAGCCGCCCGCTGACCGGGCCCAATCCAGCAAGGCGAAGCGTTTGGCTACCGGCATCGCCATGCCTCTGGGAAACTGATGGGAAGGGGAGATGTATACGGCGTCAGCCCCGCTTCGGTACAGCTTCTCTATCATCAGCCCGTCTTCCTCCAGCGGAATGGGCATAATCTCATAACCACCGCGTTTGAATGCTGCGGGCAGCAGGTGATACCCCGGGTCTTCTATTCCGAGCCGCGTCACCCGTTCTTTAAGCATTAGGCATAACAAAGAGCACAGCGTATACTGGTCGCCGCCGACCACAATTTGCTTCTCTGTACAGCGCAGCCCACGGAACTGCCGCAAATGGGCGGCAATGCTCCCGCGGAGCGCCGGCTCCCCCTGCGGATCACCATACTGGAGCAGGTCCGGATTCGCGAGCTGTTCCTGGTAGAGGCTGCGCCATATTTTATGCGGAAATAAAGAGAAATCATTCCGTGACATGTGGAAATCATATGCGTATTGCCGCGAATCGCGCGGAGTAATGGGACGGACAGCCGGACGTGGCCGCTCTTCGGCTTCTGCAGGGCTGCCATTCCTATGGACTGGCAGGATAGTGTAACCGCTGCGCGGTTTGCTGGCGATGAAGCCCTCGGCAAGCAGCTGCTGGTAGGCAAGCTCGACAGGAGTGGCGCTGATACCGCATAATGCCGCCAGGCGGCGGATGGAAGGCAGGCGTGTACCACTGGGGAGAGCGCCGCCGATAATCTCTTTTGCAAAATAATCATAGAGCTGTATATAGTAAGGAATTTCGCTGTGATCATTCAGAGTAGGGACAAGCAGCATCATACACCTTCGAATCTGTCCTTTGAAATTAGACGTTTTTGTATATTTTATAGTATGCAGATCTGCATTACCATAAGAGCTATAACAACAGTCGGGAGATGACGGGAATGACCAGACATTCAGCGCTTGTAACAGGCAAAAAGGTATATCTGCGCCCGCTTAACGGGGAAGACGCCGAATTGTATTACCATATGTTCTACGGCACGGAAGTCCGCAGACTTACAGGTACGAAAAAGCATATCACCAAAGAGCAGATAGAGAATTATATCGCGCGCAAATCAGGGGACGACAGTACGGTGCTGCTGCTTATCGCCCTTAGGGAGACTGATGAGGTGATCGGCGATATCGCCATTCAGGATATAGACCCTGACAACCGCAGTGCAAATCTGCGGATCGCCATCGGTGAGGAGCGGCATCAAGGACAAGGGTATGGACGGGAAGCACTGCTGCTGATACTGGACTACGGCTTCGGCATTCTGAATCTGCACCGGATTGAGCTGGAGGTCTATAGCTATAATGCCCGCGCTGCGCATGTGTATGAATCAATCGGTTTTGTCCGTGAGGGTGTACGGCGCCAGACGCTCTATTATAACCATGAGTACCATGATGTGATTATGATGGGCATGCTGGATAGCGAATACCGTGAGCGGTATGTGAAATAGGGAGGGTAAAGCGGACCTGCGAAAGCTGATTCAACAATAACGCAGGTCCGGAAGAATTGAAGAGACTATGTACAAAAATGTTAATAAATAAACGTATTCTTGACTCTCTTTGACCGCAGGAAATAGGGGATCCAGATCACAGCATAAATGAAGGACCGGAAGATATCCGTATAAGAGGTATCATCCGGTATGATACCGGAAAGAGTAGTCTGTACATGGCTGAACATGAAGGTATCTATGGTATTAAGTAAGATGTTATATACAATGAAAGATATAGATATGTATTTGAATAATTTTTTATGTTTGAGACCCAGGTACAGAATGAACAGGATCATTACGACCTGAATACATACTAATACCGTTTCTATCACAAGACTAGGAAGCATTGAAGCGACGTAGTAGCTACTGTCAGGGTCGGTAAGAAGCTTAAGGCCTTCAGAGCCGAATAATGAGAAATTACCATAAAGCATTCGCACACCCGCGAAGAGTGAGAGAACAATACCTATTGCGAAAAGTCCTAACCAGCCTCCGGAGCCGGAAGGCTCTGATTCATCTGCGGGCTGGTCTGAGGATTCCAGGACCCCTTCGGAAGCAGCGGCGGCCTCATCATCAGCTGGTCTAGCTTTCTTGACGCGCAATGGCCTAATTAATCCGCCGGTCGCCCACCCGATAATTCCTCCAAGCCCTCCAATCACAATAGAAATAATAACGTTAGGATCTGCTGCATAAGTTCTATGTAGAATAAAACCTATGACGAAGAAGATAATGCCCAGTCCTGCTTTTGCCACTTCATCACCTCATCATATCCGCATTGGCTGCGGGATTTTTACTATGACGTTTATATCGACAATTCCCACTAGTTCCTTTAATTTACTTGTTATATTTTAGGCGCTAGTTCTTTATTTTTACTGTGGCGGTGAGGGTGTGGATAGTAATCATGTGAAATAAAGTATCAAGGTCAAATAAGGTCAAATAATTAATAATGTTAAAATTTATACTAAAAAACGAGCCGAAACGCCGGGATTTACGGGATTTTCGGCTTATATGAGTTTTGTCATCCGTGTAGCCGGCGACTATAATAAAGCCATAGGTCAAATAAAGTCAAAGTCAAACCAACAACAAATTCAAAGTCAAATGAGAGGAGAATGGATAATGTTTGATTTGGTTCCTTTTGGTAAACGCAGAGATGATGCTTTTGGTGTGCTGGCTAAGTCGCTTAACGAAGTGTTTAATGATGATTTCTTTGCACCGCTGACAAGCTCCACGCTGTCCTTCCGGACAGACATCCGCGAGAGTGAAGGGGCGTATCTGATTGAGGCCGAGCTTCCGGGCTTCAAAAAAGAAGAAATCGACATCGATTATACCAGCCCTTACTTGACGATCAAGGCAGTACGCAAAGAAGAGAACAGCGAGGAGAACAAGGAACATCAGACTGTGCGCCGGGAACGGCGGTATGGTGAGTATGTGCGCCGCTTCTACGTTCAGGATATTGCGGAGGAAGGTATCCGCGCTTCACTCAAAGACGGGATGCTGAGCCTGGAAGTGCCGAAACGGCAGAAGTCGCAGGGCAAACGGATTGAAATTCAGGATGGCGGACATTCTTCAGACGCGCAGCTTCAGTAAGCGGCAGGTGCAGCTTACTGGTGAACGGTCTCCGGGGGAAGCGGAGAGCCGGAGCGCCGGGGAAGGATGTAGGAAGGCGAAGGAAGCAGGACTTCCAAGTCTGGCTGAAGCAGCCGGGTTCAGCGGGGTTCCCGGGCTAAGCGGCTTCTGCCGCCGGCCTATCCGGTCCCCTGCGGCAGAGTGGTTTCGCCGGGCTTTTCATATAGCATGATCATACAGGGCGCATTGTAGTGGGGATACCGGCTATGATGCGTCTTTTCCCGGAGAAAGGGACTTGGTGAATAATCATCGGCACCGGGAATAGGCTTGTTACAGGGCGGAATGCTATAACCTATAGAATAAGCTTCCCAATATACGAAAGGAGGAGGTACCAGTGGCGGCAAATTATTACGAGACTCTGGGCGTCGGCAGGCAGGCCTCGAAGCAGGAGATCAAAAAAGCTTATCAGAAGCTGGCTAAGAAGTGGCATCCCGATGTCAACAAAGCCCCGGAGGCAGAAGCCAGATTCAAGGAAGCAGCCGAAGCGTATGAAGTGCTGGGTGATGAAGAGAGGCGGAAAATCTATGATGAGGAGCTGCGCTACGGGGCCGGCTACGCTGGGGCAAGGGGTCCGCGGAGCGGCGGGACAGCCTCCTCCGCGTCCTGGGAATCGCCTTTTGGCGCGGGCTGGAGCAGCGGCGCTGCTTCCGGCAGCAGTATTCCCGAAGAGGATCTGTTCGGGATGTTCTTCGGCAGCCGGGGGGCAGCGGACCGCGCCGGCTTCGATTTCTTCTCCGGCAGTGGCGGTGTCCGCCAAGGGGGAAGCCCTTGGGCGGATGAGTTCAGTACGATGCAGGCCCAGCTTGAGATTACGCTGGAGCAGGCATACAAAGGCGGAAATATCAGCGTTCAGGCTGCAGGCAAAGACCTGAGTGTGCAGATTCCGGCACGCTCGTCCGAAGGGACGGTGATCCGGGTTCCCGGCGGCGGAAGCGGGGCGGGACAGGGAGGCGACCTGCTGGTCTCGCTGCATCTCCTGCCCCATGACATCTATGAACCGGACGGCGGCGGGGATTTACTCGGCACGGTAGAGATTGCCCCCTGGCAGGCTGTGCTTGGCGGAGAAGCCAAGGTGGCCCTGCCGGACGGCAGCCAGGTGAAATTGAAGATCCCCGCAGGTATGGCAGGCGGCCGAACGCTGCGCCTCTCCGGCAAGGGGCTTAAGCGTCCTAATGGAACGAATGGTGACATCCTGTTCCGGATCGAGATCGTTATTCCGGCGGATACCTCGGAAGCGGAGAAGAAGCTGTACCGCCAGCTGGCCGATTCCGGCAGCTTCCAGGCCGGAGCCAAACGGCAGCCTCCCGGCGGGGCACAGCGGCGCAGAGCGACAACGGGGTAATGATGAATATATAACGTCGGTTATCCGGCTGACTGACATATGGAATGCTGCAGCTGGGGCTGCAGCGGCATAATTTTACGGAAAGGCGATGATCTTATGGATTTCAACAAGCTTACACAGAAGCTGCAGGAAGCCGTCGCAGAGGCCCAGTCCCTGGCTGCGGCCAGCGGACATCAGGAGATTGATAATCTTCATCTGCTGAAGGCACTGCTTCAACAGCATGAGGGCCTGCTGCCGAGGCTGCTGCAGAAGATGAATATTCCTGCTGCTGAGCTGCTGCAGGGTACAGAGGCGCTGCTTCAGCGGAAGCCCAGCGTAAGCGGAAGCGGAGCGGGCACGATGCGGCGGTATGCCTCGCCCGCGCTGATTGCCATGCTGGAGCAGGCCGAGAAGGAAGCGGCCAAGATGCAGGACGAATTCGTAGCCGTAGAGCATGCCGTGCTGGCGATGGTCTCGGATTCCGGCAGCGGGAACCGCGAGCTGCGCGGGCTGTTCACGGGCATGGGCGTTACCCGGGAGAAGTTGCTCGGGGTGCTGGCCGAGATCCGCGGACACCAGCGGGTGACGAGCCGGGAGCCGGAGGCCACCTATGAGGTGCTGGAGAAATACGGCCGGGATCTGGTGGCCGAGGTGCGGGCGGGCAAGATTGATCCCGTGATCGGACGCGATGCGGAGATTCGCCGGGTCATCCGTATTCTCTCCCGCAAGACCAAGAACAATCCTGTGCTGATCGGGGAGCCCGGCGTAGGTAAAACCGCGATTGTAGAAGGGCTGGCTCACCGGATTGTGCGCCGGGATGTGCCGGAGGGGCTGAAGGATAAGACGATTTTCTCACTGGATATGAGCGCACTGATTGCCGGTGCCAAATACCGCGGGGAATTCGAAGAGCGGCTGCAGGCCGTACTGAAGGAAATCCGTGAGAGTGACGGCCGGATTATTCTGTTCATTGATGAGCTGCATACGATTGTCGGTGCCGGTAAGACCGAAGGGGCCATGGACGCGGGCAACATGCTGAAGCCGATGCTGGCCCGGGGTGAGCTGCATTGTATCGGGGCGACGACGCTGGATGAGTACCGCAAATATATCGAGAAGGACCCGGCGCTGGAACGCCGCTTCCAGCAGGTGCTGGTCAGCGAGCCGGATGTCGAGGATACCATTTCGATTCTGCGCGGCTTGAAGGAACGCTTCGAGGTGCATCACGGGGTCAAAATCTATGACAGCGCTCTGGTAGCAGCAGGTGTGCTGTCTAACCGTTATATCACGGACCGTTTCCTGCCGGATAAGGCGATTGACCTGGTCGATGAAGCCTGCGCAATGATCCGCACGGAGATTGACTCCATGCCCGGTGAGATGGATGAGGTAACCCGCCGCCTGATGCAGATGGAGATTGAAGAAGCCGCGCTCAAAAAGGAAACCGACGATGCCAGCGCGCGCCGTCTGGAGATTCTGCAGCGGGAGCTGGCCGACCTCAAGGAGAAGCATCTGGGCATGACCGTCCGCTGGGAGAAGGAAAAGTCGGCGATCCAGGGCATCCGCGAGCTGAAGAAGCGGTTAGAGCAGGCGCGCAAGGATCTGGTCGATGCACAGGAGATCTATGATCTGAATAAGTCGGCTGAGCTAAGCTATGGGATTATTCCTGATCTGGAGCGGCAGCTGAAGGCCGCAGAGGAAGCCGCGCAGCAGGATCAGGAGACCCGGCTGCTGCGCGAAGCCGTGACGGAAGAGGAGATCGCCGATATCGTCTCCCGCTGGACCGGCGTTCCGGTCAGCCGCCTCGTGGAAGGCGAGCGGGATAAGCTGCTGCGGCTCGAAGATACGCTGCATGAGCGGGTAGTCGGGCAGGATGAGGCCGTCCGGCTGGTCGCAGATGCTGTGCTCCGGGCAAGAGCAGGCATCAAGGACCCGAACCGCCCCATCGGTTCGTTCCTGTTCCTGGGGCCGACCGGGGTCGGTAAGACCGAGCTGGCTAAGGCGCTGGCGGTATCGCTGTTTGACCGCGAGGACGGTATGATCCGTATCGACATGTCGGAGTACATGGAGAAGCACAGTGTCTCCCGCCTCGTCGGTGCTCCCCCGGGATATGTCGGCTATGAAGAAGGCGGCCAGCTGACCGAAGCGGTACGGCGCCAGCCGTATACTGTTGTGCTGCTGGATGAGGTGGAGAAAGCCCACCCCGATGTCTTCAACATTCTCCTGCAGCTGCTGGATGACGGTCGGCTGACCGACTCGCAAGGCCGGGTGGTCGACTTCAAGAACACGATCATCATTATGACCTCTAATATCGGCTCGCCGCATCTGATTCAGGGTACCGATGACAACGGTGAGCTGACCGAAGCTGTTAAAGACCGGGTGATGAAGGAGCTGAGCGGCCACTTCCGTCCGGAGTTCCTCAACCGGGTGGACGATATCGTGATGTTCAAACCGCTGACGCTGGGCGAAACCCAGCAGATCGTGGTTAAGCTGGTGAACGGTCTGCGCCTCCGCCTGGCAGAACGGGGCATTGGCCTTACGCTGAGTGACAAGGCCGTCCGCTTCATTGCCGAGGAAGGCTTTGATTCCGTGTACGGCGCAAGACCGCTGAAGCGGTTCATCCAGCGCAGTCTGGAGACCCGGGTGGCGCGTGCGCTGATCGCCGGAGAAGCAGAGGAAGGCTCAGTGCTGACGGTGGACGAAGCTGACGGTGAATTGACTGTCACTATAGTGAAACCGGAAACTGCGAAGACGGTTGGCTGACTCTAAAATGTGAACTGACCCGGCCGATGCCTCCGTAAGGCTGCAGCTGCAATCCGCAAAGAAAAAGCGTTCCGCCTTAAGGCTGGAGCGCTTTTCTTTTTATTTTCGACTTAAATCCTGCAGAAAATACAACATTTTCTTCAATAAATCGGCCCGAATCGAGAATTGTTGTAGGAAAGAGTCAATTTCATAATTCAGTTTGCTGAATAGTTAGACTCGGCCCCAAATCTGAGGTCATTTTTTAGAAAATTAGGCTACTTGCTGGGATTTGCTCAACTGTTTGTTCAACTTGTCCAATGCAAACTTACTAAGATTGTAAGCTAGTGTACTGAGCTGGAAATCGACACTTGCCCGTACGCCGCGGTGACGTGTGCGTTTCATGCCGAAATACTCTTTGAGATAGGCAAAAACACGCTCCACTGCCGTACGCTTTTTGTACAGCTCTGTAAAGCTTTCGCTCCCTCTTGCGGGATAGGTATGCTTACGCAAATCCGTTTGGATGCGGATTTTAAACACCTTTTGGCATCCGGAACCCAGTAGTGGGCAGCCTTTGCACTCGCTCGGCTGGGTATACTTCAGCGTTTCGTACTTGGCATCAAAACTGTCGTAGCGGTAGGCATGTCCTTGGGAGCATACCGGCGTGTAGTCCACGTTCATTCCCTCGGGCGGATCTTTGCGGTGAATCATGGGAATCGCCGGATAGGCACCTAACGAATGAATCAACTGGTAGATAGACGCGCAGTCGTACCCTTTGTCGCCCAAGATATGCTTTACCTTCAGTGTGGGAAACTTCAGGGGCAGGCCTTTGAGAAGAATAACGGCCATGCGCTGGTCATTCGGATTCGCCGAACTAAAGAGGCCGCTCAAGATATACTGGCAGTCCGTATCGACGAGCAGATTCGCCTTGAACCCGTAGTAGCTCGTCATTCGACCCTTCGTATTTTTCTTGTCACAACGCGCGGCATGCCGGGGCAGCGCGGCCAGCAGTTCGTCATACGTGTAAGGTAACATCGCTTCAATGGTTTTCTGAAACGGTCCGAGACTTTGGTCATACGCTTCCTGTTCCTGACGCCGGCGTTCCCTTTCCGCATTCGTTGGACGTCCACGCTTGTCGTAGACGGGTTTCTTCGGTGGTTCGTTCACAGCCGCCTCAGGCTCAGGCTCGGGAAGTTTGAACTGAAGTTGCTGGACTCCTGGAGCCTCGTTTGGCTTTTGCCCTCGGCGAGCCGCACGGCGCTTGGCGGCCGATTCGCTAAATTGGCAATCCCAAGCCTCGACCATGGAGGAATCCACGGCAAGATGTGTGCCGGTTACAAAGCCTTCTTCTAGGGCAGAGGTCACCAAGGTATCCTGCAGTTTTTCAAGCATCCCCGTTTGCTCCAGCGCATGAATCAAACGGGAATACGAAGATTCGCTCGGGATATTATCGGAGCCGGTAAATCGGCACTGCGCCCGAAACTCTTCGCTATGGGTAAGACGCCAGACCAGGGAAGAAACAAACTCGATGTTCTCCATTTTAGCGATGAGCAAGGAATAGATCATGGCAGGTACATTCAGTTGTTCGGGCCGGCCCCGGTTGTTCTTTTTCCGAAGAACGTGCAGAACCTTGGCGAGATCTAAGTGTTCAAAGATTTGGCTGTATTTATCTTCCGGGCGCATCAGGAACAATTCCTTGAAGGAAAACAGTTCTTCTTGTCGAATGGAATAGATAGGGATTACCTCTTTTCGTTCTCGGGTGTTGGTTTGGTCGCCTATATCTTCGAGAACTTGGGGAGGTACTCCTTTTTTTATGCCTAAAAAAAACAGTCCCAGCAAGGGTTTGGAATTATGAAATTGACTCGGAAATGCAGCATTCCATCTACTGCAAGCGGCTAACTGAAAGGATTATTGTAGTACCTACAACAATCCTCCCGTACCCCCGGTTATTTATGAATCCGGGTTGTAATATTTACAACATTTATACCTATTACCTGTATACTGCCCCATACAGAATGAACTTCAAAGTCCATTCGCCGTTTGGCGGGAGCACTGCCTCAGCAGCGATTAGCGGTCAATGGTTACTTGTTTGGCTGAACTCCTAAGTGTGGTTTATCCTAAAGTGTGGTTTATATAGAAACTCTACTATCCCCGCCGCCTATTCGCTCCAGGGCATCAGATGGGGATGCTGGTCGAGGATAGACAGGTATTGTTCCTTCCAGCCATATTGGCCGTCCGGGTCCAGCAGCATATAGCGCAGATATTTCTCCAGCCGATATTCCGGCTTCGACCAGCCGAGATGCTTCAGCCGCAGATTGCTTAACTGATGGGACAGCTCAAAAATATTCTCCGGCAGCCGCCCGCAATGCTGCGGCAGATCGTTCCAGAGATAAGTGAAGTCTTCCCGGTAGCGGAGCAGGAACGGCCGGTAGCTCTGATGGGACCGCCAGTACATATCTTCGCGGTAATGAGTGTCATCCCAGAAATCGTAGAGCCGGAAGCAGAACAAGTCACAATTGTCCGTACGCAGCAAGCCATCCACTTCTTCCGGGAATCCGGCCTCGAAAATTTCATCAGCATCCAGACTCAGAATCCACTCCGGATTCGTCTGAAGGACCGCCTCCCACTGCTGCTTGCGCAGCTCGGATTCATTGCTGAATCTGGAGACGTTGTTGCGTATCAGATGCAGCGGAATGCCCTGAAGTACCTCCCGGCAGATATCCGCCGTGTCATCCGTGCTGCCATCATCGATAATGACGGCTTCATCGATATATTTGCGGTGCTCCTGCAGAACCTGCCGCAGAAACCGCGAGCCCTCATTCTTGACGATCATCGTAAGCGTCAGCTTGGGCCGCCGGACAGCTGCTGAATTAGCAGCCGCTCCGGAGAAGCCGGTCGCCGCTCCATGCTCAGCGCCCCGCCTTGCTGCATCTGCACCGTCTGCCGCGTCCGCGCCTCCGGCCGCAGCCGCATCAGCGTCCGCTGCCGGACCGCTGCCCGGCAGCTCGATCTCGCCGCCGCCCTCTGGCAGCGGCTCCTTGGACAAGCGCCGCCGGGCCTCCGCCTCGGTCCACAGCGCATCCCACTCCGCGCTCGCATCCAGCGCTCTTTTGTCCGCGGGCGCTGCATCGGCAGCGCCATGCATGTCTGAACCGTCTGCCGCGCCGCTGCTGTCCGAAGGCGCAACCTCGCGCGCCGCGGCTTCAGCTTCCGCGCCGCCGGCCTGAGCGCCAGCTTCGTCCGCGTCACCCCGTCCCGCCCCCGGCGCATTCCGCGCCTCGTGCCCTAGCTCTGCCTCATTTAACTCGGCATCGCTCCGCTCCGCCTCGTGTTGCCCATTCGGCCTTGTGATCGCTTCGCCCTTCCCTTCCCGCTCAAGCTCCGCCCTATACCGCGCATCCCGCTCCGCTTTCCCGTCACCCCCCACCGTCTCCGGCGCATCCGGCGACTCCGGTCCCGCTCCAGCCTCCGCGCCTGAAGTCTGCCGGATGAACTCCGGCACCTTGAGCAGGTCGCTGTCCCTGTAGAGATGCAGCGCCGGGTAGTGGGTATCGACATACAGCGGAATGCCAAGCGCCGCTGCACGGATGCAGAAATGGCGGTCTTCTCCCCAGTAGGAGATGTTGTGAATCCGGTCGTAGCTGGCACCGGAAGCGATAGCACGGCTGCTGATCAGGGTGCAGGCGCCGAGCCCGCCGACTTCATAGATTCCCGGCTGCTGCATCTTCATCAGGAAGGCGTGGAAGCGCCGGTTGATCTCATCATGTGAGAGCTGCTCTCCCGGGAGCACCTCCCACTGGTTGTATTCGTCATGCATCCAGACCTGCGGCTGCAGCAGAGTACCCGGCTGCCACTGGGTCCAGAATACCTCAGAGATTATGTCCTTGTCCGTACGGATCAGATGCAGCAGTGTATCCGGATGAAGAATCAGATCGGAGTCGATCAGGAACAGATAATCATAGCCGAAGGCTTCGGCCCGCCGGATCATCAGGTTCTTGAACCCGGCCACCTTCCAGACCAGATTGGAATTCCAGAAATGGGTCGTATCATCGCGGATATAAGCATCATGAAATCCTGAAGATTGCAGGAAGACCGTTCTGCCGCTCTGGGCGAACTGCTGGAGCAGTTGACTCGAAGCTTCGTCCGGGTTGTCATCAATCAGATAGAAATGCAGCTCAATATTGGTCAGGTTCAGGCGCAGCAGAGAATTCAGGAATTGCTCAAGAATTGCCGGTTTTTGATGGATCGGGCTGCCAAGCAGAACTAGGGTCCGGTTCCCGTTCATAGCCAGCCACCCCAGGATAAGGTCAACATTAATAGAACATCCCCTTGGATTCGCAAATAGATGATATGAAGTATATGTATTCAATATATTAAGAGAAGTACGGGACTAATCCCGGTTTTTCAAAAAATAGAGACCCGAGAGGAAATATATGGATTGGTGTCTGCCTGAGAGCTGTTGTACAATACCGCATAGACAGGAATAGACATTCTGCAGACTGAAGGACAGGAGTGAGAGAATGGACAAGTCACCGTTAAAAGTACAGCAATTAATCAACCTGCTCCTGGCGATGAATCCGCGCGCCGGGGTTTTTCTGCATACTGCGGATGGAGAACTCCGGCCGCTGCTGGACGAGGATGTACAGGAGATCTATGCGCCTGAGCAAGCGGCCAAGACCGTGGCTCATATCGGCGTTCCCGCAGGCACTTCAGCCGGAGAGGCGGAGGAGACCTTATGAAGCTGGCTCGAATAAGACTGGAACAAGGACAAGAGATCCGGCTCGAATTATTTGACCAGGAGACCCCCGGAACCGTAGCCAATTTTGAAAAGCTCGCGAACAGCGGCTTCTACAACGGTCTGACTTTTCAGCGCGTTGTCCGCGGCTTTGTCGCCCAGGGCGGCTGTCCGGAGGGTACCGGCCGGGGCGGCACGGACAAAATCGCCTGTGAAACGCAAGGCAATCCGCATAAACATGTGCGCGGGGCGTTATCCATGGCCCATTTCGGGCCGGGCACGGGCTCCTGCCAGTTTTTTATCTGCTACGATGCGTTCGATTATCTTGACGGCTGGCATACGGTGTTCGGCAGAGTAATAGAGGGAATGGAGCATGCGGATGCCCTACGGCGCGGGGATCTCATACAGGAGATCAGCGTATGGGATGCCGGCATTCCTCAGCTGTAACAGCAGGCGGTTGTTCAAATTTTCACAGGTGGAAAATTAATACATTGTAATCCCGACTATTCCGATATATAATAACTTTCACAACGAGTGAGATAGCTCATAGACATGGAGGAGAGAGATAATGCGCAAAGGGATATCAGGGGTTGTCATTCTAGTTCTACTAACACTAATGATTAGTGCATGCTCTAATGGAAATAACGCGGCATCGACAAATGCGGGTGCAAGCCAGACACCGGCGGAAACGCAGCAGCCTGCTGCCAGCGAACCGAAGGATGGCGGAAGCTTGATTATAGGGGTCGCTTCTGATCCGGTTGTACTGAATCCGAACTATGCGGGTGACCGTGTCAGTCTGACGATTGACCAGGCACTGTATGCTCCGCTGTTCCAGGTGAATAAGGGGGAGAAGACCTTTTACCTGGCAGAGAGCCTGACACCTTCAGAGGATAATCTTACGTACACACTGAAGCTTAAGGATGGACTTACCTGGCATGACGGAGAGAAGCTTACGGCGGATGATATCGTGTTCACCATTGACAGCATTCTCGACGAGAAGCAGAACAGCTTCCTGAGAGCCAACTTCCTGATCGGCGACCAAGCCATCAAGGCGGTTAAAGTGGATGATCTGACTGTTGACTTCCAGCTTCCGCAGGTCAGCCCGGCTTTTGAAGCGACACTGGTACAGGTGTTCCCGATTCCAAAGCATATTTTTGAGAATGAAACCGACATTGAGAAGAGCACCAAGAACGCTGCTCCGGTAGGTTCCGGTCCCTTCAAATTCAAAGAATACAAAGCCGGTGAGTATCTGACACTGGAACGATTCGATAACTACTTCGGCGGCAAGCCGCATCTGGATTCGGTAACTTACCGGATTGCCAAGGATACCAATGCTGCGAACCTTGCCCTGCAGAACGGCGAGATCAACGTGCAGTATCTTGATCCTAAGGATGTAGCCACCATTCAGGCAACGAACAATTTCGAAATTCTGCCTTACAGTGAAGGCCGTCTGGCTTATCTGATGTTCAATGCGAACAGTGATACCGGTGCACTCGCCAAAAAAGAAGTCCGTCAAGCCCTGTCCCTGGCCCTCAGCCGTGATGAGCTGATCCAGACAGCGTACACTTCCAGTGAATATGCTGACCCGGCGAAGTCATTCCTGACTCCGGACGCGCTGTATTTCACGAATGAAGTAACTACCTTTGACAATGATGCCGCTAAGGCTAAGGAACTGCTGGCGTCTGCCGGAGAGAGCAACCTGAAGCTTCGTTACATTGTACAGAGCGGTAACAAGGCACAGGAAGCGATCTCGCTGTATGTGCAGCAGAAGCTGAAGGCTGTCGGCGTGGAAGTGGAACTGCAGAACATGGATTCCTCGGCCTGGGTGCAGAAGTTCATCGATCTGAAATCTACCGACTACGAACTGGCATTGACCGGTTATATCATGGGATATGATCCCGATGCTTACCGTATCCTGTTCACTACGGACAGCTCTTCCAACTACTCGCATTATTCGAACAGCGAGGTTGATAAGCTAATGAATGACGGTGCAGGCGAAGCTGATCCGGCACAACGCGCAGAGATCTACAAGAAAGCGCAGGAGCTTGTCGCTGAAGATGCACCGATCTACCCGATCGCGTATACTAAAACAGTTGTAGCTGTATCGAAGAACTACGGCGGCATAGATGAAGCTGTATTGAAGCCGGTCGTTATCTTTGAAGACCTGTCCAAGATCTACCAGAAATAATCCGCCCCAAAAAATAAGCACGGCAAAAAAATAAGCTGGGTTCTTCCAGCTTATTTTTTGCCTGTCAAGAGCTGGGAGAAGCTGCGTATGAGACAACTCATCGTCCGAAGGTTGCTGCAAACACTGCCGATGCTGTTTTTTGTATCCGTAGTGTGTTTTACAATGATTAAGCTGGCTCCGGGAGATCCGGTGCTGTCTTTCGTTACGCCCAATATGCATGCCGATGATATTGAGCGTATCCGCCATAATCTGGGGCTTGATAAGCCCGCCTATATTCAATATTTCATCTGGATCAAGGAAATGGTGCAGGGCAACTTCGGATATTCCCTGATCAATCACCAGCCGGTGCTGGGACAGATTCTGGAACGTTTGCCGGCTACAGCCGGGCTGATGGGCAGCGCCATTGCGCTGGCGGTTATTCTGGCGATTCCGCTAGGCCTCGTGGCCGGTGCGAACCGCAACCGCTGGGTAGACAAGCTGATTAACTTTATTTCCTATGTAGGGATCTCCATTCCGTTATTCTGGCTGGCGATCCTACTGATGTATCTGTTCGCCATTAAGCTACATCTGCTGCCGAGTATGGGGATGCGCACGATCGGTGTGGAATCGCCGCTGGATGTGCTGAAGCACGGGATCTTGCCCTGCTCGGTGCTGGCCTTCGGCTTCCTGGCCGGATATGTGCGTTATATCCGCTCCAGCACGATTGGACAATTGAAAGAGGAATATGTGCAGATCCAGTATGCTTTTGGCTCGAAGAAATCGACAATCCTGTTCCGTCATGTCCTGAAGCATGTGCTGCTGCCGGTCATTACCCTGCTGGGCATGTCTATGGGAGATCTGGTGGCCGGGGCCATCGTCACCGAGACGGTATTCTCGTGGCCGGGCATCGGGTCGCTGGGGATGACGGCGGTTAAGGGGATGGATTATCCCGTCATTATGGGAATCACCTTATTTTCTTCCTTAATGCTGATCCTCGGTAATATGGTGGCAGATATTCTCTACAGCTTCGTCGATCCGCGAATTAAATTAAAGGGGTGACCTCATGAATCGCAGTAAATGGAAAAATCTACAGTCAGAGCTGTTTACGAACGGTCTGGGTGTCGCTGCTCTTGCTGTATTGGCTATCTTTACGCTGGGGGCTATCTTTGCCTTCCTGTCCGGATATGACCCGAATGCTATGGATGCCATGGCCCGCCTCACCAAGCCGGGCGCCGGACATCTGTTCGGAACGGATGACTATGGACGCGATTATCTGTCCAGAGCGCTATATGGCGGCCGTGTCTCGCTGCTGGTCGGGTTTGCTTCCATGATCGTGGCTACCTTCGTGGGTGTGATGGTTGGTGTGATCAGCGGATACTTCGGCGGCTGGCTGGATAATCTGCTGATGCGGATGCTGGATATCATCATGTCGATTCCGTCCTTTCTGATCCTCCTGCTGCTCAGTGTCTATTTGAAGCCGAGCATCGGCAATCTGATTATTATTATTGCCTTGTTAATGTGGATGAACGTGGCCCGCGTTGTGCGAGCGGAGACCCTTACGATCAAGGAACGCGAATATGTGCTGTACGCCAAGGCTTCCGGCCAAAGCTCCTTCGGCATGATCTGGCGGCATATCCTTCCGGGCCTGGTACCGGTGATTATCGTCGGCGCAACGAATAATATTGCATCGGCCATTATGATGGAATCGTCGCTGAGCTTCCTCGGCTTCGGGGTACAGCCGCCGAACGCCACCTGGGGCAGCATGCTGAACAGCGCTCAAGGGTATATTGCAGAGGCGCCTTATCTGGCACTGTTCCCTGGGCTGATGATCCTGCTGACCGTTCTGAGCTTCAATGTGCTGGGTGATATTTTGCGGGTCGGCTTTGAACCAAAGCTGATCCGGAGATAGGAGAGTGGAACATCATGACTGAACGGCTGTTGACTGTTGAGAATTTGCAGGTTTCATTTGCTACCCGGGGCGGCGAGAATCAGGCCGTCCGCGGCGTTAGCTTCCATATAGATGCCGGTGAAACGGTGGGGATTGTCGGAGAATCGGGCAGCGGCAAAAGCGTTACCGCCAAGGCGGTCATGTCCCTGATCACGCCGCCGGGCCGCATGACTGCCGGTAAGCTGGAGTTTCGCGGCGAGAGTCTGAAGGGGCTCACGGAGAAGCAGTGGCGGACCCTGCGCGGCAACCGGATCGCGATGGTCTTTCAGGACCCGATGACCTCGCTGAATCCGGTCAAAAGAATAGGCCAGCAATTAACCGAAGTCATCCGCAGACACCGGGGACTCAATAAAGCAGAGGCGTATGCCGAGGCGGCGGAAATCCTCCGCCAGGTCGGCATACGTGATCCGGAACAGCGCCTGAAGCAGTATCCGCATGAATTCAGCGGAGGTATGCGCCAGCGGGTTATGATCGCGATGGCGCTCTCCTGCCAGCCGGAGCTGCTGATTGCCGATGAGCCGACCACGGCGCTGGATGCGACGATTCAAGCGCAGATTCTGGATCTGTTCAAGGAACTGAAAGAACGGTCGGACACCGCGGTGGCGCTGATCACCCATGACCTCGGTGTCGTGGCCCAGGTCTGCACGCGGGTCATTGTGATGTACGGCGGGCTTGTTATGGAGGAGGGCGCAGTGGAGGATATCTTCTATCGTCCCCAGCATCCGTATACCCAGGGTCTGCTGCGTTCCATTCCGAAGCGCGGCGGAGGATCACGGGAGCGGCTGATTCCAATTGAAGGCACACCGCCGGATCTGCTGAATCCGCCGCCCGGCTGTCCGTTTATGGACCGCTGCCCGCATGCTTTTGCCCGCTGCTGTGAACGTCCGCCGGTAATAGAGCTTGCACCTGGCCACCGCTCAATGTGCTGGCTGGCCGAAGGCGCAGAGCAGCAGGCGGCAGTTACAGTGGGGAGGGATTCCGGTGAGTGAGAGCAAGGTGCTCGTAGATGTGAACAATCTGAGGAAGCATTTCTCCAAGGGCAAGGATATACGCGGGCGCGATACGGCTGTGCTTAAGGCCGTGGACGGCGTCAGCTTCCAGATCCGCCAGGGCGAGACCTTCGGACTGGTGGGTGAATCCGGGAGCGGCAAGTCAACGGTTGGCCGCTGTCTGCTCCGCCTGTACGATTATACGGACGGCGAGGTATTCTATGACGGGCAGCCGCTGGGCAAGCTGGGCGAGAAAGGGCTGAAGCCGTTCCGCAGACGGATTCAGTCGATTTTTCAGGACCCGTACTCTTCACTGAACCCCAGCCTGAATGTGCTGGAATTGATCAGTGAGCCGATGCGTATCCATGGACTCTACCCAGGTGAAGAGCGCAAGGAAGCCGTGGCGGAGCTGCTGGAGAAGGTTGGTCTCAAAAGAGAGCATCTCTACCGCTTCCCGCATGAGTTCAGCGGGGGGCAACGCCAGCGGATTTCCATCGCCCGGGCGCTGTCGGTCCGGCCCGAGTTCGTCGTCTGCGACGAGCCGATCTCGGCGCTGGATGTCTCTGTGCAGGCCCAGGTCGTCAATATGCTGGAGGATCTGCAGTCCGAATTCGGGCTGACCTATCTGTTCATTGCCCATGACCTGTCGATGGTCCGGCATATCTCTGACCGGATCGGTGTCATGTACGGCGGCCGCCTCGTTGAGGTTGCGGAGAGCGATGAGCTGTATGACAATCCGCAGCATCCGTATACCAAAGCGCTGCTGTCTTCCATTCTGGAGACAGACCCGCTGAAGGCCAGCCAGCGAATCCGGCTGGATGCCTACTCGGTAACGCGCGGGGATGATGAAGGCGCTGTGCTGCGGGAAGTGAGCCCGGGGCATTACGTGGCTGGTGATTTTACGGACTGAGTTCAGGGAATGCCTGAGCAATGATCAATTGATCAGGATATGAGCACTCATATGGATAAGGAGGATCTAGAATGACAGAAACGAAGAACAAGGTAAAGTTATCGCAATGGGATGCCCTGCTGGTGGAATCGCTGCGCTCTCTGGGCTGGTCCGATGAAGAACTGCTGCGGCGGGTTGCCGAAGGCGATCTGCCTGCCGACGAGAGTGAATACGAGTTCGATTACGGGCAGCTGTCCACGCTCGCTGGTGAACAGCCGGAGCTGTTCCGCCAGGCCGTGACCGAAGGCTACCAGATCAAATACAACACGATCCGCGGCATCCGCAGCTGGATTGCCGTTGCGCTTCGCACCGAGCCGAAGCTGGAGCTGGAGGAAGGCCGCGAAGCAGTCGAAGCGGTGTTGTCGGAATCACAGAAGCAACGGCTGGAGGAAGTATTATCCTTCGGCTGGCAGATTACCGGCGGCGGAACAGCAGCAGATGGCGGCAACGCCACTTACCGGATCGAGCCGATCCAGCGGTAACAGCAGAGCTGAGCAGCAGAAACAAGCTGCATAATTAGGTGTATGTTAAGAATTAGCCCTTCGGCTTTGCCGGAGGGCTTTTTGCATGATGAATACAGAAACTCTGGGGCATTTCATAAAAGATACTGGTCTGTCGCTGTTGATCGGGAAACGGGGAATATTGATTTCAAAGAATATAAACAGAAGTTTTGATCAAACCGTTTGTGATGGATGGTTGACGCAAACTGTGAAGGAAGAGGAAAGCAGTTTGCGTTTCTCCTATCGCTTCGATTTAAGTTATTTAGACTATAGTTCGCCAATCGCTTGAACAACTAGTTTCAAAGCTTTAAGTCTTCTTTCTAAAAGCGTTCTTTGTGGACTACCAGTCTTTGACTTAGCATAACTGTTCTCAACTGATGGGGTTAAACCAATAATAACTTTGCGGGCTTCTGCTAAATCTTCATGTGTGTATTGATGAGGTTTTTGATTCCAGACGTTTTCTAGGATAGCTAAGCCGATGTAAACAGCATTGAGTCGTTTCTTTACTAGGGTAGTATTTACGGCATTTTGAGTCATCTGGGACAAGGCGTTCTCGAGTTTTTTGATTGTAGATTGCAAAGATCTTATTGATTCCAATTTTTCTACATTAGATACATCTTCCATGTAAACACTGTCCTTTGTTCGCTTCTGAATTATTATATTGGGCAATGTATTGCAATAAGTTCTCTTGGGCGTGTCTTAAAACTAGCTATTGCCTTAAAAGCGTAACATAGCATAATTTTACAAGGACGAAATCACGAGGAGCTTGTAAAAGATGCTAAGACGCCACGAAATCAAAGACCAGGACTGGGAACGGGTTAAAGAACTATTGCCACCTGAAAATAGAGGCGAAGGCAGACCGTCAAAATCCAACCGGATGATGCTTAATGGAATGCTTTGGAAAGTCAAAACAGGTGCGCCTTGGCGTGATTTGCCTGAACGTTTGGTCCTTGGAAAACTCCGCAGAAGGCGGTTGCCTTCTTCCTGAGTTAAGTCACGAACAAAAATAGTCATGCCGCTCACCTCGAGAGAGTTGGATTTACGTATAATTACCCGTTTTTCCAACTATGTTCTCGGAAGGGGCACTAGTTAAGTTTCATTTCTTCGTATAAAACTGAATCGAAATATCGATTATGTTTGTTCTAATTTTTGGTTATCTTGAAGTTTATTAAGAAAAAAGAAAAATTTAAAAATATAAATAGGAGCAAAAGATTCATATTTAGATCTTCAAATTTTACAACCCATGGAATCATAGGAGTGAAAAAATTCATTAAAAAAAGCATGAAAGAGTTTATATCTTTCTTTTTGGTAAATCTATATTTAATCCAATTATAAATAACATAGATCAAACCAACAGAATTTAAACATAAAATAGTAACATAGAAAACCGTTTGTTCCACCGAGAATTCCCTTCTGCTTTGTAATTAAACTAGGTTAGTTTATCACCAAGCTTGTATGGTTCCGGTACTATCATTCAGGAACCGTCAGAGCAATTGGAGAATGCAATGAGGGAGGAACCTAATTGACGAACAGCCCTCATTGTCACTTCGCTGGTTCTAAATCACATAGCTGATAATGTTTGATAAGCATTATTTATGGCAGAGTCACAATCCCTATTTGAATTATAAACCCCCCATATTGTGGCAGCAAAAGCTGGAGCAGATACAATAAGTGCTGGAATCGCAGCTAAAGAAATAACAACAGAAATTCCAGCCGCTTGAGCTGCAAATTGAAAAGCCTTCAACGAACTTAGAGATCCAGAAAAAGAATTAACATACATTTTGTAATCTGAAGCATGTGAATTAGACTGTGAAAAGTATTTACTTACGTTGTTCCCAGTTGGACCGTAGTCATAATGTTGGTAAGATGCTGCATAAAACGTACCGCCAGCAGTAGAAGAATAGTTATCATAATAACAGGACCCCTTATCACCACCCGCTTCACGTGTTTGAATTCCAGGTCTTGTTTGGATTTGCGTATCTTCAACTTTAACATTATTTAGATATACGGAACCATCATTTTTCGTTGTGATCACATCTACATTTGTATTATATGTATAAATTTTACTATACGATTCCATTCCTGGCTGTAATACATATGTTTTGATATCCGTAACCTCACCAGAAACACCGTCAGATGTAGGAATTGATTTAACCTGAATTGTTTCAGTTTGAGTGCCAATTAGTTCACCTTCAATAGTCCTTAGCTCAGTGGTGCTTGTAGTTACATAGGGAGCATTATTCGCCGCTACACCTCCTTCTGAATTGTTACCAGGTGCGGCCATTGAAGCCGTAGCACTAGTTAGAAAAAACACTCCACACAGTAATGGTAAAAAAATCGATTTCACTTTCAAATTAATTGACTCCTAGAAAATGGAATTTTAAGTACAGATGTACACTACTCCAGTTTCTGGAAAATGTAAATAAATATATTGTGAAGAAATACAAGGCTTTCATAATATTGATATGCGAAGCGTACTAAAGAAGGTGGATACATCTACTTTTCTAGACACCAAGTAGGACGAGAGTTGCATATGGCTGATATTCTACCAGAAAGAGAAAAGATGAAGATCTGAAAAGATTTTATTTAATATAAAAGCATTATACAGATGCTAAGACGCTACGAAATTAACGACCAGGACTGGGAACGGGTTAAAGAACTATTGCCACCCGAAAATAGAGGCGAAGGCAGACCGTCGAAACCCAACCGGATGATGCTTAATGGAATGCTTTGGAAAGTCAAAACAGGTGCGCCTTGGCGTGATTTGCCTGAACGGTTTGGTCCTTGGAAAACCGTGTACTCCCGATTTCGTTTGTTGAGTAACAACGACCTTTTTCAACCGAAACACTAGATGTAGAATAGTCGTAGGATAAGAATCGTAAACTATAAAGCGGGTGTATCGACTCTTGGGAGGTATTGGATGTTTAGATGGAAGCGTGGCCCTGTCACTCTGTTCCAAAGTGATCTGTACATGACGAATTCACTTGTTATGGAGACGGAGAATTGTGTGCTGGTAACCGATCCCTGCTGGCTGCCCCGTGAGGTGGAGGAAATCCGGCGGTATGTAGACAACATTCTTGGCGCGAGAAGGCTGCTCCTGTTATTCACCCATTCTGATTTCGATCATATTATCGGATATGGGGCCTTCAGAGGGGCTGAAGTCATTGCAAGCAGGGCATTCGCGGACAAAAGCGCCGGGGAACGCGAAGATATTCTTGAACAGATCCGGGCATTTGACGATAGTTATTATCTCAGGAGAGACTATGAAATCACGTATCCGCAGGTGGATCATGTGATGGAAGAGGAAGGTCAGACGCTGGTATTCGGGGATTTGAAGCTGACGGGATATGCTGCGCCGGGCCATACGGATGATGGGCTATTTACTATAGTGGAGTCTGCCGGGCTGTTCATTGCCGGAGACTACTTGTCTGACGTGGAGTTTCCCTATATCTACGACAGCAGTCTGGCTTACGAAGCAACGCTCGGCAAGCTGGAGCAGATATTGGCGCGGCACCCGTTCACGCTGCTGGTCCCCGGACATGGGGAGGCAACGGACAGCAGCGTAGAACTGGAGCGGCGCAGGGAAGAGAGCCTGAAGTATATCCACAACATGCGTACGGCTGTAGCTTCAGGCATCCAGGAAACGGTTGATGCTCTGATCGAAGGCTGTGCGTTCCCGCGCAATATGTCCAACTTCCACCGCAGCAATCAGGCGCTGATCGCGAAGGAGCTGGCCGGGAAAGCGGAAGACTGACGCTGCAGTTACATATCCAGCTGGATTTTGCGAATATGAAGAACACCATCAAGTCCTGTAGGGTCTGTACTGACCTTACGGGAGACGAATTCTTCGGCCCGTTCGGAGGTGCGCAGGCGCAGCGGCTTGGTCTCCAGCTGAACCAGATCCCACATGACGTCTGCTACGGACTCTGAAGTCTGCGGTTCTACATTCCGTTTCAGGAACGTCCCTGTGTAGGCATCGAGAATCGGCTTGTACTCATCTTCGAGGATGCCGCCGGTGTCCGCTACATGCCCAAGGACAGTCTTATTGAATTCTGTAGCGATGGCACCCGGCTCAAGCAGGGTAATGTCGATATTGAATTGCGGCTTGTAATAGGTAGCCAGACTCTCCAGCAGTCCCTCCACCGCGAATTTGCTGGCGCAGTAGATTTCGTTCATCGGTTGTCCAATGAGCCCGCCGACACTGGACGTAGCCACAATATGGCCGTAGCCGGTCTTGCGCAGCAGGGGCAGTGCAGCCCGGATCGTATGCATAACCCCGTACACATTAGTGTCGAATATGCGCTCGATATCAGTGAATGGAGCTTGTCCAAGCGCCCGGAGATAGCCGAACCCGGCATTGCAGAACAGTACATCCAGCGTACCGCGCTCCTGGTCAATCTGGTCGATAACCCGCTGAATACTGTCCGGCTGTGTAACCTCCAGTTCTACGAACTGCAGATTGTCCACATTGCGGTACAATTCCTGATCGCGCTCCAGATGGCGGGTGCCGGCGTAGACCGTCCAGCCTTCCTGTGCAAACTTCAGCGCGGACGCCAGGCCGATGCCGGATGATGCTCCGGTGATGCAGATGATTTTGCCCATAAGGGATACAGCCTCCATTAATTTGGAATTAAATTGCTTTAACCTTCACGAGATCGCACACATTATAGCATACAGCAGCCGATGTTCTGACAAGATGACATAAAGTTTGTTTTTTCGCGTATTTTTGACTCTGCCGAAGTTGCTATAATTGTTTTCGTTACGGTACACTATAACTAAAGGTCCTAATCGCCTGCGAATGGAGAGGAACAAGGAAACAATGGATGTATTCAAGCGTTACTTTGCAAATTTAACAGTCCGCCGCTTTTTAATTCTGGCACTGATTGGACTGCTGCTGTACAGTATTAGAGACATGCTGAATCTGGTGCTGCTGACGTTCCTGATTGCTTATGTAATGAACAGCTTTCAGGTGCTTTTGAGCAAAAGAATCGGCAAATATGTCAAGGTGAACAGCAAGGTAATTATTATTATTTTGTACTTAGCGCTCATCACTATGATCGTATTGGCCCTTGTCAAATATCTGCCCAAGGTCTTCTCGCAGATTAAGCAATTAACCGCGTTTCTCGGAACACTAACCTCTGACGACATCCCACAGAACGAGATTATGCAGTATTTATTCAGCATGGTTAAGGAATTGAACTACCAGAGCTATTTGAATCAAGGCATTGAATACGTGTTCAAAATCAGTGACTGGGGAACTACGTTCGTCCTGTCAACGATTCTGAGCCTTGTCTTCATCCTGGAGAAAAACAGAATTGTCAACTTCACCTCCCGTCTGAGAGAGAGCAAGATTTCCTGGTTCTATGTGGAACTGGAGTATTTCGGCAAGAAATTCATAGCCTCCTTCGGTAAAGTCATTGAAGCACAGATCCTGATTGCGCTGTTCAATACTTTGTTCACGGTTGTCGGATTATGGATCCTGGGCTTCTTTTTCGAACCCTTCCCGTATCTCTTTGCGCTCGCTATTATGATCTTCATGCTCAGTCTGATTCCAGTGGTCGGCTTTGTCATTTCGCTTATTCCGCTGTGCATCATCGGCTACAATACCGGTGGACTGGTGATGACGATCTACATACTGGCGATGATTGCCGTGCTGCATGTCATGGAAGGCTACTTCCTCAACCCTAAGCTGATGTCCTCCAAAATGAACCTTCCGATGTTCTACACCTTCATCGTGCTGTTATTCTCAGAGCATTATATTGGCGTATGGGGACTGATTCTCGGTATTCCGATCTTCGTCTTTTTCCTGGATATTCTGGAGATTAGCCGTGATAAGCCGGGTACCTGATTGGCAAGGATACAAGGTGGAACAACGATAAATGCACGATCTATAACGATCCAATAGATAAATGACATACACAAACATATAGGTAATAATCCAAATAGGTGATATTCAAACTGCTCATGGTTTGGGTATCCCTTTTTTATTAGGAAGAAGGAGGAGGCGCAAGATGATCAAATATCCGGTATTAGAGCCAAGAGCAGTTATAGGTGTAACAGCACCCTCATCAGGAGTAGGGGAGGAACTGCGTGAACTGCTCGAGCTAGCCTGCAGCCGGTTGCAGGAGCAGGGTTATGGCGTGGTATGCGGAGCAACGGCGTGGACGCAGGATAAGGCCAAGTCTGCACCGGCAAGCGTGCGTGCGGCTGAATTCAATGCCATGATGGCCGATGACAGCATCGGGCTCGTGATCCCGCCTTGGGGCGGGGAGCTGCTGATCGAGATTCTGGAGCAGGTAGATTTCGATCACATGAAGGTCAAATGGATTCTCGGCTACTCTGATATTAGTGTGCTGCTGCTGGCAGTTACTCTTAAGACGGGGATCGCCACTGCCCACGGTACAAATTTTGTTGACCTGCGTGGCGAAGAGACCGACCCGGTGACGGCCATGTGGGAATCAGTGCTGTCTACAGCAAGCGGGCAATCGGTACTTCAGCATTCCTCGCAGCAGTACCAGCTGGAATGGGGAGGCGCGGAGCCTTCACCCCATGTGTTCAACCTTACGGAAGTCACCAATTGGAAGACTGTAGGTAATCAGAACGTAACTATGCAGGGCCGTCTGCTCGGCGGCTGCATTGATGTAATCCGGCATCTCATCGGCACGCCGTATGGGGAGGTGCGGCATTTCCAGCAGCATTACATCCAGAATGAGCCTATCCTGTGGTATCTGGAGAACTGTGAGCTGTCGGTAACGGATCTGCGCAGGTCCCTGCTGCAGATGAAGCTGGCCGGCTGGTTCGAGAATTGCTCGGGTCTGATGTTCGGCCGTAGTGCAGCGGGTCGCCCTATGGAGAATTACACCGTAGAAGATGTCTACCAGGAGCTTGCCAGCGAGCTGGGGCTGCCGGTTGTGTATGATATCGATTGCGGCCATCTGCCGCCGCAGATTACGCTGGTGAACGGGGCGTTTGCGGAGGTGTTGGCTGGAGCTGGTAAAGGGACTGTGAAGCAGTATTTCCGGGCGTAAATGAGAAGTACTCGTGCTAAACTATATGTAGTGAACATTAATGTAAATGGCCCTTAGCGGGTTAGGAACTAGCCTATAAGCTTGGGTAAACTTGGAGCAGTAGCTCTATTGACCAAGAAGCACCCACCTCTTAGGTAGTGTGTAGTTCACGACCTGTGTTTTCCATACTTTCGATAAGTTCTTTGTTTGAATCATTTTCGCCATGATTACGGCCTCCTTCACCTCCATGCTATATCGACTATTTTGCTGTCCAGCCATCGAGTTAATACAATCTAAAGTGACATTCTTGTCATGTTGATTCATTAGGGTTACGCTTCGACCAATAGACTTCGGCTTTTTCAATCTTCTACGTTCCTTGCGAATACCTGCTAAATCTACACTCCTTCTTAAATCTCAAACGGGTAAGGGCATCGATTGCGCCGTCAGGCTGAATGAGAACATTCCCCGGGTGCTGGAACAACGATATCATCCCGATGGATAAACTGCAGCTGAAATTCCTCTGCATTCGGCAGCGCGAGCTTCATCATCAACGGCTCGAACAGGGACGCAGGGAAAACCAAAACATCCGTAGCAGGTGAGATAGGCTCCTGCCAAGGATGTTTTGGTTTTTAGAGCGATTCGCCTACTTGGTGAACCCGCAGCAGGTTGGTGGTTCCGGTGCAGCCTGCAGGGACACCGGCGGTGATGACTACCAGGTCGCCATCTTGCACGTAACCAGCCGACTTGGCCAGTACAACGGCGGCTGCTATGGCTGCATCAGTGCTGGAAGCGGACACGCTGCGGAGCAGCGGAGTTACACCCCAGGTCAAGGACAGGGCGTACAATACACTCTCTTTGGTGGATACGGCGATGACCGGTGCAGCCGGCTTGTGCTTGGCGATCATCCGGGCGGTAAAGCCGCTTTCGGTCAAGGCGAGAATGGCCTTGGCGGAGAGCACAAGGGCGGTACGGGCAACGGCTTCGCCGATGACGCTGGTTACGTTGGTGGCAGCCTCGTCATCCTTGCGGCTACAGCGGCCGTGGCGTCCCAGGACGGACTCGGCGCGGGCAGCGATACGGGCCATGGTCTCGACGGACTCCAGCGGGTACTTGCCTGCGGCGGATTCGCCGGACAGCATGACGGAATCAGTGCCGTCGAAGATAGCGTTGGCGACATCGCCCGCTTCCGCACGGGTCGGACGCGGGTTCATCTGCATGGACTCCAGCATGTGGGTGGCGGTGATGACTGGTTTACCTGCCAGGTTGCACTTCCTGATCATATCTTTCTGAACCAGCGGCACGTCCTCCACCGGCAGGTCTACGCCCAGGTCGCCGCGGGCTACCATCAGGCCGTCAGCTACGCTCAGGATGGCGTCCAGGTTCTCCACGCCCTCGTCATTTTCGATCTTGGCAATGACTTGGATATGGCCGGCCTTGTGCTCGCTGAGGATACGTTTGATTTCGAGAATGTCTTCGGCTTTGCGGACGAAGGATTGGGCGATGATGTCGATGTTGTGCTCAATGCCGAACTTGATGTGCCGGACGTCCTTCTCGGTTACGCCGGGGAGGCTGGTTTTGACGCCGGGAACGTTTACGCCCTTACGCTGCTTCAGCTTGCCGCCGTTTTTGATGAGGCAGGTGATCTCGGTGCCTTCGGCATGTACGACCTCCAGACGGACCAGACCGTCATCGATCAGGATGATGCTGCCGGGCTTCACATCTTGGGGCAGCTGCTTGTAGGTGACTTGAATGCGGTCCTTGGTGCCGGGCACTTCCTCGGTGGTCAGAACCACGGTTTCACCCGGTACCAGCTCCGCGTAGTCCGAGGCCATTTTACCGATCCGGATTTCCGGACCTTTGATGTCGAGCAGGACGGCAACGTACTGGTTCAGCTCTTTGGCTGCTTCCCGGATGCGCCGGATGCGCTCCGCGTGCTCGTATAGCTCTCCGTGGGCGAAGTTCAGGCGGGCAACGTTCATACCAGCTTGGATCAGCTTCCGGAGCATTTCTGGGCTTTCGCTGGATGGACCGATGGTGCAGACGATTTTAGTTTTGCGCATGACTTTTCTCTCCTTATATTTAACATTGAACTCTTGTGAAAACTTTCTCTAACCCATACAACACAGCATAACGCTTCATCAGAAAAAAATATATATTTTCGTTATTCATCAATTTTGATGTAGAAGGCAGGTCATCTTATGATTGGTTTTTTGTACCCAAAAACCATCCATACGCCGGGAAGGAAATTACATTAGCGGAAATAATGAAGGAATTGTTACGACGGGACATTGAGAAATTACTAATTTCTTGAAATTTACCAAGTAGCAGCGTTGGGCGATTTCATTTTTAAACGCAGAGGTCCATTTCGACGCGTTAATTTAGGCAAGAAAAAGAAGGTGCGAGAAGTATCCGGTGATGAACCGGCTTCTCGCACCTTCTTTTTTTAAGGCCCTGCATTACAGAAAAATGACTTCTCGTTAATATTAGTCGTACAAAACCGCTTTAATATAAAGCCTGTAAGACATAGTGCAGCACTCCGGGAACTCCGGCTCCATGCAAGACCAGAGACAGGGGGCGAAGGATGTCCATTCATTAAACCGGTTTAATAATATGCGGGATTAAACTACAAAAATCCGACTGCACGGGCAGGAGATAAGCGAGGTTTTCTTCTATGGCTACCATCGATGATGTGGCAAAAGCATCAGGCGTTTCTAAGGGAACCGTATCAAGTGTGTTCAGCAAAAAAAGACCGATCAGCAAGGAAGTCACAGAGCGTGTACTGGCGGCAGCCAAAGAACTTAATTACAAGCCTAATTATTGGGCCAGAAGCCTGGCGAACAAGTCGACCCGCATTGTAGGCCTTGATATTCAAGGAGAGAAATTCAAGTTTAGCCAGTTTCACCTCTCACTTCTAAATGGAGTGTTAAGTGTCTGTTATGAACAGGGTTACCGGCTGCTCGTCAATACGCTCTCCCATACGTATCAGAACCAGCTGGAGCATATGGTCACAGGCCCGGCCGACGGGGAGATTCTGCTGAATCCGGAGAGTGATGATGAGCGGATTATCGAACGGCTATCCGGGGATATCCCCATCGTGCTGATCGGCAGGCCGTCCGCTGAGTTCGAGAATCATGTTTCTTATGTGGACAATGACAACGTCAGTATGACTGAGCAGACTACCCGCTACCTGCTTGATCTGGGACACAGGAATTTCTTATTTCTGAACGCGCCGGCAGACCGGACTGTTGCGGTTGACCGGGCCAGCGGTTTTCTTGCTGCCATCCAGAAAGCAGGGCTTCCAGAGTCATCCTACAAAATCATATATAAGCCTGATCCGGACAATTCTTCGCTCGATTTCGGGTATAAGACAACGCTTGAGGAGCTTCAGGCCAATCAGGCAATTACAGCAGTTATCTCAGATACAGACACCATGGCGCTCGGTGTTTACAAAGCGGCGGAAGCGCTCAGTATCAGCATCCCCGGTCAATTATCTGTATTCGCCTTTAGCGACGATTCCATATTCTCACCAGAGTTCGCACCGCCGCTCACGGGTGTCCGCCTTCACGCCGAACGCCTGGGACGGGAAGCAGCAACTATGCTGATCGAACAGATGTCAGGGAACCTGAAGACCGTCAAAAGAACGATTGTGCCAACCGATATGGTCATCCGCAGCTCCTGTGCTGCACCCATTACAATCCATGGAGGAAATCAATCATGAGTATGAAGAAGAATGCAGCACTCTCAGTAGTTTTGGCCGGGACTGTTCTATTGTCCGCATGCGGAAGCAACAACGGCAACGCATCTTCACCATCAACAACAACAGTACCACCGACATCCTCGGAAAGTACGTCTCCGGCGGCAGCAACAGAGGGCATGAAGCTTGAAATTCTATCCGGTAACGTTGGAGGGAAAACGCCTGAGGGCAATACGGAATTCGCGCAGGCCATCAGCGATAAGACAGGTCTTGATGTGACACTGGACAAGCCCGCCAGCGACTATGACCAGAAGGTGCTGACCGCGCTCAGCTCGGGTGCGAAATACGATTTAATCGAGGTCAGTGACTTGGCCAAGCTGAATGCGTTCATTGACCAGGGTGTGGTTACCGATCTGACAAGCTTCGTGCAAGGCTCCAAGATCCTGTCGGATCCTGCGGTGATTCCCTCCGGTGAATGGGAGCAGCTGAAAGGCCCGGACGGTAAAATATACGGCGTGTTCTCCAAATTTCAAGGCGCAACCATGCCTATCGTGCGTAAGGACTGGCTGAACAAGCTGGGCCTGAAGGAGCCTAAAACACTTGATGAGCTGTATGCTGTCCTGAAGGCTTTCAAGGAAGAGGACCCGGACGGGAACGGGAAGGCAGATACCTATGGACTCAGTACTTCGGGACTTTATGATATCCAGGGGATTATGAGCGCGGCCGGGCTGAAATACAGATATGTGATGGAGGACGGTAAACGTACCATTCCTTATGCAACCGATGCGGCAATTCCGATGTATGAATGGTTCGCCAAGCTTGTGAAGGAAGGGATTATGGACCCGAATTTCATTACGAATGACACCGCCAAGATGCGCAACCTCTTTCTGACCGACCGTGTCGGGATGGTCACGTACTGGGATGCCTGGGTAGGAATGTTCAATAACCTGAAGCAGCAGGAAGATGCGGCTACAACCTTCCAGGCAGCAGGGATGGCAAGCCTCCAGGCAGCGGATGGTACGATCTTAATGCGCCGGGGAGACCCGGATTTCTGGATTATTCCGGCCAATGCGCCTCATCCCGAGGCTGCTAAGAAGTTCCTTGAATTCTGGAATACAGAAGACGGGATCCTACTCGGAAGCCTGGGCGTCGAGGATTACGACTATACCGTGGATAACGGACAATACACACTGACGGATACCGGCAAGGAAGCAAACATGGACCACGGTGTTCCCTATTGGTATAACTCCACGGTGAAGCCGCAATTCCCTGCTCTGCCTGGTGTTGAAGAGGCGATGGCGCTCTCCAGGCAGTACGCGACACTTGAGCTTTCACTGCCAACATGGCCGGATGCTGAGAAGATTGTGACGAATTACGCGCTTAAAGCAATGTCCGGCCAGATGCCGGCGGGAGACGCGGTAGAACAGATGCAGAAAGAATTGAAGGCGGCAAATTTAATCGATTAATTCATATCAGGAAGGCTTCGGGGCGGCAGGCGAAGATGCTACTGCCGCTCCCCGCGGGCCATAGGACTTCATGAGGCAGGAGGCGGAACAGCCATGAGATTGATCAAGAAAAACTCGATATTCTACGTCATGATGCTTCCGGTGATCGTTTACTTTGCAGTATTCTCGTATTACCCGCTAGCGAAAGGCCTGCAGACCAGTTTACAGGACTACAAGCTTATGGGCGAACGTCCTTACATCGGACTGGATAATTATAATCAGGTGATTCACGATCCGACCTTTTGGGATGCACTATGGAATACGGTATATATAGGCGGCGGGATTCTCATTACCGGTTTCATCGCTCCGCTGCTAATTGCCCTTTCTTTGAACGAAGTCATGAAGAGCTGGTTCAAGAGAACTGCGCAGCTGGTGCTGTACGTTCCGCATTTGTTATCCTGGGTGGTCATCGGCGGGATTTTTATTTTCCTTCTGTCCCCCGACAGCGGACTCGTGAATTTGCTGCTGGTCCAAATATTTGGTATCCAGCCGATTAATTTTATGGCGGATGAAGCCTGGGCAAGAATTATAATGATTGGTTCGGCCGTGTGGAAGGATATGGGCTACAATTGCATTTTGTTTCTGGCCGGCATTGCAGGGATTAGCCCTACTCTATACGAAGCCGCCCGGATGGACGGGGCAACAAGGTGGCAGCAGGTGCGCTATGTGACGCTGCCGCAGTTAATGAACACGATGAAGGTAATCCTGCTGCTGAATACACTGGGGATATTCCGGATATTTGACCAGATCTTCGTGATGCGGAATCCGGCAATTGCAAGCAAGGTCGATGTGCTCATGATGTATACGTTCCAGAAAGGAATTATGGAGATCCGTATAGGCCCGGCGGCGGCGGCCAGCTTCTTCGTCGTTTTATTTACACTGGTGCTAGCTTCTGTGGTTAGAAAAATGACACGTTTTGATGAGGTGTAATCATGAATATCGAACGCATGGAGAGAAGGGGATGGGGGAACAGGACGTTTGATGCTCTGAACGCGATTTTCCTGATCCTGCTGATGTTAACGATGATTATCCCTTTTGCCAATGTAGTCGCACTCGCCTTCTCTTCCGGGATGGCTTCCATGAAGCCTGAGATCATTCTGTTTCCCAAAGAATTCAGTATAGAAGGCTTCGGTACAGTGTGGAACAGTCTGGATCTAAGGCGTCCGTTCATGAACAGCGTAATTGTCACGGTCACCGGTACGCTTCTGCATGTGCTGCTGTCCAGCATGGCGGGGTTTGTACTTATCCAGCCGCAATTGCCCGGCAAGAAATTCATGGTTTCATTTATTCTGCTGACGATGATGATTCCGCAGGACGCAATTATGATTCCGCTCTATCTGGTGAATCAGGACCTGCATCTTATAAATACGCTAAGCTCCCTGGTCCTATCCGGTATGATCTCCGGCTTTTCAATTTTGCTGATGCGCAATTTTTTCCTGAGTGTTCCCTATGAGATGTGTGAATCTGCGCAGATTGACGGCTTAGGGATGCTGCGTATTTTCACAACAATCTATATGCGACTGGCAATCACCGGGGTCGCTACGGTCACCTTGTTTGAATTTGTGAGCCGGTGGAACATGCTGAGTGCTCCGGTTCTGTTTATTAACGACAGCCACAAGATTACCCTTCAGGTCGCCCTCAAGTCGATGATCACAGATGCGAGTGCCACATCCGGTAATCTGCTGATTACCACCAATGTCCGGATGGCCGGAATCCTCATTTCGATTATGCCGCTGTTGGCCGTATACCCCTTCATCCAAAGATATTTCATGAAAGGCCTCATGTTAGGCGCGAACAAAGAATAGAAAGGGTGAAATCACTTGCAGATCATCTCAGAGCTTTCCTTGAACAGAAGGATTGTAAAAGAAGAGGAGCAAACGTATATTGAAATCCCCTTTGCAGCCGGGGCGGCTGTGGAAAAGATTGAAGTGAACTATACGTACGAACGTCAGAATGGGGCGGCTGTCATTGATATTGGACTCCGTTCACCGGAACGGATAGTAGGCTGGAGCGGCGGAGCCAGAGAATCCTTCTTCACCGGACTCGGCAAAGCGACCCCCGGCTACCTGGCCGGTCCGATAGCTGCTGGAGAATGGAAGGTCCTTCTGGGTGCCTACCGTGTGCCCGAGGGCGGGTGTGAGGTCAGAATGGATGTGAAGCTCTTTCATGAGCATTCCCGCTGGATGAAGGGCGACTTGCATATGCATAGCGTTCACAGTGATGGTTCTTACACTACCCGGGAGGCCATTCAGTCTTGCAGGGACAAAGGGCTGGAGTTCATGGCCTTCACCGATCACAATAATGCTTCGCAGAATTTGGCCACACTGGCAGCCGATGAGCAAATTGTGCTTATTCCCGGGGTGGAATTAACCAGCTACAAAGGACATTGCAACCTGCTCGGGCATCCTGACGCACTGGACGACTTCCGTATCCTGACTCCGGAGCAGGCCAGAGGGGTATTACAGCGGGCGGCGGACAAGGGGGCATTCATTTCTTTAAATCACCCGTTCTGCTCGAACTGTCCGTGGGAATTAGGCTTTGACTTGCCCTACGATGCTATCGAGGTATGGAATGGACCCTGGCGTCCGATTAACGAGACTGCCGTGCGCTGGTGGCAGGAGCAACTGGCTTCCAGCCGGAAGATTATTGCTGTAGGGGGAAGTGACACGCATAGAATTGAGCCGTATGTCGCGCATGGAACGCCTACGACTTATGTCCGCTCGGAAGCAGAATCGAAGGAGGCGATTCTTCGTGGAATCAGGGCCGGGCGTGTAGTCCTGTCCTCCGGGACAAACGAGACTTTCATTGAGCTATCCATCGGGGAGGCAGGCGTTGGTGACACGGTAATCGTGGACAGTCAGCAGCAGGAATATGAATTGGTTATACAAGTGTCGGGTGCGGCAGGAGACCTCGTACAGCTATGGTCTGACCGCGGCGTAGAGCAGGAATGGAACGTGGAGAGCGGTGGAGATTATACATTTCCTGTGTTAACGGACCGCTTGTTCTACCGTGCAGAAGCAAGCCGTTACCGGGCGGAGGCGAATATGACGGTCACTACTTGCCTGACAAATCCCGTCTACCTTCGTAAGCTGCGGGAAGAGAAGATCGTTTGAGTGTCCGGGGCATCGCGGACACCCGTGTGAACGTCCGCACGAGGCTACCCATACCCGCTAAGACGTTATTGTCGGTGAACGGGTTAAATGGATTAGGCCTGAATCTGTCCACCTGCTCTTCGCACATTACTGCTCTTCGGAATTATGGATGCAGTTAGCAGGCCGGTTTTTGATACGCCTTTTAATACGCTGACTTACAATTATGTCAGCCAATTCAATCAAGGCGGCAGAATTAGCACAGAGCTTGTGGTATGGCGGGAATGCGCGCTCAGTGTGGGGCGGATATCCAGTGTCGGAATCCTGGTTATGCTGTACAAATGGACGGACCTCTGCTTGATACAATCATCCGTCTAATAATGAAAAGCCTCGGGACCGGAAGGTTCCGTGCAATATTTACCATCATTTATCGCAGAAACGGTACCGCCCTGAGGGCGGTACCGTTTCTGTTATGCTAAGTATTAGAGTACAGTTCCCGTCTGCCAGGTGATTCTTACTCAACCGAACGAAGTCAGCACACTCTGCGTCACGATCTCTCTTAGTTCAGCTTTCTGAGCGGTGTATTGCTGCCGGGTAATGCTACCGCTCGCCAATCTTGCTTCAAGCTGCTGCGTCAGCTGTTTGACTTGCAGATTGATGACGTTATTAATGTTACCGCCATTCTCTTCAGCGATGGTGCGCAGGGATTTGCCGTCGTACAAGGCGTCGTACAGCTCTTCGTCGGAGGATTGGCTCAGATTCAGGGCATCCAGCAGTTCATCGGTCTCGGCCACATCCGATGTGGACCATTTGGCAACGGGGATGGTATGTAACGCAGGCTTGCCCCAGGCTGTTCCTCCAAACGACATGGCTACGATCATCGTTCCAACAATCATTACCCGCTTAATATTCATATGTTTTATGTTCATGTCTAATATCCTCTTTTCATATTCAATGTCTGTCATTAGCTCAGAGATTCAAGAGCAGCTAGGTTCTGCTGTAAACCCATTATAAACAACTAACCTAATGGTAACCTTAACGAAACTTTAAAATTACCTAAAGATTACAATGTACTGACAGAGTGATTACAAACCCCCCGTATACTTTATGGATGGTTACCAGCTTGCATGTTTATGCAAGGAATTCATAACACACATACGGGGAGTGTTCACAAGTTGAGAATTACAGCAAAAGGTAAACGCCTGTTCTCCAGTTTGATGGCAGGCAGTCTTATGCTTGGCATCATGGTTCCTGGAAGCTACGCCCAGGAAATTCCGTCAGAGATACAGCGGACGTCATCAGAGATTGCAACACTAACAGACGGAGAGACCCTGCCTGAGGCGCAGTCTGGCAACGAATCAGTTACGTCTGCTGTATATGCCACACCATCACAGCCGGGGGCGCTGCTCATTACTGAGCTGGTTCCGGATACCAAGAATGTAGGCAGTGCGGATGGTTATGAATATGTAGAGGTCTACAACAATACGGATACATCGGTTAATTTCAATGACTACTATTTCTATTACAACGGCGCGAACACCTGGACTACCGGTGGTGATACCGTCATCCCGGCATTCGGGAATATTGTATTCTGGATTATGAACGGCACTAATCAGGCAGCAACTGCCAATGATTTCATAGCCAACTTCTCGCCTGAAGCGTCTTTACAGGAGGGGGTTAACCTATTCCGGATCAATGGAGGCGGAGGTATGGCGAATGGCTCACCTCGCAACCTGCAGATCAAGAGCAAAGCCGGGGATGCCCTAATTATCTCTGCCTCTTATGCCAAGGAGCAGGTCAAGGAGAACAACGGGATTGTTTACCAGTATCCGGTAACCGGAGGCACAGAAATGGTTCTGATGTCAGAGGCAGGCATAATCCCTGCCACACCCGGGACAGTAACGGCTGGTCAGATCCCGGAGCATGATCCCGGAGAGATGACCCCGGTAATCAGTCATACCCCTAAGAGCAGTACAGATCCAGCAGATCTGGTGATTAATGCAACAATCACCCATCTGCAGAATGCGGATGTAGAGGTTGCACCGGCCGTGGAGCTGCTGTACCGTACGACTTCGCAGCTGCGGGAGACCGTCATTACCATGACATCTGCAGGGGGAGAGGCCTATTCCGCGGTTATTCCAGCAGCTGCCCTGGAAGAGCCGGAGCTAATCTACAGCATTCGTGTGAAGAATGTAACCGAGAGCTATTCGGTGCATGTAAACCAGCCGGATTTCAATTCTGCATTGGTGCCGCCGCTGCTCGTCACAGAGCTGCTCCCCAACTCCTCGAATGCAGCGGGCACCACCTCAGATGCTTTCGAGTTTATTGAGGTTTATAACAATACGGACAAGCCGGTCGATTTCAAAAACTACAAGCTGTTTTACCGGTATCCCGATAAAGGCAATGCTGCGGATGTGAAGTGGCCGTCTACGCAGGAGAGCTTGAACATTCCTGCCCAGCAGTCGGTTGTATTCTGGGTGATTAACAGCGCAAATGCGGCCTATAAGGCAAGTGATTTCAATACAGCATTTAATACGGATCTGGTAGAAGGCACGAATCTGTTCTTGATCAAAAGCGACGGGATGTCTAACTCCGGCCGCCGGGGAATCGTAATTAAGAGCAATACGGAGAAGGAAATTTCAGCTGCTTATTATGATGCCGATACTCTATATAACGGCGGAACCAAAGGGGACGAGACAAAGGAGAGTAAGTCGCTTCAGTACAAATACCCTGTGAACGGTACAGGTAAAATGCTTAAGATCAGTTCCGGAGAAGCTGTTCCGTCACCTGGCAGTGCAGATCTAGCCCAAGTTCCCGTAACCCCTGTTCATGTGGAACTGGATACCGAAGCTCCGGAAGTGAATGATCTTACAGATATTTCTGAGATTGATCAGTCGGGAAGCCTGGATTTGAAGGCTTTTGCCGATGACAACAAAGGAGTTACGTCCGTAGAGGTGAGAGTAGCTTCGGACAAGCAGCCTGACTTCGTCAGCCACAATCTGGCCCAGGATTATAACGACAACCTGTATCACTTCAAATTATCTTCAGCCGAACTTATCGGCAGAACGGAGATTCAATATTACTTTGTCGTTTCAGACGGAAGTCAGGAAACAGAATCACCGTTGGCCAAGGTGAAAATAACGGGCGGACCGGACCGGTCCCCGCTGCGTTTGAATGTGAAGGATAACGCACTGCTGCATGGCAGCGTTACGGTCAAGGGAACCGCGGCGAGCGCCGAAGCAGATGAACTGGTGCTAAGCATTGACGGCAAAGAGACAGATGACACTCAGGTCTATCCTGCCCTTGAGAACGATGCTTATTTTGTCTTCGATGCCAAGAATGTCGATTATTATTTCAAGAACGGAATTACCATGGGGCCTGAGGAATTGGGAGACAAGAGTATTCTATATACATTTATGGATCCCATCACCTCCTATACCACGCTGTCCTTCCCGATATCTGCCGCTGCACTTAAGGCGGGGACGGATAACGTAATTTATATCAGGGCAGGCTCGAAGTCATCTCCATTTGATCCCCGTCCGGAAGAGAATAAGGATGATTTCGAGATAAAGAATGTCCGTCTTCTGTTGGCGGACGGAACAGAAGTATGGGATCCAGCTTACAGTGCGCGGGATAAAGAGATTAAGATGGGTGACTCTACAGGCAAAAATCCGTCGATTGGCTTCCGCTTCGAGCTGCAGTCGGAGCAACTGCGCTCCAAAGCGTATGACTGGAATACGGCGCAGGCAACTGACGGATCACATACGCTGATTCTTGCACATGGCCAGGAGCAGGTGAAATCCAAGGTCATTGTGGACAATACGCCGCCAACTATTCAATCCAATATGGAAGAGGGCCAGACTTACCGGGGCAGCATTGAGCTGAAGGCCGATGTTACTGATGAATATGCCGGTGTGGATCAGGTCAGTGTGAAACTGGATGATACGGAGATTGAGCTTCCCTATGCGACATCCTCAGGCATGCTGGCGGGAGGAGTGCACAATCTGTCCATTACTGCCACCGATAAGGCGGGGAACAAGGCCGAGAAGCTGATTACCTTCAAGGTACCTGAGGAGAATCCGTATGCTCCGCAGGTAATTGCTCCAATCAACGGGGCTAAGGGCGTAGGTACCAGCCCGAAGCTCACGGTGAAAGTGGAAGACCCGACCGGAGACAAGCTGGATGTCGCTTTCTATCAAGGATTTAAATATGATGGCAGTCATCCGGAGCAAGGGTTCACCGGATTTAAGAATGCCTCTGATACCGAACCGCCCAAACAGCCGGTTCCTGCCGGTGAGCAGGCGCTAAGCGGTGAGGAGTATAGAAGAATTAGTGCTGCGGACGGGGATTATCTCGTCAATGATGCGGTGGAGCAGTTCCCGTATCAACGGTATGAAATTAAGCTGGATGAATCGGTCAAAGCAACAGACCGTGTGGATGTAGAGTGGAAAGGCAACTCTCTTCCGGGCCGGAAGGTAAGTCTGTATGCCTGGAGCCCATCCGGACAGAACTGGGTGCTGCTGGACCACCAGATTGCGGGAACCACGGACTTTGAACTGAAGTCGACAGTGAGCGCCGGGGTTTACAGGGACGGGGACAAAGTCGCTGTTATGGTGCAGGATGAGATTGCCGCAGCGGCTGCATCCACGGTTACACAGGACACCTATGACTTTTCCTTTGTATGGATGTCAGATACCCAATATTATTCACAGAGCTATCCGTACATTTATCAGAAGAATGTGCAGTGGATTGCCGACAACAAGGACAGCCTTAACCTGAAATATGTCATTCATACCGGTGATGTGGTGGATAAATCCTATCAGGAATATGAGTGGGAAGAGGCTGACAAGGACATGCGGGTGCTGGAGGACGCGGGTATTCCTTACGGGGTGCTTGCCGGCAACCATGATGTGGGTCACCAGAACGGCGATTATACGAAATTCTGGGAGTATTTTGGTGAATGGAGATTTAAGAACCTGCCGACTTACGGAGGCTCCTACGATAATAACCGCGGACATTATGATCTCGTCTCAGCGGGCGGCAATGATTTCATCATTGTCTATATGGGCTGGGGTTTGGCTGAACAGGAAATTGAATGGATGAATGAAGTGGTTGCCCGATATCCGGAGCGTAAGGCGATACTATGCCTGCATGAATATATGCTGGTATCCAACAACCGTGCACCGATTGCCGACACTATTTTCGAGAAAGTCGTAAAACCGAACAAGAATGTCATCGCGGCATTGTCAGGTCATTATCACGATGCGGAGCTTAAGGTGGACCCGCTGGATGATAATGGAGACGGTGTGGCTGACCGCAATGTCTATCAGATGCTGGCGGATTATCAAGGGGCTGAACAAGGGGGACTAGGGTACATCCGTCTGCTTCAGTTCGATATTTCGAATAATCAGCTTCATGTGAAGACCTATTCTCCTTTTCTGGATGATTACAACTTCTATGATGAAGTTGAATTCCCGGGTAAGGACGAGTTCTCACTCCCGCTGGATCTTCAGCCGGTGACCAAACGTGTGGCAACAGATTATATTGGTGTGAAGGTGTACAGTGACCAGAAGATTGCCGTGAAGCAAGTAGTGGCAAGCGGCAACGAGGTAACGGTACCCTGGAACAACCTGAATCAGGATAGCTATTATCAGTGGTATTCGAAGGTGGAGGATGGAAATACAGGCAGCGTGCTATCGGATATCTGGGGATTCTACACCGGAAAAGAAGGGGTGGCGCCAACACCAACACCAACACCGGCTCCTGAAGGGACTGATCCGTGGCCAGTCGGAACAACCGGACCTGCTGCTACGCCGGCTCCATCGGTTACGCCGAGCCCTGCAGCTGTGCCCGGAGCGGACAAAGGCAGCATTAAGCTGGTTATGGGCCAGGACGGCAATTACAGCGCATCCCTTAAAGATTTTGAGACCCTGATCCGGGAAACCATTGACGGAACGATTCGGATCGCGTTAACCGAATCCGGCGTTAGCCAGGGGATAATTCAACTGGCGCTCGATGCGAAGGGTGTAGAGCAGGCAGTTCAGAACAAGAAGGCGCTGAAGATTGTCTCTTCCGGGTTCGAGCTAGCCATTCCGGCAGAATCGCTGCCGGATATTCCGGAAGGCAGTGATAAAGTGCTGCTAAGCATTCATACAGTGCTGACGCCGCAGCTTCAGCAGACCATTGAGGAGAACCGCAAAGGAACGGCGGGCTTAGGCGCTCCGCAGGCCGGGGTTACGCTTGAACTCAAAACGGTGTCCGGTGGTAAAGAAACAGCCGTTCATCAGTTCAAGAACAGTGTAACAGTAACCTTAATGCTGACTGCCGGCGAGTTTGGCGGGATCGATAAGGATTATGCCGGAGTTTACTACCTGGATGGAAGCAGCCTGAAGTATATGGGCGGTATCTTCAAGAACAATACTGTCAGCTTTACAACAGATCACTTCTCTTCTTATGCAATAATGGAATACCACAAGGTATTCAGCGATGTGAGCGGAAGCTGGTCGGAGCAGTACATTAATAAGCTGGCCGCGAAGCATATTATTACAGGAATCGATGAGAACCATTACGCCCCGACATGGAATGTCACACGGGCAGACTTCGCCGTACTGGCGGTGCGTGCGATGAACCTGAACAACACGGCGGGTGCACCAGCGGTAGGTTCCTTCGCTGATGTGCCGCAAGGAGCATATTATGCATCGTCTGTGGAGAAGGCCGCTGAGCTTGGATTTATGGAGGGCAGCGAAGGACGTTTCCGTCCGGATGACACGATTACCCGCGAAGAAGCGGCCGTGGTGCTTAGCAGACTGATGAAATCCGGTGCTAGTGCACAGTCACCGGCATCTGCTGCTGGGAATGCAGTATTTGCCGATACGGGCAGCATCTCCCTGTGGGCGAAGGAAGCGGTAAGTGAACTGCAGGCCAAGGGTCTGATCAGCGGCAAAGGCAATAATCAGTTTGACCCGCGCGGTGAAGTGACCCGTGCAGAAACCGCGAAGCTGCTGTATGGATTACTGAACCTCTAATCATTATCTGCCAGAGTGAGACCGCCCGGATTAGCCCGGAGGTCACCGCAACTATGGAAGCAGCGATTGTCCAATAACGGATAATCGCTGCTTTATTTTTTGGAGTAAGCGGCAGCTTGATCCACCAGACGGGAGCCGATAGGTTCTGGTGCCCCTCATTTGCAAAAAAAAACAGGATTGCTTAAAGTGAAGACGGACGCATCCACATGCGGGAAAGCTTAAGAAATGAAATCCATAGCAAGCAGGTGAACTTTCCATGAATAAAAAAATACTGGTCGTCGATGATGAACCGGCCATTGTGAGTGCAATTGCCTACGCGCTGCGGCGTGAAGGCTATGAAGTCGATACCGCCGGTGACGGGGAGGAAGCGCTTGGCAAGACGAATACCTTCCACCCGAATGTGCTGGTGCTGGATGTAATGATGCCGAAGCTGAGCGGTTATGACGTGTGCCGGAAGCTTGAGAACCGTGATGACATCGGAATTATTCTGCTGACCGTCAAGAATGATATTGTCGATAAAATTGTAGGTTTGGAGCTCGGTGCAGACGATTATATGACCAAGCCGTTCGAGATCCGCGAGCTGCTGGCCCGGGTCAAGGCGCTGCTGCGCAGGCTGGAGAAGAATACGGCCGAGATCCGAAGCGAGCTGATCGAATACGGCACGCTGCGGGTACATCCGGACCGGCGTAGCGCCGAGCTTGGGGAAGAACAGCTTGAGCTGACCCCGAAGGAGTTCGACCTGCTGTTCCTCCTGCTCTCCCACCCGCAGCGGGTGTATATGCGCGAGGAGCTGCTGGAGCAGGTGTGGGATATGGACTACGCGGGCGGCACGCGCACGGTGGACATTCATATTCAGCGCTTGCGCAAAAAGCTGGGCGAGCCTTACCAGAACATTCTGCAGACAGTCTATGGTGTTGGCTATAAAGCGGTACCTGCGGGGAACTACGTATGAGAATCAGCATTAAGCTGAAATTCAGCCTGTTCCTGGCCCTGCTGCTTATTCTTGCCATCAGTGTGCTGAGTTATTTCGTGCTGCGCGGCGTGGAGCGGAACCAGCAGGGACAGACGGAGAGCTATCTGGCACAGCATGTCAAAACCGTCAATCTGCGTGTGAAGCAGACCTTTTATATCGGTGTGCGCCTTGAACCGCAGGAATTCATGCAGCAGCGGGGCAAGGCGCTGGCCGCTGAACTGGCCGGGTTCACTGGCCTTGAAGTTACCCTGTATGACAGCCAGGGCCAGCAGGTAGGAACCTCGGCGCAAGGTGAGCCGGGGCCGGGCAGGCCGGATGTCCGCGCGGCGCTGGACTATGCGCTGAATAATAAAGTCGCCTATCAGAGTGAGGGCGACAAGCTGCTGTATCTCGCCCCGCTGCAGGGTCCGGAGGAACAGATGGGCGTGGTGCAACTGGAGTATTCACTGAAGGGTGCCCGGAGCTTCCAGCAGACGCTGCTGAATCTGTTCCTGACCACAGGCGGTGCGGTGCTGGTATTCAGCTTCCTGGCCGGATATCTGTACTTCAACCGTGCTGCGGCAGCGATCGGACGGCTGAAGAAGTCAGCGGAGGATATCCGCCGCGCCGATTATATTACGGCTCCGCCGCTGAAGCGCAAGGATGAGCTTGGGGAGCTGGCCGAGGGCATCTACTTCATGAGCCGGGAGATCGAGAGCAGTATTGCCGCGAAGGATGAGGAGCGCCGCAAGCTGCAGCTCGCAGTGGAGAAGCTTCAGGCGCTGGAGCAGCAGCAGAAGCAGTATATCGGGAATATCAGTCATGAATTCAAGACACCTTTGACCTCGATCAAAGCTTATGTTGATCTGCTGAATATGTATGACGATGACCCTAAGCTGCTGCATGATGCGAAGATCAACATTGCTAAGGAAACGCAGCGGCTGTACGAGATGGTGGAGAAGGTGCTGCAACTGACCGCGCTGGAGAAATATGATTTCGAATCCCAAGCAGAGGTGCTGGAGGTCGAGAGCACACTACGGGATATTTGCGGACGGATGAAGGGCAAGGTGGAGCGATATGGACTTACGGTCATGCTAGACGTTAAGCCGGCACATATTTGGATCGATAAAGAGAGCTTCATGCATATCTTCATTAACCTGCTCGATAATGCGATCAAATACAATGTCCCGCAGGGAAGCGTTCACTTGTATAACGAGGTCAGGGACGGGCGGGTATGGATTACGGTCCGCGATTCGGGAATCGGCATTCCGGAAGATTCGCGTGATAAGATCTTCGAGCCATTTTATACGGTCAACCGTGACCGTTCCAGAGCATCGGGAGGCACGGGACTTGGACTTTCCCTGGTGCGTAATCTGGTGGAGAAGCAGAACGGGACCATTACGCTGCTGGAGGGTACAGGCGAGGGTGCAGTGTTCCAGCTGTCTTTTCCCTTAGTGTCCTGAAGGACATATGTTTACATCTTGGAAACATTCTGTGAGTGGTTTGGAAATAAGCATCCGGTATGCTGAGAGCAACCAATAGCTGGAGGGAAGCCTATATGAATGATGGGAAGAATATCAGAGCGCGCAAGGCGTGGAAGGTTCTCCTATACGGTGCTGTTCTGCTGTCCGTCACTGCCTGCAGCGCAGAGAGTACAAAAACACGTCAGGTGGTTGAGGAATCCGGACAAAAAATCACGGTCATGGATAATACCAGCGAATCGGTCTACACCCAGCTGAAGCTGGAAGGAATCGATAAGGTCGAGGGTGTGCGGGGCACGGAAATGGTCAGCGAGGATGTCATTGTAGTGACTAAGGAGAACCGTGAGCTACCTCCGCAGGTGATAGAAGGCCAGGAACTTTATCCGAAGAATCTCTATCTGCACACATTGTCCACAGGGGAGGACACTCCGCTGCAGGAGGGGGAGCAAACTTACGGCTCGCTGAGTCTGTCGCCGGATAAGAAGCGGTTGTTTTATATGGAGGTATATGATATTACCGGTCTCGGCTATATTATGGATCTCGCTACGGGTGCTTCGGTGAAGGTGGGCGAGGCTGAGTTCCGGAGCGGGGAAGCGACATGGTCTGACAATGAGCATGTGATTTTTCCGGACATGGAAGGCAATATCATGAATACTGATGTAAATGGAAAGCAGGAGACTATTCTGAAGACCGGAATTCCTTATGTTCATGAGGTGATCCAGACCGGCAGCCGGATTCTGTATGTCTCAGGTGAAGACAGCCAGCTTAGCGCCTATGATACCGGCACGAAGCAAACTAAGATGCTGCAAAAAAATGTGGAATGGGTCATTCCCTCCCCGGACGGGAGCAGGCTGGCAATAGTAGAGCGGATAGGGCCCGGGGAGAGGGTGCTGCTCCTCTGTGACAGCGAAGGCAACGAGCAGTCCCGGCTTGCTGCCGGACAGCAGATCTTCGGCACCAGCTGGTCGCCGGACGGCAGCAAGCTGGCCTACGCGATTACAACAGCAGGTGCCACCGATGATCAAGAAGACCTGTTCATTACCGAAGCAGAGACGGGAGAGCAGACACCTATGCTGAATGACATCCACCTGTCTGACCAGCTGCGCTGGAGTCCCTCGGGCAAGAAGCTGCTGGCAGCAACCGCGGTGCTGAAGGATGATGCCTATCAGTTGATCACCTATGTGATCAGGTTGTCGTAGTAATCTTAAGTATATTCATACTTGACAGGTGGGTTTAAGGGGGTATATGATTACAGCAACAGTTTACTACTCATTAAATGAACGGTGAAATAATAACCGTGAAGATCATATCGAGCTGATTGGACTACCAAAGGCTCCCGCAAATATTCCCTTATGGGTATATTCCGGGGGTCTTTTTTAGATTCTGGTGGGTCTATGGATGTGTAGCAGAGGAGAGATAGCATGGATGATACACAGTGGGAGCGGCTGGAGGAGGCAGACTACCTGTTCCGTAAAATGGTACGCAGATTCGTCAAGGAACGAGACCGGGTAAGCGTGGAGGGGATTGCCTTGCCGGGCATGCTGATTCTGCAAAAGATTATCGCTGGCGGTGAGCAGCGGCTCGGCGATCTGGCGGAGCAGCTCGATTTCACTTCGGGCGCCATAACCGCGCTGAGCGACAAGCTGGAGGCTGGCGGATATACGTTGCGCAGGCGCAAGGAGGATGACCGCAGAACAGTGCTGCTTGATATTACAGCCAAGGGCCGGGAGATGGTGGAGCGCAACGGCAGCATCGGTGCCCGATGTATTACGCTTCTGTTCGAGGGCTTTACGGATAAGGAGCTTGAGCAGCAGAGCCGCTTCTATGAACGGATCATCGGCAATCTGGAAGGATTCTCGGATACCCTGTTGAAGCTGGCGCAGCACAATGCTGAAATCCCCGTTCCCAAAGACCCTGGACAGAAGCCGCGCACAGGCGCGAACAAGAAATATCTCAGCTATTGAAATGAAGTCAATGCTACAAAACTTAAGTGTGTGCTTCCGAAGTGAGTTTTGCGAAGGAAGTCAACGAAGTCAATGCTACAAAACTTTAAGGAGAGATGATCATGGGACATTCAACAATTTATCCGACAGGGGCGACGGTATACAAGCCCGCTAAGGCATGGAGCGGCTATACCGTATTTCAGGCAGGCGACGAAGGTGTCGTGCTGATCGATATGAGCGGCAAGGAAGTACATTTGTGGCAAGGGCTGATCGGGTTCCCTGCCAAAATTCTTCCCGGCGGCTACGTACTGGGCAGCACGGGCAGAAGAGATCCCAAATTCGGCATTCAGGATAATGTGGATCTGGTTCAGGTCGATTGGGACGGCAATGTGGTCTGGAGATATAACGGCTACGAGCATATCGAGGACCCGGGTTATGAGCCGCTGTGGTACGCCCGCCAGCATCACGATTATCAGCGGGAGGGTAATCCGGTCGGATACTATGCTCCCGGGCTTAATCCTTCAGCTAACAGCGGAACAACGTTAATTTTAGCCCATAAGAACCTGCATAACGCTGAGATTTCTGACAAACAGCTGCTGGATGACACGATTATTGAAGTGGACTGGGAGGGTAATGTGATCTGGGAGTGGGCGGCCAGTGACCATTTCGCTGAGCTGGGATTTGATCAGGCGGCGCGCAATGTTCTATTCAGAGATCCCAACACCCGCTCCTTCGGAGACCTGGGCGGCGGCGTAGGCGATTGGCTGCATATCAACTCCGCTTCTTACGTAGGGCCGAACAAATTCTATGATAACGGAGACGAGCGTTTCCACCCGGACAACATTATCTGGGATGCCCGCGAGGCGAATATTATCGCCATCACTGACAAGAGCAGCGGAGCCATCGTCTGGCGGCTGGGGCCGGATTATTCGCTGCCTGATGTGAAGCATATTGGCTGGATTATTGGCCAGCATCACGCCCACATCATACCGAAGGGTCTGCCGGGCGAAGGCAATCTGCTCGTATTCGATAACGGCGGCTGGGGCGGATACGGTCTGCCGAATCCCTCTTCGCCTTTTGGACAGAAGAATGCGCTGCGTGACCATTCCCGGGTGCTGGAGATCAATCCGGTAACACTGGATATCGAGTGGCAATATACCTCGGCGGAGGCCGGCTTCTCCGTTCCGACCGATTCCTATAAATTCTACAGTCCGTATATCAGCTCGGCGCAGCGGCTCCCGAACGGCAACACGCTGATTACCGAGGGTTCAAATGGACGTTTGTTCGAGGTGACCGCTAAGCATGAGCTGGTCTGGGAGTATATCTCCCCGTACACTGACCGCAGGAATACGAATATGGTCTACCGTTCCTACCGTGTACCCTATGCCTGGGTGCCGCAACTGGCGAAGCCGCAGGAGAATGCCATCGGGCCAATCGATGTATCCAGCTTCAGAGTGCCTGGAGCCGCGCCGAAGGGATCGGATTCAGTAGTAAGTGTAGCAACAACGCTTCCGTTTACAGAGGGGGCCGCTTGTGTGGCTACTGCGGAAGAGAGCAGCGTTCGGAGAACCAGTTAGATGATGGCTAGATAGCTATAGAAATTCATAGACGAAGAGGTGCGTAATTTTGAAAAAATCATGGTACGGCTCAGCCTTCCTGCTCTTATCCTTATCTCTCGTACTGGTTCTGTCCGGCTGCAGCTCCAAGGGAGACGCGGCGGCTTCCACTGGAACAGACAGCGGTAAGCAGAAGACCCTGAAGATTAAAATTGCCGATATCAACACGAATCCTACCTTCCGGGTAGCAGTCGATAAAGGCATCTTCGCCAACCATGGCATCGACGCAGAAATCATCAACTTCGGCACTCCGGCTGAGGGAGTGAATGCGCTATTCATCAAGCAGGTAGACGTGGCCTTCGGTGCCGATTTCCCGGTGCTCAATGCCGTCTCCAAAGGCGAGTATTCGATCATTGCTTCCGCCGGCCAGGCTACGGATCAGGCAGCGGCGGTATGGAAGCTGTACGTAAGGGACGAGATCAAGTCTGCTACGGATCTGAAAGGCAAGAACCTAAGCTTCATGCGCGGTACGTTTCTGCCGTATCTGTGGGATGAATACCTGAAGGAGCAGGGCATTGCGCTAAGCGATGTGAAGCTGACAGGACAGGGTGCGTTCGACGAAGCCTTCATTGCCCTTAAGCAGGGCGATGTGGATGCTGCCTGGTTCAGCGGTTCGGCGTTGACGGATAAGCTGGCTGCGCTTGAGGGCGTGCATGAGCTGACGGATATGTCTAAGACTCCGGTGCGCCTGGGGATGGGGATTGTCGCCGGGAATGACTTTGTGCAGGCCAATCCTGAGGGGATTGGAGAATTCCTGGCAGCGGTGGACGAGGCATCGGCTTATGCCCAGGAGCATCCGGAGGAAGTAGCCGATCTGATGTTCAAGGAATTGAAGCAGCCGAAGGAAGCGACGCTGAAGGACTTGCCGACGAATCCTTGGAGGGTTGGCTTCACCCAGGCTGCGTATGACAGCCTCGCCGGACAGAAGAAATATATGATCGATACAGGAATCATTGAACAGGATTTCGATCTGGACAGCAAGCTCAGTCTGGAGCCGCTAAAGCAGGCGCTGCCGGATAAAGTGACTTACACGAAATAACCTAACTTTCAGGAGGTGCCCCATGTCTTTATCTGCCAAACAGCATGCCATTCATATCGAGCACCTGCGTAAGAGCTACAGCGAGCCTGCGGCCGGGGACGTTCATTATATTATCAAGGATGTGAACCTGGTTATTAAAGGCGGCGAGTTCTTCGTGCTGCTCGGTCCGAGCGGCTGCGGCAAATCAACGCTGCTGAACATGATCGCTGGCTTTGTCTCTAAATCTGGCGGCAATCTGCGGGTGGACAACGTCGAGGTGGATAAGCCGGGCCGGGACCGGGCGGTTGTATTTCAGCAGGCAGACTCTTCCCTGTTCCCCTGGCTCACGGTGCGGGAGAATGTAGAGTTTGGACTGCGGATGAAGAAGACGGCCAAGGCAGAGCGCCGGGTCATATCAGACCGGTATATCACGCTAGTCGGGCTGAACGGGCATGAGGATAAATTTCCGAAGGAATTATCGGGAGGGATGAAGCAGCGGGTACAGCTGGCCCGGGTACTGGCGAATGATCCGGCGATCCTGCTGATGGATGAGCCCTTTGGCGCGCTGGATGCCATGACCCGGCGGACGATGCAGAAGGAGCTGGTGCAAATATGGCGTGAGACGCATAAGACCGTTATTTTCGTAACGCACGATATTCAGGAAGCACTGCTGCTGGGTGAGCGCATCGGCATCATGTCCGTGGGGCCTTCCTCCAATATCACCGATATATACGACAATGCGCTGCCGTTTCCGCGGGATGTGGCCTCGCCGGAGTTCTACTCGCTGTATAACCAAATTCAGAGCCATTTTGAAGAATAGAATCGGGGGGCAGTACATGTTGAAATGGGTGGAGAAAAAATGGGTCTCGGTCTCCCTGCTATGGATTGCCGCACTCTGCATCTGGCAGCTGGGCGCATGGGTGTATGGTCCGGATGTCATTCCGGGGCCCTGGGCTACGCTTAAGGGAGGGCGGGAACTGGTCCAAGACGGCACCTTGATGCAGTATATCGGTATCAGCTTTTACCGCGTGCTTGTCGGTTGGGTACTCGGCAGTATACTGGCTATTCCTGTAGGGCTGATCATCGGAAAAGTAAACGTCATCCGCATATTTGCCGAGCCGTTCCTGAATTTCATCCGCTTTATCCCGCCGATTGCCTTCATCACACTTTTTCTGGTCTGGTTCGGGATCGGGGAGCAGTCGAAGATTGCGCTGATTATGTACGCCACCTTCTTCATCGTCGTACTGAACACTTTAACAGGCGTAATGTCGGTGGAGGAGGACAAGATCCGCTCGGCCCGCAGCATGGGTGCGAGTGAATGGCAGATTCTGCTGTATGTGATTGTACCAGCTACGATCCCGTATATCTTCACCGGTGTGCGCCTTGCGATGGGGACCTCCTACATGGCGATCATCGGCGCAGAAATGATCGCTTCGAACGAAGGCATCGGTTATCTGATCTGGAATTCGCGGCTGTTCTTCCGGACGGACTGGATCTTTGTCGGACTGATCTGCCTGGGGTTCATGGGCTTTGCGACGGACCGGTTGTTTGGCTGGTTCGGCCGGAAGGTGCTCTACCGCTATGGTGTGGTCAGTATGGCTGCGCGGAGAAGATAATACGGTGAAGGGAGAAGGTTCTTACAGTCTGGAGGTATAAGTCCTTGACGGATACAAGTTGTTACAGCTATAGTAGCTGTAACAACTTGTTGGGGCGGGTGCGGTTATGGACAACGGATTTGATTATACAGAGCTGATTGGATTCCAGATTATCAAAGGCGAGGTACTCATCAAGCGCAGGATGCTGGCTATTTTTATGGAGAAGGGCTACGATCTGACCTTTGAACAATGGACGGTGCTGAATGTGCTGTATGCGGAGCCAGGAATCAATCAGAGCGAGATTGCTGCCAGAACCTTCAAGGACAAGACGAATGTTACCCGTATTCTGGATGTGCTCACGAAGAAGGGATATGTGGCCCGCGAAGCGCATGGCAAGGACCGCAGAAGCTATCAGATTTATCTGACTGCAGCGGGAAAACAGATATTCGCTGATCTTATTCCCCATGTGAAGCAGTTGAATAAACAATTTAAGCAAGACATCCCGGACGCGGAGTTGGCGCAATTCATCCATACCCTGGAGACAATTTGCCGGAACGCACAATAAATTTTTTTGTTCACATAGTTGTTATAGCTATTATATATATAACTACTAATTCTGAGTCCACGAAAGGAATGAGCGATTATGGTGGAATTAACGGTGAAGGAAAGATTTGCATTCCGGTTTATTTTTAATGAGAAGAGAGTGTATCAGCGCTGGTATAGCAGGTTTCTCATGTTCGGTACAGATTATGGGAGACTCCGGAGAGTGGTGGGGAGAATCAGCGATTGGCGCGAGTGGTGCGAGGTCTGGACGGCTGAGGGCGATGAGCTGTTCCGCAAAGCGGAAAAGGCACTCACGGAAGGCAGCCGGGGTATAGCCAGAGCCTTGTTCCATGAAGCGGTGGCCTGCTACCATGCGGGTCAGCATATCTTTTTTATCGACAGCCGGCAGAAAGATTCCACCCAGGCAAAGGCGAGGGAAAGCTATGCCCAGGCGATATGTTTATATAACGAAGCTGAGAAGCCTGTGCGGGTGGATATCCCGTATCGCGGAGTCTCTATTCCGGGCTATTTGCGAAGAGCAGATACAGAAGGCAGACACCTGATTATTTTCGTGAACGGCATGGATAACATTAAGGAGGCGGAGGGGCATCATTTTGGCTCAGTGTTTAACCGGCAGGCCTTTAATTTCTTTACGTTTGACGGACCGGGCCAAGGGGAGATGTGGAGCTCGCTGAAATTCGATGCCCGGAATTACCATACTGCTGTATCGGCGGTAATAGACTGGTTTGAACAGCAGCCGGCAAGCGGGATCGATCTCGGAAGAATTGGTCTCGTCGGCTTCAGCCTGGGCGGATATTTGGCGCCTGAGGCCGCAGCCCGCGATCCCCGGGTGAAATGTACGGCCGGCAACAGCGGTCTGGTCTATATCGGCGGGATTCAGGGGCTGAAGCAATTGAATCCCATCTGGCAGCGGGGGGTTACGTATATGACGGGCTGTGCAACGCTGGAGGAGGCGCTCCCGCAGTTCAATTATGACATTGAAGACGCTCCGGTCCTGCGCTCGCCCCTGCTTTTTTTTCATGCAGGCCGTGATGAGGTGATGCCTGAGCCCAAGACTCATGCAGATAAAATGATGAATTGGGCCAAAGGGGATGCTACGCTGAAATATATGGAGGATGCGGAGCACTGTACGATGAATTATCTGGATGAGGTTTTCCCGGAAATCCTGGATTAGTTCGAGATGCATCTGCGTAAGTAGCCTTGCCTTAACCGCTTATACAGAATTATTGAAGACAGCTGTCCGGAATCCGGGCAGCTGTTTTTTACAATTTATATGCTTTTGGGGTCCCCGTAAAGTACCTGAGTAATCATCGAAGCCAAAGCCCCACTTTGCGGGGGTATTTTACAAATCCTTCTATTCCGCTTGATTCCAGGGTAATAATGGAATCCTATACTTCAGTTGGGCAGCGTATAGCTTGGATCATAGAGCCCGTAAATCAGAAATAGGAGTGATAGGGAAATCATGAAAAAGAGATTCGTACGGCTAATGTCCATGTGTCTGATGTTGTCCTTGCTCGTCCTGCTGCTTGCCGCTTGTGCCAATTCAGAAGCTAAGGCCGATGAAGGAAACGGCGGCGTCAAAGAGCTGAGCTTAAGAGAAATCGAAGCTGAGGCTACCAAGGAAGCCGCTGTAGTCAGTGTGGGCATGCCGGACTCCTGGGCGAACTGGAAGGATACCTGGAATGATATTACGGGCAAGTATGAAATTACCCATACCGATACAGATATGTCGAGTGCAGAGGAAATTGCCAAGTTCGAAGCAGAGAAAGATAAACCGACAGCCGATATCGGCGATGTCGGCATCGCCTTTGGCCCGGTTGCAGTTGAGAAAGGCGTAGTCCAGCCTTATAAAACCTCCCACTGGGACGAGATCCCCGATTGGGCCAAGGACAAGGACGGCAATTGGGTCGTTGGCTATCAGGGCAGTATTGCCTTCCTGACCAATACGAAGCTGGTTGCAGATCCGCCCAAGAGCTGGGAGGACCTGAAGAACGGCAGCTATAAAATCATCGTGGGCGATGTAACCAAGGCAGCCCAGGCGCAAATGGCGGTGCTTGCTGCTGCCATCGCCTTTGGCGGTGATGAGTCCAATATTGAGCCCGGCATTGCCTTCTTCGAGGATCTGGCGAAGAAGGGCCGTCTCTCAAACGCCGAGGCATCCCTTGCGAATATCGAGAAGGGCGAAGTGGAAGTCACGCTGCTGTGGGATTTCAACGCGCTGAACTACAAGGACCAGATCAACAAAGACGGATTCGATGTGGCGATCCCGAAGGAAGGCAGTGTCGTGAGCGGCTATGCGACCATAATTAACAAATGGGCACCGCATCCGAATGCTGCCAAGCTTACACGTGAGTACATTCTCAGCGATGAAGGCCAGATTAATCTGGCTAAAGGCTATGCCCGTCCGATCCGTGACAGCGTGAAGCTTCCGGAGGATGTGGCCGCTAAGCTGCTGCCACAGGACGAGTATGCCAACGTGAAGCCGGTCGGGGATTATAAGGTTTGGGAAGAAACTGCCAAGGCCATTCCGCAGCTGTGGCAGGAACGTGTGCTTGTACATTTGAACTAATCCTCCTGTCGGACAGACTATAGACAAGAGATGAAGGGCGCCTTAGCTAAGGCGCCCGCTTGCTATTCTAAGCGAGAGGAGCATACGGAATGAAACACAGACAACGCAGCGTAATTCTGGCTCTGGTTCCCTTTGTGCTGATGGTGTTGGCTTTTCAGGTGGTGCCGGTCTTGTCTATGCTGACGGGTAGCTTCCGCAGAGCGGATGGAGCGGGCTTCACGCTGGGCAATTATCAGCATGCGCTGAGCAGTGCCTATTATATGCAGGCGATCAAGAACAGCCTGCTGATCTCAGTTCTCTCCAGCCTGATTGGGCTCGGGGTAGGGCTTGTATGTGCGTACTGTATTACACGCTTTGCTCCGGCGGTACGTGACCGGCTGCTGATGCTGTCCAATATGACCTCGAACTTTGCCGGGGTTCCGCTGGCTTTTGCCTACATTATTCTGCTTGGCAATAATGGTGTGTTCACGCTGCTGTTCAAGCAGTGGGGCTGGAATGTGTTTGACGGATTCAATCTGTACAGCTGGTCCGGTCTGATCCTGGTCTACGTCTATTTCCAGATTCCCCTGGCCTTATTACTGCTGTATCCGGCGTTCTATGGTATCAGGGAGCAGTGGAGGGAAGCGGCGGCTCTGCTGGGTGCAGGTCCTTGGCAGTTCTGGAAGACGGTCGGCCTGCCAGTGCTCTCCCCGGCGATCTTCGGTACACTCGGCATTCTCTTTGCCAATGCGATGGGTGCGTATGCTACCGCCTATGCGCTGGTTGGCGGCAACTATAATCTGCTGGCTGTCCGTATCGGCTCCCTGGTTGCCGGAGATGTGGTGACCCAGCCGCAGATGGGCAGCACGCTCGCGGTTCTGCTGGCATTAAGCACACTGCTGGCGGTATTCCTGAATCAGCGGATGGTGCGGCAGATGGAAGGGTACAGCGGCAGAAGTCCTGCCAGGCAGGAGCACCGCAGCGGGATATTCAAGCGGCGCTGGTCCGCAGTCCGGGAGGAGGCAGGAAGATGAATACACGCAAAGCGGGCTTTGCCCCGCGCACCTTCATGCTCCTGCTCATGATCTACCTGCTGCTGCCGCTGGTGGCGACAGGGCTGTATGCTTTTGCCCAAGACTGGCAGAATACGTTGCTTCCCGAAAGCTGGACACTAAGCTGGTTCAGTGGCATGTTTCAGGATATCCGCTTCCTTGAGGCGCTCTGGACATCGCTCTATCTGTGCCTCCTCAGCGTTCTGCTTAGTCTCGCGGTGATGCTGCCAGCCGTGTTTGTGATTACGGTTTATTATCCGCGCTTGGAGAGCTTCATGAAGTTCATTGTTGTTCTGCCATACGCTGTGCCGGGAGTAGTGGCTGCCGTTGGATTGATCCGGACCTATTCCTCTGGCCCCTTTGATATCTCTGGCACTGCCTATTTGCTGGTAGGGGCTTACTTTGTGGTCACTCTTCCTTATATGTATCAGGGCATCCGCAACAGTCTGCTGAGCGTATCTGCAGTGGAGCTGCTGAATGCGGCTGAGCTGCTTGGAGCAAGAAGACGGACGGCTTTTGTTAATGTGATTCTGCCGAATATCTGGCCGGGTGTTATGGTCTCTGCGCTGCTGTCTTTCTCCGTGCTCTTCGGGGAGTTCGTGCTGACCAATATGCTGGTTGGGGGTCATATCCAGACGATTCAAGTCTACTTGTTCCAGCGTGTAGGGGAAAGTGGACATTTGGCCAGCGCGATTGCGATCTCTTATTTTGTATTTATTCTGCTGCTGTCGGCGGTACTGATGAAGCTGGGACAGAAGATTAGCAGACTGTCGAAGTAAGGAATAGGGAGGATAAGGGTATGAATGATTATCTGAAGCTGCAGGGTATCCGCAAATTGTTCGGCAGTGCGCCGGTGCTGGATGGAGTGGACTTAAGCATCGCCGAAGGGGAACTAATCACTCTGCTGGGGCCGTCCGGCTGCGGCAAAAGCACGCTCCTTCGCTGTATCGCCGGGCTTACCGGTCTGGACAGCGGCAGCATTAGGCTTGCAGGCAAGGAACTGACGAAGCTGCCGCCGCGCAGCAGGGATGTGGGCATGGTGTTCCAGTCCTATGCGCTATTCCCCAACCTGACCGTCAGCCAGAATGTGGAATACGGAATGCGTATGCAAGGGGCGCCTCCGGCAGCGCGGCGCTTGCGGAGCAGCGAACTGCTGGCAATGGTTGATCTGGAAGACAAGCGTGATGTCTATCCGCAGTCGCTGTCCGGCGGACAGCAGCAGCGGGTCGCCCTGGCCCGCTCGCTTGCCGTTCAGCCGAAGCTGCTGCTGCTGGACGAACCGCTCAGCGCGCTCGACGCCAAGATCCGCAAGAATCTGCGTGCGGAAATCCGCGATATCCAGCGGCGTCTGGGGATGACAACGCTGTTCGTCACCCATGATCAGGAAGAAGCACTGATCCTCTCGGACCGGATCTGTATCATGAACCAGGGCCGTATTGTCCAGGAAGGCTCCCCGGAGCAGCTGTACACAGCGCCGCGGACGGAGTTCGCCGCCCGTTTCATGGGCAGCTATAACGTATTCAACCGGGCAGAGGCACTGGCGCTTTTCCGCAGCATTGATAGCCGTGCCGACCGTTTTGCCATCCGCCCGGAATCCGTTACCCTACTGGCAGAAGGTGAGCCGATACAGGATGATGCGGACGACATGATTGATGTGAGCGGGGAGGTGCTGGCCGTATCGGTTCTGGGCAATATCATCCGCGCTATTGTCGCGGCCGAAGGTGTCCATCTGACCGTAGATCTGCTGAATGACGGCCGCTTACTGCGGGTTCGTGAAGGAGAACGTGTTACCGTCCTTCTCGATCCCTCCCAGCTGCTGCATCTGGAGCAGGAAGGGGCATAGACAGGCGGGTACAGCTGCAAAAGGTGTGGCTGGTTCTATTCAGGATAGGCTGGATGAGCTCTCCGCTGCGGGTTATGGTTTCATGCTATAATGGGGTATCTATGAGCAGGATAAGCAGGAAGGAGCACTACCCCAATGGAAGTAACCGCACAGGAAGTGGCGGAATGGATGGTTAAGGAAATCAAATTTACAGGAACCCTGCACCAGACCGCAGCGATTGAATATGTGAAGGCGAATTTCGGCGAAGAGTTTGTCTTCGTGAATGAGAATGGAAATGCATCGCTATCCAAAGAGGTGAAGAAGGCTTTCCGCAAGCTGCACGGCGGCAGAATTGCCTGGGACCGTGACGGGTTCCTGTGGGCCTGGACCTAAGGGCTGACTCAGCATAGGAGAAACATAAGAACACAAGCAGAAACGGCTACGCCGTCCTTGAATAGGACGGCATTCGTTTCAGCGAGAAATAGAAGGATAAATTATCATGTGAAACATATAAATTCTTATATTTTAACAAAGGGAGCATTGCTGTAATAGCAGTGCTCCCTTTGTTATTACATAATCGTCATAGCCTATACATATTCCAGCATGCCTTTCTCCTTGAGCAGATCGACAATGTCTTTGACCGACTGGGCTTTATCCTTGGGACAGATCATGACTGCATCCCCGGTGTCAGCGATGATGAAGCCGTCTACGCCGATGGTGGTAATCAGCCGCCCGTTGCCATAGATAATAGAGTTGCGGGTATCGATGCCGACATGATTGGCCTTGATAATGTTGCCTTCATCATCAGGCGGGAAGATTGCACCGAGTGCATCCCAGCTGCCGATGTCATTCCAGCCGAACTGGCCGGACAGGACCACTACCTCGTCGGAACGCTCCAGAATGCCATAGTCAATCGAGATATTCTGCAGCAGCGGGTAGATCCGGTTAATGGTCTCCTGCTCCTGATCCGTACCAAGCGCTTCACTGATCGGCAGCATAGTATTATATAGCCGCGGCAGATACCGCTTGAAGTTATCGATAATGACCGAGGTCTTCCAGATGAAAATCCCGCTGTTCCAGAGATAATTGCCTGAGGCCAGATATCCCTGTGCCTTTTTGAAATCCGGCTTCTCCACGAATTCAGCTACATCGTATACGGCAACCGGTTTGACTGCGATCGGCTCTTTGTCATAAGCGATATAGCCGTAGCCGGTGGAAGGAAAGGTCGGTTTGATCCCGATCGTGACAATGGCATCACTCTCCATCGCGACGGTGCAGGCTTCGTCCAGCGTAAGCCGGAACTGCGGCTCATCGGTAATATAATGATCGGAAGGCAGGACCACCATTAAGGAATCCCCTTCGCTTATCTGCTGGATGGAGAAGGCGGCGAACAGGATGCTTGCCGAAGTATTCCGGGCCACAGGCTCGATCAGAATATTGCTCTTCTGCACACTGCTGTGCATAATGCTCTCCAGCAGGACCGCCTGGGTGCGGTTGGTTACGATCACGGTATTCTCCTGCGGGATGATGCCCTTGAAGCGTTCGATCGTATCGTTCAGCATAATATCATTGCCGCTGATGTTCAGCAGCTGCTTGGGAATTTCCTGTCTGGACAGCGGCCAGAAGCGGGTGCCGCCTCCGCCTGCAAGAATGGTTGCGAATTTATCCATGGTGAGTCACCAGATGGGCAATCGAGAAGGAGATGATGCTCTCCGATCCCTGATTGAGGTTCAGCCCCGAGCTGTGAATTCCGTCGTAGCAAGCCCCGGTCTGGGGATCAATCAGTGAGAGCTGCAAAGAATTATTCCCTGTATACCAGGCGTAGCATAAATCGGCCTGCTGCAGATAAGCAGGGTCCTTCAGCACCACAGCGGCTTCCTCGCAGGCCAGCAGCATTTCGCAGGCTTCGATCGGCTGTTCATCATATAGCGCAGGAGTGCCGCCGCGCAGCAGCCAGCCGTGGCTGCCTATGGGCTTGTAATAGCCTTCCGGCGCGAAGGTCCGGGAGATCAGGAAATCCAGGCTTTCTTTTGCTGTATATTTCAGCGCCGGATTGCCGGAAATCTTGAAGGCCTTGAGCAGCGCCCAGGGCAGCATGGAATTACCGTACGTAAGACTGTCTTCATACCAGTTCCAGCCTTCGCCCTTGGTGAGGTTGTATTGGTCATTCAGCCGGACGGCAACAGATTCAATAAGTTCTGTGATGAAGGCTTCCGGCAGGAAGGCCAGTTCTTCATCTGTGCTTGGCGTATGCGGATAAGGGAAGGAGTAGGTGAGCGCTCCGGGAGTTTTAAGCAAATAGCTGAGTCCGATAACGGCATAGGCTAAAGCCCGTGGAGACCGCAGACCTCCGATATGCGGCAGCGCCTGGTTAATTAAATAACGGCAGGTATTCAGCAGATTGTCCGGCAGTATGGAGGAATAGGAGAGTACGAAGCCCAGCGCCCAGAGTGTGCGCCCCTGGCAATCCTCGGAGCCGCGCTCCTCCAGGAAGGAACGGTTATAGTCCATGAAGTTCCTGAAGTTGCCCTCTTCTGTCTGTGCATGGTGGACGAAAGAGAGATACGTATGGATCAGGTCAAGGGAGGCGTTGTCCTGATTTTTTTTGTACATCAGAACGGCTGCGATTAGAGCCCGCGCATTGTCATCAGTGGTGTAGCCCTTGGCACGGTCGGGAACCCCGAATTTCGTATGCTGGAAAATCCCTGTATCGTCGGTAATCCGGCGCATATAGTCCGGTTTGAACTGCAACGCTGCGGATGTCTGCATCAAATCACACTCCGGCCAGCCGGTTTGGAGAGGGCTATTTTGTCCTGGAAGATGGCAGCGTAGGTTTTCGCGATTTCACTCCACATCATGGTACTGCCGAGCGCCTGTGTACGTTGCTCCATATCCTTGACCTTGGCCGGATCATCCAGCAGCTCCAGAATACAGGCTTCCAGAGAAGCTGAGTCACGGAAATTCGCCAGCAGGCCGCGGCCTTCAGCGAGCATCTCTTCAGCATAGCGGTAAGGAGTGGAGATAATTACTCTGCCATAGCCGACGCCGTATGCGAGCGTGCCGCTGACTGCCTGATCCTTGCCCAGATAAGGGGTCATATAAATATCCGACATTACCAGTGACTCGATGACCTCTTCCTGGGTCAGCAGCTTGTCGACGAACAGCACATTGTTGACCAGGCCTAATTCATGCACCAGATCGGTCAGTTTTTGACGGTAGACTTCACCTGTCTCCAGTTTGACGACCGGATGAGTCTTGCCCCAGATAATATAGAGCGCGTCCGGGTGCTGCTTCACTACTCCGCTCATAGCCTCAATGGCATATTCAATGCCCTTGCCGGGACTGAGGAAGCCGAAGGTCGAGAGTATTTTGCGGTCTCCGAACTTGTACTGGGTCTTTAGCTCCGCGCGGGTAGAAGTCTTAACGAAAGGCACACCGTGGTGAATAAAAGCAATTTTGGCGGCGTTAATATGATAGACAGAGATGAGATCATCTACCGTAGACTGGGCCATGGTGACAACCTTGACGCTTCCCTCGGCGAGCCGGGTAAGGATCTCATGCTGCTTGGGTGTAGGCTTGGTTAATACAGTATGGAAAATGACCACATAGGGTTTATGAAGCTCCTCCGTGAACTGCAGCAGATATTCGCCGCTTTCCCCGCCGTAGATTCCGAATTCATGCTGAATGACTAGCAGATCGGTATCGGACTGATTGATTTCCCTAGTTGCATCTATATAATCAGATAGCTGATGTTGGTTGATTTCCCTCATGACCTGGTCTGTGTAATGGTAATTTCCGTTGTTGTTCATGGCGATGATACGCGGTTTGTTGAAGCCTTGAAGCTTCGTGAACTCATCCAGGAGATCTTGGGTGAAGGTAGCAATTCCGCATTCTCTCGGCAGGCTGGTAGATAGGAAAACAATATTTTTATTGCGGTTGCTATGGTTCATGCGTAAAGCCTCCCTATTGATTATCGAAATTTGGGAACAAAAAAAGAAAATAAAGAGGACTTTATTTTCCGGAGATAAGTGGTATGAAATTTCGTTTCTGCAATTTATTTCCTGTTCTAACTATAACATGACCATTTTATCTTGTCAATTCATTGACTCCCCTCAAATCTCCGGATATAGTGATGTAGGAGGTGTAGGAATGCCGGTCATACGCAGTAAACTGAGTGAGGTTATGGAGAAGCATGACCCCAAATTATCGATCCGCAGGCTTGCAAAAGATATTAATTACCATTTTGATTCCGTCCGGCGGATGTACAAAGATGAGATGGTGCAGTATCCCCGGGATCTGCTGCTGAAGCTGTGCGCTTACTTCAATATTCAGCCCGGAGAATTGATCCGGATGGAATCAGATGAGAACGATTGGACAATAGATAAGGCAAATGAGTATGAGGAGGAAGGCAATGACAAGGAGCACCGCAAAGATAGCAACCTGTAATGAGCTGCTGGATACCTTTTATGCCTATCTCCGTACCGTGCACGTGGAGAAGCTGGTCTTCTCCGGTGTGGGCGGACGTGATGTATACAATATAACGGCTCCTTTTCTGCATGACGGGGAGGAAGTCATCTTGGGAAGAGTTGAGGAACGGGATAGTGAGTTCTCTCAAGTCTTCTTTTTTACATTCCGGGAGGATGGCGTTTGGGTACCCCGTGCACATACTCATACGTATAGTCTGCAGGATCCCTGCGTAACCCGGATTAAGGGTGAACTGATTGTCGGAGGAGTAGAAGTAATCACAGCCGGGGACAATCCGCAAAAGATAGTCTCGTGGGTCACACAGTTCTACCGGGGATACCGGATTGATTCGATGTACCATTTCTCCTCCGGTCCGGCAATGATGAAGGATATACGGCTGATTGAGCTGCAGGATGGCAGAATCGGCGTACTCACCAGGCCGCAGGGAGAGCGGGGAGGTAGAGGGCAGATCGGCTTCACCATTATCGATTCACTGGAAGAGCTGAATGAACAGACCTTTCTGGAAGCAGAGATTCTGCAGCATCAGTTCGTGCGGGAGGAGTGGGGCGGAGCCAATGAAGCCCATCTGCTGCGCAATGGACATGTGGGTGTGCTCGGGCATATCGCCTGCTTCGACCATCTGGGGAAGAAGCATTACTACTCCATGGTCTTCTCGCTTAATCCGGATACCTTCGAAACTACTCCACTCAAAATCATCGCGGCCAGAAGCGATTTCCCCATCGGTCCGGGTAAACGCCCCGAACTCCAGGATGTCATTTTCAGCGGGGGGCTGGTGCGCTTAGAGGGCGGCCGGGCGGTATTATCTGTAGGCGTCAGCGATGCCGAAGCTTACAGAATTGAGATTCCCGATCCGTTTACAGAATATGAAGCCTGATTCTCGCTGGTTTGACTAGATTCTATGGTCATGGTACACTTAGTATGACAAGAATTTATGGTCGAAGAGAGCGGGAACCAAGCAATGAGTAAATTTATTCAACTAAACAATCGTACGTCTGATACAAAGTCCAACCTGAATGTAGCAAGAAAGCAAGGCCGCATCCCGGCTGTACTGTACGGAATTGGTAAAGATACTCTAAGTCTTGAAGTGAGCGAGAAGGAACTGCTGGAAATGCTGAGAACCAATCCGCGTGCAATCCTGCAAGCGAAATTGTCTGATGGTACAACCGTTCCGGTGGTGGTTCAGAACATCCAGAAGCAGTCGATGTCCGGTAAAGTGCTGCATATTGATTTTCAGCATGTGAATATGAGCATCAGCATGGACAGCAAGGTTACGATTCATTTTGCAGGCGAAGCTGTTGGGGTCAAAGAAGGCGGCGTACTGCAGGTGGAAATATATGAAGTAGATGTCCGCTGTATGCCGGGCGATCTGCCGACTTCCATGGAAGTGGACATCAGCGGCCTTGCCATTGGCGACCAGTTGCTTGTGTCTGATCTGATTTTCCAGGATGGTATTGAAGTGCTGACCGATCCAAGTACAGTAATGATTCAGATCAAGACTGTGCATGAAGAAGCTGAAGAACCGGAAGTCACTCCGGCTTAAATAGAGGATAACGAATATAGCCCCTTTGGGCAGAACGTATTGGGAACTCATGATGATGTCATGATTCCGGCTACGTCTGCTGGAAGGGGCTATTTGTTGTTCTAACAGGCATATTTCCGGGAAGGAGCTACTTCAGTGCTCCCTCCGTCAGGCCGGCAACGATATAGCGGTGGAAGAAGAGGTATACGACAATCATCGGGAGCGTAATAATCGCCAGTGCGGAGAAAAGCAGCTTATAGTCGGTCATATATCGGCTGGAGAAGGCCAGCAGGCCGATCGGGATGGTCTTCAGTGCATCATTCTGGATGTACAGCATGGCCAGCAGCAGCTCATTCCAAGCATTCAGCGCCGAGAAGATCCCCACGGTAGCCATGTTTGGAACAAGCAGCGGAAGGATAATTCTGCTGTACATCACCCAGTCATTACAGCCGTCCATGCGGGCAGCTTCCAGCAGTTCTTTTGGTACGGAGTCTAAGTACGCCTTGAGCAGAAAGATAGCCAGCGGAAGTCCTGTTCCTATATAAGGAAGAATTAACCCCATATAGGAATCCTTCAAATTCAGCTGCTCAAAAATATAGCTCTGGGCAATGAAGAAGGATTGCAGCGGCATGAACAGTCCGAATACGAACATTAGCATCAGGAAGCTGCTTCCTCGGAATCGCAGCTTACTGAAGGCAAAGGCTGCGAGGCTGGCGAAGAGCAGAATGCCTGCTACGGTAGCCGAGGTGACGATTACGCTGTTGCTGGCATAGGTGCTCATATTGCCGACAGTCCACGCTTTGGACCAGTTCTGCAGATTAACCTGTTCCGGCAGCGCGAACGGGGTGGAGAAGATCTTACGGTTCTCACGGAATGAGGAGAGGATAAGCCAGAGGATCGGATAGAAATAGAAGCAGGAGATGAAGATCATGAACAGATAATACAGAATATGTGAGAGCGGTCTGCGTTTTGCCGACTCCCCTCCGCTGTAAGCGTCGTTCTTGATATCCAGGGCTGTGGTCGTCAAGGAGAACACCTCACTTTCTCATGATTTCAGAGTTTACATGTTTCGGTGGCCCCACAAAGTACCTGAGTCATCACCCGAAGCCAAAGCCCCGCTTTGTGGGATTATTCTAAAATATAAGAATTTTATATGTTGGACACTATAAATTATCCTTCTATTTCTCGCTGAAACGGTACCGTCCTTTGAGAGGACGGCAAAGCCGTTTCTGCTTAATACTCCAGCACACCGGAGTCTTTCTTCTTCAGTCTGCCGGCAACAAGCCCGATGATCGCAATCACGATTGTCATTATGACAGCGAGCGCAGAGCCGTAGCCGATGCTCATGTGGGTAAAGACTACTTTGACCAGATAGGTCGTAACGATTTCGGTCGAATTATACGGCCCGCCGTTAGTCATTACATAGAACAGGTCGAAGGACTGGAAGCCGGTAAGCACACATAGCATGATGCCTGTCTCTACCAGATTACGGATCATCGGTACCTTGATCTTGAAGAATATCTGTCCTTCCCCGGCGCCATCCAGATGGGCGGATTCATAGACTTCTTTGGAAATGCGCTGGATTCCGGAATAAAAGATGGTCATATAGAACCCTGCGTAGACCCAGCCGGATACGATGCAGATGGCGTAAAGTGCCGTATCGGGGTTGCCTAGCCAGACTCTGGTCCAGCTCTCCAGGCCGATCTTCTCCAGCAGGATATTGATAAGGCCGAAGTCGGAATTATAGACGAATTTCCATAAGTAGGAGACGACAATCATCGGCAGCATGACGGGCACGAAGAATGCTAGCCGGAATATTCCGCTGCCCTTGCGGCCCATCGTGATTAATCCTGCGAGTCCCAGTCCGACAAGGACTTCAACAACGACCGTGGCTACAATATAAATCAGTGTGTGTCCATAGGAATTAATGTAGATGCGGTCTTGAAAAGCCCGGATGTAATTGTCAAAGCCGGTGAATTTCATATGGCCGATCCCGTTCCAATCGTAGAAGCTGAATACGAATGTCATGAGGACCGGAATAAGTACAACAAAGGCAAACAGCAGGAGGGCTGGCGAGATGAACAGGTAGGGAGAGAGCTTATTGCTTCGGCCGGACATGGGACCACCTCCAATTCAAGATAAGATAAGGGGGACCGCCGCAGGGCGGTCTATAGTATAGAAGCATAAGAAACCGGAGGGGATGGGAGCCGGGATAACACGGGAGTGGTGCTTGTCTGTGGAAGCAATACGAACGCAGCGGGCCGCAACCGGCTCGGGCAAACGGTGCAGGTAGGCGGATTCGATACTTTGTTCGGTGACCGGGCCGGCGGCTTTTATCTCGCTGCACAGGCACTCGGCAGGGCTGTGCGCTGCTGGGAAGGCAGGGAACCCTACAGTGATCTGGTCGAGCGGATACCTCTGAGGCTTGGGTTTACAAGCTTCGGGGAGATGCTGAACCGGTATCTCGATGATGAGATCACTGCGGCGCCGCTGGAGCTGTCGCTGATTGTTCACGAATCGGCAGACTCGGGTGATTGGCTCTCCCGCCAGTTGCTTGCAGATATGGGCAGAGAGCTGGGGATTTCTGCATCGGCCGTAATCCGCAAACTGGGCGGCTTTGAAGAGGAAGCGGTGCCGGTCATCCTTACGGGGAGTATCCTTCAATCCGGCAGAAACCCGTTGCTGCTGGATGCGCTGCTTCAAGAGGTGAAGGCGGAGCATCCCCTTAGCACACTAGTAATCCCGGAGCTGCCGCCTGTATTCGGTGCGGTGATGCTTGCCATGGACCAGCTTGGCCTGCCCGTAACCACAGCAATAATAGAGAGTTTCAAGAGAGACGGAGGAAATCACAAATGAAGAAGAACCACTTGAAAATCGCAGTAATCGGAGGAGGCTCCTCCTATACGCCGGAGCTTGTAGAGGGACTGATCCGTTATTATGATGAATTCCCGGTTGCTGAGCTGTATCTGGCTGATATTAAGGCCGGAGCGGACAAGCTGAGAATCATAGGTGAACTGGCGCAGCGTATGATTGATGCAAGCGGCAAACCAATGAAGCTGCATACGACGCTGGACCGGCGCGAAGCGATTCGCGGTGCGGATTTTGTCGCTACGCAGATCCGTGTGGGCATGCTGGATGCCCGCTCAAGAGATGAGAAGATACCGCTGGCCCATCATTTAATCGGCCAGGAGACGACGGGCGCGGGCGGATTCGCCAAGGCGCTTCGCACCATTCCGGTAATTCTGGACATTTGCCGGGATATTGAGGAACTGGCTCCGGGCGCGTTCATGATCAACTTCACCAACCCGGCCGGTATTATTACGGAAGCCGTCTCGAAGCATTCCCGTGTCAAATCTGTCGGGCTGTGCAATCTCCCGATAAGCACGAAGATGCAGATCGCTGAGCTCTACGGGGTTCCGCAATCGGATATGTTTATTGAGATTGTCGGAATCAATCATCTCCACTGGACGACCCGGGTGCTGATTGAAGGAGAGGACGTGACGGAGGATTTCCTGAACAAGCTGTCCGGAGCCAAAGGACCTTCGATGGCCAATATACCCGATCTGGAGTGGGATTCCGAATTCATTCAGTCCGTGGGAGCACTTCCTTGCCCCTACCACCGTTATTATTATATGAAGGAGGAGATGTACCGGGAGATCTCCGGGCATTATCAAGAGACCGGAAAGACCCGTGCCGATGAGGTAAAAGAAGTAGAAGCCGAGCTGTTCGAGATCTATAAGCAACCTGAAGTGAACAGTAAGCCGGCTCAATTGGAGAAACGCGGCGGTGCCTACTATTCGGAAGCGGCTGTTCAATTGATGAAGTCCATCTATAATGATACCGGCGACATTCAGACGGTCAATGTGCGTAATCAGGGGACTATCCCTGATCTTCCGGGCGATGTCTCCATTGAGATCAACTGTGTTATCAAATCCGATGGACCGCATGCGCTTGCCCCGAGTAAGCCGCTCCCTCCCCAGATCAGAGGTCTGCTGCAGGTGGTGAAGGCTTATGAAGAGCTGACGATTGAAGCGGCAGTGAAAGGGGATTATGCCTCTGCACTACAGGCGCTGACGATCCACCCGCTGATAGGAGATGAGCGGATCGCCAAGGAGGTTCTGGCCGATATTCTTGAGCAGAATGCCGATTATCTGCCCCAATTCCAGGTGCGGGCAAGATGAACCCGGGAATAACAGCATCAGCCCCATTCAGCGCCGAGTAGCTGCTGAATGGGGCTGATGCTTGTGTACAGGCGGCCGTGTGTCCCGTTATACAGGGACTTCCCGGGTGCTTTTTTCCATCGGGGATTTGCACAGCGGACAGGGCTTCGAGGCAAGGTGATCCTCGGCTCCGCCCGCCTTCATCCGGGTCCAGCCCGGGCAGGACTTCCCGGAACAGCTCCAGACGGGAACTGTATGCATTCTGGCTGCAGAGGACCCGGACGAATAGCTGCTGCGTACTACAGTGCTTCTGTTTCCGGCGGCCGGTGCAGTTGCCTGAGGCGGTGCTGCAGCGCGGAAGGCGGAGAGCATGAAGCGCGAGACCTCTGCCTTCTTGCCCCGGTGCCTTGCGGGCGAGCTGATGAACAGCTCCTCGCGGGCCCGGGTAACGGCTACATAGGCGAGTCTGCGTTCCTCTTCGAGTGCAGCTATTCCAGCCTCAGCTGCGGCTCTGGCGGCAGCACTGCCGACCACAGTAACGCTTGCCTTCGCCGGCTTGCGGTCCTTCAGCCGGCCCTCCTCCAGTGCGGAGCTATGCGGCAGAATACCCTCGGAAGCCCCGATAAGGAAGACTACGGGGAACTCCAGTCCTTTGGATTTATGGATAGTCATCAGGGCGATGCGGTTGCCTTGCTCCTTAAGCCCCGGCTGACGGCTCTGCTCGTTGCGCTCGGTTACGTTATCAATGAATTCGAGGAACAACGGGATCGTGCCGAACCGCTCTGCGGATGCCTCCAGCTCATCGAGCATTTCCTTAAGCGTCTCCCGGTGCAATGTGGCCTGGTGCCGTTCATTGGCTTCAATGAAATAGTCATAGAAAACAGTGCGGATCTGGCGGATCGCCTGCACCGGCGTCAGCCCGCTCAGCCCGCGGATCAGATCCAGCCGCTCGCGCAGCTTGGTAGCTTTGAAATCCTCCATGCCCGGCATGGACAGGAGGTGAATCAGCGGGCCCTGTTTCGCCTGCACGGACTCCATGCGGCGGATATGCTCCATCCCTTTTTCCCGGCTCATGTAGAGGGTCGGCAGAATATTCTCCATCGCGGCGAAGTTACGGCGGTTAACAGACAGGCGCAGATGATCCAGCACGGGGGAGATCAGCCAATGCTCGTAGAGCAGCTGGCCTTCGCCGTAGTCTACATAAGGGATATCGCGCATCAGCAGCAGCTCTAGGATTGCCCGGTTGCTGCTGGTGGCGCGGTACAACAGCGCATAATCGCGATATTCCCTTGCTCCGCTGCCAATCTCACGTTCAATATGCTCTACAATCTGCTCGGCCTCTTCGTCCGCAGTCTGCGGACGAAGATAGCGGGGCGGATTTCCACTGCTTTTGGCCGCTTGCAGCGTCTTGGCCCGGCGCCGTGTATTATGGCGAATAATCCCGTTACCGAGCCCGATAATGGCCGGTCCGGAGCGGTAATTGATATCGAGGGTGATCACCTTGGCATTTGGATACAGTTTCTCGAACTCCAGAATGAACTCGCTGCGCGCCCCGTTGAAGGAATAGATGGTCTGATCATCGTCTCCGACCACCATCAGGTTGTCCTGTGGATGGGCGATCATTTTGACCAGCTCATATTGCAGCGCATTCGTATCCTGGAATTCATCGACCATTACATATTGGTATTTCTGCTGCAGCTCCAGCAGCAGCGCCGGCTGCTCCCGGAGCATCCGGTAGGCGATCAGCAGCACGTCGTCGAAATCGATTTTGAAATGTTCGGTCTTCCACTGCTCGTACAGGGCGAGAATGGCCTTCATTTCCTTCTCCGCTTCTGTCGTTTCCGGCATATCCTCGGGCAAGCCCATATTCATCTTGCAGGAGGAGAGCAAGGTGAGCAGATTCTCTGGGGGATAGGCATCCTTCGGCAGCCCAAGCTGACGCATGATCTGCTTCAGCAGGATGTGCTGGCGCCGCGTCTCGTGGAAAATATCCTGCCGCAGTCCCTGACGGCGCAGGAAATAGAGGAAGAACGAGTGGAACGTGCGGGCCTGCAGCCGTGCGGCATCACCTGCGTTCACACCCGGCAGCACGGCAATCCGCTCCCGCATTTCCGCCGCAGCCTTGCTGGAGAACGTGAGCAGCAGCAGCCGGCCCGGGGCGATGCCGCGCACAGACAGCAAATACCCGGTTCTGCAGATCAGCACCGAGGTTTTGCCGGAGCCTGCTCCCGCCAGCGTCAGCAGCGGCCCGAGATGATGCCGCACCGCTGAGATTTGCGGAGAATTGAGCAGAATGCCGCCTTCCTCCAGCCTGCGGAAGTAAGCCGCGTCGCTGTCTCCGGGTTTCACGGTCTCCCTGCTCGTCCGGGCGGAGGCAACCTTCGCCTGGGGGATTTTCTCGCCGGTAGCACCGAGCGGTATATTATGAAATAATAGCTTGTTCATTGGAATTCACCTTCATTTATTCTATAAGCTAATCTGCAAGTAGAAATGATAGAGTCTCGAATACATTGATATAGTGATTAAGCAGCCGTACATTTTGACCAGTATACAATATACCATTCTGATCCGGTTTCTGCACGGGAGAGGAATAGAAAAGATAGGACTGGAAATAAGTTTCTTCTAATAATAAGTGTTGAGTAATTATATGGAATAAAAGATCAAATGTAATTCCAACAGCCATGATATCGTATTAACAGAGGAGGGGACAGCCTATGAGTGAAGGAATACATTCCAAGGCCGTGAGGCGTTCGCTGAATTATATTGAGAGGAACCTCACAGAAGCGATTACCCTGAAGGAAATTTCGGTGCACAGTAAATTTTCTTCCCACCATTTCTACCGCATCTTCTATGCGGCGGTGGGGAAGACGGTGGCTGATTACGTACGGCGGAGAAGACTGGCCAAAGCAGCCGCAGAGCTGATTTATACCAATAAACGAATATTGGATATCGCCGTAGAATACCATTTTCACTCTCAGGAGGCCTTCTCCCGTGCATTCAAGAAAGTGTACCGGATTACTCCCGGCCAGTACCGGACCTACTCAAGAAATCTGATTAAAGGAGAGATCAAGATGATTACAGAACAAGCATTGAAAGGCTGGACAGTTACCGGATTGAACGGGGAAGACTATGAAGTTACGGTGGATAAGTCAGAGGTTCATATGGGGAAAGCTTCGGCACGGCTTCAGTCTATTAAAGCCCGGGAGAACGGCTTTGTCACCTTAATGCAAATTTTCAGTGCAGAAGCCTACTTGGGTAAGCGGCTGAAGCTCTCGGCCTTTGTTAAACCGCAGCATATCAACGGCTGGGCCGGATTGTGGATGAGAATTGATGCGGAGAACGGGGAAATGCTGAAGTTCGATAACATGCAGAGCCGGCCCATCAAGGGTTCAGAGGACTGGAATCAGTATAATGTGATTCTGGATATTCCGAAGGAGAGTTCGGCAATAGCTTTTGGTATTCTGCTTAGTGGGGCCGGCAAAGTATGGGTGGATCAGTTCCGTTTCGAGGTCGTCGATGCCAAGGTGCCTACAACCGATGAGGGTGTGGAGGATAGTCTTCCCCCGGAACCGGTCAACCTCGATTTTGAAGAATAGGACCGCAATTTGAGCTCCGGCTTACTTCAGTCTGGAGAGGATGTAGTTCACCTTTCGCTCAAATAACCGGGGCTTATCTTCCTTAATTTCCTCCAGCAGGAACATCAGGCATTGCTTGATTCTTGGCGGCATGAGGGCGGCGATATCGGCGTAATCCTTGCGGTAGTTATCATCGTTCAGGATTCTTTCATTCAGTACAATGGCCCAGTTGCGGGCGTGCTCCAGCATCTCCGGAAGGGAGTGCAGCAGCTGGGTCAGATACATCTCCATCTGAAGACTCTCCACGAAATGGACGAGGCTGAACATGACCTCCTCCTGCTCTGTGTCATCATCGAAGACCTTGAAGATCTGATGAATTACAACGTCCTCTGTATCACCGGCCAGACCTTCCAGTGCAAGATCAAATTGCTCACATTCCAGCTCGGTACGCAGCAGCCGGTTCTCATATAGCCGGGCAATCCCCGGGTACAGGTTCATTTATGTTCCTCCTAACGCTCCCGGCAGCTGAAGCTCCCGGGCTGTTTATGTTGTTCTGAGCTTCACTATCAAGCGGAAGGTTATGCGAGATTATCACGCCATTTATCATAAGGTCCAATTTTTGACAGCTGAGATTAATATATTGGACAGAGGAGGAAGTGTCATGCAGACCAATAAGCGTAAGATTTTGCTGCAGGTAGAGGAAGCCAGACAGAAATTATATCAGACGCAGCAAAAATACGGCATTTTGACACATCCCAAAGTGGTTAAACAGTCGGTTGCCCTGGATCATTTACTTAATCAGTACAGCTGTCCGCAAAGGATGAGCTGATTGAAATAGATTCACACATTTAAGGTGAAATCTGGAGGGATGTTGTGTTTATTCCCGTTCTTGTGGCTCTGACCACTGCCCAGCGGTTAATTCTCATTGTATTTCTCGCATTAAACCTGGGTGCAATATCTTTCTGCTGTCTTCATCGTTCAGGAGCCAGCCGCCGCTGAGAAGAGCAGCCTTCCTTGAAGGCTGTTTCTTTAAAATATAAGAATTTATATGCTCCGCGCATAAATTATCCTTCTATTTCTCGCTGAAACGGTACCGTCCTTTAAAAGGACGGCAAAGCCGTTTCTACTTGTGAAGATGGAGGGCCTTCACAGCCGGACCGATAGTTATTTCTTCTCCAAAAGATGCCGCAGACCCGCAGCAACACCATGCTCCGAGTTGCTTAGCGTAATGAAATCGGCGGTTTCCTTGAGGATGGGGGCGGCATTCTCCATAGCAATTCGGTAGCCGGCGATCTCGAACATCGGCAGATCATTATAGCTGTCACCCATTACTGCGATTTGCGCTGCGGGGATACCGTAATGCTCTGCTATCAGCTTCACGCCGTTGCCTTTATTAGCATCTTTATGATTAATTTCAATATTGTTGACATGCGATGCCGTAATAATCAGCCCGGGAATCGCGGCGAACCGTGTAGAGGCTTCCTTCAGCAGTTCACGGTTCAGCGAGAAGGCGAGTGTCTTGTAGATCAGATTCTCCTCTTTGCTCCAGATGTCCTCCATGCTCTCCACATAGGTTACAGCCGCCTGCTGAAACTGCTGGTCGATCATCGCCTTAAGCAGCCAGCCTACCTCTTCGGGAACCTCATCTTCCTTCAGTGCCGACAGCTTCTCCAGCCGTACCCGCTTATCGAGCTCTACATATACGTTATCCTCTGTGTATACTTCGTAGTACAATTCAGGAATCTCGTTCATCCAGCGCAGCGCGGGGATGATATCCTCCTTGTTCAGCGGTGTACTCGCGGCCAGCGTTCCGTCAGGCAGTGTGACAACAGCGCCGTTCAGACTCACTACAGGACACTCCAGATCCGCCAGCCGCAGCTGACGCTCCGCATCCATGTAAGAACGTCCGGTGGCAATGATCACGGTATGGCCCAGGCGCTGTACGCGGAGTATGGCTTCCTTATTCTCCCTGCTAATCTCCCCATCCCCGTTCAGCAGTGTTCCGTCCATATCCAGTGCAATTAGCATGTTGCAGTTCTCCTATTCCATAGTTGTAATCATATATAGGTTTCACGAGATAACTATCTTTCTGTATCTTATCATTATTTCTCTGAAATTTGAAAATTCGCATTTTCATCCATATATAGTCCGGGGTACGTATATTTAAGCTGCGTTTCTTGCCGGATTTTCAGAAAAGAGTCTTCTCGTGGTACAATTGAATGTAGACCTGCAATCTTGTAACGGGAATGTCTGCTGTTGTCTGAAAAGCAATTTTTCCGGGCAAAAGATCGCTTGGGGTCGTTATGTAAGGGGGATAATAAACACATGAAATCCAGAAATTTAGCTACCATATCTCTTGCCATCATGGCCTGCGGCTTCCTGTTCACCTTATTTCTGCCGGAGAATCTGGCTGTTATTCTGCTGAGAGGGGGCTTCGAGGCCGGTCTTGTCGGAGGGATTGCCGACTGGTTTGCAGTGACCGCGTTGTTCCGCCATCCTCTGGGGCTTAGAATTCCGCATACTTCGCTGCTGCTGAAGAACCGGGATAAGCTCATACAGTCTCTAATCTCTGCGATGGAGAATGAACTGCTGAACAAGGAGAGCATTGAGAACAAGCTGCGCAAAATCAACATCATCTCTCTGGGCGCCGGCATGCTGACACGGTTCTTCTCCAGAAAGAAAGCGAGAACGGAAATGCTGGAGCAGATTAAAGAATTCGTACTGCGGCTTCCGGTAGAGCAGGCGGTTCCGTATCTTCAATCCGCAGCAGCAGGCTATCTGCGTGAAGCGGAGCTTGGCGTTGCCGCCGATAAAATTGCTACCAGCCTAATGAACGACGGCAAGGATATTGCCGCCCTTGATTATGCGCTGGAAGGGATTTCCTCCTGGAGCGGGCGTCCGGAAACCCGTGCGATGCTGGGCAAGATCGCCAGCGAGAAGCTGGCTGAGGTGAAGCTTGGCGGGCTGAAGGGGATGGCTTTTCAGGCTTTTGTCGGATTCGTTGATGCCGATATGCTGGGTGAAATGCTGCAGGGCATGGTGCAGTCCACTATCCGTGATTTCAAGGAAGAGGACAGCCCGTACCGTGAGGAGGTCATCCGGGAGATCCGTGTCGCTCTGTTCCAGCTGCTGAGCAATGAGGAGCGGATCTCCTCGCTGAAGGATTGGGCGCTGAATGAACTGCAAGGGGAGCCAGCTGCGGCTTTCCTGCAGCAGCAGTTGGAAGGACTGCGCGTCAAGGCGGTTGCGCTGCTTGAGGAAGACCGGGTGCGCGGCGGCCGCAAGCTGTTCTGGCTGTATGCTGTGCTGGTCCGGCGGATCGGCAAGGAGCAGGAATGGATTCAGGCTTCCGAGGAAAGGATCCGCGGCACGCTGATCTCCTTCGTGGAATCTAATCATTACCGGATCGGCCAGCTGGTCAAGGAGAACCTTGATCAAATGGATGACGCTTCGCTCGTGAACATGCTGGAGGAGAAGGTGGGCAAGGATCTGCAGTGGATTCGCGTGAATGGAGCTGTGTGCGGTTTTGTTGTGGGGCTGGTGCTTACGGTGATCCAGATGATCTGACAATAGCATCAGCAAGAACAGGCAGAGGCGGCAAGGCATTCCCCGGACCGTCCGTGAAGACGGAGTCCGGAGGAACGTTTTGCTGCCTCTTTCATATGTGCTACAGGAAAGCAGATCATAAGGAAGAACGGGAAGGTTACAGCTGGTTTTTACCGTTGCTGATAGTGAAGACCTCCTGTACGGGCAGGACAAAAATTTTGCCGTCGCCGAATGAGCCATGCTCACCGGTTCTTGCTGTGCGCATAATAATGCTGATGACGTCATCCTTCTCATCATCCTGGACTACGATCATCAGAAGCTTCTTGGAAATTTGATTGTAATGGTTGGTTCCGACCTGTATTCCCTTTTGCTTACCGCGTCCGAGCAGGTCCATTTTGCTGATGGAGGGGAAGCCGGCAAGCAGTAATTCAGCCATGACCTCATCCGCTTTCTCCGGCCGTACTATAGCTTTGATCATTAACATAACGATGCACCCTTTCTACAGCGAATATTGTGTTGTAGGGGGTTGCCAATGTCTGGTTGGCTTACTGTACAGTGCATTTGCTTAATGGCAACGCTTACAATATGAGTATAATATTAACTGCAGCTGTATCCTGCGAGAAGGATCACAAAATTCGTAGGACACAATGTCGCATTCCCGGGGGAGCGTCAAAGGGGTTGCTGTACCGCATCCCGGAGGAGGCGCACGGACCCGCCTCCTCCGGTTATTGCGGTACCAGCTTCAGGTAGAGATTCTCCAGCAGCTCTACAGTATGCTGCCATTCGAACATCTGCAGCGCATCGCTCCGCCCCTGCATCCCGATCCTAGCCGCGAGCAGAGGATTGCGGCCGATCATCAGCATTCGCTTGGCGAAAGGAGCGGGGTCCCGGTATCTCTCCACCAGATATCCGTTATGGCCGGAATCAATAATCTCCCGGATTCCGCCGTTTCGCGAGGCGATCACCGGAAGTCCCGTGGCCATGGCCTCCACATTCACGAGGCCGAAGGACTCATGCCGCTGGGAAGGGCAGATGAAGCAGTCTGCGGCCTGATACAGGCTGTGAATATCCTCATGCGGGATATTCCCCAGGAAAGACACGCGCACGCCCAGCCGGCGCGCGAGTACCTTAAGCTGCCGGAGGTAAGCCGGCTTGCCGTCTCCGGCGATCACTAGCCGGGCGGGCATATGCCTGTTCAGCCGGTGCATGGCCCGGATCAGCACAGGTACTCCCTTGCGCGGGATTACCCGGCCTACGAACAAGACGGTGAAGCCGGGAGCCAGGCCGTACAGCGCACGCAGGCGTGCCTTCTCGTGCGCCGGCACGGGGACGAAGCGGGACAGGTCCGCTCCCAGCGGAACAACGCGGAGCTTGCCCGGGATGCCGGGGAACCGCCGTGCGAGCCGCTGCTGCAGGGAGCGGCTATTAGCCGCGACAGCGTCCGCCAGGGCGAGGCTGCGGGCGATTCTGGATTCCGGAGGCACGAAGGTCAGGGAATGCAGGAACAGCAGCACCGGAGTGCTGGGGTGCCGCCGTTTGACGGCGGCCAACAGCAGCGGCCGGTTATCGATCTGAATCAGTTCAAAGGGTTCTGCCGCCTCCAGATATCCGAGAACCGAGCTGCGGTACCGGGCAGGGGTGCCGGAAGGAAGGCGGATGAACCTGACCTGCTCTATTTCGTCAGTGTCAGAGAGTCCCGGCGATCTCCGGCTCACTATAGTTACCTTGTGCCTTCGGGCAAGCCGCCGGGCAATATTCCAGATGCAGATCTCTACAGAGCCATCCCCTGGAACCGGGAACTGTTCGGGTGCAATGATGCAGATACGCATAGTGAATGCCTCCTCCCGCCGCATGATGATGGTATCCTTTAACTACCATATGCGCCCGTACGGGCGGAAGATACAGGACAGGCAGGAGTTCAAGTGCCGATTTGCTTATGGGTAGCGGTAATAATCGCTGCAATCTTCTGCTCCAGCTCAATAATCTTCAGCTTGCTGGCTGCAATTTGCCGGTAGATGGAGACCATTGAGGATAAGGATTGGCCGGCCAGGACGGAGTTCTGCTTCCGGACCGCAGATTTGAAATCGCTCCAGTCCGCGGTAAGCCGTTTGTTTAATACGGAGGCTGCACTCTTCTGAGATTTCATTGAAATTTGCGCATTGTCCATTCCGGCCAGAATCTTACGGGCGGCGGCAACCCGCTGGGTGCGTGCATCCTTGGCAGCTTTGAGAAGGGCCTCCTTGTCGCGTATCTCCTGGCGGGCCAGCTGTACAAGAAGCTTCATTGCCTCGGACTGGGCCTTCAGTACGGAATTCAGCGTCTTGTCCTTCAGCCCTTTGAGCAGGGAAATTCGTTTGTTGAGCGTGCTGTATTGATCGAACAGCGGCTGGTAGCGTTCCTTGGCGCTTCTGACTGCTGCGGTAAGGCGGGCTACGGAAGCCTGGTCTATATTCTTGATGGCCTCCCGGACAACAATCAGCGCCTCTGCATTCTGATCATGAAGCGCTCTAATCTGTACCTCCCGGCTGTCATATTGGGCGGACAGGAGGGATAACTCGCTGTACTGGCTCTTCAGCCGGACGCGGACAGTACTATCTGCAGTTGCCGCTGTAAGATCAAAAGACGCCTGAACCGATGCAGTTATTACTGTCGGAGATGCAGCAGCGGACCCGGCCAGGGTGGCCAGGGTAATCAGCAGGGAGAGCAGCATTAAGGCGGCGTTCCTGCACAGATTCCTCATTAATATTCCTCCTCTTGTTTCCGTGTCCCGGTAATAGACGCAAAAAAGCACCCGCAGTAAAGGCCAATAGGCCTCTATTACGGGTGCTTCCAGCGTAATGAGTCACGGTTATATAATTACCTTTTAATATAGGGCGCACTTCTCTAATTGTCAATATTTACATTTTGGATTTCACTGAACCAATGGGGGCAGTACGTTTCATTCCCTGCTACTCTTATCGTATACTGTGAGATATAGAGGGACAAGCGAAGACAACAGAGAGTCTGCATAATCGCTGGCTCGAGATGAAGGAGGCCTTGTTTAATGGATAACTTGGCAGAGAATAGAATCATTCTGGATCAAGCATTCCTAATGTCTCCAGTGGGGATGGCTATACTGTCTTCTGAAGGAGACCGCTGGGTCATGGTTAACCCTGCTTTTTGCACGATGCTTGGCTGCAGTGAACCGGAGTTTCTCGCGGGCGCTTTATCCGGGACAGGCCGGATCCGGCCGGAAGAGCAGCGCGGATTCTCTTTACCCGATATCATGAAGGAGCTGTCGCAGACCAACGGGCAGCCTCTTGTGAAAGAGCTGCGTTTCCCGGGCAGCGGCGGGCGGCCGTTCTGGCTCTCCCTTACGTTTGTTCCGGCAGAAGCAGGACGGATAGACCGGAATATTATTGTATATGCACAGGATGTTACGGACCGCAAGATTGCTGACCAGCTGACAGTAGACAGCCGCGATCTGTATAACTTATTTATAAAAGATGATCAGAGCATGATTTCCTTCTCGCTGCCGGACGGGACGTTAAGCTTTATTTCCCCCTCCTCCTTCCCGCAGCTCGGGTATCTGCCGGAGGAGATGATCGGAAGAAACCGGGCAGAATTCTATCATCCGGATGATATTGACGGGATCAGCAGTTCCAATGGCTTGTTGAAGAATGATACCTACAGCCGCCGTTTGCGCCATAAGGAGGGGTATTATCTATGGTTTGAGATGTCTTTTCATGAAATCCGCGAGGAGAACGGTGAAATCACTCGAATCATGGGGATCGGGCGTAATGTGAACGGGCGCAAGCAGAGTGAGGAAGCTCTAGCTGCTGCCCAGCGGGTAGCCAGAATAGGTTCATGGGGCTGGGATTTGACCAAGGGCAAACTTTCTTTCTCGGAAGAGCTGCGGCGTATTCTACAGAATGCTGTCGGGGCTGACAATGTCGATTATGATACTTTTCTGGCGCTGGTCCATCCGGAGGATCTTACACTCCTGCAAGCTGCGGTGGAGCGTGCTGTAATCAAGGGGGAGTCCGGGGACACGTCTTACCGGCTGATTCTGCCGAAGGGAGACATCCTTGCGGTACATATCCAGTGGGATGTAACCTTCGGGCCGGGAGGCCAGCCGGTTCAGCTTATCGGCATGATGCAGGATGTTACCGAGCGGATGCAGATGGAGTTGCTGCTGCTGGAGAGCGAACGCAACTTCCGCCTGATGTCAGAGAATTCCCTCGATCTGATTTCCCGCCACGCCATTAAGGATAGTATATTCTTGTACTGCTCACCGGTCAGCCGTTCGCTGCTCGGTTATGAGCCGGAAGAGATGATCGGCACCAGCGCATATCATTATTTGCATCCGGACGATCTCGATATGATGAGAGACATCATGTCCAAGAGCGTGAATTCCGGGTGTATCCCGCCGGTCTCCTACCGCTATCGCCATAAGAACGGCAGCTATATCTGGTTCGAAACGAACAGCCGTTATATTTTTGATGAACAGGGGCATGCGGTTGAGATTATTGCTGTCGGCCGGAATATTACAGAACGCAGAGAGTTCGAGTCGAAGCTGCAGGAGAATGAGCAGCGTTATAAATCTTTATTCGAGTACAATCCCTCAGCCGTATATTCCATGAATCTGCAAGGTGCCTATCTGACGGCTAATGCCAATCTGGAGAAGCTGAGCGGGTATTCGCTGGACGAGCTGCTGGGCAATTATTTCGGGCCGCTTGTGGCTGACAAGGATATCGGGAAGACGCTGCATCATTTCACTCTGGCTACCCAAGGCAAACCCCAGAGTTATGATCTGACGCTGATTCATAAGGATGGACATCTGGTGGAGATCAACACGACCAATATTCCTATTATTGTGGACAGGCAGGTTGTAGGTGTGTATGGAATTTCCCGCGACATTACAGACCATATCAGGTATACCGAGCAGATTGAGAAGCTGAGCAATGATTACACTCTGATCCTGAACTCGGTCTCCGAAGGGATATTTGGTCTGGATACCGGAGGGAGAGTGACCTTCATCAATCCTGCAGGCGCACAGATGCTGGGCTTTGAATATGGAGAGATCACAGGCCTTCCTTACCTGGACCACCTTCAACAGACGGCGCTGGACGGCATTCATTACCGGCCGGAGGAATCACCACTGATGCGGGCGGTGCGGGCAGGGGAATCTCATCAGAGCAAAGATGCGGTGCTGTGGCGCAAGGACGGCTCCAGCTTTCTGGCCGAATATCAGGTTACGCCGCTGTTTGACAAGGGCGAGCGCAAGGGAGCAGTCGTTGTCTTCCGTGACATTACCGATGAGAAGGAGATTATTAGAGCGAAGGAACTGGCAGAGAAAGCAGACCAGGCTAAATCGGAATTCCTGGCCATCATGAGCCATGAACTGCGGACGCCGATGAATGGAATTATAGGGATGACAGATCTGCTCACGGAGACGGAGCTTAATGAGGAGCAGCGGGGATATGCTGAGATCATTAGCGACAGCAGCGCGTCCCTGTTATATATTCTTAATGAAATTCTGGATTTCAGCAAAATAGAAGCCGGTAAAATGACGCTTACCCATGAGCCGGTCAGCCTGGAAGGACTGCTTGAAAGCGTAACGGATCTGTTCACGCCCAAAGCCCGGGAGAAAGGCATTGAACTCTCCTGCCATATGGCTCCTGATGTGCCGGAGCTGATTATGGGCGATGCCGCCCGCCTGCGCCAAGTGCTGGTGAACCTCGTCAGCAATGCGGTCAAATTCACGGAGAAGGGGCAAGTCTCTATCCATCTCGGTACGGAATACTGCCGGGACCGCAGGAAGCTGATACTGAAATTCAGTGTGCTGGATACAGGAATCGGAATTCCGCCGGAGAAACAGCCGCTGTTGTTCCAGTCCTTCTCCCAGCTTCATCCGTTCATCAACCGCAAATATGGGGGAACCGGACTGGGCCTCGCGATCTGCAAACGGCTGGTTGAGCTGATGGGCGGAGCGATCACCGTGGAGAGCGTTGAAGGAGAAGGCTCGGATTTCTATTTCACACTACCCATAGATATTGACATCGATCCTGATGGTGAGTGGGCGGAATCAGCTGATTCTGCTGACTCCGATCAGCATGTATCTATACCGGTTACCCCGGCAGATCCAGGGGGATCGAACGGAATCAGCCTTGAGCATGAGGCTGCCGGCAAGGAACTGCTGCTTCCTGCGCAACGTGTATTGCAGCATTGCCGGAATAGGGTATCCCTATGAGCGGACAGCCGTCCAGCCGGCAGTTGAAGGCGGAACCTTACACGCAGTGGGAAGCGGGAGTAGCCTCTCCCGCCTCAGCCTGCGGTCCGGCAACTATGGCCGCGCTTATGGAATATTGGCACACGCGTATGGGCAGGCTGTTTATTCCGGGGGCCGGTCATTTTGATTCCAAAGCAGCACATATCAATTACATATACACGCATCATGGCGGAACACCTTGGGGGATGAGTGTGCGCAGCTTCGCCAAAGGTCTCCGGGCCTACATCAGCCATGCTGCTACGCGCGGGAAGGATAGCTCCGGACTGCTTACGGTATCCGTATTTAATGATATCGCAAAATACAAAGCCGAGATCGATGCCTCGCGGCCTGTAGCGCTTAAATTTGATAAATGGTTCAGCCTCCGCTGGCGGGGAAGTTATGTCTATGATTATCATTGGGTGCTTGGAATCGGTTATGAGGATCATGCTGATGGCACATGTACGCTGGTTGTCCATGACAATGGGGTACGCCATCCGGGCCGCGGGTATATTCCTGGCCAGGAGCGGCGTATTTCATATACAGCGAATCAGGCAATCCTTACGATGGTTGCGCTTAACATAGCGGAATCTTTAGAGGCACCTTAACGGCATAAGGAATGGCTAACCTGCTGACTGAAGTACACAACGGGACTGCAGAGAGGTTCGGCCTTCCGGCATTACATAATACAAACGTTTGCACAAAACGTAAGACTAGGATAAAATTCCATTTATGAAGAATGGATTTAGTGTAACTCCCAGTTATGCAGACGTATATTTTAATAAAGGGTAAAGGAGGCGGGGGCCTTGTCCGTACAAAAGGAAATGAAGGAACCAATCTATTATGGTGATCCGGCGGCTACCAGCGGTATATCCGTGTTTGACCGGGAATTTGATGAACTGTTCAGCTACGACGGGAGCGATCTTGGCTTGAGCTACTCAGTGACCGGCTCGGCGTTCTGTTTATGGGCGCCTACCGCCCAGGAAGCAGAGCTTGTGCTCTATGAATCCTGGCAGGAGGCAGCCGGACAGCATATTCCTATGATCCGGGATGTCCGGGGAACCTGGAGAATCACCGTTCCCGGTGACCTGAACGGGAAATTCTACACCTACCGTGTGCGGCTGGGCGATTTGTGGAATGAAGCAGCAGATCCCTACGCCCGTGCTGTCGGCGTGAATGGTGACAGAGGTGCGGTTCTTGATATGCGTATGACAGATCCTGAGCATTGGACGCAGGATCTGCCGCCGCTGGAGGATCCGGTTGATGCGGTGATCTATGAGCTTCATCTGCGCGACCTGTCCATGCATCCCGCCAGCGGGATTACGCATAAAGGACAATATTTAGGCCTGGCAGAAGCCGGGACACGCGGCCCTGAAGGGATTCCGACCGGCCTTGACCATATTGCGGCCCTTGGGGTGACTCATGTGCAGCTGCTCCCTGTCTACGATTATGCTACGGAGAGCGTGGATGAGACCCGGCTGGATCAGCCGCATTATAATTGGGGATACGATCCCAAGAACTATAATGTGCCTGAAGGCTCCTATGCTACAGACCCGTATGTGCCGGGTCTGCGCATCAAGGAACTGAAGACGATGATACAGGCGCTGCATGACCGCGGCCTGCGTGTCATAATGGATGTTGTCTACAATCATGTCTATGACGGGTTCCGCGTGAATTTTACCAAGCTGGTTCCCGGCTATTATCTGCGCTATAAAGAGGACGGCAGGCTGTCCAACGGCTCCGGCTGCGGTAACGACACCGCTTCTGAACGCAAGATGATGTCACGTTTCATCGTGGAGTCGGTCGTCTACTGGGCTGAGGAATATCATATCGACGGCTTCCGCTTCGATCTGATGGGCTTGCTTGATATTGGCACCATGACAGAAATCCGCCGCCGGCTCGATGAGCTTGATCCTTCCCTGATGACTATAGGGGAGGGCTGGGTGATGGACACGGAGCTTGCAGAGGATCTCCGCGCCAACCAGCGCCATGCCAATGAGCTGCCGGGCATCGGACATTTCAACGACGGTTACCGCGATGCGGTCAAAGGTAATATTTTTCTGCATGACCAGAAAGGCTTCATTAGCGGCGGTAGCGGCTTTGAACGGAATGTGAAGGCCGGGATTGCCGGAGGGATCTACTACGGGCCGGGCCTCGGGCAATACGCCCAGGAGCCGCAGCAAAGTGTTAACTATGTGGAGTGCCATGACAACCACACGTTATGGGATAAGCTTCTGCTGTCCACCGGAGGGATAACGGATGAACAGCGCTGCGCCATGCACCACTTAGCCTCAGCGATGATCCTGACCAGCCAGGGGATTCCCTTCATCCATGCCGGGCAGGAGTTCATGCGGACCAAGGACGGGATCGAGAACAGCTATAAATCGCCCGTGGAGTACAACTGGCTGGACTGGGAACGCTGCGCCGCCCATGCAGAATCTGTAGATTACATGAAGCGGCTGATTGCGCTGCGCGCGGCACGTCCCGCCTTCCGGCTGCGGACTGCCGATGAAATCCGGGACCATCTGGTCTTCGAGGAGTCTCCGGCGCATTCGGTTGCCTTCTCGCTAAGAGATCATCCCGGGGGAGATTCCGCACAGCATCTCTACATCCTGTACAATGCCAATCCGGATGGGGCCGTTCTTGAGCTGCCCATGCTGGGGCAATGGAGGGTTCTGTTCGGCGAGGAGCATGCGGGACAGCTGGACAGCGGCATTTTAGCGGCTAGAGGCATTGGAATGATTGTACTTGCTGTGCTGTAATCAAATAGTTCTAAATCACAGAAACAGGCTGCCCAGGCAGTCTGTTTCTGTGCGAATAAGGACAACAAAGCTGTTTCTGCTTGGGTTAAAAATAAATTTTTTATCGGGATAAATAGTACTTCATCTGTCGTAGTAGTTGTGTTATTATAAAATTAATTACTACGACAGATGAAGTATAGGAGGCAGGCAATTGATCAGCAGTGACGTTATCCGGGGATACAACGATACGATGATCCTCTACATGCTTCTGGACGGGGAGTCTTACGGCTATGAGATCTCCAAGAATATACGGAAGCTCTCGGAAGAGAAATACATTATGAAGGAAACCACGCTCTATTCCGCATTCACCCGGCTGGAGAAGAACGGATACATCGATTCATTTTATCTGGATGAGACTTTTGGAAAAAGGCGCACTTATTACCGTATCACTCCCCAGGGACGGGCGTATTACCGCGCCAAATGCGAGGAATGGCAAGTTACGCAAGAAGTCATCAACAAATTCATAAAGGAGCTGTGATGAACTTGGATACAATTATAGGTTATCTGAACAATATGTTCGCTTCTCTGCCCAGGACGGAACAGATGCATAAGCTGAAGCAGGAGCTGCTTGGCAACATGGAGGAGAAGTATCACGAACTGAAGGATGACGGGAAGTCGGAGAACGAAGCGGTAGGTATCGTCATTTCCGAATTCGGCAATATTGATGAGCTGATCAGCGAGCTGGGGATTGGGGAGTACCCTAAGGAAGAGCTGGTTCCGATGCTTACTGAAATGGAGACGGAGGAATTCATTGCTGCCAAAAGGAGATCAGGGCTGCTTATAGGTCTTGGCACAGGGCTGATTATGGTGGGCGCCGGCCTGCTCATTCTGATTGCGAGTCTTGGGGAGAACGGGTTTATGAGCTCTGTCTTTTCGGAGGATGCGATGAGCATGATCGGGGTAGGCTTTCTGTTAGTTCTGCTGGTTCCGGCTATTGCGATGTTTATCTACAGCGGCATGCGAATGGAAAAATATAAATTTATGGAGTCCGGATTCAGTTTGCCTTACCATCTGCAGGCTGAGGTTGAGCGGAAACAGTCCGCTTTTGCCGCAACCTATATGCTGTCGCTCATCATGGGAGTCAGCCTGTGCGTATTATCGCCAATTGCTATTTTTGTAGCTTCAGCCTTTGGAGATGACGCTTCTTCGTATGGGGTAGTGATTCTGCTGGCTGTGGTGGCAGTAGCTGTATTCCTCTTTGTCTATTACGGGAGTATCCGGGGAGCGTATCAGATGCTGCTGAAAACCGGGGATTTCAGTAAAGAAAAGAAGGAAGAGGACCGGGTCATCGGTGCAGTAGCCTCCATCGTCTGGCCGCTGGTTACCTGCGCCTTTCTGGTCAGCGGGTTTGTGTACGATCAGTGGCACATCAACTGGATTGTGTTTCCGGTTACGGGGATATTATTCGGGGTATTCAGCGCCGCCTATACTATTATAAAGGGGAAAAATCCGGCCTAAGCTCGGTGTCCGCGCCATTTGTCGCAAAAGGTGACATTGCTCATGTTCGCGGCCGGTAGATAGATGATAATATGAAGGCATTTATTCCCCCTTATTACAACTGTGCAAGGGCCTGTACCGGGGTAATTCCATACCCCGTTGCAGCTCCTTGCTTCGCTGCTTTACAGTGACAGAATGACGGCCCGGCGACAGAAGAGTAGGTTTCTTTTTGGAGCCGAAAGTGGGCATGAATGCCGCTTATTACATTTCCGGCGGCCAATCAGAGAGACTCGGAGGAGACAGGAATGGGTAAAGCAACCGGATTTTTAGAATATCAGCGGCGTACGCCTGCTGAATGCGAGCCTTTGGAACGGATTAAGAATTGGAATGAATTTTCGGTACCTCTGGAAGAAGAGCAGCTGCGGGAGCAAGGTGCCCGCTGCATGGATTGCGGAACACCGTTCTGCCATGTAGGACGTCTGCTTAGCGGGATGGCCAGCGGCTGCCCGCTGCACAACCTCATTCCGGAATGGAATGACATGGTATACCGCGGTAACTGGGAGGTAGCGCTGAAACGGCTGCATAAGACGAATAACTTCCCTGAATTTACAGGACGCGTCTGTCCTGCGCCTTGTGAAGGCGCTTGTACCGTTGGTAAGAATGGCGATTCAGTAACCATTAAATCCATTGAGAAGTCGATTGTAGATAGAGGTTTTGCCGAAGGCTGGATTGTACCTGAGCCGCCGCTTACCCGTACGGGTAAAAAGGTTGCGGTTGTGGGTTCCGGACCCGCAGGACTTGCCTGTGCGGCCCAGCTGAACAAGGCGGGACACAGTGTAACTGTATACGAACGGGCTGACCGGATCGGCGGACTGCTGACCTACGGCATTCCGAACATGAAGCTGGACAAGAAGAAGGTACAGCGCCGGGTGGACCTGCTGGCGGCCGAAGGAATTACCTTCGTTACACGGACCGAAATCGGCCGGGATATCCCTGCGGAGCAGCTGCAGGAAGAGCATGATGCCGTAGTTCTCTGCGGCGGATCTACCAAGGCGCGGGAGCTTCCGCTGGAAGGCCGGGATTTGCGCGGCATCCATCAGGCGATGGAGTTCCTGACCCTGAATACGAAGAGCCTGCTGGATTCCGGACTGGCTGACGGCGAATACCTGTCGGCGGCAGGCAAGGATGTTGTTGTTATCGGCGGTGGTGATACAGGTACGGACTGTGTAGCTACCTCTATCCGCCATGGTTGCCGAAGCGTCATCCAGCTGGAGATTATGCCACAGTCGCCGCTCACCCGTCAGCCGGGCAATCCTTGGCCAGAGTGGCCGAAGGTGCTGAAGGTCGATTACGGGCAGCAGGAGGCCGCTTCTCTATATGAAGAAGATCCGCGCCGCTATCTTGTGAACACCAAGCGCTTCGCCGGCGACACGAACGGACATGTGCAGGAGCTGCATACCGTGCGCATTGAATGGAAGCGTACGGAGGACGGCCGGATGATGCCGGTTGAAGTGCCGGGCAGTGAAGAGGTTATTCAGGCGCAACTGGTGCTGCTGGCGCTGGGGTTCACCGGACCGGAGGAAACGGTACTTGGACAGCTGGGTGTAGCACGCGATGAGCGCTCCAATGTTAAGGCTGAATTTGGCACGCAGGCCACGAGTGTGACGGGTGTCTTCACTGCCGGCGACATGCGGCGCGGCCAGAGCCTAGTGGTCTGGGCAATTAACGAGGGCCGGCAGGCTGCCCGTGAAGTGGACCGCTTCCTGATGGGCTCGTCCAACCTGCCATGAGAAGCTTTTAGATATACGGAGTAAGCGGAGTTAACAGTAGGGCGCCCCGCCGGGGCGTCTTGCTTTGCGTTAACCGGGCGGGGGCGTTTACAATGGATGCATGGAATTACCCATTCCTCCTGTTTGATTCGGTGCTGGCAGGATCAGAACCGGAGATTCTTAAGTTCACATTGCACAGGCATAGTTGTTGTACGTATTGCAACTTTATTTGGGCGACACCGGGGTGTTTGGGAGGATTAGGGCCGGGAATATGAGGAGAATGTTGTATTTCGTGCAGGATTCCACCGCCAAGAGTGGGTGGTCCAAAAATTCCTGTGGCAGCAGAGGCTGGGATTTCAAAAAAATCACCATATCACCAGAGACTGAAGCTCATAGTGGAACTGAGGCTTTACCCGGACATCATTAAGCTCAAGCTATATAACCGGAGAGGAAGAACAAGGATGAAACTGATGTTTATTTCCGATATTCACGGGTCCCTGCACTGGCTGGAGCAGGCATTGGCCAAGGCGGAGGAGGAGCAGCCGCACACGCTGGTTATTCTGGGAGACTTCCTGTATCACGGGCCGAGAAATCCGCTGCCCGAGGGTTATAATCCACAGGGGGTCGCCGACAAGCTGAATGCTTACGGTAAATCGCTGGTTGCCGTGAGAGGGAACTGTGATGCTGAAGTAGACCAGATGCTGCTGCAGTTCCCGATGATGGGCGACTACGTAATGATTCTTCATGAGGGTCGTAAGATTTACGCTACGCACGGGCATGGATTCAGCATCGATAACTTGCCGGCGCTGTCCCCGAGGGATGTGTTCATCCAGGGACATACACATCTGCCGGTGGCGGATATGAGGGAAGGCATTGTCGTGCTTAACCCCGGATCGATCTCCCTGCCCAAAGAGAACAATCCCAATTCTTACGGAATCCTGGACAATGGTGAATTCAGCATCAAGGATTTCGCCGGCAATGTCATTAAGCATATTACACTGTAAAATAGCAATATAACGCTAATCCCTCTGGATATTTCCAGGGGGATTATTGCGGTCCGGCAATTGAGCACACAGGCATATTATTGTATGATGGGTGAGGAGCTTGCGGCTAACAGGGCAGCTTCAAATATAAACGGCAGAGGTAACTAAATGACGTATCCCAAAGATTTAAACTATACAATGCCGGCGGAATGGGCCCAGCATGAACGGACCTTCATCTCCTGGCCGGTGCAGGACTCTATGGTATATCCGGACAACCATGCGGCGGTAAGCGCAGGTTATACCGAGATTATCAGAGCCATTGCCGAGTTCGAGCCAGTAACGGTGATCGTGAACCCTGATGATATGGAGACTGTAGAACAGCTTGCACTGGGTGCTAATGTGACGCTGCTGCCCATCCGGCATAATGATGCCTGGCTGCGCGATAACGGACCGACCTTTGTGGTGAATGCGGAAGGCAAGCTTGCCGGCGTGAACTGGAAGTTCAATGCCTGGGGCGGCAAATATACGCCATGGGACCTTGACGATAAGGTAGCTCCGCAAATTCTGGAACAGCTGGAGATCAGCAGGTATGATGCACCGCTTGTGATGGAGGGCGGATCAATCCATACCGATGGTGAAGGAACACTGCTGACTACCGAAGAATGTCTGCTGAACACGAACCGCAATCCCGAGCTGGACCGGGAAGAGATCGCCGGCTTAGTGAAGCAATATACGGGGACAGAATCGATAATCTGGCTGAAGCGCGGCCTCAGCGGGGACGAGACGGACGGTCATGTTGATAATATCGCGTGCTTCGCTGCGCCGGGCAAGGTGATCATCCAGGTCTGCGGAGACCCGCAGGATGAGAACTATGCCATTTCGGAGGAGAACCTGCGTATTTTGGAGCAGGCTACCGATGCCAAGGGACGGAAACTGGAGATCATCCGCATTCAGCAGCCGCCCCGTGTTGATTATGAAGGCAGCCGGTTGACCCTGAGCTATCTGAATTTCTATTTCGTGAACGGCGGGATTATCCTGCCGGTATTCGGCGGTACGGCGGCAGAGACAGACAGGCTTGCCGAAGAGACGCTTGCCGGGCTGTTCCCGGAACGCAGGATCCGTACAGTGAACGGAATGGCTGTAATCGGTGAAGGCGGGAACGTACACTGCACCACCCAGCAGATGCCTGCGGTGAACTAGGGTGTAGGCCGTTACACTTCGTCCAGATGGGAATTTAAAGTTCATAATGGGAGGGACAACCGTGAGAAAAGTAAAAGTAGCCGCAACACAAATGAGCTGTTCCGGCGACATTGATGAGAATATCCGTAAGGCCGAGACGCTGGTCAGAGAAGCGGCAGCCCAGGGCGCGCAGATTATTCTGTTGCAGGAGCTGTTTGAGACTCCGTATTTCTGCCAGAAGGAGAAATCGGATTACTACGCCTATGCCACCGAGCTTGAGCACAACAAGGCTGTGAACCATTTCAAGGCGATAGCCAAAGAACTGGAAGTGGTGCTGCCGATCAGCTTTTATGAGAAAAAGAACTACGCGCGTTACAACTCGCTGGCTGTGATTGATGCCGACGGAACGGTGATGGGCAAATACCGCAAAAGCCATATTCCTGACGGCCCCGGCTATGAAGAGAAGTTCTACTTCAACCCGGGCGATACCGGCTTCAAGGTGTGGAATACCCGTTATGCCAAAATCGGCGTCGGCGTCTGCTGGGATCAATGGTATCCGGAAGCAGCACGGGTAATGAGTCTGATGGGGGCGGAGATTCTGTTCTACCCTACAGCTATCGGCTCGGAGCCGCAGGACGGCTCGATCGACTCCAAGGATCACTGGCAGACCTGCATGCTGGGCCATGCAGCCGCTAACCTGGTTCCTGTCGTGGCCTCCAACCGGATCGGTGAGGAGATTGACGAGGATTCCAGCATTAACTTCTACGGTTCTTCGTTCATTGCCGGCCCGCAGGGCAATAAGGTTGCTGAAGCCGGGCGCGATGAGCAGGGTGTGCTGGTCAGTGAATTTGATCTTGATGCGCTTGAGGTTGGCCGGATCGAATGGGGAATTTTCCGCGACCGCCGTCCGGAGCTGTACCGGCTGATTGCTTCATATGACGGGGATCTGACGTTCTGATTGTAAATGAATGAATTGAATAACAGTTACGATAGTAAGCAGCCAGGACGCTGCCGGGGATATCACTCTCCGGACAGCCTCCTGGCTGCTTTTATATGAAGATAGACCTGAATTCTAAGATTAGGCGGCTGTAAATGTTACAATACATCGATATTATGTCATGTTATATAACATAAACAGGAAAAGTTAATTGTCATCATCGCTTTAATCTGATAAAATCTCTTTAAGTTATTTTATAAATAAGTAGGGGGATTGGAGCATGGGAATCAGTAAAAAATGGGCAATGTCAGGTATGGTGGCATTCCTGGTCCTGGCAATGGTTGGCTGTGGTTCGGATAATAACGCAGGCAGCGGTAAAGCGGCCGGAGAGAGCATCAAGTTCGCCAGCGATGCCAGTTATGCACCTATGGAGTATATGGATACAGACACTATCAAGGGCTTTGACATTGATTTCATTAAGGCAGTTATGGAGGAAGCGGGTATTGACTACACCGTGACCAACACAGGCTGGGATACGATGCTGACCAGTGTTCAGCAAGGCACTGAATATCAGGCGGGCCTATCTTCGGTATCCATTACAGATGAGCGCAAGGAAACCTATGACTACTCCATTCCTTATTTCGAATCTACGAACATGATCATGGTCAAGGAAGGCAGCGATATCAAGTCTGCCCTTGATTTGAAGGATAAGAAAGTTGCCGTTCAGGCAGCAACAACTGCGGATGATCTGATGAGCGGCATCATGGGCATCGACAACGGCAACCTGAAGCGCTTTGACAGCAATGCGGTAGCCCTGATGGAGCTGAACGGCGGCGGAGCGGATGCAGTGGTTGCGGATATCGCCATCGTGAACGAATACATCAAGAATAATCCGAAGGAGAAGCTGACCGGTATCATCGACAAGGAGAACTTCGGTTCCGAATATTACGGCATCCTGTATCCTAAGGGCAGCGAATGGAAAGCTAAGCTGGACCCGGCGATCAAGACAATCATCGAGAACGGCAAATATGCGGAAATCTACAAAGAATGGTTCGGCGAAGAGCCGGATACTAAGGCACTTTTGAACGCAGAGTAAGGGGAGTAACAATTAAGCATGCGTAATGATTGCTATTGCGCATGCTTCTTTTTTTGAAACACAAGAGAAACATAGAGAAAGCTATAAGCAGAAGAGAAGGGAAGAGTTCTATGGATTTCAGATTTGACATCATCGTTCATTATTTACCGGTTTTACTTAAGGGAACTTTATTTACCATAGGCGTATCGCTGGTTTCGATCCTGTGCGGGTCCATTCTGGGACTGGTTATCGGGTTCGGCAAAATGGCGCCCAGATGGTATTTCCGCTGGCCGTTTCATGCGTATATCAACATCTTCCGCGGAACACCGTTGTACGTCCAGATTCTGATCGTCCATTTCGGACTCATTCCGTTGTTCTATGGTAAAACCTATGCGCTGATGAGCGCATTTGTGGCGCTCTCGCTCAATTCCGCGGCGTATTCCGCTGAAATTTTCCGTGCCGGCATCCAGTCAATTGACCCCGGACAACGGGAAGCCGCCCTGTCACTCGGGATGACCAAACTCCAGGCGATGCGCTTCATTATTCTGCCTCAGGCCATCAAACGGATGGTTCCGGCGTTCGGGAATGAATTCATCGTCCTCGTCAAGGATTCCTCGCTGCTGGCGCTGATTGCCGCACCGGAGATTATGTACTGGAGCAACACCATGAAAGGCCAATATCTGCGGATCTGGGAGCCTTATCTGACCGCTGCACTGATCTATTTCATTCTAACCTACTCCCTCAGCAAGCTGCTTAATTATATCGAACGGAAGGTGTAACCCCATATGGAGCCTATAATCTCAGTCAAACATCTGCATAAATCCTTCGGCACCCATAAGGTGCTGACTGACATTAGCGTCGATATCCACAGCCAGGAGGTAGTGGTGGTGATCGGACCTTCGGGTTCGGGCAAATCGACTTTTCTGCGCTGCCTGAATCTGCTGGAGCAGCCCCAGGAGGGCGATATTATGATTGAAGGCACTTCCTTGATGGCCAAAAGCACAAGGATTAACGATATCCGTACAGAAGTGGGCATGGTGTTTCAGCAGTTCAATCTGTTCCCGCACAAAAAAGTAATCGAGAACATTATGCTGGCCCCGATGCAGGTCCGTAAATGGCCTGCAGATAAAGCCCGGCAGAAAGCACTGGAGCTCCTGCAGAAGGTGGGACTGAGCGAGAAGGCGGAGATGTATCCTTCTTCACTTTCAGGCGGTCAAGCCCAGCGTGTAGCGATTGCGCGCGCTTTGGCGATGGAGCCGAAGATTATGCTTTTTGATGAACCGACCTCTGCACTGGACCCCGAAATGGTCGGTGAGGTGCTGGCCGTAATGAAGGATTTGGCCCGCGAAGGAATGACTATGGTCGTGGTAACGCATGAAATGGGCTTTGCCCGTGAAGTAGGAGACCGTGTCCTCTTTATGGAGCAGGGAATTGTAGTGGAGCAGGGAGTGCCCGAGCAGTTGTTCGGAAATCCGTCACATGAGCGCACCAAGGAATTCCTGTCCAAGGTACTGTGAGAATCTGTCAAAGTAGAATATTGTTATTTAATCGGTTATATTAGAAGAGTAAGAATTAGGCAATGGGACCATCGGTTGAATATCTGCCCGGAATGGCGGGGAGGAGGCTCGGGGATATCTTTTTTTAAAGTATAAGGATTTATGGGCTACGCATAATAATTTATCCTTATATTTCCGGCAGAAGCGGATATGGTGCTTATAGTACGGCACAGCCCGTTCTACTGGTCATAATTCAGAATGATAGAAGGAGAATACGATGAGCACATTTAAAAATTGGCTGAATACGACAAAAAGCGGACTGACAGAACAGGTTAAGAAGTTTAAAAATAAAGACTTTATGAACGCGGTAGTGGCAGGCTGCGCACTGGTTGCTGCGGCTGACGGCAAGATTGAGGAATCCGAGAAGAACAAAATGGCCGGATATATGAACCTCAGCAATGAACTGAAGGTATTTGACATGAGAGATGTCATCAACCAGTTCAATTTCTATGTGAGCAACTTCGAGTTCTCGCCGGAAATCGGCAAGCAGGAAGCGCTCAAGTCGATCGCGAAATTCAGCGGCAAACCGGAGATTGGACGTGTTATTGTGGGTGTATGCTCCGCAATCGGTGCGGCTGACGGCGACTTCGATGAGCATGAGAAAGCGGTTGTCCGGAATATCTGCAGTGTGCTCGGACTGAGCCCAAGCGAATTCAGCCTGTAATACAGGCCGGAGGGCATCCGCAATTGGATGAAACTTAGGCGTTACTCCATCGTATCACTGATATAACACCCGCAAGAAGGACTTACAGGCAGTGATTACTACTGGAAACGGAGGTACGTAAAGTTGGCTGGAATCAATCTGGTAAAAGGTCAGAAGATCGATTTAACTAAAGGGAATGCCGGACTGTCTAACGTTATCGTAGGATTGGGCTGGGACCCTGCCGAACCGGCAAGAGGCTTCTTTGGTGTCAAGAAACAGGCGAATGTGGACTGCGATGCTTCCGCTCTGCTGCTGAATGAGAATGGCAAGCTGACCAATAAGCTGAACCTCGTCTGCTTTCACAACAAACAGAATACGAACAACTCTGTAGTTCACTCGGGAGATAACCTGACGGGTGAAGGAGACGGGGACGACGAGCAGATCATGGTGAATCTGAAGTCGATTCCTGCCGATGTCCATAAGGTTCTGGTTGTGGTCAACATCTACGATGCGGTGAACCGCAAACAGGATTTCGGGATGATCAAATCGGCGTATATCCGGATTATCAACGCGGCCGGGAACGGTGAACTGATCAAGTTTAATCTGACGGACAATTACACAGGCTTCACGGCACTGATCTGCGGCGAGCTATACCGCCATGGCGAAGAGTGGAAATTCGCAGCCATCGGTGAAGGCGCGCACGCAGCACATATTAATCAACTGGCTGAACGTTATATCTAATTCCAATTTGAGAAAAGAGGGTTCTATTCATGGCTATTAACTTATCCAAGGGACAAAAAATCGATTTGACCAAAACTAATCCGGGCTTGTCCAAAATTACAGTCGGCCTCGGATGGGATACGAATAAATACGATGGCGGGAAGGACTTCGACCTTGACGTGTCTGTATTCCTGACGAATGCTAACGGCAAAGTGGATAAAGAAACGAACTTTATCTTCTTCAACAACAAGCAGAACGAGAACGCTTCCGTTGTTCACACCGGCGACAACCGCACAGGTGAAGGCGACGGAGACGATGAGCAGATTCAAGTTGATTTGCTCAATGTTCCTGCGGATGTTGATAAAATTGCTTTCACCATTACCATCTATGAAGCAGAATCCAGAAGCCAGAACTTCGGACAAGTCTCCCGTTCCTATGTGCGTATCGTCAATGATGCGAACAGCGAAGAGCTGATCCGCTTTGACCTGGGTGAAGATTTCTCCGTTGAAACCGGCGTTGTAGTCGGCGAATTGTACCGCAATGGCGCAGAGTGGAAGTTCAATGCCATCGGCAGCGGCTACAAAGACGGCCTCTCCGGACTGACCCGTGATTACGGTCTGCAATAAGACCCGGGTGACTTCGGAATTAAATCTTTGAGGAAAGAAGGTTTTTGCCAGTGACGATCAGTCTTTCCAAAGGACAGCGGATTGATCTTACCAAGACCAATCCGGGCCTGACGAAGGTAGTTGTAGGACTTGGCTGGGATACAAACAAGTATAGCGGCGGCAAGGATTTTGACCTGGATGCTTCAGCATTTCTGCTGCATGAGGACGGCAAAGCCAAAGGCGAAGACGACTTTGTATTCTATAACAACCCAAGCGGCGGGACAGGCTCTGTAACCCATACAGGCGATAACCGTACAGGTGAAGGCGACGGGGACGATGAGCAGATTCTTGTAGATTTCAGCCTGGTGCCCGCGAATATTCAGCGCATTGGGATTACAGTGACGATCTATGATTATGAGACCCGGGTGCAGAACTTCGGACAGGTATCGAACGCATTTGTTCGTGTTGTAGATGCTTCCAGCGACCGCGAGATTCTGCGGTTTGACCTGGGTGAGGATTTCTCCACCGAGACAGCTGTTGTCTTCTGTGAATTCTACCGCCATGGGGCGGATTGGAAGTTCCAGGCGATCGGCAGCGGGTTTGCCGGCGGGCTCAGCGCTCTATGCAAGAATTATGGACTGGATGCACAATAAAGCTTCAAAGGCGGGATCATCATCGATCCTGCCCTTTTTATAGACAAAAGTGTATAAGTTGCACTCTTATCCATTTATAAAGGTGGCGTAAGAATGAGTACTGAAGTAGTTAAAGGGCAGAAAGCAGACCTGACCAAAGGAAACCCGGGTACCCGCAATATCATTGTAGAGATCGGATGGAAAGCTCCATCTTCAATGGATATTGACGCCTCTGCATTCCTGCTCGGGGCGCAAGGCAAAGTAAATAGTGACGATGATCTGATCTTTTATAATAATCCGTCAACACCTTATATCAGATATAAGGATGTGCCGGGTGCAGCTTCAGGAGGACTTAAGCAGTTCGAGGTGGGATTGGACAAGATTCCTGCAGGTATCGCGAAGATTGCCTTTACCCTTACTCTGTATGATGGCGAGAACCGCAAGCAAATGTTCGGACAGATGAGCGAGGCCCAGTGCCGGATCCTGGATCAGGCGACAGGGGCGGAAATTCTGCGGTGTAACCTGGGAAATCATTTCTCTGTGGAAACAGCTGTTGTGGTAGGAGAATTATATAGATACGGCGAAGAATGGAAATTCAGTGCGATCGTTGCAGGCTTCTCCGGCGGACTCAAAGCCCTGTGCGGCAACTATGGAATAGAAGTGGAGGATGAGCCTGCTCCGGCGGCTGCACCGCAGCCGGTGAAGACGGAGGCACCGCCGGAGCGCACGAAGCTTCCGGTGCCGCCGCCGCGGGTAGAGCAAGCCAGACCTGCTATAGTAATTCCTCCTCCGCCTGCGCCAAAGCAGACGGAAGCTCCTGCTCCGCCGCTGAACCTCAATCTGAAGAAGATTGAGCTGAAGAAGAAGGGCGATTCCATCAACCTGAAGAAATCAGCCTCCGGTCTCGGGGAGCTCGTAATCAACCTGAACTGGAATCAGAAGCAGGGTGGTGGACTGTTCAGCCGTAACAAGGGCGGCGTGGACCTGGATCTTGCTTGCCTGTATGAACTCAAGAACGGCAGCAAGGGAGTTGTGCAGGCACTGGGCAATGCGTTCGGCAACCTGCAGCAGCCGCCTTACATCATGCTGGATGGGGATGACCGGACCGGCTCCGTAACATCCGGCGAGAATCTGCGTATAAACGGGAGTAAGGTTGCACAAATCGAAAGAATTTTAGTTTTTTCTTTTATTTACAAGGGAGTTACCAACTGGTCTGAGGCGGATGGGGTGGTTACCCTGAAGCAGGATGGAGGACCAGATATTGTCGTTAATCTGGACGAGCATAACAACCGTAAGGGCATGTGCGCCATCGCGCTGATCCGGAATGTAGGCAACGAGACCTTTAGTATTGAACGCCTCGTGCAATATTTCAGCGGTCATAAGGAGATGGATGAGGCTTATGGCTGGGGGCTTCGCTGGGTAGCGGGCAGTAAATAATCTTATTTTACCGGAGGCGCAAGTGGAATGGACTGGTTCAGTGATTTTTTTAGGAGTATCAGTGAGAATTATGGGCATTTCTTCTCCTGGAGTGATGTTGTAGCGACGCTCTCCGATCCTGTCAGCTGGGGGATTATCGGGAGTCTGGTTCTGCTGGAGGGCCTGCTCTCCGCAGATAATGCGCTCGTGCTGGCGGTAATGGTTAAGCATTTACCGAAAGAGCAGCAGCGTAAGGCACTATTTTACGGGATACTCGGCGCTTATTTATTCCGATTCTTGGCGATTGGTCTGGGTACCTTCCTGATTGGATTCTGGGAGGTTAAGGCTCTGGGTGCTCTGTACCTCTTCTACATTGCTTATAAAGGTCTGTTTAAGGGTGGCGGAGAAGAAGGGGAGACGAAGAACAAAGGCACCTCTTTCTGGAGGACGGTGCTCCTGGTTGAATTAATGGATATTGCCTTCAGTATTGACAGTGTAGTTGCTGCATTCGGTCTTAGTAATCAAGTCTGGGTGCTCTTCCTGGGCGGGATCCTCGGCGTGCTGATGATGCGCGGAGTGGCCCAGGTATTCCTTAAGCTGATTGCCAGATTTCCTGAACTGGAACAGTCAGCCTTCCTGCTCATTGCACTTATTGCCGGTAAGATGCTTGCCGGTGCGTTCGGTTATGAAATGCCGCATGTGATCTTCTTCACCATTCTGATTGCAGTGTTTGTGGGCACAATCCTGTATAGCTCCTCTAAACGTAAAAGAGAAGAAAATCGTAAAGCCTGATTTTACCTGACGTATATGTTCATCTCTTCATAGCTTTACAGGAAGGCGGGGAGTTCACGGGAAGGGTGGACTCCGGCGCGCTTCCGGGTAATCGTTATATGTTATAGCATGGCCTTTGCTTGTATTTTGAGAAAGCCGGATGCCGTCCCCGAGAGGACGGCATAGCCGGTTCTGCTGCTCTCTATCTATAAGGAGAGGCTATTCGTTTTGTGCTTGGCACAACATTAAGGGGGAAGGGCCTTGAGATATTTCGATTACCTTACGCAAGAACAGGAAACTTCATTATTTCATGTTCCGCCGGTTTCATTTGATCATACTACCAGCAAGGATTTACTGGCTTATGCCGTCGGAGCTGCTCTTTATATGCCTGCTACCCGTTCCAGCGTTGCCGAAGATATTATTAAGCTGAGAGCCTCGGGGCTTGTTACGGTTATTATAGATTTGGAGGATGCCATCGGTGACGGAGAAGTTGACTATGCAGAGGAATCAGTCGTAAGACATTTGGCCTTCCTGTCGGCATATGCCGAGAATGAGCCGGAGCTGCGCAGCAGTCTTCCGCTGTTGTTCATCCGCGTACGCCATCCGGAGCAGCTGCGGGATCTGATTTTCCGGCTGGGCTCTTTAATTTCAATGCTGACCGGCTTTGTATTTCCTAAGTTCTCCACCCTGAACGGTGTGGAGTATTTTGAGGCTATTGCCGATTACAATAACACGCGCATCTATTCAGCCCCGGTGCTGTACGGGATGCCGATACTGGAGAATGCTCCGATTATCTACCGGGAGAGCCGGATGGACAGCCTGCTGGCGATCCGGGATCTGCTCGGGCAATACCGTGAATATGTGCTTAATGTCAGAATCGGAGCAACGGATTTCTCCAGCCTGTTCGGACTGAGGCGCAGCCCGGATATCAGTATCTATGATCTGACGCCAATCCGCGACTGCATGTCAGATATTATCAATGTATTCGGCCGGGTGGAAGAAGGCTATGTCATCTCAGGCCCCGTATGGGAATACTTTTCCAATAAAGGGCACCGGGTACTTCGTCCGCAGCTTCGTGAGACGCCCTTTGAAGACACTTACGGCAAACATGGCCGCGAGATGCGCAACAATTTCATCTCCAGCTCGATGGACGGGCTGATCCGTGAAGTGATTTTGGACAAGGAAAACGGGATTGTGGGCAAAACGATCATTCATCCTTCCCATCTCAGACCCGTGCAGGCGATGTATACAGTAATGCATGAAGAATATGTGGACGCCTTAAGTATTGTGGACAGCAACGATGGCAGCCGCGGAGTGTTCAAGAGCGAATATTACAACAAGATGAATGAAATTAAGCCGCATTTGAACTGGGCTAGACGTATTTTACTACGATCTCAAATATACGGGGTGTTACATGAACAACAGCATTTTGTCGGATTACTACCCGAGAACGAATATACACACGTTTAATATCGTCGAGAATCTGCAGGTTACGGTGACGGAAACCTCCAACCCCTTTCATATGCCCGTAGAATCCTTATTCTCCATGGCCGCGCGCATCAACAAGAAACGCTCTTTTCTATTCGTCAGCAAAGTGCTTGGCAAACATATTCCTGTAGGTCCCTATACCCCTCTGCTTAGCGGAGCGGCACTTGCTCTCCTCCTGTACTTAGAGATGAGTGCGGATAGCGCTGAACGGGAGATCATGGACAAGCTGATGAGCGAGGCGGTTCATGGACTGATTTATCCTGAATTTGCGGAAAAGGCCTATCATGATCTGCTTGCTGCACGTCTGGTTCTACCTCAACCTGCCCTATTTATCGGCTTTGCCGAAACCGCTACCGCCCTGGGCCACAGCATGTACAACATGTTTGCCGGCGGAGCCTCATATATTCATACGACCCGTGAGAATATTCTTGAATTGGAATCGGTAGTCACCTTCGAAGAGGAGCATTCCCATGCGGTAGATCATCTCTGTTATGCCTTGAATCCTAAGCTATTATCGGGAACAGAGCCGATTGTGCTGGTGGATGATGAGATTACGACCGGCAATACGGCGATCAATACCATTCGTGATATCCAGTCCAAATTCCCGCGCCGGGAGTATGTAGTGGCTTCGCTTCTGGATTGGCGGAGCAACGCGAATATTCAGGCTTACCGTGATCTGGAGCAGGAGCTGGGGATTAGAATCACCGCCTTATCTTTGCTGCAAGGCAGCATTGAGGTGACTGGAACCCCTCTGCTGAAGCCGCAAGCCGGAAGCGGAGAACCATCCGCAGCAGTTGCAGAGCTAGTGACCACGTATATACAGGACGGGTTAGAGCGGCTGCAGGTGTCCTCTGCGGATGCGCAAGGTGTTGTGAATCTCTCCCCCTATTTGAAATACAGCGGCCGTTTTGGTCTGGATTCTGCAGATAACCGGCGGATTGATGAAGGCGTCAGCCGGGTAGCCGGGAAGCTCCGGGACTTGCGGGAAGGCACCCGCACTTTGGTGATGGGCGTAGGCGAGTTCATGTATCTGCCGATGCGGATCGCGGCGGAGATGGGGGAAGGCGTGTCTTATCAATCCTCCACCCGCAGTCCAATCCATCCGCAGCGGCGTGCAGACTATGGCGTGCACAGCGCAGCCGCGTATCCGTCCGCAGGTGACACGGAGATTACGAATTTCATCTATAATGTTGATCCCGGCCAGTACGACGACATCTTCGTACTGCTTGAGCGTGAGGTGCCCCGGGAGCGGATTGAACCAATGACGGATATTTTGCAGAGGCTGGCCGGTAATAAGGTGCATCTTATTATACTGGCTTCTGAACCAGAAACTGGAGGCTCACGGATATGAAGGGATTAGAAATTGAAGAGATTATGAACAGAAGAATATCCCCTCCGGTTCCGCTGGGCAGCTACCCTGCTTCCGATGTTACCTTTCTGCTTAAGGACCTCAGCAATGTATCCCTGGAGCGGGGAACAGCCGAGCGGGAGGAAGCGATCCAGTCCGGTGTACATTATTCAGAGATGCTTCCTGTAGAATATCAGCCGACAGAGCAGTATATCGAATTGTTCCATGAGACGCTGCAGCATACGGCGAAGAAGGTGGCGCTTGCTGTAGCTGTTGTATCTGAGATGATTGTGGCTCAGCGGGGAACGGCGAATACGGTGCTGGTCTCACTGGCTAGAGCAGGTACCCCGATAGGCGTGCTGATCAAACGGTATATTCTGGAGCGGTATGAAGCCGATCTGCCGCATTACAGTATTTCGATTATACGGGGCAAAGGTATCGATGAGAATGCTGTGCTATATATGCTGCAGCAGCATGGAACTGATGCGGAGCTGCAGTTCATCGATGGCTGGACTGGTAAAGGGGCTATCCGCCAGGTACTCATTGAGGCTTGCGAGGGTATGTACAAGAAATATGGGATTACCCTGAATGATGATCTGGCGGTGCTCGCCGATCCCGGATATTGTTCGGGAACCTTCGGCACAAGGGAAGATTATCTGATCCCAAGCGCTTGCCTGAACTCTACGGTATCCGGATTGATGAGCCGTACGGTGCTCCGCGACGATCTGATCGGACCGGAGGAGTTCCACGGGGCAAAATTCTACAAGGAATGGCTGGATAGTGATCTGTCTAATGTATTCGTGGAAGCTGTGACTCCTTATTTCCGGGAGGTGGCTGCGGAGGGGCTGAAGCTTGCTGAAGAGATGCAGGAGGATCCTCCGGAGATTACCTGGCAGGGGCTGGCTGATATCCGCAGTATTCAGGAGACCTTCGGCATTGATAATATCAATCTGGTGAAGCCGGGGGTTGGCGAGACTACCCGTGTGCTGCTGCGCAGGGTACCCTGGAGAATCCTCGTTGATCGGCTGGACAATCCCAACCTTCGGCATATTCTGCTGTTGGCTGAAGACCGCGGTGTACCTGTAGAGGTATTCCCCGGACTCACGTATTCCTGCTGCGGGATCATTAAGCCGCTGAAAGGGGAGAGTGAATGATCTACGCCAGTGATCTGGACCGTACACTGATCTACTCTTTGAATGCCATAGGAGTTCCCGGGGATGCCCCCGGTCTGGTGCCGGCCGAAGTGATTGACGGCAGAACGGTCTCGTATATTTCGCAGCAGGCTCTGGATATGCTGAAAGAGCTTGCGGCGAAGATCGTCTTCATGCCGGTGACTACGCGTACCATCGCACAGTACCGGCGGATCAACCTGTTCCAGGAGACCGTTATTCCGGATTATGCCGTTACCAGTAATGGAGGCAATATTCTCGTGAACGGTGTGGTGGACCTGGAATGGCGGGCGGCTGTCGGGCGGCTGGTGGAACGCGGTTCTGCTCCGGCTGAGGAAGCCGGAAGGATTGTCCGCTCTGTAGTGCGGGCAGAATGGATTACCAGCGAGCGGTATTGCGACGAGCTGTTCTATACCTTCGTAGTGCATCGTGATTCTCTGCCGCTGGATGAGATTACCCGCATGGCTGAGCGGCTGGATGGACTGGGCTGGAAGGTATCGCTGCAGGGGCGCAAGCTCTACATTGTGCCGGAGGCTGTGAACAAAAGTGACGCGATCCTTCATGTCCGCCGTACCGTCCGGTCGGAGCCGATGGTCGCTTCAGGCGATTCCCTGCTGGACAAGAGCCTGCTGGCGGCTGCGGACTATGCCATTGCCCCCTGTCACGGAGAAATATTTGCCGAGCAGCAGGCGGGTCTAGTAAACTTAGAGTATCCTTTCACGAAGCAATCGGGTGTATTTGCCGGGGATGAGATTATGCAGTATGTTCAAACGATTTATAATAATTTTACAGCATTGGGAGTTGGGCCACAATGAAAAAGGTAAATATATATTTCAATCGCTGGTTTTCCGTGGCTTTTCATTACATGAACCTCATCCGGAACAATGAAGACGGCATCCCGGTTCAAATATTCGCCACCCACCCGGATATCCGCCATATGTCGCTGCAGGGCGCTGATGTTGCGGGGGCCGAGCCTGAGCTTACGGGAATCGAATATGTGCAGTTCTGCGTTGATTTCTGCCGCCGCAATGAGATTGATATTTTCATTCCGCGGCTGCATATGCTGGATATCTCCCAGCATGTGTCCTTGTTCGAGGCCATCGGGACGAAGGTGCTGGTCTGCCGCGATCAGGACCTGCTGGAAATGATTATGGATAAAGGCAAGTTCTACGAGAGTGTGAAGTCTAACGGAATTATGACGATTCCAGATTACCATGTCGTAAGTAATGCAGAGCAGTTCAAGGAAGCCTACGAAGAACTCGTATCCAAGGGACATAAGGTCTGCTTCAAACCGACCGAAACAGAGGGTGGTCTCGGATTCCGGATTATAGATAATAACCGCAGCCCGCTTGAAGAGCTGTTTGGACATGTAACACCGTTGATTTCATTCCAGGATGCTTATCGTATTCTTTCCGGAGCGGAGAGTTTTCCTAATCTGATGGTTATGGAGCTGCTAGAGGGATATGAATATAGTATTGATTGTCTGGCAGATGCGCATGGGAATCTGCTTGCCGCTGTCCCGCGCCGTAAGGCGGGCGGACGGCTACGGCTGATGGAGCATATTCCGGAGCTGGAAGAGGTTGCCCGCAGGGTGGCTGAAACCTACCGGATTCCTTATAATTTCAATGTCCAGATGAAATACAGCGGCGATGTACCCAAGCTGCTTGAGATTAATCCGCGGATGTCCGGGGGCCTGCATATCTCATGTCTGTCCGGGATTAACTTCCCTTATCTGGCGGTCAAAAGCGCTCTGGGCGGCGAAGTTCAGCCTGTGGAATTCGCGCACAATGTCTTGGCAAGCCATGTTGAACAGCCGCTGATCATGAAAATAAACGGAGAATCCGTGGTTACGGATTCCGTGAATTGAGTGTGGAGCATTCACGCTCATAAGAGGTGAGAAGGAATGCAAGCTAAATTCAAAGTACTGGTATACGCCGGAGCCGGCTATGTTGTGGCTGTATTGACCGGCGGGTTCCTGCCCGAGCTGATCTCGCTGCTGCTTCCGGTTGCCGGGGCCGCCCTTGCGGTGCCGGGCTTCAGGCGCACAAGAGTGAATCTCCCGGTGGAGGTTATTCCCGCCGGGCAAGAGCCGGCAGCGGCACCTGGGCCTTCAGCCGGGGCGCTTCAGTCCTCTGGCAGCGCCGCAGCCGCAGGCCAACTCCCGGCGCCGGGACAGGCTCCTGCGGTCAAAGCGGGGGCTGAGACCCGAGGGGAGATTGCCATCGGAGCGGAATTCGCTCCGGTAGTGGAGTATCTTAGCATTCTGGAGGATATGATTATATCTGAAGGGCAGAAGGATACGCTGGACAATGAGATCGTTGAGAAGTCACTGGCGCTGTTCGCCAGACTGCAGCGTGTGATTCCTCTGCTGCAGGAACTCGGCAACGGGGAGATCAACCACACCGTCCGCAGACTGGTGCTGAAGGATCTCAATGGTGTGATCAATCCGTTCCTGAGGCTGGGCGGCGAAGCCAAGACGAGAAACCGGAGAATGCTGTTGAACGGTCTGCGTGATGTCGATACCAAAATATCCGATATTGCGTCTACAATCGAACATAAAGACCTGATGGAACTTCAGACCAAGGCGGAACTGATTCATCAGCGTTACAGCAGTTCCGAACCATAGGAGGAGGAAAACCATGTCCACGCAGTTGATCGAGCTGAGAAAAGAAGATGAACAGAAGGTAGTGGAGGAAGCTTCCCAGTTAATTGAGAAGGTGTCCAAGACCGATACTGTAGCCCTGGATTCCCTGATGGATGATATCGGCAAGCTTGGCGTGAAAACGCAGGAGAAGGCAGGACAAACCCTGAAGCTGCTGGATCGTCCGGTCAATGACCTGATGAGCGGCAAGCGGGTGGAAGTGCCGAATATGATTATGAAGCTGCGCAATGAGTGCGAGACGCTGCAGCAGAGCAAGAATGTCAGCTTTTTCGGCAAAATGCTGCGCAAGAGTCCGCTCAAAAATTATGTCTACAAATATCAGTCTGTCCGCACCAATATTGATGCCATCATTACCGGTCTGCGCGACGGCCGCGATACGCTGGAAGAGAGCATCGTCAACATGCGCCAGCTGAAGCGCACCTCGATGGAGGAGATCTATAACCTGCAGACCAAAATTGCCTTCGGCAACAAGCTGAAGGAGCTGTTCGAGGTAGAAATCGCCAAGCCGGAGAACGAATTCCGCAAGGCGTATCTGGAACGGGGACTGCGCAAGGTAATGGTACGGATTCAGTCCATGACCGAAATGATTCTGCTCTACAATCAGGCAATTGCGGCAACGGATATCATCAATGACAACAATGATAAGCTGATTGATTCCGTAAACAATGCGATTGATAAGACTTCTAATCTGATCACCGTGTCGGCGATGATTGCCATGTCCCTGGCTGATCAGGAGAATGTCATTAACGCTGTGGAAGCCACCAATAAGACGATCGAGGATCAGTTCAAGGAGAATGCACGGTTGCTGCGTACAACTACCGAGAAGACAACAGAACTGCTCTCCAAGCCGTCCATGTCACTCGAAGCTGTGAATCAGGCGATAGGCGATCTGCTCAGTGCCCTGGATACCTCGGAGCAGTCCAACCGGCGGATTATCGAGAGCTGCCAGGATTATACATCCAAAATGACGACCATCAACACCCAGCTGAACAACCGGCTTGGGCTTAATGAGGGCTCGCAGCCGCAGGCATTGAAGCAGGCGGAGAATGGGCTGAGCAGCTTTTTGAACTGATGATTTGATCCGTGGCATTCATAATGCCCCTCTCTCCCACATAAGTTGTCACTAAGGCGACCTGTGGAGAAAGAGGGGATAAGCGGATGATTCTGGGATGCTTGATAGTTGTGCTTATCGTCGTAGCCAGCAGTGAGAAAGCGGAGGCAATTGCCAGGCTGAATGACCCGAATGATGGAGGCCTGTAAAGCAGGCTCGGATGTGGTGTGCGGCTCCATAAATATTGACGCTCTGTGGTTCAAGCAATTTCCAGCGGTTTATTGGGTATAATAACCCGGAGGCTGTACAGCAGCCTCTACAATCACTGAAAATACGAAGCTAATACGGAGGTCAAATGGAGAACGAGGCACTGCTGCAGGTTGAGAAGCTGGCACTGAAGAAACAGAAGATCTTCCGGCAAAGCATATTGCGGTATATTGCCAGAGCCATGCTCGCCAGCATGTTTATCGGATTCGGCGTTATCGTAGCGTTTAAGACAGGCAACTTCTTCTATATGGAACAATCGCCGATGACCTATCCGATGGCTGCGATTACGTTCGGCGCAGCCATCATCCTCATTTCCTACGGTGGGGGAGATTTATTTACCGGAGATACCTTCTATTACACCTACGCGGCCTTGAGACGCAAGATGGCATGGACTGAGGTAGTGCGGATGTGGGTAGTGAGCTACATCGGTAATATCCTTGGGGCTACGGCGTTCGCCCTGCTGATTTTTTTGACCGGATTATTCTATGATTCCTCTGTGAACGGGTTTCTGCTGAATGTGGTGGCTCACAAGATGGAAGCCCCGGCGCTGCAGCTGTTCTTCCGGGCTATTCTCTGTAACTGGCTCGTCTGTCTGGCCTTCTTCGTCCCTATGTCGATGAAGAGCGACGGGGCCAAAATGTTCGCCATGGTTCTATTCGTGTTCTGTTTCTTCATCTCCGGGTATGAGCACAGCATTGCCAACATGTGTACCTTCGCGATTGCCCTTGTTCTGGATCACCCCGGCACCATATCATGGGGGGGCGTTGTGCATAATCTCGTACCGGTCACTCTGGGCAATCTCATTGGCGGCGGTGTGCTGATGGGCGTGATGTATTACTATGTGAATAAGCCGTTCCTGGATGAGGAGTCTCATTAAAACGGCTATATTAATTCAAACCAGCCCCGTTCTTCTGATGAAGGCGGGGCTGGTTTGTTATTGCTCCGGCATGGAGCAGGGATGGCTTAAATTAATGATCAGCCGGAGGACTCACTCTGAGAAGTGGAGTGGAGCATGCTATAGTACAGCGGAGCTTCCTCTTGCAGGGTGCCCTCCAGTCTGCCCCCCTCCTTGCGCCAATACTCGATACCGCCGAGCATCTCCTTGACGAGGTAGCCCTGGGCAGCCAGTCTGGCTGCAGCTTTACTGGCTCCATTGCAGGCGGGGCCCCAGCAATACAGAATTAGAACATCTTCTTTGGGCAGCTCAGGAGAAGTATGTTTTATCCGCCCGGAGGGCAGGGAGAGGGCTCCCGGCAGGTGGGCCTCTTCATATGAACGGGCATCGCGGACATCGACCAGCTGAAAGCCGGTGATCCCTTCACGCAGATCGTAAGCCACATCGGCCACATCGGTCTCGAATGCTGCTTTGGCCGTGAAATAGTGTACCGCATCTGCGGAGGCTGCTGCCGGAGCAGCCAGTACTTGAGATTTCGCCTGTAGTTTCATTGCAGAGTCCTCCTTGGTTAAATGGGTTGGTTTTATTATATAAGAGAACTATAATTGGAGTTATCTATAGTCTGTGATACTAAATATCGAAAATATTGATAATTCAGGAGAACTGTGTATGGAATTAACCTATTTGCGGACCTTTTGTACAGTGGCGGACCACGGAAGTTATACCCGGGCGGCAGAAGTGCTGGGTTACGCACAATCGAGTGTGACGGCGCAGATTGCCAAGCTGGAGGAGCTGTACGGAGCCATTCTGCTGGAGCGTTCGGGCAGGGGGATGATTCCAACCTTCGCCGGCAGCAATCTGCTCCCGTATGCCCGGCAAATGCTGGCGCTGAGTGCGGAAGCTAAAGGGGTAATCTCCGGCGGTGATCAGGGAGTGCTGAATATTGGAGCTATTGAGACGCTAGCCGCTTATTATCTGCCTCACCGGCTGCACCGGTACCGGGAGCAGCATCCCGGAATGCAGCTGCGGGTACAGCCCGGCTCTGAAGAAGATATCATCGCCGCAGTCAAAGATAAAACGGCCCATTTCGGTCTGATCTTCGATGTTCCGTATGCGTCGGGGGAACTGGTTACTCTGCCGCTGCGGGAGGAGCAGCTGTATGTGATCACCCATCCGGAGCATCCCATGGCAGCGGAAAGGGCGGTTACCCCGGAGCGTCTGGAGGGGGAACCGCTGGTGCTGACAGAGAGTACCTGCACTTACCGGAAGCAGCTGCTGAATGTGCTCAGGGAATCCGGTATAACTGCGCGTGTAGATATGGAGTTTGGGAATCTCGAGGGGATCAAGCAGGCGGTGAAGCACAGCTGGGGGACGGCCTTTCTGCCGCGGTATGCGGTGGAAGAGGAGCTGCGCACTGGCGCATTAACCGGAATTCCCCTGGCCGGGCAGCTGGATCCGTTCTATATTCAGCTTATCTACCGCAAGGAGCAGCGGCTATCCCCTGTGTTCATGGAGTTCATTGCCCATATGCAGCTGCAGCAGCCTGTATAACACATCTTACATTCTAAGCATCAGCCACCCCCGAGACATATACAGGTTCTTCAGAAAAAGACGGCTTCAGCCAAACCCTGGCTGAAGCCGTCTTAAATATGTCTATACCGCTTCCGGCAATCCGCCGTCTACCACTTGGAGCCGCCGGAAGAATTCCTGCCGGACTTGCCGCCGCCCCAGGAAGAGCCGCCCGACGACCGGCCTCCGCCGCCCCAGGAGGAGCCGCCGGAGGAACGTCCGCCGCCGAATCCGCCCGAGGATGGCGGCCCGGAGGACATCCGCTTGCGGGCCTGTTCTCTGCGCTGCTGTTCCCGCATCATTGCCAGGCGGGCCGCCCGCTCTGCCTCTTCCTTCTGGCGGACAAGCCGGTTCGCTTCTTCCACGAAGATGGAAATCTGCGATGCGTAAGAATGACCTGTACTCTCCAGTTCATCCAGATTGTATGGACGGGCAGACAGGCGCTGCTCCAGCTCGGCATACTCCGGCAGCAGGGACAGCTGGAAGCGGCTCTGTGCAGCAATACCTCTGCTATGCAGCAGACTCTGTGCCGCATCGACCCGGCTCTGTCCTTCCGTGAACAGCCTTCTCAGGCTGTCCAGACGTTCGTACAGAGAGCTCAGACTGCTGTCGATACTGCTGAATTTGCCTTCAGTCTCGTCCTGCAGCGTTAGCAGCCGGTCAAGCCCGCTGCGCGCATTCTCATAATCACCGCGTGCATCGCTGGTCCAGGTCTCAATCTGCGGCACTTCGCCTGCGCCTTGCCGCAGGGCGGCACCAGTCTCCTCAAGCATCTTCTCCAGACTGTCCAGATGCTGGCGGGCGAACTGGTTCCTCGCCTCAGTGAGCTTGCCCTGCAGCTCATTGCGCCGCTGGGTCAAGCTGCCCCATTTGCTGCGCACCGTCTCCAGATCTGCGCGGTTGCTCTGCCGGATCATGGCCTGGCGCTCCGTCATGGCGACGGCTTCAGCCAGCAGCGCGTCCAGCGCGGCGCCGATCCGCCGCACCTCATCCATGTCGCCGCTGCGCAGCGGCGCCTCCAGGGACCCGGCGGCAGCCGAAGCCTGCTCCAGGCTGTCATAGGGCTTAACCTTCATATTGTGCAGGGAGTTCTGCTCAATCAGCCCGGAAATGCGGCTGCGGGCAGCGGCCAGAACCCCGGGGAATGCCTTCAGCTTATCGTCAAAAGCATCTACATCCTGCAGGTCCCGCTCAATTTGCTCCTGGCGCTCCTGCGCCTCTTCAGTAATATCCTGTGCGGCAATCGGGTCAAACAGCTCCAGCTGGTCAGCTTTGGCGGTTTGTGCGGCCAGCGCCTCCAGGTCCTCGGCGATTTCCTGCAGCGGATAGCCGGTCGCTTGGGCCGCTTGCTGCAATTGTCCGTCAAGCTCTGGCGCATCCTGCTTCAATTCAGTGATCTGCTGCTTGACGTTCCGGTCGGCATCGCTGATGACAGCAATATTCTTCTCTTCCTCTTCAAGCGAGGTGCGGAAATTACTTTCCGTCTGCTGAAGCTGTTCTGTTGCAGCTTTGAGGGCGGACAGGCGGTAGAAGGGCGGCAGGGCGCCTTGCCCGCTTGTCTGCTGCAGCGCTGAGATCTCGACCAGCTGCGAGGTCAGGCGCTTCGATATGCCCTCGACCAGTTCTCCGGTCTTGCCCTGCACGATTCCCTGGAAGGGCTGAAGGGATTCGAGGGCGCGATTCGCCCGTACCAGCAGGTCAGATAATAGTTCCTGCTGCCTGGCAAGCCCGCTGCGGCGGCGCATTCCTGTAATCAGCACGTACAGCAGGAACACCAGTAATGCGGCCCCGGCTACAATAGCGGCGAGTGATATGAAGGATAGTCCGCCCCTGGCGGTTTCGGCCGTGCCCGATCCGCTGCTTCCGGCTGTCCCGCCGCTGCCGCCTGATCCGCCACCCGCAGTACCACCTGTACCACCTCCAGCAGTTCCTCCGGCAGCACTGCCCGGCCCGCTGTCCACAGCCTGAAGCTCCTTAATAACAGCGCTGATTCCTCCGGCGAAATCGCCGTCTCTGGCATAAGGATTGAAGTAAGTCTCCAGCAGCTTAGTGATTGCCGCGCTGCCTGAAGCGCCGCCGAGGTTCTGTGACCAGGCATTGAGTGAGTTCTGCAGCTGCGGATTATCGAAGTTAATCTCCGTTTGCTGGTCTCCGTAAGCGATCAGAAGCAGGATATCCCGGGTCTTCAGCTTCCAGGTATCGTATACCTTATCTGCATAACTGGCTGGGTCCGCGCCGTCTAATGAGTCTATAGTCAGGATATAGAGAGTATAGCGGTCCGTTGCGGCCATCCGGGTGATAGCTTCTGCTTCCTGCGCAGTAAGTAAGCCGGCTTCATCAGTAACAACTCCCTGCTGTACAGGAATATCCGCAGCATAGACGCCGGGGATCCGGAGCAAGGATAATAGTAAGACCAAGGCGAAAATTTTTCTCAATTCTGCACACTCCGATCTATGGGCTGTTGTTCGTTATATTATGCTAATCATTATATCATTAAACATTCCGGAGACCTCAGATGCAGCCGTCCCGGAATTAGCCCCCGTGTACCGCAAAAAAAGCCGCATTCCCGTAACGGAAATGCGGCTATATACATTCTTCTATAACTAACAGCAACTGTGTCCTTGCCAATGGCAGGAGGCTTAGCTGTTGTGTGCGCGGAATAATCTATCGGGTTTGCAGACAGAGGATATACTGCAATCTGGACTTGATCTCTTTCTGCCATTTCATATCTCCGACTTTTACAGCAAGATTGAGCAGATCCAGGTAATCGTCAACCTGTAATGCGGTCCGGGTGGTGGCTGCGTTCATGGGTGTTCAGTCTCCTTTTAACTCAGATATAGTAAAGTAACGAATAATAGATATTCAATAATGATAATCATTATCAACCGTTATTGTTATTATCCACATTTTGCTCCCAAAAAGCAATACAAATATAAAGTTTCTTATTTTAAAATTCCCGTTGAAACAATACCGTCCTTAAAAGGGGCGACAAAGCCGCTTCCGCGAGCTTCTTCGACAATAAATCAACGTTTCTGCAGAATTTGCACATTTTATCAGAACTGAAGCATAACTAGCAGGAACCTTACCATTTTTTGTCGAATACAGCTTCATATAAATGCGTTTAGCCGATTTTTATGGGACAAAGGAGAATTGCGATGAAGCGGTGTAAACTCTTGCTTCTAATTGGCATCGTGCTCATGATTACACCCCCCGCTGCCGCTCACGCCAAAAGACAGGATATTAAGTACCAGGCAGAACTGGAATACCCCCCCTACAAGTACATACAGAACGGATATCTGACAGGTTTTGATATTGATCTGACGAGTATGATTTTTGAGAAAAAGGATTACCTTCTTCTATACAGCACCGGGGAATGGGAAAGTACATACAGCCTGCTGACCGAGGGCAAGATCGACACGACCGGACTCATGGCCATAACCGAGGCGAGAAAGCAGGATACCTTGTTCTCAAGACCTGTGCTAAGGAGCTACATTTCCGTCTATTCCCGCCAGGAGCTTAGTGAAGAAGTGAAGCTGAGCACGTTGAAAAATTACAGAATCGGTGTAGGCAAGGAACAGTATTCGGAAACTGTTCTGCAGAATAGTGTGGGAATCCCATCCTCACAATACATAGAATATGCGACCGTACCTGAAGCAGTGGAGGCTCTGCGCAAAGGCGAGATTGATCTGCTGTTCGAGAATCAGGGGGTGGTGGATTATCTGATTGTTGAACAGGGGCTGACCGGAACGATTATCCGCAAAATGAACAATCTTTATCCTCAGGATGTCGCTTATGGCATCAGCAAGACCAAGCCGGAGCTGGTGTCTTATGTGAATGCCAGACTGGAGCGCCTGGAACGCTCCGGGGCATTCGAGGAGCTGTATCAACAATATTTCTTCGCTCACTCGGATTATCATCAGTCCATGATCCGTAATAGAATTATATCAGGAGTGGCCATAGGGGTTGTTCTGCTGGTATTTGGTTCTGTGCTGCTCCGGATCTATATCCGGCGTCTGCGCCGGACGATCCACTCCGAACAGGAATTCTTCGAGGATGTGATCGAGAATACCGGGATGATCATATGGGCGGTTCATGGGGACAAGCGGAGCGTGCGCTTCAATCAATATGCTGAGAAAATGACCGGGCTTTCAGAGAAGGATGTGCTCGGTGTGAGTATCGATGACCTGCCTGGTCTTGAGGGTGGAGCGGCAGTGCTGAGGGATCTCCTTACCAAAGCGGTCTATCTCGATTATGTGACTAATGTGGAGGTGAAGCTTCCGGAGCATTCTCCGGTTGCGCATTATTTCTCCATCCGCACTACCCTGATCAAGGGGATGGATGATCAGGCGGAGGATATATTTGTCCTGGTCGGGCTTGATATCGATGAACGCAAACAGAACGAGCTTAAGCTGCAGCTCAGTTACGAGGAACTGGAATCTACCTATGAGGAGCTTGCGGCAACGGAGGTTGAGCTGCAGGACCAGTTCAACCGGCTGGGCGTCAGTGAACGGCGTTTCCGTCTGGCCTCCGAAGGCTCAGGTGCCTATATGTGGGAGCTCGACTGGGATAGCGGCTTCTACAAGCTCTCGGACCGCTGGTATGAGGTCATGGGCTACTCTGAGGAAGAGATCAACGCCTTCGAAGGCGGTGTGCTCAGCATCATTCATCCGGATGATCAGGAATCTGCACGCAAAGCCAGACAGGAGCATCTTACCGGGCTGACTCCGATCTACGAAACCGAGTACCGGATGAAGACCAAAGATGACGTTTATGTCTGGTTTGAGGTTAGGGGGAAGGCGATTGTGGACCCCAGAGACCAAATCGTACTGTTCCTGGGCTCGCTGATTGATATCAGCAAGCGGAAGCAGGCGGAGTTCAGTCTGAATAACAGCTATCAGGAGCTTGAAGCGACCTATGAGCAGCTTACGGCTACGCAGCAGGAGCTTGTAGGGCAATATGAGATGCTGCTGGAAAATCAGAAGAATATGCATCGCCTGGCTTATGTGGATTCGCTCAGCAATCTGCCGAACCGGATCTGTCTGCTGGAGACGATGGAGAATTATTTCCGCCGGCCGGGGGGGAGAGCGGCGCTGCTGTTCGTGGACACGGACAACTTCAAGTATATTAACGATACGCTAGGACATAAATCCGGCGATGTTCTGATCCGCAAGGCCAGCGAGCGCCTGCAGTCGGTAGTCCGGGAAGGGGACATGCTCTCCCGGCTCGGCGGCGACGAATTTGTAGTGTTTCTCAAAGACATAGAGAGCCGCGTGGATGTGCTGAATTTGGCCGAGGACATTATGCGCTCCTTCCGCAAATCCTTCCTCATCGGCGAGAGCAACCTGTACGTCTCCTGTAGCATCGGGATCTCCTTCTACCCGGAAGACGGGGAGACGACAGAGGAGATTCTGAAGAATGCTGACGTAGCGATGTACCGGGCCAAAGAAGAAGGGAAAAGCACCTATGTGGTTTATGATAAATCGATGCATACGGCATTTAATGAACGGATGAACATTGAGAAGCATCTGCGGAGTGCCATGAACAATAATGAATTTGAGCTGCATTATCAGCCGCAGGTGCAGATTGAGACGGGACTGATCTCGGGATTCGAGGCTTTGATCCGCTGGAACAGTCCGGTGCTCGGTTTTGTCTCCCCGCTCTCCTTCATCAAGATTGCCGAGGATTCCAGACTGATTATTTATATCGGGGAATGGGTGCTGCGGGAGGCCTGCAAATTCATGAACAGCATCCACCAGCTTACCGGAATCTCTTATAAAATATCAGTGAATATCTCCATTATTCAGCTGCTGCAGGATGATTTCGTGGAGATTGTGCTGGATAGTCTGGAAGAGAGCGGTGTTGAGCCGAGCAGTCTGGAGCTGGAGATTACGGAATCCATATTCATGGAATCGTTCGAGAGCACCGTCAGCAAGCTGGAATTCCTGAAGTCGCGCGGTATCCGGATTGCGTTGGATGATTTCGGAACGGGGTATTCCTCCTTAAGCTATCTTCAGCAGCTGCCGATCTCGACACTCAAAATGGACAAAATTTTCATTGATTCCCTTGCGGATAAAGCCTATAGCCAGTCCTTCGTCCAGACGATCATCATTCTGGGCCATAAAATGGGCCTGGATGTTGTGGCCGAGGGCGTGGAGGATGCCAGCCAGCTGGCCTTCCTCAAGGAAGCGAACTGCGACAAGGTTCAGGGCTACCTGATCAGCCGGCCGGTGCCGCAGCGCGAAGTAATTGAACTGCTCGTGCCGCAGAAGCGTTATGAAGTAGATCATCTGAATTAGGGCTATAGATTACATAGTAAAAGCGGGTCCCGGGCATGGATAATATGCCTGTGGACCCGCTTTTTTGAACTAGTAAATGTTTATTCGCAGCTAGAAGATGACGATTTTGTTCTTGCCTGTTTTTTTGGCTTCATACAGGGCATCGTCTGCCTGCTGAAAAGTGGAGCTCTTCGAATCGGTTCCATTATAATCATGCATGCCGATGCTGACAGTAACCGATCTATTCTCCATTTCATTGATTAGCAGGCCGGCAATTCCGGTTAGGATCTTGTCCATAATCCGCACGGAATCCTCCAGCGGCTTGGCGGTCAGAATGATAACGAACTCTTCACCGCCGTACCGGGCTGCGAAGTCATCCGATCCGATATGCTGCAGCATGACTGCAGCTACCTGCTTCAGTACAATATCGCCAACCCAGTGGCCATACTGGTCATTTACTTTTTTGAAATTGTCGATATCCAGGACCGCCAGCTGCAGGGGAAAAGGGTTGCTCTGCTGATGCTCAATCAGCCAGCCCAGATATTCATGAAAGGTCTTGTGATTGTACAAGTCGGTCAAGGGGTCAATCTTGGACAGCCTGTCCATAATAATATTCTGAATGCGCAGCTCCTGCTCCGATTTCACCGAATTCTCCAGTGACTGCATAAGATCCCGTCCCCGTGCAATGACGCCGAATCCGGCCAGTGAAGTTCCTGCGAAGATAAGGGTGATAATAATGTTCTGGATACGCAGGGTATAGTCATAGGTAGCTGTGTTGAGGAACAGCATAATGATATAGATCAGGCAAATAACCGAGGAAGCCTTCAGATAATTGTCCTTCAGATAGATCATGGATACCAGAAGCGGAAGCAGCATAATGAGCGGCTTCACATGAAACTCCGTGCTCAGATTCATGATTATCAGAATGCCGTACAGATGACTGGTGACAATAATTGAGAACTCGGACATCAGCGGTTTCCATTTATGTACAACCTCGAGAATCAGAAGCAAGACGAGCAGTATGGAGTCGGGGATCACTATGTGGTTAATGAAATATTGCCCGCCGGAGAGCTCAGGCCGGTGGCCCCACATGGATAAGGCAACAAATAGCTGGCTTGCCAGATAAACAAACAGGACCATCCAAAAGGTGTTGAGGAGGACGCGGTTCCAGTACATTTGGCGAGGAGTTGGCGGTGGGATGTGCATAAGATGTTCCTCTTTTCCAGTGGCAATATACTTATATATTCGACAATTATCCCGATTTTCCTCCCTAATCCGATTCTGCGATCATTGTTCGTGTTTTGGTGATTAATACTAGGTATTTATAGCTATTCATGCTGATATAATGATACAAACACGAATTATTAATACGATATATCCTTGACACATTCGCATAATTTCTGTAGAATTCCAATTGGCTCACAATAATGAGCTAAGCTGTTCGTATATCCTCAATGATAAGGTTTGGGGGTTTCTACAGGGAACCGTAAATTCCTGGCTACGAATAGGGTGCATTTTGCATACCTATGAAGAGGTCGGGATTTTTGTGCTGTTTGCGTAAGTGAATTTATATTTATCGCAGAAACAGAGCAGCCCTTATCCACTGAGGGCAGCCGTTTCATCCTGGGAGGAACAGAGAACCTATGAGTAAATATGATGTGATTGTTGTTGGAGCCGGTCCGGCCGGAATATTCGCCTGCTATGAATTGACACTTAAAGCACCGGAGCTGAAGATCCTGCTGGTGGACAAGGGCCATGATATCTACCGCCGGAATTGCCCGATTCTGGAGGAGAAAATCAAGCTCTGCCCTCCGGCTTCGGGCCGTAAGGAATTCGCCGGATGTCTGCCGGCCTGTTCGATTACTGCAGGCTTTGGCGGTGCAGGTGCGTACAGTGACGGCAAATTCAACATCACGACCGAGTTCGGCGGCTGGATGACCGATTATCTGCCTCCTTCCAGGGTGATGGAGCTGATTGAGTATGTTGACGGCATCAACCTGGAGCACGGGGCCACGCCGGTTATTACCGATCCGACTACCGAGAGCATCCGCGGGATTGAGCAGCGGGGGTATGCGGCAGGGCTTAAGCTGCTGCGTGCGCAGGTCCGCCATCTGGGAACAGAACAGAATCTGGAAATCCTGAAATCCATATACGAATATTTGAAGACGCGCATTGATATGCTGTATAAGACTGAGGTAGAAGATATTGTTACCGTCAAGGAGAACGGTGTACATCGCATTACGGGCATTACCTTGAAGAATGGTGAGAGCCATGAAGCAGATCAGGTAATGATTGCTCCGGGACGTGACGGATCTGCCTGGCTGACCGCGGTGCTGAAGAAACGCCGGCTCAAAATGTATAATAATCAGGTGGATGTAGGGGTGCGCGTGGAAACCTCTGATGTGGTGATGCGAGAGATTAACGAACATCTCTATGAGGGGAAATTCATCTTCAATACATCTGTGGGGACACGGGTCCGCACCTTCTGCAGCAATCCTTCAGGACATGTTGTCGTGGAGAATCACAGCGGAGTGATGGCAGCGAACGGACACTCCTACAAGGACCCGGCGTTAGGTTCCAAGAACACCAACTTTGCCCTCCTAGTCTCCCATACCTTCACCGAGCCGTTTGATAAACCGAATGAATATGCCCGGGAAATCTGTAAGCGGGCCAATGATCTGTCCAGCGGCGGTGTGATCGTGCAGAAGTATGGCGATATCCTGCGCGGCCGCCGTTCTACGGAGACACGGATCAAGGAAGGGTTCCTTGAGCCCACGCTGAAGGAAGCGGTGCCTGGTGATCTGGGTCTGGTCCTGCCGTACATCACGATGAAGAGCCTGATTGAGATGGTCGAGGCGCTGGAGAAGGTTACACCGGGTATTGCCTCCGAGCATACGCTGTTCTACGGAGTTGAGGCGAAGTTCTATTCTGCCCGGCCTAAGCTGACAGAGCAATTCGAGACCGAGATCTCCGGGCTCTACTGCGGAGGCGACGGTGCAGGCATTACCCGCGGCCTTGCACAGGCCGGAGCGGCCGGAGTATGGATCGCCCGGGGAATGATGGCTAAGATTAAACAAGAGGGAAACGTACAACCGGCAGTTCTGTAGAACCGCCCAGGTGGATGCCCGAAGGACAGCCTTACACGCAGAAGCTGCGGTGTACACGGCTGTCCTTTTTTTGGGAGGTTATATGTTAGAGTCTGAACCTTCCCTGGCTTCCCTAGCCGCCCCACCCACCCACCCACCCGTAGCCAATGCTCCTCGTTTTCAATTGTTTTATCGGTTTGTCGAGTCTGGAGGATATGCGGGAGTGGAAAAAGTTGGAGCTAGTCCGCCTGAAAGATAGGGGGAGCAGAAATAGATGGATTTCCTCCACTTGCTGATGAGCGAAAAGGTGCTGTAAAACCAATAGTTGGATAAAGAACACTTAAATTATCCGAATTCAGCCAAAGTAGCGAAAACTAACATAAATAGGTGCTGTTAATCCACTTGCTTTCGTTCATTCGTAAGAAACGGGCAAATTAAGATATGTTTATCCACTTGTTGTGGCAGGTGCGGGCGGAGTGGAGTGGAACGGATACCTACTGCAGAATTCCATGCGGCGTCCACGCCACGTGTTCAACGCCCTGGCGTCCATGCCACGTGTTCAACGCCCTGACGTCCATGCCACGTGTTCAACGCCCTGACGTCCATGCCACGTGTTCAACGCCCTGGCGTCCACGCCACGTGTTCAACGCCCTGACCCACGCCGCATCCCGTTTGTTCTTTATACACGCCGTTTGTGGGTGATGGGTATAGAAGTGGTTTCCTTAATTTGACTCTGCTGATATAATGTTAGAATACATAACATGATGGAGTGGAGTGAGCGTTGATGATGGGGATTCGCCGGTGGAAGGCCGTTCTAGCCGTTGTTTTGCTGCTGCTTATAGGAATGTACTGCTTGTGGGTTGATATGTACTGGATACATACGGTTATCTATCTGCTGCTAATGGCGGCACTCGGCGGACTTGCGCTGGACAGCTATCACGGCGGAGTCCTAAAGGACCGGCAGCTGGCGGAATCCCGTGGTAAGGTGGAGCTGCTCGGCAATGAGATTGTTGTCACCTCGGACCGGCTGCATGGGGCGCTGGAGGAAATTAGCCGCCATACGGAAGGGCTGCAGCAGACGGCAGACTATTCACATGCATACGAAGTGGATTTGCAGACGCGCAGTAACGAGGCTAAGGCCAATATTGAGGGTGCTTTTGCCACCATGGGCGGAGTAGCGGCGGTTACGGAGCATATAGAGGAGCTGACCGGGAAGCTGGGGGCGACCATGCAGGCGACCCGCTCAGGAATGGCTGAAATGGTGGATTCGCTGAAGAATACAGATGAGGTCATGGAGGAGCTGCAGGAGCAAAGCGGGGACATGCTGAATAAATTCACGACTCTTAGCGGCCATATTGCTATGGTGGAGGAGATAAACTCGCTGATTGTCAGCATTGTTAATGAAACCTCGCTGCTTGCGCTCAATGCTTCTATTGAAGCTGCGCGGGCGGGTGAACAGGGGCGGGGCTTCGCGGTAGTGGCCAGCCGGATCAGGCAGTTAGCCGACCAGAGCCGGAGTTCGGTAGGCCGCTCCACGGAGGTGCTGCTCGATATCAATAACGGAGTGCAGCAGGTGCTGGAGTCGGTTACGAAAGAGCAGTCTGCAGTTGAGCACGGTGTGCATGAAGTAGCAACCGTGAAGCGGCGTCTCGGCGATATCTCGGACAGAATAGAAGAGGTGGGAACGGCGGTAGCTGAATCAGTCGCTGCGGCTGCGCGGCAGAGCAGGCTGATTGATGAGGTGACAGCCGAACTCAGCGGTGCGGTGGGTATTGTCAACGAGACCATCGCAGGTGTGGACCTGACGCTGGAGCAGGTCACCCGGCAGCGGTCCCAGATTGGACAGCTGAATAATATCAGCGCCAGCCTGCTCATAGAGTCGCAATCCCTGCAGCAATCAGTGAATGCAATTGCGGTGCGCGGGGTGATTGAGATGAACGGATACGAGGGACGGCTGCAGGAAATGCAGGTATTGCTGGAGGAGCTCTCAGCTAAGCGGGAGCTGTATTCACCGGATGCGGATAGCCATAGCAGCGTCCTTGCTTCCTGTATCCGTAAGGCTCCGGATGTGCAGGCGATCTGGTCCAACCGGACGGACGGCACGTTCATTTACTCCGAGCCTGCGGCAGGACTCCTGAATGCCAAACGCCGTGACTGGTGGAACGGGGCCATGAATGAAGGCCAGTACGTCTCGCAGCCGTATGTTTCGGCGATTACCAAACGTTCCTGCATTACGCTCTCCAGAGCGATTAAGGATGGCCGCGGAGAGATTGTAGGCGTGGTGGGGATAGATCTGGCGGTGTAAACTAGAGTATTTCAGCTGGATAGCAGAGGAAGAATAATTATATGAAGCAGATAACATTGTCTTATAACAAAGAGCAGCAGGCTGCCCTGGTCAGGGAGCACCTGTTGCTCTTTGCTGGTTGTACGAGGTCTCGGCCCGGACTAGGTACCGTCAGCCGGGAGGCTGCGTAGCCCGCTCCAGATGCCCTGCCAGTTCTTGCTTGCAATCCGCTTCTCATAAATAGGCAGCAGATGCGGATGGGCGGCGAAGTAAGGCGAGGGCCGCAATACCAGCTGAATGACATCCGAAATTCCATGAGGTGCGGCCAGAATGACTTCCCCGTTCCCGTCCAGGGAGAGTCCAAGCGCCGTTGCCGTCTCGGGGAATTTGGACATGCCATCTGTGGACGAGTGATAGGGCGGCAGGTTATTGACGGTATGCATCCTGGCCTGATTCTTGACTGACCAGGGAATTCCGGGATAACGGCTCTTCAGCTGGGTTTCCCAGGATTTCTCGACTTCCTCCCGCTGGTCGCCGGGGTCATAATAGATCACATCAATATCGGCGAGGGGCGTTCTCTCCGTAAAACCATGCTGCACATCCCAGATCTTGGACCGCACAAATCCGGCGCAGACCCACCAGTCCGGCAATTGCAAAGTTCCGGCAGCCTTCAGAATATCCATCATCCAGGCATCTTCCATCACCCGCTGGAGAATGTCTGCTTCACTGGTTATTATCATTGTATAATCTCTTCTTTCTCTGCTGAAATGAAGACAATAATCCATTATAGCCCGGACGGAGTGGGAAGTGTATTTGATTTTGCTTGAGGTGGGCTAGCCGGGTTAGGTGGGGTAAAGTGAGGTCGGGTGCAATAAATCAGCCTTCGGTAAATCTGCTAAAGTTATATTATATTGGATTGTAAGACTACATAGGATGAAGCCCGCAAAACCATTTTTACTCGAATAAAATTGTGCCGGCAGGCACTTTTTGCAGAAGTCAGGTGTTATAGAGATATACAATCTAGGAGGTGAGGGCAACGTCACAGGAGAATGTGCCGGATATGCGGCAGGTAGAGGCGGTCATTATCCGGGTTCAACATGGGGAGCAGGAATCCTTTGCGTTCATTGTTGATGCTTTTCAGCAGCCGGTTTACCGGTATTGCTGCCGGATGCTGGGGAACAGGCAGGATGCCGAGGATGAGGTGCAGTGCAGGATTTTAATAAGCACTCCATGTGCAAAGGATGAATCGGGCAACTCTTGCTTGAACAGCAGCCGGAAGTCCAAATATTCATCGTTGAGCAGGCAGCAGCTTAAGTGAATAGCTTGAATTCAATTTAGGTATTAAAGGGCAGTCAAAATGAAATCCAAAAAGGCATCCGGAGAGCGAATACGCTCTCCGGATGCCTTTGGTGTTCACACGTATGAGGAATGAAGGATGCCGCCGCAGGTAGGGCTTAGCCCTCCAGCAGCAGCGCTTCTGGATCTTCCAGTAATTCCTTGACCTTGACAAGGAAGCCTACCGCCTCTGAACCGTCTACAATCCGGTGATCGTACGATAAGGCGACATACATCATCGGACGGTTGGCTGTGCGCTCTTCATCCAAGGCGATCGGACGAAGCTGGATCTTATGCATGCCGAGGATGCCGACCTGCGGCGTATTGAGGATCGGCGTAGACAGCAGAGAACCGAATACACCACCGTTGGTGATTGTGAAGGTACCGCCCTGCAGCTCCGGCAGACTGAGCGTGTTGGCGCGCGCTTTGGAGGCGAGCTCGCCAATCTTGCGCTCGATTTCCGGGAAGCTAAGCCGGTCGGCATCGCGGACGACCGGCACGACCAGACCTTCTTTGGCAGCTACGGCGATGCCGATGTCATAGTATTTCTTCAGCAGGAGATCCTCACCGTCGATCTCGGCATTCAGCAGCGGATAAGCCTTGAGTGCGCCGATCACGGCTTTGGTGAAGAAGGACATGAAGCCGAGTCCAACCTCATGCTTCTCTTTGAAGGCATCCTTGCGGCGTTTGCGGATGTCGAGAATAGCGGTCATGTCCACCTCGTTGAAGGTGGTCAGCATCGCTGCCGTCTGCTGCGCTTCGACCAGGCGGCTGGCAATCGTCAGCCGTCTGCGCGACATGCGCTTGCGCTCGGTCGCTTTGCCGTCCTCCGCGCGGGGCGCCTTGCCCGCCGGCGCGGGCGGCTTCACCGGCTCCGGCCGTGCCGCCGCCGGAGCTGCAGGCGCAGCGGCCTCCGGCACAGCTGCGCCATGGCCGTTCACATCGGCCTGGCCGATCCGGCCGATGGGGTCGCGGGCACTGACCTCGCCGAGGTCGATGCCCCGCTCCCGGGCCAGCTTGCGCGCCCCCGGCGAAGCCAGGGCCGCAGAGCCCGCCGCTGCGCTTGCCGCTTCCGGCTTACCGCCGTCAGAGGCGCTGCTGCCCGCCGCTGCGTTTGCCGCTTCCGGCTTGCCGCCGTCAGAGGCGCTGCTGCCCGTCGCTACGCTTGCCGCTTCCGGCTTGCCGCCGCCGGCTACTGCCGCACCGTCGGCGCTGCCGATAATGCCGATAGCTTCGCCAACGGCAACGTTCTCGCCCGCCTGGCGCAGGATGGAGGAGATGACACCATCCTCCTCCGCACTGATCTCCAGGTTGACCTTGTCGGTCTCAAGCTCCGCGAGCACATCGCCCTGGCCGACAGTGTCGCCCTCTTTAACCAGCCATTTGTAGATCGTTCCTTCGGAAATGGATTCGCCCAAATCGGGTACTTTAATTTCGGACACAGGCCGTTACCTCCCCAAATATAGTAGTTTACGTTATTGAGAGACCGCCTTGCTGCTGTCAGGAAGACGGTACAGGTGCTTGTACTTGAGCGTTAAGTTTCAGGGCTTCTCTAACAATGCGCCGCTGCTCGAAGCTGTGCACATCCGCATAACCGCTGGCCGGGCTGGAGCGCTCCGGACGGCCGATATACTGGACGGTAACATTCTGCGGGGCAATGGCGCGCAGCCGGGATTCAGCGTAGCTCCAGCCGCCCATATTCTTCGGCTCCTCCTGCACCCAGACGATTTCCTGCAGGGAACGGAACGAACTGAGATGTGCGCCAAGCTCACGTTCAGGGAACGGATACAGCTGCTCCAGGCGGAGAATATGCAGCCAGGAGAAGTCCTGTCCGCGGGCGGCTTCCAGCTCAGTCTGCAGGTCGATGGCGACCTTGCCGCTGCATACCACCAGGCGCTTGACCTCTTCAGGCTTGCTGCCGAGCAGCGGTTCCGGAAGCACGGGCTGGAAGCTGCCGGAGGCGAGATCAGCACCGGCCGAGGTGCTGCGCGGATTGCGGATCAGGCTCTTCGGTGCCATGATTACCAGCGGCCGGGCATCGGGCTGTCCGCAGAGTGCAGCCTGACGGCGCAGCAGATGGAAATACTGGGCCGCGCAGGTCAGGTTCGCTACGGTCCAGTTCTCTTCAGCGGAGAGCTGCAGATAACGTTCCAGCCTACCGCTGGAATGTTCCGGTCCCTGGCCTTCATATCCATGCGGCAGCAGAATCGCAAGATTGCTGCGCTGTGTCCACTTGGCGCGTCCGGCGGAGATGAACTGGTCAATAATGACTTGGGCGGCATTGGCGAAATCACCGTATTGCGCTTCCCAGAGCACGAAGGTCTCCGGTGCGAACACATTATAGCCGTATTCATAGCCGAGTACAGAGGCTTCTGACAGCGGGCTGTTGTAGACGCCGAAGGAGGCGCGGGAATCCTTAAGCTGGTGAAGAGGGGAGAAGAGCTCCCCGCTCTCACTGTCATGCAGGACAAGGTGGCGGTGAGCGAAGGTGCCGCGCTGTGAATCCTGTCCGCTGAGGCGGATCGGCGTGCCATCCTTCAGAATGGTAGCGAAGGCCAGGGTTTCAGCCAGCGCCCAGTCTACCCGCTCGCCGTCATTCAGCGCATCCTTGCGCCGCTGCAGAATCCGCTCCAGCTTCGGATAGACCGTGAAGCCGGCCGGTACGCTCAGCAGCTCACGGTTAATCTCCTGGAGACTGGCCAGCGGAACCGCTGTAGGGCGGTGCACCGGTGTTCCCGTATCCAGGACGACCGAAGTCTTGGACTCGGCGTTCTTCTGTTTCCCTTCCTTCATCTGCTCGAAGGCCTGCTGCAGCACATTCTCGGCCTCGGCAATCATGCTCTTCACCTCATCGGCTGTAACGACCTTCTCGCGCTGCAGGCGTTCCGCATAAACGCGGTAGACGGTAGGGTGGTTGCGAACCTTGCCATATACCATCGGCTGGGTGGTTTCCGGATCATCCATCTCATTATGGCCGTGGCGGCGGTACCCGATCAGATCAATCAGGAAATCCTTCTTGAACAAATGGCGGTAAGCGCTGGCCATACGGACCGCAGCAATACAGGCTTCGGGGTCATCGGCATTGACATGCACTACCGGGATCTCATAGCCCTTCGCCAGATCACTGGCGTAATGCGTGGAGCGGGAATCTTCACTTTCGGTGGTGAAGCCGATCCGGTTATTGACGATAATATGCACAGTGCCGCCATTCTGATAACCTTGCAATTTGCCGATATTAAGTGTTTCCGCAACAATACCTTCACCAGGGAAGGCGGCATCGCCATGCATAAGCACGGCCATGGCTTTGTCCGTATTCAGCTTAGGCAGGCCGGGGGTCCCCCGTTCCTCCTGGGCTGCACGCGTGAAGCCTTCAACGACCGGATTCACGAACTCGAGATGGCTCGGGTTGTTGGCAAGCGTGATGCGGGTACGCACGGTTTCGCCTTCACGGACGGCGCGGTCGGCGCCTAGATGGTATTTCACATCACCGCTCCAGCCATAGGTGACACCCATAGAGCCTTCGGACGGGAAGAGCTCCTTGTTCGGCGAATGATGGAATTCCGAGAAAATAATATCATAAGGTTTGCCCAGAATGTGGGCCAGCACATTAAGTCTTCCGCGGTGGGCCATACCCATCAGGATATGCTCAGCGCCGTCATGTGCGGCAGCGCGGACAATTTCATCCAGCATAGGTACGAGCGCATCATTGCCTTCCAGGCTGAAGCGCTTCTGGCCGACGAAGGTCTTGTGCAGGAAGGTCTCGAACTGTTCTACCTGAATCAGGCGTTTCAGCAGCTCTTTGCGTTCCGCATGGTTCAGTGGAGCAGGCGACGTCGTGGATTCCGCCTGGCTGTTGAGCCAGCGCAGCTCACGCTCGTCATGCACATGCCCGAATTCATAGGCGATGGTCTGTGTGTAGGCCTGGCGCATTCTGTGAACGGCATCCATAGCGGTATGCACGCCCTCAGGGGCATTCTCCCAGATCAGCGAAGCCGGCAGGGCATTCAGATCTTCGCGCGTCAGCTCATAGGTCTCGATCTCCAGCCATTTCGCCATCGGGTTGGTGCTCCGCTCCAGCGGATCGATATCGGCAGCCATATGGCCGTATATTCGAATGTTAGCCATTAGCTTGGAAGCTTTAACAGCTTTCTTGAGCCACTCCGTATCTCCCGAGATGGCGGGTGGAGGCGTCTTGACGGCATCCGGAGCCAGGGGAGGCGGGCCGGATACTGTGAACAGATCGCGGTAATGATGCTCTACGGAAGAAGGGTCCTTGACAAACTGCTCGTATTTCTCCTGAATGTAGCCCAGATTGGGACCGTAATACTTGCTCCAGACAGATTCGTTATAGGGCTCTTTGATGGCCATGAGTAGGTCCTCCTAACGGATAAACTCCACATGCGGTATATAGGAACACCGCTTAGCGGAGCTGCGATGTTTGCGGTTTCATTCTCATCTTATTGTGCTACTTTCCGGCAGGGTAATCAATTCATACTTTCGTGCAATCCGTTCGCAAAACGGTATGATTCAGCAGGGAATTCATACAGAACAATCATAAATTATCCGGGTGAGGCCGGAGGAACAAAATATCTTTAGAATTAATAAAAAAATTAAGGATTTAGGTGGTTGTATATCATAGAAATGGGTAATTACTTCTATATTGTGTTATAGGATTAAATCTATTTAGTATATTTAAACTAATTTGGACCGATTGAAGATGAATTGGAATTATTTATACAAGCCATTGGCAATTTTAGCTAAGGGTCCTCACGATTTAACATAAAAAAATCCCAGAAAACGACACACTTTTCATGTAAGATCTTGTATAATGTTATTGCGGAGAACGGTTTCATCGATTCTTTCAGATCCTTTCATGTAAAGGGTCCAGTAAAGGGTAAACCTGCCGAAAGACAGGGGCACAAAGTCTCGGATCTAAAGTAGAAATACTATGATGGCCGGACTGCCTGGGGACGCGAAAATTCTAGGAGGAGATTTCTTGGATAAGTCCAACCAGGGGAATGACGAACTGCAGGCAGTTGATCTGGATTTAGAATGGGTGCATTTGCTAATGTCTGCTAAGCAGGCTGGCATCCAGGCGGACGAGATTCGGCGTTTTTTTAGTGAAAAAGCACTCCAGGCGATGTAGGGCATTCAGCATTGTACGGATACATACAGAAGAGGGCACAGCGGTGTACACGCTGTGCCCTCTTCTGTTGGAATTTACATGTTGTTTCGGGGTCCCCGCAAAGTACCTGAGTAATCATCGAAGCTGCTGCCTCACTTTGTGGGGGTATTTCAGTTATCCTTCTGCTCCAGCCGCCATTTCTGATAATCAAGAAACTCCTTGAATTCACGTTTGCTTATACCAGAGGCCATCGCATCCTGTACCAGCCTGAACCATTCTCCATCAAGAACCGGTTCTGCAGTTTCTGCAACTCCGCCATACAGTAATACGTGAATGGATACTTGAAGTGCATCGGCGATTTTTTCGATAAATTGAATGGAGGGGTTGGATTGGATATTCCGCTCAACATTACTTAAGTATGATTTCGCCACGTCAGCCTTATCCGCAAGCTCGGATAAAGAATAACCCTTCTCCAGACGGAGCCTATGGATGCGGCTTCCCATGTTATCTGACACGATTACAACGCCCTCCGTACTTTTTGTTATCAGTATAACAAAAATTCGCAAAACCGACAAAAATCATTGTTCCTGACGGAAGCTGGCGGCAGTGGAGAGACAAAACGGCATATCCAGCCCGGATGAGGGAGGATATGCCGTTTTGTGTATATAGTTTAATAGCCTTATTTGGCTTCTCCCAAACCTTGCGTAGCATTGAATGTCCAGTTCAGCGCCAAGCCGTCACCCTGGAAGATATTCTGATCCTGTGTATTGTCAACGAATTCGAAAGCAATCTTGAAGGTTTTGGTTTGGGTAGCGGCGATGCCTCCCGGCAGTACACCCGCCGTTACGAGATCATAGCTGGATGTGTTCTTCAGATCCTTCAAGGAGATTTCGGACAGCACATGGCCGGTAAGCGGCCCGCTGGTGTAAGAACTGTCGAGAAGTTTGATTTTGAAGTGATCTCCAAGATCCTGGCCGGCATTATCTCCCTTCGCATCAGTTACGGTGTAGCTGGTAGCCAACGTGAGGAGCTTGATATCCAGAGTGCCGTCATTGGACAAGGTGAACGTGCGTACGGTGTAATCACCCGGTTTCAGATTGGTCAGGGCAACAGGTGTATTGAAGGAAGAGCCGAGCTTCAGCGTACCTGCCGCGAAGGTTGCCGTGCTGGTTGCTGTGGAGCTGAAGTAAGCGAAGGTGCCCCCTCCGATTAAAGACAATCCCAGTGCTGCCGATGCTACGCCAAGACCCAATGTTTTTTTGATACCCATAATTAATTTCCTCCTCGAGTATATTATGTTTTTTAAAGATCAGAGAACAGGAATGCGTGACAGGGCAGATTATTTGAGGGCGCCTTTTTCCTGATTGGCATCGAAGTTCAGGGTAAGGGCCAGCGTATCGCCTTGATAGTAGTTTTGCGGCTGGAAGGTTTCCTTGAAGGCAAACTGTACGCTCAGCTTATCTGAGGTGCCTGCCTTGATGCCCCCATTCTCTACACCAAAGATTCCGCCGAGAATTCCCTTAGCTACAAGATCCGGACTTTGCTGCTCAAGGTCGGCCAGTGAAATAACCAGGACAGGCGAAGTAACTTTATCCTTGTTAATAAGGAAGGTTACAATAATATCGTCTTTGAGATTATGGGAGCTGTTATCCCCCAGGGCATCTGTAATGACAGATGAGGTGCGCAGAACAACTTTGGGAATATTGAGGGTCCCGTCATTTTTCAATTTAAAGTCTCTTTTGATTGTATCTCCCGGCTTAAGATTGGTGAGATTGACAATAACGGAGGGGTCCGAATTCAGTAATAAAGTTCCGTTGTTAAAAGAAGCTGCAGTGGTGGAAGTGCTGCTGAAGTAAGCGAAGGTTCCTCCGCCGACCAGGGTTAATCCGAGTGCTGCCGATACAACGCCGAGACCTAATGTTTTTTTAACGTTCATTTGTTCATCCCTTTCTCATCGTTCTTTTATTGTCTTTGCCTGTCTTCCGGGAAAATTTATTGTTGCTCCGCGTTTCGTAAACGGGAGAGGACAATCAAGTTTATTGCACAATGTCTGGAAGGGTATCCGTTCCGCCGGTCACCGCTGTCCCTGCATTCTTCTTCTCCAGTGCCGCAACGGCTTTCCAGGAGGAATACAGTGCGTAGAGCAGCAGGAGCAGCCCGGGGATAATCATCAGCATTACACTTCCGGCTTTGGAGACTGCGAAATTCATGGCATATCCTACATAAGGGACGGTGACGCCGGTATATTGGCCTACCACATTTGTCGAGCTGACCGCTGAGGTATCGGCTGCATCGTTATTGTCCCCTTTGGTGGTATAGCTGGCCTCGCCTATGGCACTGTTTATTGAAGCATCGACCACACGGTGTGTAATCAGGAGGTTATCGGGATTCATGAATGTAATCACATCGCCTTTTTGAAAACGGGTCATATCCCCGCCCGGCTTAATCGCTACAATAGATCCGGTCTGGATGCCCGGCTCCATGGAACCGGATAACACCGTCTTGATCTGATAGCCAAAGAAGGAAGGTTCGCCTCCGGAAGCTTTAGAGATGACTACTGCTGTTACCAGCACCAGGAAAATCATAAATATCAGTGTGGACAATGTGGTGCTGATTATCTTTTTGATGCGCATATTATTCCCCGCCTTTGCTGATATCAGATTGTGGAGCAGGTGTAGCTGTAGGTATAGCTGTAGCTGTAGCTGTAGCTGTTGGCTGCGCGGTATCTGTACCGCTATCCGGGAGCTCCGCAGTTGGTTCTGCCGCTGGAGTCGCCTCCGGAAGAGGGGATTCCGGTGCCGGTGTGGCAGGCGGAGCAGTAACCTCTGCATCCGGTGAGGGTGCAGGAGCCGGCTTTTCACCCTCAGGAGCTTCTATAGCAGGTTCTTCGATGGTCTTATCTTCTCCAGGAATGCTGGTTGCGGGCGGATTATTCTTAGTGTCTTCCTGCTCCAGTTTCAGAGCTTCGGCTTCTTCCTGCTTTTGCTTCTCCAGCGCGAGCCGTTCCGCTTCTTCAGCCTTGGCTTTCTCCTCCAGCGCCGCCTTCGCTTCAGCAATGTGTACCTGCTGTTCCTGCAGCGTGGTGATTGTGGACGATAGGTTGTCTCTGGAGGCTGTTAATTCTGCACTTAACTGATCGTAGCTTGACTGTAAGGCGGATGATACATTGGGGTCTGCATTGTAGGCTCTGGCCATGAATGAGAAAATCGGTTCCTCGGCAGGGAAGCCGAAGCTTTCTTGCCGGAGAAGTACCCGGTCAGGATTACCGGTCGGCAGCGAGCCGCCTAAATCATGAATCGTATTCAGATAATGCACAATGCCCGTTAATGTATCCGTCAGGGATTCCGACAGCACCCCGCTTTGATGGAGACCTTCCTGTAGCTGTTCGAAGAACTGGGCGTCACGGATTTCCAGGCAATTAGGTTCGAGATTTACCATATATCCTCCGAGTTGATGCAGAATGGCTGCTGCACTGCCAATTTCCTGCAGAATTTGCTGCCAGATACCTGCATTGAAGCTCAGCTGTGTATCCAGTGCGTTAACTGTATCGCTTGCCAGCCGGATTTGTTCTGAGATCTCACTGGAGACCTGATCCAGTTCCTCCGCTGACAGTTCTTCAGAGATCGGGGGAGTGGTATAGTTTCCGCTCGGAATGTGGCTGCCAAGAGAGGATTTCAGTTCGATAATTGTTCGGACATGTCCGCTGAACTCTGACAGCAGCTGTTCAATCTGACCCGGGAATACGGAGCAGAGCCCGATAGAGGTGATCTGTTCCTGCGAAGTGTTGTACTCTCCGTAAGTACTGCCAATCTGATTGGATGTATACATTATAAGGACAGATACAGCCATACCGGATTGCAGGATCCGAAGACCGAGTTTCGTGTATTTCCGTTTACGCCGTTTGGCGGATCTGGGGTACAAAGGTAGGCCCCCCTCTCATGGCTTACTGATTAATATTCGTTATATTCGTTCTTTATTAAGAACGTTTTCGTAATGAAATCATACACTGCGGACCCATGAAAAGAAAAATGTCAATTTCAGCGAATTGTTCGCAATAAAGCACGAATACATCTAATTATCTTTAGTTTACTTGACTTATCGCTGTTTTTCACGAATGTTCTTTATTGAGAACGAAAAAAGGTTATGCTATCCGCATGACAAATACGGATGGCATAACCTTTCCATTTGTAGTGAAGTCCACTCCTTAAGGAAGCTTCTCTCCGCGTGAGCTGACGTACAGCTATAAGCTATAACTTTTAGAATCCGGTATGGTATTTTTTGTCACTGGAGGAGCGGTGTTTCGTGCCTTCCTTATCCTTCTCCTCCTGCTTCTCGAGGGTCAGATCCTCAACCGGAATCGGATCTACATTCTGTTCGCTTTCGTCAAGGTCGAATAAGCTTGGCTTGTCCGTGGGGTATTGCTCGGGATGGTCACGTTCGTCTCTTATCGGCTTCTTGTCGTCACTATGGCTCATCTTAAGTTCACTTCCCTTTCGGAATATTTGCAGGGCAAGGATGGGGAATGTGCTAGAGAATCCTCCTGAGCCTTGCCGGCAGTTTGCTCCCTAATAAACACAATACGGGCTTATTAAACACAGGGACTTGTAATAAACCGCAGGTTCCGGTGTGAACAGGCTTTGGAAATGAAAAGGAGGACTGCCCCGGCTGCCTGTAACGGCGGCGGAACAATCCTCCTGAAATTCTATATTTATTACGGAATGATCGGGCTGCCTTTGTCACTCAGCCTGCGGGCGGCCACATCCTCATAGAGCCGCTTCAGCCATTTCAGCTCTGTCAGGCTATGCTCATACCGGCCGTACATCAGATGCAGCGCCGAGCGGGGCACAACGGAGATATGCTCCTCGTATACCTGGTAGGCGAAGTTAACCTGGTGCTCCGCTTCGCGGATGCGTTCCTCCAGCAGCTTCTCTACCTTCTCCTGGTCAATATAGCGCGAGAGTGCCAAGGCCATGTACAGCGGATGATACAGGGGATCGTTCTTCTTGATCTGCTGCAGAATGAGCTGTTCCATTAATTCCTTGCCTTTATCCGTAATCCGGTAGATCGTTTTATCCGGCCGGTCTGCGCTGTGGATGACCTCTACAGCTTCAATATGCCCGCCCTCTGCCAGCTTGTCGACAGCATAATACAAGGAGCCCATCTGCAGCTTAATGATCTGGTCCATCGTGCGTTCCTTCATGACGAGTGTAATTTCATAAGGATGCATATCCCGTTCCAGCAGCAGCCCCAGAATCAGCAGCTTCATGGACATGATGCTTACCTCTGCCCGGAAGCTGGAGCAGGTTGGGATTCCTTAGGCTGAATGCTCAGGCGGTCTCTAGGCATCAGCAGAACAAAGACAACGGCAAGCACCGCTGGCACGATAGCCCACATGAAGGTATGTGCGATCGAGGTAGACAGTGAATTTGTGATCTTCTCCAGCACCGGTGCCGGAATCTGTGCACGGGCCTCAGGGGTCAGCGCAGAACGCGGATCTCCGAAGGAAGAGGCCTGGCCGCCGTCTCCGAAGGCCGTACTAAGCTCCGAAGTGAAGCTGTTGCGCTGGATAATACCGAAGATGGTAATCCCCAGCGTCATCCCGAGCGAGCGCAGGAAGGTGCTGGTGGAGGTAGCTGAGCCGCGCTGGCGCATATCGAAATGGTGAATGGATGACATGCTGAGTACGGAGAAGGAGAACCCTACCCCGAAGCCGGTCAGCGCCATGAACGCATTCAGCAGCAGACGGGAAGTATCCGGTGTCAATGTGCTGAGTGAGAAGATCCCGGCAACGAAACACACTGCGGACAGCAGCATGATGTTGCGGAAGCTCGTCTTGGTGGTGAGCAGACCGCCGGACTGGCTGCCGATTACCGTACCAATCATCATCGGCATCAGGATCAGTCCGGAGTTGGTGGCGGAGCCGCCGTATACCCCCTGGACATAGATCGGAATGTATACCGTAGCTACGATAAACGCCGAGCCGTAGAACAAGCCGAGCAGACTGCTGGTGGCAAACAGGCGCCCCCGGAACATGTTGAACGAGATGACCGGCTCTGCCGCATTCTGCTCAATGAAGATGAAGGCAATCAGGAATACGGTGAAGCCGGCGAACAGTCCGAGAATCGTTGCTGAATCCCAGGCATACTGGTTGCCGCCAAGCTCAAGCGCGAACATCAGGCAGATAATTCCTGCCACCAATGTGAAGGCGCCGCCCCAGTCAATCCGCTGTTTCGCATGGGAGACGGATTCCTTGTAGGACGTCATAATCAGGAAGAAGGAGACGATACCAATCGGCACATTAATATAGAAAATCCAGTTCCAGCCGACGTAATCAGTGATATAAGCGCCCAGCAGAGGGCCGATTACGCTCGAGATCCCGAAGACAGCACCGAATAATCCGGTGAGCTTGCCTCTTTTTTGCGGCGGGAAAATATCAAATACAATCGTGAAGGCGATCGGCATCAGCGCACCGCCGCCAATCCCTTGGATCGCCCGGTAGATACTGAGCTGTGTGATGCTGGCCGCCGTTCCGCACAGGGCGGAGCCGATCAGGAACACGATGAGTCCGAAGATGAAGAAGCGCTTGCGCCCGTACATATCGGACAATTTGCCGAAGATGGGGGTTCCGGCCATAACCATGACCATATAAGCAGAGGTTACCCAGACGATTTTATCAAGTCCCCCGAGATCGGAGACGATGGTGCCCATAGCTGAGGCCACAATCGTATTATCCATGGCAGACATCAGGATACCGAGCAGCAGGCCGGCAACGACGAGCTTAAGATTGCTTTCTTTAGTATGCATTTACAGACTCCTTTACGTTCATTATTCAATGGCAAATCTCATTATATTCAAATTTGAATAGGGTGGCAATCCTTTTTTCAAAATTTAGTAATGCTGTGGACGCAAATAAGCCGCCCTTGTACGACAAGAACGGCAGGACTTCTATCTATGGTGTTCCCTCACAGGCGGACTTTTACCCGCAGCGGGGCCGCAGGTTTCTTCCTACATGGCCTCATCGCTTGAACACAGCTCCCGGGCCTCAATATATCCGATGAACAGCTCAGTCAGCTCCGGGTCAAACTGGCTTCCCGCGCAGGCCCGCAGCTCCACAATAGCTTCCGCGAACGATTTGGTCGGCTGGTACGGACGCTCCGTGGTCATGGCATCGAACGAGTCGATAATGGTCAGCATCCGGCATAGCCGGGGAATCTCTTCTCCTTTGAAGCCGTACGGATACCCTTTGCCGTCATACCGTTCGTGATGCAACTCGATATAAGGGGCGAGATCCTTGTATTTATCGTTGGTAAGCGCCATCTCTTTGCCCCAGGTGACATGCTATTTGACCATCTCCCATTCCTCCGGAGCGAGCTTATCCTTCTTGTTAAGTATGCCCCAGGGAATCTCCAGCTTGCCGATATCGTGGATCAGTGCGCCGAGCGTGAACTGCCGTTTGGTAAGATTGTCCAGTTCCAGCAGCTCACTGATGTCCATGGCATAGCGGAATACGCGTTTGGAATGCTTGAAGGTCTCCAGATCCTTGTACATAAAAAGATTAAGCTGCTGTTCAATATCGCGCACATCCTGGCTGAAATCTATGTCACGCTCCAAGAGAGACTGGTTGCCGTAGACATGGACCATGTTCTTGCCTTGTTTTTTGGCATAGTACAGCGCCTGATCGGCATGATCGACCAGCTCTGACTTGAAGTGGACATCGGGCCGGTATCCGGCTACGCCTGCGGAGAAAGCTAGACAGCCTTGCGGGAAGATCTCGCTGCCTTCAAAGATAGAATTGTTGAGCGTTTTGCGCAGCTTTTCGATGAATTGCTTGGCCGTCACGGTATCGTAGCCCGGCATAAGCAGGGTGAATTCTTCACCGCCATATCTGGAGACAATAATATCGGTGGACCCGGTTTCCTTCTTCAGCAGTTCAGCCAGAAAAACAATCAGCCCGTCCCCCTTAAGATGGCCAAAGTGATCGTTGTATTTCTTGAAATCATCAATATCAATCATGGCCAGGGAGAGTGCGCTGCCGCCCGTCTGCGATCTGCGCATTTCTTCTTCAAGCGCCGCTTCAAAATAGCTGTGGTTAAACAGACCGGTACGCTGATCGCGGTTGGCCCGTTCTTCAATGTCACGGTACATGCTGAACAGCCGTTTGAAGGAATAGGAGATCAATACACTGAGGCCCAGGAATAAGGCCAGGCCGGTAATTCCGTTGTAAAAAAGCAGAACGGTCAGCACCAGGGAGAGCACCAGCGTGCACAGATAGGCCAGTATGGCGTCTGTCAGCATTGCTTTGAGTGTATTGTAGAGATTCTCATGGAAAATTATGTAGTAGAAGAAACCGACAAGCAGCAGGTTCAGGATGAAATAAACAGCCATGGCGCCGATGTATGCTGCCAGATGGCTGCTGAGAAGCGGCCCCTGCCGGCCCCCGAACCACGAGAAGATAAAGGCTGCGGAAGTGATCATGATACAGTACACGGCGAAATTATTGAGATGCTTCCAGAGTGGAGTGCTTCCCCATTCGATGAATAGCAGTACGATGGAGCTGAGCAGGAGAACCAGAAGGGCGGACGGGACGCCGAAGATAAAGATACAGGCCAGATAGATGGAAGAATCCAGTGACAGCCCGTTCCCCTGCGGAGGCAACTGGAAGGTGAAGACGGTAAGGAGGACGGCCGCGCCTGACATGGCGGTAACCCAGCCCCAATCGGATGTGGAGAGTTGAAGAATTTGCGGTCCCGTTTGAAAAATAAACAAGCCCAGCCCTGCGAGGCATATGATAAAGGAGTACAAATAGCTCCTGCGGCGATGCATCTGGCTGATGATTGATTTGAGCACTGCTCCTCCTCCATTCGCGTAGTTGTAAATGTTTTATTCTAGGAGATTCGCGTTTCTACCAAGAATCTCCTGCTAAATCATGACAAATCGGCATGGGTTACAGGACAAATGGGGAAAGCTGCGATGAAGCCTTGACATACCCGTGGGGGGTATATTATATTGGTACTTGAGGAGGCTGATTCCTGTGTCAACAAATGAGAAGGAGCATGCCGGGCATGACTGCGGCGAGGATTGCCATTCTTCTGCATCCGGTGTCCGCAAGAGCCATCATTCCCCGGAATTCAAGAGTGGACTGACCACCCGGCTTAACCGGATTGAGGGACAGATCCGCGGCGTCAAAGGTATGATTGAACGGGATACCTACTGTGATGATGTGCTTAATCAGCTGGCGGCGGTGCAGGCGGCACTGAACAGTGTCGGCAAGCTGCTGCTTGAAGGCCATATGAAGAGCTGCATTATCGAGCGGATCGAAGCCGGCGAGCATGAGGTTATCGATGAGCTGCTGATTACGGTGAATAAGCTGATGAAATAGAGATTGGGCCTGGGGAGTTTGAATGGAGAAGGCCTAATTATTGATGGAGGTCGTAACTGCGGTGAATGTTTGAACTTTCGGCCGCTGTTGTCCCCGGATTTCTTTGATTTAAACCGCTATTTGCGGTAGAAATCCGTGGACAAAGGCGGTCGCTGGCGCTCCTACAGTTTCAAAATTCCCCTCCGTTACTTTCATCTGGGATTATTTTTTCTCAAGATCAAACTCTGCAGGCAATGCGGGGAGCCGTCAAACCAAGCATTCGCTGGCAATTAAGCGGATGCTAACCAAATTAAGCATATGCTTTCGAGGCTGATCAGGAGGCGTATGCTATTTAAACCAATAGGAGGGTAATCAAATGTCGAACGTAACATTGAATGTAGAAGGAATGTCTTGTGGTCATTGTGTAAGTGCTGTAGAGAAAGCTGTGAGCGGCGTTGGGGCTGCGGCGAAGGTAGATCTTCCGGCAAAGACGGTAGCGGTTGAATTTGACGAGAACACAGTAAGCCTGGATGCAATCAAGGCAGCTATCGAGGATCAGGGCTACGACGTAGTTTAAGTGAAGGATTGTAATGTAAGGGCTTGGAGCCGGGAACCCTAGAGCAATAGGGCCGGGCGCCAATGCCTTTTCTTTTAAAGATAAATATACCCCTTGGGGGTATGAGGAGGTGCGTGAATCATGGAAAAGAGTGCAGAACCGGTGCAGCAGCAGGCTACGCTGCAGATTACCGGGATGACCTGCTCCGCTTGTGCGGCGCGGATCGAGAAGGGATTGTCCCGCATGGAGGGGGTATCCCGGGCGAATGTCAATCTGGCGCTGGAGCAGGCAACGGTGGGATTTGATCCTAAGGTCGCAGGCGTGCCGCAGATTGAGGAGAAGATCCGTTCGCTTGGCTATGATACGCTGAAGGAATCGGCGGATTTCGATATTACGGGCATGACCTGTGCGGCATGCTCGGCTAGAATTGAGAAGGTGCTGGGACGGATGCCCGGGATTGCCGCAGTGAATGTGAATCTGGCGCTGGAGACAGCACATGTGGAATATTCGCCGGGGAATATCAGTACAGCTGAGATTATGGATAAGGTGAGCAGCATCGGCTACAAGGCAGCGCTGAAGCAGGACCGCAAGGATATCGCCAGCCAGCGCGGAGAAGAAATCACGCACAAACGGAACAAGTGGATAATCTCTGCTATATTGTCACTGCCGCTGCTCTGGGCCATGGCGGGCCATTTCTCTTTCACTTCCTGGATCTGGACACCGGAGCTGCTGATGAATCCCTGGTTCCAGCTCGTGCTGGCGACTCCCGTGCAGTTCCTGATCGGCTGGCAGTTCTATGTCAGTGCCTACAAAGCGCTGAAGAACGGCAGTGCCAATATGGATGTGCTGGTGGTGCTGGGCACTTCGGCAGCCTATTTCTACAGCTTGTATCTGACGATTGATTCTCTGAAGATGAGCGGGATGAACCATACCGTGGATATGTATTACGAGACGAGCGCAATTCTGATTACGCTGATTCTTGTAGGCAAATGGTTCGAGGCATTGGCCAAGGGGCGTTCTTCAGACGCGATACGCAGCCTGATGGGGCTGCAGGCCAAGACCGCGCTGGTGCTGCGTGACGGGGTTGAGTTGAGCATTCCTGTGGAGGATGTCGTTATCGGAGATCTCGTGCTGGTGAAGCCGGGAACCAAGGTGCCTGTAGACGGTGAAGTGGTCGAGGGGCTGTCCTCCGTCGATGAATCCATGCTGACTGGCGAGAGTATGCCGGTGGAGAAGAAGCCGGGTGACTCGGTTATAGGAGCCACTCTGAACAAAAACGGCATGCTGCGGATCAAAGCCCGCAAGGTCGGCCGGGATACGGCGCTGGCGCAGATTATTCGAGTGGTAGAAGAGGCGCAGGGCTCGAAGGCACCGATTCAGCGGATCGCCGATGTGATTTCCGGGATCTTTGTACCGATTGTCGTCGGGATTGCTGCTGTAACCTTTGTAATCTGGTATATCTGGGGCGCACCCGGGCAGTTCGCCGATGCGCTGGAGAAAGCCATCGCGGTGCTCGTGATCGCCTGCCCGTGTGCACTGGGACTGGCGACACCGACTTCCATAATGGCGGGGTCCGGCCGGGCAGCCGAGTTCGGCATCCTGTTCAAGGGCGGGGAGCATCTGGAAGCTGCACAGGGCATTAAGGTTGTTGTAGTGGATAAGACCGGAACCGTGACCAACGGCAAGCCGGTGCTGACCGACATTGTAACCAGTACCGGCATTGTTGCACAGGGCAAGGTGCTTGCCGAGAACCGGCTGCTGTCGATTACAGCGGCAGCGGAGAAGCTCTCAGAGCATCCGCTGGCGGATGCCATTGTAGCGGGCGCGCAGAGCAGAAGCATTGAGCTTCCGCCTGCCGGGCAGTTCGAGGCTGTGCCGGGCCGCGGCGTATCTGCCGTAGTGGCCGGCCAGAAGGTAAGCGTGGGCACACGGCGGATGATGGAGGAGAGCGGCCTTGATATCGGGCCGTGGACAGCAATCATGACCCGGCTTGAGCATGAAGGCAAAACAGCGATGCTGGTAGCTGTTGACGGGGAGATTGCCGGTGTCGTAGCGGTGGCGGATACAATTAAGGAAACCTCGCGCGCGGCGGTATCCAGACTGCACGAGATGGGCATCGAGGTTGTTATGATCACAGGGGATAACAAGATTACGGCCCAGGCCATTGCTGAGCAGGCCGGTATTCGCACGGTGCTGGCAGAGGTGCTGCCGGAGGGCAAGGCAGCTGAGATCCGCAGGCTGCAGAGCGGCGGAGTCAAGGTTGCCATGGTTGGCGACGGCATCAACGATGCGCCGGCACTGGCAACGGCAGACACCGGTATGGCCATCGGCACCGGCACGGATGTGGCGATGGAGGCGGCGGATATTACGCTCATGCGCGGCGATCTGATGAGCATTCCCGATGCCATTCTGATGAGCCGCAAGACGATGCGCAATATCAAGCAGAATTTGTTCTGGGCGCTTGCCTACAATACGATCGGCATACCGATTGCCGCCCTGGGCTTCCTGGCTCCGTGGCTGGCCGGTGCAGCAATGGCCTTCAGCTCTGTATCCGTTGTGCTGAACGCGCTGCGGCTGCAGCGGGTCAAGCTGTAATGTTCACTGCTTCTGCTGCAGACGGAGCGATCCGGACTTGAGTGCCGATAACCGGCTGAGCGCCGATAACCAAAGAACCGCCGGAGCGTTAATGCCCGCGGTTCTTTGTGTCGCCGCCGAAAGCGGAACAAGGGAAGAAATGAGGGGCATTAGTGCCCTTGATTCCGCCGAAAATGTTCCAAAGGAGGAAATGAGGGGCATTAGTGCCCTTGATTACCGAAAATGTTCCAAAGGAGGAAATGAGGGGCATTAGTGCCCTTGATTCTACCTAAAATGTGCCAAATGAGGAAATGAGGGGCATTAGTGCCCTTGATTCCGCCGAAAATGTTCCAAAGGAGGAAATGAGGGGCATTAGTGCCCTTGATTCCGCCGCAAATGTTCCAAAGGAGGAAATGAGGGGCATTAGTGCCCTTGATTCTACCTAAAATGTGCCAAAGGAGGAAATGAGGGGCATTAGTGCCCTTAATTCCGCCGGAAATGTGCCAAAGGAGGAAATGAGGGGCATTAGCGGTGCGACCCCCTTATCCCGGAGTCCTCCGTATAAAATCGGTACTTGTCGTAGCCTTGCTCTTTATTTCGCTTTTTCTCTCGGCCAGAAGAAGCAGGACTGGTCTTCTAGGGTCAGCACCCACTCCGCAAAGGTAGCTGGCGGCATGTTGCGAAGACTCGTATGCATTCTGCGGTTATTGTAAAAGTCCATGTACCGGTCCACGGCTTCATAGGCCTCTTCGAACGTGTCGAAGGCCTCTTTGCGGAACAAATCCCGATCGATATTGCTGTGGAACGATTCAATAAAAGCATTTAAATCCGGCGTTCGAGGCGGAATGCGTTCATGGGTCATCTCCCAGCTTTCACACATGTCGCCAAACAGATGGCTGATGAACTGGGGGCCGTTGTCGGTGCGGATCACCGGACGTGCGCTGTCAGGGGCGCAGTGTTGCTCCATGGCGCGTCCCAGCGTCTGGCAGGCGTGCTTGGCCTCACACGACGATCCTCGGTGATACCCGACGATAACCCGGGTAAACACATCGATAATGCTCAGGACGAAGAAATGCCGGTCCCGGCCCGCCACATACCCGTATTTAATGTCCATCTGCCAGAGCTGGCCCGCTCCGGTAATGACTCGGTTCTCCGGCAGCTTCCGGGGATGCTTAAAGCGCTTCTGACGCTGGGGCTGCAGGATCTCCAGCGCCTGACACAGCCGGTAGCTTTTCTTGTGGTTGAGCCTCAGCCCGTGCTGGTTCCACAAGCACTTGGCCAGCAGTTTGTACCCGTACACGTGCTCTTCTCCAGCGACCAGTTCCAGGAGCATTTCCTGGATCTGCTCGTCGCTAATCTTCTCTCCCGACTCGGTCAGGGAGTAGCCGGGTAGGGGTCTTCCACGCCCCTGGGGGACGGCCTGTGCCTCCTGCTTCTTGCGTTTCTTACGGTCGTAGTACGTAGACTCTGCTAGCCCCACGAGACGGAGCACCAAGGCTGCGGTATTCCCCTGCTTAATGAACATATCGGCTACCTCGATTTTTTCGGATAAGCAGGGGTTGGCTTTTTTAGCAGTTCACGCAGAATCTCAATCTCTAACTCCTTTTCACCGAGCATCTTGACGGCCTTCTCATATTTCTGCTCGACGTCCAGCAGGCGCTTCCGTTCCTCCACCTGGTCCTGGGGATACGGATGATCTTGCTCCCCATGGGCTTCCCGGTAATCCCTCACCCACTGATTCACCGTTGATGGAGTCACCCCATACTTTCGGGCAACCACCGCCGCCTTAATGCCAGACAACACCTCTTGCGCTGCCTTCTCTCTTGTTCCTGTTAAGTGTCCCATTCCGTTCATCCTCCTCCTGTATCTAGTCTACATTTTTGTGGGGGAGGACTCCAACTTCTTTAGGGGGCTGTGGAGTTAGTGCCCTTGATTCTACCTAAAATGTGCCAAAGTAGGAAATGAGGGGCATTAGTGCCCTTGATTCCGCCGAAAATGTGCCAAGGGAGGAAATGAGGGGCATTAGTGCCCTTGATTCCGCCGAAAGTAAGCTAAAGGGTAATTGGACCCAATGTATGCGAAAAATCGAATACAATTTGCTTCCGCGAAGCTAACCGGGCCCAATGTATGCGAAAAATCGAACACAATCGAGCAATGTGCCTCCCCAGAAGTAGTCAGAATAGAGCAATGTGGAACAGCACACCACATGCTTACACAGACTCGCTCCGGCCGGCAACCTGCACGCCAGGCTTGCTCCGGCCCAGCCGGTTGGTGCCGATTACCCCGACTATGATCAGAAGCGATCCGATCCAGTGGTACACTGTAATCTCTTCCCCGAGGAAGAACGCTCCGGCTGCAATGGAGACGATGGTGGAGAGATTGGTGAACACGCTCATGAGCGAAGCTTCGATTTTGGACAAGATATAAGTTGAAGTCAGGGTAGTGACCAGTGAGGCTATGACTCCCAGATACACAGCAGACAGGATAAAGGTGCCGCTCCCCAGCGGACTTAGGAATTCGCTGAAGGTTCCGTTGGCTGCATGTCCGGTGAGTGAAATGATCAGGAAGGTTGCGAAGCCGATCCCCATCATGAGGTAGCTGAGTTCAGCGGGGCTGAAGTGCCTGGAGAGTGACCGGGCCAGCACGCTGTATCCGGCAAACGCGAGACAAGTCAGGAACAACAGCGCAATCCCGGTCATATTGGACAGCTGAATACTGCTTCCCTTCATGACGAAGATAAACACAACGCCAAATACGGACAGGAAAACACATAGTTTTTGCAGCAGAGTGGTCTTCTCCTTCAAGAAAATAGAGGCGATGATCATCGTCACGACCGGAGTGAACGAATAGAGAATTCCACCCTCGGCAGAGGTGGCATGCTGAAGTCCGAATACCTGAAGGGTGAAGAATCCCAGCGGATACATCGCAGCCAGCAGCAGTGCCCGGCCAACCGGCTTGCCGTGGTAGGAGATTTTGACCCAGCCGAAGGCGACCGGGACCGACATCACAACAAACGAAGCGGCGAAACGGTAGGTTAGTGTATCGAGCGGTCCGGCATGGCCGAGAGCCACCTTGGTGAACAGGAATGAGAATCCGATAATGACCGCATTGAGTACGGCAAAGCTATAGGCCAGCTTGAGTCCTTGCTGCTGCATAGGTACATCTCCTTTGTGTGAGTAAGACTGGATGCTGTAAACATCGTAAGTGTTACTTTAAAATTAAAGGGAATTCCGCAGCAGAACAATACCGGCTTTCGGCCACTGTACCGGTACAGTGCATTGTTTCCTGTATAAGGAGTGAAGGATAATAGAGGTATCATGAATAGCAGGCTGTGGAATGAAGGCGATGGGAGGCGGGGCAGCGTGAAAAAGTATCATTCGGTTGTATCGGAGATAGAGAAGCGGATGAAGGAAGGACAGTACCGTCCTGGGGAAAAGCTGCCTTCCGTGCGCAGTGCCGCAGCTTTCTACGGCTGCAGTGTCAGCACCATTCTGCGGGCCTACGGGGAGCTGGAGAGAACACATGCCATATATTCGATTCCGCAGAGCGGCTATTATATGGTGGAGAAGACGGAAGAACCCGGACCTGCCGGGGGCAGCGGAACAATCGACTTCGCTTCGGCATCGCCCGATCTGAACGTATTTCCGTATCTGGATTTCCAGCATTGCCTTAACAAGGCGATTGACCAGTACAAATATAACCTGTTTACTTACGGGGATGCGCAGGGACTGGATTCGCTGCGCCGCACGCTCGTGTCTCATCTAGCGGAGTATCAGGTTTTTGCCAAGGCAGAGCGGATTATCATTACTTCGGGAATCCAGCAGGCACTGGAGATTCTGGCCAGAATGCCGTTCCCCGGCGGCAGGATGGAGATCCTCGTTGAACAGCCGGGATATGATATTTATCTGCGGTATTTGGAGGCGGAGGGACTGCCTGTAAGCGGGATTGGCCGCTCCGCAGCCGGCATTAACCTGCGGGAGCTGGAGGAGCGGTTCGCAAGCGGCAAGTATAAATTATTCTATACCATGCCCAGGTATCATAATCCGCTCGGAACATCATACAGCACAGCGGAGCGGCAGGCGATTGCCAGACTGGCCGGCAAATACGATGTGTATATTGTTGAGGATGATTACATGGCAGATCTGGGTGCCGGACGGCAATTTGATCCTGTATACGCGTATGACCAGACTTCACATGTGATTTATTTGAAAAGCTTCTCCAAAATCATCTTCCCCGGCCTCAGGCTGGGGGCGGTTGTGCTGCCGGAGCCGCTTCTGGAGACGTTCCGCGCCTATAAAGGATACACGGATACCTCCCTGTTATCCCAGGCAGCACTTGAGGTATACATCAAGAACGGCATGTATGAGCACCACAGGCACAAAATAAAAGCGATGTACGCCAAAAGAATCCAGGCGGTGTATGAGGCGCTCCGGGAGCACAATACGGAAGGTCTGATTGAGGCCTCTGCGGACAGCTCCGGCATCTATATGCAATTCAAATTGCCGGTAACCGTGAATCTGGAACGGCTGGTCAAACGGCTGGGAGAGCGGAAGATCAGCGTCGTTCCCGGTAATGGATTCTATTTACCTTATTACCGGGACCGGGACAAGTTCATACGCATCAGTATTTCCCGCGCCGGGCTGGACCAGATTGATGAGGGAATCAAGGCCATAGTCCAGGAGGTGAAGCGGGGGAGCGGATGGTAGCGCGAAGGCCCTCATGTTGTCTGGATGCTAAATTGTGTTCATAATATTCCTATATAACTGTGAAGAGAGGCGGCCTACTATGAAATCTGTGAATGAAACTCTTGAGCTGTTGAACCGTCATACCTCCGTCCGCCAGTTTCAGGACAAGCCGGTCAGTGACGAGCTGCTCGCTGCCATTATCGGGGCGGGCCAGATGGCCTCGACCTCCAGCAATGTGCAGGCTTATAGCGTAATTGCCGTAACGGAGCCTGCACTTAAAGCGCAGCTGTCCGCCTTATCCGGCAATCAGGCGTATATCGAGCAGTGCCCGGTCTTCCTGGTCTGGTGCGCCGACCTGTACCGGCTGCGTGAGGCGGCGGCTCCCCATCTACAGGGGGCGCCATCCTATGAGGACAGTACCGAGAATCTGATCGTTGCCACCGTTGATGTTGCGCTCGCCGCGCAGAATGCTGCGGTTGCCGCAGAATCGCTCGGTCTGGGCATCGTGTATATCGGCGGCGTCCGTAATAATATTGCCGCGCTGTCGGAGCTGCTGGGCTTGCCGGAGCTGGTCTATCCGGTATTCGGCATGTGCCTAGGTTATCCCGCTGCTGTGAATGGAGTGCGGCCGCGTCTACCGCTGCAGGCTGTGCTGCATCATAATAGTTATGATGCCGAAGCCGCATTGCAGCAGGCCGGGGTGTATGACGGGATCTCACGCGATTATATGCGCGAGCGGACCGGCGGCCAGAGTGAGGCCTCGTGGTCGGAGATCATGGCGAAGCGCCAGGCCCAGCCGTCAAGAATGCATATGAAGGAATTCCTGCTGGGCAAAGGGTTCATGCAGAGATAACACGTTAAAGTGTGTAACTGAAGCTATATGGATAACAGCAAGAAGCCTTCCCCCTTAAAGAAAGGGCGAAGGCTTCTTGCTGTTTACAGGATTCAGCCCGCTCTAAGACGGATTGCCGTACCACTTATATGTCATCACTGACTTGGCGGGCACATTTATGATAAACGACTGGCTGCCCCATTGTATCTTGACGTTCTTGGCCGAGGTCTGCGGATTATAAGCGACAACTACCTTGGAGCCGTCAGGATTCTTGAACGCCACATTCTTCAGGTCATTGCTGGTATTGGTCTGGATGCGGTAAGCACCCGGAACGACAAATTTGCTGAAGTGGCCCAGCAGATAATATTGCTTGGTATAAGTGACATTGTTCTCCGGATTGCTGTTTGAATTGTCGGAGTTCTGAATGGTGACCATGCCCCGGTTGGTGTTGTAGGCGGACAGCAGAGCAGGACCGTCCTTCTGATCAAGTGCGGCGTTCCAGAGAATAACCGATTTGGACCAGTTACGTGTAATATTGATGAATTCAGTAATCATGTTGTCGAAGCCCTGGCTTGTGCCGTTCTGCGGATCATTCCAGGTGCCGAACCCGCCTTCTGTGAACCAGATGTCTTTATCGGGATGGGCAGTATGCATGGAGGTCATCTGCGAACCGTCGCCGCTGTCGTAGTGATGGAAGGCGCTGCCGGCGATATAGCTTGCTTTGCCGGAGTTTTTCAAGTTCTGAACGACCGTATTGGGGAAGCCCCAGTTCAGATAATTATGGTCAAAAGCAATGATCTTGGTATTGATCCCGGCATTCTGCAAGGTTGGGCCCAGATAGTCTCCGATGAAGCCGGTCTCATCCTGTTCATTCATGCCCATCGAGGGGTAAGCCCCGGTTTCATACATAGGCTCGTTCTGTACGGTGACAGCATAAATGGGAATCCCCTGGGCCTGGTAGGCCTGGATGTATTTTTTGAAATAATCGGCGTAGGTCTGATAGTACTCAGCTTTGAGCTTGCCGCCGTTCAGGGTGCCGGAATACTTCATCCAGGCCGGGGCGCTCCACGGTGAAGCAAATACCTTGATGCCGGGATTCTTGGCAATTGCCGCTTTGACCATTGGAACGATATAAGGCAGATCACGGCTAATCGTGAACTGGCCGAGTGAGGTGTCCCCAGCCGTGTCATCATACGTGTAAGCCGACCAGGTGAAGTCGGAGCTGCCCATCGGCTGCCGCAGCACGCTTAAGCCAATCCCTGTGTTACCAAACAGCTTCTCCATCACCTCCGCACGCTTAGCAGCATTCAGTTTGTAATTGAGCAGCCAGGCGGAGGAGTCGGTCAGGGAAACGCCGAATCCGTCCATTTGCTGATAGGTGGTGCCTTCGTTAACGGTAATTGTATAATCGCTGCTTCCGGTGCCTGAACTGAAGCTCTTATCCCCGATGCGGGTCAAGCGGGCACCAGTGCTTAATCCGACAGCCGGCTCCGTATTCGGATCTGAGGTCTATATCCATACCTCTGCCGTTTCCCCTGCAGCCGAAACCGGTTGCGGCGCAATGCCTCCGCTGCCCGCTAGCAGCGTGGCGATCAGCGCTGCCAGTCCAATTCTTTTGATCATACCTTAAACTCCTCTCGATTATGCAGAATTGTAATCGCTTACTTTTATGGCAGGATTATCTTAATCCAATCGTCCATAAAAATCAATAATTTCCTCAAAAAGTTATTTATCCGGGTGACAGTTGTCACCTTGAACGAATGACAGTCCATACTGATGTTCATTTTCGGCCTACTGTACTATAGAAATATAGCCATAGGGCATATGGATACGGAGGGATACAGAATGGATCATGTGATCGAAATGAAGAATGTCAGCAGAAGCTTCCAGGATAAAAAAGCGGTAGACAGCGTCAGCTTCACCATTAACAGAGGTTCTATTACAGCAGTGCTCGGGCCCAACGGAGCAGGCAAAACAACTACACTATCTATACTTCTAGGGCTGCTTGAGCCCGCGGAAGGAAGTGTGAAGGTATTCGGTCTTCCGCCCAAAGACGCCAGGGTCCGGGAGCGGACGGGAGCGATGCTGCAGGAGGTGAGTGTGATGGACCGGCTGAAGGTCCGGGAGATTCTGTCCCTGATCCGCAGCTATTATCCGCGGCCGATGGAGATGGAGGTGCTGCTTCAGGCCACGGGGCTTGCCCCGGCCGATCTGAACCGCTACGCCGAGAAGCTCTCCGGCGGGCAGAAGCGCAGTCTCAGCTTCGCGCTGGCGCTGGCGGGTAACCCTGATCTGCTGTTTTTTGACGAACCGACGGTAGGGCTCGATACTACCGCGCGGCGCCATTTCTGGGAGAAGGTCCGGGGACTGGCTGAGCAAGGCAAGACGATTCTGTTCACCACCCACTATCTGCAGGAGGCGGAGGACACCGCAGACCGGATTCTGCTGTTCAGCCGCGGCGCCCTTGTGGCAGATGGCAGCCCGGAGGAGATTAAGGCCAGGATCGTGAGTAAGTCAGTATCCTTCCTGCCGCTCGGCGATCCGGCGGTGCTGCGCGGACAGCTGCTGGAGCTGCCTGAGGTTGAAGCCTGCTACGAGAAGAACGGACGGCTGCATGTAACGACGGAGAATACGGATGAGGCGCTGCGGGCTATTTTTACAGGCGGACTGGCGGTGAAGGATGTTGTGATTGATCAAGGGAAGCTGGATGAAGCGTTCGAGCAGTTGACTATGAGCCAGGAGGCGGCGGTATGCTGATAAAACAAATGATGGCCCAGTGCAAAGCGGAGCTGCTGCGGATTATCCGCAATCCCTATTACGTGTTCTGGTCGCTGCTAATGCCGATTATGTTCTATTTCATCTTCACAAGAGTGGTCAATACAGGGACAGACGATACGCAGGAGTGGCAGGCGCATTACCTGATGTCGATGGCCGCCTTCAGCGTGATGGGCTCGGCGATCATGACCCTCGGCATCCGGCTGGTGCAGGAGCGGACCCAGGGCTGGAATACGTTCATCCGCATTACCCCGCTGCCGGGTACTGTTTATTTTCTGGGTAAAATGTTTGGTCAGATGGTGATGCATCTGTTCTCGGTGCTGTGTATTTTCGCTGCGGGATATCTGATCAACGGGGTGTCGCTGACTGCAGGACAATGGCTGCTTAGCGGCCTGTGGCTGCTCGCAGGCTCGCTGCCTTTTCTGGCGCTGGGGACAATTATTGGCTCAATGAAGCGGGTGGATACGGCGAGCGGGGTGAGCAATGTGCTCTATATGGCGCTGGCGGTGGCCGGAGGGATGTGGATGCCTCTGGATATTATGCCGGATGCAATGCAGCGGATCGGCCGCTGGCTGCCTTCCTATAATTACGGAGACGGTGCCTGGGAGATTGTGGGCGGAGGGGTTCCGCAGTGGAATTCCGTGCTGCTATTGCTCGGATACCTGGCAGTTTTTATGCTATTATCGGTCTATATCCGAAAAAAACAGGAAGCGGTGTAATGTACAATGGCTCTTAAGCAGTTCCGGTTATTTCCGCGCAGGTTTGGTTACTACCCTTTTATCTGGCTGATCTATCTGGTATTCCCGATCTTAAATCTTCAGGGCTATAGCGGATACAAATTACTGGGGGGATATGCGCTGGTGGTGATTTTCACGGTCACCTACCGTCAACTCTACTGGACAGAGGGCAAGACCTACTCGGCCTGGCTGGGACTGCAAATGCTGCTGATCGCAGTGTTATGTATAGTGTACAGCCCTTTCAATTTCTATATGGGCTTCTTCACAAGCAATTTTGTCGGCTGGTATACCGATCTGCGCAGGTTCAAACGGGCCTTTGCTGTGTTCACGATGATGGTTGTCGGTCTGGCACTGCTGTCTTTTAGCAAAATGTACGGTACAGAATGGCTATTCCTGTTTCCCTTTGTCATGATGATGCTGATTACTCCTTTTGGCATCCGCTCCATGAACCGCCGGCGGATGCTGGAGAAGGAGCTGGACCAGGCGAATGAGGTCATCAGGGAGATGGTCAAACGCGAGGAGCGGATGCGTATCGCCCGTGATCTGCACGACACGATGGGGCATACGTTGTCGCTGATTACGCTGAAAAGCCAGCTGGTCGAGAAGCTGGCCGTCAAGAATCCCGAACGGGCGCAGGCGGAAGCGCGGGAGATCCAGCGCACTTCACGTGCTGCGCTGCGGCAGGTGCGGGAGCTGGTCTCGGAGATGCGCGCAGTCTCTGTGGCCGAAGAACTGGCGGAGGCCGGGGAGATGCTGCGCAGCGCGGAGATTGGGCTTGAAGTGGACGGAGATGCAGCGCTCCCGGGCGTATCAGACCTGACGCAGAATATTCTCAGCCTCTGCATCAAGGAAGCCGTCACCAATATTGTGAAGCATAGCGGTGCAGACCTGTGCCGGATTGGCATTGAGATGACGGCTGGAGAGGTACGGATTACGGTGGAGGATAACGGAGTTGGAGTCGGGCTGCAGGACGGGCGAGCTGAGGGAGCAGCGCACCGCCGGGACGGCAACGGAATGAAAGGGATGGCCGAGCGGTTGGCCCTGATTGACGGTTCTCTGACCTTGGGCCCGGGAACGGGCAGTGGCATAGGAACAGGAACTGGGACAGGAACATTGTTAACTGTGGTGACGCCAAGAATAGTTAAGGATAGAAAGGACGGGGAAACGGCATGATCAGCATCGTAATTGCCGAGGATCAGCGGCTGCTGCGCGGAGCGATGGCTTCACTGCTCGATTTGGAGGATGATATCGAGGTTGCCGGGGAAGCCGGAGACGGGGCAGAGGCACTGGCCCTGATTGAACGCCTTCAGCCGGATGTATGTCTGATGGATATTGAGATGCCGCTGATGAGCGGTCTGGAGGTTGCGGAGATCCTGAAATCGCGGGGCTGTGCCACCAAAATCATCATCCTGACGACCTTCGCCCGCCCCGGTTATTTCGAGCGGGGCGTGAAGGCCGGGATTCAGGGCTACCTGCTGAAGGATGAGCCGGTGGACAAGCTGGCGGAGGCGATCCGCCGGGTGATGGGCGGGCACCGGGAGGTGTCCCCCGAGCTGGTCTTCGGCAGCCTGCGGGAAGAGAACCCGCTGTCGGACCGGGAGCGGGAGATTCTGAAGCTGGCCGGCGCGGGCCGGAGTGCCGGGGAGATCGCCTCGGCGCTGCATCTATCCTACGGCACCGTCCGCAATTACATCTCGGAGATTCTCGGCAAGCTGGAAGTGAAGAGCCGGATTGAGGCGGTGCGGCTGGCTGAGGAGAAGGGCTGGATGTAGGGCGGGTACTTGATGAATTGAGCTTCTTAAGCTCACATGGAATAGGCATTATGTTGTACGAAGTGCAACTCTGTTCACCGTTAATAGGGTGTTTGAGAGAATTGTTGTACGGAATACAGCAATTCTCCCGCTATGCCGCTTGGAGAAGGAGAAATGCTGCCTTTTGTACAACAATCTTGAATCAGGGGCCGGGATAAGGAGGGGAATGTTGTATTTAGTGCAGGATTTCTCCGGAATTCCGGAAAATGCGCCCCCCACCGCAAACGGCAGGTTCATCGTGAAATGTGAATAGCTAGGTTCAGCATATATGGGCCGAATAGCGGCGACTCCGTCAAAGGCTCTTGGCCTGCTCCTCGCGCATCCACACCGAGAGCTGGCGCTTAAGCTGCAGGAACTCTGGTGCATCGGTGATTTCATCGCGGCGCGGACGCGGGAACGGTACATCGACGGTGTGCAGGACGGAGCCGGGACGTCCGGAGAAGACATAGATGCGGCTGGAGAGCAGCAGCGCTTCTTCGATGTTGTGGGTGATGAACAGCACGGAGCGGCGGTTCTCTTCCCACAGCTCCAGCAGCCAGCGCTGCATCTGCTCGCGCGTCAGCGCATCGAGTGCGCTGAACGGCTCGTCCAGCAGCATCAGCTCCTGCGGAGCGAGCATGGCCCGCAGGAAGGCGGCCCGCTGCTGCATGCCGCCGGACAGCATATGCGGATAAGCGCGCTCGAATCCGCCCAGGCCGACCTTGGCCAGCCAGTGGCGCGCGGCTTCGCGGGCCTGCGGCTGAGGCGCGCCCTGCAGCTCGGCGCCGAGCAGGACGTTGTCCTCTATGCTCCGCCACGGGAACAGCGCGGGCTGCTGCGGCATATAGCTGATCTTGCCGCGCTGCCCGGTAACCGGGACGCCGTCCATGCTGACGGTTCCGGCATCCGGCAGCGTCAGGCCGCCGATAATATGGAACAGGGTGCTTTTGCCGCAGCCGGAAGGGCCGACAATGGAGACGAATTCCTGCGGCGCTACCGTCAGCGACACCTGATCCAGCACATGCGTCTCCCGGCGGCGGTGCGTGAACGACTTGGAGACGCTGCTGACTTCAAGCGCAGGCGGTGCGCTTTTGGCCTCGTCAAGGCTGCTGCCGGGGACGTCCTTCTTGAGCTGTACGGTATTCGTGAGTGGAGACACTTCGGTCAGCTCCTTCTGTATAGAAATCTTTGTACTTAAGCTTTATCTCTAACGTTCTCAGTATAGCGGTGTGTTGTTACCCTATGCGCGTTAAGCTTCCTTGCGCGGCTTCCAGCGCACGAGCCACCGCTCCAGCAGGGCAATCAGCGCGAACAGCACCAGACTCAGCAGCACAATAATGACAATGGCCACGAACATCCGGTCCGTGCGGTAAGAGGCCTTTTGCAGCAGCATATAATAGCCGATCCCTTTGTCCGCGCCGATCCACTCGGCAACCACTGCGCCCATGACAGCATAGGTCGCGGAGATTTTGAGCCCTGAGAACAGGGAGGGCAGGGAGCCGGGAAGCTCCAGCTTGGTGAAGATCTGCCAGTTGCTTGCGCCGGCCATTTTCATATAGTTCAACATTACCCGGTCGCTTTGCGCCAGCCCGCCCATGGCCGCTACAGCAACTGGGAAGAAGCAGACGAGGGTGATCAGGACGATTTTGGGCAGCAGGCCGAAGCCGAACCAGATAATCAGCAGCGGTCCAAGGGCAATGGAGGGCACATTCTGGCTGAGGATCAGCAGCGGATAGAGTGCTCTTTTGAGCCAGGGCAGCAGATGGAGCAGCAGGGCGACAATGAGGCCGATGCCGGTGCCGACCGGGAAGCCGATCAGGGTCAGGCGCAGCGTTGCGGCCGTATGCGCCCAGATCCCGGAGGCGTTGCCGCGTGATTCACGCGCGATATCGGACGGGCTCGGCAGCTGCCAGGCCGGGATATGGAACACCGATACCGCAATTTGCCATGCGCCCAGAAAAAAGATGACCGCCACAAGGGGCGGCCAGATTTGTCTCCAGGTGCTTCTCACGGCCGGTATTTCTCCGTCAGCTTGTCCATGCTAATACCGCTGGGATTATGGGCGATCTTGATCTGGGAGATCACGCTCGGGCTGCCGGAGGCAATCAGTGCCTCATGCATCTGACGTACAACTTCCAGCAGCTCCGTGAGCTCGCCTTCCATGGTAGTATCAAGCGGATTCACCTGGTGCTTGACCCCCGACTTCTGAATTACCTCAATCGCAGTGTCCACGTAAGGGATCGAATCCTCATTGTTTGGAGTCTTGGGAATTACCTGAATGCTAAGCAGTGTATTAGCCATTTATTATTCATTCCTCTCATGTAAGTTAGGGTCAGTATTATTCCACCCGGTGTTTACTGGCCTTCCGGCAAAAATTCATTCGTAAATGTACTTGCGGCATCCAGCGGTTTGTCCAGCAGCTTCAGGCCGTACATCCACTCTGCGTAATTCTGCCAGATTTCAAGCTTCTGCTCCCCCCAGCGGGCGGCATCGTCCTTGTATTTCGGGCTGAGCCATTTCTGGCTGGCCAGCACCAGCTCGGGATCAAGATCAGGCACTGCATCGGACAGGACTGTGGCCGCCTCTTCCGGATGATCGATCGCGTATTGATATCCTTTCGACGTAGCTTTGAGGAAAGCCTTCACCACTTCCGGATGCTCGGCAATTTCCTTCTCACTGGTGGTCAGCACCGGTGTGTAGTAATCCAGCTGCGGCGCATAATCCTTCAGGTACAGCATATCCAGCGGCTCGCCGCGCAGTTCGGCTTCGATCCCGGTCCAGGCGTAGAAGATCCAGGCAAAGTCGATATCGCGTTTCACCGCAGTGAAGAAGTCGGATTCACCAATGTTTACCAGCTTCACTTTTTTGACATCTCCGCCTTCCGGATCCATGATCGCTTTCATGGCCGCTTCTTCCGCAGGAGAGCCCCAGCCTCCGTAGGTTTTGCCTTCGAAGTCTTTCGGCGTCTTAATATTGCGGTCCTTCGGAGCGGCAAAGCCGGAGGTATTATGCTGAATGATAGCGGCGATAGATACGAGCGGCACATCCTGCAGGCGGGCCAGGGTGAGCGCCTCCTGTGCACTGATGCCAAACTGGGCTTCACCGGAAGTAACCATCGTGTCAGACCCGGCAGCGCCAGGCTGCACAATCTCTACATCCAGACCTTCCTCAGCGTAATACCCCAGCTCCTTGGCGGCATACAGGCCGGTGTGATTCGTGTTCGGCGTCCAGTCCAGCGCAATCTTAACCGGGGTAAGCTCTATAGGCGCGTCGGTGGTACTGGCGGCTGCGGTTGCTTCAGGTGTAGCGGTGCTGCTCCCGGCGGCAGGTGTGCTGCCTCCGGCATTTCCTGCGTTACTGTTTCCGCCCCCGCATCCGGCTATCGCAATAACCAGCATAGAGCTGAGCAGCAGCGGTAATACTTTTTTGACTCCCATTTCTCTTCTCTCTCCTTCCAGCAATCCCTAGTCTTCCAAAATTCAGAGTAACCCATACCAAAAAGCGCCCCGGAGACCGGGACGCCAGTTACTTGCGCAAGGTGAGCTCAACTTCAGGCCTATGAAGGGGCTCGGGGTTGAATGAAGATTCCTACGCTGGCATTATCCAGATCAGGTATAAGGGTCAGTATCTTGTGGGATACAATCTCAGCCGGCCAATTCCAGCACCCCTGGTTCTATGAAGTTCACGGGTATTGCTATGTTCTTACGGTGTATTATAGACGCCAGCTTCCTGGTTGTCCAGCCTCCCCCTCAATCCCTATCATAGAACCGCTTCTTACGGCGGCTGCGTATTCCGTTCCACACCTCTCTCAGCGTCAGGCCCAGACTGACTGCGATCCCGGAGAAGGTGAGGAACAGCGCCAGGTACTCAAACGCAGAGTACTCCAGCATTTTGCTCCAATCGATCGGTGCCTTCAAGTCCTCAATGACCTGATTCATCCCGTAAATCCCGCTTATTACCGTAAATACAGTCAGGACCATCAGCAGCGTATCCCGGCGTTTGGCCTGGAATTTATCCTGATACTGGAACAGGTCATTCAAGGTCATCTTCACTTCATCGAACAGGGCGTCGTTGCCGTAAACCTTGCGCAGCTGGAAGAAGATCTCCCGTCCCTGCGACTGCGAAATCAGCTCCAGAAAGTAGAACTTGGCCGAGAACTTATTAATCAGGAAGATCAGATTCTCGATCTCGTCATAATCGTGGTTGATGCGCAGCCGGGAATGCAGATTGGCCAGCTTCAGCAGCACGATTTTATGAAAAACACTCAGCAGAAGCCCATAATAATACTCCCCGTACATCTGGTTAATCAACGGGGTGGCGATGTCAGATTCGGCCCGGCTCAGGCAGCAGAAGGTCTGCTCATTGGTCATATAATAGGTGTCCGGCCCCCAGCGGCTGTAGCAATGTTCAGAGGTGTACTGCTCGATATATTCGGGATCGCTGGCACTGGTATAAGGCTTGCCCTCCATACTCAGCCCATCCAGCTGGGAGGCACGGTAGCGCAGCAGGGTACTGATCTCCTCCGATTCTTCTTCGCGGTTGAAGCCGTAGAAAGCCTGCACCAGCATCCGTTCGTCCACGAAAAAAGGCAAGGTCTCGAAATACGCGCCATCGATCTCCGCAGGGTCGAGAAACGGCTCCAGCCCGGCAATCAGATTCTTGAATACGAAATCCTCCACCTGGCCGAAAGACTTCTTATGACAATGGATAAAGGACTGCTTATCCTGGTAGGATACGTCCTCCAGTGTACGGAAGCGGTCGGCGAATTCCAGCGCAGTGCTGAAGGAGAGATGCTCTTCTTCAATAGCCGTTCTTATGGTCAGGAAGCCCAAATCAAACGGACAGAGGAACACATCCGTGGACAGCACGCGGAAATTTACGGATTGAAACGGCATTTCAAGCTGGCACTGCAGATTGTTCACCCGGGAAAAGCGGCGGAAGGAATCAGCATCCTTCTCACGCGGAAAGAGGACATGAGCGGCGAACGGCAGGTAGCTGCGCTCCATTCTCTCATGGGAGACGCAGTAGCCCTCCCCGTAATAGGCATGCTCAAGATCCTTGTTATCGAGAAAAAAACGCGTAAACCCGTCCTGCTGCAGACGCTGGGCCAGTTCTTGGTCCTGTCCGGCCTTGAGGGAGAAGGGGAAAATGAATTGCAGCAATGCAGTATGCAGCAGCGGTTCAGGTCTGTCGGAGTGCAGCTCAGCCATATAGGGATTCCGTCCTTATTCACAGGATATTGATCTCTTGCTATATTACCCGATTTTCCAGGCAGCCACGCTAAGCAGGAATAATACGGCGGCAAAAGCGGCCAGAAGCCCTGAGGTCTGGGCCACCTGCATATGGTCCATGGACCAGCCGGTCAGCAGCGGCAGCACCGCGCCGCCGATTCCGCCCGAGGCGATCATGATGCTTGGCGTGGATTCCTCCGCACCGGGCAGCAGCTTGCTTGCGAAGACTAGGGCGATGGAGAAGATGCCGGACATGAACAGCCCGAGCAGCAGAATGACGGCGAATGCGGCAATCCGGTGCTCGGCGAACGGGAAAATAACCAGCAGCAGCAAAGCGGCGAAGCAGCTGAGGAGCACGTAGATGCGGTAGGAAATCCGCTCGGCAACCACACCGGCGAACAGTCTGCCCGCCGACATAGCCAGCCAGAAGAAGGTAACCGTCAGCGCTGCCGCAGCTTCGCTCATGCCCAGCTTGGCGATGAAGATCGCCGGCATGAAATTGACCAGACTCATCTCGGTACCTACATAGAGAAAGAAGAAGACGATGAACAGTCCAAGGAGTACCCACTGTTTGCCCTTGTACGGCAGGCGTCCGGATTTACCGGCAACGGATACTGTTCCGGGTGCTGTTGCGTCTGCGAAGGCAGCGGCAGCGGCAGTGCGTAAAGGCCGCTCATCCAGCACACCCTGGAGCGGACCGAAGCTGCTCTTCGCCCAGAAGAGCAGTGAAACCAGAGAAAAGGCGGCAACGATCAGGAAAGCCAGCCTCCAGCTGCCGGCGGCAATCAGCGGACTTGCGGCCAGCGGCATGAGCAGCGCGCCTACACCGAACAGCACCTCCAGCCGGCTCATGGCAATTGCCGTCCCTTCGGTGATCGCGGCGATAATAATCGTGCCGATGACGGCTTCGATCATGCCGAAGCCGAAGCCTGCGGCAACCGCAATCACGTACATCCAGCCCCAGGGCGGGAGGAAGGCGTACGCCGTTTCGGCGCAGACCAGCAGCCCGGTGGCGATCAGGATGCCGCCGCGTTTGCCGAAGCGGCGGTTCAGCAGCGGCGAGACCAGCACACCGGCGAGGAAGCCGCCGAACTGGCTGAAGATCAGCTCGCCCCCGGCACTGTAGCTGCGGTCATAATGCTGAAGCAGCACAGGCAGAATAGAGCCCAGTACCACATGGGCAAGCCCGATGACGAAATAGGAGAGACAGCCGATCCAGATTAATTTTTTCAAGGGGAGAGACTCCTTCTGGGTGAATTTATGAACATAATCCGGATTCATTATGAACCGAACGGGTACACTATAATAAGCACAGTTTTTATAATAAATCCAAACTGCGGATGTGAATATATAAACTTATGTTCACATGAATTCGAAAGGAGCTTTCTCGTCAATGGATAACAAAGAGCTGGAGAAAACGATCATACAGGCGCTGGATGACAACAAGTTCGGGTCCTTCGGCACGATAGAAGCCGGCAACAAACCTAAGGTGCGTTATATGGCGGTATTTCATGACGGATTGAACATTTATCTGGCTACGAACCGCAAGACCCATAAGGTAGAGGAGCTTAAGGATAATCCGAATGCTTGCCTGCTGCTGGGTTACGAGCAGGGTGGCGGCAAGGATGTGCTGGAGATTGAAGCCACAGTAGCTGTCACCAAAGATGAGGGTTTGCGTTCGAAAGTATGGAACACATCCTTGGAGCAATGGTTCAAGGGACCGGATGATCCCGACTATGTAATCCTGGAGCTATCTCCGACACGGATTGAATATATGGGTAAAAATAAGGAACACGGTGTATGGCAGGGAGCAACTGCGGTATCCAAGTAAGTAAGCAACGGTACTGAAAGGACCCGGTCCATTATAATAATAGAGGCAATGTTTATGATCAGGCCTTTCCTGAGCCGTAGGGTTCGGGAAAGGCCTCGCCGTGTTGTGCAAATATAAGAAGTTACAGGTTTCACACGATAACTTATCCTTCTATTTCTCGCTGAAACGGATACCGTCCTTTAAAAAGGACGGTATCCGTTTCCACTTGTGCATCTCGCAAATAATAGATGGGACATGGGAAACCATGCTATACTTGCCTCAGTATTTTGACATCCTGAGGCGGAGGCGATTGCTATGAATTGTGTTGACTGCGCTGACATAGACCCGATTGAAGATGAAGGGGAGCTGAAGCTGCGCCCCTATTCTGTTCCGCTTGCCGCTGCGGTAAGGAATGCAGGATATGAAGTATTCGGGACAAGCAGGACCTGTATCATCCCCTACCGCTCCAAAGAAGATTTGCTGGATCTGTTAGGACGGCTGGAGGTATTCGAGGAGCAGCAGCAGATCTCCTTGTCTTTGTGTATTAAGGGCAGAGGAGCCCGCATTTCTCTGGAGCGCTGGCTGACTCTCGATCAGCTGAAGGTCCGCTTTTCCAGCGAGAATCTGGTTTCGATTATTATGAGCCATGATTTCTGCAGCCACATGCAGCCGATTGTGAATTTCTCCGAAGAGATTATTGGCTTTGAACTGCTGCTGCGGCCGCTGCCGCAAGGGAATCATTTTCAGCCGTATGAGCTGTTTGAGATTGCCCGGCGCACAGGATTCCATTCCTTTCTTGACCGCGCCGCCAGGATCTCAGCCATTGAGACGAGTGCAAGAATGCTGCCGAAGGGCATCAAGCGGTTCATTAACTTCCTGCCCTCCTCTATTTATAATCCTAAGTACTGTCTCACGCATACCTTTGAGACGATTCAGCGGCTGGATCAGAATCCCGAGGATTATGTATTTGAAGTGGTGGAAACGGAAAAAATAAACGATATGTCGCATCTCCGCGCCATTTTTGCCGAATACCGCCAGCAGGGGATGCTGGTTGCGCTGGATGATGTCGGTGCGGGGTATTCGACGGTAGAATTGATGTCCAGCCTGCAGCCGGATTATGTCAAAATCGACCGTGATTTGATCAGCTTCTGCGATCAGAATAAGGGCAAGCAGACCATTCTGCGGGATATTATCTCCCGGGCCAGGGATTTCGGTGCAAAGGTGCTCGCCGAGGGAATCGAGCGCCGTGAGGAGTTTCTCTTCTGCCGTGACCTCGGCATGGATCTGGGGCAGGGGTATCTCTTCGGGAAGCCGGAAGAGAAGCCGCCGGCACATTTCGGATTCAGTGCCTGAATTAGCAAGATCCATTCTCCCCGGAGCGCAGCCCTGAACACTGCCTGTTTCCGGGGATTTGTTATGTTACTTGAAGGAGAGAGGGGAGAAATTCTGCGTGGGTGTTACAGTACTATATGTAGAAGATGACCGTGAGATAGGCAACGCAGTATCAGCGGATCTGCGGGAACGGGAGTATGCTGTCCGCTGGCTGGAGAGCGGAGAAGGCGCGCTGGAAGCGGCTGAGGGCTGCCAACTGGTGATACTGGATGTGATGCTTCCGGGACTTGACGGGTTCACCGTTGGTCAACGGCTGAAGCGGGCCTATCCGGAGCTGCCGATCCTGATGCTCTCGGCTCGCACCTCTATTGACGATAAGCTACAGGGACTGGATTTCGCCGATGATTATCTGACCAAGCCGTTTCATCCCGATGAGCTGGCGGCCAGAATGGAGGTCCTCTTAAGAAGAAGCGGCACTGCTGCACCTGCTCCCATAATGCTTAAGCATCTGGTGGTCAGGCCGGGCAGCAGTGTAGTTATGGAAGCTGCGAGCGGGCGGGAGATTATGCTTACCGGCAAGCAGTTCCAGATCTTCTCTTACCTGCTGCGGCATCTTGGGCAGGTTCTGACTAAGGAGCAGATTTATGAAGCCGTCTGGGGCGAAAGCTATATTGAAGGCGACAAGACACTTATGGTACATATCCGTTATCTGCGCGAGAAGCTGGAGCTTGATCCGGCTGCGCCGGAGATTATTGAGACGGTCAGGGGTATCGGTTACCGGGTGAGAGGATGAAGGGGTTAAGGCGGTTCCAATCTCTGCGCCGTTCCCTGCTCTTCCGTTATCTGCTTATTATTCTGGCTGCGCTGTTGTTCATTCCTGTTATTGTTCCAATCACTATCACACTGTATAGCATCTTCGGTGGATTCACCCGTGAAGACACTCCTAAGGAGTATGCCCTGTATTCCAGTGTTGGCAAGCTGGAACTCATGTGGCATGACGAAGCGCGTAAGCTGCTCGGCCAGCCGCCGGAGGGTATCACTCAGCGGCTCCGGTCATTGAGCGAAACCTATCATCTGGCCAGAATATTCTGGGTAGATAACGAGGGTAGAACACAACTGATCACGGAGCCCTCAGGTCCCCCGCTGCTGCAGGGCGGATACTCCGTCAAGGAAGTACCCTCCTATTGGACAGCCGTAGAGGCGGTGTCCTTCATGAAGGACAGCACGGCGCTTAAACCGCTGGCGATTGTTGCTTTTGTAGGGGATCAGGCTGAAGCCGGAGAAGGCTTCATGGTCATGCAGATTCCCGAAGAAATCAAGAATGCAAAATATGCCGCAGGCCTGGACAAATGGTATTCGATTGCAATACTGGGGTTCTTAATAGCCTTCGTGGTTAGCTCTTGGCTCTTCTTCATTATGATCCGCAGAAGGCTGCTGCGGCTACAGACCGCCATGGTTTTTACCGGGCGTGAAGGCCTGCCCCAGTTGGTTCCTCCGGGCAAGCCTGATGAAATCGGGCGGCTTGAGGAGGCATTCAATACGATGGTGACAGAGCTTGCCGCCAGCCGCTCCAGAGAGACAGAAGAAGAGGGCCTGCGCAAGCGCCTGGTTGCCAACCTGTCACATGATCTGCGGACTCCGCTGACCGTGATCCGCAGCCATCTGCATGTGCTGGGCAAGGAGGATTTATCGGCGCGCGGCCAGGAATCCCTTGAGCTGATGGATCAGCGGATTGAGAGTCTCGGAGGGCTGATTGACAATCTGCTGGCCTATAATCTGCTGAACAGCGGGCGGATGACGCTCAAGCTGGAGCGGAAGGATGTGCTGAGACTGCTGCGGGAGACCGCTGCGGCCTGGTATCCGCTATGGGAGAAAGAGGGGTATCAGATTGAGATTGATCTGGAAGCAGCGCCGCTCTACTGGAATGTTGATGTCAGCTGGTTCCGCAGGGTGCTTGACAATTTGTTTCAGAATATTCTGCGTCATGCGCGCAGCGGTCTGTATGTAGGGATATTTACAGAGATCCGCGGCGGTAACCGTGTCCTTGTAATCTCGGACCATGGCGGCGGCCTGGACGGGAGTACCGATTCCAAAGGGGCGGGCCTTGGCCTGTCCATTGTTGATCTGCTGCTGAAGCGGATGGAGCTGGAATGGAGTATGGAGAGTACGGGGCAGGGCACCGAGATTACAATCTGGAAGCGGCTGCCGGACCGGATAATTTTAAACAAAATTTAAACTTGCTGCTTCCGCGCTTTTAACCTTGGGACGTTATGCTGAATACCGAGGTGAAGAGAATGAAGGATACAGTAATAGAAACAAGAGATCTGCTTAAGGAATACCGTGGCCGTGCGGCCGTGAAGGAGCTGAATCTGAATATCAGACAAGGGGAAATCTATGGATTCCTCGGTCCGAACGGCGCCGGCAAAACAACAACGATCCGTATGCTGCTGGGTCTGATTAAGCCGACCTCCGGCAGTATCGAAATTTTTGGCCGGGAGCTGCGCCGTAACAAACTGCAAATCCTGCGCAAAGTAGGCTCTCTGGTGGAGTCCCCTTCCTATTACGGGCATCTGAGTGCCCTGGATAACCTGGAGGCAATCCGCCGGATTCTGGATGTGCCGAAGGCGCGCATTGCCGAGGTGCTGGATATTGTCTCGCTTACCGGGGAAGAGAAACGGCCGGTCAAAGGTTACTCGCTGGGTATGAAGCAGCGTCTCGGGATTGCCGCTGCCCTGCTTGGCAGCCCGGAGCTGCTGATTCTGGATGAGCCGACTAACGGATTGGACCCGTCAGGGATTCAGGAAATCCGCTCCCTGATTAAGCGGATGCCGGAGGAACAGGGGATCACGGTCCTGGTATCCAGCCATCTGCTTAGCGAAATCGAGCAGATGGCCGGAACCGTTGGTATTATCCGTGAGGGGCAGATGGTCTATCAGGATACGATTGCCCATCTGCAGGAGCAGGCGGCAGGCAATCTAAGCCTGGCGGTATCGGAGCCGGAAGCTGCGCTGGTGACTGCACTGCGGCGCGGGTGCGGCGGTGAGCTGCAGGAAGGAAGGCTGATCCTGCCCCGGATGAGTGATGCCAGAGTATCGCTACTGGTCAAAGAGCTGGTCGAGGATGGCCATGCGGTCTACAGAGTGGAAGAGCACAGACAATCGCTGGAGGAATTCTTCCTGCAGGTGGTTGGGGGAGGGCAATCATGATGTGGCGTGCGTTGTCAGCGGACTGGCTCAAAATCCGCGGCAAAGGCTTATGGTTCCTGGTGTTCCTCGGACCGGTCGGCCTGATTGCCATGCAGGGATTGAATTTCGGGCTCCGCTATGATTATCTGCGGGAACAATACCAGGCGGATTTGTGGGGAGGCCTGCTTCGCAATGTGTCCGATTTCGTGCCCGTAGCCCTGTATCTCGGCGGGACACTGGTCTGCTCGCTGATTGCAAATATCGAGCATCAGACGAGTTCGTGGAAGCAACTGCTGGCGTTGCCTGTCTCGCGCACGGCTGTGTTCATGTCCAAGCTGCTGATCTGCCTGATGCTACTTGTGGTGTCATGTCTCCTGCTGTCGGCAGGAACTGTCTTCCTGGGTCTGCTGCTCGGATTCGGTACACAGCCCATTCCTTATGCCGATGTCCTGCGGATAGGATTTGCTTCTTACGCAGCGGCTCTGCCTGTCATTGTGCTGCAGCTGTGGCTGTCCTTGTCCAGCCGTAACCAGACGCTTCCCGTATCTCTGGGTATGACATTGTCACTGCTCAGCCTGTTCTCGTTATTCCTCTCCGAGTGGATTCCTCTCTCCTGGCCTACCCTGGCCTGGAGTGCCCAGCGCCCCTGGTTGTTCAGCGGAGCGGGTCTGCTCCTTGGAGTCATAGTGCTGCTGCCGGGAGCCCTGCATTTCGCCCGAAAGGATGTGGCCTGAAGATGAGACCATTCTTGCGAATTATGTCTGCGGAGCGGCTGAAGATGTCGGGGTCCTGGGTCTGGCTGCTGGTGCTGATCAGCCCGCTGATCGCCTTGGCCGTAGGGGCTGTCGCAGACCGGCAACCGGACGGGGTATTCACCTGGCAGGTGTTGCTCAGTGCCATGTCGGTTATTCACGCCATGTTATTCCTTCCGGTGCTCTCGGGCATCTTCGCGGCTCTGATCTGCCGGGGTGAGCATAGTGACGGCGGCTGGAAGCTGCTGCTTGCCTTGCCGGTTAGACGGACCTCGGTATACCTGGCCAAATATACAATGGTTATGGCGCTCCTGGCTGCTGTGCAGCTGTTGTTTCTTGCAGCTCTGCTAGGGATGGGATTGTACCGCGGTGCAGAAGGAGCGATTCCCTGGGAGCTGCTGCTGACCAGCCTGTTAGGCGGCTGGTTCGCCTGCCTGCCGTTGGCTGCGCTGCAGCTGGCCGTATCCCAGGGCTGGAGCAGCTTTGGCGCTCCTCTTGCGCTAAATGTATGCTTCACCATCCCCAATATCCTGATCGCGAACTCAGCAACATACGGGCCGTATTATCCATGGGTGCAGCCAATGCTTGCCATGTCGCCATTCGGGGAGGACCGGTTCGGCGCGTTCAACCTGCCAGTGGAGAGTCTTATGATTGTAGTGTCCGGCAGCCTGGCGTTATTCCTGGGAGCGGGGTTGTTCTTCTTTTGGCGTAAAGCGGTATAAAGGCTGGGTTATTGCGGAGTAGGATATAAAAATTTTTTTTGTGTGTATGTGTATGTGTATGTGTATGTGTATGTGTATGTGTATGTGTATGTGTATGTGTATGTGTATGTGTGAGTGTGAGTATGCGTGTGTATAAGGCAGTCTGATGCACTTGGCTATGCTCCTGATTATGCTGATATTCCTAATTATAGTTTGCTTCGCTAATACCAGTTATGTGCTGTCTCTCCAGTTCTACATTTCTCTCCATGGACATTGACCGTAGTTTTTTCTATAATTAATCGTAGAAGTAACTATTAACGGCCGGTGAAGCCGGATAAGTATATGGAGGAGGGCGAGAGCATGGAGCCAGCGGCACTTGATGAATGCGACAACACATGCAATGGTTCCGAGCTGGAACCGGAATCTATGGCATTGATCCTGCCTGACCGCGGGACTACAGACAAGATGGCGGAGATGTTCAAGGCACTCGGCGATCCGACAAGAGTACGGCTCATTTACGCCTTATCCCAACAAGAGTTATGTGTGCATGACTTGTCGTCGATCCTGGATATGGGACAGTCCGCTGTTTCCCACCAGCTCCGTTACTTGCGCAATCTGCGGATTGTGAAACGCCGCAAGGAAGGCAAGACTGTATTTTACTCGCTGAATGATGCACATGTGGAGCAGATCTTCCTGCAGACCCATGAGCATATCCGGCATGAATAGATAGTCCTGAACACGAACAAGGGAATGTCCCGGCAGCTGCGAATAGGCTGCCCAGGACATTCCCTTTTTGTATTACGGGGTGAATGAATTAACTGGTTCGAGCTAAAATCCTGTACGAAATACAACATTCCGCTCAGTAAAACAGCGTAAATTGAAAATTGTTGTACAAACTGCAGGATTCTTCCTCTTCCAGGCGCCTTAGCGGGAATATTCTTGTATTTCATACAACAATCATTCCCCACCCCCTGGTATCTATGAATCCAAGTTGCAATACGTACAACAATTATGCCCTGTCCGGCAAAAGCCTCGCAATTACACAGGAAGCTCCCTATGCTTCAAGGAAGAATTCTCAATCTGAAGGGTAGTGTGGTGAATGCCGAATTTGTCTTCCACAATCTTAAGCGCCTGCTGCAGCACCTGCTGGTGGTCAGTATAATCCCCGATCAGCAGATGGCCGCTGAGTGCATCCAGTCCGGAGGTAATCGTCCAGATATGCAGATCATGCACATCAATGACCCCTTCGATTCCCAGCAATGTTTCCTGCACATCACGAATATTCACCGTGAGCGGAGTACCTTCCATAAGAATATGAAAGGCCTGTCGGATAACTCCCCAGGCGCTGCGCAGGATGAGAAGGGCAACCAGCACACTGATGATAGGGTCTGCGACGTACCAGGAGAACAGATTCATGATAAGGCCGGCAATCAGGGCGCCGACGGAGCCGAGGGCATCGCCCATAATATGCAGATAAGCGCTCCGGATATTGATATTGTCTTTAGCTTCGCTCTTGCGCATCAGCGACCAGGCGCTGATGAGATTGGCCAGCAGTCCGACAGCGGCAATCAGCATCATGGTTCCGCTGGCAACAGCCGGAGGCGAGAAGAAGCGCTGGTAAGCCTCCCACATAATAAATGCGGCGATAACAAACAGCGTCACCCCGTTGAACAAGGCTGCCATAATCTCAAACCGGAAGAACCCGTAGGAGTTCTTCGATGACGGCGGCTTCGCGGCAATAATCATCGCTACCAGGCTCAGTGCCAGCGAGGCGGTATCGCTGAGCATATGCCCGGAGTCAGATAACAGGGCCAGACTGCCGGTGACAAGGCCGCCGAAGAATTCGAGAAACATAATGCCGCCGGTGATAATTAAGGCGATCAGCAGGCCTTTTTTATTATCCGGTGCATGGGAATGAGAATGCGAGTGCGAGTGTGAGTGTGAGTGCGAATGGGAATGATCCGCAGCCTGGTGCCCATTGAGTTGGTGTCCGCCGCTCCCATGCTCACTATGCTGATGCCCGCTGTGCTGGTCTCCGCCGTTCCCGTGCTCGCCATGCTGATGTTGCTCTGATTGATCTAAGTGGGTTGAATGCCCCGAATGCCCCGCATCCTTACCATCAGGTGCCCCATTCTGCGTTGTCGTGCCGGGATTTTTAGAATGTTTCATGGGTAAAACCTCTTTTCAATTAACATATGAATGATTGCTCATATGTTAATATTATGACGGCTGAAGGAAATTTACAAGGGTTGTAGCAAGTTTTTTTTTCATTTCAAAACTTAGTTGTCCCAAAATTCCCATTCGCTTCAATTACCTGTAAACGAAAGCAGTTCAAGCTATATAAGTTTTATTTAATAGCTATTTAACTGTTATTTTTCATGAAAAAGCCAAAAACTATGCGCGGAGTGCATTGACACTGCAAGATTCAGGGGAATATAATATGTGTAAGTTAACATATGAACAAATACTCATATATAGGTTTTACTAAGGGAGATGAGTCATTTGAATACGGTACAAGGTAATGTGAAGCGAAAATGGGTACTCGAGGGTTTGGACTGCGCGAATTGCGCCATGAAGATTGAGAATAAGGTCAAGAAGATCGAAGGGGTATCTTCCTGTTCCGTGAACTTTGCAATGAAGACCATGACGCTGGAGACCGCAGCTTCTGCTGCAGAAGAAGTAGCTGAACAGGCGCAGCATACTGTGACTGTACTTGAACCGCATGTGAAGCTGCGTGAAGTAACCGCTACGCGGGCGGTCAAGAAGCCGCTTCCTGCTGGCAGTCCAGGCGAGGTAAGCCGCATAGCTACTCAGGGTCATGACCATGCGGGTGGAGAGCCGCATAGTCATGACCATGCCCAAGGTGACGCACATAGTCATGCCCATGGTGACGCACACGGTCATGCCCATGCGGCTGCGGAGCATACCCATAGTCATACCGCTGCCGCTGAGCATGGTCATGACCACAGTCACGGCCACAGCCATGAGCACGGGGAAGGCGGTACGCGCAGAATCCTGCTGCGTTTGGCCGGCGGAGCTGTTCTGGCCGCTGCCGGGATGTTCCTCCCGGTCAATGGAATCGCAGAACTGTTACTCTTCCTGGCAGCGTATCTTATCGTCGGCGGTGAGGTAGTCTGGGCCGCCGCGCGGAATATTATCCGCGGTCAGGTGTTTGATGAGAATTTCCTGATGGCGCTGGCGACCATCGGGGCCTTTGCCATCGGAGAGTACCCGGAAGGCGTTGCGGTTATGCTCTTCTATCAGGTTGGTGAGCTGTTCCAGGGGATGGCGGTGAACCGATCACGCCGTTCGATTACAGCGCTGATGGATATCCGGCCGGAATTCGCTTACTTGAAGGAAGGCAGTAATCTGCGCAAGGTCTCGCCGGAAGAGGTAGCGGTCGGGGACAGCATCGTAGTTAAGCCGGGCGAGAAGGTGCCGCTGGATGGCATCATTCTGGAAGGCAGCGCGATGATGGATACCTCGGCACTGACCGGTGAATCCGTGCCCCGGTCTACCCAGCCGGGCAACCAGGTGCTGAGTGGCTTCATTAACCGCAACGGTGTGGTTACCATTGAGGTGACCAAGGATTTCGGCGAATCGGCGGTCTCGCAGATTCTGGAGCTGGTGCAGAATGCGACCAATAATAAAGCGAAGACAGAGAACTTCATCACGAAATTCGCCCGTGCCTATACACCGGTAGTAGTGATAACAGCCCTGCTGTTGGCGGTGGTTCCGCCGCTGGTACTCAGCGGAGCCACTTTCTCGGACTGGATCTACCGCGCACTTGTCTTTCTTGTTATTTCTTGTCCTTGTGCACTCGTCGTTTCGATTCCGCTCGGATTCTTCGGTGGCATCGGAGCCGCTTCGCGGAACGGGATTCTGATCAAGGGCAGCAATTTCCTGGAAGCCTTAAATGATGTGAAGGTTGTCGTATTTGATAAGACGGGAACCTTGACCAAAGGGCAATTCAGCGTGACTGGGAATTATCCGGCGGAAGGATTCACCCCGCATGAATTGCTGCGGATTGCCGCTTATGCCGAGAGCCATTCCAGTCATCCGATTGCCGAATCGATCCGCTCTGCTTACGGAGATGCCATCCCTGGAGAAGCCATCACGGACTATAATGAAATTTCCGGCCACGGCATTGCTGTCACAGTCGAAGGCAAGGCGGTGCTGGCCGGGAATGCAAGGTTGATGGAACGGGAGGGAATTGCAAGCCAGATCCCGCAGCAGAGCGGTACAGTGGTTCATCTGGCTGTCGATAAGCAGTATGCCGGTTATATCGTTATTGCTGATGAGGTGAAAGAGGATGCACAGCGGGCCATCCAGGAGCTGAACGCGCTGGGAATCCGCAAGACCGTCATGCTGACCGGTGATACTTCATCTGTAGCCGAATCCGTCGGCAGACAGCTGGGCATTCAGGAGATTCATGCGGAGCTGCTGCCCGGAGATAAGGTCGAAGCGATTGAACGATTGGAGCGGGAGAAGGGACCGAAGGAGAAGATTATTTTTGTCGGAGACGGGATTAATGATACTCCGGTGCTGGCTAGAGCGGATGTCGGGATCGCCATGGGCGGACTTGGTTCCGATGCAGCTATTGAAGCAGCAGACATTGTAATTATGACGGATGAACCCTCGAAGATTGCCGCCGCTATCGGTATCGCGGGGCGCACGCGGACCATTGTGTGGCAGAATATTATTTTTGCGCTGGGGGTCAAGGCCGTCTTCCTGCTGCTGGGAGCGTTCGGAATTGCTACCATGTGGGAGGCCGTATTCTCGGATGTCGGGGTAACCGTGCTTGCCGTGCTCAACAGTATGCGCGCATTGCAGCCTCCGAAATCAAGATAATACTCAGCTGCCATATTTATATATTATGAAATAATTATGAAAAAATAAGTCGTCATGATCCTAGATATTGGGTCTTGAGGCTTATTTTTTATTCAATGTATAATGTTTTTTGTCTATTTATGCCGATATATCATAATATATTTACAGCATATGGAAGATTACAACAGGTTTTCTGGGGGGACTTTCGGTGAAGAAGGCGAGCTTGTGGTCAAAAATGAAAGTGAATGAAAAGAATGTAAAATCTGTATCTCTGCAGAAAAAGTGGTCGCTTGTCATTTTGGCGGTTGCCATTATCCCTCTGCTGGGAGCGACCCTCTTTTTCATGCAATACTTTGGAGGCGTAACCCGGGCGGACAGCGAGGAGCTGGCAGAGAGTATCCTGGAGATGAATACTACACGGATCGATGAATGGATAAACTCCAAAACGTCTGCGGTGCAGGAACTGATGGCCATGCATCCTGAATTCGACACCGCACAGCCGGGCACTATATTCCCGGTAGTCAAGGTGCTGGAAGACAGCGACAGGCAGTCCGAAGGCTACAGTGTCATTAATAAGGAAGGGATATTGTCAAATTCCCTTAATCTTACCGCCGATGTCAGCGGAGAAGCGTATTTCCAGGAAGCCAAGACGAGCCATGCACCGGCTGTAGCCGATATGTCTTTTTTGGAGCAGTTGAATAAAAATATCATTCCCGTCTTCGTTCCGGCAGTGGACAAAGACAATCAATTCGCCGGAGGCATCGCCTTCTCGGTAACACCTGATATTCTGACGGAGATGAGCAAGAACATCCATGTAGCCGAAACCGGTTATGGATATGTGATTTCAGGACAAGGTAATTATTATACCTCTTCGGATCCGGAGCGGATCGGGAAGAACATTGCGGACTATGCCGGAACGCCGGAAATGAAGGAAGCCTACAAGAATATACTGGCAAACGACAAGGGTTCGGAGATCTATAAGGGCGAAGACGGGAAGCAGGTCATCACCTATTTCCGTACGATCCCCAGCACAGACTGGAAGCTGCTGATCAGCGTTCCAAAGAGTGAGATTACAGCCAAAGTAACTTCTGCCCAGACTATCTCCTTGATATTCGTTGTGATAGTTATGCTGGTTGTTATCGGAATCTCCCTGTACCTTACCCGCTTGATTGTTAAGCCAATTGTAGCGATCTCCGATGTAATGAGACGGGTGGCAGAGGGTCATCTGAGTGAACGGGTGGCAGTGCGTTCCGGAGATGAGATTGGCCAGATGAGCCAGAGCATCAATGATATGATCGCAGGCCTGGCCGGAATTGTCGGCAAAATCGATGCTACAGTCGCTCAGGTAGCTGTCTCTGCAGAGAGTGTGCTGAACTACGCCAGTCAGACTTCCAATACTTCGGCGGAGATCGAGACCGTTGTCCAAGAAGTGGCGCGGGGGATGGAAGATCAGTTCAGAGGTTCGGAGCAGTCGGCCAGAGCCACAGAGGAGATGGCCATCGGACTGCAAAGAATCGCCGAATCCTCCGTCAGTGTGTCGGATCAGGCGGAAACGGTCAGTACAGAGGTAGAGAGCGGATATCTGGAGATTCAGGCTACGCTTGAGCAGATGACAGTAATCAGTACTACCGCAGGTAAGACTTCAGAGCTGATCAACAACCTGACCGGTCAATCAGAGCAGATTGGACAGATCGTGGATGTGATCTCGGAAATCTCCAATCAGACGGGGCTGCTATCACTCAATGCTTCTATTGAGGCTGCCAGAGCAGGCGAGCACGGGCGCGGCTTCGGAGTTGTAGCGAACGAAGTGAAGAAGCTGGCTGAGCGCACCAACGGCGCCATCGTGAACATTGTTGAACTGATCCGCCAGATTCAAGAATCGACGAAGAATGCTGCGGTCTCTATGGAGAAGAGCGTAGTTGAAATCGGTGACGGTATGGGGAAAATGAAAAATGTGGGCGAATCGTTCAACCATATCCGTTCTTCCATCCGCGAGGTTTCCTTGCAGATTCAGGATGTATCTGCCATCAACGAGCAAATGTCGGCCGGGACGGAAGAGATTACGGCTTCCATCTCTGATATGCTGACCATTGCCAGGGATTCTGCAGAAAGTGCCGAGATGGTTGCAGAGGCTTCAACCGAGCAGCGGAATCTGATGGGTAAGGTTGTAACCTCAGCCGAATCCCTGAATGGGCTGATGTCCGAATTGCGGAGCGAGATTGAGAAGTTCCATTAAAGGCAGGCAGAAATAAAATAACACCCCTCTGCCGCACGGATTACCGTGTGTGAAGCAGAGGGGTGTTTGCTGTGTAATGAAACAATCCGCAGACGCAAGGTCAGGCTTACAGCTTTTCTTCCAGCTGCAGACTCTCAATTCCGCCGCGGATGACACTGCATGAGGCTTCGAATTTCGCCATCTCCGCATCGCTGAGGTTCAGCTCCAGAAGTTCCTGGATTCCGCCGCTGCCAATAATGGCCGGTGCACCTGCGCAGACGCCGCTTTGCCCGTACTCGCCGTCCAGAATCGCCGAAACGGCGATGATTTTGTGCTCATCATTCAGAATGGAACGGGTGATGTAAGCCAGTGCACTGCCGATTCCGAAATGCGTGGAGCCTTTGCGGGTGAAGATCTCCCAGCCGGCATCCTTCGTCTTGCGGGCGATATCCTCAAGGTCCAGACTGCTGAAACGCTCGCGGTGCTGTTCCATAATCTGCAGGATCGGCTTGCCGCCGATCGTTACATGGGACCAGGCCACGAACTGGGATTCCCCGTGCTCGCCGAGTGCGTAACCGTTGACGCTGCGCGGGTCGATGGTGAATACCTCGGACAGCAGCGTCTTCAGGCGGGAAGAATCAATCGAGGTGCCGGTGCCGATGATCCGGTGCCGCGGCAGGCCTGATATTTTCCATACCATATAGGTAACAATATCAACGGGGTTCGCGGCTACGACAAAGATACCGTCGAAACCTCCGGCCATAATTTCGGTAACAATCTCCCTGGTAATGACAGCGGCGGCATCCAGCACATCCAGCCGGGTCTGCCCCGGTTTGGGATTGGCGCCTGCCGTCAGAATGACGACATCCATCCCGGCGCAATCGCTGGAGGTGCCTGCATACACCTTAGTGCGTGTTCCGGTGAAATCCATACAGTGCGAGAGGTCAAGCGCTTGTGCCATGGCACGGTCGTAGGTGCGGTCGATCATCATGATCTCATCGCAGATGGCCTGATTAACCATGGAGTAGGCGCAGCTGGAACCTACCATGCCAGAGCCGACGATTGCCACTTTTCTCGATTTACTTTTCAATTGCCTTGTCCCCACTCTCTAAAAGTATGCTTTTATTCTAACTGATCTTATCGGAAGTTACCTGACATCGAGTTGAAAAAGACATGCGTAGCCTGCCCGTTTTTCGTCACAATTGACATCGTAGGTTAGAAATATGCCGGCCTAGCCTTATACTGCTTCACTGCTATAATTATTATGTGATCCGGGCTGTTAAGAACCATGCAGAAAGCCCGGCGCCTATTAAATATGAAAGGGGATGTCCCAAGCAGTCATGACCATGGCTGTTTGGGACATCCCCTGTTTGTGAATATAAGGAAGTATAAGTGTCATTCCACGAATTATCCTTATACTTCCCGCTGAAACGTGACCGCTCTTTGAACAAGACGGCAAAGCCGTTTCCACCCTGCTGTCCAGGATGTATGTATCCTGCTTATCCTCTGGGCTGTGGTATTCGGGCCTCTGCAGGCAGCATCCGGGTGTAATGCTTATACATGAATACTCTCCAGTGGAGAATCATGCCAAAGGCCAGAATAAAGAATAATCCGCCGGATTGCGGGACAGATACATATTGGTTGATAAACTCATGGAGAAGGGTTCGGATCAACAGCAGTCCAAGCAGAATGAAGGCGAAGCTCTTGGAGCGCTGGGCATAAATCTGTCCTTCCCGTTCCTCGAACCGTGTGCTGCGTATTAGCGGATAGGCGAAGATAAACCAGCCGACCAGGAAAGCTGCAACAGCCCACCACCAGGGAAATCTGACCTCCGGGACTACAAACATGGCGAATCCGGTGGACATGCCAAGCGGCGGAATCCATATTTTGCGGACGGTTACCGGACGGGCACTAGCCTTCAGGCGGATAAAAATAACCATCAGCGCCATGAACACGGCTCCCAGCGTGGAGCCCACATGCAGAAGTGAGGGGTTGATATTGCCCATAATTCACTTTCCTCTCTGTGATTTAGGTCACTTATTTCTTCATTATAGCAGAAAAAAGATCCAATTCAGAATGGATCACAGGCCGTGGTGAAGGCGGCCCTTGGAGGGTCCACACAGCAAACCCGCCAGGGTTAACCCTGGCGGGTTTGCTTGATAAGTGTATTTCAGCAGCTTCAGCTATGAATGCTGCCATAGGGTTTAAGAACGGCTACGTCCGCCAACCGAACGCAGGATCAGGCTGACGATGAAGATCAGAACTACGGCACCAATCAATGACGGGAAGACATAGTAGTCACTGATCTTAGGTCCCCAGCTTCCCAGCAGCATGCCGCCGAGCCATGAACCTAGAATACCGGCGATAATGTTGCCGATAATACCACCCGGAATATCTCTGCCCATAATCAGGCCAGCCAACCAACCAATCACGCCACCAACAATCAACATCCATAATAAAGTCATTATTCTTCAGCTCCTTTGTGTTTGTTATCTTCGATGGTTACTATTAACCTTCTGCAAGACGTTTAAACCAAGTGTCAAATATTGCTTGCACACTTAGAATTAGTATTCTATTGTATCCATATTTATGCTGTTTAAGCCTGGTAATGTCTTGGGTACATAAACATGTTATAGTAAATTTTGCGGAGATCAGCTGAGTGAAAACACCGCTGTGCAGGTTATATATTTGTACACTATACAATAAAGGAGCCGTTGCCATGCACCAGCCTAATGAAGTGTTGTTCTATATCGGAACCTATAGTAATGAGAAGGAAGAAGCCATCCTGGTGGGGGCGCTGGATAAGGAAACGGGCGAAATGAGAGTTATGGGCGGCACCCGGGGAATTGAGAATCCCTCCTATCTGGCTGTAAATGCAGCAGGAACTGTATTATATGCGGTAAGTGAACAGGATGAAGGCCAGGTGTATGCCTACGCCATTGAACCCGGCAGCAAAGCGCTGCGCCCGCTGGGCAGCAGAGCTACCGGAGGCGGTGCGCCTTGTTATGTTTCCGTGGCTCCGCAAGGAGATTACATATTTGTATCTAATTATACGGGAGGGAATGTGAATGTATTTCCGCTGAACAGTGACGGTTCGCTGCAGGACATGTCCTCCCAGGTTAAGCATGAAGGTTCAGGAATCCGTGCAGACCGTCAGGATGCGCCCCATCCGCATTCCGTTATTCCCGATAAAACCGGGGATCATGTGCTGGTCTGCGATCTCGGACTGGATCAGATTGTGTTCTACCGCGTGGAGGAGGGCAAGCTGGTCACACACCGCGAAGTGGATTTGCCGCCGGGCTCCGGACCGCGCCATCTGGCTGTACATCCTTCACGACAATGGATCTATCTGGTGAATGAATTGAATAACACGGTTACCGTATTTGCGGATGACGAGCAGCAGGGAAACCTCAAGATCCTGCAGAATGTCAGCTCGCTTCCTGAGCATTACACGGCCGGAAGTGATGATACAGCGGCGGATATTCACGTCTCCCCATGCGGAAGATACCTGTACGTATCGAACCGGGGACATGACAGCATCGCCCTGTTCCACATTGATAATGCGACAGGTCTGCTGGAAGCAGAGGATTGGGTCATCTCCGGCGGCCGGACACCGCGTAATTTCGCCATTATCAGCGGCATGCTGCTTGCCGCTAACCAGAACAGCGGCAACATCGTATCCTTCCGGATCGACAGCGAGAGCGGCCGGCTGATTCCTACGGGTAATGAACTGGAGGTTCCGTCTCCGGTCTGTGTAGTGGCTGTTTGATAGAGCGGATTATCCTATTATGATTTGAAATCCTGTACGAAATGCATCATTTCCCTTCCCATAAGCAGATTAACATAACAATTCTTGTATTTCCTGCAACATTCGCCCGATAACGCCGCCATCTGTGGATCCAAGTTGTAATTCATGCAACATTTAAGCCTGTAGAGATGCCTATAGAGTGTGGGCTTAAGAATAAGGATTTCCCTTTTCCGGGTTCACGCCAAAAGAACGTCCCTCTGCCCGCTGGCAGTCTGGGACGTTCTTTGTTTGGGCTCATTATATACCCTTGTGGCACAAGGGACACGGAACAGTAATTTTATCGTCTGAGCATGCTGTTTACTGCATCCCCCGCAGCTGGTCATCCCGCTCATAGAATCCGATGTCATCCAGCATAATCTTGTCATCTTCGCCTTGCAGGTAGAAGGTGATTTCGGTCAGCTTGTCCGGATCAAGCGCTGGCTCTTCTTCAAGAAACAGCTCAAAGGGCAGCTCGTAGGTCTGGAAGACGGCTTCCGAGCGGTCGCCGAACTTGCCGTCGCTGATCCGCTCCTCCAGCCAGGGGCTGATCGTGAATTCGGTCTGCGGCAAGGGCAGAATCTCCATTACCTCATCCAGGGGCAGCCGTGCTGTGACTTCATTACTGTCGGTCAGCTCCACCTCCACATCGGGAGAGACGGCAGCCCGAGACGGTTCAGCTGCATCGTCATCAGCATCTGAATTACGGTTAGCCAAGGAGAAGGCTAAGCCCTCTGCAGCGGAATCGGCAAGATTACGGGTGAGTGCTTCACTAAGCTTGATACTGTAGGATGCCTCAACCGAATCCGCATCACCAGCTCCAGTCTGGTTCTCAGCGGTGCTGCCGCGCTCCAGCAGAATACCGTAAGAGGGTTTGTTCTTGGACTCGCGGTCCTTGGCCGCTTCTTCGCTCCAGGTGAGGCCTTCAGCTGTGGCAGTGCCGCCCTTCACCGTATTTCTTTTGCGGTCTTCCTCATAGTTCGCTACCGTAATGTAAGTCCCGCTCTGGAACCGGTTATAATAGGCGGTATCCGGCAGCCACGGTGCGCCGCTGCGGTAATCACGGAACAATTGCTGATATTCCGCCTTCCCGTGCAGCGTAGTCTCCAGGAATGCAGAGACATAGACCTTGGCAATCTGCCGCTGCTCATCTCCATCCATAATATCTGTACGTTTCAGGAACAGCCCCGTCGGCAGCGTCTGGTCAAACAGCCCCCAGTCTGTATTGAACTGGCTGTGATTGGCATCCGCAATATAGAGCGAGCTTTTGAAAGCCGGAGTGCTGCCGGTGTAGGAAGCGCGCATATACTGCCGGTCCCCGTAGAAGTCATGCACATCACCGTCACGGGCGCCCTGCAGCGTCAGATAATTCACATCCACCAGACTGGCCTGTTTGCTGTCAATGGCTTTATCCGTAGGAGCCAGCGCAATAACAGAAGTGATATTGAACCGCTTCGTTGCCGCCAGTGCCGGATCACCAGTGAACCAGCGCGAAGCATCCGCAGCCATGGCTACAGCCTGACCGCCGCGGCTATGGCCCAGCAATGCAGTATGGTCATAATCGACCTTCTGATAGAAAGGTGTACCGGATTGCTCCGCGAAGCTTGCAATCTGCTGCAGATGCTTCAGAATCATCCAGGTCCGCACCTCGAAGTCCTTATCCGGGATGCCGGACCAAGCAGAATAATTCAGGAAGTTCTCATCCAGCGAGACGGCGATAAATCCCCGGCTGGCCAGCAGTTCCCCGAGATAGGCGTATCCGCCCTCGGAATAATCCTCCATCATATGGTTGCCATGCACCATAAGCACGAGCGGATAAGGCCCGTCTCCGTCAGGCATCCAGACCCGGGCATTCAGAGGAAGCGCACCGGGATCGAATCCCCAGAATAGGGTGCGCAGCGCAGGCCATGATTTGATGTACTCCGTAGCATCCACAGAAGCCGAGAGGAGCGCGGCATCTCCGCCATACTCTGTACGGTGCAGGTCCTGGCCGCTCCCATAGGTGAAGCTGTGGAACGTATAGTCCCCCGGCTGTCCGGGATCGGCAGCAGCCGCAGGAAGAACCCCACCGTCTGCAGCCAATGTCTTAACCGATGGGGAAGGAGCAGGGCTGCTTCCCGTCCCATAGGCCAGAGCCAAGGGGGTCAGGACAAGAACCGCTGCCAGAAGCCCGCCGGTGAGGGTTCTCCTAGTCCGCAGCAGACCGGCTGCAAGACCTCCCAGTCCCCCGGCCAAGGCTGTGATACCAGCGATGGCTGCTGCAGCCTCAAGCTCCAGATCAGCGTAATACAGAATAAGCAGCACGGCGCTCAGTGCACTGAGCCAAGAGCCCGTGAACAGCCGCGGAATGCGCAGTCCGGTTAAGGAGAGCAGCACAGCCAGCAGGTTGCCGGCCAGCGCCATTACAAGGGTTCCCGCGCCGGCAGCCAGTATAAGATCTGCTGCACTCCCAAGCCCTGTAGGGATGCCCATAACGGCTATAGTAAAAGCCAGAATACATAGAATCCAAGGACCGCAGAGCGCGATCCTCCATAAGGCTGTATCATACCGGTACGTTTCTAAGATGCGTCTTCCCATTTCATTGAGTATGCGCCTGTGCAGGCGTGGTCCCTGCGGTGCGGGTACATACTCCAAATCCATTCCCATGTTAGTTTCCCCCGACAATTTGTGGCAATAGAGGCTGCAGAAATCCGGCAGAACTCATCTCTAGTAATTCAACTTATATCTAGTAATTCGACCTATAAGATGTAGCAATAATATTACTTTAAGGCATCAATAACAAGTGGGTCTTACAGGAACGGCCGCCACTTGCTGCCGCCGGGCAGAATAGAGCCGTCTTTCATCCAAATTGAAAAAATGGTTTGACAGCGCGCAGAGCATTCAGTAATATATCTGTATAACCTACTAAATGGGTAGGAATAATCAAATAAGTTCTTACCGTACAGACGGAGGAACGCCTGCTTCAGGCTCGCAGATACGCGTCCATAGGACCGGTTTGACCAGCCGCAAGTGGGCTTTCCTGCGTCTTTTTTTGACGGAAATCAACCAACAGGAAATTCACAATGATAATGCAATTACATGAACATTATGGGGGAGTGGTTTGTAATGAAAAAAGGGATCAAAAAGGGGCTTATCGCCGGGTTCACACTATTATTGACGGCAGGGCTTACTGCTTGCGGCAGCAACAATGGAGGGAAAAGTGCGGGCGCGGCAACAGAGGCTCCGGCAGCAACAGAGGCGGCTGGGAATACGGCGGCTGCACCGGAGGCAACGAAAGCTCCAGCCAAAGATCCGGTCGAACTGCTGAATGTGTCCTACGACCCTACACGTGAACTATATGAGAATTATAACAAGGCATTCGCCGCTTACTGGGAGCAGGAGACAGGCCAGAAGGTTACGATCAAACAATCGCATGGCGGATCAGGCAAGCAGAGCCGCGCTGTACTCGACGGTCTGGAAGCAGATGTAGTTACGCTGGCGCTCGGATATGACATTGATGCTCTTCAGGAAACGGGTCTTATCAGCGCGGACTGGCAGAGTAAATATGAGCATAACAGCTCCCCGTATACTTCCACCATCGTATTCCTTGTGCGTAAAGGCAACCCGAAAGGCATCAAGGACTGGCCGGATCTGCTGAAGGATGATGTGGAGGTAATCACTCCGAACCCTAAGACTTCCGGTGGTGCGCGCTGGAACTACCTGGCAGCCTGGGGGTATGCGCTTGACCGGAATAATAATGATGAAGCCAAAGCCCAGGAGTTCGTACAGAAGCTGTTCAAAAATGTACCCGTACTGGACACCGGGGCGCGAGGCTCTACAACTACCTTCGTTGAACGCGGAATCGGTGACGTGCTGATCGCCTGGGAGAATGAAGCCTACCTGTCCATCAAGGAGCTGGGTCCGGATAAATTCGAGATTGTAAATCCGTCGGAGAGCATTCTGGCCGAGCCGCCGGTAGCCGTGGTGGATAAGATTGTTGACAAGAGAGGCACCCGTGAGGTCGCAGCAGCTTATCTGAAATACCTTTACACCGAAGAAGGCCAGAAAATCGCCGCCGAGAACTATTACCGTCCGACCCTGGACAGCGTGAAGGAACAGTACAAGGATCAATTCCCTGAGATCAAACTGTTCACACTGGCAGACAAATTCGGAACCTGGAAGGAAACCCAGGAGAAGCACTTTAATGATGGCGGAATCTTCGACAAAATCTACGTGCCGGGCAGCTGATAGCAAGCTACGGGATGGAGCTAAGCAGAACAAATAAGGCGAATTTTGCAGGCGGGGTCCCGCCCGGTTGCTGATCGGCCAACGAGCCGAAGGCAGGAAAGGATGAATGGGCAAATGAATGTCACCACAAAAGCTGCTGCGGGGGCTGTGTCACGGCGCAGACTTCTGCCGGGTTTCGGAATTACGATGGGGTTCAGCGTATTGTATCTGAGTCTTGTCGTTCTGCTGCCGCTGTCAGCGCTGCTCTTCAATTCGACGGGACTCAGCTGGGCGAAGTTCTGGGATGTGGCTACGGATACCCGTGTCCTGGCCTCTTTTCGGGTCAGTCTGAGTACAGCGGCAGCTGCGGCCCTGATCGATGCTGTTCTGGGGCTGCTGCTGGCCTGGGTGCTGGTACGCTATGAATTTCCGGGCAAAAGGCTATTCGACGCCCTGATCGATCTGCCGTTCGCGCTCCCTACAGCTGTGGCCGGTGTGTCATTGACCGCACTTTATGCCCAGAACGGCTGGATCGGCTCCCTGCTGGAGCCGCTGGGCTTCCGGGTAGCCTTCACGCCGCTGGGCATTACGCTGGCGCTGATGTTTATCGGCATTCCCTTTGTAGTCCGCACGGTTCAGCCCGTGCTGGAGGATCTGGACAGGGATATGGAAGAGGCATCGGCCACACTGGGAGCGGGACGCTGGCGGACCTTCGTGCGGATTGTGATGCCGGAGCTGCTCCCGCCGCTGCTTACGGGCTTTGCACTGGCTTTTGCCCGGGGCATCGGCGAATACGGCTCCGTTGTATTTATCTCCGGCAATATGCCGATGCGTACAGAGATTGCTCCGCTGCTCATCATGTCCAAGCTGGAGCAGTTCGATTACGCCGGAGCGACAGCCGTGGCGCTGCTGCTTCTGCTGATCTCCTTCCTGATGCTGCTGGTCATCAACAGCCTTCAGCACTGGGCGCGGAAGAGCTAACGTTAAGGATTCAGGAAATCTGGGACAACGGCGGCCATTCAAGATGGCCTAGGCTCCATAGAACTTAAGTGAATGCTTCCGAAGCGAGTTTTATTGCGATGTTTATCGAGGAGCGGAGGCTCCATAAAACTTTTAGGAGGAATAAAAATGGCCGGTATGGTTCCCTTACAAGTCCCCGCGCCGCGTAAAAGCTTGTCGTCACCCCGGACGACTGAATCCAAAGCGGTGAAATGGGTGCTCATTTCCCTTGCCGGACTTGTATTGCTATGGCTGATTGCCCTGCCGCTGATTATCGTGCTGGTGGAGTCGCTGAAGCGGGGACTGGATGTCTACTGGGCCGCGCTGACCGACCCGGATGCCGCCTCGGCGCTGAAGCTGACCCTGCTGGTCGCGGCCATTACGGTTCCGCTGAATACGATCTTTGGTGTAGCGGCGGCGTGGGCAGTGACTAAGTTCCGTTTTCGCGGCAAGGGCTTTCTGATTACGCTGATCGATCTGCCGTTTGCTGTATCGCCGGTGATTGGCGGATTGATCTTTATTCTGGTGTTCGGCTCGCATGGCTGGTTCGGTCCTTGGCTGAGCAATCACGAGATCAAGATAGTTTTCGCTTTGCCGGGTATTGTGCTGGCTACGCTGTTTATCACCTTCCCTTTTGTGGCGCGTGAGCTGATTCCGCTGATGGAGCAGCAGGGCACACAGGAGGAGGAAGCGGCGATTACGCTCGGTGCGCACGGCTGGCTGATCTTCTGGCGCGTGACGCTGCCCAATATCAAGTGGGGTCTGCTGTACGGTATTATTCTCTGTAATGCACGGGCGATGGGGGAGTTCGGGGCGGTATCCGTGGTATCCGGGCATATCCGGGGAGAGACGAATACCCTGCCGCTTCATGTCGAGATTCTGTATAACGAATATCAATTCTCGGCATCCTTCGCCGTTGCCTCCCTGTTGCTCCTGCTGGCCCTGGTGACGATGATCGTCAAGAGCCTGATTTTACGTAAAAGTGCTCATTGACAGTCCTTGAGGTCCGTGCTAAGTTAATTCATAGTATACAAGGTGGTAATAACGGAATAACGGGATTTAGGCGGAGATACTCCCCTGTCCGGGGAAAGGGAGGCTGGAGAATGGCTAAACCACTGAAAGTGGATGAGGTATGGCTTGCGCGGATAACGGAACTTCTCGACGATATGGAGTTCGGCTCATTGCATATTGTGGTGCATGAAGGTCAAATCGTACAGATGGAGCGCACAGAGCGCAAACGTTTCGAGAACAGCACAGCAAATGCACGTTATAGTGGAGAGACCGGAAGCCGGCGGACCGATTCCCGTTCTGCGGGACGAGGATAGCAATCTGTAGTGCACTGATAAATGATCATACATTTCCGTGAACGGAAAAAAGGGGTATCTCACAAGCCTGGAAATGGCTGAATGAGGTACCCCTTTATTGTGCCAGAGCCTTATTCTAGCGTCGCCTTAGTAGCGTGTGTTGCGCCGTGATCCGCTGATTCCCTCCACCAGCAGGATGAGGGCAGTGATGGCATGCATAATCCAGCCGACAAAAGGAATCAAACCGACCACCGAGGTGACGATACCCACCGCGTTACCGATGATAGATCCGCGTTCTCTCAGCAGAATAATTACAGCTACGGCATGGAGCAGAAAAGCAACCCCCAGCGGTACCCAGGCATTGGCTACGACAAATGCCCCGCCGATGAACGGCAGTGCCAGAAAAGCCTCATAAGCGAAAGTTCCCCATTTGAATAATTTCCCTATCGGAGACATAATAACTCCACCAGCCTTCCAAGTAGTCTTATAAAGATCCTATTCCACAGTTTACCCAAGGATACGGGCTAAGAATAACCCTGTGCCGGCAACAGATGCAGAACCGTTTGTATTTCTGAGTAATTGTACGCCGGGGGAGGCGGGACGTTTCATTTTTCCGGATACGATAGGCGCTGCCTTGCCTCGAAACCTTAGAGTCATATATATTGGTAACAGTATGGCAGGCACATCTAAGTGCAGGCGGTTAATCGGGATAGGGGGATAACGTATGGAAAAGGCATTACAGCCGGATATCCGGCATGAACTGCCCTCAGTGGAGCAATATCTGGCCCTGCGGCTGGAGGCCGGGCTTAGTCCCATGAGTGTGGAGGGCGCCGGAATCGGGCTGCCCCGTTCTGCTTTTGCAGTAACCTTGTATGAAGAAGATATATTGGTTGGAATGGGACGGGTAATCGGGGACGGCGGATGCTTTTTTCAGGTGACCGATATTGCCGTGAAGCCTTCCTTCCAGGGGCAGGGTCTGGGGAAAATAATTATGGGGGAAATCCGCCAGTTTCTGGATACCGTGCCGGACAAGGCGTATATTAGTCTCATTGCTGACGGGGAAGCCTCCAAGCTGTATGCCCAATATGGATTCGCACCGGTCCTGCCGGATTCTCAGGGGATGTTCCTGCGGCGTTAATGATGAATGGATGAACAGTGCTGCAAACAAATACGAAAGTGAGGCAACAAGAGAATGGATATCGTAGTATTTGGTGCATCGGGTAAGATCGGAAGTGCGATTGTAGAAGAAGCGTTAAAAAGAAAACATGAGGTTACCGCTGCCGTCCGCAAACCGGAGGTCTTCAGTATTCAGCATGATCGGCTTAAGGTTGTTGCAGCCGACCTGCTGGACCCGGCCACGGTAACGGCAGCACTGCACGGACATGAAGAGGTAATCAGTGCATTCGGCCCGGCGCCAGGGCATGAGAATGATCTGCTGCAGGCTGCGGATTCCCTGTTGACAGGGATGCGTGCCGCCGGGCTCCAGCGCCTTATCGTTATTGGCGGGGCAGGCAGCCTGAAGACAGAAACCGGGGAGTGGCTGATGGACACGGCTGATTTCCCGGAGAACTTCCGTCCGCTTGCGTCGGCTCACGCCAATGCCTATGAAATCTACAGTGGATCAGAGCTGGATTATACGTACCTGAGTCCGCCTGCTGCCATTATCGCCGGACGCCGTACCGGCCAGTTCCGGATTGGTCTGGACCGGCTGATTGTGGACGAGAACGGACGGAGCAGCATCAGCATCCAGGATTTCGCGGTAGCGGTTATCGATGAGCTGGAGGAAGGCAATTTCAGCAAGGCCCGGTTTACTGTGGGATATTAATAGATACAGATTAAGCTTGTCAGGAAATAAAGCGGCCTAGAATGCGCAGGCTTCGTAAGCTTAAAGCCCGTCCTCTTGAACGCTCAGGAGGGCTTTTTGCTGTCATTCCGGGCGCCTTAGCCGGATGGCGATGTGTCAAAGTCTGCAATTTGCTTGATTCTATAGTACTGGGTACAATCGAAGCAACTTAAGGAGGGCTTGGCTATGGATGTAGTAACTGCGGAGGAGATGCGTGCATTCGACCGCGAGACGATTGAGCGGCTGGGAATTCCGGCAATTGCGCTGATGGAGAACGCCGGACGGGCGATTGCCGAGGAGGTCATCGCATTGTGCCGGCGGCGCGGGGCAGGCGCGGCCGGCGGCATAGGGAGCGCTGACGCTGAGGAGCGAAGCTTCGGGGCAGGTGCCGTGGGCGGCGCGGGCGGAGGAAGCGGAGGAACGCTGAGCTATGGAGCGGGCGCGGTGGGCGGCGGAAGCGGAGGCGAAGGAACGCAGAGCTATGCGCCCGGCGGGCCGGCGATCCAGCCGCCGGGCTTCTCGGTCAGCGCCGACCCGGCGCTGACGCTTACCGCTGCCGGCGGCGAGCACTGGCTCGTCCTCGCCGGCAAAGGCAACAACGGCGGCGACGGGCTCGCCGCCGCCAGGCACCTGCGTGAGGCCGGCATCGCCGTCACGCTGGTGTACGCGGCCGCGCCGGAGTCGCTGGCCGGCGAAGCCGCGCTGCAGCGGGATGCCGCTGCAGCCATGGGCATCCCTGCCGTAGTCTACGGCAGGGATGCGGTGGACCTTGCCGCATGCAGCGGCATCGTAGATGCGCTGCTCGGCACAGGCAGCGCGGGAGCCCCGCGCGGTGCCTATGCGGAGCTGATTGCCGCTGCGAACGCCAGCGGCAGGCTTATTGTGTCCGCGGACATCCCCAGCGGGCTGGACGCGGACACGGGCGAGACGCATGAGCCCTGCATTCATGCGGCGGTGACCGTCTGCCTCGCGTTCCTCAAACGCGGGCTGCTGCAGTATCCCGGCGCCGGAGCAGCCGGGCAGGTGGTGGTCCGCTCCATCGGCATCCCCGCTGCCCTGGCGCGTGAGAGCGGCGTCCGGGTCAGCCTGCTGACGCCGGAAGTGCTGCGGACACGTCTGCAGGTCGACGTGTCGCGCCGCCGTTCGCCCGAAGGCCACAAGGGCACTTACGGGCATGTCCTGCTGGCAGCAGGAAGCCTGCGCATGAGCGGCGCCGGCCTGCTGTGCGCCCGCGCTGCGCTGCGCGCCGGCTGCGGGCTGGTAACGTGGGCGCTGCCGGATAAGCTGCTGCCCTATGTGATCGGCTGCACACCTGAGCTGATGCTGGCTCCGGTATCCGGCGGCGACGGGGAATGGAATGCCGGTACGGCGGCTGAAGTGCTGCAGCTAAGCGAGAGCCGCGATTGTATAGCTGTCGGCCCCGGTCTTGGCCGGTTCACTGAAGATACGGATTGGCTCCGCAGACTTTGGGAGGAGACGGATTCCCCCCTGATTCTCGATGCGGATGCGCTGAATATACTGGCGGATGCCGATTACGGGTCCTGGACCCGCCGCCATCCGGTAATTCTGACCCCGCATCCCGGGGAGATGGCCCGGCTGGCAGGGACTTCTACAGTCCAGGTGCAGCGTGACCGGATCGGATTGGCGCTGTCTTATGCCGCAGCGCACGGTGTCATCCTGGTGCTTAAGGGAGCCCATACAGTAATAGCAACCCCCGGAGGACAGGCTTATGTTAACATCACGGGTCATCCGGGTATGGGAACCGGCGGTGCGGGGGATGTGCTGACCGGAATCATCTCCGGTCTGCTGGCCCAGGGCCTGGATGCTGCACAAGCGGCAGCCTTTGGGGTCTATCTCCACGGGCTGGCCGGAGAACGGGCCGCCCGGAAGCGGGCCAACCCGGCGGCCTTGATCGCCGGGGATATTATTGAGGCGCTGTGAACCGTAACTCCGGAGCTGCTGCGGCTCATTATCTATAGACCTTACCCGTGTGATCCTGACGCTTCTGCTGCGCCCGTAAGAGCTACCGGTAGAACTGTTCTGCCCTGAATGGTTTAATATTACGGCTCTGCCAGCGGCGGCACTGTATCAGAATAAGACCAGGCAGAGCAGTGGAATAAACAAGGCGAAGAAGGGAAGCAGGAGCGGGTAGCGTTCACCGGCAATCTGGGCGAACCGGAACAACAACAGCACTACAAGTCCGGCAAGACCGCTGGTCATTGCATCGCCGCCCTGCTCAGAGGCCAGCCACAGGCCGGCTCCAAAGCCGGCTACGGCGTATAACACCAGGGCCGGACTGAGCGAAGTGGACCGGAACATGCGCAGCAGGGCGTCGGCAAGTATCGCTGCCGGTAATCCGTAAGCGTAAATGGCATAAGGCACCGATACCGGCCAGCCTTCCGGCACTCCGCCTTCGTATCCATGGATGAGCATAAACAGGGAAACGAGAATAAAGGTCAGTCCGGCGGCCGACAGCTTGGTCAGTGCGTACATGCCCGCAGTCAGGCGGACAGAAGGCAGATCATAATCCTTATGTGTGGTCATCGCTTAACATCCTTTCGGGGTGGGTGAAGAGCACGGCCGGGATGACCGGACGAATCCGGCGCATGAATCAGCTTGTAACCATGTCCCCTCCGTTAACATGAATACAGGTGCCTGTTACATAGGAAGCATCAGGGCTGGCCAGATAGACATAGGCTCCTGCCAGCTCATAAGGCTGTGCCGCCCGCTTGAATGGGGTGTCTGTGCCGAATACACTGACCTCTTCAGCGGAATAGCTGGAAGGAATCAGCGGTGTCCATACCGGACCGGGAGCCACACTGTTGACACGGATGCCGCTGTCCGCCAGTGATAGAGCCAGAGAGCGGGTGAAGGAGACAACGGCGCCTTTGGTGGATGAATAGTCAATGAGCTCCTTGTTGCCCTGATAAGCGGTAATGGAGGCGGTGTTAATAATGCAGCTTCCTTTGTGCAGATGCGGGAGTGCGGCCTGGGTCAGGAAGAAGAAAGGAAAGATATTGGTACGGTAGGTCTGGTACAGCTGCTCCTCCGTGATATCCAGAATGCTCTTCTGCGGATATTGAACGGCGTGGTTATTCACCAGAATGTCGAGCTTGCCGAAGGTCCGCACGGTGTGCTCCACCGCTTCGAAGCAGCACTCTTTATAGCGCAGATCCGTCTCAATCCGCAGGCAGCGGCGTCCAAGCTCTTCTATCCGGTGCTGCGTAGCTGCGGCATCAGAAGCTTCGTCCAAGTAAGCGATGGCAATATCTGCCCCTTCTTTGGCAAAAGCGATGGCGGTTGCTCTTCCAATGCCGCTGTCTCCGCCGGTAATCAGGGCAACCTTTCCTTGGAGCCTGCCGCTGCTGCTCTCGGGGTTCTCGCTGAGCGGACGCGGATTCATCAGACTCTCCAGACCCGGCTGGCGGTCCTGATGCTGTGGGGGGAAGGCGATAGGCTGCACGCGGCATACCGTTTTTTCTCCGTAATAGGGGTAAACGGGATTCATCGGGTGATACTCCTCCTTGCCTGTTGGCTCTCCGTATATTGGTATGCATCCGCCCAGAAAAGCGTGCGCCGCAGTCCTTTTCTGGGAGATTCATCAGACGGCCTTATCTTTACATACTAAAAACTCAGAAATGGAGAGAATAACTAATGCTATACAGACCAATGACAGCCGATGATTACGAGGCAGCTTATCAATTATGGGAGAATACAGACGGGATGGGGCTTAGTGAAGCGGACTCGCGCGGGGAAATTATCCGTTATCTGGAGCGTAATCCGGGAATCAGCCAGGTGTGTGTGGATGAGGACGGTACACTTGCGGGTACTGCGGTGTGCGGACATGACGGGCGCAGAGGATATATGTATCATGTGGCTGTCAGCCGCAGCAGCCGGGGTAAGGGGGCCGGGCGTGAGATGGTCACACGCTGCCTGGAGAGACTGCGGGAGGAAGGCATCAGTAAATGCCATCTGATGGTCATCGGGCATAACGCTCTGGGCCGCAGCTTCTGGTCAGGCACCGGCTGGCAGGAGCGGGATGGCCTTGTACTGTTCTCGCGGAACAGCTGATAGGTCACAAACAATGTAATAGTGTAGCTTTTGTCCGGACGCAGTATAATATATACGAGCTTTACAAATGACTTGCACTATTCTATGTGCAATGTCGAATTTTGATAGCGGGAGACCTGAGCGATGCGGTTTAAAGATGTATTCTCAATTATCGGTCCGGCCATGGTCGGACCTTCCAGTTCGCATACAGCGGGGGCGGCGCGGATCGGCAGAGCGGCACGCCAGGTGCTCGGTGAATTGCCGCGTACGGCAGAAGTCACGTTCTTCGGTTCTTTTGCGGCCACGTATCAGGGACATGGAACAGACCGGGCTATTGCCGGAGGTCTGCTGGACTTTACGACCGATGACCACCGGCTGCCGGATTCCATAGAGCTTGCGGCCGAAGCCGGAATGGAGATTTCCTTCGGCCAGGGAACGGGCCTATTCCCCCATCCCAATACGGTCCGCTTGCGGCTTACCGGCAGCGAGAGCGGCACAGAGCTGATGCTTACCGGGATTTCGATCGGCGGCGGAAATATCGAAATTGTTGATATTGACGGGTTCGGCGTGAAGCTTACCGGCATGTATCCAACCGTGCTGATTAATCATATGGACTATCTGGGCGTACTGGCCAGCGTTACGGATGTAATGCGGCAGGGCCAGTGCAATATTGGACATATGTCGCTGGACCGCAAGAACCGCAGCGGAGCAGCCTTGACGGTGCTGGAGCTGGATGAAGCCGCTACACCGGAGCTGCTGCGGAATCTGCGGGCGCTGCCGGCTGTGAAGTCCGTGAAAGTCGTCGATTTGAATGAACAGGCACATGAGCAGAAAGGAAAGGATATTACATCATGAATTTTCAAACACTCAGCCAGCTGGCTGTATTATGTGAAGAGCGGGGTCTGGGAATCGGCGCTCTGATGCTTGAGGAGCAGAGCGCGGAGTCTGGACGTTCCAAGGAGCAGGAGTTCGCTACCATGAGCCAGTATTACGGCGTAATGAAGGAAGCGGTACACCGCGGCATGCATGAAGACACCACCTCACGCAGCGGTCTGACAGGACTTGACGCCCAGCGTGTGGCTGCTTACAATGCAGCGGATGAACCTTGCCTTGGCGGTCCTGCCGGCCAGGCCATGGCGTATGCTCTTGCGGTTTCGGAAGTGAATGCTTCCATGGGACGGATTATCGCTACGCCGACCGCAGGCTCCTGCGGAATCATCCCCGGGGTGTTCCTGAGCTGTCAGGAGCGCTTCGGCTGGGATGATGACTATATGGTAACCGGCCTGTTCGCGGCTGGAGCCATCGGGTATGTTATCGCCAACAATTCATTTGTATCGGGAGCAGAAGGCGGCTGCCAGGCTGAGGTCGGTTCGGCCATCGGGATGGCAGCGGGGGCTTTGACTGAAATGCGCGGCGGCACACCGGCGCAAGCCGTGCATGCCGTAGGGCTGGCACTGAAGAATACACTGGGGCTGATCTGTGATCCGGTGGGCGGACTTGTGGAGATTCCATGTATTGTCCGTAACGGCTTCGGTGCCGTCACGGCACTTGCTGCGGCCGATATGGCACTGGCCGGTGTCCGCAGTGTGATACCGTCCGATGAAGTGATCAAGGTCATGCTGGAGGTGGGCTCCGCCATGCCCGAGAAGCACCGCGAGACGGCGGGGGGCGGACTGGCACAGACGCCAACCGGCCGCCGGATTATGAAGGATTTACGGAACAAGAAATAAGCTGCGGCAGTTCTCGGACGGCGGCCATTTGCGGGGCTATAGCATACGAAACCGTTCAAGCTGATCCCACAGCCCCTCACGCCGGAGGATTTCCTCCTGCTTCGGTCCCATCAGGTCGAAGTGGGGAAAAGGCTGGCGGTTATGAATATATTGCGGCGGAAGACCGTTCTTCCTGCACCACTCCCTCAGGCGGGGGAGATCACTGCACCCGACCTTGGTCACAGTGGTGATGTCAGGAAAACGCTTGTCTAGCCAGTAATGCGTAAGGAACGCGATTTCACCAGCGGAGACTGCTTGCTTCCAGCGGGCTAGTTCTGCTCTGTTAATGCCAAAGGCCATAGCTGTCATCATCCTTATTGATCATAGTGAATTGATTATATACAAGAATATAAGATATTTCCGGAAAGGGGAGAAGAACATGAACGGGCAAGTTAGAGCAGATATCCGCCCCGGACTTCAGGTTGATATTGTACTGAAGCAGGATCAGGCGACCGGCAAACTCACACATGGTGCGGTTAAAGACATTCTGACCAATTCGCCCCGCCATCCGCACGGAATCAAAGTGCGGCTGACTGACGGACAGGTAGGACGGGTCAAGAACATTACAGGCTAAGCAGTATACAGAAGAATGAAGAAGCGCCGCGAGCCGGGGCGGCTGTGTCCCTTGGGCAGCCGCCAGGGTAAGAGGCGCTTTTTGATTTGCGTACAGGATCATGAGCCCTGCTTAGCGGCCCATGAATTCCTCTACATACTGGTCTGCCTTGGTCTGATTACATAAATTGCAGGCGCAGACACAGTTGTCCGGTGTAGTGTGCCCGCCCTTGGCACGGGGCAGCAGATGGTCAATGGTATCCCCGTATAAGCCGCAGAAATAGCAGATATACTGGTCCCGGGTCAGAATATAGGCGCGGAAATCCTTATTGCTGTATAAGCGGCGGATCGTACGGCGGTTCACGACAACTGCGGCATGCTCCCGGACAAGCGTTACCGCAAGCGCAAGATCGATCTCCTGATGCCAGCGCCGGCCTTTGTCGCTGTGCCCGCGCATCAGAATCATACCCTTGCCTGAAGGGATGAGCGCAGAGGCATCCTGGGGATCGGGCTTCGGTCCGCGCTGCTGGGGGATCGTGCGTCCCGTTTCTGCACTGCGCGGACGGGCCTTGCCCTTGAGGCCGGAGGTACCCGGGCTGCTGCGGCCTTCCTTGGCACGTTCTGGCAAGGAAGGCTGCCGGACCGGGGCAGCAGGCGGTTTGACAGCTCCGGAGCCCGCTGCAGAGATCGAGACCAGTGTCTTATCCCGCTTGGCAGTCCCCGTACCGGGCGGACGCTCCGGCAGTGCGGGTGCCGCACTTGCACGCAGCGGCGCAGCCGCAGGCCCCGCTTCGCGTAGCTTGCGGCATTCCCGGCAGGCTCCGCGACGGGAGATTCCCTTGGAGCGCTTGCCTGTGCGTCTGCGGAATTCGGAGAGCGGCTTAAGCTGATGGCAATAGGCACATTGTTTGGATGGAGGAAGAATAGTTTCAGTCATAAGTATACTTGGCAGGACGGCACTCAGCCGCAACTGTCCAATCCCTTCTGTATTTTGAAATAGCAACTTATTTACGGTAGACCGCCATGTGATTTCATTGATTTGATAATAGTATAGCGTAAAGCACAGGTATTCACACAGCAGGCGCCAAAAGGCGCTAATCTCCCGGGCTGTGACATCCTTCTTCGCAGTCTTGAGGAAAAACCCGTAAACTCGCAAAGTAAGGCTGTAAAGCGATGATGTGGCTTGTACAGGAATACAATAATTATGAACCAGAGAGGAGGAAGCTGAATGACCGTTAGTGAAAAAAAGCCCGGGGCCGTAAGACTGCTGTTTGTGCTTCAGGCATTCTTAGGCCTTGGAGCTGTCGCCGGAGGGCTGCTCCTGCTCGCCGATCCCAGTGGTGAGATGATTGGAATGCCGGCTTCCATACTGGAAAGATCGCCGTTTGACAGTTATGCAATTCCCGGCATTCTGCTGCTGGTCATTTTTGGGCTGCTGCCGCTAATGGTGCTCTATGGTCTTTTTAAGCAGCCTGAGTGGTCTTGGGGCTATGCGCTGACCCCGTTTAAGGCGCTGCATGCAGCATGGAGCTTCTCGCTTTATGTCGGCTTTGGGCAGATTATCTGGATTATGGTGCAGACGTATATGATGGATACAGTCAGTATTGTTCATGTTTTCTACATGTCTCTGGGCATGCTGGTTCAGATCGTTACGCTGCTGCCTGCGGTACAGAGATATTTTATGCTGGACGGCCGTTCTGAAAGAAGTTAGAATGACAGTGAACATAAAAGGGCTTTCATTTGGGCCGCGGGAGTGAACCGGAAGTGACTACCATATATGATATTGCCAAAAGAACCGGCTATTCACCAACCACGGTATCCAAGGCGTTCAATAACTACTCTGACGTGCGGGAGAAGACGCGGCAGGAAATACTGCGTACCGCGCAGGAAATGGGATATCTTCCCAATGCGCATGCGCGTACACTGACGACCAAGAAATCCTGGACGATCGGTGTGCTGTTTGTGGAGAACACGGGAGCGGGAATCCGCCATCCTTTCTTCAGTGCAGTTATTGAGAGCTTCAAGCAGGTTGCCGTAGCCAAGGGTTACGCCCTCATGTTTATCTCGAAGGATGTCGGCGGCAAGCAGAGCGGATATCTGGAGAACTGCCGGATTCGCGGAGTCGATGGGGTTGTGGTGTTCCTTTCCGATTATGAGGATCCTTATTTCCGGGAGCTTCTGGAGAGTGATATTCCTACAGTGGTTCTCGATTTCGAAACGGCGTTGTCGCATACGGTCTGCTCGGATAATATGACTGGTGCACTGCAGGCAGTGGAATATCTGGTGTCGCTCGGACACCGCAGAATTGCCCATATTTCGGGAGGCGGGAATACGTATCCGGGACAACAGCGGGAGCTGGGGTATAGAACGGCGATGGAGCAGCAGGGTCTTGAGGTGCCGGACGAATATGTTGCCGAGGGAGCATTCTACTCTCTGGAGAACGGCTACGGCGCAATGAAGTCTTTGCTTGAGCTGCCGGAACGGCCGACGGCTGTTTTTGCTTCAGGTGACTTGCTTGCACTGGGTGCCGTGATGGCTGCCAAGGATCAGGGCCTGTCTGTACCGGAGGATATTTCAGTCATGGGTTATGATGATATTGAGCTTGCCGGATATGTTACACCTGCGCTGACCACTGTCCGCCAGAACACGGAGCTGCTGGGTACCCGGGCGGCGGAGCTTTTACTGGCTTCGGTGAACGGCCCGCGTACAAATCAGGAGGCGCTAGTTCTGCCTGTAGAGATCATCGTCAGAGATTCCTGTGCACCGCCGGGCAAGAGATAAAAATGCGTTCAACCGGGAATGCATTTTTTTTCGGCAAAATCGAAACCGGTTTCGATTTCTTTCGTTTTTATTCCGTTTTTAAATTATGAAGGAGTGAACCACATGCTAACCGTCCAAACCGTAGTAACCGCCAAAGATACAGCAGATCGTCTGAGCTCCAGGCAAGGTATTCAGTTCAAGGCAGGAATCCCCGGTACAACAGCAGATATACTGCTGCAGCCGGAGCAGGAGTTTCAAACAATTATTGGTTTTGGCGGCGCTTTCACTGAAGCGGCTGCGTATACCTTGTCCCGGATGAGTCCGGAGAAACGGGCGGAGGTCATCCGGCGTTATTTTCACCCTGTGGACGGGCTGAATTACAGTATGGGCCGCGTGCATATTCACAGCTGTGACTTCGCGCTCGGCAACTATACCTATGTGCAGGATGAGGATACGGAGCTTGCGACCTTCGATATTTCGCATGATCACCAGTGGGTCCTGCCGCTCATTAAGGATGCTATGGAGGTCAAAGGCGGGCCCTTCACGATGCTGGCTTCGCCTTGGAGCCCGCCGGCCTGGATGAAAACGAACGGGGAGATGAATAACGGCGGTTCGCTGAAGCCGGAATATGCTGCAGTCTGGGCGCGCTATTATACCAAATTCATCGAGGCTTACCGCAAAGAGGGCGTTCCGGTCTGGGCGGTATCGGTGCAGAATGAGCCGGCGGCAGTGCAGACCTGGGACTCCTGTGTATACACTGCTGAAGAAGAACGCGATTTCGTCAAAAACCACCTCGGCCCTGTAATGCGTGAGGCCGGAATGGAGGATGTGAACATCATCATCTGGGATCACAACCGCGATATTATGATTGAGCGTGTGACTCCGATTCTGTCCGATCCGGAAGCAGCGCAGTATGTATGGGGGACCGGAATCCACTGGTACGGCGGCGAGGAGTTCGACAAAGTGGAGAAGGTGCATGAGCTTTTCCCGGATAAGCATGTGCTCTTCACCGAAGGCTGCCAGGAAGGCGGAGTGCGTCTGGGGGAATGGTTCACGGGTGAGCGCTACGGCCGGAATATGATCGGCGATCTGAATGCCTGGACAGAGGGGTATCTGGACTGGAATCTGGTGCTGGATGAGACGGGCGGACCGAACCACGTGGGGAATCTCTGTGATGCTCCGGTGATTGCGGATACGACTACGGACGAGGTTCACTATAACAGCTCGTATTATTACATCGGGCATTTCAGCAAATTTATTGCTCCGGGTGCTGTGCGGATCGGACTGCAGTCGGCTGCCGAAGGCGTGCTGTCAGCGGCGTTCCGCAATCCGGATGGCAGTATCGCTGTTGTACTGATGAATGAAGGCGAAGCAGAACGCTCCCTGACGCTTGGCTTCGGCGGTGAAATCGCTGAGTGCACATTGCCGGCACATTCCATTGCCACACATCTGATTTCGCAAGGTTAAGCCAGCTGGAAGCAGACCTTGAGAAGATGAACAGAAACGAAGCGGATGGATTCAAAACAGAGTACGAAAGCGTTTATCAACATACTTTTAGGAGGACTTAAGCATGAGCCATTATTATTTCGATTCAGGTAAATTTGTCATAGAGCAGTTCCACGAAGGCAAACCGTTCGCCAGCTTCCTGCCCGGACTTGCCGGATTGAAGGGGATCCCGATGTGGACGTTCTACGTGAACCGGGGTCAAGCAATCAGCAGCTTCGGAGTACGGGACAAAAATTCGCCGATTATGGAGTTCTCTCCAGCCAATATTTCGTATAAGAATGTAGCCTCCACCGGATTCCGCACCTTCATCAAGTTGAAGGGTACAGCAGAAATCTATGAGCCGTTCCAGTCGGCACGCCCTGACCCGGCGGCCAAGCGGATCATGACGATCCTGCCGAATGGACTGACCATTGAGGAGTCACATGCAGGACATGGGCTGAAGACGACGGTGCACTACTTCAACCTGCCGGGTGATGATTATGCCGCGCTGATCCGGCAGGTGGAGATCGAGAATATCAGCGGGATAGCGCTGGAGCTGGAGCTGCTGGACGGTCTTCCGGAGGTTCTTCCCTTCGGCGTAGCGAACGGGGGCTACAAAGAGATGGGCAACCTGCTGCGCAGCTGGATGGATGTGTATAACCTGGAGAACGGAATTCCGTTCTACAAGCTGCGCTCCAGCACGAATGACGATGCGGAAATGAGCCTGATTGAGAGCGGGCACTTCTATCTCTCCTCCACAACGGAAGGAGAACAGCTGTATCCGGTCGTAGATTATGAAGTAATCTTCGGCGGGAATACTTCGCTGACGTATCCGGACCGCTTCGCGGAGCTTCCGCTCGCGGAGCTGCTTGCACAGGCCCAATATCCGGCCAACAAGGTGCCGTGCGGCTTCAGCGGCGCATCCAGAACACTTGCACCGGGAGCTTCGCTGAAGCTGAATACGATCATTGGACATGTAAATGATATTGCCAGAATTAATCATCGGGCGGCTGAACTCTGCCGGGAAGATTATTTTACCGCCAAGGCACAGGAAGCGGCCAGTTTGACCGAGGATTTAACGGCGGATATTGCTACACATACCTCCTCGCCGCTGTTCGATGCTTATTGCCGCCAGTCTTATCTCGACAACTTCCTGCGCGGGGGCTATCCGTTTATTTTTGATAACGGCGGTGAAGGCTTCGTTGTACATCTATACTCGCGCAAGCATGGCGATATGGAACGGGATTATAACTTCTTCTCGCTGGCGCCTGAATACTATTCGCAGGGCAACGGCAATTTCCGTGATATGAACCAGAACCGGCGCAGCGATGTGTTCTTCCACCCGAAGGTGGGCAGCTTCAACATCAAGATGTTCTATAGTCTGATTCAGGCTGACGGCTATAATCCGCTAAGCGTGCAGGGTACCAGCTTTGAAATTCTGCCGGGTGAGGGAGAGAAGCTTACAGCATGGGTTGCCGGGGCGCTTGCGGAGCATCATGCCGGATTTGAGCGGCTGCTGGCCGGACGCTTCACACCAGGGAGCCTGATTAACTACATTGCGGATCACAATATTGCTTTGAACATTAGTGAGCAGGAATTCCTCAGCGGTGTGCTTGCCCTGTCACAGCAGAACATTGAAGCCGCCTTCGGAGAAGGCTTCTGGTCCGATCACTGGACCTACAATCTTGATCTGGTGGAAGGTTACCTGGATATTTATCCGGAACGGCAGGAGGCGCTGCTGTTCGGGGACGAGACTTATACGTTCTATGACAGCCCGGCTTATGTGCTGCCGCGCAGCGAGAAATATGTAATCAGCGGCGGGCGGGTGCGGCAATTCGGGGCACTGCTGGAGGATGAAGAGAAGCTGCACAAGCTGAAGCGCAAGGCCAGCGATACCCAGTGGCTGCGCACACAAGGCGGCCACGGGGAGATCTACCGGACCAGCCTGTTTGTGAAGATGCTGTCGCTTGCCATGAACAAATTTGCCACGCTTGATCCTTACGGCATGGGTGTAGAGATGGAGGGCAACAAGCCGGGCTGGAATGATGCCATGAACGGGCTGCCGGGACTGGTCGGGTCCGGAATGAGCGAGACCTTTGAACTCAAGCGGATGCTTGTGTTCATGCTGGAAGCGCTGGAGAACGGCGCGGATCTTCCTTCAGCAGTAGCGCTTCCGTTAGAGATGGCTTCGCTGCTTGAGCAGGTGAACCGTGCTGTAACTGAAGTGCTTGACGGCTCACTGGCCCAATTCCCGTATTGGGACCGCGTAGCTTCGGCGCGCGAGGCTTACCGGGCAGAGATCCGCTTCGGAATTGCAGGCGAGACTGCGGAAATCTCCCTTGGGGTCATCCGTGAGGCAATGGGCAAATGGCTGCGTAAGGTGGATGAGGGGATTGAGCGTGCGGTAGGGATTGGCGGCGGACTGGTTCCGACCTATTTCCGCTTTGAGGCAACACGGTTCCAGCCTGTAACGGATGAAGCCGGAGAGCCGGTCATCAGCGGCTACGGGCTGCCGAAGGCTCTGGTCGAAGAGTTCGAAGCTGCTGCTCTGCCGTATTTCCTGGAAGGCCCTGCCCGCTGGCTCAAAACGCTGGACAGCAAGGAAACCGCCAAGGGAATCTACAGCAAAGTGAAACAGAGCGGGCTCTTTGATCCGGTTACATCGATGTACCGGACTTCAGTGTCGCTGGAAGAGGAATCGCATGAGATCGGGCGCATCCGGGCCTTCACACCGGGCTGGCAGGAACGGGAGTCCAACTTCCTGCACATGTCGTACAAATATTTGCTTGAGCTGCTGAAAGCGGGGCTGTACGACGAATTCTACAGCGAGCTGAAGACCTCGCTGATTCCGTTCCTTGACCCTGAGGTCTACGGTCGCAGTACACTGGAGAATTCCTCGTTCATCTCAACAGGCGGCAATCCGGATCCTGCAACGCATGGCAGGGGTTTTGTTGCCCGTCTGAGCGGCTCTACGGCGGAGTTTCTGAGCATGTGGAGAACGATGATGGCCGGCAGCCGTCTGTTCTCTGTGGAAGACGGCGAGTTAACACTGCAGTTGAATCCGGCCCTTCCCGGCTGGCTGTTTGATGAGCAGGGCAACCTGTCCTTCACCCTGCTGGGCGGTACGGAAGTGACGTATTATAATCCGCGTCATGCTGATACCTTCGGCGGCAGCAAGGCGGTCATTCAGAATCTGGCGCTGCAATTCCGCAGCGGTGAGGAACGCCTGATTGCCGGCGGTCTGCTGCGCGGAGGGGATGCCGAGGCATTGCGGCGCGGAGAGATTGCCGCAATCCGTGCGGTAATGGAATAATTAGAGTCTATATAGATTGAACTTAAAAATTATACGGATAGGGAAAGGTGGCGGAGGAGAATTTTGGAACTGAAGGAGCGACAGCGTCCGCCTTTGTCTGCGGATTTCCACCGCGAAACAGCGGGTTAAATTCAAGAAATTTGTAGACAACAGCGGCCGGAGGGACAAATATTCTTTGGAGTCACGGCAATCCCATAATAGCAAAAATACAAGTTCAATCTATATATTCATTCAAGTTAATAAAGGTACAGCAAGGAGGCCCGGCTGGGCCTCCTTTTGATTGCCCGGGGTTAGGTGGATTAGAGTTAGTGCCCCTGAATCCGCCAGAAGTGGGCGATATGGGGGAATGAGGGGCAGAAGTGCCCCTGAATCCGCCGGAAGTGGGCGATAGGGAGGAATGAGGGGCAGAAGTGCCCCTGAATCCGCCGGAAGTGGGCGATAGAGTGAAATGAGGGGCAGAAGTGCCCCTGAATCCGCCAGAAGTGGGCGATATGGGGGAATGAGGGGCAGAAGTGCCCCTGAATCCTCCGGAAGTGGGCGATAGGGAGGAATGAGGGGCAAAAGTGCCCCTGAATCCGCCGGAAGTGGGCGATATGGAGGAATGAGGGGCAGAAGTGCCCCTGAATCCGCCAGAAGTGGGCGATATGCTGGAATGAGGGGCAGAAGTGCCCCTGAATCCGCCGGAAGTGGGCGATATGGAGGAATGAGGGGCAGAAGTGCCCCTGAATCCGCCGGACGTGGGCGGAATGAGCACCCCCGAGGGATAAGTAGCTTTGGATTTGTTCCAAACGGGCAGAGTAGCACTCACCCATGCATGCGCGGAAGGGGTTTGGAAAGGGAAGAGAGAATAGCTGCCGGAAGTTCAGGGCTTCCGGCAGCCATCACCGATGGCGGTTGAGTTATCGAGCCAAGCCGAAAAATGAGACCCCAAATACGAAATCTGGGACCTTACGCCCAAATACTAAAACGCATACAATAAGTACATAGAGATGAAAACGCTTCACACATTAAAGTTGGGGATTTTGGAGGTCCATACGATGGAGAACAAACAAAGCACCAAACCAAATCCGGTAATGGGGCCGCTCATTCCGGCGTCAATCGAAACCGGTTCAGTTCGCAAAAATACGCTCTGGAGGAAATTTGTAGCCCAGCGTCATCTGCAGACCATGGCGCTGCTTGGTGTAGTATGGATGATCATATTCAACTACATCCCGATCTACGGCTTGATTATTTCTTTCAAGGAATATAATATCGTCAAGTCGATTGCCGAAGCCCCTTGGGTGGGTCTGGAGCATTTCAGGGAATTGTTCGCAGATGAGGAGCTGCCGAATGTTATCCGCAACACGCTCGGGATCAGCTTGATCAAGCTGCTTATCGGGTTCCCGCTGCCGATCATATTCGCCCTGTTCCTCAATGAGGTCCGTTCCATCAGATTCAAGAAGACAATTCAGACGATCTCCTATCTGCCGCATTTTCTCTCCTGGGTTGTGCTTGGCGGCATTCTGGCCACCTGGCTCGCGGATATAGGGATTATCAATAATATTCTGCTTGCCCTCAATCTGATTGACAAGCCGATCACTTACCTGGCTGAACCGAGTTACTTCTGGACGATAATCATCACCTCCGACATTTGGAAGGATCTAGGCTGGTCAGCGATTATCTACCTCGCGGCGATTGCCGGTGTGTCTCCGGAAATGTATGAAGCAGCAACGATTGACGGCGCAGGACGTTTCCAGAAAATGTGGTTTGTTACTCTGCCGGCCATCCGGGCCACGATCAGCATCCTGTTCGTTCTGGCAGTCAGCGGCGTACTGAACTCGAACTTCGACCAGATTCTGGTGCTGCGGAATTCGCTTAACGACAGTACTTCCAATGTAATTGATTACTATATCTATCAGACAGGTATTGTCTCCAACCGCTTCTCCTATTCTGCGGCGGTCACCCTGGTCAAAGCAGTCATTGCACTGATTCTGCTGCTGATTGCCAATCAGGTATCCAAAAAAATCAACGACACGTCGCTGTTCTAGGACAAGGAGGACCTATATATGTTTGCTCTTAAACGTAAAACCAAAGGCGAAGCGATTTTTGATATCGTAAACAATCTGGTTATGCTCTGCGTCTGCTTCCTGACGCTGTATCCGATCTGGTATGTGCTCGTCAACGCTTTCAATGACGGCAATGACGCCATGCTGGGCGGGATTTACTGGTGGCCGCGGATGTTCACGCTGAAGAACTTCGATGCAGTATTTGCAAGTCCGGGGATTATGCTGGCGATGGGGGTTACCGTACTCAAGACAGTCCTTGGTGTGGCTCTGCATGTATTCTTTACAGCGATGGTAGCTTATGCCTTGTCCCGTAAGGATCTGGTTGGCGGCAAGCTCTACATTCTGATCGGCACCATTACATTGTTCTTTAACGGCGGCCTGATCCCAACCTTCCTGCTGATGCGTGATCTGCATTTACTCGATAACTTCATGGTCTTCATCATTCCTGTCATGTTCAGCTTCTTCGATCTTATTATCTTCATGACCTTCTTCCGGGAGATCCCTGACGGTCTGGAAGAAGCGGCGCGGATTGACGGAGCCAATGACTGGTCCATCTTACTGCGGATCGTGCTTCCGGTCTCCATGCCGGTTATTGCCACCATCGCGCTGTTCCACGGCGTGTATCAATGGAATGATTATTTTGCCGGCATCATCTATGTGAACAATGTGGACCTTCAGCCGATTCAGACCTATCTGTTCCGGGTCGTGGCCCAGTCCAGCTCCAATACGATGATGGTTGCTGTCCAGGGCAGCGCGGCCACAAGGTCGGTAACCTCCCAGTCCATCAAGCTGGCAACCATGGTTGTCACAACGCTGCCAATCGTGTTCGTCTATCCGTTCCTGCAGCGATATTTCGTGAAAGGCATGATGATCGGCTCCATCAAAGGCTGAGCATCTGCGAACCACAGGGTAACTCCTCCGGAGCCCATTGTCTTGCGGGCAGCGGGGTTGAGCTTATAATTACTATTTTCTAGAAAAGGGGTAAACAAGCATGGGCATGAAACATAAGCCAAAGAAAATGGTCCTGCTGCTCTTGGGACTAATGCTGACATTCTCTGCAGCGGGTTGTTCAAGCAATAATAATGCCGCAAACGGAAATACAGCAACGGAGAAGCCGGCTACGGAAGCTACAGAGGCACCGGCAACCAATGCAACAGAAACGACAGCTCCTGCAGCAACAGGCGATGAGCCAGGCTGGATGAGCGACACTTCACCAATCACCTTCGACTGGTATCTGAACTTTGCCTGGTTTGCCAACAAATGGGGCGTAGATCCAACTTCGCAATATGTTACGAAAAAGACCGGCGTTAACGTTAACTTTATCGTGCCTGCAGGGAATGAGAATGAGAAGCTGAACACGCTGATTGCTTCCGGCAAGCTGCCTGACTTCATCACCCTCGGTTACTGGGAAGATGCCATCAAAAAAATGGTAGAAGGCGAATTGGTGCTTCCGCTGAACAAGCTGGCTGATGAATACGACCCTTACTTCTACAAAGTTTCCGATAAAGATAAGCTTGGCTGGTACACTCAGCCGGACGGCAATGTATACGGCTATCCTAACTCTTCCTCTTCTCCAGCCGACTATGAAAAATATGGCGATACCTATGTATCGAACCAGACGTTCGCAGTCCGCAAGGATATTTATGAAGCCATCGGCAGTCCGGATATGCGTACCCCTGAAGGCTTCCTCGCTGCGCTGAAGACAGCACAGGAGAAATTCCCTGAAGTCAACGGCCAGCCGCTGATTCCACTGGGTCTGCATGAGTTCACTGAGAACGGCAATGACTCGCTGGAAGGCTACATTCAGAACTTCCTGGCGATTCCTTGGGAAAAAGACGGCAAGGTATATGACCGTGAAACCGATCCTGAATATGTACGCTGGATGAAGACACTCCGCCAGGCTAACCAGGACGGACTCTTGGCAAAAGATATCTTCATTGACAAACGGGCACAAATGGAAGAAAAGATCGTACAGGGACGCTACTTCGCAATGCTGTATCAACGTACAGACTTTGCTTCCCAGCAAGGAACTATTTTCCAGAAGAATCCTGAGATGGTCTACATTGCTGTAGATGGACCAGCCAATACCAAAATGGATCAGCCAACACTGAATGGACCTGGGATCTCCGGCTGGACGGTTACCCTGATCTCCAAGGATGTTAAGGATAAAGCACGCGCAATTAAATTCCTCAGCTACCTGAACAGTGAAGAAGGCCAAAAGGATCTTTTCCTGGGCGAAAAAGGGGTCAGCTATGATACAATTGAGGGCAAGGACCAGTTCCTCCCTGAAGCCCTTAAGCTGATGAACTCGGACCGTGCAGCATTTGATAAGCAATACGGCTCTTCGTTCACCTTCTGGATGATGCAGAATACGAATATTACCGACCAGTGGGCACCAAAATCCGTTGAGCCGTTCAAACAACTGGAAGACTGGACCCGCGGAAAATCTATTAATACTTCGGAATTCCAGCTGATTGATCCTAGCGGTAACTCGCCGGAAGGCATCATCGCCACCAAGCTGAAACAGCTGCGCGGCAAAACCATGCCGAAGCTGCTGATGGCTGAATCCGATGCGGAATTCGATAAGATCTGGTCTGAATATCTCACTAAAAAAGAGAAGGAAGGTCAAGCGACCTTCGATGCATACCGCCAGACTAAATATGAAGAGAACAAGAAAAAACTCGGAATGTAGTCTTCAATATAAGACCCAATTGCCCGCTAACCGCGGGCTTTTGGGTTATTTTCTAGTAACGGGATCTAAAAGGCTCCAGCCATTAACGGAGAGGTGAATATGCGCAAACGAACAGGAGCATTATGGAATTCCTTCCGTTATTGGCTCGGACGGAGATCACTGCAAAGCCGGCTGGTTGTGGCTTATATCTTCATTATTCTGGGACCCAGTCTGCTGGTGTCCTTCTATTCGTACAAGGCCATTAACAATACGTATATGCAGGATGCGATCGAGAAGAACGACTATCTGCTGCAGATGGAGAAGCTGCATGTACTCAATCAGATTGAGGCGATGGAGCGGGCGCTCCAGATGGCGTATAGTGATAAAATTACCCGGGAGTATCTGATCAGCGAAAGTGATCCTACACTCGGCGAGCTGATTGATTACAACACAACCAGCTTTATGAACCTCAGCCAGATCCAGTTCAATAATCCGAATATTGAGCATTTGTACCTGTATTCCAGCAGTAAAAATGTATATGAGATGTGGCCGGTTATTTTCCGTGAGTCCCGGGTCTCCATGGAGCCCTGGTTTCAGAAGGCATTGGAGCTGGAGGGATTGCGGAATCTGTGGTCCTTTCAGAACTCAGATATTGACCTGATGAAGCGCTTCTCGGGCGAAGCAGAGCAGGGACAACCGAAGGTATCGGTGCTGCGGGAGATCAGCATTCCGGCCGGTAATCACATCGGGATGGTTCAGGTAGATATGCTGCTGAGTAAATTCACACCCAAGACGTATACCTCCGTGCAGGATAATGAATCCCAGATGATTCTTGCAGATGATGAGCTGAACCTGTTCACCCGGACAGACCACTCTTTTCTGGAGAATAATAAGGGGCTAACTGCGGCAATCAAAGACCGGCTGGCAGAGTTCGGGAAGACCGGTAAATGGGTGATGGATTATAAGGAGAACGGGAACTCCTTCATGCTAATTCAGGCGCCGCTGGAGCAGATCAATGCTTCTCTGGTCACTGTGGTCTCGATGAAAGGTGTGATGATGGATATTTCGCGTACCCGTAATCTGATTATCGGGGTTAATATCGGCTTCATCTTCCTGGTTACTGCCATTGCTTACGTGCTGAATGCATTCATCCTGAAGAATCTCCGCCGGCTGACTGAAACGATGAAGAGAGTCCGACGGGGGGAGCCATATGGAAGTATCCGCGTCAGCGGAGGCGGCGAGGTCGGCGAGCTTGCCCATCACTTCTCCAAGCTGATGAACACAATTAATACGCTGGTGGCTCAGGCTGTCCATAAACAGGCGCTGTCGAAGGAAGCTGAGCTGCGGACGCTGCATAATCAGATTGATGCCCACTTCCTCTACAATACACTGGAGAATATCAAAATGCTGGCGGAGATTGAGAATCAGCGGACGATCTCGGATGCGCTTACCCGGCTTGGCGGCATGATGCGCTATAATTTCAAATGGACAGGTGAATATGTGAAGCTGAAGGATGAGATCCGCCATATCCAGAACTATATAGAGGTTATGAATATAAGATTCGAGCATACCATTGGGCTGGAGCTTAATATTGACAGCGCTTATCTGGAAGTGGAGGTGCTCAAAATGTCGCTGCAGCCGATTGTTGAGAACAGTGTTAAGCATGCCTGGAATGCGGACGGGATAGAGCTCACGGACCGTGTTGTGCGGATCGATATTACGGAGGCCGAAGGGGATATCTTCATCTCGCTGCGCGATAATGGCCTCGGGCTGACGCCGCAGCAGCTGACCCATCTGCATGAGGCGATTTATGCCAAGGAGGAACCGGGGGCTGACCCTTCGGGAACCAGCAACGGCGGGTATAAGTCGGGAGGCGTCGGACTGCGCAATGTGCATCAGCGTCTGCAGCTGTTCTACGGTGAAGCTTACGGGCTGGAAGTGCAGAGTGAAGCAGGGAAATGGACAACTGTGTTCATGTCACTGCCCAAAGTTCTATTGACGGGGGATAACTAGCTATGACCAATCTGCTGATCGTGGATGATGAAAAAATGATCCGTCAAGGTCTGAAGGCGATGATCGAACGGGAATATCCGTCTGTCTACAGCATCACGATGGCGGGCAACGGTGCGGAAGCGCTGGAGCTGTACAAGCAGGAGCGGAAGGATATCATTATTACGGATATCCGGATGCCGATTATGGACGGGATCACGCTGCTGGAACGGTTGTCGGTGGAAGCAGGCAAGGAGGAGCCGCCTGCTGTCATTATCTTAAGCGGCCATGATGATTTCGAATATGCCAAAAGCGCGATCCGCTACCGCGTGAAGGATTATCTGCTGAAGCCGATCCGCCGCGAAGAGCTGTTCGAGATTCTCGAACGGATCGGCAAGGAGGGAATGGACCGCCAGTCGAGCAGCCTGCGGCAGAAGCAGGAGGCGGAAGGCTACCGCCGTGAGCTGCGGGTTGCCCGCCTGCGGGGGTTTTTGATGCAGCGGGAGATTGAAGCATCGGCGGCACAGCTGGAGGAGCTGTTGACGCTGCAGATTCCTTTTACAGTAGGCGTAGTCAATTATTATCACCGGGACGGCGCGCGGATGAATCACGGAGAGGTCCAGGGCGTGCTGGAGCGGCTGATCGGACCGCTGGAGCATAAATTCACGGAAATTCTGACCGATTGGGACGGGAAGCTTGTACTTGTGGGGAATGTGGAGAGCTTCCTGGAGCTGTCTGGTAAGGCTGATGCCAAAGAGCTTAAGCGGCTGCTCATCGGTATAAGCAGTGAGAGCCGGAGTCCGGAGCAGTTCCGTGCTTGTTACATGGAGGCGTACCGGGCGCTGCAGTATACTTTTTTGTCCCCGCAGGCCAGCTTTGTCGACTATAAGGATATCCGCGCCGGGCGCCTGAGCTTCCCTTCCCCGGAGGAGGAGCTGCGCAAGCTGCTTAATATGCTGGGAACCGAGCGGGAGAAGGAGATCAAGACGCTGCTTGGTGTTATTTTTCAGACGGATCATTTGCTGCATCTGGATTTGGATTACCTGGAGAATGTAGGGCGGAGTATTAATGAACGGGTGCTGGATGAGGTGTTCCGTGTGCATGGAGAGGCTTCGGTGGAAGTGCTGAAGCTGTACCGCGCGGTCGGCAACTTGTATAATTTCAGCAATTTCCACGACTATTACCGGGCACTGGAGCATTTGCTCCTTAGTGTGAACGATTATATTATAGGAATAAGATCTGCGCATACCGAGCATGCGGACATGGAAGAAGCGCTGGCGTATATCGAAGCGAATTATGCCCGTCCGCTGAATATGGCTATGGTCAGCAATTATGTCTCGCTCAATTATTCATATTTCAGTGAAGCCTTCAAGGCGTACACCGGGGAGAACTTTGTGCTGTATCTCAAAAAAGTCCGCATCCGCCACGCCAAGGAGCTGCTGGCCGATAATTCCGTCAAGCTGGCCGGGGTCTCTGAGGCTGTGGGTTTTGAGAACAGCAAGCAATTCGCGCGTGTCTTTAAGGAACTGGAGGGTATCTCTCCCGGTGAGTATCGGACGAAGCAGCTGATGGAGCGTTATTCAGGCCAGACGGAGGATAAGGATTCTTAGCGTGCTTACGAGTCTATGGGCTAGGACAGCGGATTAACGGTATGAATATGAACATGGGATGATCAGAATACTGGAGGCAACGGAATGGAAGAAGTACAAGGAGCATTGATTACTGTAGATACACTTGCCGCCGACTTCCGTAAGCTGGGCGTGCGTGAAGGGATGACATTGCTGCTGCATTCGTCCTTTAAATCTCTGGGACAATGGGTTGCCGGCGGTCCGGTTGCCGTTATTCTGGCGCTGGAGACGGTGCTGGGTGATGAAGGAACGCTCGTTATGCCGACGCATTCCTCGGATCTGACCGATCCGTCAGGCTGGAGCAAACCTCCGGTGCCGGAGGCCTGGTGGCCGGGCATCCGGGAGCATATGCCTGCTTATGATCCGGACTTGACCCCTCTTAGAGGGATGGGGGTTATTCCCGACTGCTTCCGCAAGCAGCAGGGGGTGCGGCGCAGCAGCCACCCGATTGATTCTTTTGCGGCATGGGGGAAGCACCGGGATGTCATAATTGACGGGCATAGTTTGGAGTATGCCTTCGGCGAGTACTCTCCGCTGGCCCGGATGTATGAGCTGGGAGGAAGCGTACTGCTGCTTGGTGTGGACAGTCTCAATAACACCTCACTGCATCTGGCGGAATACCGGGCAGACTATGCCGGGAAACAGGAAGTCATGGCTGCAGCGCCGGTGATGGTGGACGGAGTCAGACAATGGGTGGAATTTAGTGATTACAACTGGAATTCGGATGATTTTGCGGAGCTGGGCGTGGACTTTGGCCGGGAGACTGGACGTATTGCCAGCGGACAGGTTGCCGCATCTGCAGCACAGCTGATTCCGCAACGGGAGATTGTAGATTACGCGGTGAAGTGGCTGGAACGCAAGCGCACGTAAGAGGTGCGGAGGCGTAATTGATTATGGATAGAGCAAGAGAGCTATCGTCTTGAGGGGAGCAGGGCTTCATGACTACTACAACGGTGTACATTACCCGGCACGGGCAGACGGAATGGAACGTACAGAAGCGGATGCAGGGTCATCAGGATTCAGAGCTTACGCCGCTGGGCGTCCAGCAGGCAGAATGGCTAAGCCGGAGCATGCAGCAGGTGGAGCTGGACGCGGTGTACGCGAGCTCTAGTCCCCGGGCGCTGCGGACGGCGGAGATTATCATGGGAGAGCGGGACTTGCCGCTTACGGCCTGCGATGAATTCAAGGAGATCGGCATGGGAGTCTGGGAAGGCCGTGATTCCGCAGAGCTGCAGCTTCAGTATCCGGAGCAGCATCAGTTCTTCTGGGGCGACCCGGAGCAGTTCAGTGTAGCGGGCAGCGAGACCTTCACAGCGGTACAGGAGCGTGCGCTGGGCAAGCTGCGTGAGATCGTAGATCTTCAAGCAGGCGGTACAGTGCTCATTGTGACGCATACGGTAGTAATTAAGGTGCTTATGGCATATTACGAAGGCCGGGCGATGAACAAGCTCTGGGATCTGCCTTACATCTATCCTACCTGTCTGTGCAGAATTGATATCACGGACGGTGTGGCCGAGATTGTGCTTCACGGCGATACCAGCCATTATGAGACCAGTGAGGGCGGGATGGAATCCTGATCACTGGCAAGCCAAGCCGTAATATTCATAAGAGAGACAGGGCGATGTGCATGACGGCATCGCCTGTTTGACGTGTTGCGCCGCCCGCTTCCTGCGGCTTCGCAGGGGAAGCCGCAGCTGCTTGCGCTGCGCTGCCCGTAGCTCCGTCCAGACTGATGAATTGCTGTACAAATTACAACAATTTGCTTCTGGTCAGCAGCTATTCTGCAAAATCTTGCAGAAAGTGCAACAACCTAGCTCTGACGGGCACCAAACCGGCAGAAATCCTGCAAAAAGTGCAACAATGCGCTTCGGAAGGCCCCTTCTGCGCTAAAATTATGCAGAAAGTGCAACATTTTACTTCTAGCCTACACGAAATTAAAGTGCCCGCCCGCCGGGAGTCCAAGCATTTCACACAGTTTCGATCGCGGCCCAGCCCGTGATTATAAAAAACAGAGTTCAATCTACACAGGCACATTGCCCGTTAGGGTAACTTCACTCTTCGGACGCGTGCTCTGTTCAATCACGGATAGGTCGCCGTCCAGTGCCTTCAGTCCGGGTAAGCGCAGCGCCACACCTGCATACAACGCCGGAAGAATTCCAGCAGCGAACAAAAGAACTTGCACCCCATAGAGCTCGGCGACCGCTCCTCCTGCTAAGGCACCAAGCGGCGACAGGCTCCCGCCAATCAGGAACCGGACCGAATTCACCCGTCCCTGCAGATGGCCGGGAACCAGCCGTCCATGCAGGGAGGAGCTTAAGGAACCGAAGAAAGGTCCCAGCAGTCCAGCGGCGAATACCGCAAATAGGGCAAAGGGATAGCTGGGGATGAACCCCCACACTATAGTGACGATACCCGATAAGCCCAGGCTGCCGAGCATCACGATGCGCCGTTTCGTGATCTCGCCCATCAGGGAGATCACGCCCAGCCCGGCTAAGTATCCGAGCGCAGAGGCCGTGGACAGTGAACCTACTGCAGCCGCATCCCGGTGCAGCACCTCGCGGACATACGGGACCATCATGGTCCATACGGCAATGGAGCTCAGATTGCTGACGGCGGCCATCATCATAATCGTCAGCATGGCGGGGAACTGCCGGTAGAACGAGAAGCCTTCCGCTACCTCCCGCAGATAGAGGGCTATCGAGAAGCTGCCGGCAGGGGCTGCTGCCGGCTTACCCATGCGGGGCAAGAGCAGTAGAGTGGCTATCGCTGCCGTATAACAAACGGCATTGATGCCGAGCGCCGGCAAGGCCCCGCTGGCTGCGGTCAAAACGCCTGCGAGAGCCGGGCCCAGGAGTGCGGCGGCACCCTTGCAGCCGTCGATGATTGCAAAGGCGCGCATCAGCTTGCTAGTGCTTGTGATGCCGGGAATCACGGCCATTGCGGTTGGCATGAACAAGGCGGAGCAGGCTCCGCTGAGACTGGCGGCAGCGAACAAATGCCACAGCTGCAGATGGCCGGCCAGCCCCATGCCCAGCGGCAGCAGGAGGGCCAGCAAGCGCAGAGAGGCGAGGCAGGCCATGAACCGGACGCGGGGCAGCCGGTCAGACAAGGGTGAGCCGAGCAGGCGGAGTGCCTGTTCCGGAATCATGGAGCTGAGGGCAAGTGCACCCATAGCCAGCTTGGAGCCAGTCAGCTCATAGACAAGCCATTCCATTGCCAGCAGTCCAAAGGCATCGCCGAAGGCACTCAAGGAAATCGTGGATAATAACCCGTAATAGCTGCGTTTCTGCATAGAACTCACCCCTCCAGATATTCCCCGATTCGTCCGGGCAGGCCGTTCAAAGCCTCAAGGCGCAGGCTGTAGGACGTGCTTTTGCTGGTAGTATGAACAATGACCAGACCCGCCGCCCGCAGTGCGATCAGATGGTAGTGGATCGTGCTTTTGGACAGGCCAACCTCCTTCACAATCTCAGTGAAATTCAGCTGTCTGCCTGTCAGCAGGCGGAGAATATAGAGCCGCGTCTCATCCGACAGCGCCCGGGTAAGCCGCAGCAGTGCCGGCGCAGGCCGGCCTTTTTCCGGAGGAAGAATATCACAGGAATAGCTGGTGAACATAAATTCATCAAAAAGTGTGGAGGTTACGAGAGGCCGGGCATGATATTGCGGGGTAATAATGACCTGCTTCAGGGTTTCTGAAGGGTATAGCCGCATGCCTGCTGTGGCCGTCTCGTACACCTCCATATCATTCGTGCCGTTCAGCAGCGCCGCCCTTGCCGCAGCCTCCTGCTGCAGCCCTTCCATAATGGCCGGATCAATGCTGCTGAAATACCCTGTATCCCAAGCTCTGATGACCTCAGCGGCAGAGCCTCGCAGCTCGGCCAGGTTAGAGGGGACGGTCTGCCCGAAGCGGCCGGCAATCTCATACAGCTCACCCGGGGAGAGAGCTTCGAACCAGTCCAGGAACCTCTTGACTGTGCGTTCTTCCTCCGGACAGCTCCATATGTAAGGAGACAGACTGAAGTTATCGGTGAGCTTCAGTACTGCTTTCATTTTCTGGAGCATTACAGGGGCGAACCGGGTCTGCACCTCGCGAATCCAGGAGATTCCAGCGTCCATAGCATTGTGATTCTGCTTCCCGATAAAAGCATTCAAGCTGGAGATGCACTCATAGACTGGCGCGAAATCGACCGTTACTTTGTAATCCATAGGGGGTACCTGCTTTCTGGAGAAGTGATATTACGGCAGCGGTATAATGAACAGGTAATAACTATTTTCGATTTAGTTCTATGAATATAGAACAAACTTATTGTTTTATAATAAACGAACATATTTGTGTTTGCAAGGGCTGACTTCACGAGCCTCCAGGATTTTTTAGAGCGCGTGTCACAAAATCAGGATTTTGACAGTTATACAGGCAGAGAGGAGGGGGAGCTGTGGATGAAACGGAAATCTGCCGGACGAATAGAGATGCAGAGCAGGAGCAGGCGGCAGAACTGACCGTGGAGCAAAGGGTTGAGAAGGTTCAGCTGGGAGATATACAGGCCTTCACTTGGATCATCAGACATTTTCAGCGGCCGATCTACCTGTACTGCTATTACCTGCTGGGTAACCGGGAAGAGGCGGAGGATGCGGCTCAGGAGATTTTTATAAGAGCCTTGGAGCGGGTGGGGCAGTACTCGGCAAAGGTCTCTTTCTCCGCCTGGCTGTACACCATTGCACGCAACCATTGCCTGGACCGGATTAAACAGAGGAACAAGGGCTTCAGGCTGCTCTCCATCTACAGGAGCCACCAACAGCAGGTGGAGTGTGCCGAAGGTTCACGATATACGGAGGTTGTTCATGAACTGCTGGAGAAGCTGAGTATGGAAGAACGGCAAATTCTGCTGCTGAGGGCACTGGAGGAGCATAGCTTTGAGGAAATCGGAACGATTATGGACTTGAACCCCGGGGCGGTCCGCAAAAAATATGAACGGCTGCGCAAAAAACTCGGACGCCGTCAAAACAGTGGAGGGATGATCGCTCATGAACCACGCTAACAGGGAGGAAGAAGAACTGGAGCAGATCAGACGGATGGTCCGTGATACACCGGTCCAGGTAGATCTGGAGGAACGCATAATGAACCGGTACAAGAACGGGCAGCAGCGGGGAACGGGGACAGAATCAGTCGGAGTGAGCAGAAGACGAGGCAGTGTACTTCGAAGAGGTACAGCCATAGTAGCTGCGGTGCTGCTGCTGTTTCTGCTGCCCACGGGGACAGAATTTATCTCCCCGACGCTGGCCGCGTCCATTAAGCAGATTCCGGGGATGGAGTCGATCTTCAGGCTGGCCGGGGATCTGGGGCTGCGGAATGCGGACCAGCAGGGGTTGGCGGCAGTACCGGAGCTGAGCGATACCCACGATGGACTAACGCTTACTGTACCTGAAGTGCTGTACGATGGAATTCGCGTATCGCTTGGGATCGAGCGCCAAACAGATGTGTTGGAGTTCCGGCAGGGGGATGTTAGTGATCTCATGACAGATATTAAGCTGTCGGTCAACGGTGAGGATATCAATACCTATGGTCCGCTTGGCAGCAGCGGCGGGGGTTCGTTTGGCCCGTATATCCTTCTTGGGAAGGATGCGGATTCAAGGATCATCCAATTCACGGATTTGCAGAATCAGGGGGGGCGGGCTTTCCCGGATGATTTTGAGCTTACGCTTACCGTAGATGTACAGGGGATACAGGAGCCTTTTGTAATTAAGCTGCCGGTGCAAAAGAAGACCTACCACAGCATCATTGCGGAGCCGTTAAACCGCCGGAGCTCCGGTATGATTTTCACGCTGGACACCGTTGAGCTTACTCCGATTACAACGAGGATCACCACCCGTCTTGAACGGCCTGCAGGTCAGCCTGTCAATCATAAGGATTTCTTGGGCTATGATCTTGTGGATGATCAGGGCCATGTATTGCGGGAGATCAACGGGTCTACTGGCTGGAATGCCACAGGAGGCAATGTGCTGATCGCTGCTGCACTATTCGAACCGCTCCAGAATAAGACGGACCATATCACGGTAAAGCCCTTCCGGATATTGTCCATAGACCCGGAGGGTAACCAGGAGAAGGAGTATATCCCTGAATTTGAGGTGGAGGTACAGGTGCCGGTATCAGCGCCGGTGCCATCGCTGGCGAAGTAATCATACCTGTATAGAAAAAGGCGGTACCCGCAGCGCATCATGCACCGCGGGTACCGCCTTTTCACTGTATAACTTTGAGTCTGGTCAGTTAATGAATTGAAGTGATTTCAAAGTCTTCTCCAGCATCGTAGCGGCTTCCGCACGGGTAGCCAGCTTCGCCGGAGCGAACGTGCCGTCAGGTGTCCCCTGAATGATGCCTGCGGCAGCTATTTCTGCTACTGCTGCTCTGGACCAGTCCGGGATGCCTGCGGCATCACTGAATTTAGCCAGCACTGCCGGATCGGAAGTCAGGGATTTGCCGGTGTACTTGATGGCTTTGGACAGGACCGCAGCCATTTCCTGGCGGCTGATTGGATTGCCCGGCTTGAAGCTGCCGTCCGTATATCCGGTAATCAGACCTGCTGCGGCTGCTGTCTGTACGGCATCAGCATACCATGCGCCTGTGCTGACATCACTGAAGGTGGCTCCTCCGCTTGCGGATGCGAGTCCGAGAGAGCGGGTAATCAGTGCCGCGAATTCTGCCCGCGTGATAGACAGCGATGGCGAGAAGGCGGTACTGCTGGTGCCGGTAATAATCAGCTTGGAAGCCAGCAGCTCAATGGATGATTGCGCCCAGTGCCCTGTAGTATCACCGAAGGTCTTGGTGGACTTCACAACCGTATAGTAGCTGTTGCTGTTGCGTTTGATCGTCACTTCAGTATTTCCGCCTGAGATGCCGGCGAAGATCGAAGGTACGAAGGACAGCTTGCCGGTAGCCGGGTCATAGGATACGGCTGTTGCCCCTTGAGAACTCAACGCTCCCGTTGCAGTAATAGTCCGCTTCACGTAGGTGCTGCCGAAGCTGTTCAGCGGCACACTTGTATTGCCGGCTTCAGCGGTAACCGTGAATTCAATGACCGGTGCGGCTAGGGTAACGGAGCCAGCCAGTGCCGCGATAGCCTTATTCAGACTGCCGAGTGTGGCGGTATCCGCCTGGAGCAGAGAGACTGTAACCGTAAAGTCACTGGTACCAAGCTGGGCAGCCAGTGCCGTTCCGTTAATAAGGCTCAGCGGCAGCGAATAGGATGCTCCGCCAGTAGAGGTGAAAGTCAGCACTGTATTTGGTTTAGCAGCAGCCTGCTGAACCAGCACACTGCCCGGCAGCACAACTTGAGCACCGCCTGCTGAAGCCGTAAGCGGGATGATCAGCTCACTGGTGCCGGCAGGCAGGGCTGCGAGCTGTGCAGTCAGGTCAGCTGCGGTAATCGTTGTTACCTGCGGCGGCACTGCTGCTGTGGCAGTAGCTGTTGGACTAGGTGATGGTGTTGCAGTTGGGACCGTTGTTCCCGGACCTCCACCTGAACCTGCAGTCGGTGCCGGTGTTGGTGTAGGAGTCGGTGCCGCACCTTTCAGGTCTGTGATGCGTCCTTCAATGCTGGAAGTCACCGGATTATGACTCTTCAGGTAGGCTAACAGAACTTCAAAGTCTGGTAGACCCAGCTCATAATACCGTCCGTCTGCCTTAGCTGAAGCCAGCGCACGGTAGAAGTCGCCGCCTCCTGCCATGAATGAGTTCGTGGACAGGATGTAGTAGGCTGCCGGATCAACAGGCAAGTAGGAACCGTCCGCCTGCTTGATATCAACGGAAACAATTCTTTCGCCAGCCTGAGTTACTTTGTTGGTTAATGAATCTACAATCTCCGGCTTTTTGGTCGAATCATAGGTGTATCTCATACCGGAGACGTGTGCGAACCGGCCCTGGTCGGAGCTGATACCGCTGACTGCATTCTCCAGTGAGGAGATGATTTCGGCACCTGTCACTTTAAGTGCGGCAAGACCGTTACCGAAAGGCAGTGTAGTCAGCACTTCGCCCATTGTAATGTCACCAACATTGATAGCCTCACGTATGCCGCCGCCGTTCTGGATAGCAACAACACCCTTGATGGAGGCGCGATCGCTGGGAGATACGAAGCTCGGCAGGAGTTCTGTGACTTTCTCCGCGATGCTGTCGGCAATCATATTCCCGATGGGTGTTTCTTCACTGCGTACAACACGTGTCGATTTGCCATTGATCATGCGGTACGTATAGAGATCGACATTGGTGTAGCCTACAACCGTACTCCGGACAGTCGCCAATTCGGCATCGTATGGAGCAAGGAGGTTTTTGGCTGCAGGATCCTCGCCGAACAGGTTAACGTCCAGCAATTTGCCTTTGTAAGTCTTGATTTCACCGTCTTTGTCGAAGGTGACGTCAAGCTCACCGAGGAACTGACTGTACTCACCGGTCTGCACAATCAGTACATTCTTGCCGGTGCCTACATTGACGATTGGTGTTGGAGGATTATCCACCTTCGTATGCGAGTGTCCGCCGACGATGATATCAATACCCGGAACGGCCTTGGCCAGTTCCTGATCAACGGTGTAACCCAGATGGGTAACCGCGATAATCTTGTTGATTCCTTGCGCCTCCAGGGCCTCAACTGTCTTCTTTGCACTTTCTATATGATTCTTGAAAATGATTTTATCACCTGGCGAAGATAATCCGACCGTGTCCTCGGTAGTCAGGCCGAAGATACCAATCTTTTCGCCGTAAACATCCTTGATGACCGAAGGATAGATGTTTCCGTCCTTGGCCGTACTCTGGGCCTCATCAGTTTCAAGTATTCCGGTCATCTCATGATAGAGATCCGCAAGCTCACTGTTATTCGTGGTGAAGTCGATATTGGAGCTGGCAAACGGGAACTGGGCGGCCGTTACGAAATTCTTCAGCACTTCCGGTTGTTCCTTGTTCATATCGAATTCATGGTTACCGAAGGTCATCACATCATAGCCGATGTTATTCATGAACTTGATATCTGCCTGGCCCTTGAACTGATTGAAATATAAGGTTCCGGAGAAGACGTCTCCTGCATCCAGCAGTACGGTGTTGCCTGTCCGTTCGCTGCTGGTAGCTGAAGTGCGCTTCGCCACATTCTCTAAATGACCGTGAGTATCATTGGTATGCAGTACCCGCAGATTGAAATCTGTAGTACCGAAGTCAATTTGTGCGAGCAGCGGATCATGATCGCTGACCCGGATATCGGCCGGGAATTCAGTGCCTGGAGGATAATCTCCTGGATCGGCAAAGTCCGAGTTGATATGCACGATGTCGAGTGTAGTGTCCGATGACAGTCTATTGTTGACGAGGATATGATCCAGCGTCTGTGAATTGCCTTGGAATACGTAGGAATACCGTTCGTTCAGCGGCAGGGTATTTACGAGATTCGTAAGGGCGCTGCCTTTGAGAATATTCAGCGTATTGGAGAACTGGAAGTCATTCAAATCGCCGAGTACGACGATATTGGCATCCGCATTCTCTTGGAGCACATCCTCAACGAAACCGTTGACGACCTTGGCGATCTTGGCCCGCTGGACTTCCGTTGTGAAGACTGGCGGCTGAACAGAGCCGAAGAGGTAATTGTCGCTGCTCTTGGAATTGAAATGGTTGGCGATCACGATCACATCGTTGCCTTCGAATGTAAACTCGGCAGCCACCGGCTTGCGCGAGTCAATGAAGGCATCGTTCGTCGGATCGATGCGTCCGGGATTTACACTAAGACCGGAGGCTGAACTGTAGGTGACGGATTCAGTGGCAGAACCGGGTGTGCCTGATTTCAGTGCAACGCGGTTCGTATTGTACAGGAAGCCTGAACGGATATTGCCTTCCGGAACGCCGCCGTCCTGATTGTTAACCGGAGCGATGTCGGTGTAGGCATAAGCGGATGCACCGCCGTCGATGGCTTTAATGGCAGCAATCAGTGCTTCGAAGCTCTCATTAGCCTCGGTAATACCCTTACCCGTACCGTTATTATCCTGCACTTCGGTCAGGCCGATAATGTCCGGCGTTTTGAGATTGTTTACGATATCCTTGGCTACATTTTCGATCTTCTTGGGATCGTTAAGTTTAGAGAAGTTCTCAATATTAAAGGAAGCGATGTTCAGCTTGTGCTCTTCCCCGGATGAGAGAGAAGTCACTTCCCTTTGCAGTTTGCTAGGTGAGACATCCGGCAGTGTACCCGTTTCCGTGGAAATCAGGAATTTGCCGTAATCATAGTTCATAATACCGGTAATATTGCTTGTGAACTGCTGGCCTGTGGTGAGCACCGGTGCAGATTTCACGGAGAGGATTAGGCGCTGCGGATTGAAGTCAGCACCAGTCAGCACCAAGCCGCCCGCGGCAGAGGTGACTTCAGTCGTGTTGGCTGTTCCGTTAACTGTAACCACAGGGATTTCGAACGTGCGGCTGGAAGCATAATAGACAGCAGGACCCACAGTGGTTGGTTTAGTAAGCTCCAGACGCATGCCTTCCAGACTTTCGTAGAAGTCGATGGCATCCGTGTCCGGATCAAATTTGACGAACTTATCATCATCGATAACCTTAGCCGGTACCACACGTCCACCTGTACCCAGCAGAGCTGCTGCCGGAAGCGGATTGCCGTTGCTGAGAACCGTTGTTTTGCTGGCGGCGATCTCCGTAGTCGTCAGTTGTCCGGAGAATCCATACTCCTTGACAGTTCCGTCTACGGTAATAGCATCTCCCACTTTAACGGCACTGCTACCGCCTTTTTGGTAGATAAGAATGGCTTCAGAAGTTTTGATATCGTTATCCATATCAGCGGTTGCGGATTGGATATAGAAATTGTTCGCATCCTTGATGTAAGTGACAATACCTTTGACGTTGGTAACCAGGCTGTCAAGGTATGGAGATGTATGCGAAGCACCTTGAATCTGGCTGATCTTCAGATTGTCCAGTACAGCAGATACAGTGTATTTAAAAGTTGCTGTTGGACCTTTCTCCAAATCGGGTAATAAAGAATAAGCTTTTATGGTAAGGGTGGTATAGTTTGAACCGACAACAATAGGGGATTCATACCATACGTTTTCTGCTTCTGCAGTAGGGCTGTCGTTAGTGTAAACGCTGTAATACACGCTTGCTGTTACTGAAGTGCTTAAGGTAATGGTGGAACCTATGCCTACTTTGGAACTTGAGGCGGGGGATGCTGTGACTGAGGGGGCTTGGGTGATGCCGACATCAAACGGTACTGCTTCTGCTGAAGCCGTGCTGACCCCGGATGAGAATCCCGGGAATATCCCGGTTAAGAGCAAGGCAACCGCCAGGAATAGACTAAGCGGCCTCCTGCATTGTGAAGAAAGTTTCATGTAAGTATACCTCCCCATAAAAATATCATTTCCACTTAAATATAATAGAGATAATAGGTTTCCAAAGCAATTTTTCGTCAAAATTTGTTAATAGTGCATAAATTAATAGGAGAAATCCCTAAAATGTTTTAATATTTAAGGAAAAATATGAGGAATACAGCTGAATTTCCTGAAAACTATGTAAACTTAATGTTACTAGAATGTAAAGTATACGAATAACAAAAACGGCCTCGCTGCCCATTGAAGGACGGCTTGGCCGTAAACGATACCGTCCTTATTAAGGACGGTAAAGCCGTTTCCGCTTGTTTCTATAACAGTAGAGTATCCTTGCCGCCCATATAAGGCCGCAGTGCCTGCGGAATATAGACCGATCCATCTTCCTGCTGGTGATTCTCGAGCAATGGAATCAGAATGCGCGGCGTGGCTACTGCCGTGTTGTTCAGGGTATGGCAGTACTGCAGCCGCCCTTCTTCATCGCGGTAGCGGATACCTGAGCGGCGGGCCTGGAAGTCGAGCAGATTCGAGGCCGAGTGGGTCTCGCCGAAGTCTTCCCTGCTGGGCATCCAGGTCTCAATGTCATATTGCTTATGTGTCTTCATCGCCATGTCGCCGCTGCACACGGCCACTACCCGATAAGGCAGCTCCAGCAGCTGGAGAATATGCTCGGCATTGCCGAGAATCTCCTGCAGCATCTGCTCCGACTCTCCGGGATCGTTCCGGCACATCACCACCTGTTCGATCTTCGAGAACTGGTGCACACGGTACAGCCCGCGAACATCGCGGCCTGCCGAGCCTACCTCGCGGCGGAAGCAGGCCGACATTCCGGCCAGCCGCAGCGGCTGTTCAAGCTCCAGGGTCTCATCGCTGAACAGCGAGACGAGCGACACCTCTGAGGTACCGGCGAGCCAGCGCTTTTCTCCCGTCAGCTCATAGGTCTGATCCATGCCGCCCGGGAAGAACCCGGTCCGCTCCAATGCTTCCGGCCGGACGATTACCGGCACATCCATCACGGTGAAGCCGCGCTGCATCAGCACATCCAGCGCCAGCCGCTGTACGGCCAGATGCAGGAGCAGTCCGGCCCCCTTCAGCACATAGCTGCGGGGTCCGCCGGCTTTGACACCACGCGGAATGTCGAGGATGCCGTGCAGCTCTCCGAGCTCGACATGGTCCCGCGCGCTGAAGCCGAACACCGGCGGCGCGCCATGCCGCCGCAGCTCCACATTCGCGCTGTCATCCGGCCCGATCGGCGTATCCGCCGATATGGGGTTCGGCGCGAGCAGCAGCAGCTCGCCGCAGCGGCGCTCTGCAAGGGCCAGCTCCGCCTCCAGCTCCGTCAGCTGGGCGTTGATTGCCCGCACCTGCTCCTTGGCTTGTTCTCCGCCTGCAGCGTCGCCCTGGCGCAGCAGGCGCTCAACCTCTTTGGTCAGCGCGTTCCGGTCCGCCCGGCGCTGCTCGGTTTCTCGGCGGGCAACCCGCCGCCGGTCATCCCATTCCAGCAGCTCCGTAAGCGGGAACGCTAGTCTTTTCCAATCTGCCGTCTTCCGTACAATGTCCTCATTCTCCCTGATCCAGTTCATGTCCAGCATGCCGCTATCGCTCCTTTTGTGTTAAAAAAATGCAAAAAACGCCCTCATCCATGGGACGAGGAGCGTCAGCTCGCGGTGCCACCCAGGTTGACCCCATTCCGGTAAAACAGCTGTAAAGCGCGGAATAAGGCCCTCTTTGGTCTTCGCGGTAACGGGCGAAACCCGGTAAACTTAGGGAACAGGAAGCTGCTCCGGTCGCAGACGCCTCGCGGTTGGATGCCGGTCATTGGCCTGGTCGGGATATAGGTTTGCCGTTTATTATAACCAGAGAAGGGCCGGGTTGCAAGTGCAAAGGAGGTTTGACAATATTCCTCGTACTCTGCTAGGATTATTAATAATTTAAAGTATTTGTGTCCGGCACAACAGCCCGGCATATCTTATAAAAGCGGACGGAAGAGGTGCGGAAGTGGCCAAAATTGTGGTAATTAACGGAACGCCATCCCTGGTCTCCCGAATCAATGCGGTGATCGAATACGCGGAGGGGGATCTGCGGGAACGCGGGTTTGAAGTGGAACGGATTAATGTAGCGGAGCTTCCGGCGGAGGATCTGATTCACACCAGGTTTGAGAGCGAAGCCATCGTCAAAGCGAATGGACTGGTGGCCGAAGCGGATGCGGTAATCGTCGTCAGTCCAGTGTACAAAGCTTCTTATACGGGAGTGCTGAAGACCTTCCTGGACCTGGTTCCGCAAAAAGGGCTGGCCGGCAAAATCGTGCTGCCGCTCTTCATGGGCGGCAGCCTCGCCCATCTGCTCGCGATCGACTATGCACTGAAGCCGGTGCTGTCTGTGCTGGGCGCCCGGCATATTCTTGGCGGAGTCTATGCGGTAGACTCGCAGGCTGTGCGCAACGACCAGGGTGTCGTTGAACTGGCCGAGGAGCTGAAGCTGCGGCTGAACAGCGTACTGGAAGAGCTGGCGGATGAGACAGCGCATAAGGCAGCGCGTAAAGCGGAGCTCTAGGCGGCTATGTCATTGTCAGGGCAGCGTCAAGTATATAATCTGCTTAGAAATATAAAAGGGTACTAAACCACCGGAATGCGGTAGTTTAGTACCCTTTTTAAATATACTAAGGTATTTGTCCTGGGGGAGCTTATCCCCTTTGAAAGCTTAGCGCAGGCTCCCAAAGTATAACCGTATCTCCGGCAAGACTTGCCGGGATATCTATAATCCGCTGGTTGCTGCTTCCCCGGTAAGGGAGAGTAGTGTCTTTGAGTTCCTCTACAAACCGTCCGTCAATAACCACCTGGCACAGGGCCAGCAGATTCCATTCCGGCGAGCCGGGGGAAGCTGTCAGCTCCTCGTACGTATAACCGGTATAGATCCAGACCGGGAAACCCGGCAGCTCGGCGCGGAGCTCATGGATGAAGTCCGCCGCACCCTCTGCCGAGAAAAAAGGGTCCCCGCCTGCCAGAGTCAAGCCGTCCAACAGCGGATTATCTGCTATCTCGGTGATAATCTCGCGCCTGCGCTCCGGAGTAAAGACCTCTCCGTAATTGAAGTTCCAGGTCTTCGGGTTGAAGCATCCGGGGCAGCGGTGGCGGCATCCGCTGAAGAAGAGAACCGCCCGCAATCCCTCGCCTTCATTGATCGACTCCGGATAATATCCGCAGATGTTCATAGATGCTTAACGCGGTCCCGTACTTCGGCTTGCTTGGCGGCATTGAAGCGGGTCTGATAGTCGCCGGTCAGATATCCGGTTACCCGGCGCAGCCGGCGGATATGTGTTGTATCTTCATGAGCGCCGCAGGACGGGCAGTTCGTGCCGATCACACCTTCGTGGCCGCAGCCGGAGCAGCGGTCAATCGGGTGGTTGATGCTGAAATAGCTGATGTCCTGCTCCAGCGCGTATTTGATGATTTTGACGAATGCTGCAGGGTTGCTGCGGGCATTGCCGTTCAGCTCTACATAAGAGATCGCTCCGGCGTTGCAATATTCATGGAAAGGAGCTTCCAGGCTAATCTTCTTGGCTGCGCTCAGGTCGTAATAGACCGGAATGTGGAATGAATTCGTATAGTATTCCCGGTCCGTTACACCCGGGATGGAACCGAGAACCTTGCGGTCTATCTTGGTGAATTTGCCGGAGAGACCTTCGGCAGGCGTGGCGAATAGAGTAATGTTCAGATTCAGCTGCTCGCTCTTGCGGTCGCAGTATTCGCGCATGTGGCGGACAATAGCCACTGCCTTGGCGTGGACTTCCATATCTTCGCCATGGTGTTTGCCGTACATAGCCTTCATGCACTCGGCCATACCGATGAACCCAAGGGACAGGCTACCGTGCTTCAGCAGTTCACCTACGCTGTCTTCCGGTGCAAGCTGTTCGCCGCCTTCCCAGACGCCTTCACGCATCATGAAATCGGAGGCTTTGGCTTTCTGGGAAGCCTGAATGCGGAACCGGTGCAGCAGGCCATCCAGCGCAACGTCCATATAATGATTAAGATCTTCGAAGAAGCCTTCCTCGTCAGCGGCAAGGCGACGGCCGGTTACTGTGCCGTAGGCTAGTCCCAAACGTACGAGGTTAAGCGTGTTGAATGAAAGATTGCCCTTGCCGGAGCAGTGGTTGCGTCCGAAGCGGTCACCCAGAACACGTGTCCGGCAGCCCATGGTGGCAAATTCAGTATCCGGATTGGCTGGATCGTAGTACTGCATATTCAGCGGAGCATCCAGATTGGCGAAGTTCGGATACAGTCGGCGTGCAGAGCACTCTGCTGCTTTCACGAACAGCTCATAGTTAGGATCACCAGGCTGCTGGTTGACACCCTGTTTGCATTTGAAGATCTGAATCGGGAACACCGGTGTTTCTCCGCTGCCAAGCCCGTTCATTGTAGCAGTTAACAGGGAGCTGATCACCAGCTGGCCTTCCGGAGAGGTGCAGGTTCCGTAGTTGATGCTGGTAAAAGGAATCTGGCCGCCGGAGCGGCTGGACATGGTATTCAGGTTATGTACCATACTCTCCGCGGCTTGAAGCGTTTCAATTTCTGTCTCTTTCAGGGCGAAACGGAAGGCACGCGGATACTTCTCTTCCAGATCGCTGCGGGTCATAGTAACCTCGCCGAGCGCTTCTCCGGCGGTACCTTCCTCGAAATATTCCATTCCTTTGCGGAACAGCTTGGCGAAGGATTTAGTGACATAAGGCGCGAGATCGTAATCCAGCTTGTTGGCGGATACGCCGCCGTACTGGGCATTTTGCTGGGACTGGAAAATAATCGCCACCAGCGACATAGCCGTCATAATCGAATTCGGAGGGCGGACGCTTCCGTTGCCGGTATTGAAGCCTTCGCGGAGCAGACGTTCAAACGGGATGAAGATGCAGTTGGTTGTTCCGATGGCATATTGATCCAGGTCGTGTACATATACAACATTATCTTCAATAGCCTGCACGAGCTGTGGCGGCATCGTGAAATTGCGTGCGTACCACTTGGAATATTCACTACCGAATTTGCTCATCTTGCCGGAGAAGCTCTCCCCGTTCAAGTTGGCATTCTCGCGCAGCAGATCCAAATCCCGGCTGTCGATAATATCCCGTCCCAAATGAATAACTTCTTCCAAAAGAACCTCCTGTACAGCTTGTCCTTCGTTATATCGTTTCTCCAGCAGCGTCATTGTATAGCTCTCTCCTCTCGGTATCATAAGCGTGAAGCATGTGCTCCAAGACATCAGTAAAAAGACATCTCCAGCCGGGAAGGCGGGAAATGCCCGAATGCGTAATGCAAATATCCGGAAGCGGAAATTTGCCGGTGGTCTTTGTGAAATATACGTAAAGGGGTATAGGGCTTGTTGTCTATGCTTATGTATAACCCGTTCTTGTACATTCCGCAGAAGCCGATACCTGAGAACGATACTCTATCGTCCTCAGGTATCGGCAGCCTCTGGCCCGATTAACGGAAAGGCTAACTCTGCTCGTGCAGGCCGCATGCGGGCACCTCGCCTGTTCCTCGCAGGAGTCTGAATGGTGCCACAGAAACAGGCAGGTCTCCTGGCTTCCGGTATGCCCTCCGGCGCCTTCCCGAGGGGCCTCGCAGCCCCTTAGTGGCTTGTTGCCGGTGGATGCTGCTCCAGCGGCATCTGGCGGCTGGAACATCCGGTTACAGTGGCGGGACCGCAGCGGTTTTGCACCGCGTTTCCCTATTAAGTCTCCTCTCGATTGAGAGAGTGAAACACCTGTTTCTACTATATTTTGTTGTTGTTTAATAAACGTAACTCAATATATTGTGTTTGTAAATGTTTTTTTACAATCCCGCGCGGGGAGCGGGTTCCGCAGGTTTACTCACAGATGATCCACAGTTAGTCCACAGGTAATCCACAACTTTCCTGTGGATATGGCCTTAAATGAGTCATAAATTGTCCCAAAAGATGCCACAAAGACTCCATAAATAGAGTGCGTCTAATCCTGGTAATTTTACGGGGGAGATAGTAATAGAGAGGGGGGTCTGTGGTTATTTGTGGGAGGGGCGCTGAAGGGTTACAATTAAGGAGTAAGGAAAGAGGAGACTCATCAAACTTGCAGGAGGGATTTCATAATGGCGATTGGTGAAGTGACCGTTATTCCGATTGGCACTGGCAGTACCAGTCTCAGCAGCTATGTGGCCGATATGCAGCGTGTGCTGCAGACCGTGGAGGGGATTACCTATGAGCTTACTTCGATGGGGACTATTATTGAAGGACCGGTTGCACGGATTCTGTCTGCAGTAGAAGCGCTGCATGAGTCGCCTTTTACTTCAGGAGCACAGAGAGTATCTACCTCGCTTAAAATTGATGACCGTCGTGACAAGTCTTCTACGAGCCGCAGCAAGCTGGAATCCGTGGAACGTAAGCTGCAAGGAGAGTAAGGAGTACCTGTAGTTGTAATCAGATTCAACCTATAAGGAGCGGATCTTTCATGGCAAAGGCCTCACAGCAAATCGGAATTCAAATGTACACACTGCGTGACCAGACAGAGCGCGATTTCCTGGGTACACTGGGCAAAGTGGCGGAGATGGGATACCAGGCGGTAGAATTCGCCGGTTATTTCGGCGTGTCTGCAGGAGAACTGCGCCGTACATTGGACCGGTTGGGTCTTGCTGCGCCTTCGGCGCATGTGGGCCTGGATTTCAGCAGTCTGGATAACATGGAACGGGCGTTAGCCAAAGAAATTGAATATGCGAAGGAACTTGGACTACAATATATGATCACCCCTTCGGCACCGCTTCCGCAGAACCCCTCGATGGAAGATGTGACGGCGGTGATTCCCTTCTTGGAGAAGGCCTCCGCGATGGTCCGTGCAGCAGGCCTGCAGTACGGGTATCACAACCATGATTATGAATTTGCGGAGGTAGACGGCAAAGCAGTCATCGATATATGGCTGGGGCAGATTCCTGCTGAGCATATGTTTGCCGAGTTTGATCTGGGGTGGGTATACAGGGGCGGGGCCCGGCCGATTGACTATGTCTCGCGTTATGCCGGGCGTGTTCCGCTGGTCCACATTAAGGATTTCGGGGCAAATAATGAAGAGACTGACCTCGGGAAAGGGCAGGTTGATTTCGCTAGCGTCTTCGACAAGGCAGAGGAAAGCGGAATTCTGTATTATATAGTAGAGCAAGAGGCTTATGCCGTGTCGTCGCTGGAGAGTGCTAAGCAGGCGCTGGAATATTTCCGCGGGTTGGGGCTTATGCAGGGATAGGAAGAGGTAATAGTCAAAAAGGGTTGCGTTTTCTGCTGAAAGAGTTATAATATTTTTTGTTTGGCAGGGGCAATCCTTTTAAGCTGGTGTAGCTCAGGGGTAGAGCAACGCACTCGTAATGCGTAGGCCGGGGGTTCAATTCCCTTCACCAGCATCCGTAAGAACTCAATAGTGGCGCGGCTTTCCGGGGTTTTGGGGGTCGCGTTTTTTTATTTATTCATCCGATCGTCTACCGGCCCGATGCTTGCTTATGCTTAATACAGAATGCAGGACTAAAATGAAATCAATCTTATTAAACGATTTATATGTTATTCCTAGAGCCTATTTTGTTTATGAGAGGAGGCACTTGTATGAAGTGTCTGACGATTCGCCAGCCTTGGGCAACCTTAATTGAGCTGGGTGAAAAACAGATCGAGACCCGTTCCTGGCCGACGGCTTACCGGGGAGAATTAGCCATCCATGCCGGTATGCAGGTAGATAAGGCCATATGCAGGACAGAGCCGTATCAATCGGTGCTTGCCCGGCACGGCTACACGGCGGATAATCTGCCCTCCGGGGTAATCCTTGCGACCAGCCGGCTGGCTGGTTGCTGCGGGGTTACGCCTCAGCAAGCACAGCAGAACTGGCCGGGCGGGAATGAATATGTGTTCGGCGATTATGCAGAAGGCCGGTATGCCTGGAAGCTGGAGGAAGTCGTTGCGCTGGCTCATCCTATACCTGCCAAAGGGCGCTTAGGTTTCTGGGAATATCCCGTTCTTGAGCAGGAGTGGTGAATCCATTTGTGGCCAAATAAATAAAAATTTCATGCTTATCAGCTGTCAGCGGGTATCATAGGGATATTCAGCGGGTAATCTTCTTATATATATGGAAAGCGGACTCTGCGGTGGTATGCTGCAGGAGCCAGGGCAGAAATGCCGGGAAGGAGCGTATGCATAAGAGATGGGCAGCCTTCTTATCGCATGGCTTTGTATGCTTTGTTTGTTTATTGTGTTTAAGGATCAGGTAAGCCGGAAGATCCTGTATCCCGTAGCGGCTGTGGTTATCTGCGGTACGCTTGGGTATTGGACGATTTTAATGTAATCTTTATCTGGGTATCAGCTTATTTTCAGGTAAGGGATGTAATAGGGTACCCTGAGGTCTTGCCAATCATGGCGGGCCTCTTTTTTATGGGGGAAGTAACGCCGAGAATTAACATAGCCAGAGTTGCTGTTCATCTCAAGGCGGTTGAGTCCGGAGTGCCAAGACCCAAATATCTGCGCATGCGGATAGTAGACTGGGCGGTAATGACATCATCCAGCAGCAGCATCCGTTCATGATAACCCCTGCAGACAAATTTGGCTTCAATGCCAACTTCCAGCTGCTGCTGTGCATAGACCTTCAGACCACGGGCTCTCATCTCGGTGCGGACATCCCGCAGGTCGGCTATGGCTGCACCCGCCGCTGTCCGGAGAACCTCAAGGTAAGGATCGGGTGTGCGCAGCTCTGCGGATAGGATGGAAGCATCGCGTTCAAAGGCGGATAAAATGAGCGGCAGCAAGATATACGATTTCACCAGCATATTGTCCTGGCTCTCTGCTCTGTGCATCAATCTCATCTCCTCCAACGAGAACGTATATTCGTAATTTAACCCGAAGTTCAAAAAAAATCAATGGTATTTAAAAAAAAGAGGGCTGTTAATGTGACATAATTCACAATAAAATCGGGAAAATTATTTTATATTAAAATTGAAATAATAAAGTTGTAAATAAATCTGATTAAAAGGAGAATGGCAATGAGTCATGAAGGAAATCTCCGCCGCGGTTTATTGTTTGGGTTATTCCTTAGCGTTCCGCTTTGGGTATCAATGATTGGCTGGATTCAGCTGCTCTAAAAATGGATTTCTGCGTGTGCAGATTTCCAGCCCTCTACACAAACTCCCTAGATATGTCGATTAAAGACTGCTGTGAAAACAGATGAATCTCATAAGGCTTTTACTATATAAGAGCTCTCTTGTATGTCCGGAAACGGGTGGTGTCCTTAAGGAGGATGGCACCCGTTTCTTCAGGTTCACCATGTGAGGTTTGTTTAAGCGAAGATGGGGGGGGCGGGGAGAAAAAGTAGGACTAAAATACTAAATTTTGATATTTGAAATTTAAGGATAATAACTCTGTGAAAAGGAAAAAGTACTGCGGCGAATTAGTGGGATTATCGACCTTTTTCGTCAGGAAGGTATGTTTATAAATTGTATAAAGCCTTATGAATAAAGCGTTTTTTATTTTTTTCATCACAAAAATAGCTGTGAAATGAATTGGAAATATATTGACAATATGCCAAGTGGCATCTAAACTAAAGTTAGTTCTAAAGTAACAAATGTCACAGATTTCTGTTGGGTATTACATAAGCTTTTCCAATTTCATATCAATCATGTACAAACGCAAACCGTTTCGAAAGAGCGGGACGCAAAGTCAGGAATCTGATGCCCCTTAAGTCCGGGCTATGGTCGTCCGGCCGCCGTGAAGCTAACCCTTCGTGGCGGTCTTTTTTTTGTTATAGTTTTGCGACGATTTCATAGAATAGTTGAATAGGAGGTGTAGATTATTGAGAAAAAAATTGCGAAAAGCGGCCGCCTGTATTCTGGCGGGCGTACTGACCGTAAGTAGCGCCTTCACTTGGGGGACGGAGGTAAGGGCAACAGCTGGTGTACCTTACAATCCAACGCCGGTCTTGGGGATTGCCGGGAATTTTAATGCTTTTATCTTTGACGATTTCACGCAAGACAATGATCAAATTGAAGGCCGTCTTGCAGCGGGAGGGAATATTACTCTCTCTGGAGGTTACGGGGTAGCCAGGGCCTACAGGAATTCTTCAGCCACAGACGTACTCGTTGCCGGTAAGAAGTTTAAACATTCGGGTAGCGGAGAAATCTACGGAAACGTTGTGTATGGGGACACCATTGAAGCCAATGAGCCTATTGTGAATATTATAGGCGCGAAGAAGCAGGGAAGCCCGATTGATTTCCCGGCTGAGAAGCAGTATCTGATCTCGCGTTCTGCAGCATACGGGGCATTGTCCGCTACGAAAGAAATTGGCAATAATAATTATGGAACACTTACAATAAGTGCGCCGGATCTTTTCAACGTAGTTCACCTGGATGCGGCAACGCTGGCGAATACAAACAATATTCAATTCAACATTGCCCAGAATGCCACGTTAATTATTAACATAAGTGGAGCTACGGTCAATGTACCAAGTTTCGCAATGAATAACGGCAAAGCAGGTCAAGTGTTGTTCAACTTCTACGAAGCGACCAAGGTGAATATTGCGTATACCACCTTTTTGGGGACGATACTGGCGCCTAAGGCGGATGTCAATTATTCCGGTGCAGAGCTATACGGAACGCTAATTGCCAAGTCTTTTGCCGGCGGAGTAGAAATGCACCTAGGAACATACCAGGGAGATGGACCGCCGCCAAGTCCGACGCCGACCGCAACACCAACCCCCAGCCCATCGCCAACACCAACCGTAACACCAAGCCCTACACCAACAGTGAAACCGACTGCAACGCCGACGGTGAAGCCAACTCCCACACCAACAGTGAAACCGACACCGACGGTAAAACCGACACCAACAGTGACGCCAACGCCGACAGTGAAACCGACACCAACAGTGATGCCAACGCCGACAGTGAAACCAACACCGACAGTGAAACCGACGCCGACACCTAAGTGTACTCCGTCGCCAACACCGACAGTGAAACCAACGCCGACAGTGAAGCCGACACCGACAGTGAAGCCGACACCAACAGTGACGCCAACGCCGACAGTGAAACCAACACCGACAGTGAAACCGACACCAACAGTGAAGCCGACGCCGACACCTAAGTGTACTCCGTCGCCAACACCGACAGTGAAACCAACGCCGACAGTGAAGCCGACACCGACAGTGAAGCCGACACCGACAGTGAAACCGACACCAACTGTGACGCCAACGCCGACAGTGAAACCGACACCAACGGTGACGCCAACGCCGACAGTGAAACCGACACCAACGGTGAAACCAACGCCGACAGTGAAGCCAACACCGACAGTGAAGCCGACACCGACAGTGAAGCCGACACCGACAGTGAAACCGACACCAACTGTGACGCCAACGCCGACAGTGAAACCGACACCAACGGTGACGCCAACGCCGACAGTGAAACCGACACCAACGGTGAAACCAACGCCGACAGTGAAGCCAACACCGACAGTGAAACCAACACCGACAGTGAAACCGACACCGACAGTGAAACCAACACCGACAGTGAAACCAACACCGACACCAACGGTGACGCCAACGCCGACACCAACAGCAGCACCAACACCAACGCCAACGGCGGCACCAACGCCGACACCAACAGCAGCACCGACACCAACGCCAACAGCTGCACCGACACCAACGCCAACGGCTGCACCGACACCAACGCCAACAGCTGCACCGACACCAACGCCAACAGCAGCACCAACACCAACGCCAACGGCAGCACCAACGCCAACGCCAACAGCTGCACCAACATCAACGCCAACGGCGGCACCAACGCCTACACCAACAGCAGCACCGACACCAACGCCAACAGCAGCACCAACGCCAACGGCAGCACCGACACCAACGCCAACAGCGGCACCGACACCAACGCCAACAGCGGCACCAACGCCAACGGCAGCACCTACACCAACGCCAACAGCAGCACCGACACCAACGCCAACAGCAGCACCGACACCGACGCCAACGGCAGAGCCAACACCGACACCAACGGCAGCACCAACACCAACGCCAACGGCGGCACCAACACCGACAGTAGAACCAACGCCAACATCAACAGCAGCACCGACACCAACGCCAACAGCAGCACCGACACCAACGCCAACAGCAGCACCGACACCGACGCCAACGGCAGAGCCAACACCGACACCAACGGCAGAGCCAACACCAACGCCAACGGCGGCACCGACACCAACGCCAACAACGGCACCGACACCAACGCCAACAGCGCCACCGACACCAACGCCAACGGCGGCACCAACGCCGACACCAACAGCAGCACCGACACCAACGCCAACAGCAGCACCGACACCGACGCCAACGGCAGAGCCAACACCGACACCAACGGCAGCACCAACACCAACGCCAACGGCGGCACCAACACCGACAGTAGAACCAACGCCAACATCAACAGCAGCACCGACACCAACGCCAACGGCAGCACCGACACCAACGCCAACAGCAGCACCGACACCAACGCCAACAGCAGCACCGACACCGACGCCAACGGCAGAGCCAACACCGACACCAACGGCAGAGCCAACACCAACGCCAACGGCGGCACCGACACCGACGCCAACGGCAGAGCCAACACCGACACCAACACCAACACCAACACCAACGCCAACGGCGGCACCAACACCAACGCCAACAGCAGCACCGACACCGACGCCAACGGCAGAGCCAACACCAACGGCAGCACCAACACCAACGCCAACGGCGGCACCAACACCGACAGTAGAACCAACGCCAACGCCGACACCAACAGCAGCACCAACACCAACGCCAACGCCAACGGCGGCACCAACACCGACAGTAGAACCAACACCAACACCAACACCAACACCAACACCAACACCAACACCAACACCAACACCAACACCAACACCAACACCAACACCAACGCCAACGGCAGCGCCAACGCCGACACCAGAACCAACACCAACACCGACGCCGACACCAACACCAACACCGACATTACCACCGGCACCAGTACCATCGTCTGCACCGCCCGTCTTTATTAATGTAGTGCCAACGCCGACTCCAATAATCGGCTATATTGTAAATCCAGATACAATAATCATTGATGATCCGCTGCCTTTGGGCCCTGTGACAACAGTAACACCTCGGCCGTTAGTGGTGACACCAAGTCCAACCCTAACGCCAAGCCCAAGCGCAACACCAAGTCCAACGCCAATTGTGACAATCATTGATGAAGAGATTCCGTTAGGCAATGTACCTGCGGATGCATCGCTCCCGAAGACTGGTGAGTCCAGTCCGGCTCCCTATTACTTGGTCGGTCTAGCCCTTGCAGGATTGGGAATATTCCTCGGCAGAAGATCCAGAACAGATAAACGTAAATAAATGCAATTCGTAAGATCCTTTCCGACAGGCTGGCGATATCACCGCTAAATCGGGAAAAGGCTGCTTTGGGAGAAGACGTTCTCCACAAAGCAGCCTTTTTTATATGGGATATACATTTGATATTATATTTCCTCGTAAAATCAAATGTGCTAAGGAGAAAGAGTTGCGTCTTTACGATCATGGGACCTTGAGTATATATTAAAATTTCAAAATTAAAATTAGTTCTTTATACATAGTTTGAAAATATCCTTATCGGTGCCATCGAGAGCGATGAGAGGATCAGGATTCAGCTGGGAAAGCTATGTTTTCAATTAAAAAAACCTTTTGTAACAGTGCTTTGGAGTGAATCGGTAGATATAATCTATTACCAGATGTTTCAAAGGATTTCATTGACAATCAGCCTTGATAGCGGATAAACTAAAATTAGTTCCAAAGTAATGAATATCATAGACATTAGTATAAAAGTTTGATTTAGTACATAATTTCACAACCTAATCTTTCACTGACGTATAAACGCAAACCGTTCGAAAGGACGGGACGCAAAGTCCAGGAGTCTAAAGCGCGATGGAGCGCAACGATCGTCCGACTGCCGTAAAGAGAGCAACCTCTTTCCGGCGGTCTTTTTTTGTTATATAAATGTGGCCTATATCTATATTAACTGTGAGGTGAGCTTGTATGTTCCAATTAAAAAAATTCAAACGTCTTACGGTGTTCGGACTTATAGCAGTTCTGATTGTGGGAAGCGGCCGAATTATTTCACTGGGGAGCACCTCAGTTAAAGCCGAGGGCAACTCTTTGCCGGGCAATGCATCCAAGTATAATGTGTTCATCTTGGGAGATGTTGATGTTAAGCATAGTGATATTGAAGGCAGATTAGCTGCTGGCGGAAACGTGGATTTAAATGTTAATTACTCTGTGGGACATAGTCTTACTAGTGAAGAAACGAAGGAAGGATACTCTCTCATCGCTGGTGGTAATCTGTATTATTCCCAGGGAGAAACCGTGGGTGATGTAGTCTACGGGGGGAGTTATAGCGGCAGCGGCGGCCCGCGCGGGGGGACAGGAAGCTTACAACAAAAAATAAATGTTGTAGATTTTTCAGCCGAGTTTAGTTTACTTCGTGAGAAATCTCAGCAGCTTGCTTCTCAGCCTGTTAATGGGGTTACCACTGCCAACTCCGGTAATTTCTTTTTGGAAGGTACAAATTCGGATGTTAACATATTTACTGTAGAGGGCAGCAAGCTGTCTAGTGCAAATGAGTTGAGAATTAAGATTCCAGATGGCTCAACAGCTATAGTAAATATCTCCGGCACTTCAGTAACTATGAAGAATATGGGGACGGGAATTAATGGTAACGGAAATAAGGATAACGCTATGAACAGTAAAGTGTTATATAACTTCAGTCAAGCGACCAGTCTTCAAATCGAAGGTATCGGAGTTTTGGGATCTGTGCTGGCTCCATATGCCTCTATTCAATTTAATAATGGTCAAATCAACGGGAACCTGATCGGAGCTTCGCTCTCAGGATCGGGAGAATCCCACCATATTCCGTATAAAGGCCAAGATCCGCCGACACCGACTTCGACGCCTTCAGTGACGCCGACGCCAACAGCAACACCGGCAGTGACGCCGACGCCAACAGCAACACCTGCAGTGACGCCGACGCCAACGGCAACACCGGCAGTGACGCCGACGCCAACAGCAACACCTGCAGTGACGCCGACGCCAACAGCAACACCGGCAGTGACGCCGACGCCAACGGCAACACCTGCAGTGACGCCGACGCCAACGGCAACACCGGCAGCGACGCCTACGCCAACGGCAACGCCGACAACAGCGCCAACGGCAACACCGACGGCAACGCCGACAACAGCGCCAACGGCAACACCGACTGCAACACCGACAACAGCGCCAACGGCAACGCCGACTGCAACACCGACAACAGCGCCAACGGCAACGCCGACTGCAACACCGACAACAGCGCCAACGGCAACACCGACAGCAACGCCGACAACAGCGCCAACGGCAACACCGACAGCAACGCCGACAACAGCGCCAACGGCAACACCGACAGCAACGCCGACAACAGCGCCAACGGCAACACCGACAGCAACGCCGACAACAGCGCCAACGGCAACACCGACAGCAGCGCCAACGGCAACACCGACAGCAACGCCGACAATAGCGCCAACAGCAACACCGACAGCAACGCCGACCGCGGTACCAACAGCAACCAGCACGAGTGTTTTTGTCCCAAGCTTCGTATTTCCGACATCAACCGCTCCGACAGTGATTGGGACTATTGTGACTGATACCGACACTACTATTAATGATGACCCGGTTCCTCTCGGGCCGGCAGCATCACCGGTTGTGACGATGCTGACAACAACAGCGCCACAGCCAGTTGTGGAGGTTCCTGCACCTGCACCTTCACCGGTAGCAGGACCGGCACCTGAAGAAATCATTACGGATGACGAGATTCCTCTGGGCAGTGTGACTGCAGAGCAAACCCTGCCGCAGACGGGTGAATCAAGTCCTGCGCCGTACTATATTGCGGGTGTTGCTCTTGCCGGTCTGGGCCTGCTTCTTAGAAGAACCGCCAGAGTGAACAAGCGCAAATAATTATTGTTAAGCCACTGTGTTTGGATGAGGGCTGCTGCCGGAGAGAGATTCTCCGGGAAGCAGCCTTTTTGTATACGGGGGCGCATTCTAATCGCAGCTTACCACTTGGGCGAAGCAGGCAGCGCCGGACTGACGGCGGTGTTTTTAGTTGGACGGATACCATGCTATACTAGGCTCAAATTATTCATAAGCAAGAATACACATTTCCTCAAAGAAATGGTTATTACTGAAAGGGTGAACGTTATGTGGAGTATATACCTGCTAGTGGTGCTGGTTGTTGTCGCGGGGATTTTGGCTTATGCCGGATTGTACTTTTATGGAGTGGCTATTAAGCGGGCACCCAAAGAATTCCTGGGCAAGACGCCGGATCTGAAGGTGGACCCGCCGGTAGCCGGGGCTTCGTGGGGGGAAGGGGCGGAATGGGTAGCACGGCAGAACTTTCGGGAAGTGGAGCTGGTCTCGGATGATGGACTGAAGCTGCGAGGCTACTATCTGGCTTCAGAGCGTGCTGCGGGCCGTACCGTAATTATTGCCCACGGTTATTCCGGCAAGGCTAAGGATATGGGGGCAACCGCCAAAAACTATTATGACAACCTGGGATATAATGTACTGCTGCCCGACGCCAGAGGTCACGGGAAAAGCGAAGGGGACTACATTGGCTTCGGTTGGCCGGAGCGCCGTGATTATCAGCAGTGGATCGGATTTATTCTGCAGGAGACCGGGCCAGAGGCGCAAATTGTGCTGCATGGCGTATCTATGGGCGGATCGACAGTGCTAATGACCGCCGGTGAACAGCTTCCTCCGCAGGTCAAAGCCGTTGTCGCTGATTGCGGCTACACCTCAGTCAAAGCGCAACTGACTTACCAGCTGTGGCGGATGTATCATCTGCCGGGCTTCCCCTTTGTGCAGATTGCCAGCCTGGTAACGCGGATGAAGGCAGGCTATTATTTCGGTGAAGCGTCAGCGCTGGAACAGGTGCGTAAAGCCCGGGTGCCGATTCTGTTTATCCATGGAGATGCGGATAAGTTTGTGCCTTTTGCGATGATGGATGAGCTGTATGGTGCCTGCAAGAGTCCTAAGGAGAAGTTGGTGGTGCATGGAGCGGGGCATGGTCTTGCCTATGATACGGATAAAAGGGAGTATATCCGCACGGTAGGCGATTTCGTGGAACGTTATGTACACAGCCCGGCAGCGGCTGATTGGGTCTAAAAAAGTCCCCGGAACGTAGACGCGCCCGATATCCGCAAATAGCGGGTATCGGGCGCTTATTATGTTCCACACATGGGGCCTTTCCCTGCGTCAGGGAAGCAGCACAGCCATGTCTTATCGGTATATGAATCCCCCGCCGTTTGTGAGCGAAACGGGTGTCGTTGTTCCTTGTTATTTCCAGCAGCCGTGTGGCGAGAGAAATCCTTCCAATACGACAAAAGCCCTACCTCTCTTTTGTCCTTGCGGCTCCGTGGCCGCGCCAGTGCGAATCGGAATGCTATGTTCGAATTTAATCTCATAAAAAGGAAAAGTACTGCAAGAAAACGTAAGATTTTGTGTCCAAACTGCCGATAATAAAGACAAGTAATTTATCGGCCTGACATCTTCTTGATGGGGATAATCATACACGAAAACAAATATTATATTACTATAACATGTGATATATAGAAATGCAAGCCGATATTGGGCTGAGGCCGGGACGGATGATGGGACAGATGGGATTATACAGAAGATTTTTGGGGAATCAGATCCGGAATTACATATTCGGCTCAGCAGTAGCGGTGCTGGCGGTAGGGAGTTTGATTCTGCTCTCCTCGCTGAAGATTAGCAGCATTGAATACTTCAGGCTCTTGCTTGTGCTGGCCCTGTCATTCGTGATTATGGTAGTCCTGGAGATCGGTGTTTTTATCAATCAGATCAGACCGATACGCACTGCGCTGTATGAAGAGAACCTTAATTTGTCTATGCTGGAAGAGGCGTATCTGCATACACATCAATTGCCGAAGCGCGCGGTTCAGCGGATTATGGGGCCTCACCTTCTGGGCTTGTCCCTCCCGGCTGTCCTGATGACCTTCTGGATGATCTACAACGGCTGGATCACTATCCCGTATTTTTATCTGATTCTGGCTATGTGCGGCGCTGTTCTTGTGTCGTGTATGCATGCGCTGATTGAATTTTTTCTGACCTGTACGGCCATTATTCCGCTGATCAAAGAATTCAGGAACCGGGCGCTGGAGCAGTACGGTGTCGACTTTTCTCTGGAAGGTCATGTATTCGTACCTATCCGTCCCAAATTTCTGGTGAGCTGCATGCTGATCGGCACCTTTCCGCTGTTCCTGTTCATCATGGCTACCCATATTCGCCTGAATGGTCAGGAGGGTCCTGTAGTTGTGGTGGGGCTTCAAAGTTACTGGGCTTGGGCAAGTATGGTGCTGCTGATCGGCACCCTCTTCTCCTCCATTGCAGCATGGCTGCTGACCAACAGTGTGCAGCATCCTATTAATGAGTTGTATCAGGCGATGAATCAGGTGAAGGACGGCTACCTGGTGCAGATGCAGGATGAGTACTCTGATGAATTCTCCAAGCTTGTAGCAGGATTTAACATGATGGTCCGGGGACTGCAGGCCCGGGAGCAACAGAACCGGCAGTTGCTCGACAGCTACTTCACTACACTCGCAGTGGCGCTGGATGCCCGTGATCCTTACACAGCAGGGCATTCCCTGCGTGTCGCGGAATATTCTGTGATTATCGGCCAGCTGGCTGGACTAACCGGGCAGCAGTTGGACGATCTGCGTAAGACGGCCTTGCTGCATGATATTGGTAAGATTGGGGTGAGAGACAGCATCCTGTTTAAGGAAGAAGCCCTGACCGATGAGGAGTTCGACCAGATTAAGAGCCATCCTGTGCTTGGAGAGAATATTCTGCGGCAGATTGAACCGGTCGAAAAGATGGTACCCTATCTGGGCGGCGTCCGTTCCCATCATGAACGTTATGACGGTAAAGGATATCCGGATGGACTTGCCGGTACGAATATTCCTTTACATGGCCGGATTATCGCTGTGGCGGATGCCTATGATGCTATGACTTCTAACCGCCCTTACCGTAAAGGGATGGATCACGACCGGGCGCTGGCTATTCTAGAGCAGGGAAGGGGTACTCAATGGGACCCGGAATTCGCCGGCTTGTTTCTGTCTTACTTTGGGCGGAAGCCGGAACCTCTTCAAACAGGCTATACCGTCAAAACAGGATAAGGATGCAGCGTTCTTCCGGTTATCCTTATATTTCTTGCAGAAGCGGATGCCATCCAGTTTATGGAGGGTTCCGCTTCTGCTTTGCGTGCCTATTTTGTGAACTGCCATTGAAATGCGACAATTAACGACTACATTCATTGAAGGATTGCGGGCGGACCGTTATAATTATTAAGTCTGGATTTTAATTAAAAAATAAGGGAGATTTCTATGAAACGCGCAGATGTGCTGCTGATTTCTATCGTTTTGATTGCTGCGCTCGCTTTTCTTGTGCCGAGATGGCTTTCAAATGATGCTGATAAAGGTGGGCCGGGCAAGGAACTTACGGCCAATATAACGGTAGACGGCAAGCTGTTCAAAACAGTAACGCTTACCAAAGAAGAGCAAACCATTGATATTCGCACAGATCGGGGCTATAACATTTTGAAGGTGCATGATTACGGGATTGAGATGTACGATGCGGATTGTCCCGATCAGGTATGTCTCGGCTTTGGATTTATCACGCTGCCCAAGCAGACCATAGTATGCCTTCCGCACCGGGTATTAGTTGAAATTGCAAGCGGGTCGGGGGAGGATGAAGTAGATGCCTATGTCCAGTAGTGAATCGGCTACAGCGCTGAAACGGACGGTCATTATTGCGATTTTCGCGGCCGTTGCCGTAGTGCTGAGTATTGTCGAGGCTCAGATTCCGCTTGCGGGAATGGGGCTGATGCCCGGAGCCAAGCTGGGGTTCGCCAATATTATGATTTTGACCTGTATTTACTTTTTGCGTGGACGAGATGTGTTCGTGCTCGTCATTCTGAAGACGCTGCTGACTGCATTTCTGCTTGGCACACTGTCCAGTCTGCTCTTCAGCCTGTTCGGCTCGTTGTTCAGTTTTGTGGTCATGTTCGCGCTGGTCAAGCTGGGGGGCAAGAGGTTCAGTGTCATCGGAATCAGTATTGCAGGGGGCCTGGCTCATAATACAGGCCAGTTGCTTGCGGCCTCGTTTGTATTCAATTCAACGAGTATTTTCTACTACTTGCCGATTCTGCTGATTACCGGGATTGTGACGGGGATTGCTGTCGGCTTCGCCGTGCGGTATGTCGTAGACTCGCTATCCAAAATATCCTTGTTTGAAGAGTTCCTGAACGGACCGGGCCACTAGCTGCGGAAGGATGACTAACATGAATCAATCGTACAAAGATACAGAGGCCGGTGAGGAACCGGCCGTTATTACGCTTGCGGGAGTCTCGTTCGGATATGATCCGGAGCATCCGATTCTCCATGACATAAACGTGTCTATCCCGCAGGGCCAATGGGTAAGCATTGTAGGACCCAACGGCTGCGGGAAATCTACGCTCGTCAAGCTTCTGAATGCACTGCTGCCCAAGAGTGCCGGGGAGATTACTGTCTGCGGACATACGCTGCAGGAAGAGACGATTGGAGACATCCGGCGATGCATCGGGATGGTGTTCCAGAATCCGGATAACCAGTTCATCGGACAGACGGTAGAGGAAGATATCCTCTTCGGCCTGGAAGGCCTGTGTCTGCCCTACGAAGAGATGAAGCAGCGGCTTGATCTCTATACCGAGAAGCTGAGCATTGATCATCTGCTGTCCAAGCATCCCGGAGAGCTGTCGGGCGGACAGAAGCAGCGTGTCGCGCTTGCTTCGATTCTCGCCATGAAGCCAGGCATCGTCATCCTCGACGAGGCCTCTTCTATGTTGGATGAAGGCAGCCGTGATGAGCTTATGGGCATTCTGCGGGACATGCAGGCAGAAGGGGCGTACACGATACTGCTGATTACACATGATCCGGATGAGATCCTGGCTTCGGACCGAGTGCTTGCGCTGCATGGCGGAAGCATAGCGGCGGATGTGCCGCCTGCGGAGCTGTTCCGCAATGAAGACCTGCTGGAGAAATGCCATTTGCGGGAACCCTACCCTTGGCGTCTTGCCCGTGAGCTGCAGAGCCGGGGGATTAAGGTGGATGTACCCGCCAGCGAAAAGGAGCTTATAGACACACTATGGTCATACAACTTCAGCAAGTAAGCTACACGTATGCTGACCGCAGTATGTGGAAGCAGACGGCGCTGCATGGGATTAATCTGAATATTGCCCAGGGGTCACTGACCGGGATTGCCGGGGCAACGGGCTCCGGTAAGTCTACACTGCTCCAGCTGTTCAACGGGATTCTGAAACCGACAAATGGTACGGTGCAGGTGCTTGATGTGACCATCACTGCAGGAGAGAAGTCGCCGAAGCTGCTTCCGCTGCGCCGGCGGGTCGGACTGGTCTTTCAATTCCCGGAGCAGCAGATGTTCGAAGATACGGTGGAGAAGGACCTCTGCTTCGGGCCGCTCAACTTCGGCGTGAGTCTGGAGGAGGCCAAGGAGCGGGCACGCAAAGCGATGACGGACATGGGCCTGGACCTTGCCCTGCTGGAGCGCAATCCGTTCCGCCTGAGCGGCGGACAGATGCGCAAAGCCGCCATCGCCTCGGTGCTGGCGATGGACCCGGACATTGTCGTGCTGGATGAGCCGACAGCGACGCTGGACCCGGTAAGCCGCGCTGAGCTGATCGCGCTGCTGGAGCGGCTGTGCCGCGAGCAGGGCCGGACGATCATTATCGTGACGCACCGGATGGATGAGCTGCTGCCGTATGCCGACAGCTGGGCCCTGCTTAAGGACGGCGGGCTCGCCTTCCAGGGCAGCGGCCAGGAGCTGGCCGCTGATCCGGCGATTCTGGAGCGCTGCGGACTGACGGTTCCGCAGTCGCTCCGGTACTGGCAGGCCGTCGCTGAACGCTTCGGCCTGGCCGGCGAGAAGCCGCTCCTTACGGCAGAGGCCCTCGCGGAACGGATCGCCGCCCTGCTCGAAGAGCACAAGAACACCGGCGGTATGGTGGAAAAGGGGAATGGCCATGAATGAACGCCTTCTGCTGGGACGCAGCATTGATACGGGCTCATGGGTGCATAAGCTGGATGCCCGGTCCAAAATTACGGGCATGCTGCTCTACGTAGTGATTATCCTGCTGTCCAATTCGTGGATGGAGATCGGGCTCATAGCTGTGTTCTCCATCATTGTTATGGCAACCACCCGCATCCCGCTTAAATATTTCATTAAGGCTGCGAAGCCTTTGCGTTATCTGATGGTATTCATCTTCATTGTGCAGTCCCTGTCCGTGAAGGAAGGGGATGTCCTGTGGTCGCTCGGCTCCTTCTCGCTGCATGAGGGAGGCCTGCGGCTGGGGGCATTCTCGGTCATCCGCATGCTCTTCCTGCTGACCTTCACGGCACTGCTGACCTTTACGACAACGCCCGGCAAGCTGAACCAGGGCCTTGAAGGTGTGCTTGCTCCGTTTAAGAAGCTCGGTCTGTCACCGGACCGGATTACGCTGATGATCAGCATCGCGCTGCGTTTTATCCCGACGATCCTGGATGAAGCGCAGATTATTCTGAAGGCGCAGGCCTCGCGCGGTGCGGATCTGAAGGAGCTCCCTTTGAAAGAGAAGGCGCGGATGCTCGTCTCCCTTCTGGTTCCGGTCATCGCCAGTGCTTTCCGGCGTGCCCAGGACCTGGTGTATTCCATGGAAGCCCGGGGCTTCCGTATGGATGCGCCGCGCAGCCGGTATCACCGCCTCAGGTGGGGCGCTGCTGATACGCTGTTTGTTGCTATGTTCGTTGTCTTGGGAATTGCAGTAGCATTATTGTAGGAAGTTTAGGAGGAAACAAGAATGGCACGTTATTTTAATGGTAAAGAGATTGAATTATTGGCACCTGCCGGAACGTTTGAGATCTTCAAGGCTGTGATTGTATCGAAGTGTGATGCCGTGTACTTCGGCGGTCCGGTGCTGAATATGAGAATGATGCGCAAGGGCTACAACTTAAGTCACGAGGAAATAATTGAAGCGGTGTCGATCGCCCACAAGCTGGATAAAAAAGTATACGTCACTGTAAACAATCTGTTCAGCGAAGAAGATGTGGAAGAAGCCCGAGAGTACCTGCGGTTTCTTGACGGAGCCCGTCCGGATGCGCTGATCGTTCAGGATATGGCTGTGCTGGAGCTGATCCGTGAGATGGAGCTTACCGTTCCGGTTCACGCTTCGGTCATGATGAATGTGCATAATCTGGAGATGATTCACGCACTGAAAGAGCTAGGCGTCAGCCGGGTCGTTACCTCCCGTGAGATGGATCTGCAGACAGCGAAGCTGCTGGGAAGCAGAAGCGGTGTAGAGCTGGAATATTTCATCCATGGCGATATGTGTTCCGTGCATGGAGCGAACTGCTATTTCAGTTCCCAGGTGTTCGGGATGAGCAGCAACCGGGGCAAATGCATGAAGCCTTGCCGCTGGGATTACCGGATCAAACGTGACGGCTATGTCTTCCCTGCGGAATACCCGCTGGCCGTGAAGGATATGTTCATGTATGAGCATCTTCCGGAGCTGATTGAGTCCGGCATTACTTCCTTCAAAATTGAAGGCCGCATGCGCGACCAGGAATTTATGGTGAACCTGGCGAACAGCTACGGTGATGCAATTGACCGCTATATCGATGATCCGCTGGGCTTTGACCGTACGGTGGATTCCAAAGAGCTGTATAAGAACCGCAAACGTGACTTCTCGACCGCCTATGCTTTTGGCAAACCGGGACTTGCGAATATCAACCGCCGTTATGAAGGTACAGGCAAGTTCTACAGCACTGGCAAAGTGTTCAGTACACCGACTGCAGAACGTGAGCTGTCCGAAGCGCGGGTAATGCAGCTGCGCGAACGGCTGGCCGAAGACAAACGCAGTAGGCAGACGAAGCCGGAGCTGGCTGTGCGGGTGAACAATATGGAACAGGCACGTCTCGTGCTGGAGATGGGTGTAGAGAGCTTATATATACCGGGTGATGTGTTTGAGCCGGACCGTCCGTTCACGAAGCAGGATATTAAGGAGCTTGGAGCCATCAAAGGCCGGACCAAGCTGTACCTCGGAATGCCGCGGATGATGACGGAGCTGCATTTTGATCAATATGACCACTTGCTGAACGGGGAGAAGCTGCCGATTGACGGCTTGATGATTACGAACCTCGGAGCGATCCGCCGCTATCGCGGGACCGGATACCCGATGATTGGCGATGCCAACCTGAATGTTTACAACCACCTGTCTGCCGGACTGTATACCGGACTCGGCCTTACGAAGCTTACAGTTTCACCGGAAATGACATTGGAGCACTTTGCCTCCTTCGTCTCCCGCAGCGATTTGCCGCTGGAGGTTGTGGTTCACGGAACGCCGGCGCTGATGTATATGGAGCATGATCTGTTCGAGAATACAGAAGTGATGGAGCCGATTGGTGAGGAAGACAACCAGTTTGTCAGCAATGCTGTGCTGGTGCTCAAAACCGATAAGGGTGAGAACCCGGTCTACCGCGACCAATATGGCCGCTGCCACCTGCTGTTCGCCAAAGAGCTGTGTTATCTGCCGATGCTGGATGAGATGAACGGACTTGGAATTGCGAGCTTCCGGATCGAAGGGGCTACTTACAGCACGGATGAACTCCGCACGATTATTGCTGCTTACCAGGCTGCGATGAATGGAGCAAAGCTGGGCGATGATCTGCTGGGCGGACTGAAGCCAGTATATGCGGGCTACACACTAGGCTCACTGCAATTTAATTAATAATAATTCAATTTTAAAATAACACAATGGCGAGTATAATAACGGTAGCGGCGCATTCATAAGTAATTTTTTTCACAATATAGTAAGCCTGAATCATATTTTCTTATCCACATCATGGACATCATCTTGGATCATCAGCAGCTGAAAGTGAGGGAACCTTCATGGAACAGAGCAACATCATTGGAAGAAATGCGGTAGCCGCCAAAAGAAAGCAATACTTCTACCCGTGCACCGCACATTTTTACCGGGATGCACCGCAACTGGTACGCGGAAGCATGCAGTACGTGTATGATGAGAACGGCAAAGAATATACGGATTTCTTCGCCGGGGTGTCAGTTGTCGCCTGCGGCCACTGCAATCCGGCGATTACCTCCCGCACAATAGCACAGCTGCAGCAGCTGCAGCATACCTCGACCGTCTATCTGACTCAGCCGAATGTAGACTTGGCCGAGCGTCTGGAGGGTCTGCTGCCGGGCGCTCTGCGCCGGACCTTCTTCGTTAACAGCGGCTCGGAAGCGAATGAAGGGGCGCTGCTTCTGGCCCGGATGCATACCGGACGCAAAGGCTTCATTGCCCTGGAAGCCGGCCTGCATGGCCGGACCAATCTTACAATGAGCGTGACCGGCCTGCAAATGTGGCGGACAGACGCTTACCTGGATGAAGATGTGACGTTCATTGAGCGGCCGTATCATCCGGAGATGACGCTGAAAGAGGCCGCTGCGCGGTCGATTCAGAGCCTGAAGCGTGTTCTCACGGAGAAAGGCGATACCATCGCCGCCATGATCGTCGAACCGATTCAGGGAAATGGCGGCATGATTATGCCTGCCCTGTCTTATTTCCGTGAGGTGAAGGCGCTGCTGGAGCAGTATGGTATCTTGCTGATCGACGATGAGATTCAGACCGGCTATGGCCGTACAGGAGCTATGTTTGCCATGGAGCACTTCGGCGTAGTTCCGGACATTATCAGCATGGCTAAGGCACTGGGCAACGGAGTGCCTGTCGCCGCATTTTCGACTACAGATGAGATTGCGGCTTCACTGAACAAGCCTTCGGCCTCGACGTTCGGGGGCAACCCTGTATCTGCGGCCACGGCGCTTGCTGTGCTGGATTATATCCAGGGTGAGCGGCTGCCGGAGCGTGCGGCTGAGCTGGGTGGACGTTTGAAGAAGGGCTTGCTCCGGCTTCAGGAGCGCTATCCTGCGCTGATTACCGATGTGCGGGGAACCGGATTCATGCTGGGTGCCGAGCTTGCCGGCTCTGAAGCTGAAGACGCTGCTGAGCGGACGGACAATGTGCTCGAAGAAATGAAGGACCGCGGCTATCTGATCGGCAAAAACGGCATAGGCCGCAATGTTCTCGCCTTCCAGCCGCCCCTGGTTGTCACTGCAGAGAATATTGATGCTATGCTTGCTGCCTTGGATGAAGTGCTGTCCCTGGTCAAGCAAGCGATTCATTGAAGAAAGAGGCACAACATTATGGTTATCATTAATGCTTTTAAGCATACGGCACTTAAATTGAAAATGTTCAGCGAGCTGGTTATGTTCTCCCATACGCTATTCTCCCTGCCTTTTGCCATCATCTCGATGGTATGGGCGGCGGGAGGCTGGCCTTCCGGCCATATGATGCTGTGGGGGCTGATCGCTCTAATCGGCGCGCGTAACGGGGCCAATGCGTTCAACCGCCTGGTGGACCGTACCTTTGATGGCAATAATCCGCGTACCGCACACCGGCATCTGCCGCAGCGTCTGCTCGCTGAGAAAGAAGTTATCCTGTTCATCATCATCAACTATGCACTGTTTATTGTCGCTTCCGGGATGCTCAATCTGCTCTGCCTGCTGCTGTCCCCGGTGGCCATTGTGCTGATCTCGACCTATTCGTATACGAAACGCTTTACCTTCCTGAGCCATCTGTATCTGGGCTTCGTTATTGCTTCAGCGCCTATCGGCGCCTGGTTTGCAGTAACGGGCAATATTGCGTTCACTCCATTTGTTATCGGAACAGTGGTCATGCTCTGGATTGCCGGCTTTGACATCATCTACGGGACCCAGGACATCGATTTCGACCGGAAAAATGGCTTATGGTCCATTCCGAGCTTCTTCGGACTGGAGAACGCGCTGCGGATCTCCAAGGGGCTGCATTTCATTATGATTATGCTGCTGCTGTTCCTGTACCTCTGGCGTGATCTTGGCTGGATGTATCTGGTCGGCATCGGGATTGCTACATTGCTGCTGATGACAGAGCACAAGATCATTAAGCCTTCAAACCGTAAGATGATGAAGGTGGCTTCTTATAATTTGAACCAGGTGATCAGTATGGTGATATTGCTATGTACGTTGATTGATTATTTTTACGTTAACTAGTATGCGTGGGGCGCGGCTGGCGGCTGGTGGCTGGCTGCCGGCAGCGCGGTAGAGGTTGGGAGGCTGCACTGCGATGAATATTTGGACCTCCGATCGCTATTAACTTCGGATTCCCTGATTTGAACCGCTGTTTGCGGTAGGAATCCGAAGTTAAAGGCGAACGCTGACGCTTCTCCAGTTCCAAAATTCCTCTCCGTTCCGTCCTAACCTCTCCCCAGGCAAGATTAACTTCAAAAAGACAACAAGCTACCCAGCAAGGGTGGGCAGCAAAGAGCGCGACAAGCTTGGCTTCGCGCTTTTCTTTTTGCCTCCGTAAGACACCCCCCCAAGGGACAACCTCAAGAGACACCCCCAAGAGAAACCGCCAAGAGAAACCCCCAAGAATAACCCCCAAGGGACAACCCACAAAAGCAAACCAAAAAAGCCACTAAGCTAAACACGCTCACGTTCGCTTTGCTGCGTTCGCTTGATTAGCAACATCAAACCGGTAAAATTAACGCCCCACTTAACTAGTTCTGTTGCACGGCGTACAGTAGAATCCATCAAAAAACACGAATGAATCGTACCTATGGGGTTCTTGTATAGTTTAGGTCTCTATAAAGTACCTGAGTAACTCTGTGCGAGTATAATGTCGTACGTATTACAACTCTGATTCATCAATAGTAGGGTGTTTGGACGGATTGTTGTATGAAATACAACAATTGTTCCGTTAAGAGGCTTGGAGAAGAAGGAATGCTGCAGTTTGTACAACAATTTTGGTTTAGGACCGAGTTTATGAGGGGAATGTTGTATTCTGTGCAGGATTATCAAAAAAATCGCTGGGATAAAGGCGGGGGGGGGGCATAAAGCAAAAAAAACGAGCCCTAAAGGGCCCGTTTTACTTAGTAATTCATGCGGTGTTCAGAGGTTATCCTGCTGCACGGACAACAGTTCCGGTTCACCGGTCGCGTCCAGCAAAATACTGCAGCAGGATTTCCAGATCGGCATGCGCCGGGAAGCTGGAGAGCTGCTGCACGATCGCTGCAGCCTGGGACAGGTAGTCCTGGCTGACAGCTTCTGTGCGGGCCAGAGCGTCGCTGGCTGTGATCAGCTCCAAGACATGCGCAATCTCTTCGGAAGAAGAAGAGGGGCCAATCCGGCGGATCACAGGAGCAAGCTCAGGGTCCTGCAGGGCGAAGAGTACAGGCAAGGTAACCTGGCCATGGCGCAGGTCGCTGCCAGCGGGCTTGCCAAGCACATCCGCAGATTGCGTGAAGTCTAGGATATCATCCTGAATCTGGAATGACATGCCCAGCGCTTCGCCGAAATTATAGAGAAGATCGGAGACTTCTTCGGTGCTTTCTGTGGATAGTGCACCTACCCGCAGGCAGGTAGCCATCAGCAGCGCTGTTTTGTTACGGGACTTCTCCAGGTATTGCTCCAGTGTCAGATTGTAATCAAAGGCATGCTCCATTTGCTGGTATTCCCCCAGACATAACTGGGCAGTGGCCACAGAAGACAGATCGTGAACGTAACGGTTCTTATCACCCGAGTACTTGCTTAGCAGCTCAATGACGCGGGCGGACATATAATTGCCGATATGCACAGCAGATAAGATGCCGGTCTTGGTATGCAGCGCAGGCTCGCCCCGCCGCAGTTCGGCGTCGTCAATAATATCATCATGAATCAATGAGGCGGCGTGGATGAATTCAGCGGCTGCGGATAATTGCAGGGTTCTGCGTCCGGCCGGAGTGCGTCCGAACCGGCTGCCGACTATGACCATCAGCGGACGTAGCCGTTTGCCGCCAGAGCCGGTCAGTTCAAGAATACTCTGCGCCAGCAGCGACTTTTTGGGAACATCCTTATCGCGGGTCACCAAATTCTTAATTTCGCGGTTAATTTCATTCAGATCAATATGCAAAGCTTCGTGCAGCTTCATCTTTTGTGTTCCCACCTGTCAAATGGCTTTGCTTGTGCGGCTTCGCTGTCTGCGCTCCTGAATGAGGAATTCATCAAACCCCTGGGCCGGATCCTGTTCCGTGAAATCTCCATTTGACCGTCCAATTTGCATTTTTTTGATTGAGGGAGCCAAATATGCAACCAGATCCAGCTCTCGGCATTTCACTGCAAACTGCAGGTAAAAGCTGTATAGGTAATCTCCATCCAAAATGCTACGGGTCAGGTCAGGATGATGTGGGACACATTCCATATGGCGCTGTGCAGCCACGGTAAGAATGGTATAAATACCTAGCAAATGGACTTTGCGGTCATATTCCAGATCATGGCGTTCCAGTACCGAGAGCAACTGCTCGCATTCTGCCGGAGAGAGATACAACTGAATTCCGGCGACCTTTGACATTTCAGCCTGAAGCATCCGGAATGTATCTTCAATGAGTTTTTTGTTCACAGGATTCTCTCCTTCTTGTCGGTTTTGCCGGAAGAAACCACAGCCCTGATTATCCCTACAAAACCATTCTGTACATTTTTATGCAGATATGGGCTTTCACCTTGATAAACAAGGAGAGTAATGTGTCCAAGGGACACATTACTCTTAAGAACATCATATTCATGCAGCAACATAGAATGCACATAAGTCGGTGCTATAATTAAGCGGTGCTCAGAAAAAACTTACCCAAAGCGTCAGTCGGTAAACAGATACCAGCGCCGGACGAGCGGGATTCTCTTCCACTGCTTCTTGAGCCAAGGAAGAACATAGTAATCCAGGCCGAACACGCTGCCGGATCCGCCGATGCAGGCAATAGCTGCCGCAACGTACCAGAGCATTTCTGTAGCTGCCATCTTGGTGGTCCAGATCATAACCGCCATACCTATAGTAGCCAGGGCAGAAATAGCTGTGAACAAACCAACGATAAGCATAACACCGAAGACGATTTCGGCACAAACCATGCCGATTTGGAACCATTTAGCCAGGAAGGTGTAAGAACCGTCCGGGTTGTAGAACATAAGATCCATGAACCAGTTAGAAATATCGTAGATGAAACCTGGAACCGGCAAAGCCGATACTGCTTCTTTGGCAGTGGATACTGCGGAAGCTGCAGATTGGGCATCTACGGTGTCTTTAACGGCATCCACAGCCACGCTGGCTGCAGAAGTAGCGTCTGCATAAGGAGCTGCAGGAATCAGGAAAATCTTATTGGGATCAACCCAGATTTTTCTGATCTTCTCTATACCTTCATATAGCCACATACCACCCAAAAGCATACGGAGCGGAACGAGCCAGAAGTTCGGCGAGCGCTTGGAGAAGTATCCGCCGACAAAGCTCTTGCGGTTCTCAACGTGGAAGAACTCGTGCATCATGTAAGTCCATACTTTGTTGAAACCTACAACCTGGGACAGGTAGAACATATTGATGAAATGTTTGGACAGCATAGCCATGAAGCCGGTCAGCATGAAGAATTTGCCCGGAAGACCAACGTTCGCTACACCGTAGCGGCTGCCGATCGAAACCATGGTGCCATGGAATCCTGGTTTGTAAGCCTTTTTAGGCGTGCCCTTGATATCGGCAGTAATATTGCCTGCGATAATAGGTGCAGCTTGTTCAGCATTCTCAACCATTTGTGGAACTGGACGTTCTTCGCCTTCAGGGATGAAGAAGATGTTATCCCCTACAACGTATACGTTCTTATGGTCAACACTTTCAAGGTGTTCATTCGTAACGATACGTTTGCGGCCTTGCTGCTGAACATCAAGACTGCCAACGATTTCGGAGCCTTCAACACCGGCAGTCCAGACGATGGTCTGAGCATCCACGATGTTTTTCTCACCGAGGGCTACAGAACCTGTGCCTACTTCGGTGATTTTGGCGCCGGTAACAATTTCTACGTTCATCTTACGCAGGCGGGCTTCGGCTTTCTGAATCAGCTTCTCTGGAAGGATAGGCAGAATCTTCGGAGCCATATCAGCTACAATCAATCTTACTTCGGAAGGATCAATGAAGAATTCCTTACACAGTTCTTCACGTTGCTCAGCCATTTCACCAACCAGCTCGACGCCAGTGAAGCCGGCACCGATGATTACGAAGGTCAGCATGGAACGGCGTACTGCCGCATTCTTTTCCTTCGCAGCTTTGGTGTACATGTCGCGGATTTGACGCTTCAGGGCAACTGCATCGTCATAAGACCAGAAGGAGAAGGTATTCTCTTCAGCTCCGGGAATTCCGAAGAAGGTTGGTTTGCTTCCTGTGCCGATTACCAGGTAATCATAAGCATAGGTAGCTTTGTCGGACTTCAGCTTCTTGTTCTTGAAATCAATGTTGCTGATTTCGTCGAGAACAACATCCACTTTCAGGCCGGCAAAGATTTTCTTCAAGTCGATTTTGATCGAATCCTCAGGTGCGCGATTCGCAGAAACCTCATGCAGCTCAGTCAAGAGAGTGTGGTATGGATTTCGGTCGATCAGTTTGATTTCTACATCTTTGTCGTTCTTAAACTTCTTTGCCAGTTTCTTAGCCGTGAGTACGCCGCCGTAGCCGCCGCCCAAAATGACTATTTTCTTCAAGAGAAACTCACCTCATTCATCTGATTAGCTGCAAAAGGATAGCGAATAATTATTTCGCGCCTTCAAGTGCTTTTTGTGCCAGTGTGAAATATTCGCCAACGTGGATAGATACGCCGGAAATTGCATCGGTTTTGCCTTCAGCATCCAGGGTAGGAGCTGCGCCTTTATTTTCAAGGAAGTATTTCTCAGCAAGTGCGATCTCTTCATGCCATTCAGCTGAAGCGCCGCCGGCTTTCATGCCGTATTTGCCGTCTACCGAATATTGTTTCTTATCATCGCCTGCAGCATTCACGCCGCTGAAATTAACAGCTACAACGTTACCGCCAGCAACGGATAGAGCTACAGTGGATTTCCAGCCGGATTCAGCATCCATTTCGCCTTCAGCCTTGTAACCGCCGTCTTTGTAAGGACCCACTTGTACTGGACCAGCAGTAAGAGCAGCTTGAGCAGCGCCTACGAAGTCACTAACATGTACAGATACGCCGGATACAGCGTCAGTATGTCCTTCAGCATCAAAAGCGAGTGCTGCCGGATCTTGTTTTTCAATCAGGTAAGCTTCAGTAAGGGCAGCTTGCTCGTGCCATTCGGATTGAGCGCCGCCGATTTTTACCAAACCATAGTTACCGTCTTCGGATACTTTTTTCTTCAGATCACCCGCTGTTTTGGTATTGAAAGCATTCCAGTCAGCTTTGGTGATTTTGCCGCCTTCTACAGTGAGCAGAACAAAAGTCTGCCAACCAGTCTCTGCATCGACATCAACTGTTCCGTAGTAGGTTCCGTCCTGGTATTTGCCTGTTTCGGTTCCGGCATCAGCAGCAGGAGCAGTAGTTGCTTCAGTTGCAGGAGCAGTAGTCGCAGCAGGTGCATTTGTTGCAGCAGCATTGCCCGCATTGTTGTTGCCACAACCGGCTAGCAATGTGCCAAGTACCAGAGCGCTCGACAAGATTACAGAAGCTTTTTTCATTTTGATATGACCTCCAAAGAAAATAGTTTAAAATATATATATTAAAATGTAAAACATTTTAATAGTAAATGGAAGTGATAAAAATCACTTTATAAATGACATTTGTCACTTTGGAATCGGTCTAAGGTCCCTTTTTGTAGCAGGCATACGACATATATCGGCAGGTAATAAGAAAAAATTTAATTATCTCGTTTCTTGTTCGATGGCATTCTAGCACAAGCTGGGAAATACTCATGTGAAAATAATCACTTAAACGATAATAATTTTACTTCTGAAGTATATCAAATTTTAAAATATATGAACAGCTTATTAAAAGACTATTATGTGACAAACTATGACTTTCTTTGCGGTTTGCGCTGCAGTTCTATTATGGGGCTTTTCCCGTAGTTTTGGATTCACACAAAGGGCCGACGGGTAATAATTCACTGAGAATCATAGCTTATGCCAACAATAACCGACAGCTAAGGAGATGAGTTTGTAATGGACAATAATGTGCTGAAAGGTAAATGGTTGCAGATCAAAGGTGAAGCCAAGAAGCAGTGGGGCCAACTGACGGATGATGACCTCGATGTAATAGACGGCGAAAAAGATAAACTGGTAGGTAAGCTGCAGGAGCGTTACGGCCATTCCAAGGATGATGCAGAGGCGGAATACCGCAACTGGGAGCAGTCGATCCGCAGATAAACGAAGAATATGGCCTCAGATCAGATCACCACAAATGCAGGGAGAGGCGGATGTGTATGAATGATTCCCTGGTCGTTACAGGCCGGATTATTGAGATTCATGCTAACCGGGTGCTGACTCAGCAAGGAGATACTATCAGCACCTATCACCCCCGGTACTATATACTGCCGGAAGCAGAGATGTGGACACCGGCCGAAGCTGATCTGAATGAGGCATCTTTTATAGAACTTGGCGGCAAAGGCGGAGCCTCCGTACCCAAAAGGCGCTGGAAGGCAAGGATGCCCTGGTTCACACCGCAGAAGAAGAGCGCAAATCGTATCTGATTTGCGCTCTTCTTCTGCGGACAGGCTATACATATGCAATAGCAATGTGGCTTCATGATTTCATTCCTCTATGATAGTATAAATAATAATCGTTGTTATATCATTTTTTGCTGCAGGAGTGAGGCTATGGAATATGTAAAAATATTTTTTGTAAATACCGCTTTGCTGATTACATTGTCTTATCTGGCAAACTTAATATACAAACATACTGTGACCTATGCTTCAGAACCTGTGAAGAAAGTGAGCTGGGTCCTGCTTGCGATCTTCGCCGGTTGGGTAAGTACAATTTTCGGATATAGACTGGACGAGCATGTGATCTTTGACCTGCGGTTTGTGCCGCTTATTATTTCTACGCTGGCATACCCCCAGCCTCTGGTCCTGATCATTATTGGAGTCGGCACCGGGCTTACGCGGTTGACCTTCGGTGTTACCGAAGCAGCTGTGGTAGGCGTGCTGAATTTATCTATCCTGGGCTTCGTCTGCGCCGGCCTGAGCCTCTGGATGCAGCGTTCTTCTGCCTCTGTGATCCAAAAGGGACTAATTGCTGTCCTGGTGGTAAATGTTGTGAATGCGCTGAATATTACGGTATTTGGGGTCATCCCTGCGCAGGAATACATAACGGATATCCTGCCGGTCACGTTCCCGGCGGGCTTTGCTCTCAGTGTGCTGTTTGCGCTGATTATCCGCGACTTCCAGCTGGATCTGATGCGCACCGGACAGATCGTTAGAGCCAATGAGCTTTTGTCAGAGCAGACGGAGGAGCTTCATAAGAATAAAATCGTGCTGGAGGAGAGGGCCAAGCAGCTGATGCTTGCCTCGCAGTTCAAGTCGGAGTTCCTGGCCAATATGTCCCATGAGCTGAGAACACCACTTAACAGTATCATTAACCTGTCCCAGCTAATTGAAGAAAGCGAAGATGAACTGAGTGTAGAAGAGCTGTCAGAATATGGAGGGATTATTCACCGCTCGGGTGAAGATCTTCTCTCACTTATTAATGATGTTCTGGACTTGTCCAAGGTAGAAGCCGGAAAACTGGATATTATTAATGAAGACTTCAATGTCAGTGAGATCCCTGATCTGCTTCTTCAGCAATTCAGTGTGGTAGCCAAACAGAAACAGCTGGCCTTCGATATTTCACTGGATGCAGACATGCCGGGGGTTATCTATACGGATCCCCAGCGGGTGCAGCAAATTCTCCGCAATCTGCTCTCAAATGCCTTCAAGTTCACTATGACAGGCGGTGTATCGGTGAATGTCCGCGTAGTGGAACGGCAAGAGGGGCTCTCCTCGCGGAAATGGGTCGCCTTTGAGGTGCAGGATACCGGGATTGGCATTCCCCCGGAGAAGCATGATCTGATCTTTGAAGCGTTCGAGCAGGCGGATTCAAATATCAGCCGTAAGTATGGCGGCACGGGGCTTGGCTTGTCGATCAGCAATGATCTGGCCAGACTGCTTGGCGGGTTCATTACCCTGCACAGCCGCGAGGGACAGGGAAGCTTATTCTCCCTGTATTTGCCGCTATAACCTTAGAGTATGGGTAGATTCCGGGCTCCAACTTTATTTGTGATTTCGGTGTATTGACAGGAGATTGATGCGGAGTAGAATGAAGCAAAAGCCGCATCAAAGGAGTGTTATCACCCCATGAACATCATGAGAAACCGGCCGCTGCGGAACCGCTCCAAGGAAGTACGCAAGGCCTCGATACACCGCAAGAATCTGCAGATCGCTACTTTTGAGGGGATACCATCCACAATATTTCAGGTGCTGCTGCAGGGGCAGTTCCTGACAGGCTTTCTGTTATATTTGGGGGCGAGCTCCAGTCAGATCGGATTCGTCCTGGCACTTACCACACTGGTGAACGTAGCGCAGATTGGCGTAGCCTTCCTGATCCAGAAGCTGCCAAGCCGCAAATGGGCTATGGTGACTTTTATCGGCCTGCACAGACTGCTCTGGGGATCCACCGGTCTTGTGCCGTTTATTTTTCCGCAAGAGTACTGGGTTACTGCTTTCATAGTAATGTATACCATAGCATTCATTGCTAATACGGCAGGCGGTGTGCTGTGGAGTTCTGTCATCAGCGACCTGGTTCCGGCACGGGTCAGAGGCCGGTATTTCGGCATCCGGAATACGTTTCTGAATGCACTGGGAAGCCTGGTAATGTATGGGGGCGGCATTATTCTGGACCGTTATCCGGGTGGACACGGGTTTCTAATTCTGTATATTGTCGTATGGATTTTCTCAATCTCGAATATTGTTGTTTTCTTCTTCTATCCGGATGTGCCGTTTGAGAAGTCAGAAGAAAAAGATTTTCTGCCGATGCTCAAAAAACCGCTTCACGATAAGCTGTTTATGAAGTCCACCCTGTTCCTGTCCGCATGGCTGCTGCTGCAGAATCTGACCGTGCCGCTGTATTCCTATGTGATGCTTCAGCTGCTTCATATCAATTATGAGAAGCTGTCACTGCTCAATGTATCGCAGACGATCTTCATGATGGGGAGCTTCTATGTATGGGGTAACCTGAACGCCAAATACAGCAACAAAAGGCTGCTGCTCTGGACCCTGCCGATCATCGCGCTCTCCTCCCTGATGTGGGGACTGCTATCCGTACTGCCGATGCTACCGGTTCTGTTTGCCGCGCATATTGTATTTGGCATGGGCGTAGGCGGCTTCAACCAGCTGGCCTTCAATTTCATTATCGGGGATACGCCGAAGAAGGAACGGCCGATGTATATGGCTATGTATGCGGCGCTCACCGGCCTCGCGGCATTTTTTGGTCCGCTGCTGGGCGGCCGGATCTACGAATGGATTAAGAACTGGCCCGAATGGACGCAGGTGTATGGAATGCAGCTTGTGGTAGGGACGCTGATGATCACGTTGGCGCTGCTGCTGGGCCGGCGTATTTTGCGGGATGAATAGAAGAATATTCTGAATAAGGAGGCAGCCCGGTGACAAGAATTGCGGTAGTATTGGGAGCCACGGGTCTGGTAGGCAGGGCACTGACGGAGGATTTGCTGAACGGGGATTGGGACGAGGTCCGCGTACTGGTGCGCCGGCCGCTGCAATTGGAGCATAAGAGGCTCAAGCAGATTGAGACCGATTGGGAACAGCTGGAGCAATATAAGGAGCAGTTCGCCGGAGTATACGCGGTGTTCTGCTGCCTGGGAACTACGATTAAGCAGGCAGGTTCACAGGAGCAATTCGAGAAGGTGGATCTGGACTATCCGCTTGCTGCTGCGGCTCTGGCCAAGGCCTATGGTGTGAAGCAGTTCCTGGCAGTGTCCTCAATAGGAGCGAACGCGAAATCGCGCAACTTCTACAGCCGGACCAAGGGGCGGGCAGAGGACGGGCTGATTGCTGCCGGATTCCACGGCTTACATCTGTTCCGGCCTTCGCTGCTGCTGGGAGAACGCGAGGAATTCAGGCTGGGAGAACGTGTCGCTTCCGTAATCATGAGGGGGTTGGATTTCGCTATGGTCGGCCAAGCTGCGAAGTACCGGGCAATCCCCGCTGCCAAGGTGGCGCGGGCGATGAGGAATATTGCCCTTGCCGATACAGGCGGCGTGCATATTTATACCAATGATGTGATTCATGTGATCGGCAAGCATTAGATCTTCAGCAGGTTTGCAATAAACAGACCTCAGGACTTACAATGAAACATAAAATGATATGTACATAACGGCCCGCAGGCTGCGTACAACAAGCAGGAGGAGCGAGACATGAGTAAAAAGCAGGTAGCAACGAGCAAAGCCCCGGGGGCCATCGGACCGTACAGCCAGGCAATCACCGCCGGCAACTGGGTGTACACCTCCGGCCAGCTTGGTATGGACCCGGAAACGGCAGCACTGGCGGACAATGTGCAAGAGCAAGCGCGCCAGTCGCTTAGCAATGTGAAGGCCATTCTTGAAGAGGCCGGGGCATCCATGGAGCATGTAGTCAAAACAACGGTATATCTGAAGGATATGAATGATTTCGCAGCTGTTAATGAAGTATACGCCACTTTCTTTACTGAGCCTTATCCGGCCCGCAGCGCAGTCGAAGTGGCGCGTCTGCCGAAGGATGCACTTGTTGAGATCGAAGCGGTAGCACGCAAAAAATAAGCCTTACTGAAGATAGAACCCGAAATGCCGGGCCGAATCCCATGTACCTCTTTGCAGGTGCGTGGGATTTTTGCTGCGGATTAGTGTGGAATAATGAAATCGGCCGGTAAGCCGGCAATGATAAAGGCTGTCCCGACCCTATACAGGAGCGGGGCAGCCTTATGTCTTTTCACCGATATCGTCAATATCTGCTGCGGGTACGCGGCGGGGTGAGCAGCAGCCAGATGCTGTAGAGCAGCAGAAGTCCTGCAGCAATCAGCCCGGTGAAGAAAATATTATCTGTATCCTTCTGTTCAATAGCAATGGCAATGAAGGCCCAGACGAAGACGAGCGGATAAATGCTGTCCCGGTGAGGGAAGCTTACAATAACAGCCAGCACTGCACCTACACAGAGCATAATTACAGCCCAGAGTGAATCGCTTAGCCCGAAGCCGTCCCAGTTGTTCTTCTCCAGCACGATGCTGACATTAACGATGGTAGCTACAGAGATCCAGCCGAGATAAATGCTGAAGGGCAGTCTAACCAGCCATTTCTCGCCGGAGGTAGGGTCCGGGATGCTGCGGGTACGGCGGTAGATTACAATCAGTGAAACCAGCATAAGCACCATGGCAACCAGCGACAGCTCAATGTACAAATAATGCCAGAGAAATAGCCAGCCCATATTAAATATACAGCTGAGCACGAACCAGATGCCTATATGCTGCACGGAATCTCTGCCTCCGGTATCACTGCGGAACTGATAAATAATGAACCCGGCGAGCAGCAGGTAGATCAGAGACCAGATGGAGAATGCGTAGCCGGCCGGTGTAATGTAAGTATGATATCTGTCTGAAATTTCTCCAGTACTGTTCCCGCCAAGCGGCAGCGCCACCGACAGCGTATTGACGGCAATCATGCCGAGGTACAGCAGCAGATTCCACCACTTATAAGGATTGCTTCTTCTCATTCTTGTCACTCCCTAAATTAGGTTATTTAGCATGTGCCTATCCTTGGCCTACATAGAATATACCCGCTTTAACAGCAATTAAGACTATCTCCCGCAAAAAAATGACCAACAGGTCATGAATTTAACGGATAGCATTCCGTAAGCTCGGGGTAATATGTAGAGAAGAAGAGCTAATACGGGAACGATGAAGATCAAGCAGGCAATAGCCGAAGGGGGACAAAAGGCATGGAGAGCAGCGAGGCGATACGCCCTGAGAAGATGGGACCACTCGTAATGAAGGAGACTTGGAACACTCCGGGAAGCGTGGTTTCCTGGGAACGGTCGGAGAATGTTTATATCTGCCGGGGGGAATGCGCGGGGGTTGTCTTTATCTTTTTGAGCGATGATATGTTCCGGATGAAAGTCTTCCATGGTGAGGTTCCGGACCTGACCACATCGGAGGCGGTGATGAATGAGAGCTGTATCCCGCATCTGTTTCCTGTGGATGAGACAGAGGATCAGCTAATCTTCACCACAAGTGCCATCCGGCTGATTATCGAGAAAACATCGTTTCTTCTCCGTGTGGAGAATACCTCGGGCACGGTGATTATGCAGCAGAATCTGACCAGCTGGAACCCGCGCGGTGCGAGTCATGCGGAGTATGATATGCAGCCGGATTCGCATTTTTACGGACTGGGTGAGAAGTCAAGCTTCCTCGATAAACGCGGGGAGCGTTATACGAACTGGAATACCGATGTTTTTGCCCCGCATCTGCCGGAGATTGAAGCGCTCTATGAGTCTATTCCGCTGCTCATTCACATGCACGGCGATCTCACCTACGGATTATTTCTGGACAATACGGGGCGGAGTGATTTCGACATGCGTTCGCATGGCGTTGCTTTTACTATTGGCTGCTCTACGGGGGAATATGACATTTATTTCATTAACGGGCCCGAGATGAAGGATGTTGTCAAAAGATACACCTCGCTCACCGGCCGGATTGCGCTTCCGCCTAAATGGGCGATCGGCTACCATCAGTCACGCTACAGCTATATGAACCAGCAGGAGGTGCTACAGCTTGCCCGGACCTTCCGTGAGAAGCATATTCCGTGTGATGTCATTTATCTCGATATCCATTATATGGACGAGTACCGCGTATTCACCTTTGACCCCGTCAACTTCCCGGACCCGCAGAGAATGATCTCAGAACTCGGGGAGCTGGGTGTGCGGATCGTGCCCATTGTGGATCCCGGTGTCAAAAAAGACCCCAAATACGAGGTGTATAAGCAAGGTGTGCTGGAGAAGCATTTCTGCCGCCGTCTGGAGGGCGATATCTTCTTCGGCGAGGTCTGGCCGGGGATCAGCGCATTCCCCGATTTCAGCGACAGCCGGACCGCCGAGTGGTGGGGCGACCTGCACAAGTATTACACGGACCTGGGCATCCAGGGGATCTGGAATGATATGAACGAGCCGGCGGTCTTCAATGAGACCAAGACGATGGATCTCGATGTGATGCATTTCAACAACGGCAGGCCCGTTACCCATGAGGAATACCACAATCTGTACGGGATGATGATGTCAAAAGCAACGTATGAGGGACTGGCCGAGCATATGGGGGGCGAGCGTCCTTTTGTGCTGACCCGTGCCGGGTATGCGGGCATTCAGCGGTATGCCGCCGTCTGGACCGGGGATAACCGCAGCTTCTGGGAGCATATGGCGATGGCGATGCCGATGGTGCTGAATATGGGGCTGTCGGGGCTGGCGTTCTCGGGGCCGGATATCGGCGGATTCGCCCATCATACGTCTGCACAGCTGCTGGTGCGCTGGACGCAAATGGGCGTCTTTTTCCCATACTGCCGCAATCATTCCTCCATCGGAACGCTGCGTCAGGAGCCCTGGTCCTTCGGGGAAGAAGTGGAGGGGATTCTGCGCGAATTCATCGGACTGAGGTACCGCTGGATGCCGCATTTATACAATCTGTTTCATGAGGCGGAGATGTGCGGGCTGCCTGTGATCCGTCCGCTTATCCTTGAATATCCGCGTGACCCGCATGTGACCAATCTGTGCGATCAGTTCCTGCTTGGCGAGAATGTGCTGATTGCCCCTGTCTACCGCCCGGATACAGATCACCGCTCGGTCTACCTGCCCGAAGGCTGCTGGATTGACTATTGGGACGGGAAGATTCACGAAGGCGGCCGTCATATTCTTGCTGCTGCGCCGCTGCATATTATGCCGATGTATGTGAAGGCAGGCAGCTTCACGGCCGAAGGTCCGCTGAAGCAGTATGCGCTGGAGGACACGGAAGAGACGGTCACCTTCCATCTGTACGGAGCGGAAGCTGCCCAAGGATTCTCGGCGGCATTCAAGCTGTATGAGGATGACGGGCACAGCTTCGGTTACCGTAAAGGGGAATATACAGAGCTTGCCGTGCAGGCTACAGGTACCGAAGGTGCCCTGGTGCTGCAATGGGGATATGGCGTGCATGATTATAAGCCGCGCCGGGAGATGCTGCGGTTTGCGCTCTGTTATCCGTTCTTCACCGTGGCGGCGGTGGACGGACTTGAGGAGATCACCCTGGAACAGCTGGAGGAAGGCAAAGCGGGCTGGGTTTATAACGGCAGGAAAGGTGCGATTATTGTACAGGTAACGGATGCTGCCGACGGCGGGGAGCTGCGGATTCAAGCGAACAAGTAACCCCTTTAGTTTATAAAGAGCCGGCTTCGCCTTGCAAAGAGGGGGCGGACGGTTCTTTGTGTTGCCTGGAAAAAATCAGTTCTGTCGGACACGGACGATGCAAAGGACCGGAATAAGTGGATTATCTCCACCTGCTGGCTGATGACGGGCCCGCTGATAAACAACAGTTGGAAAAAGAGCACTTAAATTTCTGCATAAAATACAACATTCCTTTCGGAAACCTTCTTATTATGGGATCAAAGAGTTGTAATACATACAACATTTTGAATTATTTGATCTGACCACCGTTGATTGAACGGGTGCTTGTTTAAAATTAGTCATAAATACGGACTTCAAGCAGCTGCGACTGGGTCTGAGAGGCCTCTCCGGAATGCTGCCGGAACTGCGGATGAGGGAGATTTGCAAAAGAATCTGCAGATTTTCTGCAGAAAACGTGCAGAAAAGTTTTTAAATGTAGACTTTTTCGTATAAGATGAAGGGATGAAGAAAAAAGTTGCAGTGATAACCACAATGGGATGGCTGTACAGTTACTGCTGCTAGTACAGCTTCATAATATATTTCTCGCAGAGAAGGAAACAGTCTTCCCGCTGGGACGGACTGGCTCTTTCTGTTTGCTTAAAAGAATGGAGATCATCAATGATTAAGCATCTGTATGCAATATGGTTAGGGGACGTATTATTTTGCTTCTCGGGTGAAACTTCTGAGCCGAAGGTGGACGCGTGGACACGCGTGATTAAACGGCTGGAATTTCGGAGTGGCTGGCGTCCTTTTGCGGGTGCTGCGCTGCGGCTGGCGGAAGTGAAGTATCCTGCTGCCGCCGCCGTGGAAGGGAAGACGGCGCGGCGCGGAATGCCGGGGCGCACCCTTGAAGGGCTGGCCCTGTCGCCCAAGGACGCTTTTGAGCTGCTCCTTGCCTGGGATGAGCAGGCAAGCCGCGCCCAGGGCATAGAGCCGGGCGGAGAACTGCGCTACTGGTCGGCTGCGGCCCGGTTTGCGCTGGAGCTGATGGGCAAGGGCGGGATTGTCCCCGGCGCTCAGCCGCCGCGCAAGGTGGGCTCACGCCGCCGCGGCGGCGAGCAGGCGGCAGCGGTATGCTGGTCGCCGGCTTTCCGGGAAGAGGCGGATAAGGAATTCTTCCTGCAGATGGCGGCTTCCATGCCGGTGCTTGCGCTCGGCACTCACGTAGCCGAGGAGGGGGATCTGTCCTCGCGGGAGGAAGCAGGCGGGTATGTGCTCTATTCGTTCCTGCAGGCTGTGATGACAGCGGAGATCAAGAATGTGGTCGCGGCCAACGAGAGCGCACTGGGTCCATTCAAAGCGAACTACCGCCGCGGTTACTCGCCGCTTACTGAGCTGTGGTGGAACAGTCTGCTGACCGGCAGCCGGGATATCCCTGTTCAGGGGACTCCGGCTGAAGTGACCGAGCTTCTGGCTGCCGTGAGTGAGACGGCAGGCAACGAGGTGCCGCATTTCGAGACGGAGGAAGCACGCAGCGGACAGCTCAGCCTGGGCCTGCGGCTGGAGCCGCCTGCAACCGACAGTGAGCTGTGGCGGCTGACGTTCTGGGCGGAGAGCCGGGAGGAAGGTGAATTCTGGATTCCGGCCGAAGCGGTCTGGAGCAGCCGGGAACGGGAATTCACGCTGTGGGGCAAGCGCTACCGCAACATTCAGCAGCAGCTGCTTGCTGCGCTGGGGCGGGCAGCCAAGATCTCCCCGGACATTCAGCGAGCGCTGGCCGAACCGGCGCCGCGCGGGGTGGAGCTGCTTCCGGAGCGGCTGTATTTCTTCCTGAAGGAGAGTGTACAGCAGCTGCGTGAACGGGGAATTACGGTGCAGATGCCTTCACGCTGGAGCCGCGAAGGACGGCGGCGGATCGGGATGAGAATGAAGATGCAGCCGCCGCCGGGCGGAGTGGATGGGCCTGTACAAGCAGCGCTGGGCATGGAGGAGCTGATCTCCTTCCGCATCGAAGCTTCCCTGGGCGATTCGGAGATCAGCGAGGACGAACTGAATGCGCTGGTGGAAGCCGGAGTGCCTTTTGTACGTTTCCGGGGTGAATGGATCGAAGTGGACCCGAAGGAGGTCCGTCAGGTCCTGAGATATATGAAGCGCAACGAGAGCGGAGAGATGACGGCAGCAGACTGGATGCGCCTGGAAGCCGAGGATGGCGAAGAACGGCTATGGAAGGGCATGTCGGTCACGGGCATGGAGACCTCCGGTTTACTGGCCTCTCTTATGCATGGCGATGTGCTGCGCGGGCTGCCCATGCGTCCGGTGCCGGATGATCTGAACGGTACCCTGCGGCCTTATCAGGAACGGGGATATCAATGGCTTACGGCGCTTAGCGGCCTTGGCTTCGGGGTCTGTCTGGCCGATGATATGGGGCTTGGCAAAACCGTGCAGGTGATCACCTGCCTGCTGGACCGTGCGCTGAATGCGCCGCCGGGAGAGAAGCGGGAGCCTGTGCTTATCCTCTGCCCGACCTCACTGCTGGGGAACTGGCAGCGGGAATTGCAGCGGTTTGCACCTTCGCTTAGTGTGCATATCCATCATGGCGGCCGTCGGGTACGCGGAGAAGGATTCACCGAGCTTGCCGCCAGCCATGAGATTGTACTGACTACGTATCATCTGGCAGGCCGGGACAGTGAGGATCTGGCCGGGGTGCGCTGGTCAACCGTTGTGCTGGATGAAGCGCAGTATATTAAGAACCACCGCACCAAACAGGCGCAGAGTGTCATGAAGCTGACCGCGCCGCACCGGATTGCGATGACCGGTACCCCGGTAGAGAACCGGCTAGGCGAGCTGTGGTCGATCTTTCATTTCTTGAATCCGGGGTATCTCGGAACCTATCATTCCTTCCGCCAGCGGTATGTATCTGGCGAAGGCGGGGAACGGCTGCGTGAGCTTCACCGTCTCGTATCTCCATTCCTGCTGCGGCGCCTGAAGAGTGATCCCGATATTTCGAAGGATCTTCCCGAGAAGATCGAGCTGAAGTCGTATTGTCCGCTAACAGAAACGCAGGCAGCCCTGTATCAGGGCGTTGTGGATGAGATGCTTGGCGTAATCGGTGAGCGGTCGGGCATGGCCCGGCGGGGGCTGGTGCTGTCCTCCCTGACCAAGCTGAAGCAGATCTGTGATCATCCGCAGCTGTTCCGCAAGGATGACGGCCGGAGCCTGCGCAGTGAGCCCTCCGGCAAAATGGATGTGATGTTCGAGGTGCTGGACAGCATCTCCGAGCTTGGGGAGTCTGCGCTGATCTTCACGCAGTATGTGGCGATGGGCGAGCTGCTCGTCAGCCGGCTGGCCAGAAGGTACGGGGAGACACCGCTCTTCCTGCATGGCGGCATTCCGAAGCGTGAACGCGACGAGATGGTGCATGCTTTTCAGGAGGGGGAGGGTCCTGCATTCTTCGTCCTGTCCCTCAAAGCCGGGGGCGTAGGCCTCAATCTGACCAGGGCCAATCATGTGCTGCATTACGACCGCTGGTGGAACCCGGCAGTTGAGAACCAGGCTACGGACCGGGCATTCCGGATCGGACAGCACAAGAATGTTCAGGTGCATAAGCTGATCTGCCAGGGAACGCTGGAGGAACGGATCGATGAACTGATTGAACGTAAAAAAAGTCTGTCCGAGCAGGTTGTCGGCTCCGGCGAGAATTGGTTGACCGAAATGTCCAACCATGAGCTGAAGGAGCTTATCGAACTGCAAGGACAGGACTGGATGTAAATGATAGTTGTATGGCAGAAAGAGGGGAACATCCATGATTGAACTGCTGGAGTTGAAGCTGGAGGTGCTGCCGGGAAAGATCAAAGCCACCGGGAGCCTGGGAACCGCCGCTGCGGAAGGTGTAGGCAGACGGAACGGCAAACCCGGTGCAGTTGCAGAGGAACAAGCGCAGCGCGCGGTGTTCACTTTGCATATTCCGGAATGGACGGCCGCCCGGAAGAATGAGGTGCTGCTACAGCTCTCTGCGCATCCGGGTGAATTGTATGAGCTGCTCCAGGGCAGCCTGGAAGGCGGGCTTGCTGCCCTTGAGGTGCTGCCTGCTGATGCTGAACTCGAAGAGGCGGCCAATGAACAAGGCACAGGCTTGCTGCCCGCCGGGGAGCTGCTGCTTCGGGTGAAGCAGCAGCTAACGAAGGAGCCGCTGCTGGCTTTTGCCCTGCGCGGCCTGTCCAAGGAGGAACTGCTCTCCGGGGTGTTTGCTCTCTGGGCGGAGCAGGAGAATGAGCGGGTTATTGAAGAGGGGGCTCCTCCCCCTGTAACGCTTGCTTCCGAGTTGGCCCGGCTGGAACGTAAAGGTCCGGCGGTGTCCTCGGGAGAATGGCTGGCCGAGGCGGCTGCGGAGGGCTCGCTCCATCAGCCGGGGCCGCTGTTTCATGAGATCTCTGCCCGGCCATTTCCGGCAATGCCTGATGTCATTGAACCGGAAGAGGACTGGAGCTCGCTGCTGCCGCAGACGCCTAAGGCCCGGGAAGGACTTGCCCTGCTGATGCGCCGGGTATCGGAAGCCGCCGCCAAACGTGCGGCTGGCTTGAATAAATTGTAAGCGCACAACGCCAATAAAGGCAGTACTTTAACATCCTAGCTGTTAAAGTACTGCCTTTATTGTATACAAATATATTTATACTAAGGGGTCATTACTTTTGCCATCCGCTTCTGACAGTTCGAGGATCTCCCGGCGCAGGCGGAGCATCTTCTGATCCAGTTCATCAGCGGCACGTGCAGCCTCTTTTAATTCCTCAGCCACATGCGGCGGTAGCTGTTTGTCAAATTTATAGTAGAGAATATGCTCCATGCTGGCCCAGAAATCCATAGCGAGTGTACGGAGCTGAATTTCGGCTTTGACCCAGCGGGTTCCTTCCAGCAGCACAAGGGGGATGGCGACGATAAGATGCAGACTCTGGTAGCCATTTGGCTTCGGATGGGCGATGTAATCCTTGATTTCCAGCACGCGGATATCCTCGCGCGCGCACAGGTGATCCACCAGCCGGTAAATATCCTTCACAAAAGCACAGACGATCCGCATACCTGCAATATCGTGAATGTGCTGCTCCATATTCTCCAGCGTGAAATCATGGCCTTTGCGTTCCATCTTCTGTACAATGCTCTTCGGTTCCTTAATGCGTGACTTCACATGCTCAATGGGACTGAAGCCGTCGCGTACCTGCCACTCTGTACGGATGACATCAATTTTATTCTCAAGCTCATTCAGAGCATGTCGGTAAAGCGCCGGCAAAGCTTTGAAATTCTCAACCTGCTTGGCAAAATCTTCGTGTACCTGCCACTTCTGCATATCCTTCACATGGACCTGCAACTTGTGTAGTGTAACCTGTGTACTATCGTATTCTTCCACTGAAACTCTCCCGGTATTCGTTATTTGTGACTGTAGACCATGAACGGATGACTACGGCGTTCGCATAAAATGCGCTGCAGTTTATGTGATTCTATTTTAACCGAAGTACAGCCCCGGAAGCAAAACAAAGCCGGATGAAGCCGAAGAGAAACATTCTTCCCGCAGCAGCGTATTAGCTCACTATAGGCCTATCTATCTGGCGGGACGGGGCTTTACGTTCCAGATTAGGGCGGCAGAGGCGTTTCTACTTGTTAGTCGGAGAACCGCCGCCGTACCCTTCATCCTGATAGCCGGTATTTCCGAGCCTCTGCAGAACATTCATTTCATCAATGAGCCGGCGCGTTTCGTCTGTGCCGTGGTCATGCAAATACTGGAACAGATGAATGGTGGCATCGTCAAACTGCTCCGCAGCATCATCATGATCGGCTGATTTATAGGGGACAAAAGCACGCCGGAAGGCATAGTCGTCCTCACCGGCAAGACCTTTCAGAAGATCCTGGAGCACGGTAAGCTCTTCATCCGAGAGCAGAACCTCAAATTCGTTCGAGTCGTTACGCACATCCTGAATCAGGCCATGATTCACGGATACGAAATATCGTTTATGGTTATCGTTAGGCAATGTTATCCCTCCATTATTCGATAATGTTCGTCATGTAGTATTTAACACCTGACGACAAATAATGAATCTGTCAGGGACTTTTGGTATGATAGAGTCACGTTTCCACTGCTGTACGGAGCGATAACGATGTATGGGGTTATTTTGCGGCTGCGAATCAGCCTATTCTCACTCTGGAGAAGGAGGAACTACAATGAATTTTCTGCAACGCATTAAAGACGGTGCCAGCCGGGTGAGTGAAAAAGCGCAAAGCTCGGTGGAAGTAGGCAAGCTGAACGGGCAAATTTCTGATATCGAACATGAGATGCAACTTGAATTTTTGAAAATGGGAAAGCTTTTCTACGAAGGATATCGTTCCAGAGATATGTCGGTGGCAGAGGGGCAGATGATCGAGCTGGCGCGCGGCTGTAACAAGCTTCAGGAGCAGATTGAGGGCGTGCGCTCAAGAATTGCCGAACTAAAGAATGAACGGCTCTGTGCCTGCGGCCAAATCGTAGCACTGGATGCCAACTTCTGCCCGCACTGCGGACGCAAGCTTGAGGAGCTGCCACTGCGCAAGGAACCGGTGCTGCGCAAGGAACCGGCGCAGGCCGTTACGGTACATACCGTACATGAGCACGAAGATGAGGAAGATCAGTACTACGGTGAGGAAGAATTGACAGAAGCGGAGCGGGAACTCGCTAAGAGACCTGAACAGCCTGTCCAGTACGCCGAAGCCTTGACGGAAATTGAAGTGGAACCGGAGCCTGAAGAGTATGAACGGGTTCTTCCGGATACAGAACGGGGCCGCCGTGAGGCCGATGAACTGGAGCGTGAACGTGAGCGCCAGCTGGAGCTGGACCGCCGGATCCGCGACTGGAAAGCCAGTGAGCCTGCAGAAGAGACTGCCGTCAGCGAATCGGGTACACGGGATATTGTGAAATGCCAGATTTGCCGCGCCGATCTGCCGAAAGGCTCAATGTGGTGCCCGCGCTGCGGTTCGGAGCAAATTTAGACAGGGTTAGACAGACAGCTTAGGGGGACAACATAGATGGAACAGTTGCTGCTGCATCTGCGCAATTTGGGTTTCACAGAGATGGAATCCAAAATTATGGTTGAGCTGGCCACCAAGGGCCAGGCTTCGGGCTACGAAGTGGCAAAGCAGCTAGGAGTATCAAGATCGAATGTATATGCGGCGCTTCAGCGCCTGACTCAGCAAGGCTACGTACGCTGCGGGGAAGGGGAGCCGGCCCGCTACAGCGTGCTGGACCCGGAAGAGCTGGCGACGATGATATCCGGCCGGGTACAGGCGTCGCTGGCCTACATGGAAAGTGAAATGCCGCGCGGAGGCCCGGTCAGCCCTTCATTTTATAACGTGGAAGGTGACCGCAACGTAACGGGAGCGCTGATCCGCCAGCTCAATCTCGCGGCTCAGGAGATCGTGGTTGATGTATGGCGGGAGGAAGCCTCGCTGCTGCGCAGTGAGCTGGAGCAGGCAGAGCTGCGCGGAGTGAAGCTGCTGTGGGCTTTTGACGGCGGCAACGCGGCCTCTGCGCCATACCCGATATGGCCGCCGCTGGACGGTAAGCCACAGCGCAGCGGGGGGCGGAAGTTTTCTTTTGTCATCGACCGTTCCTGGTGTATGCTGGGCATGCGTTATGAGGACGGAACTGCGCAGGCGGTGGTTACCGAGCACCCGGTGCTCGTGGAGCTGCTGCTGAATCATTTTACACAGGAAATGGTATTGTTCGAGCTTGAAGAAGATATGGGACCTCAGCTGCAGAAGCGGTACGGGGAACGCTATGGCCGGATTTACAGCAAATATGTATTGCATGACCAGGATGAAGCCGGGGAAGAACAGGCGGAGTAGCTCCTGAGATGCAGAGGGTACTAAGCTAGGGAGGTGACAAGCGTGGAGTGTATTGTTCATTTTGATGTGCAGCATTCGGAAGGCGTGAAGCCGTTACGCGGATTGCTGTTTTTGGACGAAGGGAAGACCCCGGGAGAGCAGGATTTAATCGGCATGTTCAAGGACATGAATTTTAATGTCCGGCTTGAGGACCGGGAGAAGTTAGTGTTCAAACCTGTAGCACCTGGAGAGAAGTATTCAGAGATTCGGATTACGAGCTTTGACAACGGCAAAAAGAACAGCAAGCAGGATAACGAGCTGAAGTCGATTGTCGGTAACCTGCTGCCCCAGAAACCTACGGGGCTGTAGCAGACGAAGCAGGGTCCATTTGAGGATAGAGGAGGAGCACGGATGGAGTTATTGAGACAAAAGGTCATTAACGAAGGTATTGTTCTCGGCCCTGGTGTGCTCAAGGTTGATTCTTTTCTGAATCACCAGATGGACCCTTTCCTGATGCGTGAAGTAGGACGCGAGTTTACCCGCCGTTTCGCCGGGGAAGGAATCACTAAGGTGCTGACTATCGAATCCTCGGGGATTGCTCCCGGCATTATGACGGCGCTGGAGCTTGAGGTCCCGATGATTTTTGCCCGCAAGCAGAAGTCGCTGACGCTGACGGAAGATATTTATGTGGAGAAGGTCTACTCCTTCACGAAGAAGGAAACTAATGAAATTACCGTCTCCCGAAAGTTCATCGCACCCGGTGAGCGCGTGCTGATCGTCGATGATTTCCTGGCGAATGGTGAAGCGGCCTTCGGGCTGGCACGGATCGTTGAACAGGCGGGCGGCAGCGTTGCCGGGATTGGGATTGTGATCGAAAAAGCTTTCCAGCCCGGCAGCCGCCTGCTGAAGGAAGCCGGGTACCGCGTGGAGTCGCTGGTGCGGATCGCTTCGCTGGATGACGGCGTTGTTGGCTTCGTGGAGGAATAAGGAATACTGCCGAGTGGACTTTTGCGGCAGACGTAAATAACAGGCAGGCCCCCGGAAGGAATCGGGGGCCTGCCTGTTTGTGTTTGAAGGCGGGCATAGGTAGTGCAGCTGAGGGGGAGTGCCTGTTTGTGCTTATAGGCAGAGCGCAAATAGCGCGGCTGAAGCTGCAGGGGGTGGGGTGCTAGCTGCAGCCCCGACTAAAAGCAGAAGCGCTCGCGGCTGGACGCCTACTGCGTGCGGCCAGCCCTACGCCTCCTGTGCTTCGGTTAGGCGAAGCGGACTCCAGTGCGCTTATTTGGTCATTTGGGGTATCATATTGATCCATTTGTGAGGGATAGCGGAATCTCAGTCCGCAAGTCAACTAAAAACCCCCTTGCCGGAGAGAATAAGGTCCTCTCAGTCCGCAAGGGGGTACATAGTGGTTAGATAATGGCTAGATCGCCGGAACGTCGTTGGTGGAAGCAGCCTTAAGCAGTAAAGGGTGCGTTGGCTGCTGCGACTGTGGACGGTACCGGCTGCAAGCATTGAGACCACAGGCAGCCGCTTTTGCCGGCGCAGCCGTTAGCTTAACCGGCTGCGCCATGCTTCCCACAGCCGCAGCGGCACGAGCCCCGCCTAGCCGCTCGCGTGGCACGGCCCGGCTGCGCCCTGCGCGCCGGCCGCCGCCAGCGGCGAGAGCACGCGCAGTGCCCCCGGCTCGCAGCGCACGGCCAGCGGCGCGGTGCCGAGGGCCTCGCCGTCGCCGATGGCATGGCGCGGCTGCGCGAAGTGGACGGCTACGCTGCGTCCGCGCAGCATGGTGACGTAGGGCAACGCAACGTGCTTGCCCTTCACCACCGTCGGGAACAGCCGCAGCAACTGCCCGCGGCTGATCCCGTGGACAACGCAGACGTCGAGCAGGCCGTCGCCTGACTCCGCCTGCGGGCAGATCAGCAGCCCGCCGCCGTAGCTGGGCAGGTTGCAGACCGAGACCAGCCACGCCCGGTCGAAGGTCTGCTCCCTGCCGTCGCAGGTCACGCTGACCCGGCAGGACTTGAAGGTAATCAGCGTATGCAGAATGCCGATGATATAAGCCAGGCGGCCGGCGCCGATGGCATTGCACAGCCGTTTGTAGCGGCTGTTGTTCACATTGACGGCTACCTGGGCATCGAAGCCGCTGGCTACGGCGGTCAGGGTGAGCCCATCCGCGCCCGAGAGCAGATCAGCTTCGAGGCAGCGGTCCTGCAGCGCGTTATCCAGCGCGGCCTCCGGGGTGAGCGGGATGCCGAATCCCCGCGCGGTGTCGTTGCCGGAGCCCGCGGGGATTACGCCGAGCGGCACCCCTCTGCGCCGCAGTGCGCCTAGCACGCTGTGGATCGTGCCGTCTCCGCCGATAACGATGGCGGCGCGCCAGTCCTCGCGGCGGGCAAGGGCGTGCAGCACCTGATTCTCCGCGCTGTCTGCGCTTTGAGTGAACAGCGCTTCATGCGGAATGGCGCGCACCTTGAGCATGGCTTCAACGGTATGCCAAGTCCGCCGCCCCGCTCCGCCGCCCGAGCGGGAATTTATGATCAATAAATACATGGATGTTCCCCCAGCCTGTAATGTTTCCTGTATGTCCTGATTCCATTGTACGGAGAGGACAGGCAAAAGGGAATCTTTTTTACCGGTTACAGCTGCCGCAGCTGACTCTCGGCGATTGCTCCTGCCCAGGGCAGCCTATACCATCTTCCGCCCAGTGCGTGGTAGATCATCAGCAGCCATACGGCAAAGCCCAGCAGGGAGAGAAGGGCGGCCGCGACAGGACCGAGAAAAGGGATGAAGCCGCTCAGTACATGGGCTACCATCAGCGCTCCGAAGGCAATCAGGGATTGCAGCGAGTGGAACAGGACGAACCGGCTGCGCTTCTCCAGCGCGAGGAACACAATGGCACCAATGAACGGGAAGAAGTAACACAAGGCGGCGGCAATATTATCGGGCAATCCGGTGGAAGATCTGAAAGGGGACAAAGGGCTCACTCTCCTTGGTTTGGAGAAGAAAGGTACGGATAATCAACCTTCTTCCCTTCAAGCCTATGAAGAATCACGTTAAAGTATGAACTGCACTGGGGATATGTCCAATATTTTCTGCAGCATTGGGTAGACTAATATTAGGTTCCCGCTGCTGGCGGTAGACATACAATAAATTTTAGCCAGAGAGAGCGGGAGGCGCGGTTGAGGTCAGGTTAGGAGTAGTGGTTGTAGCGGAAAATGAGGATCTTACTTAACGTGGAAGCTAAAGAAGTATAAAAAATTTCCATTCGCATATTTTACAAGGAAAGGTGGAACTTGGACTGGAATATGATACAATATAACGATAAAGCCCGAAAGGAGTGATTCAGCAAGTGGCTCTTCGGGTAACTAAAGTGTCAAGGTGTCTTTACTCTGAGACATCCTTACTCTCAGCCCAAATCACGACGAACCTGCTTCACCGGCAAGGCGGATTTCCGGAATACCGGAAGGATGGTCAAGGCGGATAATGCAAGCCACGTATGTGTAATGGTTTCTTAACTTGCATTTCAAGGTTACGGCGGACTTTTCATCATGCATTCTCTACAACGGAGCATTCATTTTCAATGTTTTGGGAGGGAACTGATCATGGCAAGTAAAGGTCATAACGAAGTCAAGGAAAGTCTACGGGAAATGACACGCATTTTCCGGCCCAAAGATCCCAAGAAATTTGTGAAGGAGTACGTCCGGAAGTATCGGATCACGGGAGGCTATGAAGAAGAGCTGACCATGGTTGTGGAGCATGAACTGGTAAGAATGAATTCGTCCGTTTCTTAAACAACAGATAGAATTGTTCTGCTTCTGCTTTTTGATGACAACATTTTGCGCTATAACATCCATGAGGATTCTCATAAACCGTGCCCGGGCAGCCTGTTTGCCGCTGGAATCGGTTTTTTTTGTATGCCCGGTTTACCGGATACAGAGCCATATCATTAGTCAAATGAATTAATAGACACAAATACATATGAATGCGCTTTAAAAGTAGTTTAACAGTTTTCGACTTATTTTGAAAGCGCTTTTAAAATCAATAAAGACAAGCTTTTTTCTTTTTCGAAATGATTATGTGAAATTGTTGTGAACGATTGACAAAACAGTGGGGCGAACTTATATTAATAGTGATTGTTATAATTGACAGGAAAATACTCTAATCTACGAATTCGGGAAAAGCGGGGTAGATCAATGATGAAAACGTGGCAGGCTGGAAAGCGGCTTCTTCCCATGACCGCAGCGCTTGGACTCATTCTTGCCGGATGCGGGCGGGAAGACTTGTCGGTACTCAGACCGCAGGGACCCGCAGCAGAAAGCTCGTTTGCACTGATGAAGCTGTCGATCTCAATCATGATCGTGGTGCTTTTGGTCGTCTTCTCTATTGCAGCTTATGTATGGATCCGTTTCCGCCGGAAACCGGATCAGAACGAGATTCCCAAGCAGGTGGAAGGCAGCTTCAAGCTCGAAGTGCTGTGGACGGTCATCCCGCTTATTCTTGTAGTTGTACTGGCGGTTCCTACAGTGAAGGCGGTGTTCGCTGCCGGCAATGATCATTCGGATGATAAGGATGCCATTAAGGTCAAAGTGACCGGCCATCAATACTGGTGGGAGTTTGAATATACGGATTACGGGGTGACAACAGCACAGGATCTGGTGATTCCAGCCGGTAAGGATATCGCTTTTGAGCTAAGCACCAAGGATGTCCTGCACTCCTTCTGGGTACCTTCGCTCTCCGGCAAAATGGACACCAACCCCGACGGAACGGTCAACCGCTTCAGCTTCAGTGCGCCGAATGAAGGCGTTTACCGCGGCAAATGTGCGGAGCTATGCGGGCCTTCCCACGGCTTCATGGAGTTTAAGGTGAAATCAGTCAGTAGTACGGCCTTTGAGGAGTGGTTAGCTTCGATGAAGGCTCCTGATTCTGTGTTGCCGGATGATCCGGCGCTCGCGGAGACCTTCAAATCCCAGTGCCTCACCTGCCATGCGACTGGAAGTATGCAGGATCTTTCCCAGGCTCCCAATCTGACCGGAATTGGCTCCCGCGAATCGGTGGCCGGCATTCTGCTTAATGACGACACGCGCGTGGACGGGGCACCGGTAGAAGAGAATCTGAAGACGTGGCTGCATGATCCCCAGAGCGTGAAGCCGGGCAACAAGATGCCGGATCCCAAGGATCTGGGCTTAAGCGATGAAGAGATCGACGGAATTGCCGAGTTTCTGGCCGGTTACACGCTGGACTGAAGCCGGATAGCCTATAGCCCGAAGCGGAAGCAGCATATTTGAAAAAGGGGGTACGTACCTTGGCCGAAGCAGCGCAATCCTTGCATCCCTCCCAGCCCTTGAAGCATGGCCACAGCGTTAAACGGCATACCGGGCTAATGGACTGGATCACCACCGTCGATCATAAGAAGATCGCGATTCTCTACCTGTGGGCTGGAGGCATCTTCTTCGGCATCGGCGGATTGGAAGCGATTCTGATCCGTATTCAGCTGATTAAGCCGATGAATACCTTTCTCGATGCCCAGACCTTCAACGAACTGATTACCATGCATGGCACAACGATGATCTTTCTTGGCGTTATGCCTGTCATCTTCGCACTGATGAATGCAGTCATACCGCTGCAGATCGGTGCGCGTGACGTAGCCTTTCCTTTTCTCAATGCGCTCGGATTCTGGACCTTCCTGTTCGGCGGTATTCTGCTCAACCTCAGCTGGGTAATGGGCGGTGCGCCTGATGCGGGCTGGACCGCATATACCCCGCTCTCCAGCACGGGCTACAGCCCCACGCACGGGGTGGACTTTTATACCATCGGGCTGCAGATTGCGGGCCTTGGCACACTGATTGGCGGCATTAACTTCCTGGCCACCATCATCACGATGCGCGCACCGGGGATGTCCTTCATGCGGATGCCGATGTTCGCCTGGACTACTTTTATTACTTCAGCTATTATTCTATTCGCTTTCCCTGCTATTACTGTAGGCCTTGTCCTGCTAACTTTCGACCGGATACTGGATGCCAACTTCTTCAATGTGGCCGGAGGCGGCAATCCGGTGCTGTGGCAGCATATCTTCTGGATCTTCGGCCATCCCGAAGTATACATTCTGATTCTTCCGGCCTTCGGCGTCATCTCTGAGGTTATTCCGACCTTCTCGCGCAAGCGGCTGTTCGGGTACAGCTCTATGGTGTTCGCAACGATTCTGATCGCCTTCCTGGGCTTCATGGTCTGGGCGCATCATATGTTCACCACCGGCCTCGGTCCGGTAGCGAATGCGTTGTTCTCAGTCTCCACCATGCTGATCGCCGTTCCGACCGGGATCAAGATCTTCAACTGGCTGTTCACCATGTGGGGCGGACAGGTACGCTTCACCACCCCTAATCTGTTCGCAGCCGGCTTCATCCCGACCTTCACCATGGGCGGGGTAACGGGGGTCATGCTGGCCTCTGCGCCTGCGGACTTCCAGTTCCATGATACTTACTTCGTAGTGGCGCATTTCCACTATGTTATTGTCGGCGGTCTGGTGCTCGGTCTGTTTGCCGGACTTCACTACTGGTGGCCGAAGATGTTCGGGCGGATGCTCAGCGAGACGTTAGGCAAGTGGACCTTCTGGACGTTCATTATCGGCTTCCACCTGACGTTCTTCGTGCAGCATTTCCTGGGACTGATGGGCATGCAGCGCCGTGTATTCACCTATTTGCCGAATCAGCAGTTTGATCTGCTTAACCTGGTCAGTACTATTGGTGCGATGCTGATGGGGGTCGGCATGCTGATCTTCCTCACGAATATCTTCCTGACCTCGAGACGGCCGGCTGATGCAGCCGATGATCCGTGGGAAGACGGGCGGACACTTGAATGGACGATTCCTTCTCCGCCGCCGGAATATAACTTCAAGCAGACGCCGCTGGTGCGGGGCCTGGATGCCTTCTGGAAGGAAAAAATGGCCGGACACAAGGCGATGACCCCGTCCGAACCGGTGGGCTCGATTCATATGCCTTCGGCAACGATTCTGCCGTTCCTGATGTCGGTCGGTATTTTCATAGCGGGACTGGGCTTCATGTTCAGCCGTGATGAGTTCAGCAGCAGTATAATGAGCTTTCTGTTCAATAACTATATCGTTACGGCACTGGGACTGCTTATTACCTTCGGTTCCATGCTGATGCGGTCGCTGTTCGATGATCCGGGCTGGCATATTGAACCCGAAGAGCTGGAAGGAAGGTGAGCGGATATGACTACAGCACATGCTGAAGCAGCCAATGGAACTCTCCCGCATGAACCGGAAAAAGCAACCCTCGAAGGACGCAACAAGGTGCTGGCCTTCTGGCTGTTCCTTGGTGGGGAAGCGGTGCTTTTTGGCACCCTCTTCGCAACCTTCCTGGCGCTGCGCAATCAGACCAATGAAGGCCCGTCTGCGAATGAGCTGTTTCATCTTCCGCTGGTCGCGGCAGCAACCTTTCTTCTGTTGGTCAGCAGTCTGACCAGTGTCTTCGCGATCCAGGCGATGCACCGGGGCCGCGTCACTATGCTGCGGAACTGGCTGCTGGTCACGGTCCTGCTCGGACTATGCTTCCTGGTCCTGGAGATTTACGAATTCAGCGTATACATCAGGCATGAGGAATTCGGAATGACCACCAGTGCATTCAGCTCGGCTTTTTATACTCTGGTCGGCTTTCACGGTGCCCATGTGGCCTTCGGTATTCTGTGGATATCAGTACTGATCGGCCAGTTATTGCATAAGGGGCTGACGGTGGTAACCGCACCGAAGATTTATGTGTCGGCGATGTACTGGCATTTCATCGATGTGGTATGGGTCTTTATCTTCACGGTAGTATACCTGCTCGGAAAGGTGGGATGAAGCCATGACGACGAAGCAGCATTCTCCGGAATCTCCGGTGAAGCACCGGCACCGCCCGGAAGGACCGCAGCGGCATATTGTAGTCTTTGTCTTCTCCATTGTACTGACGCTGATCGCCTTTGCCGCAGTGGCTGCCGGAGGGGTGAATGCCACCTTTGCCGTTATTCTGCTGCTGGTGATGGCTGTGCTGCAGGTGATCCTGCAGATGGGCTTCTGGATGCATCTGAAGGACAAAGGGCATATGATGCCGATTATCTTCATGCTGGGCGGATTTTTTATCGCGGGGACTTGCATTATAATGTCGCTCTACTGGGTATGGTGGGATTAATACTGTACGGGGGGAGGGCTTGCGATGATGCCGGGATTACAATACTTCAGCTTTACTGAACTGTGGAGTCCGCTGTTTCTGGCCCTGATGCTCCTGCTGACTGCCGGATATTTTGTGCTGATCGGTCCGCTGGCCTCCCGGTTTGAGGGCAGTACTGCAGTCCCCTTCTGGCGGAGGGGGCTGTTCTTATGCGGAATGCTGGCCCTCTATCTGGCGCAGGGGGGACCTGTCAGTCTGCTGGGGCATATCCTTTTTTCGTTCCATATGGTCAGTATGGCCTTGTCTTATCTTGTCGCAGTCCCGCTGATTATGCTGGGGATTCCTGACTGGTGCTGGCGTGCGCTGCTCCGGGTGAATCCGCTGCGCGGCCTTGCTTTTCTGGCTAAGCCCATCGTTGCCGCACTGCTCTTCAACGGATTATTCTCGCTCTACCATATCCCGGCGATTCATGATTATGTCATGCTGCATTTCGCGGTTCACCGTCTGTACTACGCCGTATTATTCCTGACTTCAGGGCTCATGTGGTGGAATCTGATCAATCCCCTGCCGGAATACCGCGCACTGGGCGGCCTCGGTCAGGTAGGGTTCATCTTTCTGAACATGGTCCTGCTGACACCGGCCTGCGGGCTGATTATTTTTGCCGGTTCTCCCCTGTATGCTACGTATAGTGACCCCAATACCTGGGCGATGGCCATGGGCTACTGTGTACCGCAGAGTCCGGCTGCTTTGCTGCAGGCTTTTGGCGGACCCGGCTTCTTCGGATCTCTGTCCCCCAAGGTAGATCAGCAGGTCGGCGGCATCGTGATGAAGTTCATTCAGGAATTTATTTTTGCCTCGATGCTTGCTTATGTGTTCTATCATTGGTATAAAAAAGAGAACGGACAAGAGGACACGGAGTTGTCCGCGCCTGCCTCTGATCTTGCGGAGGAGGGTCTGAACTATAAGGGCTGGTAAGTGCCGAGGGGGATAATCATGGATATTTTCACATTGTTTCCAACGATCAGTACATCGTTCATCGTCATTAGCGCGGTGCTGGTGGCTATCGGCTGGAGACAAATCATTCAGGGCAAACGCGAAGCGCACAAGAAGACTATGATTGCAGCTGCTGTGGCGGCAATTCTCTTTTTCCTGGTGTATTCGTCAAGAACGATATTCGTGGGGAATACGACCTGGGGCGGACCGGATGATCTGTCGACGCTGTATCATGTCTTCCTGATCTTCCACATTGTGCTGGCTACCGTAGCTGCTGTATTCGGCATCACTACGCTGACGCTGGGCTTCAAGGCCAAGTATGCCAAACACCGCAAGTGGGGAAGAGTGACGGCTATGATCTGGTTTGTCACCGCTATTACGGGTGTTGCCGTTTATGTGCTGCTGTACATCTTCTATCCAGGCGGACATACGCTGCCGGTCTGGAAAGTCATTATGGGCGGTTAGCTGTAATTGAAGACAAGCCTGTACATCTGCTGTTCCGCTTATGCGGGGCGGGTGTACGGGCTTTTTTTTGTTGTACTGAAGCCTGCGAGTGAAGCGGACTGAGAAGACGTTATATCTCCAATAAACCTTATAGCGGGGATGAATCGGACTGAGAAGCGCTTATATGGTTCATTTGAGCTCCAAATGACGGATATCCGGACGCTTAACAGAATCTCAGTCCGATTGACCTGCCATTTCATCAGATTTGACCATATAGTATGCGAAAAACTGAACACCGACAATGTGCTGGCGCGAAGTCCATCGTACCAAATGTAAGCGAAAAACCGAATACAATGTGCTGGCGTGAAGGCCATCGTGGCAAATGTAAGCGAAAAACCGAATACAATGTGCTGGCGTGAAGGCCATCGTGGCAAATGTAAGCGAAAAACCGAACACACTGTGCTGGCGCGAAGGCCACCGGGCCAAATGTAAGCGAAAAACCGAATACAATGTGCTGGCGCGAAGGCCATCGTGGCAAAAGTAAGCGAAAAACCGAATACAATGTGCTGGCGCGAAGGCCATCGTGGCAAATGTAAGCGAAAACAAACATGTCTTTCAAGGCACAACTCCAGCATGAAAATGAGCAGCGTGGCTAAAAAACAGAACATCGTCTTTTCATTTATTTAACATATTTTAACGGAAAACCGAACACAATTGGACTGGGTAAGCCACGTAAGCCAAATGTAATCGAAAAACCGAACACAATTGGAAAGGGTGCACCGCGTAGGCCAAATGTAATCGAAAAACCGAACACAATTGGACTGGGTGCACCGCGTAGGCCAAATGTAATCGAAAAACCGAACACAATTGGACTGGGTGAACCGCGTAGGCCAAATGTAATCGAAAAACCGAACACAATTGGACTGGGTACGCCGCTTAAGCCGAATGTAATCGAAAAACCGAACACAATTGGACTGGGTAAGCCACGTAAGCCAAATGTAATCGAAAAACCGAACACAATTGGACTGGGTAAGCCACGTAAGCCAAATGTAATCGAAAAACCGAACACAATTGGACTGGGTGCACCGTGTAGGCCAAATGTAATCGAAAAACCGAACACAATTGGACTGGGTGCGCCGCGTAGGCCGTGCGTTTATCGCAGTGCCAGACGTATTTTCACAGAAAAACCGAATACAATGTGCTGGCGTGAAGGCCACCGGGCCAAATGTAAGCGAAAAACCGAACACAATGTGCTGGCGCGAAGGCCATCGTGGCAAATATATTTTACAAACCTCAAACCGTGATTGATTCAGTGATTCGTTTATTGAACTGACGGAAATAGAAATACAAATTTGGGACAATGTGGTAAAATGGTTTCGATAACATTTTTGTGCCAATTCTTACGTTCATAGGTATGATCCTTTTCGTATATGGGTTCCCCCAAAAATAGGATGAGATAAACTCATTCAACAGGAAACGATAGCTCACCTAAAGCGAGGTCAGCCTGTCTAGAGGGACGGCTACCTTCGTTGCGCTAAGGGGGCAGGAGAGTTGATATTTAGTGAACAGGGGGGCGATGTTGATGGAAATAAATCATTCAATTAAGAGTCCATCAAAAATCGGAACCATTATAGGGATGATAATTATGATATCGAGTCAATCTATTATTGTATTGAGAATGTGGGATCAGAGAGGTGTATTTTATGCTTCGGTTACAGCGATTCTTATTGGTTTAGTTGTACTGTTATTCGCATTGTATAGAACGTTTTTTAAGAAGCTAACCGAGTTATGCCTATCCGATGACCAAATTGTTCTTAATGGGAGAATAATCAACTCAAGCGATATTAAAGTGATAATGATCAGAGGCTACTTTAAACCTGTTGTCGGGATATTACCTTATAAGAGGAAGATCGTCCCATTGGATATGGCATATAGGTATTCAAAGGATGAAGATAAAGGTATCTCTGATCTAAAGAGTTGGGCAAAAATGAATAATGTAAGTATGGTCAATAAATCGTTTCAAACTTGGATATAAGACGAGGACGAATATAGCTGAGGATGGGTGAAAATGGACAACCACTATGAATACCTTCTGCTTGCCTTCGAAGAGGCGGAAAAAGCAAAAGAAGAAGGGACTTACCCTATTGGGGCAGTCATTATTGATTCTAACGGAACCGTTGTTAGCCGGGGTAGAAATAGAGTTTTTTCCAGCTGTGATACAACATCTCATGCAGAAATTGACGCTATAAGAAAGGCTGGACATAAAATAGTAGATGTTGAAAGCAAGAAATTTGTTGTGAAAAACGGGCTTACGTTATATACGACGTGTGAGCCCTGCCCGATGTGTACGGGGACTATAGTTCTCTCCAAGACTAAAAAGGTAGTGTGGGCAGCAAATGATGCTGATATCGGAGCATTTAAAAAATTCAAAGAAATGACCAGTCCGTTACCGATTTATAATGATTTATTCAATGACATTGAAATTGTGGCTGCTCCCTACTCTGATTTAGAAATTAGACAAAGACGAATGTTGGCTGAATGGAATAATGAATTGATATGTGACGCGGAGTGTTGATCGAAAATTACTAGAATCATATTAATCGACGCAATATACAGTAAAATGTAAGCAGGTTGTCTTGCAGGAGGGAATCAATATGCTGTATATATTTGGCGGGTTGCCGGGCACCGGCAAGTCTGCGTTATCATCTGCTTTAGCAAGTGAACTTCGGGCACCGTATCTTCGGGTTGATGTCGTAGAACAGGCTATGCGTGTTGCCGGGGTCAAGGTTGACGGACCTGAGGGTTACATCGTTTGTTACGAGATAGCGAGGCAGAATCTTATTTTAGGTCTGGATGTGATCGCAGACACGGTCAATCCCATTCACTATACACGCCAAGCTTGGCGTAATGTAGCAGAGTCTTTAGAAATTCCGTATGTCGAAATCGAAGTGGTCTGCTCAGACGAATGTGTACACAAGCATCGGGTCACTACTCGTACAACAGATATCCCCGGCTTTACTCTCCCCACTTGGGACGAGGTTAAGAACAGACATTACGAAGCTTGGGACCGCGACCACATCGTGATCGATACGGCTCATCAAACCGTGACGGAAAGCTGGATGTTATTACGTGAACAGCTAAGTCTGAAGAAATAATAAACTTGAGCTATGATTGTCGTAGACGATGCCTGCCTTACATTTGGATAGGGGAAGAAGCTAAATAAACAGCGACAGTCAAGGACTTGAATTTCTGTCCACAACTGCCGCTGTTTCACTTTCAAGGTCTGTCTAATGTTGCTGCTTGGAGCAAAGGTGAAGCTACAGGCGGAAGGAGGAGACAGTGCTCTGCAGCTCTTCGGCCAGGCTGGCCAGAGATTGGGCGGAAGAAGCGGTCTCTTCGCTGCTTGCAGCCGACTGCTGAGTGGTGGCGGAGATATTCTCTACAGCGGCCAGTACATTGGTCGATTGGGCCGCTTGTTCTTCACTGGCTGCGGCGATTTCGGAAATTTTCTGTCCGGCATTATTCACCATCGTAACGATTTTATGGAAAGAGACACCGGTTTTCTGTGACAACTCGGCACTTTCCTGAACGGCGCTCACACTGTCGCGCGTGTTCAGCTGCATCCCCTTGATGATGCCAGTTATCTGCTTGGTGGCTTCACCACTGCGTTCGGCAAGCTTTCGTACCTCATCGGCAACGACGGCGAAACCTCGTCCCTGTTCCCCGGCCCGTGCGGCTTCAATGGCGGCGTTCAAAGCGAGCAGATTGGTCTGGTCAGCGATATCCTCAATGACATCGATGATATCGCCGACCTTCTGGGAGTCCTCTTCCAGACGGGACATCTGACCGCTGACGGCCAGCATGCTCTCCATCGATTCCTGAATGATGCTGTTGCCGTTCTCGGCAATCGCCACGGTCTCATCGGAGATGACCGAAGCCTGTTCGGTGTTCTGGGCTACAGAGTGGATGGCGCTGGAGAGCTCTTTGAATAGCTCGCTGATCGTCCCGGCATCATTCGCGGTAGAAGTGCTGCCGCTCGCCACCTCCTGCGTACTGGCGGAAATCTCCTCTGCGGCGGCGGACAGGCTCTGGGAATGCAGCAGGATGGACCCTACGGTCTTGCGGAGATTGCTGACCATCTCATTAACCTTGGCTGCCAGTATGCCGATTTCATCTTTGGTGTCGATCTCTGACTGGCTGCGTAAATCGCCATCGGCTACCTTGGAGAGGATCTGTACTACCTTCGCCAGCGGATTTGAAATGATCCGGGAGATCATATAGCCGAGCAGGATGCACAGCAGCACGGCACCTACAATGATAGCAAGCGTAATTGTGCGCGAGGAGCTGTACAGGGAAGCCCCGTCCTGTTTGGCCTGATCCGCTTCCTTGATATTGATGCTGATCAGATTGTTGATGATTTGCTTGAGCTCCTCTGCTTCATTGGCGAGAGCAGGGCTGCGGAGTATGCTCAGCAGTTCGTCGTCCCTCTGGGCGATGGCGGCGCTGATCAGGGAATCGTAAGTTTTTACATAGGCGTTCCAGGCGTTGTCGAACGGTGCGATCGCTTGGACGGAGTCCTCGCTGAGCTTTGTTTTACGGAAGGCTGCGATGCTGTCCAGCACATTCTGCTTTTCGGTTTCATAGTCTTCCACACGCTGATTCCGTTCAGAGGCCGTTTCTTTAATATACAGGTCACGGGCAATGCCGCGCATCACGGAGAAGCTGTTCTGCGAACTCTGGAGTGAAGAGACAGGCACCAGATTGTTTGTGTACATATCATCCAGGCTGTTATTGATTGAACCCAGATTGCTCAGACCATAGAGACCCACGAAGGCTAAAATGACAGCGACTACCAAAAAGGATGAGATTAACTTCACGCTTGTTTTTAAATTATAAAACCATTTCATACCTGTTTCCCCCAGTAATCATGAATTTGTTAAACAAAAGTACCTGCTGTGACAAACAGATTTGCCGTGTCTATGATAAGCGCAATTTTGCCGTTCCCCAGAATGGTAGCTCCTGAAATGCTGTCTGTTTTGCCTATGTATGAGCCTAGCGATTTAATCACAATATCCTGGTTGCCAACAAGCGCGTCTACTGCCAGTGCCAGCCTTTTCTCTCCACGTCCCAGAATGATCAGTGGAACTGAAGCTTCGCTTGCGTCTGCTTCCGGTGGTATCCCCAGGCAATCCTGCAGCCAGACCACCGGGACGAGCTGATTGCGTGCGGTAATGACAGGCTGTCCGCGAACAGAGCGGATCTCACCGGGGGCTGTACGGATAATTTCGGCCACGCTGCTCATCGGAATAACGAAGGTGGCTGAGCCGACATGTACGAGTAGTCCGCGGATGATAGCGAGTGTCAAGGGCAGCCGGATAGTAAAGCGTGTGCCTTGCCCTTTGGTGGTCTCAATATCGATCATTCCATTGATCCGTTCAATGTCATTCCGGACGATATCCATTCCTACCCCGCGGCCGGAGATATCGCTGATCTGACTGGCTGTGGAGAAGCCGGGTCTGAAAATAAGGCGCAGGGCCTCATCGTCAGTCATGTTACGGGCCTCTTCAGCGGTAATGATGCCCTTCTTTAAGGCGGATTGGGCAATCGCTTCGGAATCAATACCGGCCCCGTCGTCTTCAATAACCAGAACGACCTGATTATCCTCATGTGAAGCGGCGATCCGTACGGTTCCTGTTTCGCTTTTGCCGGCGATGCGCCGGGCTTCCGGGGTTTCGATACCATGATCGACAGCATTCCGCAAAAGATGGATAAGCGGGTCACCAAGCTCTTCAATCAGTGTCCGGTCCAGCTCGGTCTCCTTGCCTTCAATGACCAGCTCAATCTGCTTGTTCAGGGAGCCGGACAAGTCTCGGACCATGCGCGGGAGACGGTTGAACAGCTGTTCCAGGGGCAGCATTCGTACCTTGATCATGCTCTCCTGCAGCTCACCAGTAATACTTGCCAGATGGTCAGCCAGCTGACCGAGCTCTGCGGTCAATTCATTCGCACCATATTGTTGGTGGAACCTGCGGTTCAGGAGATGAAACCGGGTTTGATCAATGACTAGTTCGCCCGCGAGGTTCATCAGCTTCTCCAGCCGCTCCACCTGAACGCGGATGGTTTGCGGCTTGGCGATCTGGGAGGCAGCCGGCAGTACTTCCGGCTCTTCCAGGAGATCCTGTCTCTCTGGCTCCGGGAGGGGCGGCTTCATGAATTCAGCGGGACGCAGGGAACTGTCTGGCAATTCTTCTATGTAGATACTCTCAACATCCATGATGGAGAGGACCTCCTGCCGGAGCTCATGGATATTGCCTTTGGGGGACAGCATCCAGGATGCCCCGTCAATCCCGTTGTCATGGGCCTGGATCTCCTCCAGCTCCGGCTTCATTCGCAGGACCGTGGAGAGGCTCCGCAGCTTGGCATCGATCAGGTGAAGCCGCGGCAGCTTCATTTCACAACCGGGAGAGAGCCAGACATGAAGCCAGAACGGCTGGAGAGGAATGCCGGCCCTGCTTGGCCGGACAGACGGTTTCTGTTCATGTCTCTGCCGTTCTTCCACTCCAAATGTGCTGAGCTTCTGAATAAGCCCGGATACATCTGTCGTCTCCTGATCATTAGCGGCGATCTCACTTTGCAGTGCGCGCATTCCGTCCAGCGCCTGGAAGAACAGGCGGATCAGCTCATTCGTAACTTGCCGTTCTCCGTTCCTCATCTGGTGAAGCAGATGCTCAAGATGATGTGTGACCTCCTTCAGCCTGTTATAGCCCATGGATGCAGAGGAGCCTTTCAGGGTATGGGCCGCCCGGAAGAATTGCTGTATTCCGGCTTCCGTTTCTCCGCTCTGTTCAAGCCGGAGTACTTCATCTTCGATCAGCTGTAGCTGATCCTCCAGTTCTTCAAGAAAAATCCCGCGGTATTCTGATAAGTCAACCATAATTCACCTTCTCTCCGTGTAGCCGCCGATTACTCACGCAGCAGTATCTCATCCAGCTTGAGGATTCCGACCAGTCCCGAAGATGAGAAGCCTACTCCGTTGAAGAAGGAAGGGCTGATTCCGGAGAAGCTGTCAGGTGGGGGCTGAATATCGTTAAATGTAGTCACTTTATTCACCTTGTCGACTATGATACCAACAGCGTCCTCCAGGTGATGGACGACCAGAATACGTGTATGCTTGGTATAGTCGAGCTCTGCCATATCCAGCAGCACCCTCAGGCTAAGCACAGGCACGATTTTTCCCCTCAAATTGATGATCCCTTTAACGTAATGGCGGCCGTTAGGAATATCCGTAATCTCCTGCATTCTAATAATTTCATGAACATCAGAAATGGGGATGGCGTAATGCTCATGATCCACCCCGAATTCAACATATTGCTTCTGTAAGGCAGACTCCATATTTTACCTCCGGCTTCTCTAATAATTGCTTGTACGCAGCTGCTCCTTGGGTACGGATTCCTACCCCCTTTTCTTCACAATCGATAATCCTGCTGCTCCTGCAGTGCCCGGTATTCAAGATCGCATGTCGTAAAAAGACAAATTACCGGAAAGATGTCGTACAATATCACTTATGCGACATTTTTATACATGGAGGAGCAGTGAAATGACAATAAAACAGGCAGAAATGAGCAGCGCCCAGTTAAGTTTGGTTTACTCGGGTGCGGGCAATATCAGTGATGATCAGATTGTTCAGATGTTTGTGGTAACCTGCTGCGCCAATACCAATACAGAACGTAATTACAGGAGGGCCATTGCTGACTTTCGTAAATATATAACGGGTACGCCCTTACGGGAAGTGACCTGGAGGGAGATAGAGGCGTATAAATTCTTTCTGACCCAGGGAGGCTACAGCTATCCGAAGCAACTGGCTCCGGCAAGTATTGCCGCATTTCTTGCGCCTTTGAAGTCATTTTATAAATGGGGTAGTGATCAGCATATCGGCATCTTTGCAGCCAATCCCACCTTAAGCGTGCGCATTCCCAAAATTTCAATAACAAGCCGGAAGAATTTCCTGACCAAAAGAGAAGTGGGGAATTTGCTGGGGGAGCTTCAGAAGCAGAGCCTGCGCAATTACCTGATCGGGCTGACACTGGTGATGCTGGGACTCCGCGTATCTGAGCTGACAGCGATGAAATGGGGCGATTTCCATACGGATCCTCTGGAGGCCTCTGTCTGGCTGACGGTCGCGAATGCCAAGGGCGGCAAGCGCAGAGAAATCAAAGTGCCGCCAATGCTTTGGCGTCTGTACTCTCAATTACCCGGTGCCCCTGATGTGAAGGGGAGTGCTGATGCGGAGCTTCGGATGTTTCCGTTATCCTCAAGACAGGTTGAGCGGATCATCAAGACAGCCGGAGAGTCAAGCTCCATTGAGAAAAAGGCTACTCCGCACTGGCTGCGCCATACCAGTGCCACACTGGCGTTGCTGCAAGGGGCCTCGCTTCAACAGGTACAGGAATCGCTGGGACATTCCCACATCAATACCACTCAGCGTTATCTCCACACGGTTCAGCAAATTCAAAAGGCCGCCCCGGATTTTGTGGAGGACAGCCTGCGGAATTTTATTCAATAAGACAAGGTTTGACAAAATGTGCAGGAACACGGGCAGGACTGAATTTTGTCCTTGAAGCCGTCCGTCAAAGCATAGAAGGTTTATTCTACGGAGAATTCAAGCGATTTGCAGGTGGAATCAACTTAAAAGCGGATCGGTTGGAGAGAGTTTTATCCGGGAAGTTTCTATACAGAAGTTAAGAAATGGCCTATAATTAACGCATTGCTGCTTCGTTATGCGTAAATGTGAAGGGTTATTCTTATTTTTGGTGAAAAATGTCGCATAAGTGATATTGTACGACACAATTCGTCAAGTCATACATAAATATTTAATGTATAATATGGTTAATAATGTGTATGATGGGTGAAAAAACTAAATTTATTCTACTGCATCCATGAAGCACATCCGTTTGTCCCACAGAATGAACACAGTGAATCTTTTCAAACGCCAACCCCCTATATGGGGGTTATTTGCTTATGGGGAGCTTTCCTGACCTGGAGATGAAAAGTTCGAATTATCGATGTACTTTGGGTTGACACCGGAAATCACAGGTCATATACTGTGTATATAGATATATACAGTAAGCACAGAGAGAAGCACACTGAACCGTGTGAATCTACTGCCGCCTGCCGCTGATGAACTCACAAAGCGAGGTTAGAGATTATGACAACATTAAAGAATGCCTGGTTCATCGTGCACAGCGATTTCCGCGGTGACAGGCTGAAGCTGCTGTGGGCGCTGCTGTTCGCCGTCGTATTCATGGGGTATATGGCCGCACTGGCCGGAATGGTATTGGATGATGCGATGGACCGGGGCGAGGGGAGGCTGCTGAGCGATGTTTTACTGGTCACCATAATTACTATGCTGGGCATTACCTTCTCCCGGAGGAACATGAAATATTTGGCGGATGATACCTATACCCGGATGCTGGCGTATATGCGTTCCCTGCCGGTACCTGCTGAGGTCATTCTCTGCAAAAGAAAACTGAATACGCTGTTTGCCTTTATCCTGAACAGCACACTGTACTTTGGTTTAATCTATACGATCGGCGCCAATATACGCAGCGAGCTGCCGGTCACCATGTACCTCGCATTCGCCCTTACCTGGATTGGATGCGGTCTGGTTATTGCCGGAATATACATTTTTATCGAGTTCTCGGTCAGCGGCAAAGCATATTTCCTGATTATGATCATCATCATGTTTCTGGCCATAGGCATTGCTGGACTGGTCTATCTGGCCGGAGGGAATCTGCTGCTAGCAAGTGTGGCTGTCTCCAAGGAGTGGGGGCTGTTGTCTCCGCTGATGTGGGGTTCACTGCTGCTCGGCATTGTATCGGTGCAGTTGTTCTCCCGGTGGACGATTCACCGGCTGAAGAGCCGTGATCTCGTATGAAACGGGGCAAAGCGTTAGTCCGGCATGCCGGAGCTTGGAAGGCAGGTGCGTATGATGTGGATACCCATACAGATAAATGAGAACAGCGCAGAGCCGCTGTATCATCAGATCGAAACCCAGCTGAAATCGCTGATTATCTCTGGCACGATCACGGAGGGAACCCTGCTTCCTTCCATCCGTGAATTTGCAGGTGACCTGAAGTGCAGTGTGATTACCGTCCGGCGGGTCTATCAGGATCTGGAGAATGAAGGGCTGCTGCGCACAAGACAGGGAACGGGCACCTTCGTCTCCCATGTAGGCGACGGAACCATGGCAGGCTATAAGCAGGACGCCATCCGCAAAGCGCTGGAGAGTGCAGTGGATGTGGGGCTGTCCGTACATTGCAGTGAAGATGAGCTGACACAGCTGTTCAAGGAAATTGTGCAGGACAAATACGGGAAACAGGAATGAAGGACGGGGATCTCATGGTACAGCAAGCCATAGAACTACGGAATGTGTGCAAGAAGCGGAGGGGCAAGACGGTAGGGCCGCTTAATGTTAATCTGCCGCAGGGTTACATTACTGCGCTGGTGGGTCAGAACGGCTCCGGCAAAAGCACGCTGCTGCACATGCTGCTGCAGCTGACTTTTCCAGAGGAAGGTGAGATCCGCTGGTTTGAGGAAGCCTACCGTGACGGGCTGCCGCTCCAGCTCCGCCAGACTATCGCTTATGTACCGGAGATCTCGCAGAATGAAGAGAATTTCTGGACAGCCAGCGAGGCTGCCGGATTCCGCCGACACTGGTATCCTGCCTGGGACCAAGGCTATTACGAGGAGCTGCTCCTGAAGCTGGAGGTGCCGGAGAATGCCAGGCTGGGCAAGATGTCCAAGGGTGAACGCCGCAAATTCGAGATTGCCGCGGCCCTGGCTGCGAAGCCCCGGCTGCTGCTGCTGGATGAGCCGTCTTCCGGCCTTGACCCTTTTGCCTGGAAGATTATGATTGAGACTCTGCAGCGGTACATGGATGAGCATGAGGCCACCATCGTGATCTCGACCCACATTGTGGAAGAGGTGCGGCGGCTGGCGGATTACATTGTCCTGATGCATCAGGGGCAGCTGCTGGGAATGGCCGAGAAAGACAGCTTGTTCGGCTCCTGGAGTGAAATATGGGTTCAGGCAGAAGGCGGACAGGCGCTGGAAGAACTGGCAGCAGAGCTGCCGCAGGCGCTGGAGCTTAAGCTGGAAACTCCGGGAGTGGCTTCATTTTTGACCCAGCAAATCTTTCAATATGAGAAACGCATTCATGATTTGGGCGTAAAGGTTATCAAGAGCCGCAGCCTGGAGCTGGATGAAATCCTAAGCTTGTGGACCCGGGGACATCGTCCGGTTCTGATCGACCAGAAGAGAGGGGAATAACGAATGGAAGCTTTGCATTTGGAGCAGGTAGTGAAGCAGTACGGTGATAAAACAGCAGTCAACGGAATCAGTCTGAAGGTGGAACAAGGCGAAATTTACGGTCTGCTGGGTGCAAACGGCGCCGGCAAAACGACGACTATGCGCATGGTGCTGGGGTTGATCTATCCAGATGAAGGCAGTATCCTCTATAACGGCAAGCCGTATAGTACGGAGCTTCAGCATCTGATGGGCTATCTTCCAGAGGAGCGGGGCCTATATCCGAAGGTCAAAGTAAGCGATCAGATTATCTATCTGGCGCGGCTGCGCGGGATGCCCGCAAGTGAGGCGGATAAGAGCCTGCGCTACTGGCTGGACCGGTTCGATGTTCCGGAATACTACAATAAGAAGATTGAAGAATTGTCCAAGGGCAATCAGCAGAAGATGGGCTTCGTTGCTGCCGTCGTCCATAAGCCGAAGATTCTGATTCTGGATGAAGCCTTCAGCGGCCTCGATCCGGTGAATGTGGAGCTGCTGAAGGATACGGTCCGGGAGATGCGTGATCAGGGCACAAGTATTCTTTTCTCCACCCACCGGATGGAGCATGTAGAAGAATTATGCCGCAATATTACGATTCTTGACCGCTCTAACACTGTAGTGCAGGGGGATATCCGTGAAATCAAGAAGGGGTATCCGCGCGAAGAAGTCTTACTGCGTACGGCCGGGGATGTGAACGGGCTTGCGGAGATTGCCGGAGTCACTGCAGTGCAGCGCCAGGAACGCGGGTATCTGTTGTCCATCAGCGAGATTGGCGCAGCGCAGCGTATTCTGCAGCTGGCAATGGCTCAAGGCGAGGTAGAGCATTTCGAGATTAAGGAACCGACGCTAAACCAAATCTTTATCAGAGCGGTGGGTGAATCTAATGAATAAGATGGGGAGTATTATAGGCTTCACATTCAAGAATAAGGTAAGAACCAAGTCCTTCATGATTACAACATTAATTCTGGTGCTCCTGCTGAGTATCGGGATGAATATTCCTTATTTGATCAAAGTATTTAAGGGAGAAGACGGTGCTAAGGAAGCTACGCAAATCGGAGTGGTTGCCGAGCAGGGCTTCCGCCCTGCCGAACTGCTTCTGGCGTATACACCACCGGCTGAAACAGATGCTCAAGTCGAATTCACAGCTTATACCTCCGCAGATGATGCAGCGCTGAAGCAAGGGCTGGAGGACGAGAAAGTTGAGGGGTATCTCACCTTTGCTTCAGAAGGCAGTGAGGGGGTACCGCCGGTAACGTATCATAGCAAAGACGGGGATATCAGCGACAAAGTGCAGAGTTATCTTCAAACTGCTTTGCAGCAGGTGAATACCGGACTTATTGTTGGCGATAAGCTGACGGAGAGCCAGGTAGCCGCGATATTCGCTCCGGTCTCCATTGGCACTGAACAGCTGAATGCCGATGCAGCAGCGTCCGGTGCAGAAGAAGGGGATGCCAAGCCGGTCATTAACTATGTTGTCGTCTACGTCCTGCTGATGCTGTTCTTCATGTCCGTGATGATGACAGGCAACATGATCGCCGCTGAGATTACCTCGGAGAAAAGCTCGCGTATCATGGAGATTCTGATCACCAGCGCATCACCCTTAACACAGATGTTCGGCAAGGTCATCGGGATCTTCCTCGTCGGCCTGCTGCAGATCGCCATTATATCTGCCAGCATCGCTGTCAACCTGATGCTTCCGCACAATTCCAGTATACTGACTGACTTTAATCTGGATCTGGGACAGCTGAATGCCGGCATTCTGGTGTATGGATTTATCCTGTATATCCTGGGTTACTTCCTGTATGCCCTGATGTATGCAGCTGTAGGTTCGATTGTCAGCCGGACAGAAGATCTGGGGCAGGCGATTATGCCTGTGCTGATGCTCGGCTTCGTCAGCTTCTACCTGCCGCTGTTCAGCATCTCGAACCCGGATACCCTGCTGGTTAAGGTAGCAAGCTTCGTTCCATTCACCTCTTCACTCAGCTTGCTGCTGCGGATCGGCGTTGGCCATGTGGCCGTTTGGGAGATCATAGTCTCGCTGGCCATCCTGCTGGCAACGACCTTCGTCTTCGGCTGGCTCGCCGCCAAGATTTATCGCACCGGCGTCCTGATGTACGGCAAGCGTCCTAGTATTAAGGAGATTAGAAAAGCGATGAAGGCTTATAAGATCTAAGGAGCGGGAACTAATGGATAAAAAACACCAACAAAACGCCGGATTACTATTTGCAGCTTCTTTTCTTTCCCTAACAGCGGCCCGAATGCTCGATTCTAACGGAAGTAACCTGATGGATTTCACGCAAGGGATGCTAACGGGTATAGGCATTGTGGGTATGGTGGTGACCATCATAGCCTTTGGCAGATATCAGAAGCGCAGCCAGTAAAAATAGATCAAGGCCCATTCGCCGGAGGAGGCGGGTGGGCTTTTTCTACGTATGCAGACAGTGAGCTTGGTGGGCTCTATCCTTCTTTTTTACATTTTACAATTAAGAAGTTTATGAAAGGTTTGTTTTTCATATTCTTACCGGGCTCATCTATTTCTGAACTCTCGACCAGGCCATAATTGGCAAAGTCCTGTTGAATGGAGTCAGCATCATAAAAAAACATTTTCACTCGGTCCATGATCTCGAAATAGTCTGTATCCAGTTGGACACCCTTACCGTACATTGGAGCTTTTTTGGATACCGTTGTAAAGACCATATATCCACCCGGCTTCAGCTGATTATAACAATCCTGAATGAACTTCTCCCGCTCACGCTGATCCAATAAGTGAATCAGGGCATAGCAGAATATACCGTCATAGAGCTTGTTATCAAATGGCATATCGGTTACCGAGCCGTGAAAAATATTCATATCCAGCCCGCTCTGCCTCGCCAGGTCAATCGCTGTTTGCGAAATTTCAATACCAGTAACTTCTATTCCATTGTCCATAAAAACCTTTGCATTTCTGCCATATCCAATGCCGGGAACCAGGATGTCTTTAACATTCTTTTCAAGGAAAAAATCCTTGGTTAGGATGGCCGAGTCAGAAGGTTCAAATCCCCACATCGTTTGTTTTTCTATGAAGCTTGCTTCCCAAAACTCCGTCATAGCCCGGTCTCCTTTAATTCACTAAATAGTTATTGAAGATACATTATATCTACAATGGAATCGATTTGCAATGTTATTGTTAATCCTCGTATCTAAACAGATAGACTTTTGTGAAGCGGGCGGATATTATAGATAACTCGGAAACTAAGGCGATAGATGAAATGAAGGATCTGTAAATAAACACTGATGAATATGAAGTGATGGTGGACAGGTCCTGGGATAACGGGAGTGATGATTCCGCTGTCTATTCAATAATTAAAATGGATGGGGTATGGAAGGTGGATGACCGGTATTGATGAGGAGAAGCAAGAAGACAAATAAGGCGATGCGTTATTTACTTGAAAATGTGCCACCTTCAATCCATGTAGCCTTGGAGAGAGCGAGTCCTAATTTTACGGAATGGGATCATTGTATTTTGATAGATACCACGGAACTTGGAACTTTAAAAACAGTCAAAGAAACAATATACCTAGACAGAACTGAATTAGAAGCATCTATTAACCATGTGCATCTAAGTGATTTTGCAAGTGGCATGAAAATAATGGATCAGTGGACACGGAAACTGCAAGAGGACTATAGCGGCAAGCAATTTATTATCATACTGAGCTGTCAGCCCGACGGAGGAGATGTGGTTGTAAGATTCTATCAGTATAGAAAAGATGACCCGGAATGGGTGGCGCTAGATAATCTTGAAGGCTATAAGGAAGAAGCAATACTTGTTATCGGGCTTATGAATAATGCTGTTCTATAGAGTGATCACAAATCACCCCAAACTGGTTAAACCCCCGCAGATAGTGTACCTTAGTAATATTAGTAACTCAACTTTCGCACCTGGAATATTGTCATAAACCGTTGAGGGCGTAAGAAGGATTCAATATATTGGTCTCTATTGACAAAAAACACCTTCTTGTTTGGTATCATGGAAGTGTCGAATCAACCATGCCAACAAGAAAGGTGCGTAACACTATGGTACAACAACATTCCCTGTCTGAACAGTCTCGCTTTTCCAAACTTTTTGCTTCGCTCCACATCGGGAAAGCCTTACGGCACGCAGGCATTTCCAAATCCTTTGGTCTTTCGAGTCTAGCGGTTTTTCAAATCGTTTTCTCTTTGGTCTTCGAAGGAAAGAACTGGTTTCGACTTCTGGAAAGTGACCGTAGAGCAGATCTTCCCGGCAAAGATGTCATCTATCGATTTTTGAATCAAGCTTCTTTTGCGTGGCGGCGCTTTTTGCAAACCTTAAGTCTTCGCACCGTGCAGGGTTTCGAATCGCTTATTTCATCTACGCGTGTACGAGTGTTCATCATCGACGATTCCGTTTTGAGCCGAAACCGGAGCAAAAAAGCAGAGTTACTGGCACGAGTCTTTGACCATTCCACGGGCAAATTTACCAAAGGTTACACCATGCTAACCCTGGGCTGGTCGGACGGTTTTAGCTTCGCTCCGCTTGACTTTGCCATGCTGTCTTCAGCTAAACTGGCCAATTGGTTGTGCGAAATGGCTTCGAATCTCTCGAAACGCAGCAACGGGTACAAACGTCGAATGGAGGCCTTTTCTCGGAAGCCGGATGCCGTTGTTGCCTTGCTGGAACGGGCTTTACGTGCAGGATTCACCGCCGATTACGTACTCATGGATAGCTGGTTTACGCAAGCTCCACTGCTTCGTCAGCTCACAGGCAAAGGCTTCGCTGTGATTGGTATGGTCAAGGAAATGAAACAGCGCTATCTGGTTCAAGGCAAGCGAATGACGCTAAGTGAAGTTTTTCAAAGCCTTCCGAAGTCCAATTCAAAAGACATCAAAGGCTCCGTCATCGTACACACGACCTGTGATCTGCCCGTGAAGCTTGTTTTTGTCCGTAACCGGAATAAAAAACGGGAATGGCTGGCGATTTTAAGTACAGACGTAACGTTGGATGCTGCTGAAATTGTACGAATCTACGGTATGCGCTGGAGTATAGAGACCTTTTTCAAAGTCACCAAAAGCTATTTGAAACTGGGTACCGAATTTCAAGGCCGTTCCTTCGACCAATTGATCAGTCACACAACGATTGTGTTCAGCCGTTATTTGGCAATGGAATACGAACGGCGTCAATCGAGTGATGACCGGACACTGGGAGGACTCTTTTTCCTCTTTGCAGATGAAGTTCGCGATCTGGACTTCCAGACCGCGCTTCAGCAACTCATGAGTTTATTTCTCGAAATGTCAGAGGCCAAAACCAAGAAGAACAAAACAGCTGTTTTTTGTCAACTACAAGATTGGATCTCTAGTTTACCCAGCTATATCAAGGGTTTGTTTGGAGATTTGGGCTGCGAAAGTTGAGTTAATTATTATTTTTCTTCTTTAAAATGAATAAGATGGGGAGAAATACAATAATGCCAGAGATGAATAAAATTAATGGAAGGTTATTAGAGGTGTCCTCAGATTTAGTGAAACCAACTTGACTTGACCCCATCTGAATTACTCCTTCTTCATTAGGTGTAGCAGCCCGTTCTTCTTTAATATTTTTTATTTTTTCATCAAAAGTTGATTTTGATATAGTATTATTTTCAGTGGATTTTTGAAAATTAGAGTTATCACTATTTAAATCTAATATACGCTCCCCTGTTTCTCCCTCAATATATAAAGCATCTATACCATATCTAGTGTCACTAACAAGTTTAACATTTTCTCCTTTTATAAGAGCAGATTCAGCCGCTATTAAAGATTGCTCAAAATTCACTTTATTAGTGATATTAAAGATCTGCCACGAACCTGAATCATTATTTGAATAAATTGTTCCAGCATCTCGATCATTTATTTTTATTGAAAATAAATAGCCTGCAAATACTAAATCACTTTTATTCGCATCATCAGATATTTTGTAGTAAGCAACCCCCGAACTTAATTGTGCGTTTTCAAAATTTTCTTCCTCTTGAAGCCCATATTCTGATTTCACTGAATTTAAAGAATCGAGATACTTTTGTTTGAATTCATTTTCTATACTAGCTTTAATTTCATTATTGGGAGTCATTTCAAAAGAGTCAGCAAATATGAAGTTATTTAAGTTAAATAGCAAAAGATTGAAGATAATATAAAAAGAAAAAACCATTTTCTTTTTCATTAATTAAACCTCCTTGATTTTATTTAATTACATTCTTTTGTAGAAAGACTCAACTGGTAATGAATTTATTATAGAGTATTCTAAATGCATAAAAATAAGAACGAAATGGATGTTTTGTTGTTTTGAGAAGAATTAAGAATTTAATTTATATAAACTGCAGTTAAAGTATTACCCCAATACCAATTGCTATTATATGAAAAACTACTATAGGACATGGTATTATAAGATCCATTAAAAGGATCAATGTAATATACTGTTTGTGTTGAATTACTCGTATCTTGGTAATATCCTCTGATGAGTAATGCATGTCCACCTCCACCATGATAGCCAATTGCAGCGTTCATATTCATATTTCTATCAATATTGTAAATAATATCTCCAAAAGAAATTGTTGTGAGCAATGCAGTCGAAGATACATTCCAGTTGGCTAATGCATTTTTCATATCGGTAACAGTACCTGTCTGGTCAACTGGAGATCCATAAATGTAGGTAACAATTTGCGATTGTGTCGGTGTAGCACCAAGATAATTACCAAGCATACTTGAAACTGCTGCCCAGCACCATAAAGTTTTTTGTTGAACTTGTGCTGTCACAGAGTTGTATCTGTAATTAATATAAGCAGAAGCGCTAGATGCAAATAACGAGAGAGAAAGTAATAAACACGGCAAGACTAATAATAGTTTTCTTTTACGAGACATTTTTTCCCCACCTTTATTTTAGTGTAAAAATATAGCTATATAAAATGATCTAAAGAAATACCCAAATTAACCTTCATGTCCAAAATCGGGTAATAAAAAGTAAGACGATTTGAAAAGGACGTGAAGGAAATGCAAGTTCAGACAGAAATTGAAGCAGTGGAACAAGCGATGAAACAGACAACAGATAAGCGAATGTACGAGCGTTTTCTTGCAGTTCGCCTTCGATTGGAAGGACAGACCCTTGAACAAATATCAAAGACTCTTCATCGTACGCGAAAAACTATAGGTGGCTATCTGCATAAATATCGGGATGGTGGACTGGATGCATTGGCGATGGAGCATTCACCGGGTAAACCTCCAAAACTGACGAAAACACAGACGGACCAACTCACCAAAGTGCTTACCAACAAACGTCCGGCTGACGTTGGATTTGATGCGAAATACACATGGACCTTGAAACTTGTTATTGGCTATATTGAGCGTGAATTCGATCAAACTTTTAGCGAGCGTGGTCTATCTTTGCTTTTGCATCGACTTGGATTCAGTTACACGAAAGCAACGTATACCTTGACGGCTGCGAATCCAGAAGAGCAACAAAGGTTTCGGGAGAAGACCGCAATCACTTTAAAAAAAAGCTCATGGACGGACAAATCGCCCATTTGCTCTTTGAAGATGAATCCATGATTCGAGCCTACCAATCCCTGCAGTACAATTGGTTTCCTCGGGGGCAACAACGAAAGATTAAAACCTATGGCAAGCATGAGGGCGCGAAGCTCTTTGGAACACTGGATTATGCAACGGGTAAAGTGTTTTACCAAGAAAGCGAATCATACGATGCAAAGGCGTTCGAACACTTCTTGAACTCACTTCTCACCGAATATCCTACCGGGCAAATCGTTATGGTACTGGACAATGGTCGTATTCATAAAGCAGCTTCCATTGAACGTTTTCTACAGGATGAACCCCGGCTAGAGTTTGTGTTTTTGCCCAAATATTCTCCTAATCTCAATCCCATTGAGGGACTCTGGAAATGGTTAAAAAGTGATGTCATCCACAACGTTTTTTACGATAAAACATACAAAATTCGAACCGCTGTCAGCAGTTTTATGAAACGCATAAACCAGAATCCAATGGAAGTGATTGATCGATTGTGTATAAATGTGTAATTCTTTAATTCAATTTATATAGTTAGATTTGATGGAGTTAGTTGGGAGGAAATTGAACAAGATACACTTCAATTCCCTCATTACGAGGATAGCAACGGACAGATTTTTTTAGATAGGTTATTTGAGCGTCATTTAAAGTCAATAAACCGTGAAATTGCTGCTATCAAATGGCTTGATAATCAAGTGATTAGCGAAGCGTTACTTATTAAATTAATATCAAAAATCGGTTTGAATAAACTGAAGATCCGAGATTTAATAAGTGACAATGGAATAAATGGATTAAAAGTCCATGATTTAATATATCAATGCATTTCTCTAAAAGCTAGTCATATAGATTATTCGGATTATTTTGAATCACAGTTTATTGCTTTTTTTAAAGAGCATTTAATAAAAAAAGATTACTTTTATTTTAGAACATTGCATCTTCATAAAGAAAAATTAATTAATATGACCAAAAAATATCCGGATGAGTTTGCCTTAATTTATGTTTCACTTGAACATTTAGAATTAGAAGCTCTAGTAGAAACACTTGAAAAAATCAATATTCACAAGTTTCTTGGTTCAGAATACAATTTCAATCAAGAGGATTACTTTCAAATATTAGCTTTTATTGATTGCATTGAATATATTCATAGGCTTAGAAAATGGAGAAGTACTGATGAAGGTATTAAATTTGCTGAAGAACAGTTACCTTTCCTAGAACAATTGATGGGAATTAAAGGGTTGAGTAATGAAGTTAAATATGAACTAATGCACCATAGAGGAAAGTTTTATGTTTTTGTCAAAGATACTGATAAAGCAGAGGAATATTTTCGTCAAGTAATTGAAAATGTCCCCAAACCATTTCATAGTAAATTGCAATTGTTAAAAATAACTTATACTACAAAGACTGAAGAAGCAAAAGAACATTTAATAGACATCTTTAAATCCTTTGATGAAAATCGTCAGCAGGTAAGTATATCCATTGTACTTGCGGCTTTTAATGAACTTAAAAAAACTGAGTTTAAAGAAGTTATTGACGAATATTTATTTAACGGAACTCTTTTTGAAGAAGCGATATCTATGTCTTCTATTTGGGGATTCACGCAACCGTATCAAGTTATCACTGAGATTGGCAAGACAATATCTTACCATGATCCGACAAGATTTATTAAGATTATGGAGATGATACCAGAACCTTCTGAAGAGTCATCTACTGATTATATGTTGTTTTTATCAGGCCAATTATACAAGGAGCTTGGCAAATGTTATAGGCAAGTCGAAGGTTTGAATTCTGAGAAAGGCCAAAGTGCGTTTGAATCATCAAAAATATTCTTTGAAAAAATGTTCAAAACAAATAGCTTTCAAAAGACCCAGATTTGCGAGTTGTACCAATTATTAGCGTTACCTTCACTTGCAATAAGTAAATTAGAAGAGGTACCAATTAAAGATAGAGACAATAGCTTTTGGCACCATCGATACTCTCTGTCATTATATGATCTATCTGATTTAGGTAATGCTCTATTAGAGATTAATACTGCAATTGATATAATTAAAAAATCTGAAGAACGGTTCAGAACTACTTTTCTTAATCACAAAGCTCAAGTATTAACTGCACTTGGTGATCAAACTAATGCACTAGCGATTTATCAAGAAGCGTTAAAATTCTGTACAAGTGATAAGTTTAGAAATTCAATTGAAACAGCTATAGGAAACTTATCTGGAACTCCAGAAAAATAATTAACTTCAACTTCTATGTAGATTGAACTTGAAAATATACAAAAAGGGAAAAGTGGTGTAAGGGGATTTTGGAACTGTAGGAGCGGAAGCGTCCGCCTTTGTCTGCGGATTTCCACCGCGAACAGCGGTACGAATAAAAGAAATCTGTAGATAACAGCGGCCGGAAGTCCAAACATTCTCTGGAGTCACGGCCCATCCCTAAATAGTGAAATCACAAGTTCAATCTATATAGTTGACTATTTTAACGAATTGACCAATTAGTGTTGAAATACAAAAAAATATATCGCAGTATGAGGGAATTATAGTTAAGGTCGGTGTATATAATGGAAATTAACCAAGAAATTGACTTGCATTCACCCTATGTCTATATAGACTGGAATGTAGTCAAGTATATAAAAAATCCGAGAGCAAACAAGCTAGCTTTAGATATGGAGTTCGGAGAGATTGTTCGTAAAATAAGTAAAAAAAAATATAGGCTCCCTTTTAGCCTCGCGCATATTAATGATAGAATAAACCGATTTAAACCTGAATATGAAATGGAAGTTCAAGGAGATTTGGAGTTTCTCGAGAAAATTACTGACGGTTGGGTGATTGGTTGGAGCGAAGAGTTAAGCCGCATAATACTTTCAAAGATATCACCAGTCAGATTATTTAAACAAGAAATACTTAAACAAGCAGATAACAATGAGAAGAACACTCTAAACCAATTACTCACTAATTTTTTTTCATCTGTAGATTCATACAAAAATCTACGTGATAGGGTAATGGAATTTGTTAAAGAAAGCACAGATCGGAATAATATGGAGTATAGTTACCTGCTTAAATATATGTCGCCTATTCTTGATTTATTAGATGTTTCTGATATAGAAAAATTGAAAGCAGGATGGAAGGATGCTGTTATTCAATGGTCTAAAATGAATTCAAAGGAACCGTTACCTATTGGATTGTTGCTCAGCAATGGCTACATGCTGCTAGACTTTCACCCTTTGTTTAAAGAAGGCATTACTGAAAAAAATACATTAGATAACATTCTTCGAGATGAGAATCATGCATTCTGGGGTATGGGTGCAGAATATTTTATTTCTGAAGATAAAAAAACATTGAAAAAAATTAAGTTCTTATATGATGCATTTGAAATTAAAACAAAGGTTTTATCTATGAGCCAATTCGTCGCAGTTTTTAGTTAGTGGATTGAAAATGAATTAAGATGTCTAACATATTGATTTAATGGTGTAAGATGCTTATTTTAAGCATAGAATAATGCCTTCTGAATAAATCTGATTTATACATGATAAAAACACGCCTTATCTGATTTCAAGTTGTCGATAGTCTGATTTGGGTATTAAAAAAGCATCCTTTTCGGCGTCTTTTTGTCCGATCTATAATGGCTGCTCACAGTCCAAAGATAAACAAAGTACTACTTACCTTTTGGGGAGTGTTTAGAATGGATAAAAAGAAACAGGAATTCGTGATGATGGTATTCTCGGGTCTGATGCTCATTATGCTAAGTCTGATAACCCCGTCTAACGGATCTGAAGTGCGTATATATTTTAAGGGATTCATGACAGGGGGCGGGATCATCGTATTGGCGCTGGCCGTCTCGATGTTCCTTAAGAATAAGGGATTTAAGAGCATGAAATAATTTGTGGATATAGGCAAGGCTGCTTGCTTTCGCTCAGGAGCTGATCTCGTCGCTGGGCGGAATCCTCAAGCTGAATGTAACGATTATGGTCTCCGGTCAGGCCGGAGCACTCAGCCAAGTGCCCGAACTGCTGGAGCAGGCAAGGCAGGCGATGCGGTACCGGAATCTATCCGAGGCGCATCAGGTCTCGTTTGTTTTTCTATGAAGCTTGTTTCCCAAAACTCCGTCATAGCCCGGTCTCCTTTAATTTCACTAAATAGTTATTACAGACATATTATATCCACGATAAAACTGATTTGCAATGTTATTGTTAATCCTCGTATCTAAACAGATAGACTTATGTGAAGCGGGGGATAGGATGTTATTAATTAGTTGCATGTAAGTGATTTAGCGAATCAACCGGATTGGGCTTATGAATAATGCTGTTCTATAGAGTGATCACAACCCCCCCAAACTGGTTAAAACCCCGCAGATAGTGTACCTTAGTAATATTAGTAATTAGGAGTGGTGATTTTTCGTGAAAAAAAGTAGACAAACCCCCGTGCTGGTCGCGGTCTCCATCCTGCTGATCATTATCAGCAGTCTGATCCCGTCGGACAAATCAACCTGGCTGGGAGCACTGCAGACCATCTTGCTGGGCGTCGGGCTGCTCGGATGCTGCATGGCTTTTTGGCGGTTCGCTAAGGGCGGCAAGGGCAAGCGCTGATTTCTGGAATGGAGCAGACAGCATAGGCAAGAACAGGGTATGGGTTGGTTAGTGAATTCAATACAAGTGTTAGTGTTTTAAGCGCTGGCACGAGAGCAAATAGAGAGCCGTGGCGGAAGCTGCGGCTTTTCGTTATTGTCAGGCAAATGTACATTGCCAAAGGCGTGCATGTGTATAAGTTGGGAGCTTCAGTGAGCGTAACCTGGAGCCTTAAGGGAATGAGAACTTATTAGCTTGCCGTCAGCGGAATTCTCCCATACGTAGTGCTACGCGGACTGAGAGGACCTTATTTTGTGAAAAAGCCTGCTTTTTTGCTCGTTGCGGACTCAGGAGCGCTTATATTGTTCGATGGAGCTCAAAATGAGGCGAAACGGGTTAGTTAAGGTCCTCTGAGTCCGCATGGATCGCTGAATGGCCTGACCGGACGAAATAACGGATCTACAGTCCGCATAGATCGCAGCAGCCTGCCTGAGTCTATTGGTGCAGGCCCCAGCAGCTTTCCCTATCCCGCCGACGGACGCGGGACAGCTGGCCGCGCAGCAGCCATATGTTCGCGAATCTCTCTGAGCTGCGCTTTCAGCTCAGGAACGCTTCGCTGCAGGATGAGGCTGATCTCGGGCAGCGGCAGCTGGATGCCGTACCATAAGGCGCTGGCAATCTGATCCTCCCAGGTGAGCAAGGCAGAAGAGCAGCGGCCGCGGTCTTGAGCAACCAGCGAGCATTGCCGGATGCATTCCCTGTAGGCGGCAAGGGAGAAGTCCGATTGGATGCTACCCTTTAGCCAAGGCTCAAAGAGTGCCGCGAATGTGGCAGTTGTGGCTTGATCGGCGCGGGTGCCCTTCTCCAGCAGAAGACAGCTAAGTGCATATACGGTTCCGCTGTATTGCTCAATATAGCCGGTGAATCCGGCAGCGGCAGCTGCCTTGGTCGATAATGGGTCTGGCATGTGGACACGTTCCTTCCTGAATGTGGGCGATTTTATTGTTTGGATATATAGCTGATTGGTTTGCCGAAATGCTGATCCGCCGGAATAAGTGCGCAAAAAACCGCAGACAGAGGAGGACCTCTGCTGCGGTTTTGTTACAGGCGTAAGAAGCCTGGGGCAAAATCGTGGCGGATCAAGATCTCTCTCTTTACGCTTACGGGGTTAGCTGTCGGATTCGGACGGTGAGAGTCGCCCTACCTTTTGAGACTGCGCAATTGAAGTCTCCTTCGGATTCACCCCAAGTAGGCCTGCGGCCTGATGGTTCCCCCGTTTTCCGCTTGGCGGAAATTCAGCGTGCATTCACATTATCGCTGTTAACTTTCAACACGAATCATACCCTTTTAGGATTGTCTTTGTAAAAATGGAAAAGAGTGCTTCTGCGCCGGATTTGCAATAAATTGCTGCTTCGCAAGGAATATTGGAGACTAAAACCATATATGTGGCCGGTTATCATCCGTTTATCTCGCTCAATCGCCGTTTTTTATTTTTGGGAGGCAGTGGCAGGGGAACTCCGGAAATATTAATGCGTTAGACGGAAATACCGTCGATAATGGATTTTTGAAAAATGGTGTATTAGTGAGTAATCGGGAGATAACGGGAGATAAATGTTATTGTATGCGTTACCCGTCAGGCAAATAGATTCGTGATTGTGTTATTAGGGTAATTATGGCGGTTTACAAATTGTCCCTGAATTAGAGTCTGATTTTACGAAAATGCTTCCGTTCTAGCCCTGCAAACGATACATCCCGGAGGGCCTAATTCCCGCTTTCCGAATGCTTGACTTGGACCATACTCCAGGGATTATCATTTGATTCTGTAAGGGCAGACTGTCAATAAAGAGGCGCTGGATCTGCTGGAACCGTCATCGGTGGATGCCTTCGCCCGGCGGTGTGGAAACGGAGTGAAGCTATGACGGAGTTTTTTCCCGGCAGAATAATTTTGAACCCTAAAAAGGTGCCGGCCCTGCTGGGAGGGCGGCACCTTTTTGCATACGGGTAAGCTTATTAATGACCAGCTGCTTCAATAAGCTCCTGAAGCTCAGGAAGATTGAAGCCCTTGACAGCCCGGTCTCCGGATACGGTGACTGGAACACCCATGAAGCCCAGCTTCTCGACTTCTTCCTGATAGACAGTACTGGTCATCACATCTCTGACTTCGAAGGGAATGCCTTTGCTCTCAAGCAGCTGCTTCACCTGATTGCAGTCGCTGCAGCCGGATGTGGAATAGATGATTACGTTCTGGCTCATTGCTCCACAGCTTCCTTGATGGCGCCACGGGTGATTTTCCAGTGGGAAGTGTTCCAGCGGACCTCACCATCCTCCAGCAGGAAAATCTGCGGCGATTCATGCTTAATCCCGAAATCCTCGGCAATCTGATTGGAAACCGGACGGTCTTCGATAACATGTACAATGGCGGCAGGCGTGTCGGAATTCTGTGTATAGGCCTGGAACTCCTCATTTGCTTTGGCGCTGATCGGGCAGGTGGTGCTGTGCTTGAAGAGCAATTTTTTGCCGGGTTGCCCTACGTATTGTTGCAGTTCATCCAGTGTATGGATTTGTTGAATAGACATCAGAGGATCACCTTTCTGGAATAGAATTTTGAAAGCATCTTGTCAACAATTGTGTTGTTAACAACTATTATTCTTGATTGTAACATAGTTCAAAATTAAAGCAAAAGAATGTTCAGCAGGCTTATCCCCCCCTCCCTTGGGGGATGTTGTTAAAGGCTAAATGCCATGCTAATGTGTGAGAGATGCAGTAACGCTCTGCGCATAAATAAGCAGGTATGAGGGGTGTGCAATTCATGAAAAGGGTCGCTTTTGTTACCGGTGCTGACCGCGGGCTCGGGTTTTACATGGTACGCTTTCTTCTGGAGAATAAGTACACAGTTTTTGCTGGCCAGTATTTAGCAGAATCGGAGGCTTTGGGAGTTTTGCAAGCGCAATACCAGGACATGCTGATGCTGGTCCCTCTTGATATCGGCAGCGCAGAGAGTGTGAAGGAAGCAGCACGGAGTATTGCCGGCAGTACGGGCCATATCGATATTATTATCAACAATGCCGGTATTATCCACCGCGCAGACAAAGCAACAATACTCGTGGATATGGATGATGAGGCCATGGCGCAGCTCTATAATGTGAACACACTCGGTGCGCTCAGAGTGAGCAATGCGCTCATGGGATTGCTGCTGCAGAGCAAACAGCGTCTGATTATTAACATCTCCTCAGAGGCCGGCAGTATCAGCCGGAATAAAAGGATTAATATGTACGGCTATTGCATGTCGAAGGCGGCGCTGAATATGCAGTCCTCGCTGATGCACAACCATCTGCGTATGCTGGGCGGACAGGTCATGGTCTTCCATCCCGGGTGGCTGCAGTCTTGCATATACGGAGAGAAGGATTTGAAAGCGGTGACAACTCCGGAGGAGTCGGCCTATAAGATCATGAATATTGTTCAGGAGCATAAGAAGTATCTGGGCGAGGAACCGGTTTACATCGATCTGGACGGCAATCACTGGCCCTGGTAACAGCAGCGCAATATATGAAATAATGGACTAATAAATTATAGATTAACTTTGTAACAAGAGAGGTGTGAATGCAATGACTTCCTTCAAAGCACTTGCGTTTGGCAGCTATACCGAGGTTAAGTACCATCCTTTCGCCGGAGTTGACCGCGAGATTGAGCAGCTGCTGGAACCGGAATTTCAGGTGGCTTCGACTGAGGATTACGGGCTGATGAACAAGGAACAATTGTCGGACTGCAAGCTGGTGGTCTCCTATACTGAATTCTCTGATGAGAAATTATCCGCTGCGCAGAGCGGTGCCCTGCTGTCTTATGTGGCTGGCGGCGGGGGGCTGCTCGTAGTGCACAACGGAATCTCCCTGCAGCGCAATCAGGAGCTCGGCGTAATGCTGGGCGCCCATTTCACCCATCATCCGGACTATACCGCGCTTCATATGACGATTCCCAACCGGGAGCATCCGATTATGCAGGGTATCAATGACTTTGTGATTGAGGATGAGCCGTACTATTTTGAGCAGGTGCCATACTTCGAATCAACCATTCTCGCAGAATATCCCCATGGAGGGGCGATGCGGCAGGCGGCCTGGTGCCATGAATTCGGACAAGGGCGGGTAGTCTACCTGATGCCCGGCCATCATCTGCCTTCCTTCTCGGTAGAGCCGTTCCGCCTGATGATCCGCAGAGGCGGGTTATGGGCAGCCGGACTGCTGTAAGATAATGTGGCGACCAGCTTAAGTTATGCTTAGGCTGGTTTCTTTTGTTTATTCTAAAAAAACACCTTGACCCTGACACTAGTGTCAGGGTTTATACTGAGGGCAGACCATTTCTCATGAACCCCGGGGAGAATACCATGAAAATAGGTGAATTAGCCACACTTACGGGCGTAAGCGTCCGTTCATTGCGATATTATGAGCGTCAGGGACTGATCAAACCGCTGCGCCAGGACAACGGGTACCGTGAATACTCTCCGCTTGCCGTGGATACGGTGGAGACAATTAAGCTGTATTTGAATCTTGGCTTGTCGACAGAAGAGATTGCCGGATTCCTGCACTGTGTTCTGAAGAATAAAGAGGCGTTCTGTGCAGAAGTGATGCCGCTGTACCGCAGCAAGCTGGAAGAGATTGAACGTCAGCTGATTGAGCTGAATCAGATCAAGCTGAACCTGCAGGAGCGGATGGCTTCAATTCTGCAAGAGCAGCAGAATGAAGCGGAATAAGGCGGATCGATTGAAGTTGTTTCTGTGAATATTGAATGTTAAATTTTGTGGGAGGGCTTAAGATGGCTATGATAATTGCCGATAACGCCGGAGCTGTACGTGAACAGCTGAAGGCCGGCGGAACCGTGCTGGTGGATTACGGTGCGTCCTGGTGTCCGCCCTGCAGAACCCTGCTGCCGATTCTGGAAGAGCTGAATGCCGAATACGGGGATGACGTAAGTATGATTAAGGTGGACTGTGATGAACTGCCGGAGCTTGCATCGGAAGCCGGTGTGATGAGCATGCCGACAGTGATCGTATACAGCGGAGGTCAACCTGTGGAGAAGCTGGTCGGCCTGCGGCCAAAATCCGTATATCAGGGTGTGTTGAACAAAGTTGCCGGAGTGGTACGCGGCACTCTTTAAGGTATTGTAACGGGGAGGGGCGGTAGCGCCGCTTTGCCGCCGATATCGTGGAGCACAGGCCCGCGATTCTTCCCAGGCAGCGTTTCCTGGCACCCGCAGCCCAAGAATTAAGGCAGGATGCCGCATGAGGATCATGCAGCGTTCTGCCTTTGTATTTACCGGAAATATATATAATGCCGTTATTTCGTGCTCTCTGCTGCAGGAACAACAGGGACAACCTCATTCTGGTGCAATGCTTCCAGTACCTCTGCGCGCAGACTTTCGGTGAATGCCGCCCATGTTTTTTTGCCGACATCCAGCTCTTCACGTCCAATGGAATTCAGTGTTTCGAGCCACACCCGCTTATCATTAATCACCCCGAGCTGCTCCTGAATATCCTTGTAGATGGCCTCGTGGGCATGGAATTTCTGATTCAGCGCAAAAGCGGCCGCGTTAGCGGTATAGCGCAGATGCTTGGCGGCAATCCGCAGCTCATGAAGAGCTTCGAAGGCTTCCTTCGATTCAGCCTCAGGCCCCTTGAACAGGGTCTTGCAGGCTTTTTTCTTCTGCTCAAAAGCGACCTCAAGCTCGCGCATGACCACATTGGCATCTTTTTTGGCGGCGAGCGGCTCCAGCTGTGTATCGATAAAAGGGGTCCACTGCGCATCAAGAGCTTTGCCGGACAGCTTCGGGAGCCCTTCCTCCAGCTTCTTGCGGAATATCTTCCGCTTGGCCTTCTGGTGTTCGATTACTGCTGTGAGCAGTTCGGCGGTTTTGACATCGCCCGCCTCTTTGGCGGCCTTGCGCCGTTCCTTGAACGATGCGATCAGTACATCTGCGTCCCGTACCTTGCCGAGCTTCTTCTGTGCCTGCTTGAAGGTGCTGTACAACTCTTCCGTAGCCGAATGGCCCGGATCAAGAATGGACAGGAGCGTCAGAAGCTTGCGGCTGTTGACTCTGGCCTGATGAATATCTTCATCTCCGAAGCCCTTCAGCACATCTTGGCTGTAGTCCCGGAAGTTGATATACAGCTTGTTCATTGCCTGCTCCCATTGTCTGGCCTTGCTTACTTGCCTGTCCTTTGTCAGTTGTTCGGTTGTCATGCGGCATCACTCCTAAGGGTTGTGTATAGCATGAGCTTCAACGCGATTCTTATGGCTGGGATTATCTTCTTACCCTCTAAGGATAACGGGTTCCAGCCGCCATTTCAAATACAGAGTCTATATTACGGGGGCTTCGCGGCCAGGACGCAGATCGGTTACAATAGGATTAATTAAGAAAGTGTAATTACAACACAGCGGAATACGCAGCGTAACTTGCGGGATCAGGGCGGTGTCCGGCCTGCCGTATCCGGGAAAGAGGTAGTCAGTGGGACTCGCAGGCAATCCGAATGAGAAGTGAACCTTATAATGTGCTGGAAAATGGAGTGGCGGGCAGGCTGCCTGAAGAGATGGTGCTCTTCACGCATTTGAGCGGGGAAGCGGAGGAAACGGAGGAAACGGAATCCGGGCAGGAAATGCTGGTTCCGTTTGCCTTCGAGGAAATGCTGTGCCGGGATGTCGGAGCCGGACAGGTTCCGCCGGTACTGCATCTTTGGAGCCACCCGGGCGGTGTGGCGCTGGGGCTGCGGGACAGCAGGCTGCCCCGTGCAGGAGCGGCGATGCAGGCGCTTGAGGCGCAGGGAATTCGCACGGCGGTCCGGCATTCAGGCGGCGCTGCGGTGCCGCTGGATGCTGGGATCGTGAGCGTGTCCCTGCTGCTGCCCAAACGTCCGGGCAAGCTGGACTTTCACGATGATTTCCGGCTGCTGGCTTCGCTGATTGCCGAAGCCGTAGCTGTGAGCCATCCGCAGGCGGCGGCTCTGATCCGTGCCGAAGAAGTCACCGGGTCGTATTGCCCCGGTGACTTCGACCTGGCTATCGGCGGCCGCAAGTTCTGCGGCATTGCCCAGCGGAGACAGAGCAATGCGTACTTCGTCCACGCGTTTGTTGTCGTGTCCGGCTCCGGGCAAGCGCGCGGAGAACTCATCCGCAGCTTCTATGCACAGGCAGCGGACGGGGACGAATCGCTGGAATATCCCCGCGTGCAGCCGGAGACGATCGCCGCGCTCGGGGAGCTTGGCGGCCCGGATTCGGCCGCAGTCTTCACCGCAGGCATCCGGCAGGCGGTTGCCCGCCGGGGCACGCTGCTGAAGCCTGCGGATCGCCTGCAGCAGGAGACCGGCTACAGCCTTCAGTACGGCGATCCGCGGGTACTGCAGGCGGCGCATGTGCTGCGGGAGCGATACGCGCGCTGAAGCAAGTAGGCAATGTAACGGGAGTCCTTGGGAGCGTGGAGAGCGGCGAGCGGGCGGCCATTGAAGAGTGCAGACAGGTGCACACGAGAAGGGTGCAGGCAAATGAAGACGAGTGCAGGCGAGCTAAATTCGCCTGCGCTTTTTGCTGCTTGGGGAGGAGGAGGGGGAAATCCCTTTAAGTTGGTTGGTGGGAGGGTATTTGGCTGAAATGAGGGGCAGAAGTGCCCCTGAATCCGAGGGAAGTGGGCACTTGGCGGAAATGAGGGGCAGAAGTGCCCCTGAATCCGAGGGAAGCAGTCACTTGGCGGAAATGAGGGGCAGAAGTGCCCCTGAATCTGAGGGAAGCAGTCACTTGGCGGAAATGAGGGGCAGAAGTGCCCCTGAATCCGAGGGAAGCGGGCACTTGGCGGAAATGAGGGGCAGAAGTGCCCCTGAATCTGATGGAAGTGGTCACTTGGCTGAAATGAGGGGCAGAAGTGCCCCTGAATCCCGGGAGAGGGCGTCTTACCCGCCCTACAGATACAGCTCCGGCCGCCGGTCGGAGAAGACCGGGATGTGCCCGCGCACTTCCTGCACCCTGGCGAGGTTGATCTCGCCGCTGAGAATCTCTTCGCTGCCGGAAGCCTCGCTCACAATCTCTCCCCAAGGGTCAATAATCATGGAATGGCCGCCAAAAATGTTGGCCGGATCAGAACCGGAGCGGTTGCAGGCCACCACGTAGCACTGGTTCTCAATAGCCCGGCTGATCAGCAGCGCCCGCCAGTGGGATAAGCGGGGCAGCGGCCATTCTGCACTGACGAATAGCACTTCTGCGCCCTCTGACATATGAACACGGACCCATTCCGGAAAACGGATGTCATAGCAGATTAATCCGGCGCATAAGGTGCCGTCCAGCTTGAACAGTCCTTTGGCAGAGCCGGGCTGGAGGTAGAGATGCTCATCCATCAGCTTGAACAGATGCAGCTTGCTGTACTGCCCGGCGAGTGCTCCGGTACGGTCAAAGACGAACATGCTATTGGTGACTCCGGTATCCTGTCTCACGGCGACTGAGCCGGCGATGATATTAATCCCATATTCCAGGGCTAGACTGGAAATCAGTGCCCCGGCAGCCTGGCCCCCGTGATCAGCGATCTCATCCAGCCGGGTCAGATCGTAGCCGGTCGTCCACAATTCGGGAAGGATTATGCAGTCCGGGTTGCCGGCGGCGGCTTCGCGAATTTTTCGTTCTGCCGCAGCATAATTCACCTCCGGATTGCCGAATGCTATATCGAGCTGAATCAGGGCTATTTTCATAAGGCGGTCTCCTCTGTTTTTTAATTAGTTGACGGGTCAATGATTTCGGTGTAAAGTAATCTTTGTCAAAAAGATTTTGCACAATATATTTGCGTAAGGGGGTTAATTTTGACAGAACATCTGCCCGATGAAGATACGATCTTTGAGCTGCTGCAGGCGCTGCATAAGGGAATCAGCCCGAAATTCGAGCGCTGTGCTGGCATTACACCCACCCGGTTCCGCCTTCTCCAGGAATTGTTTCGAGTCTCCGAGATCAGCCAGATTTCGCTGCAAAAGACACTCGATATCGATGCCGCAGCGGTCACCCGCCACTTGAGAGGACTTGAAGACAGCGGAATGATTGCCCGCCGGAATAATCCTGCCGATAACAGGGTCACCCTCGTCTCCCTGACCGATCACGGCCGGGAACATATTAATTCCTACCGGGAAGAGAAGACCCGCTTCATCAGCGAACTGCTTACCGGGTTCAATGAACAGGAACGTACCGTACTCGCAGAGATGCTTACCCGGCTGCAATATAATATTAATCTACTGTAGCCGTCACCTATAATCAAACCATAAAGGAGTTAATTATTCATGAACGCAACCAGAAACAATGATTTCACAAGCATTATTACAGGACGCCGCTCAATCCGCAAATACGATACCTCCGTCAAAATCAGCAAAGAGGAAATGACAGAAATCCTTACTGAAGCGACTCTGGCCCCTTCCTCCGTGAATATGCAGCCTTGGCGTTTCCTTATCATCGAAAGCCCGGAAGCCAAAGCCAAGCTGGCCACCATTGCCAAATTCAATCAGCTTCAGGTAGAAACCTCCGCAGCAATGATTGCCGTATTCGGTGATCTGAACAACTTCGATTATGCTGAAGAAATCTACGGGACTGCGGTAGAACGCGGGCTGATGCCTGCTGAGGTAAAAGAAAGACAGCTGGCTGCCCTGGGTGCCCACTTCGCGAAGCTGCCTGCGGACGTGAACAGAGAAACGGTAATGATTGATGCGGGTCTGGTCTCGATGCAATTGATGCTGGCAGCCCGCGCCCACGGCTATGACACGAACGCGATCGGCGGCTTCGAGAAGGATCAGATTGCGGAATTGTTTGATATGGACAAAGAACGTTATATTCCAGTTATGCTGATTTCGGTCGGGAAAGCGGTTGAAGAAGGCTATGCATCCGTCCGTCTACCGGTTAACACCGTTGCCCAGTGGAAATAAACATTGGATAGTGCTGGCCGTGTAAGCTAATATTCAAGAAACTTAGGAGGAATACTAGATGATTATTACCCATGCATTGCTTCAGGTAAATCCCGCACGGGAGCAGGAGTTCCTTGAAGTCGCCAAGACCCTGGTTGCCGCAACCCACGAAGAAGAAGGCAACATCTCTTATGAATTGTATAAGCATACAGCTGGCGGAAATACCTACATTATGGTCGAGATCTGGCGTGACCAGGCGGCTGTAGCCGCCCATAATACAAGCCCGCACTTCACCGGCTTCGCCGCCAAAGCAGGAGAATTCCTGACTGCACCGCTCGATGTTAAGCTGTATAACGCTGAAGAATTGAGCAAATAATTCCGGCTTGAAGAGGGGGAGCATGCCCTCCGGGCTATAGTTCTGTAGCTCTCCTAAGCTAGCTAATATCCCCCCTGGGAAACCCCGGCAGTCCTAACGGCTGCCGGGGTTTCCCATTTTGCATCCGCAGCAGGATTTGGAAGAAAACATTGCTAAGAAGCAGAACGTTTATAAAACAGGCGTGCCGGGTAACTAAGCTTACCCTTACACGCGCTGTAACGCGCAGGCAGGACCTGAAGAGAGTGGGGGATGAAAGGGATGAGGGGATCGAATGGGAAATATACATAGGAACAAGCAACTGCCGCAATTACCTGCAGCGCAGTGGGATGAACGGCTTCGGCAGGATCTCGCGGATTACGTGAATTACCGGATATCCGGCGGCTCATTAAGAACTATCGCTAAGAACACGGACGCCGCCGATTCTATTATTGAGCCTATTCTGGACAGTGCGGTTGTCCGCGCTTACCGGCAGGCACAGCATGGGGGTGTGATCACCGATGTCCGGCAGCTGGAGGAGCTTCCCGGATTCAGCCCGGAGCTGCTTGAACAGCTCGCATCAGCCGTGTCCGGCCTCGATTCCGGCAAGCTTAGAGCGCTGGCGCCGCAGACTACCCGGCATAACCGGGTAGATCCTTATGTGAACGGGCCGCAGTGCCTGGAGATGCTGCTGGAAGAGATTCGCAATGCACAGCGCTATATCCATCTGTCCGTGATGCTGTTCTTCAATGACCATTCGGGAAATCTGATCGCTTCGGAGCTGCTTTATGCGCTTCAGCGGGGAGTAGAAGTCCGGATGCTGGTGAATTACACCGTCACCGCCATGGGATACGGAAGTAATCTTGAAGTAGGAAGTTTCTCTGAGATTGCAGAAGTTCTTGAGCAGGCAGGAGCCCGGCTGAAAGATACATTTCATTCCTGCTACGCTGCTGCGGAATGGGCAGTGAAGCGTGAGGAACTGAAGTCTCAGGGCGTCCCTGAAAGTATCCTCTTTCTGCAGGACAAGGTACAGGAGGATGTGATAATTACCGGGCTGAATGTGATCGACCACCGTAAATTTATGGTCATTGACGGGATAACCTCCGTTATAGGCAGTCTGAATATCGGTGACCAATATACTTTTGCGACGCCTATCCAGGAATCGGCAACTGAACAGATAGACGGACGACCGCTTGGGATTCCCTCCAGGGAAGAGGAGTGGCATGACGGCTGTTTCCGGATTCAAGGGGAGGCTGCCCGGCCGCTGAATGAGGCTTTTCACGCCAGGTGGCTTCTGCTTGGAGGAGATCACTTTGAGGTGGAAGCGCCGTTCTACCACCCTGCAGGAAACTATGAATTCGGCGGGGAAGAATGCACGCTCTTTCTAAGTTTTCCCGGAAATCCGGTGAATCTAATTCAGCAGTATTATCTGGATTTGCTTACGTATGCCGCCGAAGAGACAATTATTGTGAATCCTTACCTAATCGACCAAGATTTCTGGGACCGGCTCGGTGAAGTTGGACCGGAGTGTTCCTGCCATATCTCGATATGCAATTCGCTTGAGGTCAATGATCATCCTACGAACAAGGCAGCTGTGCGCAGCAATATGTACATTCCTTTCTGCAATGGGGTGTCCTTCTATGACTACAGCTTTACAGAACGCTTCTCCCACTGGAAAATCACTTATGACCACAGAGCGCGGGCTGTATTTCACGGCTCCTATAATATCAACGAACGAAGTGCCTGCCACGATTTTGAAATGGGAATGCTGGTTAAGAGTGAGCCGTTCGCAGACAAGGTGAAACGGATGATAGATTATGATCTTGGGGTATCCCGTAAAATCAGCGACAAGCACGAATTCTTCAAGTACCCCTGGCTGCATCCCAGCACGTATCTGAACAAGGCGACGCATAATTACACCTGATATGCCTGCTGGTCCATGTCATGTATAATGAGCGGTATAACATATGAAGATGGAGCTAAAGAGGATGAACATTAACATACTTGGGACAAGCCTGAAGAAGGATGAGGTACTCTTCGCGTCCGAATTCGGCGAGGGCAGAGGAACCTGGCGCGGTGCCGCTGTGGCTGCCGGGGAGGCCTGCGAGGCTGAATTTGAGCTGCCCTCGCTGTTCATGCGCTGGGTGGATATTGTGCCGGCGCACGGAGGCCGCTTTGAGATACGTATGGACGGGAAGGTTGTCATATTGACGGGTATACTGGAGAATATTGAGGAGGACGGCACCGGGTATCTGCGGCTTGGCCGCGATGTAATCATGTTCGATTGCCTGGGTGAACCGATGGCGCTGGGCGGATTCGTGGAGATCAGAACCGGGGAGCTCATGCTGTACCCTGTCAATCTTTGAGCCTGCGGGGCGGATACCGGACTAACTATTTCCTGTCCGGCATAGCCACCTTCAGCTAAATGAGCTAAGATAATATACATTAGAAAGTATAGCAAGAGGAGCAGAAGTCCCATGAACAGCGATATTCAACAATTTAAGACGGAATTCTTCAAGGCGCTGGCTCATCCGATGCGGATTCGCATTCTGGAGCTGCTCAGTGAAGGCGAGAAGAATGTGAATGAGCTGCAGGCGATCCTCGGCTCGGAAGGCTCTGCCGTATCCCAGCAGTTGGCCGTACTCCGTGCCAAGAACGTAGTGGCCAGTGTCAAGGAAGGAACCACCGTAATTTATGCCCTCAGAGATCCTCTCATCAAAGACCTTCTGGCTGTAGCCAAACAAATATTCGACAATCATCTTGTAAACACCATCTCCCTGCTTGAAGGCATCCGCAGCGAATGACCCCGGCTTCCCGGGGGGCTGATTACCCCGTTGACAAGAACGGCAGGCAGGAGTAATGTGAGTCTTATATTCAAATAATCAGATATTCAAAGAAAAGAAGGTTAAATGATGACAGGGTGGGGCCGTTTTAAAGGCTATAATATTGCTTCTCTGCGTAAGGATATTATTTCAGGGACGATTGTCGGCGTGATTGCCATCCCCTTGGGGATGGCATTTGCTATTGCCTCCGGTGTCAAACCGGAGTACGGAATTTATACGACCATAGTAGCCGGTATTCTCATTTCCTTATTCGGCGGTACAAAGTTTCAGATTGGCGGGCCTACGGGTGCGTTTATTCCTATTTTATTCGCTATTGCCATGCAGTATGGATACGAGAATCTGCTGATTGCCGGAATGATGGCTGGGGTCATTCTCGTGGTGATGGGCGTTCTGCGGCTCGGGGTGCTGATCAAGTTCATTCCGAAGCCGGTGACAATCGGGTTCACGGCAGGAATTGCCGTTATTATCTTCAGCGGGCAGATTGCCAACTTTCTGGGTCTTAGGGATATGGAGCGGCATGAGAGCTTCCTGGACAATATGAAAGAGATCGGCGCCCATATCTCGACAATCAATCTGTACAGTATCCTGACAGCAGCGATTTGTCTGGCTGTCGTAGTGCTGGGGATGCGCTTCGCGCCGAAGGTGCCCGGTTCTCTGATCGGGCTATTGTGCGCTACGATTATTGCTGCTCTATTCTTCAGCGGCAAGGTGACTACGATCGGTTCAGCTTACGGGGATATCCCCAATACACTGCCGAGCTTTCATTTCCCTGTCATTACCTGGGAGAAGATCAGACTGCTTATCCGCCCGGCCTTCATCATTGCGATGCTGGGCGCCATTGAGTCGCTGCTGTCCGCAGTAGTCGCCGATGGCATGTCAGGCAGCCGCCATGACAGCAACCGCGAGCTGGTCGGCCAAGGGATCGCCAACATTGCTGCGCCGTTGTTCGGCGGAATACCAGCGACCGGAGCGATCGCCAGAACGGCCACCAATATCCGCAGCGGTGCGGCTTCGCCGCTCTCCGGTATCATTCACGGCGTTGTTGTGTTTCTGATTCTGCTGTTATTCGCACCCTATGCTTCCAGCATTCCGCTGGCCGCGATGGCCCCGATCCTGATGGTCGTGGCCTGGAACATGAGTGAACGTAAGGAATTCCTTCACCTGCTTAAGCTGAAGACGGGGGATTCACTGGTGCTGTTCATTACCTTCCTGCTGACTGTGTTTGCGGATCTGACGCTGGCGGTAGAGGTGGGGCTGGTGCTTGCGGTGATACTCTTCGTGAAGCGTATGGGAGAAGTACACATGGTCTCCAAAGTGCTGCCGGACCCTTCCTCCGTGAAGGTTGAGGCACATATGGTGACGGACAGCCACGATTGTCCGCAGATCGGAATCTATAATGTCGAAGGACCGCTGTTCTTCGGAGCCGCCTACCGCTTCGACAGTACCATGCCGGGACTTGGGCCGGATCAGCCGAAGGTCATTCTGCTTCGCATGGGGAAGGTGCCGCTAATGGACACCACCGGTGAAGCCAATCTGGCCGGTCTGGTGAAGCAGCTGCACGCGGATGGCGGAAGACTGATGATCTCCGGTATCCAGAGCCAGCCGCTGGATCTGCTGAAGAAGACAGGTCTGTATGACAGAATCGGGGCTGCCCAGTTCTATGATCATACAGGGGAAGCGATCAATGAAGCGCTGGGAAGCATTGATTACAGCCGTTGCCTGGGCTGCAAGCATGCTGCCTTCAGAGAATGCAGTGCATTCTCAGGGCTTGATGAGGCCTACCCGCGCAGCGCAGCCTTCAAAGGGCGTACTCCGGCTGTCGCCAGGAAGCTGAGCGGCGGGGTGTAGATAACGGAACCCGTTTCCTGCTGATACAGACTTAACATTAATAACATCAATAGCAACAGCTCCAGCCCGGACATTTACGCGTCCGGGCTGTTTGTATAGCTGCCGCATACAATGTTGGACTAAGCGGTTCCATATTTGTACAATTAGAAGAGTGAAAAGACAATTGAAGTGTGTACATAGCTGAACTATATAACAAGGTAAGGAGATTATCCTCTCATGAAGGAACTGAATTATTCGAAGGTATTTATACTACTGGTTGGAATGACGGCAGCGACACTTGCCGTATATCGCGTAGTTTCGCTGCGGACGGATACGTTCTATGCTTTTCTGCTCTGGAATCTGTTTCTGGCTTGGGTGCCGTTCTTCTTCTCCATGGCCGCGCATGAGCTGGATAAGCGGAAGATCGGGGGGCTGCTGATTCTGCCGCTCGGTATAGCCTGGATGCTCTTTTTCCCGAATGCGCCCTATATTATGACTGACCTCGTGCATTTAACCATCCGCAAAAGCAAATACATCGTCGGCGGGACGATCCAGAACCGGTACTGGTACGATCTGACCACCCTGCTCTTGTTCACCTGGAGCGGCTGGCTGACCGGATTCTTCTCCCTGTACCAGTTCCAGCATGTGATCTACCGCAAGACCAATGGGGTGCTGTCCTGGATCTTCGTGCTGTTTGCCTGCGTAATGGGCGGTTATGGCGTTCTACTGGGCAGAGTCTACCGCTTGAACAGCTGGGATGTGCTGACAGACCGCCATCAGCTGTATCAGCTGGTGATCACCAGTCTGAACCAGCAGTCTGTATTCTTCAGCTTGTTCGTAGCCTTTGTGCTGCTGGTGATTTATGCTACGCTATATTGTCTGCTGAACGGTCTTGCCAGCGGGAGCGGCAAAGCTTATTCGAAGGGCGGCAGAAGATGATCTTCAGCGTAAAGGTTGGAATCTTGCTCCGGATCTAGTTCCAGTTCCAGCCCGGGTCCTGGGTGATACTGATAACGTGCAAGGTCAATCACTCCTCGCTCGTCAATAACAATCCCTTCACCCAGCAGATACAGCTGCTGCAGTGAGCCGGATTCGTCTTCGGTAAGCGAGATCATTCCTTTGGAATTGATGACCCTATGCCACGGCAGCTTATACTTCCTGCTCATGGAGTGCAGAATGCGCACTACCTGCCTGGCTCCCCGGGGACTTCCGGCCGCGCGGGCGATTCCACCGTAGGTCATGACGGCTCCTTCCGGAATGGACTGAATAATGGTGATCACTCTTTTGGTGAATGGTGTCATGTACAGGCTCCTTTGTCTGTAATAGAACTATCCGCTGTATGTACTTAGGACAACCATAACATAAAGCGCTGCATAGAGCATCTGCCGGGATGGAGCAGTTGCGATAGCCTGATAATAGTTCTCCCGGTCCTGCCCTGCCAAGCCTCTGTCTGCACAGACAGGGGCTTTTTGCTGTTCGTTGCCTAAGCCTGAGTTCTTCCTCTACAGCATAATTATGGCGAATAGGAGTTAGAGAGACGGGGGATAATCAGAGCAATAGAAATGCGACAGGGGTGACTGCTGTGAAGAGTAAGGATGCTGCAATGAATAATGAATCTGCCGGCAAAATATCTTCTTACCAGCCGCTGAGTCCTTCGCTGGATGATACGATAGCGCTGTTCCGGAGGATATTTAACAACGACGGCACCCTGAGGGTCCGGGTCATTGAGAATAAACACGGCGTACCGGTCCGCTGCGGTTTAATCTACGTGGAGGGAATGATTGACCGGGATCTTATTCAGAATGGGATTACTAAGCCGGTGATGAACTATGAATTCTCAGAGAAAGAGAGTGGAAATCCTGCCGAGCTGATGGAGAAAATCCGTATGGAAGTTATCAATATCAGTGACATTATGGTCTCTACGGAGCTGGAAGAACTGGTCGGTGCAGTAGTGAGCGGGAAGACCGTATTTCTCTTAGACGGCTATGCCGGGGCGCTCAATATCAATGCCCAAGGGTGGGAGACACGCTCAATAGCAGAGCCTGAGACGGAAAAAGCGGTGCGAGGTCCCAGAGAAGGCTTTACCGAATCGCTGCTCGTTAATCTTACCCTTATCCGCCGCAGAGTGCAGAACTCTGATTTGAAATTTGTCTTCACCAATATCGGAACACGCAGCAAGACACAGACCTGCATCTGCTACATGGAAAGTTTGGCCTCCCCCGACATTCTTAAGGAGCTCTATACACGTCTGGAGCGTGTGGAGATTGACCATTTATTGGATACAGGCTATCTTGCCGAGCTTATCCGCGACGAACCCTATTCACCCTTCGAGCTGATCGGCAGTACTGAACGGCCGGACTCTGTAGTTGGCAAGATTATGGAGGGAAGAATTGCTCTTCTCATTGAGGGGACTTCCTTTGTATTAACACTGCCGTATGTGTTTGTGGAGAATTTTCAGGCCAGCGAGGATTATTATATTAATTATTATTTTGCCTCCTTTAACCGGCTGCTTAGAGTACTTGGAGCCTTCATGTCGGTCAGCATACCCGCCGGGTATGTTGCACTGGTTACCTATGCTCAGGAGATGGTTCCGACGCAGCTGCTGTTAAGCATTGCCAATGCCAGGATGTCAGTGCCTTTCCCTACGATAGTTGAGGCGATAATTATGCTTACAATCTTCGAGGTACTGCGGGAAGCGGGAGCCCGTATTCCAACCTCCATTGGCCAGGCTGTCAGTATCGTAGGAGCACTGGTTCTGGGTCAGGCTGCTGTTGATGCGCGAATTGTCAGTGCACCGATGGTTATTGTCGTGGGATTAACGGGAATCACGACACTGCTCAATCCGCGGCTGACCGGACCGCTAATTATTGTCAGGCTGGGACTGCTTCTGGTGACCTTTTTCCTGGGGATATACGGATATTACTTCGGCCTGCTCGGCCTGGTGATTCACCTGATGAGCATGCGCTCCTTCGGGGTTCCCTACATGCTCGGAGTAGGCTCCATCCGTCCGCAGGATATTAAGGATACAGCCATTCGGGCGCCATGGTGGGATATGTACCTGCGTCCCGCAATGATTGGAGCGCGCAATATGAGGCGGCAGCCATCCAAGAAGCCGGCAAAGCGGTCATGAGGATTTTGCGCAGAATGCTGTCTGTTCAGATCTCGCTGCTGCTGCTGCTGAGCATCACCGGGTGCTGGAATTATACTGAGGTTGATGATATGGCCATTGTAGCTGGAGTAGCGATTGACAAGAACAAGGAGGACGGGAAGCTGCAGCTTACAGCAGAGATAGTTGATACCACTGGCGGAAAGGACAGGAATCAGTCCGGATTCAGGATGTTAAGTCTCAGCGGTGATACCATGTTCGAAATTGTCCGCAATATGATTTCCTTGACTGGCAAGAAGCTATTCTGGAGCCATTCGAAGAGCATTATCGTCAGTAAAGAGATTGCCCGAGACGGCCTAATTAAAGCGTTGGACTGGTACAGCAGAGATACGGAAACCCGGTCAGATGTATTCATATTTGTCTCGGGCGAGAAAACAGCACATGAGGTGCTGGATTTGAATAAAGCGACGCAGACCGTGCTGTCGTTTGAATTGGCCCAGATGATGCGGGACGAGAAGCATGTCGGCTCAGCACCCGTTGTAGAAATATGGGATTTCATTGATAAGTTAGAGACAGTGGGCAAAAGCGCCATAGCTCCCATTATCAGCATTCATGATGAGAACGGGAAGAAGACCGAACGCGTGGACGGCACCGCCATATTCAAGAAGGATAGAATGGTAGGAAGTCTGAACGGTGATGAGACGAAGAGCGCACTGTTTGTAAAGAATAAGATACAAGGAGGAGTGCTGGAGGTGGGTAATAAAGACGGAATCCCTTCGTACTCTCTGGAGATCTTAGGAAGCCGGACCAAGCTGAAGCCTAGAATCGTCGAGGGTAAGGTGCTGATGCAAATTCATACAGATACCCAAGTGGGGCTGGATGAAGTGATGACACATGAAGGCTTCCAGAAGGATGAGACGACCCAGGATATTGAAGCGAGGGCTAGTGAGCAGCTTCAGACGAATATCCTCGCTGTAATCCACAAGGTGCAGCAGGAGTACGGGGCCGATATCTTTGGCTTTGGTGAAGTGATACATGCGTATCATCCCAAATTATGGGCTGAGATTAAGGGGCAATGGCCGGAAGAGTTCGTCCAGGTGGATGTGACAGTCCGTTCAAAAGTTACCATAGAGAGCAGTGCCAAAACCAAGCGGGCCATCAAGCGGGGGGATTAGCCATGGCTATCTACCTTATAGTCATCTATTCGGTTATTGCTGTACTTGACCCTTACGGGCTGCTAAAGCGGGGGATGAAACGTGATTTCTACGTATGCTCCGTGCTGTGCCTGATATCCTTCTCTCTGGCCTTCGCGCTCGCGATGCATTGGGAGATCCCCAGTCCATCACCGGTTATCGTAAATCTGATAAAAAAACTGTACTGAAGCACGCTCCAGAAGGAGGAGATCACATGAGCAAAGAGATCATACCAGCGGGCCAGGCCATTAGCATAACCGTACAGTTTATTATGGGTAGTTCATTATTCATGGGCGTGGCCGGGCAGTCCGGCAGCAGCAGCTGGATTGCCCTGATTATAGCCATAATACTGGCTGTGCCGCTCATGCTCATCTACGCGAGGCTTCATGTCCTGTTTCCGGGTAAGAATCTGTTTGATATGCTGATCGAAGTATTCGGTCCTATTGTTGGCCGGCTGGGTTCCTGCCTGTACATCTTCTACGCGCTGCATCTGGGGGCGCTTGTGCTGCGGAATTTCGGGGAATTCAGCAAGACGGTTGCCTTAACCTCAACGCCGATGATCGCTCCTATGCTAATGATCGGACTGCTATGCGTCTGGGTAGTCATTGCAGGAATAGAGGTGATCGGCAGAAGCGCTAAATTCCTGCTGCTGTTTAGTTACATGGTGATTATACTGATCCAGTTCCTTTCGGTTCCTAAATTTGAGTTCCATCATCTTTTGCCGCTGCTGGACCGCGGATGGAGGCCTGTCTTTGGAGATGCAGCAGGAGCATTTACGTTTCCATTTGCCGAGATTGTGGTCTTTCTGGGCGCCTTCAATGTGCTGCCTGCCAAAGGCTCCGCCAGACGGGTGCTTGTAAGCGGAACACTGATTGCGGGAATAACTATAATTATAATTACTTTCCGTAATTTACTGGTGCTGGGTCCTGATATTATGTCAAGTCTGTATTTTCCCTCGTATGTGGCTATCAGCAGAATTAACATTGGCGATTTCCTGACCAGAATTGAGGGCTCGGGGGCCATAGTATTTGTAACCACGATGTTCATTAAAGTCAGTCTTTGCCTGTACGTCACCTGTATTGGCTTGGCCAGAGTTTTCAAATTGAAGAGCTACCGGTCGGTGGTGCTGCAGATGGGACTTATCATGGTCTATCTATCCGATTTCATTTACACGGATATTATGGATATGCAGTATTTTGCGTATCATATCTATAAGATATACGCACTCCCGTTCCAGGTAGTTATTCCTGTAATTCTATGGATTACTGCGGAGATTCTCTCCCGGGGAAAGGGGCGCAGGCTTGCGGCTTCCCGGCAGCAGTAGCCCGCAAGCGCTGAAGAACAACGTTTAACACGTTTTGAGATAAGATACTTAACTTAGGCGTTATTACCCTTAGTCCCACATTGTGGGGCTATTTAATGTCCAATGATTTAGAATTTAGCTATAATGAGAGGCAGAGACTAACGTTTGAGAATCAGAGGGGGATTTTGGAACTGCAGGAGCGGAAGCGACCGCCTCTATACAACAGGTTAACGAAAGGCGTGAGAATAGATGAGTGTGTCCAGCATCGTAATGTCCTCGCATTGGGGCAGGGAGGTCAGACATAAGTATGTTGTGCAAGGCTCCAAAGCGCTGGTCGTGGTATTTCCGGGACAGAATTATTCTGCCGAGCGGCCCCTGCTGGAATATGCAGGCAAGCTGGCCCGTGAATACGGCTGTGATCTGCTGCTGCTGGAATATGGATACCAAAGTGCACGGATGGCCTTCAAACGTGAAGAGATCGATATTGTCGCAGAAGAATGCAAGGTGGCACTTGCTTCGCTTCCGGAGTATGAGCAGCTGCTGTTCATCAGCAAGAGCATGGGGACCGTTATCGCCGGTAAGGTGGCTTCAGAGACGGGAATGGGGGAGAAGATATCCCAGCTGTTCCTTACTCCGGTAGCTGAAAGTATCCCTTACATTAAGCAGAGCCGGGGCAGCGTTATTTACGGCGGGAGTGACCCGATGTTCACCGAGCAGCATTCCACCGAGCTCAGCGGCTTGAAGCAGGTACGGGTGTACAGAATTGATGACGCTAACCATTCTCTGGAAGTGGGCAGTGTCAATGAATCGCTGGCCGTACTGCTGGTCATTATTAATTTCTATCATGAGTTTTTCCGCGATTCACTTTAAGGGAGAGATAAAAACATGATTACAGAAGCGGCAATGCTGCAGGTGAAGCCGGGACTGACCCGGCAGTTTGAACAGAGCTTCAAGGAGGCCTCTCCGCTGATTGCCTCGATTGATGGTTATTTGGGGCATGAGCTCCAGCACTGTATGGAGGATGACCATAAATATCTGCTGATTGTCAGATGGCGCAGCCTGGAGGATCACACGGTGGGATTCAGAGAATCGGCCCAGTATCAGGAGTGGAAAGCGCTGCTGCATCATTACTACAGCCCTTTCCCGGTAGTGGAGCATTATACCCGGATCAATCTGGACTAGAGGAAAGGAAGAGCGGATGCTGGGGAAAATAATTGGAAAAGGCCGGACTGCGGAAGTCATGGAGTATGGCGAAGGAAGGATTCTTAAGCTCTACCTGGATGAGGTTCCGGAGCATCATGTGGACTGGGAATACGACATCAGTACATATGTCTTTGAACAGGGAGTGCGTACCCCGCAGCCGGTTGAGCTTGTTGCGGAAGAGGGCAGGAAGGGAATTGTGTTCCAGCAGATCCATGGTCCTTCGCTGCTGAAGCTGATGGGTGCCAAACCTTGGCTAATCTCCAGCTACGCGAGGCAGATGGCGGCTCTTCATTACAGCCTCCATCAGCTTGCAGGCCCGGGTGAAGCTGGAGAACAGAAACAGCGGCTGAAGCAGAATGTTATTGCTGCACCTATGCTTAATATGGAAGAGAAGGCACCTATTCTATCTCAGCTGGAGCTGCTTCCGGACGGGAACAAGCTTTGTCATGGGGATTTCCATCCGGACAATGTGCTGATGGACGGGCAGCTGTGGGTCATTGACTGGATGACTGCCGTTTCGGGAAATCCTGCGGCAGATGCTGCGCGGTCCGTAGTCATGTTCAGTATAGGTGCCATGCCTAAACATGCCTCTTTGTTCACCAAAATGTTCTTAGGCTTCGCCAGAAAGCGGATGACGAGTCAATATACCCGTGAATATGTGAGACTATCAGGGCTATCCCTGGCAGACATTGAAGCTTGGATACTGCCGGTAGCGGCCGCACGGCTGGTAGAGTGGCTTCCGGTACCTGAGAAGGAGCAACTGGTCCGCGAAATCCGCAAACGCCTGAGAGCAATGCCGCCCGCCCAATAATCTTCAAGAGAAAGCAGGTACGCTTATGAGTACATACATTGCACTGCTGCGCGGGATTAATGTCGGCGGCAACAAGTTGATCAAAATGCAGGAGCTTAAGGCAATGTTCGCAGAGCTCCAGTATGAGAATGTACGGACTTATATCCAGAGCGGAAATGTTGTATTTGAGAGTGAAGAGTCTTCCGCCATCCGGCTCTCTGAGGTGATCAGCCAGCGCATTCAGGAGACCTTCGGATTCGGGGTGCCCGTGATCATCCGTTCCCTGGAGGAACTGGAAGCGGTCATTGCCGGCAATCCTTTCCCGCTGACGGAGCCGGAGGAATTCAAACGTCTGTACGTTTCGTTTCTGGACGCTGAGCCTTCGGCTGAGGCGCTGGAGATGATTCGTCCCTATGAGGATGGAGCGGACAGGGTGCGGGTGGTCGGTAAAGAAATGTACACCTACTATGAGGTGAGTGTAAGTGAATCGCCGCTCTTCAAAGTACAGTTCGACAGACTGCTGGGCACAACCCTCACCGCACGCAACTGGAATACCCTTGGTAAGGTGACAGCATTGGCCCGCAAGCCGTAGCTTGAGGATTTCGCACTTTGTGCTTTATTTTATAACCCCGCTTCCGTTATTACGGTGCCGCTCCTGAAGCATGGACGGCGAAGCGGGGCTGTTTGCCGTTCATTTGTATTAGGCCAGTGTTTCAGCAAACATTCAGCCTGATTTCATTATGAGTTAAGGTAAGGATGCAATAATACACCTATACAAAGATAAGGCCGGTCAACAAGGCGTCTTACCGGATGTCAAGAAGAACGGATGGGAGTGGATGAATCAATGAAATTACTGAAAAGGCTGGGTTCAGACGTTGTATTGCTGGGTATTCTGCTGCTGGCGGCGGTTCTGTACGGGTATGGAATCTGGAATGATCAATATGTCAATACGTACTACACTACCGCAGTAGGGAGCATGCTGCAGAGCTTCCATAATTTCTTCTTCGCCTCCCTTGACTCGGCAGGGTCAGTGACTGTCGATAAGCCGCCGGTAACGTTCTGGCTGCAGACATTAAGCGCGCTGATCTTTGGCCTGCATGGCTGGAGTGTCATACTGCCGCAGGCACTGGGCGGTGTAGGCTCTGTATTCATTGTCTATCTGCTTGTGAAGCCTACCTTCGGCCGGGCAGCGGCACGGCTCGCGGCGCTGGCTATGGCGGCTACACCGGTAGCAGCGGCGGTAAGCCGCACGAACAATATTGACGCGCTGCTGGTGTTTACTTTGCTGCTGGGGGCATGGTTTCTGTTCAGAGGCATCAGAATGCACAGGATGGGCAGCTTGCTCGCTGCATTCGGGCTGATTGGTGTAGCCTTCAATGAGAAGATGCTGCAGGCTTATATGGTCGTTCCGGCATTCTATCTGTTCTATATCTTGGCGGCCAAGGTCAACTGGAAGAAGAAAACAGGCACTTTGGCAGCCTGCACCGCAGTGCTGCTGGCCGTTTCGCTCTCATGGGCAGTAGTCGTAGATTCCATTCCTGCGGACAAACGTCCTTATATCGGAAGCAGCGGAACCAACTCTGTACTCAATCTGGCCTTTGGATATAACGGTGTTTCCCGTTTGACCGGTGACCGAGGGACTGGCGGTGGCGGAATGCCAGCAATGAATGGGGAGATGCCTGGATTTGGCAGTGAAATGCCGGCAATGAATGGAGCCGGCGGTTCGTGGGCTGCTGCCGGGCAAGAACAGGTGCAGAGCCAGGATTCTGCGGCCGGGGATGATCAGGGCCGTGGCAACAATGGAGCCGCCCCAGGCCAAGGCGACGGAAGCCGGGAGCCGGCTGCCGGACAGGATGGCGGAATGCAGGGACAAGGTGGCGGAAGAGGGTTTGAAGGAGGTGGTCCCGGGTTTGACGGCGGTGCCGGCGGTCAAGGCGGCCCAGGCGGCCCAGGCGGAATGAATGGCGGAGGCGGGATGTTCAACACAGGTACAGCCGGCCCGCTGCGGTTGTTCCAATCCGAATTATCCGGTCAAGCCAGCTGGCTGCTGCCGTTCGTGTTGTTTGGCTGCATCGGAATTTTTGCCAGCCTTCGCCGCAAGAACTTCACCCGGAAGCATAAGGAGGCCTTGTTCTGGCTCGCCTGGCTGGTGCCGGTGATGGGATTCTTCAGTATCGCAGGATTCTTCCACCAATACTATCTGATCATGATGGCTCCGCCGGTTGCGGCGCTGGCAGGTGCAGGCTGGTCGCAGCTCTGGAGCTATTACAAGGAACGTGCGACCAGGCTGTCCTGGCTGCTTCCCGCAGCGGTACTTGCTACCACGGTACTTGAGGTGTATATCATACATCCTTATGACGATACCATCGGCAGCGGCTGGTCTACCGGTGTTCTGGCAGCGGGCGTTGCAGTATCGGTACTGCTGGTGATCCTGCGGATGCTGAAAGGCACCATAGTTAAGCAGTCTCTGGTGCATGCCGCGGCTGTAACAGGACTTCTCGTGCTGCTGATTGGCCCGCTCTACTGGGCGTTTACACCGATCATATACGGCAATAACAGCATGACTCCGGCAGCCGGCCCGGACAGCAGCGGCTTTGGCGGTATGGGCGGCAGGAATAGTGCTACAGGAATTAATGAGAATCTGCTGGCTTATCTCAAGGAACATAACACCGGTGAGAAATACCTGTTCGCAGCGATGGATTATGGAACAGCTGGTGCTTATATTATCGACGAAGGCGAGTCAGTGGTTATCCTTAACGGATTCAACGCCTCGGATGTACCGTATACAACAGATTCACTGAAGGCATTGGTGGAGAGCGGTCAAGTGAAGTACTTCCTGGTATCCAGCGGCGGTATGGGCGGAGGACGCGGAGGCGGCAGCTCTGAAATTACTTCCTGGATCACTGATAACGGGACTGAGGTTCCTTCCGCAGACTGGCAGGGAACACAGACTGGCGGCAATGGCGGAACATTATACGAAGTAACCCTTAATTAAGTTACTACATCATTTGAGGAGGAGCTGCCCATGAGCACCAAAGTACGCTATTCCATAATTATACCGATGTTCAATGAAGAGGAAGTGATTCAGGAGACGTACCGGCGGATCAAGAAAGTGATGGGAGCTACTGGTGAGTCCTATGAGCTGCTCTTCGTCAATGACGGAAGTACAGACAACTGTGCGCAGATGATCGAGGAGTACAGCTATTGGGATGAAAGTGTCAAGCTGATTGATTTGTCCCGTAATTTCGGCCACCAGATCGCCATCACTGCAGGTATGGATTACTCCCTGGGCGATGCCGTTGTCATTATTGATGCGGATCTGCAGGACCCGCCCGAACTGATCCTCGATATGATTGCCGAATGGAAAAAAGGCTATGAGGTCGTATACGCCAAACGCATCAAACGAAACGGGGAATCGCTGTTCAAAAAGTGGACAGCAGCCCTCTTCTACCGGGTGCTCCGTTATTCAACAGATATCTCTATCCCGGTAGATACCGGCGATTTCCGCCTCATTGACCGCAAGGTCTGCGATGAGCTGAAGCGTCTGCCGGAGAAAAACCGTTTTGTCCGCGGACTGGTAAGCTGGGTGGGCTTTCGCCAGAAGGCGCTCGAATACGAGCGGGAGGAACGTTTGGCCGGAGAAACCAAATATCCGCTGAAGCGCATGATTAAGCTGTCGCTGGACGGTATTACATCCTTCTCGTATAAACCGCTGAAGCTGGCGGGCTATCTCGGAGCCCTGCTGTCCGCATCCGGCTTTTTGTACCTTATGTATGTGCTCTACCTGGCGCTCTTTACGGACGCGGCCGTTAAAGGGTGGGCGTCGATGATCGGCATTACACTAACCTTTAACGGCTTTGTGCTAATTATGCTGGGCGTGCTGGGCGAGTATGTCGGCCGGATCTATGATGAATCCAAGGGACGTCCGCTTTACATTGTACAGGAGTTCTACGGCGGCAGACCGCAGCAAAATACGCAGAAGCACAGAGTAGCCCATCTTGACAAATAATTGAAGGCTGCTCGGGCCGATCACGGCAAGCGAGCCGTGATCGGCCCGAGCAGCTTTTTGCTGCGGCTGAACTCTGGAGCATTCTCGTTAACCCCCAAGCCTCTAAGGCTCAACGCCCCGTTATGGCACCCGGCTCAAGAATCCGACCCGCCCCTCATCCATGGATGAAAGGCGGGTCGTTTAGGCATTGTTTAATGGGATTCTTAATAGTCTGCGTGAATTAAGCCTTTAGCAAGTCATGATCAACATACCGCGCGCCGTTCAGCTCACTGATAATATTAACCGCAACCTTGGCCCCGTCTCCGGCAGTAATAATTGCGTGCACACTTACACCGGCAACTGTTCCTGCTGCCCAGATGCCGTCAATGTTCGTTTTGCCTTCTGCAGTAGCTGCAATAACCGTCTTGATTCTTGGCTCCGTGCCATCCTTGGTTTCCACTCCGGCCTTGGCAGCCAGATCAGTCAGAACCCCTGTAGCCAGAATAACATGCTTGGCCTCATAGGTAGCGCCGCTCTCGGTCTCGATTACGAAGCCTTCACCGCTTGCGCTCAGTCCGGTTGCCTGCTCGGCTACGAGTTCAGCTCCGAATTTCACGGCCTGCTTATGTCCGGTCTCCACAAGGTCGGGTCCGCCGATTTCGCTGATTCCGTAAAAGTTCTCATACCAGCCTCTGCGGGTCATGCCTTTGTCATTGTCGATCAACAGTGTTTTTTTGCCCGCCTTGGCGGCGAACAATGCGGCACTTGCCCCGGCAGGACCGGCGCCGATAATAGCGATTTCGTACATGATGTAACCTCCTAAAAGTTTTGTTAGTAGCTTAGCTTCAGTGAAATCCTTCCGACAAAACTCACTTCGGAAGCTTAAGCTTAAGTTTGCTAGCCTAGCCTCTATGAATGATCTTGATGAAGCATTCTATGAGGGCGGCCCTTTCTTCTGCTAACTATTATATCGTTAATTACAGGTCATTAGCTAATCCGGCAGGCAGGGGAGAGAGACTTGGAAGATTGTGAATTCACCAGGAGTGCTGGTTACAGTAATCTCTCCTTGATGCGCCTCCACGATAGACTTGGTAATGGATAATCCGAGCCCCGAGCCGCCGTATTTTCTGGTGCGGGAAGAATCACTGCGGTAGAACCGGTCGAAGACATGCGGGAGATGTCCGGCAGCGATACCGGAGCCGTTGTCCTTCACAGTCAGAACAGCCACTGTTCCTCTGGCATGCAGCGAGACTTGTATCGCTCCGGATTCCGCATCCGTATGCTGCACGGCGTTATGGAATAGATTAAGAATAACCTGCTTTATTTTGTCAGCATCAACAGGGCCGCTCACGCCATAAGAAATATCGAAGTTCACCTCGCGCTTACCGGCCAGTACCCGCAGCTGCGGCTGCATCTCGTCAATCATCTCACCGAGCAGCAGATTCTTGACCCGCAGCTGCGGAGCACCATCCATACGGGCAAGCAGCAGCAGATCCTCCACCAGTTTGTTGATGCGTTTGGCCTCTCCATGCATGCTGTTGAGTGCGCTATAGAGCTGATCCCGGTTATCGGCCGCTCCCCGGAGCAGTACCTCCAGGAACCCGTATATTGAGGTCAGCGGAGTTCTTAGCTCGTGGGAGGCATCTGCCGCGAACCGGCGCATCTGTTCTTTGGCCTCACGTTCATTGTGAAAAGAAATTTCCAGGCGCTCCAGCATTCCGTTGAAGGACTGGGAGAGCTTGTCGACCTCAAGCTGACCCTGCTCTACAGGGAAGCGCACATCGAGATTGCCGGCGTCGATGCTTTGGGCGGATTCCCCCATATTGGACAAGGGAATCAGCGTTTTGCGCAGTGCGGGCAGGTACAGGAACAGTCCGGCCAGCAGTGCGACTACCGATAACGCGCCAAAAATAAGCAGCTGCTGCATAATTACATCTCTCAGCGGCCCGGTTTCCACGCTCATTTGCAGCAGCATTTTAGTAGTACCCGGTCTGCCGAGGTTCATGAAGACAGCCAGATGCTCGTTGCCGTCTGCTGCCGTAATCAGCCTGTATTTCCCGGTAGCCTTATCGGATGCCTGCTTCAGCAGGCTGTTATATTCCCCGTTGCTCATTCTTGGTGCTGCTGAAGCAGACAGGGTTTCTTCCTGCAGATCCTTGAAGGTGCCGTCTGAGCTGTATATGGCTATCGTAGTATGGGCATCAAGCAGCAGCGGGCGGCGGTCTGCGTAGAACCGCTTGTTGCCAGGGCCCAAGTTGGCGTTATTCCCGGCGCTGTCAGCCCCGCCAGGATTCCCGCTTTGGAGAGGGTTACCCGGGCTTATTGTTCCGCTTACAGCTCCGCCAGGAAAATTGCCCCCCGCACTGTCGTTTAGATCTGCTGCATTTCCCGCAGGATTATTAAGATTAATGTAATAGAATTCGCGCGGCACGGAGCGCATCTGGGTTTCCATAGCTTCCGCGCGGTTGCTGTAAATGAAATTCCGCATCAGAGCATACTGGAGTACCCCGATCAGAATCAGCAATACGGACAGGATTAACAGCGAGGTGGCCAGCAGCTGTTTGCGGAGGGATCGCGGTGCCTGCAGTTTGCTGAAGAAGCCCCGGGTCCGGGCAATCATACAAGGTCCACCCGGTATCCCGCGCCGCGCAAGGTGCGGATAATCCGGTGATCCTTGTCACCAAGCTTCTCCCGGAGGGAACGGATGTAGACCTCAACGATGTTTTCCTCACCGCCGAAATCATATCCCCACACCTTGTCCAGAATCATGGGTTTACTCAGCACCAGCCCGTGGTTAATAACCAGATATTGCAGCAGCTCATATTCTGTGGGCGAGAGCTCCAGCACCTCCTCCTTGTGGCGGATTTCCTTGCGCCGGCCGTCAATCCGGAAGGGGCCGCAGCGCACCTCGCCGAGCAGTCCCGGGAACTGGTTGCGCAGGCGGGCCTGAATCCTGGCCAGCAGCTCGTCGAAGCTGAAGGGCTTGACCATATAATCATCCGCACCGATAGACAGGCCTTTAACCCGGTCATCCACTTCATCCTTGGCGGTAAGCATGATCACAGCCACCTCCGTTTCCTCTGAACGGAGATAGCGGACGACCTCGAAGCCGTCCATGCCGGGCATCATGACATCGAGAATCACGACATGCGGCTTGAACTCTGCGGCTGCAGCGATTGCACCTGCACCATCCGGCGCAGTCTGTACTTCAAATCCTTCGTTCATTAATCCCAGTTCAAGAAACTGGAGGATATGAGGCTCATCATCCACCAGGAGCAATCGGACGCCTTGCGCTGCTTTCATTAGCATTTCCTCCATATTCAGTGATTATAGTGTCCATAGTATGACGCTATCCGTTGAACGTTTGCTGAAAATAGGTCATTGGAGCCAAAGATTGGATTCAGAATTGTCGTTCATGGTTAATCATAATGGTTAAACTAATTATACGGAAATATTAATGTTATTAATAAGGATTATAGTTAGAAATTAAAAGTTTTTGAAGCGGACAATAAAGGGTTTTGACGGCGGGTAGAGAACACTTTACAATAAGGATACAATCCCGGTTTTGAGCGTTTTTTTCTGCTAAACCGGTAGCTTGTCCCGATTCTCTGTTTCCTCCCCCGTTTTAAATCTTATTCATTCCTGTCACACGCATTTCTTATGGTTTGCTTCTTTCCGCTTCAATTCTTTTTGGGTTTCAAGGTGGGATCTACACTACACCGCACCAATCATTCAACCTATTTATTACATGCTTCATTACCCATAAGTCAAGGAGGCTCTTCCATGAAGAAAAAAGAGATGGTAGCCATGCTATTGGCGGGAGGCCAAGGAAAAAGATTGAAGGGATTAACCAAATCGATTGCCAAACCGGCTGTTTATTTCGGAGGAACCTACCGCATTATCGACTTTCCTTTAAGTAATTGCTCGAATTCAGGTATCGACACAGTGGGTGTGCTGACACAGTATGAACCGCTGGTGCTGCATTCGTATATTGGAGTCGGCAGTGACTGGGATTTGAACCGCAAGGACGGCGGGGTGTTTGTATTGCCACCGCATGAACGGGAGAATGGAAGCAGCTGGTACCGGGGCACGGCTGATGCGATTTACCGCAATCTTAAGTTTGTTGATCAATTTGATCCGGAGCATGTACTGATTCTGTCCGGTGACCATATTTACAAGATGGATTATCATGCTATGCTGCAGTACCACAAATCTAAGAACGCCGACTGCACCATCTCGGTCATTGACGTGCCCTTGGAGGAAGCGAGCCGCTTCGGCATACTGAATACGGAAGACGATCTCAAGATTTACGAGTTTGATGAGAAGCCTGCCAAACCTAAGAGCACACTTGCTTCTATGGGTGTATATATTTTTAAATGGGATGTTCTTCGCAAGCATCTGCTTGAGGACGGGGAGAACGCCGGCTCGTCCCATGACTTCGGGAAGGACATCATTCCGCTGATGCTGAATGACGGAGAGTCCCTGTATGCTTATCCTTTCGAAGGCTACTGGAGAGATGTCGGTACTGTAGACAGCCTGTGGGAAGCGAATATGGATCTCCTTAGTGACACTCCTCCGCTGAACCTGAATGATACCAGCTGGAGAATCTTCACCCGTAATCCGAATCAGCCGGCACAATATGTTGCACCGGGAGCCAAGGTGTCCAGCTGCATTATTAACGAAGGCTGCATTGTATACGGCGAGGTTAAGCATTCGGTACTGTTCTATGGGGTAGAAGTGGGCGAAGGCAGCGTGATTACGGATTCTGTAATTATGCCTAAGGTGAAGATCGGCAAGAATGTAAGAATCCACAAAGCCATCATCAGTGAGAGCACAGTCATTGAGGATTATATGGAAATCGGCGTCAACCGGGAGAATGAGGACGAAATTCTGCTGATTGACAAACGCAGCAAAAAAAACAAATCCGTAGCAGCCAAAACCATATAACCACAGAGGGCGGGGGATACCGATGAAAGAGCTTATGGGCGTAATCAATCTGGACCATGAACTGGATAATTTAAATGAACTGACCTATTTCCGCTGCGGGGCAGCGGTCCCGTTCGCCAGCCGCTACCGACTGATCGATTTCGTCTTGTCCAACATGATGCGTGCGGAGCTGGAGAGCGTGGGACTGTTTGTCCGCCGCAAGTACCGCTCGCTGATGGACCATCTCGGCGACGGGAAATCTTGGGACATGAACCGTAAGCACGGTGGCTTGTTCATTCTGCCTCCGGACTGGAATGATCCCACGGACACGTCCCTTGGCGACCTGCAGCATTATCATAACAATCTGGATTTCTTCAAACGGGCTTCTGCGAAGTATATTGTGTTCTCCGGCAGCCAGCATATTAACACAGTTGATCTGCAGGAGGTATACCAATTCCATCTGGAGCAAGGCGCTGATGTGACTATGGTCTATAAACAGATTGATGAGCTCCAGCCGGAGCATGATCCCTGCCTGCGGGTTGAGGTAAATGAAGACCATACAGTAACGAATATTCACCATGAGAAGCATCATCCCAATGTATATCTGGATATTTTTATTATGGAGAAGAAGCTGTTCCTGGAGCAGGTGGAGCATTGCATCGCCCATGGCGAGAGCTATTTCTTCCGCGATGCCATTCAGAAGAACCGCCACAAGTTCAAGATTGCCGCATATGAATACACGGGTTATCATTCCGTTATCAATTCGCTGGAGAGCTACTACAAGAACAGCCTGGAGCTGCTGAAGCAGGAGAACTATTTCGGCCTGTTCAAAGAGAGTCCGGTCCAGACCAAGATTAAATATGAAGCCCCTACCCGTTATCTGGATAGCGCTTCAGTCAGCAATTCACTTATAGCTAACGGCTGTATTATTGCCGGAACTGTAGAGAACAGCGTGATCTTCCGCGGTGTGCAGGTCCGCAAGGGAGCCAAAATCATCAATTCAGTAATCATGCAGAAATGTGTAATTGAAGAAAATGCCGTAATTGAGAATGTCATTATGGACAAAGACGTGCATCTGAGCAAGGAACGGATACTTGTCGGAGACAGCAGACGTCCGTTTGTCATTGCCAAGAGCAGCAAGATATAATATCTGGATCAGGGGAACTGTGCAGTGTGGCAGTTCTTCTGATCCAGTGTTGTAATACGCAATATTTTCCCACAAATACAAGCATCTGTTAGGAGGAACCTGCTGTTGTTCAACGATAAAGAGACTTTCAAACAAGTGTTCCGCGAGAAACTCATCGGGAAATTAGGCAAACCGCTGGAGGAAGCTTCAAACGCCGATATTTACAATATCCTCGGGAATATGATCCGCGAGAATGCCGGCAAGAACTGGGCGGACACCAATCAGAAGTTCAAGATCGATCAGGATAAGCAGGTCTATTATTTCTCCATGGAGTTTCTGATCGGCAGGCTTCTGGGCAATAACCTGCTGAATATGGGTGTGCTGGAGGTTGTCCGTGAAGGTCTCTCGGAGCTGGGCTTCTGCCTGCAGGATATCGAGGAGGTTGAAGCGGATGCAGGGCTGGGCAATGGCGGTCTGGGCCGTCTGGCCGCATGTTTCCTCGATTCGCTCGCCTCACTGCAATATGCAGGGCATGGCTGCGGCATCCGCTATAAATACGGCCTGTTCGAGCAGAAGATTGTAGACGGATATCAGGTAGAGCTGCCGGACTACTGGCTGCAGAATGATAATGTGTGGGAAGTCCGCCGTGAAGACAAACAGGTGGAAGTGCATTTCTGGGGACATGTGGATACCCGCTGGGAGAACGATGAGCTGTTCTTTGAGCATAAGGACTATGAAGCCGTGAGAGCCGTTCCGTATGACATTCCTGTTATCGGGGCAGACCGCAGGCATGTGAATACACTGCGCAACTGGAGTGCAGAGTCGATCACGCAGCCTTCGAGAGTATTCGGTGCGCTAGGGGGGACAGATTATCACAAGTTCCTGGAGTACAAGCGCTCCGTAGAATCAATCTCTGAATTCCTGTATCCGGACGATTCACAATACGAAGGCAAGCTTCTCCGCCTGAAACAGCAATATTTCCTGTGTAGTGCAGGACTGCAGAGTATTCTCCGTACCTTCGCCAAGACAGGTGCTCCGATCGACAGCCTGCCTGATAAGGTAGCCTTGCACATTAATGACACGCACCCAACACTGGTTATCCCCGAGCTGATGCGTATCCTGATGGACGTACACGGTCTTGGCTGGGATCAGGCCTGGAGCATGACCACACGCATGGTATCTTATACGAACCATACCATTCTGAGCGAGGCGTTGGAGAAATGGCCGCTTGGCATGGTTAAGGAGCTGCTTCCGCGCATCTTCCTTATCATTGATGAGATCAATGCCCGTTTCTGCGGCGAACTGATGAGCAAATATCCAGGCGATCAGGACCGGATCAATCAGATGGCGATCATTCATGATGATCAGGTCCGGATGGCGCATCTCGCCATTGTGGCCAGCCACAGCGTAAACGGCGTAGCGGCATTGCATACGGAAATTCTGCAAAAGCGTGAGATGCGCCTGTTCAATGAGATGTATCCGCACCGCTTCAATAATAAGACCAACGGCATCACACACCGCCGGTGGCTGCAGCATGCCAATCCTGAGTTGGCCGGACTGATCAGCGAATCGATCGGCACCCGCTGGATTCATCAGCCGCAGGAGATGATCGGACTCATCAAATACAGTGAGGATACCTCCTTCCAGGAGCAGGTGGCTGCAATCAAACGCCGCAACAAGCTGCATCTGGCTGACTACATCTACGGGAAGCACGGTGTCCGGGTGGACCCCGACTCTATCTTCGATGTGCAGGTGAAGCGGCTGCATGCGTATAAGCGCCAGCTGTTGAATGTATTGCACATTATGCATTTGTATAATCAGATCAAAGACAACCCTTCGCTGAACATCGTACCGCGTACGTTCATCTTTGGTGCCAAGGCGGCTCCGAGTTATCATCTGGCTAAGCGGATCATTAAGCTGATAAATACGGTGGCTGATGTAGTGAATAAGGACCCGGACATTAACGGGAAGATCCGCATCTTCTTCCTGGAGAATTATTCGGTATCACTGGCGGAGAAGATTATTCCGGCAGCCGATGTGAGTGAGCAGATCTCTACAGCGAGCAAGGAAGCCTCCGGTACAGGGAACATGAAATTTATGATGAACGGTGCGCTGACCGTCGGGACAATGGACGGAGCCAACGTAGAGATGCATGAAATGGTGGGAGATAATAACATGTTCCTGTTCGGTCTCCGGGCAGAGCAGGTCATGGACTACTACCAGTACGGCGGTTACCACGCCCGCGATATCTATAATGGCGACGGCCGGGTGAAGGAAGTATTGGATCAGCTGATTGTGCCTGGACCGTTCTGCGCTCATACCCAGGAATTCGATACGCTCTACCAGTCGCTGCTTGATAATAATGATGAGTTCTTCGTCCTCAAGGATTTCGCCAGTTATGTGGAGACCCATGTCAAGATTGACCTGGCCTACCGCAACCAGAAGGAATGGCTTAAGAAGTCAATTATCAACATCGGCCATTCCGGCAAATTCTCCAGTGATAATACGATCGCCCGCTATGCCTCCGAGATCTGGCATATCCATCCGGTCCAGGTATAACGCTGAGCTACAGGTTGAATCTCCGCAAGTAGGAGCTTCAGCCTGTACTAATTCTCCACATGGAAGAAGCCGCTCCATCAGCAGGACATTCCTGCAGTGGAGCGGCTTCTTCATGCTCAGGCTTAAGGAGCGGAAGAGAATTACAGCACCTCGGATACCATGGCTGCGAACCGCTCAAGGAAACGGCGTTCCTCATCGTCGAAGCGGTGTTTGAGCGGGCTGTCGATATCCAGTACGCCGTACAGGGTATCCTCCTTAACCAGCGGAACTACGATTTCGCTGTTCGAGGCAGCATCACAGGCGATATGCCCCGGAAAGGCATGGACATCGCCTACGACAAGGGTACGGCGTTCCGCAGCCGCTGTTCCGCATACGCCACGGCCAAGTGGAATACGGATGCATGCCGGAAGTCCCTGGAACGGGCCCAGAACCAGCTCTTTGCCGTCAAATAAATAGAAACCGGTCCAATTCGTGTCCGGTAGAGAGAGCTTTAACAGAGCCGAAGCATTGGATAAGTTGGCGATAGCATTGGGCTCGCCCTCCATAAGTGCCCCGAGCTGGCTTAGAACGGCTTCAAACCGTTCGCTGCGGGTGCCATCATAAGGCATGGCTTGAAACATGAAGCATCACCTTCCTGTACCTTGAGTCAGTATGAATCCATAACTGTTAACTAACAAGATAGTACAGCGGAGCGCAATACGTCAAGCAATAACGGATTTATCCGGTTAGTGGAAAATCAGGAAGATGTATGAATTATCTCCGGTCGGATGTTTCCGGCAACCCCGGGCAGGGTAATGCTTTTATAAATATACCGAAGGCTTATAGCCGGAAGGAGTGGAATATGCGCGCCGACGTACAGAACTTGTTTATTGGAATCCATATGCTATATTTCGCACATGAGAGGAATCTGACACTGACGGAGATGCAGCCGGAGCTGGAGGATCTGGGGTACCGGGTAGCGGAACGCGAAGTGAAACAGGAGCTGGAACGGCTGACCCAGGAGAACTTTCTCACGGCTCATGGTGAGGCATACAGCATTACCGGAACGGGGATAGAGGAATTCAAAGCGATTCAGGCCAAGCTGGGAGTGCTATGTACCGAAGTGCTCAAGCCGGTTAAGGCTGCGGGTACATCGGGTTAATTCTACATCAAGTAACCATTCATGTTCAGGAAACGTACAGCGTCTGATCGCGCGGGAGCAAGCCGCGTGGAGCAGGCGCTATTTGTGTGGAATTCGGATTCATGTTAGATTTCGCTTAAGGGAATGCTTACACCCTGATGTATACTTATTAGGATGAAAGGGGGCGGGAAGATGTATACATGTGGCGGAGTCATTCCGGAATTAACCGGCCGGAGAGTGCGGCTCCGGGCTATGGCTGCCGGAGATGCAGGAGCGCTGTTTAAGATCTGGTGCCATCCCCAGGTTGCGCCCTGGCTGGACGCCCCCTTCTTGTCCTCTGCAGAAGAAGCGGGAGCACTGATTGCTCTGCTGGCACAGATGGCCCTGGAAGAAGAAAGCATACGCTGGAGTATTCTGGGGCTGGATGAGGAGGTTATCGGAAGCTGCGGCTATAATCACTGGCAGCTTGAGGGTGCTTACCGGGGGGAGATCGGTTTCGAGCTGTCACCTGCCGCCATGGGTCAGGGGTATATGCGGGAAGCGCTGGAGCTTATGCTGGACTTCGGCTTCGGCAGCATGGGGCTGAACCGGATTGAAGCCTTATGCCATCCTGACAACATCCGGGCTGAGAAGCTGATTACAAGGCTCGGCTTCCGGCAGGAGGGGCTGCTTCGGCAGTACCGGCATACGGCTTCCGGCTATCAGGATGTAAGGATGTATTCCTTGCTGCAAGGAGAGAAAGTGCAGGCCCTGAGAACATAGAGAGAGGATTTGGATTCATTGAAGTCACCTGGTGAAACTGAACGCAAGTTAATTTTAATTGGAGTACTGCTGGCCACTTTTCTGGCTGCAATCGAAGGGACGGTCACGGGACCGGCGGGACCGGCCATTGTCGGCGATTTTCAGGGAATGCAGTGGCTCAGCTGGATATTCACCGCTTATCTGCTGGCTATGGCCGTTACGACACCTATTTTTGGCAAGTTAAGTGATCTGATTGGCCGCAAGCCTGTATTCATTGGCGGGGCTGTGGTCTTTCTGGCAGGCTCGCTGTTATGCGGGATTTCACAGAGTATGCAGCAGCTGATTATTTTCCGGGGGATACAGGGGATCGGGGCGGGTGCGCTCATTCCTATGACTTTTACGATTATCGGGGATATCTACAGCATTAAGGAACGGGCGAAGACTCAGGGGCTGCTCAGCTCGGTATGGGGGATTTCCTCCCTCGTAGGACCGCTGCTTGGCGGCTACGTGGTTGATTATTTGAGCTGGCGCTGGGTGTTTGTCTTTAATCTGCCTTTTGGGCTGCTATCTATTATATTCATCTCGCGGTATCTCAAGGAAGAGAAGGTCCGGCGCAAGACGAGAATTGATGTGGCTGGAGTGCTGCTGTTCGCGGCAGGAATGGGAGCACTGCTCTTTGGTCTTACGGCGGGAGGGCAGAGTCTGGCTTGGAACTCTCCGCTGCTGCTGGCTATCTTAGCGGGGGCTGCTGTGCTGCTGGCCGTGTTCCTGTTCGTGGAGCGCCGTGCTCCCGAGCCAATGCTGCCGCTGGAGCTCTTCTCTATCCGCAATATCGCTGTCTCTACAGGAGCTAACCTGCTGGTCAGCACCTTAATTATTGGGCTGTCTACGTACGTACCGCTGTGGGTGCAGGGCGTCTTCGGCAAAAGCGCGGCCCTCTCGGGCCTGCTTCTCGCCCCGATGTCGGTGGGCTGGATGCTCGGCTCTATCGCTGGCGGAAGAATGATTCTGCGCGCGGGTACCCGCCGTACAGGGATGCTAGGGCTGTCGCTGATTGTTGTTGCAGCGGTAGGGCTGACTCTGATGAACGGGGATTCGTCCCAGCTGCTGCTATTGATTCTGATGCTGTTCTGCGGCGTAGGTTTTGGTTATGCTTCTACAGTCTTTACGATTATCGCGCAATCCTCTGTACAGCATGAGCAGCGCGGTGCGTCAACGGCCCTGAATACCTTCACCCGTTCACTCGGACAGACGGTGGGGGTGGCGATCTTCGGGTCGTGGCTGAACTACAATATCGACAGGAAGCTGGCGGAACAGTCTGGGGCTGCTGCTACAGGGGCTGATATCAACCAACTGCTTAACCCGCATAGCGGGAGTACCCTGTCTGCTGAGGCCTGGGGCAGTCTGCACGGCGCGCTGGAGAGCGGCCTGCACTCGCTCTTCATTGTGATGGCGGTCTTTGCTGTGGCCTCCCTGGTTATTTCTGCAGGGCTTAATAAAGGGCTGCCAACCATTCAAGAGGGAAGTACCGTGTCCAAGCCGTAATCTTCAATCCTGCTTGTTCATAACAAAGCGGCAGCGCCATCCATCCGGATTACGCTGCCGCTTTGTTATCTTTATATCATGCAGGTTAGTGAATAGATTCACAACCATATCTGCCTTAACTGCGCTTATTTGCGTGGAAGCGGGGAGAGCTTCTCAGCCTGCAGGCCCATCTTCTTCAGAAGAATAATCATTTGTTCCTTTTCTTCATCGCTCAGTCCGCTGAAAGCCAGATGCAGGCGTTCCGAATACTTCGGGTACATCTCGTTCATCAGGCGTTCGCCTTCTACAGTCAACTCGGCAAAAATCACACGTCGGTCACTCGGGCAGGGCTTGCGCTGCAGGTAGCCGCGTTCTTCCAGCTTGTCGATTACGTAAGTAACGTTGCCGCTCTGCAGCAGCAGCTTGGCGCCGATCTGCTGGATAGGCTGTGCCCCCTTATAATAGAGGACCTCCATAACGGCGAAGGCTGTAGGATTGAAACCTTCAATCTTGCTGCCAGTAACGGCGTGTTCGTTAATGCTCTTGAAAGACTTGGCAAAAACCCTGTACAAATGCAGTGTCAATTGAGTATCGCGTTCATAAGATTGTATCATGCTTCTCCACCTCTATTGTTAATCGTACGGGCTTCCCCGCACGGTTTGGAATACTGCTTTTCTTGATCTAGCTCTACATTACTTCAAACAAAGAATGAAGAACATGTCATTTGTCACAATAAGCACACTTTTAATTATTAAAAATCAAACAATTTTTTGAAGGTGCATAGCTGCTGCGGATTTGACACGATTTTCACATGGTGATCGTACCAAAGCTGTAGCACAGGCTTGGAAATAGCGGTATCCGGCGCGGATTTGAGGTCTGTCCCCGGTAATTCGTATAATGGGGATAGAGACCAGGCCGCTGACAGATAGCGGTGGTGAAATTTTTTGCAGCATAGACCCGTCTATGGTGTTATGATCGCATTACTATGAACGATTGCCTAGGAGATGGAGAGTCATATGAACCAGATTACGAATTATTACGAAGAGCGTGAAGACGATGAGGATGTCGTGCTTGATGTTGTGATTGAGGAAGCCGGTTATGAAGCAGGAGATATACGGATATCAGGGATTTCCTTTCAGGTGCGTAAGGGCGAGCTGCTTGGATTAATCGGACCGAACGGCGCAGGCAAAAGCACCACGATCAAGACCCTGCTCGGTCTGCTGAAGCATGCCAAGGCCAAGGTGAAGCTGGGCGGCGAGAACAAATCCTACGCCTATGTACCGGAGCAGCCGGTATTCTATGAGGATCTTACGCTGTGGGAGCATCTTGATCTTGCGGCTGCAGCCTATGGTTTAAGCTATGAAACCTTTGAAACTACAGCGGAGCGGCTGCTGATCCAGTTCGGCATGGAAGGCGTACGCAATGATCTGCCTGCCGGCTTCTCCAAAGGCATGAAGCAGAAGATGATGCTGATGCTGGGCTTTCTGGTCCAGCCCGATGTCTATATCGTGGACGAGCCGTTCATCGGGCTTGATCCCCGGGCAACCAAGGATTTCCTGCGCCTGCTTGAGGCGGAGCGCGAACGTGGAGCCGGTGTGCTGATGTCTACGCATGTTCTGGATACAGCGGAGAAAATCTGTGACAGCTTCATACTGATCTCCGGCGGCAGAATTGCTGCCGAGGGCACATTGGAAGGTATACGCGGAGATGCAGGGCTGCCGGAGGGGTCGTTGTTTGATTGCTTCGACGAATTAACATGAGCAGGAATTCATTTGCGTTTCCTACAGCTGCGGCTCTTTTCCGGCGCCGGCTGGCTTCCCACTTCCGTGAGCAGTCTACTATTATCCGTACAGCTGTGGACTGGACCGTCCTGCTGTATATTATTATCCCGGGAGGCTTGCTAGGCGGACGCTTCTACTATGGTTACTGGAACGGGGAGCAGCCAGCATGGATCAGCTCTGTCCCCTATTTGCTCGTACCTGCGCTGCTGGCCATTCTGCTGGCTACTGGAGGAATCGTATTGCTGCTGCAGGAAGGTGACTCGCTGTTTCTTAGACAGCGGCAGAACTGGATCAGCACCATTATCCTGCGGGGAATGGTCTACAGCCTTGCGGTAACCACGCTGAAGATGGGGGCGGCTGTTGCCGTTCTGCTGCCGTTTCTAATCAAAGGGTTCGGAGTCAGTGCGGCAGGGGCCTACGGGCTGCTCGCGCTGACGGTAACCTGCAGCTGGTCCGTTAAGCTGCTGGGCCATATCGTTAAGGTACAGCGGCAGGGCTTCCGCCGCTGGCTGTGGCTGATTCCGGCTGTCACGGTGCCCTGCGGAGTCTATCTGCGTCTGGCAATCCTCTGGAAGGATAGCCCCGTCCTGCTGTTCATTGCTGCTGGCGGATTCGCCGTGATGGCAGCCATAGTGTTCAGGGCCCGTCTGCGGCTGCGCGGCACCTTCATGAACGATGTGCGCGAAGACTACAAGCAGCGGATGAAGATAGCGGCCATTCTGCTGCGCGGTGTACTGGATAAGCCGCGGCCTACAAGGTATAAACCGTGGATCTTCCGCAAATCGCAGCCGCTGCTGGCCTCCAAGGAACCAGAGAGCCGCTTCTCGGCGGCAGCGGTCAAAGCGATGCTGCGCAATCCGGCCCATTTCAAGCTGTATTTGTCGTTTACCGGCGTGGCGCTTGTGGCCATCTTTATTGTGCCGGTGGTTCTGAAGTGGCTGCTGTTTGCCATCCTGACTACACTGATGGCGTATTGGCTGTCTTCCTTCTGGCTGCTGTTCTCCGGCGATGACTACATCGGTATTCTGCCGTTCACCAAAGCACAGAAGGCGGATGCCGGTTCCAAGGCTATGCCGATTCTATTAATGCCGTTTGCAGTCCTCAGTGCAGCCGTTGTCTGCATCCCCGTGTATGGCTGGTGGGGGCTCCTGCTCTTTATACCGGTAGGCGCTGCGGCAGCCATCTGGATCGCCCGTATATTCAGTGTCATGCGGTTTGCCAGATAACATACAATAAGCCTTCCTCCGTAACCTGGAGGAAGGCTTATTTATTTACAGGAATGAGCCCGGGAACCGCAGCGGCTGCTTATCCGCGCGGCTGCGCGGCCGCATGTTTGCCGGCTGTGTATCCGGTCGAGAAGGCTGCAGTAATGTTATAGCCCCCGGTATATCCGTGAATATCCAGAATCTCGCCGCAGAAATACAGCCCCTGCGTTAGTTTTGATTCCATTGTTCTCGGATCAATCTCCTTCAGATTCACCCCTCCGCCAGTCACAAAAGCTTCCGCCAGGGAACGCGTTCCGTAGACCAGTACCGGCATCCGCTTCAGCAAGGCAGCCAGTGCCTGAAGACCGGTCCGCGGCAGGTGATGCCCTGTAACCTCACCGTCCAGTCCGCTTTTGGCCAGCAGCAGCGGAATCAGGCGCTCAGGCAGCAGGCCCTTCAGTGAATTGCGGATGGCCTTCTTGGGCTCCAGCTCCAGCTTATTCAGCAGCAGGTTCTCTGCCTCTTGCAGAGTCAGGTCGGGGAAGAGGTCGATAGACAACTCTACGGTATCTATACCTGATTTCTTCTGAACCTGGCGCAGGAACTGGCTGCAGCGCAAGGCGATCGGGCCGGACAGCCCGAAATGAGTGAAGATCATATCTCCGCGGTGGGAGATCACCTTCTTGCCCTTGGGATTCCAGACCGTAAGACTCACGTCACGCAGGGATAAGCCCTGCAGCTCACCGGATTTAATCCATTCCTCCCTTGAAAGGATTGGGACCTCCGTCGGGAATAGCTCCGTGATCGTATGTCCTGCAGCAGCGGCCCACGGATAGCCGTCACCCGTAGAGCCGGTCTGCGGCACGGATTTGCCGCCGGTAGCGATAATAACGGCCCCGGCACTGAAGGCTTTTCCCGATTCCAGACGTACGCCCGTGACCGCACCGTCCTCATAGATAACCTCGCGCACCGGACTGTCTGTCATAATCTGCACCCCAAGACTGCGCACTTTGCCAACCAGCGCGGAGACAACACTTGCAGCCTTGTCCGATACAGGGAACATCCGCCCGTTGTCCTCTTCCTTCAGGGCGATACCGAGGGCTTCGAAGAACTCAATAATATCCCGGTTGTTGAAATGATCGAACGAGCTGTATAAAAATCGGCCGTTGCCCGGAATATGGGCGATCAGCTCTTCAGTTTCCTTAATGTTAGTAACATTGCAGCGCCCGCCGCCTGAGATGCCCAGCTTCCGCCCCAGCTTGGCACCTTTATCAACCAATAATACAGCCGCCCCGTGTCCGGCTGCGGCTACGCTGGCCATTAACCCGGACGGTCCGCCTCCAATGACGATTACATCATAATTACTCATAACTCTGCTCCTTTACATGTTGCAACACTCTTCTAACGGCATCATACCATTCCAGCCGGAGTGTAGCCAGGCCCGGAGAAATCTGATGTGTTTGTCGTTGTCAGGAGTGCGCGGTTGTGCTTTAATCTAAGGGGATAGGGTATATTGTCCAAATTGGGGAGTGATTGCAATTACTCATGCGGTTAAGGATATTTTATTGCAAATATCGGCTGCGTGCACCTTCCTGTTTCTGTTTCAGTGGCGTTTAGATCAGGGCCATTTCACACGCAGAAACCGCAGATTTCCGGATGACCAGACTTTTCTGATAATATGCTGTGCACTCGGGGTTACATTGTGTATGGCCTTGTCGACTACAATGTTCGGAGTAGTGTATCTGAATCTGGCTATCCTTCCGGCGTATATAGGGATCTTGTACGGGACTTTTCGTTCAGGAGCTTACCTGGCAATGTATTTCATATTTTGCACTGCACTATTCTCGGTTCCTTCAGGATTTGAACATCTCATATTAAATACGGGAGGCCTGCTCTATCCACTGTTGTTTGGGATGGCCAAGCCCTTTAAGCATGCCACCCTAATCCATAAAGTCGGCATGCTGTGGGGCGCCTTATTTCCCAGTATGCTGTTCATTGTAATTGCACCTAGGATGCAAGGGCATATTATTCTTAACACACCCCCCACTGAAGCGATTCTGTTAGGGGTGTATTTATTAACGGCTGTTATTTTGGGCGGACTGTTTATTGTATATATTGAAACGGCCTGGGATAGGCTGCAGGTCAAGGAACGGATGAAAGGAATCTCCGAGAAATTCCAGTGGGAATCGGAGAAGCTGCAGCAGATTACCAATGTGGTGCCGCTGAATATTATGTCGTTTGATGACAACGGATATGTGACAGAGCTGAATGAATATATGCTCAGCCTGATACAGCGCCATTACCCCCATTTAACCAGAGAGATTATATTATCCCAGCCGGCAGACCAGGTCTTCGGTAAAAGCATGGATCGGGAAATCTATGAACGCTTACGGGGAATTCTGCTGAACAAGCAGCGCTCCAATGCCAAGATCAATTATGATTCCATGACCTATCATATATTTACTGCGCCACTAAAGCATGAGTCCGGTGTTCCGGGCGGCATTGTCATGATTATACAGGATCTTACGGAAGAGGAGAAAATCCGCAGCGAGCTTGATAATGTTGAACGTCTGACACTGGTCGGGCAGATGGCTGCCGGGATTACCCACGAGATCCGCAACCCCATGGCGGTAGTGCGCGGATTTCTGCAGCTGATGCGGGAGAAGAGTCCGGAGGACCTGCACTCCTACTATCATATTGTTATGGAAGAGCTGGACCGGGCCAACAGTATCATCAATGACTTTCTGTCACTGGCCCAGAGCCGGGTATCGGAAAAGGAGATGGTCCAGCTGGAGCTGATTTTGGAAGAGCTTACCCCCTTAATCTGGGCAGATGCCAATCTTCGCGGCCAGAGTGTTGAGCTGAAGCTTAGCCCGTCACTGCCGCCCCTGCGGCTGAATGTCAGGGAGATCAAGCAGCTGATTCTTAATTTGGCCCGCAACGCCATGGAGGCGATGGACGCCAAGGGTGTGCTGACGCTGGAAACCTGTGAGCAGGAAGATACCGCGCAGCTGATCATCACGGATACGGGAAGCGGTATTCCGCAGAGCCAGCTGAAGCAATTATTCACCCCGTTCTACACAACCAAAAGTCAGGGTACAGGACTTGGGCTCCCGCTGTGCTTAAGTATCGCCGAACGGCATAACGGAACCATTCATGTGGAATCCGAAGTGGGAAAAGGAACCTCGGTCATCGTTACGATCCCCTTTGAGCCCGAGAAGGAACCCGCTGAGATTGAAGTCTATTCTTAGGGATTCAAGGCTCGAACTATGCCATATAGCGCTGCCGGATAACGGCTTGGAGGCAGGCTGCTTCTCTTGCTTTCACTGAGTATGTATGTATAATAAAGTTAGCAAGTAGTACAGTAACGCGGCGATGTTATCCGGGTTCTGACAACTATTCAAAGGGTAAAGGAGAGTGCAGAGAAATGTCCATGTCTTTTAATCAATATATGAAGGATTCCATTCAGCCTATGCGCGATGATCTGACGAGTATCGGATTTCAGGAGCTGCTGACTCCGGATGAAGTTGAAGCAACTCTTCCAGCCATTAAGGGAACTTCACTTGTGGTCGTTAACTCCGTTTGCGGTTGTGCCGCCGGCCAATGCCGTCCAGGTGTAGCCCAGGCGCTGCAGAACGAAATTCTCCCCGACCACCTGTTCACGGTATTTGCCGGCCAGGAGAAGGAAGCTACAGCCAAGGCGCGTGAGTATTTTGCTCCGTACCCGCCATCTTCACCATCCATTGCATTGATGAAGGACGGCGAGCTTGTTCATTTCATCGAACGTCACGGCGTTGAAGACCGTTCGGCTGCTGAAATTGCTGCTGAGCTGAAGGAAGTTTTCAATCGTCTGTGCCAGTAAGCTCATTTTCTGTTAGGGATATTCCCGCATCAGCCGGAGGCTAGGCTCATGCGGGATTTTTTCTGAACATATAGGCACCTGAGTCTCTTCGGACAGATCAAGATATGAGAAAAGGGGTGTGTGAAGTGGGAATCCAGGAAGAGATTATTAAGGCCTTGAGAGTTAAGCCGGTGATTGATACCGGAGCGGAAGTGCGCAAACGTGTGGATTTCCTGAAAGCATATACGCTGCAGGCGGGTGCCAGGGGGCTGCTGATTGCAATCAGCGGAGGAGTGGACAGTGCAGTGGCTGCGGGTCTATGCAAACAGGCTACGGACGAGCTGACGGCAGAGGAAGGCAAAGAGTATATTACACTCGGTGTATTCCAGCCTTACGGCGAGCAGGAGGATATTGAGCACAGTTACGCGGTGGCCAAGGCGTTTGAGCTGAAGCATACGGTAGAGACTAATATTGAAGAAGCTGTAAACGAGATCGCGCTGGAGGTAGAGCATAGCCTGAAGGCGCTGGGACAGCACCGCCACATCACCCATCAGGGTAAAGGAAATGTGAAGGCGAGAACGCGGATGGTTATGCAGTATGCACTAGCCTTCGAGAACAATCTGCTGGTAGTAGGAACAGACCATGCCTCTGAAGCCATCACCGGCTTCTATACCAAATGGGGCGATGGTGCGGTTGATATTACACCGCTGTCTTCACTGAATAAACGGCAGGTGCGGCAGTTGGCTGCGGCGATTGGAGTACCGGCCGATATCGTGACCAAAGCACCGACAGCCGGCCTCTGGCCGGGCCAGACGGATGAAACTGAGCTTGGGATCACCTATGATGACAACAGTGACTATCTGGAGGGCAAAGCGGTATCTCCCGAGGTCGCCGGGAAGCTTGAAGCCTACTACCGCAGAACGGGGCATAAACGGGATGCAATCCCTGGAATATAAGCAGTCAGAAGAATAAAAGAACCGCCGGAGAAGCTGCATTCATTTCGCAGAATTCCCGGCGGTTCTGGCTTTCATATAGTAATGCTGGAGAGGCGCTGCCTAACTTGTAAGCTTAGCCGGCCAGGATCTGGTTAATAAACTCCAGGGAGGCGGATATTGCCTCCTCCAGCTGCGGGGTAGCTCCTTCGAACGGGTGCACGGTTCCGAAGGTGTGATTGCCGCCGGGAATCTGCACCCAGCGGATATCCGGGCGGAGCTCCGTTAATTGCTCTGATCCCCGGCGCAGCCGTTCACTGTCCTGGCTTCCCTGAATAAGAACCGCCGGGAAGCTGGCCGTTGTCATCCGTTCCAGCAGGTTGTAGCGCACGGCATGCTGTTCCAGGTCTTCCAGCAATACGGCATCCAGCGGCATTTGCTGGCCGGTCCGGCCATTAAGCACATGGGTCCGGCCGCTGCGCCTCATCTCAATCTTCTGTTCCTCCGTGAACAGGTCGAGGTCGGTAATGCCGTTCCAGGAGATCACTCCGGTGATCTCTCCCGGATGGTCCAGCGCATACAGCAGGCTGTCTCCGCCGCCACGGCTGTGGCCCAGCAGGAATAACGGCAGGCTGCCGAATTTGTGGTGCTGGCTGAGATAAGAGAGCAGGATCTCCATATCCTTGATCTCACGGGTATAGGTATTGCGGGCGAACTTCTCAAGCTCCGTGAAATTCTGCAGATCTTCGCCGATTCCGGCATGTGAGAAGTTGAAGGTTATGACCTCATGCTCCTGGCTGAGGGCTGCCGCAGCATAAGGAAACATCCCCCAATCCTTAAACCCCTTGTAACCGTGGGCGATAACAATCAGGCTCTTAGCCTTATCCCGGGCGGGGAAATGCGAGCAGCGGAGTACAGCATCTTCTCCTGCGGGCAATTGGAAATTACGGGTCATCGGGTAAATCCCCTCTCTATATAATCTGAAACGGATTTGAAGGTTGTATTATTTATAATGTTTATGAATAATGTTCAAGAAGATCATACCATTATTAAAGCAGGTAAGGATAGGGCGGTTTTTTACAGTAATTGCATATTGCCTGTCCAGCTAAGGAGTGGATATAGTGATTTATGGAATCGGAAATGATGTGCTGGAAATCCGCCGGATTACGGCTCTGCTGTCAAGCGGACAAGCAAACGGATTTCTGCAGCGCATTCTTACAGCGCGTGAGCTTGAGCTGGCCGCAGGGCGGAAGGGTAAGGCAGCGGAATTCGCTGCGGGGCGTTTTGCCGCCAAGGAGGCAGTAGTGAAGGCACTGGGCTGCGGAATCGGCGCGAAGGTGGGATTTCAGGATATTGAAATTCTGCCGGACAGCCAGGGCAAACCGGTCGTTTCACTGTCGGAGGCGGCCTGGGACCGGCTGCTTCTGCCGGGCGGCCGCCCTGTCATCCATCTGGCCATTACACACAGCGGGGATCTGGCTTCAGCTTTTGCCGTAGTGGAGCAGGTAAACTAAGCTGCTGCGGAGTGCCGAATCCTGCCCTGCCGCTTCGCAGAGCGGTATTTATACGGGGGAAACCATACGCAATAAGGGGACGAGCCTGCTTATCGCGGAATATAGATACATTCAATATAGAAGCAAGGAGATTAATGATGACTACAAATGAGCAGCAGGAAGCCAAGTCCTATTTCAGCCGTAATTTGCTGGAGTGGTACCATGGGCAGAAGCGGGATCTGCCGTGGCGGCGCCACCGCAATCCTTATTACATCTGGATTTCGGAGATTATGCTTCAGCAGACAAGAGTCGATACGGTCATTCCTTATTTCAACCGGTTCATCGAGCGTTTCCCTACGGTGGAGTCACTGGCCGATGCACCGGAGGAGGATGTCCTGAAGTGCTGGGAGGGGCTTGGTTACTATTCACGCGCCCGGAATCTTCAGCATGCCGCGAAGCAGGTGAAGGAAGAGTATGGCGGGCAGGTTCCCAATGACCGCGATGCCGTATTCGGGCTTAAGGGAGTAGGGCCTTATACGGCTGGAGCTATTCTCAGCATTGCCTTCAACCGGCCGGAGCCCGCTGTGGACGGCAATGTGATGCGGGTGCTGTCCCGATACTTCCTGCTTGAGGATGATATCGCCAAAGGCCCCACCCGCGTCAAAATGGAGCGCCTGGCGGCAGAGCTGATTCCCGAAGGGGAAGCCTCGCACTTCAATCAGGCGCTGATGGAGCTTGGCGCGCTGATCTGCACGCCGAAATCACCGCGCTGTCTGTTGTGCCCGGTGATGGAGCACTGCTCAGCGCGCCTCGCGGGCTGCGAGACCTCGCTGCCCGTCAAGACCAAGGCCAAGCCGCCGCGCCCGGAAGAGCGGCTGGCAGCCCTGATAGAGGGCCGCGGCGAGCACGCGGGCCGGGTCCTCATCCGGCAGCGGCCATCCAGCGGGCTCCTGGCCCGCATGTGGGAGCTGCCGCACTGGCCGGCGCCGCCTGCGGAGGGCGGCGCTTCCGCTGCGCTGCTGCCGGAGACGGCAGCGCAGGACCGGCTGCGCCGGTCCCTGCTTCAGGCCGGGATCTTCGCCCGGCCTGAGGGGCACTGGATGGCTGCGGAGCATACATTCAGCCATATTGTCTGGACCCTGCAGGTGTACCGCTGCAGGGAAGAAGCGGCCCTGCCGCTGGCTGCGGAAGGGCGGGCCCCGTACGGCGCAGCCAGCACAGCTGAGTCCACGGGTGCAGCCGCTTCTGGCGCTGCCGAAGCTGCGGCCGGCGTTTACAGTACCGGCACGGTGCCGCCCGAACCGTCCTCCTCCGCAGGATTGTTCGCGGAAGAGCCCGTCCCGGCGGAGCGGTTCGCGGACGGAAGCGGCCATCCCGAGGACGCAGGTGCAGTACGCTGGATCAGTCGCAGCGATATGGCGAATTACGCCTTTCCCAATGTGTTCCTCAAGCTGCTCAACGCTTATTTCGATGAGCAGGTGGGGAAGTCCGGTAACTGAGGCCCTCATCTGCTGAACCGTACCACAAGTAACGGTAATTGAATTTCCCAGAAGCCCCTTCCGTAGTAACAGGAAGGGGCTTCTAACCTTTTTCACTCTGTTGTTTGCTTATCAGATCCCTCTTGCCATTCGTGCAGAATGAGGATGCCTTCCTGCACGGTCCTTATTCCGTTCTTCGTTCCAAAACAGGTGCCAAACTGGCCCCTACAACCTCTAAAACCTCTTTTACCATTGTTTCCGCCTTGCGACCTTGGGGGTTCCGGCTCCACTGCAAGGCCGACCCGAATATGCCCCAGCTTATGACTAGAGATGTAGCCTCCAGTTTCTCTTGCGAAACCCCGGTAACGGCATCCTCCCTTAACCATTTGAGCAGGAGCTGATGAACTTCCTTTTGCATTGCGATCTCAAACATCGGTTCAAACTGCTTGTCTCCTGGAGTTATATGCTGTCTAAATCCGGTAAGAAATTCGAATACGATTTGGATGAGGGTTGGCAGACAGTCGAAAGTAAATTTTGATTCGTGGGGTAATCTTTTCTTCAAGATGATTTGGGATTTGTCCAGCATCCAGTTCTCGAGAAAAGCAAACTTATCTTCGAAATGGGCATAAAAGGTAGCGCGGTTAACTGTCGCTCTGGTCGTAATATCGTGCACAGAAATAGAGTAGATATTCCTCTTTTGATCGAGTAGTTCCGTGAAGGCCTGCATTAATAATTGACGCGTTCGTTTTACTCGAGGATCGTTAAGGTTCACAATCATACTCTACCTCCCTTATTGATGAACCTAAAACCAACAAAATTACATGAAATGTTGCTAAGGCAACGAAAAGGCCCTTTTGCTGGTAGTCCAAAATGCACAGTTTTCTTATACTTTTTTTATAAAGTGTATTTTACACGCCCTTATATGTGTAGACAACACTGCATTATTATCATCAGTTTGATGGACCCATTCGTGTGAGTAAAGAAAGGATGAGTGTTGTCATGATCATTGTTACAGGAGCCAACGGAAAATTGGGCAGGGCGGTGGTAGAGCAGCTGCTTAAGCGTGCTCCGGCCGAGCAGATTGCTGTGAGTGTCCGGGATCTGAATAAGGCACAGGATCTTAAGGATCGTGGAGTTCGCGTCCGTCAGGGTGATTTCGACGATGCCGATAGTCTTCTCCACGCCTTCGAAGGAGCATCACAGGTTCTCATCGTATCGTCCGGCATCATGGGAGAGGGAGGGATTCGTCAACATCAAACAGCGATTGAAACGGCAAAGAAGGCTGGTGCCGGTCGGGTGCTGTACACAAGTCACATAGGTTCTTCCCCGAACTCGTACTTTCCCCCTATGCTCAACCATGCTGCAACAGAAGAATTACTGAAAGCTTCAGGTATGGCCTACACGTCGCTACGTAACGGCTTTTACGCAACATTAGCGGGGATGTTGATCGGAAGAGCAATCCAGACAGGGGAATTGATTACTCCTGAGGACGGTCCGGTTGCCTGGACATCTCACCCCGATTTGGCCGAAGCTGCGGCGGCTATCCTAATGGAGCAGAAATTCGACGGCCTAACTCCTAATCTTACGGCCTGCGAGGCGATGGATATGGATGGACTCGCGACTATTGCCTCGGAGATTACCGGCCGCCCACTACGCCGAATTGTTGTGTCGGATGAAGAATATCAGGACCATTTAAAATCCCAAGGTCAACCTGAGGATAGGGCTAACATGCTCATGGGGATGTTTCTTGCGAGCCGGAATGGAGAATTCGCGCAAGCGAGTACCACACTGTCTAACCTGATCGGACGACCCCCGATGAATATTAGAGAGCTCTTGAAAGAGTCAATTTCTCATCAACACGGTTGATTTGCTGATGTGGAAATCTATAATTAGGGTCAGAGGACGGTCTGGAAACCTTGCAAGATACTTCCTGCTTCATCCCCCAAAACACAAAAAACCGGGAGCCACCCACAAGGGTGCTCCCGGTTTTTCTTTATACCATGATGCTGCGGCATCAAAGCCGCAATTCGTTATTTTGCGCTTTCGTAACGTTTGCCGACTTCTTCCCAGTTCACTACGTTCCAGAACGCCTTGATGTAGTCAGGACGTTTGTTCTGGTAGTTCAGGTAGTAAGCATGCTCCCATACATCAAGGCCGAGGATTGGAGTTGCGCCTTCGCTGACCGGGTTGTCCTGGTTAGGAGTGCTGGTTACAGCAAGCTTGCCGTCTTTCACGACGAGCCAGGCCCAGCCGCTGCCGAAGCGTGTAGTAGCTGCAGTAGCGAAGTCTTCCTTGAACTTATCGAATCCGCCCAGTTCGCTGTCAATTGCAGCAGCCAGAGCGCCAGTGGGTGCGCCTCCGCCGTTCGGTCCGATAACTTCCCAGAACAAGGTGTGGTTGGCATGTCCGCCGCCGTTGTTGCGAACAGCAGTGCGGATAGCTTCAGGTACAGCGTTCAGGTCAGTCAGCAGCTCATCAATGCTCTTGTCTTGCAGTTCAGGTGCTTTTTCCAGTGCGGCGTTCAGGTTCGTCACATAAGTGTTATGGTGCCTGTCGTGATGAATCTCCATCGTCAAAGCGTCGATGTGTGGTTCAAGAGCGTTGTTTGGATAAGGAAGTGCCGGTAATTGAAATGCCATGGAAAAATCCCTCCTGAGTATATTAGAATTTGTATAGATAAAGAATTTTGGCGGTCTTGACGTCAAAACCCCTTATTTCCGATGTGGCTTATAGGTTATATATCCGTTGAGATACTTATTATTAAACCGTATCTGGAACAATAATGCAACATTAAACAAACATTATTGTTTATAAAGTGTTTTTTCATCTATAGTTCACTACAAATGTTATGGGTGTGTTAAAGTTATAAAACTTCTTAAGAGAGTGCGATAATTTCCTTAATCATGAAAAAATGAACTTTTATTCAATGAAAACGCTTCATATCAAGCGCTTTCAAAAGAAAATTGATGATATCGGGAGAAAAGTGTGTTTTAATAGATTTAAAAGCAGGTATTCCTCGGTTTTTGATGCTTTTTTCCTCTTTACACTGTTATGGAAACTCCTTCTTTTTGTAAAATTCTAAGCCATAGAAAAGGGAGACTTTTAAGTATGCACGTTCGTTCCTTTCAATTAAGCGACGTTACTCCAGTGACTGAATTGCTGCAGACCGCATTATCGGAAGAATGTTTCGAGAGCACGATCGAGCCCTTCTCCAGGCAGCTTTCATGGGATTCAGATCTCATTGTAGTTGCAGAGGATGAAGGAGAAATCATCGGCGCACTGATTGGTACGATTGAGAAGAACCACGGCTGTTATTTCCGCATTGCCGTCCATCCTGAATACCGCCGCAGAGGAGTCGGCAAGAGTCTCGTATCGGCGATGGAACACAGATTCCAGGCACGCAAGGTCAGCGGTATTTATGTAGCCGTTGATGAGCATAATTCCTTCGCACTGCCGCTGTATGAGGCCATGGGTTATGGTGAGGACCAGATCTTCAAATCTGTACGCAAGCTGAGCATTGTCGGGTAATTATTTTTTGAAACGGTGCTGTAAGCGGAAACAATTGGTAGAGTAGAGAACTATTGCAGCCTGTACTTTAGAATAAGATCACACCTGCATAGTCTGTTTCATTATACTAAAGCATATCTTCCCAGTGTCCATTGCATTGCAAATGGGCGGAAGATATGCTTTTCTATTGTTATGGACTTATAAACCCAATCGAAGCAAGTAGGTGGCCTATGAACCGGGAGCTTGAAGAAGAATTCATGCGGAGCCGCAAACAACGATACAGATCAGTCACCCATAACAAATCCAAGCGGGAATCGAGAAGAATTTGGCTTAAGGATATGCGGGAGTGGATCATCACTGCGGGGATTGTATTCGCGATCATGTCACTGCTTAATATATTTGTGTTCAATGTGTCTACTGTGATTGGCCAATCCATGCAGCCAACCCTCTATGAAGGGGAGAAGCTGATTATTAATAAGATTGCACTGAGCTTCGGGAATCCGGGCCGGGGCGATATTGTTGTTCTGCATGACCCCAGTACAGGTCCGGACCGTAAGGAGTACCTGGTTAAGCGGATTATTGGTATCCCCGGGGATATCGTGGAAGTTCAGGACCAGCAGCTTTACGTTAATGGTAAAGTAGTGGATGAGCCTTATATCGATACGGCCATTCAAGACCCGGATTTCAGTCAGCTGACTGTCCAGGAAGGTACCTACTTTGTGATGGGGGATAACCGCCATGCCGGGGCCAGCAAGGACAGCCGTTATTTCGGCGCCGTTGCACAGGAGAGTATCGTGGGGAAGGCATCCCTGATCTGGTGGCCTGTAGCTAAGATGAGAATCCTGTAAGGGATTTGTATAGACCTAATAATAAAGGAGAGGCGGAAATGAATTCTAACTTCCAGTCACCTTATGCTCCGCCGCCTTCCAAGTGGGAGGATCTCAAGGCTGCAATCAAGGCTGCTGCGCCGGCGCTCGGTATTGACGATATCGGGTTCACCACCGCAGAGCCGTTTTTATATTTAAAAAATATACTTCAGGAACATAGGGACAACGGATACGACTCGGGCTTCGAGGAGCCGGATCTGGACAAGCGGACGGTTCCGGCGCTGCAGTCGGGAGAGCAGCCGCTCTCTATTATTGCAATTGCTGTAGCCTATCCCTCCAAAATGGAGGAACCGCCCAAGTCCGAACCCGGAGCACGCAGAGGTATACTGGCCAGGGCATCGTGGGGGCAGGACTATCATCATGTACTCCGTGAAGCGCTGGCGAAGCTGGAGAACTTCATCCGCGAGCGTATTCCGGATGCCGTACTGGAGAGTATGGTGGATACGGGCGCTCTTGTTGACCGGGCGGTTGCAGAGCGGGCGGGCATCGGGTTCAGCGGCAAAAACTGCGCGATTATCTCCCCCAAATGGGGATCGTGGATCTATCTCGGGGAAATGGTGACGAATATACCGCTGCCTCCGGATCAGCCGGTGCAGGAAGGCTGCGGGGACTGTACGAAATGCATCGACGCCTGTCCTACCGGCGCACTGGTCGGTCCGGGACAACTCAACGCCCAGGCTTGCATATCCTACCTGACACAGACCAAAGGGTTCCTCAGTGAGGACTATATGACCAAGATCGGGAACCGGCTGTACGGCTGCGATACCTGCCAGATTGTCTGTCCCCATAACCGCGGCAAGAACTGGAATCACCGCCCGGAGCTGCTGCCTGATCCGGAGATCGTGAAGCCGCTGCTGATGCCGATCCTGGATCTGAGCAATCGTGAGTTCAAGGAGAAATTCGGCAGCAGCTCAGCTGCATGGCGGGGCAAAAAGCCTATCCAGCGCAATGCGGTAATCGCGCTTGGCAATTTCAAGGAAGCTTCTGCCGTACCGAAGCTGACCGAGATTCTGCTGCAGGAGCCGCGGCCGGAGATGCGCGGGACTGCCGCCTGGGCCCTAAGCCGCATCGGCGGCAGTGAAGCCCTCACAGCCGTGGAACAGGCACTGCAGAAGGAAGAGGACGTTACGGTGCGCGGAATGCTAAGCCGGGCACAGGACAAGCTGCTGGGGCAGAAGGAGGCGGAAGGAGAATGAATCACCGTCTAGAGAGCAGCGAAGGGGCGGAAGCTTCGCTCTATTATAAGGAGATCGATTCAATCATTGGCCCTTTGACGCTATGCGCTACAGCTTCCGGACTATGCATGATCAAGTTCGGCACCTATGATGCGAACTCGGACACTATCGCAGGCTGGGTGAAGGCGCAGCTGGGACCCGCTGCACGGATTTATGCGGATGCCAGGAGATTATCCGAGGCGGAGCGGCAGCTTGCAGCGTATTTCGCCGGGGAGCTGCAGAGCTTCAGTCTGCCGCTGGATACGCGCGGAACGGATTTTCAGCGCCAGGTATGGGAAGCTCTCCTCAGCGTGCCTTACGGGGAGTCCGCCTCTTATAAGGATATTGCGGTCAGGATTGGCAATCCGCAGGCAGTACGCGCTGTTGGCGGGGCCAATAACCGCAACCCGGTTCCGGTCATTGTACCCTGCCACCGGATTATAGGTGCCGGAGGCTCGCTCGTCGGCTACGCCGGAGGCCTGGGAATCAAAAGCCGGCTGCTGCAGCTGGAAGCGGAGCAGGCGGGGCCTGATACAAGCGGCACCTATCTCTTCTGATCACGGGATTTGCCAATTGCTGTCCAGTTGTTGAAATGCTATGATAGATTCGCGTGCCTTAAGGGCATTGCCAGACAATAGAGTACAAAGGTGGATTACAGATGAATATTGCATTGCCTATTATTACGCTTGTTGTAGGTCTGATCGGCGGATTCTTTATCGGTGTGTATTATCTGCGCAGACAAATGACAACGATGCAGAATGATCCCGAAATGCTGCAGAAGGTTGCTAAGCAAATGGGATATAACCTGAACGGAAAGCAAATGCAGCGTGCCCAGCAGATGATGAAGAACGGCAATCAGCCGGGGCGTGCGCCTGCGGCAGCCAAAGGACAGGCCCGCAAGAAGAAATAATCAGGATAGAGAAATAGATAAGAGTCAGCTGGTGGTGCGGAAGGGGGAGATTTCATGGGGAGCATCAAGGAGTACATGAACGGGAAGGTTTCTGTAAACCGTGAGCAAATCGAGTATCATGTTGAGAAAATATTAGAACTGATTGGTGAAGATACCAGCCGCGAAGGTTTGCTGGAAACACCGGCTAGAGTCACGCGGATGTATGAAGAGATATTTGGCGGCTATTCGATTGATCCGCGCGAAGCGCTAGGCGTTACTTTTGACGAGTCTCATGAAGAGCTTGTCATTGTGAAGGATATCGTCTATTACAGCCAGTGCGAGCATCACATGGCTCCTTTCTTCGGCAAAGTGCATATTGGCTATGTCCCCAGCGGGCGGATTGCCGGACTGAGCAAGCTGGCCCGGCTCGTGGAAGCGGTCAGCCGCCGCCTGCAGGTGCAGGAGCGCATTACTGCCCAGATCGCCGACATCATGACCGAGGTGCTGAATCCGCACGGTGTTATGGTGGTTGTCGAAGGAGAGCATCTGTGTATGTGTGCCCGGGGTGTGAAGAAGCCCGGGAGCAAGACAGTAACCATGGCAACCCGGGGCACTTTCCGAGAGGATGCTGCTGCCCGGGCTGAGTTTCTTGCTCTGATCAAAGAATAGTACGCGGGACTAATATTCCCTGACTTGTGCAAGGCAAAGCCCGGCGGCCACTTTCGAGTGGCCGCCGGGCTTTTTTGGGGAAAGACCTCAAAAAGGCTGCCATACCAGCTTACGGGCGGCGCTGTACCGCTCGGCTACGTAAGGCCAATTCACGACTTTCCACCAGTCATGGATATAATCCGCGCGCTTGTTCTGATGCTTGAGATAATAGGCATGCTCCCATACATCCAGCGCCAGTAGCGGAACAACATCCCATTGGGACAGATTCTGATGCTTCTCAGCAGTCAGAATCTCCAGCCTGCGGCTGCGCGGGCTCCAGACCAGGATAGCCCATCCGCCGCCCTCCACTTTATTGGCCGCTTCAGTGAACTGGGCCTTGAAGGCATCGTAGCTTCCGAAGCTGCGTATAATGGCATCCAGCAGTGCTCCGGATGGCCGGCCTCCGCCCTGCGGGGACATGACGTTCCAGAAGATCGTGTGCAGATAATGGCCCGCCCCATTAAAGGCAAGCTCCCGCTCCCAGTGTTTAACGAGATCATAATCGTTGTTCTTCCGGGCTTCCGCCAATTTAATCTCTGCTTTATTGAGTCCGTCTACATAGCTCTGGTGGTGCTTGTCGTGATGAATAATCATCGTCTTCTCGTCAATGTACGGCTCCAGCGCATTATAAGCATAAGGGAGCGGGGGCAGTGTGTGCCCGCCGATCGGGACCGGCCCTAATTCCCGGGCTTCCCACAGAGGAGCCGTTTCCTGGGGAGGATCTTCACTTAGGGACACCGCAGGCACAGCAGCCGGTTCATCCTGCTCTAGAGGGCTCTGCCGCATCATCCCGGCGCCGGCGCCATATCCCGGGGCGGTGAGGGCCGTAAGCACGGCAAGGAAATACTCCGATTCGCAGATAAAATGTTTCACTACGACACCGGCCAGAGGGGAGACGCTCATGGCCTGGCTAGCCTCGACCATAGCCTTCAGCTGGCGGATGAATTCACTGGATTGGCTGCAGGCTGTATGAAGCAGCAGCTCTGTTTCGGCGGTAAGGCTTCCCGGACCGCCGTAGGCCGGAGCCTGTGGGCTACGGAGCAGGTGACACGCCGCCTGCTCCGTAGCCAGGAAGACAACTGTCCATTCCTGGAGCAGCTTGACATAAGGCTCCTCCAGGTTTGGAGTAAGCTGGATAAGAACCTCGGCATGTTCCTTCTCTTGTTTTTTCCAGAAAGCGATTTCCCCTAGAATGTGCACTGGCAGCGGCGCACCGGATACATATTGCATAGCATGCAGTCCCCCCCGTCCTGAATTTTCAACGCTTCATTATATGACCGGGAGAGTGCGCTTATGTAACGGTATTCGTTGTGGCCTAAGGCACAATGGTGAGCAAACCCCAAAAAAGCATGCACAGCATGTATAAGGAAATACAGCTGCGCATGCTTATTCAATCCAATATAGGTATAGAACGTTTCTGTTTCTACTTGTGGTTACTTGCTGGCCTGACTTCCGTTGTCCCCGCTGATGCGGGCCAGCTGGACATTTCCGAGAAATGCTGAGACACGGCGCAGGTACTCGCGCGGATGCTCACGGAACAGCAGCTCATGATGACTGTCCTCCACAATCCATGAGTCGGAGTAAGGGTTGGTCTGGTTCGCGGCCAGTTCTTCGGCAATCGGATAAGGGGCCTTCTCGTCCATAGTACCGTGCATGAAGAGTACCGGGAACGGATAGTCCTCGGATTTCACCTTGGAATAGGGAATCTGATTCAGCCCTGTACCGTTCAATACCGGGAACAACAGCTCCATAATCTCCAGTGAAGGCTGGCGGGGAAGATCTATATTCTGCTTGATATTGTGATAGAGTGTATCCGGCTCCAGCAGGAAGGTGCTGTCCAGAATCATTGCATCCACGTCTTTGGTTACGAGACCCGCCTGCAGCGCGGTACCAGCGCCCATGGAGAAGCCCCAGACTACAATTTCGTTTGCCCCCTTGTCCTTGGCATATTCAATCGCCCCAAGGAGCTGCTGGGATTCTTTTTTGCCGCCGGTAGCGATATCCTTATTGATCTTGGAAGCAAAGCCGTAATCAAACATGACCACATTAAATTTCAGGCTGTGCGCATAATGGGCCAGGTCGTACATGGGAACCCAGCTTTCCTCGCGGTTAGCACCGTAGCCATGGCTGAAGACAATGGTCTTCTTGGCTCCCTCTGAAGGAATATACCAGCCCTGCATGATACGGCTGCCGTCCTTTGCCGGAAAGGTGATCTCCTCATACGCCAGCCCTTTGGCAAGATAAGGGTTAGAGTAGAGGGGGGCTACAGTAGGATTCGAGAGCACCCAAGCTATATAGCCGTGCAGGGCGATGAAGCAGAATAATAAGAAGAAGAACACAGATAACAGCAGAGCTACGACAATATGCTTAACGCGTATCATCCGCAGTGAAATAATAGGTATGGAATTAGGCTTATCCTCGTTAGGCATACGGGAGACCGGCGAGCCGGGGTGACTTGTTACAAGATCCATAAGGTCCCCTCCTAAAAGTTTTGTGGAACATCCGCTTCCTATGAGACTACTTTGCAGTGTAACTGCTTGGGAAGCATAAGCTTAAGTTTGAATAGCATAAATACTTCATATATTTAATCGTATGGTTATGCCCTTACAAAGTCAATGAATTGAGCGGTTTTGTAATGTAACTGTAAACTGCGGCCCATTCTTTACCGTACAGTGAATATGCTGGACTTTTTTCGGACTTTTGCACTAAGATAGAATGGATCTGAAGAATAATGTAACCGGGTTTCAAGAGGTGAAACACGTGAGGGGGAGATCAGGGTGGAAGACCGGAAACTGACTGTACGCGCCGTAGAACGTGCGCTGGATATATTGCTGTGCTTCACTCAGGATAATGATTATGACCTCAGTCTGACGGAGATTTCCGCCAAGATTGGCCTGCATAAAAGTACGGTACACCGCTTGCTGACTACGCTTGAAGAGAAGGGCTTCCTGCAGCGTGATGAGGGCACGGAGAAATACCGGCTGGGGATTCGCATCTGGGAGCTGTCAACGCATTTGCCGACGCTGAATGAACCAGCGGTACTGCTGCTGCCGGCGATGGAACGGCTGCGTGACCGTCTGGGAGAGACGGTCAGCCTCTATTTGCGCGACAATCTGGAGCGCGTGCGCATCCAGGCTGTGCAGAGCCGGCAGGCAATCCGCCGGGTGGCACAGATCGGCGCAAGGCTGCCCCTCTCTGTAGGCGCATCGAGCAAGGTGCTGGCCGCTTACGCGCCTCCGGAAGTGCAGGTCCGGCTGCTGGCCGACCCGGCCTGGCCTGAAGCTGTAGACCGGAGCCTATATCTGGAGCAGCTCAAGGAAATCACCCGCAGCGGGTATGCGACCAGCTTCGAGGAACGCGAGCCGGGTGCGGCTGCAGTGGCGGTGCCTATTACCGGGCGTGCCGGGGGAGTGGTTGCAGCACTCTCCCTGTCCGGTCCGGTCAGCCGGCTTTCGCGGGAGACGCTGGAGGATTATGCAGTGATACTGGGTGAGGCTGCAGCTGAAATGGGTCTGATGATGGGCTGAAACGGCGCTTCCCGTTAAATGCCGTGCAAGGGGGTAATTATAGTAAATAGAGGCTAACCAGGCCTGCCAGTTCCATTGTGTATCTAGTTAAAATGAACTATTATTAAAAAATATTAGTTACAATTATTAAAAGTTATGAAATGTAATCCAGAGCATGAGGTGATGGGATGAAAGCTGTAATACCCGATTCACTGATGGGAGAAATTCAAGAGCTCCAGGATACGTTCGGTTCTGTCACGAGTCAGGCTATTGTGCTTACGGATCAGGCAGGGAATGTAATAACCCGTCCAACGCTTTACGGAATATTCTATCAGAAAATGTTCAGTTCTTTGCAGGAGACGCAGCGCCCTTTCGAGCCGGCTTTGCTCAGACTGGGTCCCTTATCGCATCCTGCTGTATTGGAAGAATGGGTTCCCGGGCTAAAGTATGTGGTCAGTCCGCTGGTTCCCGAGTATGGACAGACTTATTATTTGTGGTCGGGCCTATACATGGAAGAAGGGACCCGGGAGCTTGTACTGCAGGCGTTTGAGGCCAAAATGAGGATTCACCCCCACTATGAGGAGTTACGGACTGAACTGCTTGCCATGCCTGAGCTTAGCCGGGAGCATATCGGTAAGATCAGGGGCAAACTGGCCGTTCTTGGAAACATAATGTCTAAATTACTGGCGGGCTGTGTGCTCAAACCCCTGGCGCAGAGAAGCGGCATGGTGGTTTCACAGCTGCTCTCCAATCTGGAAACAGACTTTCTGAAGATTGAGGATGTTTTGCAGCAAATGGCAGGAAGGCTCTCGGATGCCGATTTATATGCTTTTGCCAAAGAGGAAGAGGCAGGCAGGTATAAGGTGAAATATTCCGCCGGCAAAGAAGCGAATCTGTTGATGAATGCCGAGTTCCAGCAGGGGGACGGGTTTCTGGGACAAGCTGTTCTCGGCAGGGAGCCCCGGCACTGGCAGGGCGTTGCCAAAGATCCGAGATCGTTATTCTTCACCCAGCGCGGAATTACGCAGCCGGAGTATTTGTCATGTTATCCGGTTCAGATTCACAGCGGCAAAAAAGCGCTGCTGCTGGCTGTGGGCTTTGGTGAAATCCGCCAGTTGCAGGACCACGCCCAGCAGGACCAGATGGTTGCTTCTCTGCTTGGGCTATCCTCACGCGGGGAGAAGCTCAGGCAGCGCGAAACCCTGCGTAATGATGCTACACTGAGACTTAAAGAGGCCGCGTGCCTGCTGCCGCAGACCACATCATCACAGGAGCTGGGTATTCAACTGCTCGAGATCATTATGGGGATGCCGTTCTATCCTTCATCTGTACTCGTCTACTTTGAGGAGGCAGCAGGAAGCAGCCATCATGCCAAGGGCTGGAGCCCGGAGGCTGCTGCCCAGTATGTCCAGGAGATTGGGGACCGGTATTCGCCGCAAGCCTTTCTCTCCTCCGCTATTATTAACGAGGATGCCGAGGAGCAGGTGCTGCTGGAATGTCCGCTGATTGCCGAGAAGGTATTCAAAGGAATTCTGGCGGTAGGCTTCAGACGCCGCAGTGAAGCAGAGGAATGGCTGACATTCGCGAGCTGTCTAGCCAGTCTGGCCAGCACGGCAATCCGGCTCATCGAGAAGGATAGCAGGCTTGTGAAGCAGGCGGGGGTATTCCTCCAGCATACCCGGGATTATCTGGGGAGCACCAATCCTGAGCTGGAGAGTATGTCGCTGGATGCCTCTTCAATGGCGCATGAGCTTGCCCGCTACACCGGTCTGCCGGAACGGGAAGCGGAACGGATGAGAAACGCCTGTCTGCTGGCTCCGTTCAAACTTGAATTTCTGCAGGGATACGGCTTCTATCAGGAAGAGATAGCTCTGCTGAAGCAGGTGGATCAATTGGCATCCTTCTATTTCAAGATGGATAAGCCGTCGGTTTCTTTGCCCGCACAGCTGCTGGCACTTGTGCTTCATCATACCGCCAAACATGCGGATAGGGATAAGCTTGCGGAACCGGAGCTGGAATGGCTGGAACCCTCCCGCTACAGTCTGGATGAGTACATTGTCGGGGAGATTGACAGTGAGCCGCAATCAGCCCTTCAATCGTTTCTGCGCAGCCGCTCGGATGCTCAACCAATGAGGAGAAAGGTATCGGCGGTCAAGCTGCTGAACAACGCTGCACTGAAGACACCTAAGGAAGAATGGGGAATCTCGCCGCGTGAAGAGGAAGTGCTTGAATTGATTATTCTGGGCAAGACGAATAAGGAAATTGCCAGTGCCTTATTTATCAGCGAGCATACCGTTAAGAATCATCTAAGCCGTATTTTCACCAAAATGAATGTAACGGACCGTTCACAGATCATTGCTCTGGTCTATAAAAGAATACTCGACTCTGAGCGCATCGAGATCTGATCATTAGCCGGTTTAACTGCTTTGCTCCATATGGATATCCATCCCCTTTCGGCTGAAAGGGGATTTTTGCATTCATATGCTGCAGGAAGGCAGGTGGACTATTTAAAATTTAATAAAATGAAGTTGTCAGAGAGAAAACGCTGTGCTATATTATAATTGATAATGATTATCAATATCACATACATAGGGGGATCATTTTGCGACATTCTAATAAAAGTCTGGTACTCATCATCCTCACCTTAGCCTTGGCTCTGCTGCTGGCAGCTTGTGGCCAGTCCGCTAATAACTCTGCAAACCACTCCGCTGCTTCTCTTGAGACGTCTTCTACGGCGACTCCTGCTGCAACAGCCCGCACTGCGGATTCAACCGCTGATGTAGAAATGGTCACTTTCCAAGACAGTGCAGGAGAAGTTCAAGTACCCAAGAATCCGCAGCGAATCGTTGATACTACCGCGTTCTACACAGGATATCTCCTGGCGCTTGGCGTAAAGCCGGTAGGGGTTATGGAAGGAGCCAAGGCTAGTCCGTATCTTGCAGAAATGCTTGAGGGTGCAGAACCACTTGGTGATGATGTCACCCCGGAGAATATCCTGTCCTTGGACCCTGACCTGATAATTGTGTACACCGGCACGGAAGGCATCGATAAGCTGAAGGAGATTGCGCCTGTAGTGCAGATTCAGTATGGCGCAAAGAATTTTAAGGATCAGATGTTGGACTACGGCAAGCTTGTGAATAAGAATGATGAAGCGAAGGCCTGGATCACACAGTGGGAGGCCCGGATTGCTGATTTGAAGCCGCAGGTGCAGGCCGCTGTCGGCAACAAAACTGTATCTATCCTGAACCCGTATGCCAAGGGTCTGTATGTATTTGGACATAATTATGGACGGGGCGGCGAAATTCTATACGGGGAATTTGGTTTGAATGCACCTGCAGAAGCGCAGAAAGAGGCGATTGACAGCGGGACAGGCTGGGCCTCCATCTCTCTGGAGAAGCTTCCGGACTTCGCCGGTGATATTATCTTCACTTGTCCATGGTCAGGGGATACAACAGATCCTAAGATTGTATATGATAATCCGATCTGGGCAGGCTTGCCAGCAGTTAAAGCAGGAAACGTCTTCCAGCTCAATCCTGATGCAGATACTTACAATGACCCGATCTCACTGGAGAAGCAGTTGGATTTCATCACAACAAGCCTGCTGTCCGTGAAATAATCCATAAATGAAATAAGGAAGCTATCTGCAAATCTGCATATAAAAAGCTGCGCCGGTGTCAGATCAATATCTGATACCAGCGCAGCTTTTGTAATATTTAAGCTTGTGTGTATAAGGTTATTCTACCGGCAGAGCCGTTTCCGAAGCTGTGGCATCAGCCAGCATCTGGCGGAGCACCGTCTGCAGGATACCGCCGTTACGGTAGTAGTCGATGTCAACAGTGCTGTCGAGCCGGGCAATGACCGGGAAGTCGAACTGGGTTCCGTCTTCGCGTGTGGCGGTGACGGTCAGCTCCTGACCGGGTAGTACATCGTTGTCGAGACCGGTAATGTCGAAGGTCTCACGTCCGGTCAGGCCCATGCTGCTCCAGCCATGGCCTTCCTGGAACTGCAGCGGCAGTACGCCCATGCCGACGAGATTGCTGCGGTGAATCCGCTCGAAGCTCTCGGCGATGACGGCTTTGACTCCCAGCAGCAACGTGCCCTTGGCGGCCCAGTCACGCGAGCTGCCGGTGCCGTATTCCTTGCCGGCAATGACGATCAGGTTCTGGCCGGCGGACTGGTACAGCATGGATGCGTCATAGATCGACATCACTTCGTCGCTCGGCAGGAAGGTGGTTACCCCGCCTTCGGTTCCCGGAGCAACGGCGTTGCGGATCCGGATGTTGGCGAAGGTACCGCGCATCATCACTTCATGGTTCCCGCGGCGCGAGCCGTAGGAGTTGAAGTCCGCACGTTCTACGCCATGATTACGCAGATATTCTCCGGCCGGACCGGAGGTGGAGATATTCCCGGCTGGTGAGATATGGTCGGTAGTGACGGAATCAGCCAGCAGCGCCAGAACACGCGAGCTGCGGATATCCTTGATGTCGCCGATACCGTCTGCCAGATGCTCGAAGAATGGCGGATTCTGAATATAAGTGGAATTATCGTCCCATTCATACAATTCGCCTTCCGGTACCGGAATGGAATTCCAGCGCTCATTGGCCGTGAAGACATTCTCATATTTGCTGCGGAACATTTCCGGACTGAGCGAGAGTGCTACAGCTTCACGGATCTCGGCAGTAGTAGGCCAGATATCGGCCAGGAAGACAGGCTCGCCCTGCGGATCGTAACCCAGCGGCTCGGTCTTCAGGTCAATATTAACGGTACCAGCGAGCGCATAGGCTACCACAAGCGGCGGTGAAGCCAAATAGTTGGCTTTGACCTGGGCATGTACGCGGCCCTCGAAATTACGGTTGCCGGATATAACAGCGGCAACGGTCATATCATGTTCTGTAATGGCCTGGCTGACTTCATCCGGCAGCGGACCGGAGTTGCCGATACAGGTGGCGCATCCGTATCCGGCCAGATAGAAGCCCAGCGCTTCCAGCGGCTTCAGCAAATTGGCCTTTTGCAGATATTCCGTAACGACCAGCGATCCGGGCGTCAGGCTGCTTTTGACATAACCTGGTTTGGTCAATCCGCGTTCGACAGCCTTCTTGGCGAGCAGTCCTGCTCCAAGCATAACGCTTGGGTTGGAGGTATTCGTACAGCTGGTAATGGCGGCAATTACAACGGCTCCTGTGCTGAGCTTGCTGGTGCTGCCGTTCTTGTGCTGTATTTCCACGACTTCGGCAATCTTCTCATCACTGAGGCCATAGCCGCCCTTGTCAACAGGTGTGCGGATGATGCCTTCAAAGGTTTCTTTCATATGGGTTAGCTCGACCCGGTCCTGCGGACGTTTCGGTCCGGCCAGGCTGGGCACTACAGAGGCAAGATCCAGTTCGATGATATCGCTGAACTGAGGGTCCGGCGTACTTGCGGTGCGGAACATCCCCTGCGCTTTGTAGTAATCGCCTACCAGCTCAACCAGCTCATCCGGGCGTCCGGTGCTGCGCAGATAGGCCAGCGTCTCGTCGTCTACCGGGAAGAAGCCGATGGTTGCTCCATATTCAGGTGCCATATTGGCTACGGTCGCGCGGTCCGCCAGACTGATATTAGCCAGACCAGGACCGTAGAATTCGACAAATTTGCCGACTACGCCTTTCTTGCGCAGCATTTGGGTAACGGTCAGGGCCAGGTCGGTAGCGGTGGCGCCTTCCATCAGACTGCCGGTCAGCTTGAAGCCCACGACATCCGGTGTCACGAAATAGAGCGGCTGGCCGAGCATGCCTGCTTCCGCTTCAATCCCGCCTACACCCCAGCCGACCACGCCAAGACCGTTGATCATTGTGGTGTGGGAGTCCGTTCCAACTAGGGAATCCGGGTATACGACCGTTTCGCCGTCAATAGTCTTGGTAGTGGCTACAGAAGCCAGATACTCCAGGTTAACCTGATGCACAATCCCGGTTGCCGGGGGAACTGCGCGGAAGTTGTTAAAGGCAGTCTGCGCCCAGCGCAGGAAGCGGTAACGTTCCTCGTTGCGCTCGAATTCAACGTTCATATTATATTCCAGTGCGTCGGCAGTTCCGAAGGCATCGACCATAACCGAGTGGTCAATAACCAGGTCAACCGGCACAAGCGGATTAATCTTCTTAGGGTCGCCGCCGGCTTTCTTGACGGTGTCGCGCATTGCGGCAAGATCAACGACTACCGGTACGCCGGTGAAGTCCTGCAATACAATCCGGGCCGGGATGAAAGGGATTTCTTTATTTCGGTCAATGCCGCCGGACCAGCCGGCCAGCTGCTTCACATGCTCTTCTGTAATTGCCCGTCCGTCATACTGGCGGACAGCAGCTTCAAGTAATACCTTAATGGAGAATGGCAGGGATGAAATGTCGCCCACGCCTTGTTCTTCCAGCGAGTTCAAATGATAGTAGCGATAAGTTTTGCCGCCTGATTCCAGGTTCTTAGCCAGTGAGAAATGGTCCTTGCTTGGCATATATGCGCCTCCTCGTTTCATCTGGTGAAACTACATTTCATATTCCTATACTTTAAGTATAACGGTTGCAAAGAGGGGAGTAAAGTTTTTTTTCCTTCTTCATGGAAGGTTTGTAGAGGGTGAAACTGCGCTAAATTAAGCGAAAAAGCCGTTCATTCAGAAAATTTATATGCTTCATGCTGCAAAGCCGTTTCCGCCTATTTCCAGCCATGCCTGGAGCGGATGGTTTCCCGGATTCAATTGTAGTTAAATCGTTCCCGTCCTGTATAGCGGCAGGCAATCCTTCATATATATAGGACTACATAGGACAGCAGCCAACACGGCAAGGGGAAACGGCTATGCCGCCCTAAAAAGGACGGCACAGTTTCAGCGTGAAATAGAAGGATAATTTATAGTGCCGGAGCCTATAAATTCTTATATTTGAACGAAAGGGCGGAGAATGAATGGAGCAGCAGTGGAAGAAAAGTCTCTATGTCTATGTGGATCAGCTGAACAAGGGGCGGGTTGCACCTGGAATTGAACCGCGCCAAACCACAATCAAGGATCCGCGGTTCCTGGACGAACAGCGTACACGCTTCCGCCGTATTGCGCAGTGGTACAGCATGCGGGGAATCACTCCGCTGCGCGGGGAAACAGGCGTCAGGACACTGCGTACCGTGCGGCAGAATCCCGCCGAGGTGGTCGCCGATGTGGCGTTGCACAGCGCATTCTATTATGAGAAGGGCGGAATGACGCACCGCGAGGATGTGATTGAGTCCGAGCGGCTGACCTTTGTGCGGAAAGATGGAGACTGGGAGATAATCAACGTGGAGCGAAGTGTTCCCGAGCGGAATGCTGTGCGCAAAGTGGTGGAGACTGAGCCTGCCTTGCGGCTGTCGCAGTGGGGGGAGGTGCTGCCTGCACCGCGGCCATCCCAGCCGCTGCTGAACCGCAGGGTCCTGCGCGGAGTGAGCAGCGCAAGGGAGGTCCGCTACCGCCGCGAAGAGGCGGCGGCGTATGCCGACCGCTGGTGGAAGGACGGCAATCCGGAGTTCGAGATTTTCGAGGTGGACTGCACGAATTATGTCTCCCAATGTCTCTTTGCAGGGGGAGCACCTATCAACTATACTGGTAAAAGAGAAACGGGCTGGTGGTACAAGGGCTACAATGGGGCACAGGAATGGTGGAGCTTCAGCTGGGCGGTTTCAGACAGCCTGCAGCGTTATTTGAGCGGCAGCCGGAGCAGTGGTCTGCGCGCTGAAGTTGTCGAGCGGCCGGAGCAGCTGATGTTAGGCGATGTGATCCAATACGACTGGGACGGCAACGGACATTACCAGCACAGCACGATTGTTACCGCCTTTGATGCGGGAGGCATGCCGCTGGTGAACGCCCGGACGGTCAGCAGCCGCCACCGCTTCTGGGATTACAAGGATTCCTACGCCTGGACGGACCGCACGGCCTACCGTTTTTTTCATATTAATGACTACTTATAATTCAGAAAGAGGTTAGGGCATGGGGAACGTTAAATTGACCGTAGGACTGGTGTACGGCGGCAAATCCGGAGAGCATGAGGTATCGCTCCAGACGGCTTATGCGGTTATGAACGCTTTTGACTACGATAAATATGAAATTATTCCGTTCTACATTTCCAAACAGGGAGTGTGGAAGGTAGGAGCAGCCCTGGAGGCTCCATTCAGCGGAATTGAAGAGCTTAAGCTGTCCGGAGCTTCCGGTGATATGGGGATGGCCCTGAATGCGTTGTTCAGCGGACTAAGCGGCGGAGATTCCATTGTGGATGTGATGTTCCCGCTGCTGCATGGCACGAACGGGGAAGACGGCACCATCCAGGGGCTGTTCGAAATGGCGAATATTCCGTATATTGGCGCAGGCGTGCTGGCTTCATCGGCGGGTATGGATAAGGTTGTCATGAAGAAGCTATTCGGCGAGGCAGGGCTTGATCAATGTGAATATTGTTATTTCAATGCTGCGAACTGGAACAGCAAAAGCCATGAGCTGATCGTTGGTGTAGAGGATAAGCTGGGGTATCCGGTATTCGTGAAACCGGCCAACCTTGGCTCCAGTGTAGGCATCTCCAAAGCAGCCGACAAAGAAAGTCTGATCAAGGCTGTTGATTACGCGTTCCGTTATGATACCAAGGTCATCATCGAGGAATTCATCGATGCCCGTGAGGTAGAAGTTGCCGTACTTGGCAATGAAGAGCCAGAAGCCTCAGTTCCGGGTGAAATCGTCTCTTCCGGCGAATATTATGATTATGCCGCCAAATACACAGACGGTAAATCGCAGATGCTGATCCCGGCACCTGTCGATCCCGAGGTGGCAGACCGCCTGCGCGAATCGGCATTGCTGGCTTTCAAGGCCATTGAGGGCAGCGGGATTACCCGGGCCGATTTCTTCCTGCGGAAGTCTGACGGCAAAATTCTCATTAATGAAGTGAATACAATGCCCGGCTTCACCCCGTTCAGTATGTATCCTCTGCTGTGGCGTGAGACCGGCGTATCCTATCAGGCGCTGCTGGACCGAATGATCGGGCTCGCGCTGGAGCGGTACCAGTTCAGACAAGGGCTTAAGTACGATAACGAATAATATAGGTGATCGGCGGGAGCATTCCGGCCGGGAAGGAGAGAGAAGCATGGGGTTTCTATCAGAATTCAATTCAGTGTGCAAATTCAAGAATGAACAGGAGCTATATGAGCTGCTGGAGTACGGACGAACCAAAATGGTGAAGCAGGGCTTCCGTGTATACCCGACCGGTCAGAAGGTCATCGCCTACAACCCGGAGAATGTTGCTGTAGCGATCGTCAAGATATCGGCTTCCATAGCTGAAATTAACTTCCAGGGCAATGAGGTTACAGCTGTGGAGATGGATCTGGTACGCAAGCTGAATGAGGAAGAGTCGCGTGTACAGACGGCACTTGCCTACGAAATGTTCTTTGGAGAAGAAGGATGATTGTCCGCTTCGGCTATGTCGCCATGTCTACCGTCATCCCGGACTGCTCACCCTCTAAGACAATGACTATGGCAAGCTTTAACAAGCTGGGCGACCGGGAAGCCGGACTGCGTAAGCTGGAATCAATCGCACGGATTAATCTGCATAATACACTCCGCCTGCTGAAGCATAATGCAGGCTCGGATATTAGGGTCTACCGCCTGACCTCCAAGCTGATTCCGCTGGCTACCCATCCTGATCTGGCGGATTGGCATCCGCTGTCAGCACTGGCGGAGGAGTTCGCTGAGGTGGGCACTTATGTGAAGAGGCACGGCATGCGGGTCAGCTTTCATCCGGACCATTTCACGGTCCTTAGTACTCCGCGTCCAGAGGTCCTCGCAAGCTCGATCCGCGACCTGCAGCATCATGCCGATATGCTTGAGGCCATGGGGTTGCCGGCAACCGCCAAGAGCAATATTCACATAGGCGGTGCTTATGGGGACAAGCCTCTGTCTGCGGCGCGTTTCTGTGAGCAATGCTCCGCGCTGCCGCTTGCACTCCGGGAACGGATGACGCTGGAGAATGACGACAAGACGTTCAATGCGGTGGAGACACTGGAAGTTAGCCGCAGCCTGGGGCTGCCGATGGTGCTGGATATCCATCATCAATGGGTCAACAACGAAGGCGAGCTCCCCTGGGAGCTGTGGCCGGAGATCCAGAAGACATGGACAAGCAGTCTTGCCCTGAAGGATGTCCTGCCCGGGGAAGTACTGCCTCCGAAGATTCATGTCTCCAGCCCGCGCAGCCCGTCCGATCCGCGGAGCCATGCCGACGGCGTGGAGCCGGCTCCGATATTTGCTTTTCTGAAGCGAATCGCCGAAGGTACTCCGGCAGTGGATGTCATGATCGAAGCGAAGCTCAAGGACGGAGCCTTGTTTGGTCTGATGGAGGCCATGAAGGAGCTTGCACAGGGCGGGAACGGAATTACGGTACTAAACGGAGCCAGCGTGAATATACAAGCATAACAGCCAACAAACAAGGGGATTAGGCCTTATTACGGTGCCAATATTGACTTGATAAGTGGGCTGAAATAGGGTACGTTGAATGAAAGTTGAGCAGCAATTTGACGTCCTGCGCGTAACAGCGTTCCATGGGAGAACGATCATGCTCAAAGAAAGCGGAGTGAAGAGATGAGTCCTGTAAGTCCTGATAACCGAAATGAACGGGAACCCTATGTAGTTACAAGCAAGGGACATACGGCGGCGGCAATTAATGCTGCAGCCAAAGCGGGGGAATGGATCAAGAGCAGACAAGGCCAGGTGAAGGAGCTGGGCAGCAAGACATCCGCCCAGGATCTGGTTACGGAGGTCGATAAAGGTGTGGAGCAAATGATCCGCCGGCTGATCCTGACCCATTATCCCGACCATGCCATCCTTGGGGAGGAAGGCGTTCAGCCGGGAGCGGACGCGCTGACTGCTGCCCTGGATGAAGCGCGGGAGCATGAGTATTTGTGGATCGTTGATCCCATTGACGGCACTACCAATTTCGTACACGGATTTCCTTTCTATTGTGTATCTATTGCCCTCGTCGTCAAGGGAGAGCTGACAGTGGGAGTCATTTATGACCCGATCCGTGACGAAATGTTCGTAGCCGAGAAGGGCAAAGGTGCGTATATGCACGGAATTCCTACCGCCGTGTCAGCGGAGGCGGAGCCTGGAAGCAGCCTGATTGCCATGGGCTTCCCGCCGGACCGGGTATTCGCCCAGCCTGCCAATATGGCTGGACTGCAGCAAATTCTGCCTCAGGTGCGCGGCGTTCGCGCCGGCGGTTCGGCAGCGCTGCACCTGGCATATGTTGCGGCAGGCCGGGTGGACGGCTACTGGGAAGTGGGCCTGAGTCCGTGGGACTGTGCGGCAGGTGTGCTGCTGGTACTGGAATCCGGCGGGAAAGTCACTGATACCCAGGGCAATCCCTACGATATCAGTACACGCCATGTAGTGGCGAGCAATGGACGGATACATGATTATCTGGTGAACTCCCTGCAAGCAGCTGACGCCACGGGATTCAAGAAGCAGTAAGGAGGCGGCATTGCCATGAGTGACAATGATGATCTGGAGCGCAGACTGAGTGAGCTTCTGCAGGATGGCGAGATGGAGCAAGACGACAGGCAGGCCAAGGAAATACGCCAGATTTCGCCCAAGTATGAGATCCGGATACAGACTACGCTCGATCCTATAGTCGAAGAAACGCGCCGATACCGCAAAATCGCTTACGAATTGGACAGCCGGTATGATAAATATGTGCAGCGTTCTGATCAAATCAGCGACCCGTCTAGCGCGGGCGGCCATAAGAATTCTACAGAATCCGGCAGCGGAGAGCAGTAAGCCGCAGCGGACCTCAGGAGCGGTTTTCCGATTTATCGGGAAACCGCTCTTTTGCGTAGCGTGGCTGGGTGTTAGAATGGAATTATACTAATGTAGGGGGAATACGATGCTGAAGACATGGAGAAGATTCATATCAGCCGGAACTAGCGGGCTGCTGCTGTTCGCCGTATTGATTAATGTGCATGCAGGCCCTGCCGGTGCCGCTGCAGCAGCTGTTACGCAGGGCTCGGAGCAGGATGTCTTTCGCATCGTGGCACTTGGAGATTCTATTACTGCCGGGTATGAGCCGGGTATGACCGATCCCAATGTGAAGCCGTACGGATACGCCGAGAGATTACTGGAGCAAGGCTGGTATCACGGCAGAAGTACGCTAAGCAATTACGGTATATTAGGCCTGAAGACATCAGGATTGCTTCAGTATACCGCTGCCATCAAAGAGGGTACGGCAACTACTCCTGAGAGTATTCAGCCGGGGTTGCCTGATCCGCGGATTGCCCAGTTTGCCGCTATGACGCCGCAGATTAGAACGGAGCTTGCTGCAGCGGATTTGATTACGATTACTATAGGCGGCAATGATGTCAGCAGTCTGTTTCTGAATGTTAAGACGCTTACGGAGGCTGACTTCACCGCCCAGCTTGCGGAGCGCCTCGCGGCGTACAGCAGCAATGTGAAATCGGCGCTGGATAACATCCGGGCCGTGAATCCCCTGGCAACGATTCTGCTGGCCGATCAATATCAGCCTGCTCCAAGAATTGCCCTGGGCGCTTCATATGACAAGCTGATGAGTGCAGCTGCACAGTTCACAGTAGCGGCTGAGAATATCGCAGCTACCTTGAACCAGGCGGGAGCGCCCGTAAAGGTAGCCCATGTTGCCGCGAAGTTTGCGGGTGTAGAGGGATCGCTCACCCACATTATCGGGGCTGGAGCGGCGGACTTCCATCCGACGCAGCTAGGCTATGAACGGATTGCCACAGTGTTCGCAGAGCTGCAGTGGGGAGGATACCTTACTCCGGCAGCTGCAGTGATGATTTCAGCCGCCGCACCGATGTCAATTGTAGTGAAGGGAACCACACTTAATACGCCCAATAAGCCCATTCTGAAGAATGGACAGAATTTCCTGGCGCTGAAGGACATTCTGAATGCGGTAGGCGCAACCGGTAAATGGGATAACAAAACCTCCAGCGCGACGATTATTTACGGCGGAAGAACCGTGGTGATTACGATTGGCTCGAAGACGATTAAGGTGAACGGAACGGATGTGGCGATTGATACCCCGGCTTTCCTGCAAAAGGTCGGCAAAGAGGATAAAACGTACCTGCCGCTCGCCGCACTCGCTACCGGACTTGGCTTCGATGTGAATTACAGCAGCAAGCTGCGGACAGCTTTCATTAATCCTTAATCCAGCATAATATATCAATATTGCATAATAAAATCAGGCCCGTAAGGCAAAGGTGGATGAACGCAGTTGTCTATTACAAAATATAATGCCGAATATATAATCACGATGGATGATATCGTGCGTGAAGGGGATCCCGTACTCCGTGCGGTAGCAGAACCCGTACAGCTGCCGCTGCAGGAGGAAGACCGCGAAGCGCTGAAGTGTATGATGCAGTTCCTGAAGAACAGCCAGGATGCCGAGATGTCTGCCAAGCATAAGCTCCGTTCAGGGGTAGGCTTATCCGCCAATCAGGTGGGGCTGAAGAAGCGGATGTTCGTGATGTGCCTGAAGGACGATAACGGCAAAAATGTAGAGTATACCTGGGTGAATCCCAAGATCATCAGCCATTCTCTGGCGATGGTATATTTACCGGAGAGCGAAGGCTGCCTGTCCGTGGACCGGCCTGTACACGGCTTTGTGCCACGGTATGAGACCGTGAAGGTTCGGGGGTTTGATCTGAACGGTCAGGTGATTACCCAGAAATTCAAGGGTTATCAGGCGATCGTGATTCAGCATGAGATGGATCATCTGGACGGGATCATGTTCTATGACCGGATTAATCAGCAGAATCCGTTTAAGCTTCCGCAGGATGTGGAAATCCGCAGCCTGTATGAACAGAAGAGCAAGGGGTAATGATGGATATTCAAGGATTGCCGCTAACCCTTCTATATACAGGATTGGCACTAGTCATTGCGCTGGTTTTTGTCTACAGGATTAGAAAAGGTACATTCCACGAGCACATCATGGCGGAAGTGGCCATCGTTGTAAGTTATGTGGTTGTCGCTATTGCGGGAGGCAGTATGCCGCTCGCTGTAAGGCTGGTGACCCCGCTCGCGGTTGCTGCGCTGTTCATGTATGGACAGCGCAAGAGCGGCGGGAGCTGATCATTTCAACCCTGAAATCGGGAGTGAAGCGGTATGGAGTGGAACAGAATAGCTATAAGAGGCTTGCAGAATGTATACAACGATGAAGCGAAGAAGATTGATGAGCAGATTCTAAGACTAGTGCAGCAGAGGAAGTCAGTCGCAGAAGGACAACAGCTGTTTCCGGATCCGGAGCTGATGCAGCAATGGTCCAATGATCTGGGGCTGGAGCTTTCGGAAATATCGCTTGTACTGGGCAGCTTGAATCAATCAGTGCCCAGACGTCACTTTTGGGAAGAGCCGGGTGAATTGCGCGGAGTGCTTCCGATCATGAAGACAACACGGGATGGGGATTTTGAATATGCGCTCACTCATTCCATGCAATATGAGAACCTGAGTATTCTTTCGGTCGAGATCAAGTGCCTGACAGCGTCCGTAGAAAGCGTCAGCATCGAAGCCCCTCTTACACTCGCAATTCTGGGAGAGGCTGAATATGAGGTGCAGATGCATGGTGGCCGGGGCGGCGGTGCCCAGGTAGAGATGCGGTTTTTAATTTGGCCCCCGCTCCCGGAAGCGCTGGATTCCATTGAATTCTCACTGGTCCCTGACGGCAGAGGACTTAGACGTCCGCGTCATAAGGAGGTCACTCTGGACAAGCGGATTGATTTCTAAGGAAGCTGTACGGTATATTGGGTGTGAAAAGAGGCTGGCCCCATTGGGGCCAGCCTCTTTATCTAGAGTTTCTTACAGCTGTTGCTGCTCCGCCGCCATAGCCGAGAACGAGGCCTCTGCTGCCTCCAGCGTAATATCGATGTCGGCGTCCGTATGGGCAGTGGTCAGGAACCACGCTTCATATTTGGAAGGCGCCAGATTAATGCCGCGGTTCAGCATATGGCGGAAGAAGCTGGCGAACATTTCACCGTCGGTATCCTGCGCTTCATCATAATTGGTAATCGGATGGCTACAGAAATGCGTAGAGAATGCACCGCGTATCCGGTTGATGGTCAATGGAATACCGTGCCGTCCGGCAGATTCCTGCAGCCCTTCGGTCAGGCGGATAGCGAGCCGTTCCATCTCATTATAGACACCCTCGGCACTCAGCACCTCAAGGCAGGCAATCCCAGCCGAGATCGAGGCTGGGTTACCAGCCATCGTTCCGGCCTGATATGCCGGACCCAGCGGAGCGACCTGCTCCATGACATGCTTACGTCCGCCGTAAGCGCCGATAGGCAGCCCGCCGCCGATGATTTTGCCCAGTGCGGTCAGATCGGGAATGATATCCTCATGGCCCTCAAGACCTGCATAAGTCTGGGTGGAGCCGTAATGGAAACGGAAAGCGGTGATGACCTCATCGTAAATGACAAGCGAGCCGTTCTCATGCGTCAGCTTGCACAGGCCTTCGAGGAAACCAGGATGCGGCATGACCATGCCGAAGTTACCGACAATCGGCTCGACCATAACGGCAGCCACATCTTCACCCCACTGCTCAAGCGCCTCGCGTAGCCCGTCCAGATCATTGAAGGGTACAGTGATGACTTCCTGGGCGATGCTGGCCGGAACGCCTGCACTGTCCGGGATGCCCAGCGTAGACGGTCCAGAGCCTGCAGCTACAAGCACAAGATCAGAGTGGCCGTGGTAGCAGCCTGCGAACTTGATAATCTTGCTGCGCTTCGTGTAGGCGCGTGCTACTCGGATCGTTGTCATGACGGCTTCTGTACCGGAGTTGACGAAGCGTACCTTGTCCATGGAGGGGATAGCTTCCTTCAGCATTTTGGCCAGCCTGATTTCAAGCTGGGTCGGCGTGCCATAGAGCAGTCCGTTCTGTGCAGCCTCTGTAATGGCAGCGGTGATATGCGGGTGGGCATGTCCGGTAATGATCGGGCCATAGGCGGCCAGATAATCAATATATTCATTGCCGTCCTCGTCCCAGAAGCGGGCGCCTCTTGCGCGTTTCATGAATACGGGGGCACCACCGCCTACGGCCTTGAAGGAACGGGAGGGGCTGTTGACGCCTCCAACGATATGCTGCAGAGCTTCCTGGTATAAATGTTCTGATGTGCTGCGGTTCATGGAATAACATCCTTTCGTATGTCGGAGGCGCAAGGGAACGGGCGAACAGGCGGTGTATCCCGCTGTCCGCCCGCCCCAGTGTGCCAAGCATGGTTATATTGTATTCTAGTTAGATCCAGGTGTAGCGGAAGGGCTGCTGCCCGGGGAAGCCTCTGCTTCAGGAGTCGGAGTAGGATCCGGCGCAGTGACTGTATCCTGCACGAACTGCTGCAGATCTTCATCACTGGTGAAGCCGATGACCTGGGAGCCATCCTTGGTGGTTTTCTCTCGGATCAGCTCCATCGGCGGGATTTGCGCACTGCCTCCCATGGAGCTGTCATAGCCAACGCTACCCAGCTTCCACATATCACTTAACGTAAGATTGGTATCAATATAAGGCGTAACCTCTGACAGAATCGTGGGCAGCTTAATAATAGAAGTGGTACTGATCACCTTGTCCGCCACGGCCTTGAGGAATCCGCGCTGGCGTTCCGTCCGGGTGAAATCGGAAGTGGCGTCATGGCGGAAGCGCACGTACTGCAGCGCCATATTGCCATCCAGGTGCTGGAAGCCTTTTTTGAGATCGATATCGAACTCCGGCCCGTCCGCTTTGGAAGTATAGTGCATGTCTTTCTCAACCTCATAGTCGACACCGCCAACGGCATCTACAAGCTTCATGAAGCCCTGGAAATCGGTATACACATAATATTGAATCGGGATGCCGAGCAGGTCGCTTACCGTCTGCATCGCCGTATTGGGTCCATAGGTAATTGCAGCATTGATCCGCTGTGTCCCGTGGTCAGGGATAGGGATATAAGTATCGCGAAGAATAGAGAACACATAGAATTTTTTCTTGACCGGGTCTAGTGAGGCAACCAGCATGGTATCCGAACGTGGAACCTCGCCTTTCTTCACCCCGCGCGCATCGACACCCATAAGCAGGATGTTCACAGGCTCTGTACCTTCCCATTCAGGGGGCTGAACAGTTTCCGCCGAGGCTGTTGGCACATTGACAAACGGAGAATCTTCACCTGTCTTGTGCAGGTTGTCCAGCTGGTTGTAGATCGCGGTGAAATAATAAACCAGACCTCCGATAATTAGAAGGAGTATGATTGCCAGAGTCCAGAGCAACGTCTTCTTTTTTGATTTGCCGGCTTTTGCGTGCCGGTTCTTTCTTGGCGGCATTTCGTTCTTCCTTTCCGGTTCACATTCTCTACATTATAATTTCTTTTGGGAATACACGCAATTTCCGAATCATCAGCCATATCCATAAGGAGTGAACATTAAATGAATATCAAGCTTGGACAAGCGGTCCCGGACTTCAAGCTCCCCGCTTCCACAGGGCAGGAAATTAGCTTAAGCCAGTATCGCGGCAGGAAAGTCCTGCTCTACTTCTATCCCAAGAATATGACACCCGCCTGCACGCAGGAAGCCTGCGACTTCCGTGATGCCCATGACAGGGTTACAGCCCATGGAGCGGTCCTGCTGGGAATCAGCTCCGATAATCTCGCCTCACACGGCAAATTTATCGCGAAGAACGGTTTGCCATTTCCGCTGCTCTCCGATGAGGAGCATAAGGTCAGCGAATTATTCGGAGTATGGCAGCTGAAGAAGCTCTACGGCAAAGAATTTATGGGCATTGTGCGCTCCACCTTCCTGATTGACGAAGAAGGAATTCTGCGTGCGGAATGGAGAAAAGTCCGGGTCAAGGGCCATGTGGAGGCAGCATTAGAACAAATCGTGAAATAATTAAGTATGCTGGGAGTTAATTGTATTTGTCTGTTACTTTTTTAACAGCTTTGGTCAGCCTCTCTCATGATATAGTTGCCTCATATTACTTCAAATTTGGAGCAAGGCATGGGGGATGGCATGAAAATACTGCGTATTGGGCTTGACGTCGGATCAACTACGGCCAAATTGGTTGTTATGCAGCGGGATACAATTATTTATCAAGATTATGTGCGTCATTTCAGCGATATAAAAAAAGCAGCGCTATCGCTCCTGTCCGATGTACAGGACCGGTTCCCGGATAGCGAAGCGGCACTCACTGTAAGCGGCTCCTCCGGTTTATCACTATCTAAACTGGGGGAGATTCCTTTTGTCCAGGAGGTCATTGCCTGTACCAAGGCGATCAGCGAACGGATTCCGCAGTGCGATACAGCGATTGAGCTTGGCGGTGAAGATGCCAAGATTATCTATCTAAGCGGCGGCATAGAGCAGCGGATGAATACCGCCTGCGCAGGCGGTACCGGAGCCTTTATCGATCAGATGGCCTCGCTGCTGCAGACAGATCCCGGCGGGCTCAATGAGCTTGCAGTGAAGCATGAGCGGATCTATCCAATCGCTTCACGCTGCGGGGTATTTGCCAAGAGTGATGTGCAGCCGCTGCTTAATGAAGGAGCACGCCGCGAGGATGTGGCAGCCTCCATCTTCCAGAGCATTGTGAACCAGACGATCAGCGGACTTGCCTGCGGCCGGCCGATCCGCGGCCGTGTGGCTTTTCTGGGCGGACCGCTGACGTTCTTGTCTGCACTCCGCGACCGTTTTGCGGATACGCTGGGACTTAAGGAAGGCGATATACTGTTCCCGGAGCATTCACAATATTTTGTAGCGATCGGTTCGGCGCTTGCGCAGTCTGACCCCCTATTCCTGCCGCTATCCGGCTGGATCTCGCGGATTGCTTCCGTGGACTTCTCGCTGGACCGTGCGGAGGATGCTGAGCTGGCACCGCTGTTTGAGACTCCGGATGATCTGGCGCAGTTCAGACTCCGCCACGGCCAAGCGACGGCACCGCGTTCGGAGCTGTCCGCCTATCGCGGACCTGTTTATCTCGGCATTGATGCCGGCTCTACAACGACAAAGCTGGTGGTTACCGGCTCGGCGGATGAGATTCTATACACCTCGTACGGAAGCAATAAAGGCAACCCGCTGCAGTCTGTCACGGATGCGCTGAAGGCAATCTACCGGATTCTTCCGGAGAGCTGCTACATCGCCGGAGCTTATGCTACCGGTTACGGCGAGGGATTGGTCAAGGCCGCGCTGCGGACAGACGGCGGCGAAGTGGAGACGGTAGCGCATTATAAAGCGGCCTCCAAATTCATGCCGGAAGTAGACTTTATCCTCGATATCGGCGGCCAGGATATGAAATGCATCAAGATCCGCGGCGGCGCTATCGACAGCCTGATGCTTAATGAAGCCTGCTCGGCAGGCTGCGGCTCCTTCCTGGAGAGCTTCGCTTCTGCGCTGGAGCTCGGCATTGAGGAGTTCGCCCAATCGGCGCTCCAATCCGTCAAGCCGGTGAACCTCGGTTCCCGCTGCACAGTGTTCATGAATTCCAAGGTGAAGCAGGTACAGAAGGAAGGCGCGTCCCTGGCGGATCTCTCGGCCGGACTTGCCTATTCAGTTATCAAGAATGCCCTGCAAAAGGTAATCAAAATCCGCAATCCGGAGGATTTGGGCCGCAACATCATTGTTCAGGGCGGTACTTTCTACAATGAAGCTGTACTGCGGGCCTTCGAGCAGCTGACCGGGAGAACCGTGGTCAGACCTGATATTGCCGGCGTTATGGGCGCCTACGGCTGTGCGCTGATTGCCAAAGAACAGGCTCGCCCAGAAGGGATTAGCACTATTCTGGGACCCGAAGAGCTGGAGACATTCCAATACTCAGTCTCTCCCGGCCGCTGCAGCCGCTGCGCCAATAACTGCGCGCTCACAATCAGCCGCTTCCCGGACAAGAGCTTTCACGTGACCGGGAACCGCTGCGAGCGCGGGGCAGGCGGCAAGAAAGAGAAGAATACGCTGCCGAATCTGATGCAGTATAAATATGAACGATTCTTCGATTATGAGGGATTGCCTGAAGAAGCGGCGGTACGGGGCACGGTTGGAATTCCGCGGACGATGAATATGTTCGAGAATTATCCGTTCTGGCATACCTTCTTCACCTCTCTGCGCTACCGGACCGTACTGTCTCCGAAATCCAGCAAGAAGCTGTATGAGAGCGGGATGGATACCATCCCTTCGGAATCGATCTGTTATCCGGCGAAGATGGCTCACGGACATGTCCAGAGTCTGATTGGGAAAGGCGTTGATTTCATCTTCTATCCTGCGGTAGTCTTTGAGAAGAAGGAAGATGAAGCGGCCCAGAATCATTTCAATTGCCCGGTAGTTGCCTCCTATCCGGAGGTTATCCGCAACAATATGGATGGTCTGAAGGAGCAGGGGGTTCCTCTTGTCAGTCCATTTCTGACCTTTGATGATATTCCGGCGCTGACGCGGGTGCTGGTGAAGACCTTTGCCGATGTTCCCAAGGAGGAGATCGCTGCAGCTGTACAGGCGGGACTTGCTGAAGCTGATCGGGCGAAGAATGATGTGCGTACGAAGGGTGAAGAAACGCTGGTCTTCCTCACGGAGACGGGGACGAAGGGGATTCTGCTCTGCGGTCATCCCTACCATGCTGATCCGGAGATCAATCACGGCATAGCCGATATGATCACCGGCATGGGTCTTGCTGTGCTGACCGAGGATTCGGTCTGCCATCTGGACCACAGTGAAGGAGACGTAGGCGTAGTCAACCAATGGACCTACCATGCGCGGATGTACCGTGCGGCCCGGCTGGCTGCGGGAAGAAACGATCTGGAGCTTGTCCAGCTGACTTCTTTTGGCTGCGGTATTGATGCGATCACCTGCGATGCCGTTCAGGAGATTATGGAACGTCACAACAAGGTCTATACGCTGATTAAGATTGATGAGATCAGCAATCTGGGGGCAGCGCGTATACGTCTTCGTTCCTTGCAGGCAGCTATGCGTGAGCGGGAGAAGGGGGATGTGCAGCCTCAGCTGCTATACAAGACGCAGGCAAATATGCCGTTCACGAAGGAAATGAAGGAAACCTATACCATTCTGGCTCCGCAGATGTCACCGATCCATTTCGAGTTGTTTGAACGGGTGTTCCAGGATGCAGGTTATCGTCTGAAAATTCTGGAATCAACCGGACCGCAGGAGACCGAGGAAGGCCTAAGGTACGTGAACAACGATGCCTGTTATCCGGCGATTGTAACCATTGGGCAGATGCTGTCTGCGCTGAAGAGCGGGGAATACGATCCGGACCGGACTGCCGTGATCATGTCACAGACCGGCGGCGGCTGCCGGGCGACCAATTATATCTCCCTGCTGCGCAAGGCACTGAAGGATTCGAATCTGGGGCAGATTCCGGTCATTTCGCTGAATGCATCCGGAATGGAGAATCAGCCGGGCTTCCGGATCAGCCTGAAGCTGGCGAACCGCCTGATTGCTGCGGCCTGCTACGGTGATCTGATGATGCGTCTCCTGCACCGCTTCAGACCGTATGAGACCGTTCCGGGAAGCGCCGGAGCCTTATTCCGCAGAGGAATGGAGCGCTGCAAGAAAAGCCTCTCAAACTTCTCGTTCCGTGAGTACAAGCGGCTGTGCCGTGAGATCGTTGCTGAGTTCTCCCGGCTCGCGGTCAACCCGGCAGTGAAGCCGAAGGTGGGCATTGTCGGTGAAATACTGATCAAGTTCCATCCCGATGCCAATAACCACATTATCGAGATGATTGAGGCAGAAGGCGGAGAGGCTGTAATGCCGGATTTCCTGGACTTCATTTTCTATTGTGTCTATAATCCGATCTACAAAGCCGAGCAATTCGGCAAAAGCAAACGGCTGGGATATATTAATCCCATGCTGATCTCGTATCTGGAGATTTACCGCAAGCCGGTCAAAGTGGCACTGGAGCAAGCCGGACTGGCCAAAGGCCGGGAGAATATTTATGGGCTGGCCGAGAAAGCAGGCCGCCTGGTCTCTGTAGGCAACCAGATGGGCGAAGGCTGGTTCCTGACAGCGGAGATGATGGATCTGCTGGATAATGGCGTGAACAATATCGCCTGTATTCAGCCATTTGCCTGCCTGCCGAATCATATTACCGGCCGGGGCATGATTAAAGGTCTGAAGGAGCTGTATCCGGGCGCGAATATCGTTGCTATCGACTATGATGCCGGGGTCAGCGTCGTGAATCAGGCTAACCGGATCAAGCTGATGATGTCAATTGCCAGCGGGCTAGAGAGCGGTAAACAACCGTCAGCAGAGGAAGTCGCACGGCTGCAGCCTACTTTAACTGGCACTGTGGGCTGCGGGGTATAAGCTCAGTTATGGTGACAACCCTGCATATGCCAAAGAGCGGACCGGATTAACCTCCGGCCCGCTCTTTTGCGATTCATCCGCTTTCTGTGGCGAAGATCACGTAACTCGTCATAAATTCCTGCCCATTGCTAAAGAAGCAAGTGTAAGGCCTCCGCCAATCCCGCAGCGAATGACCGTAATATGAAGGGTTGTTCTCTTAAGGCGGTTTATATAGTTTACCTCTGCAGCTTCTGCTTCACGCGCATCGCTTTGTTAAGATGGACGAAATTATGCCGTGTGGCAGGCATCAGCACCAGTCCGGCAAGGGTCTTGCCGCTCCAGTAATCGAGCAGCCATTGCTCGGTTTCCAGGACGGCTTTTTCCTTCAGCACCCTGCTGAACTGCGCCGGAGTGGCTTTGCGTCCGAATTGCCCCGGCTGCACAGCGGAAAGGATGGAGCGTGTTCTGATTGCTACAGCACGCCGGTATGCCGCTAATGCCCCGATATTCACCTCGGCACTGAATGCAGCCACTTCCTGATCATTCATTCCATTACCGGAGTGGATGAACGGGGTCTGCAGGCTTTCTGCATAGTGCTCTGAATGAAGCACCTGCGCATGGTCTGCACCAAGGATGTTCATGGTGATGTCCTCGATCCGCGCGCTGTGCCATATATGCCAGACTATAGAGTTACGGCTGCCGGGTGTATGTACAGGATAGCTGCGCAAAGTTGGCTCTAACAGATTATTCCATAAAGAATCCTCGAGACTAGGCTGTTCCCCGCTGCTTATGTCTGCAGTATACAGGGCTGAATGCAGCTTCAGGAATAAAGCAACAGCTTCAGCATGCGCTTCAGGCTTTACGATGATCCCCGACAAAAGCTTATGGTCCCCGCTCCAGCTCTTACGTTGTTGCTCCAGACTCATTTGATTTCCCCGCTTTCTGTGTGGTTTATATTTTGGACCCGGGAAGTCCACAATAAACGCAAACTTTTGCCGGCGGCATCCCGGAAGGAGTGAAAGAATAATTACTTTTTCAGAAAATTTCTGCAAGTTATTGACGAATAAATAGGTAAATAGTAAAATAGTTCGTATACGAAGTATTATTTTATATTGGGTAATTGGAGGGATTGAGGTTGGAGGAAAAGGAAAAGCAGTTGGACGATATTCTGTCCTCTTTCCGCTGTATCAACCATAATTTCCAGCAGCTTTTGTGGAAGGACGCAGAAGAGCTGAAGATTACATCCACCCAGCTAATGGTATTGCGTAAGTTGTCGGCACATCCCGATATCGGTATCACTGAGCTTGCAGACCTGCTGCATCTTGGCAACAGCGCGGCAAGCGGAGTGGTGGACCGGATGGTGAAGGCTGGACTGATTACCAGAGAACGCTCGCAGAGCGACAGACGTATATTTAAGCTGGCGATGACCGATAAGGGCAAGGAGATCCGGGAGTTAAGCAAACAGTCTCTGCGCAGGTACCTGCAGCCCTTGGCTAATATACCTGCTGAGGATGCCGGAGAACTGCTGCGGTTGCATGGTGAAATCATCAAGATTCTAGAACAAGGGAGAGACAAAAAGAAGCTATGAGTACAATTACTGCTGACGCTGCATCGTCCAAGACGATCCGCAGAGGTCCGATTATCGCAGCGCTTCTGATCGGCGCCTTCGTGGCGTTATTGAATCAGACACTGATGAATGTGGCGCTGCCCAAAATGATGGAGGACCTGAAGATCGCCGCCAATACGGCACAATGGCTGACTACAGGGTTCATGCTGGTTAATGGTGTACTGGTGCCGATCAGCGCTTATCTGGTAGAGAAATTTACGACCCGCCAGCTCTTTACGACGGCGATGATGCTATTTTCCATAGGTACACTGGTTTGTGCAATAGGATCGGGCTTTGAAATGATTATGGTAGGCAGAGTTATTCAGGCGGTAGGTGCCGGGATTCTGATGCCGCTGATGAACATTGTGTTCCTGCGCATATTCCCGATTGAAGAACGCGGCAAGGCTATGGGACTTATGGCGGTTGCGATGATTTTTGCTCCGGCAGTCGGACCTACCTTATCCGGATGGGTGGTTCAGAACTACTCCTGGCGCGTGCTGTTCTACATTGTGCTTCCGCTGGCTATCTTCTCGATGCTGCTTGGCATGAAGACGATGCAGAATGTAGGCAAGCTGACTTCTCCAAAACTGGATAAGCCCGGTGTAGTCTTATCTACTCTGGGGTTTGGCGGACTGCTGTACGGCTTCAGTGATGCCGGAACAGACGGCTGGGGGAGTACAACCGTTATCCTCTGTCTGATTCTGGGTATTGTCTCCCTGGGGCTGTTCGTATGGCGTGAGCTTACAGCGGATAAGCCGCTGCTTGAATTCCGGATTTTCCGCTACAACATGTATTCACTTACTACTGTAATTAACATTATCGTGACCATGGCTATGTACGCCGGTATGATTCTGCTGCCGATCTATCTGCAGACGATCCGCGGCTTTACACCGATGGAGTCCGGACTGATGCTGCTGCCGGGTGCGATTCTGATGGGTATTATGTCTCCAATTACCGGAATTATATTTGATAAAATCGGTGCAAGATGGCTGGCAGTTATCGGTCTTGCCATCACGGCTATTACGACTTGGGAGTTCAGCCAGATCAGCAACAGCACAACGTATACACATCTGATTCTGACGTATACTGCACGGATGTTCGGGATGTCCATGCTGATGATGCCCATTGTAACTGCCGGTCTGAATCAGCTTCCGCAGCGTTTGGCTTCGCACGGTACGGCAATGTCCAACACCCTGCGGACCGTAGGCGGTGCACTGGGTATGGCGCTGTTCGTCAGCCTGATGACCAACCGTACGAAGAGCAACATTACCGATGCACTGACAAGCGGTGCGGTATCGCAGACCGATAAGGCGGCGATGCTTAAGCTTACGCAGGAAGCAACGATTAACGGGATTACTCATGCGTTCACTGTAGCTACCTGGGTGACAGTGCTTGCCCTGGTGCTGGCGTTGTTCATCAGAAAGACTTCTCCGCAGCCGGATTTCCTGAAGACGGAAGAAGAGGATGCAGTACAGCCACAGCCTAACAAGGTGAAATCGCAAAGAGCTTAAATGTATGCGCAGGCTATAATTTCATCAAAAGGACTATCCGCAAAGCCGTAAAGGTTTTGCCGGGTAGTCCTTTTGTTGTCCGTTTACAGCCTCAGCTAACCCCGGCTCCCGTGCTCCAGCGCTTCAGCTGAGGCAGGGAATCCCCCAGCATCTGTCGGGCGGCAGCTTCATCCATTCCTTCCTCCACCAAGTACCCGGCACAGAGATCGGTCATCTCCTGCAGAGTGATGTCCGGCTGCTTGAATTCACCGTTCTCATAACAGTAGATACAATACTCCTCCGTTTTGTTGCCTTCCTTGTCGCTGCCCTGCAGCTCTGTTTCGTTAACCGGCATTCCGCAGCTTTGGCAGAACAAGCTCTCCGTTTGTTTCGTTGACGCCGTTTCCATATTGCACACTCCTCAGGGTTCTGGTTCAGGCGGTGTTTGCCGCCTCTTCCTGTCCAGTATAAGCCGGCAAACCTGACAGCATAGTTTCAGGTTCATGTGCGGGTTATGGAAAAAAGATACTATTCCGTTCTTTAATCAGCAGGGTGTGTCGGCTGCGGCTGAGGGAGGCTGGAGGCGTATTTGGCAGCAACGCCTCCGGCCAGCTCGCCTATTCTCCGGCGGATATGTTCCGGCCCAAGCACCTCCAGCACGGTTCCGAAGCTTAGCAGGAAACCGAACAGCCAATCATTCTCAGGATAATGGACCGTGAGGGTGTACCCGCCGCGATCATCCTGCTGCAGTTCCTCGGAGTCGAAATACTCTTCCGCAAGATGCCTGCCTTCCGGTGCAAATTGCAGCCGGATCGGCTGGATATTCTGCGGTTCTTTCCAGCCGTCCGTCCAGGGCAGCTCCTTCAGCGGAATATCCTGGCGGGTATAGTTCCGCTTCTCCTTCACCAGCGCTTTCATCCGCAGCAGCTTGAAGAGCCGGAAATCCCGGCGTTCTGTGCAGAAACCGTATAAGTACCAGCTTTGTCCTTTGAGTACAAGGGTGTAGGGTTCAACGGTACGCGTACTTGCCCGGCCTTCGGCCGAGATATATTCGAAGGAGATGACGGTATTTTCCTCCAGCGCCTCTTTAAGAAGGCTGATCCGCTCTTCCAAAGGGCCCATCAGTCCCCAAGGAGAGAGATCTACGATCATCTGAGTGGTCTTGCTGCGGAAGGCAGCAGTCTGGGAAGGCGGGATCACACTGCTGATTTTCTCCATTAACAGCTGGTGCCCTTCACCGCCATAAGAGGAGACGCTTTGCAGTGCACCGAAGATATCGGCCAGCTCACGCTCGGACAGCACATTACGGTCCAGCCGGTAGCCTTGCATGAGGCCGATACCGCCCCCGGCCCCTTGATACGTGACAACAGGAATACCTGCGGTGTTAATGCTGTCTATATCGCGGTAGATGGTGCGTACGGAGACTTCGAACATATCGGCCAGCTCCTTGGCCTGAATCAGCGGCCGGTTCAGCAGCAGAATGACAATGGAGAGGAGACGGTCTATTTTCACAGAAATGCACCTGCTTTCATTCGGGTTAATGATCTAAGCTTAGCAAATTGTCTGAAATAAAGCATTGCTCCAAATTTCATATTATATTATCATCTAATTAGATATTTATATAATTTAATGAGGGGCTAAAGTTATGAGTACAAATGCAGGATCACTTGCCGGACGCAATAAAGGCTATCAAAGGCTGTTTGCAGCCGGGTTAATCAATGGTATCGGCGACCGTTTCAGCAGTATTGCCATGCTGGCTCTGGTTCTTCATTTGACCGGGTCGGGAATGGCCGTAGGGATATCGCTTGGCGTGCGGGTGCTGCCTTATCTGTTCATGGCACCGCTTGGAGGATTCCTGGCTGGCAGACTGCCGCGCAAAACGATCATGATGGCTGTGGATTTCCTGCGTATCCCGGTAGCCTTGTCTTTGCTCTGGGTGGACGGGAACCATAGGCTGTGGCTGGTGTATGCCGGCAGCTTTGTGATGGCAGCGGGTGAAGCCATCTATAGTCCGGTGCGCAAATCATCCATCCCGCTGCTGGCAGCGCCGGAGGATTTGCTGCGGATCAACGGCCTGGAACAGCTTTTGAACGGCTGCGTGCTGATTCTTGGCGCCTTTACGGGAGGGATTGTCTCGCTTTATTTCGGTCCGGATATGGCCTTTGTTATGAATGCTGTGTCGTTTCTGGCGGCAGGACTTTTGATAAGGGGGATTCATTATCCCAAGCAGGCCCTTGACGGAGACGCCCGCCGGGAGTCTGCACTGCATACTGAAGGCGGAAATCCTAACATAGGCTTGTCTGCCAAAGGGACACGGCGGCGGGCGTTGCGTACAGTTCTTGGAGGCAGCCTGGCACTGCAGATTGTGCTCTGTTATGAATTGCTGGTGCCGGTGATCAATGGCTGGGATAATGTGCTGATCAGCGTATATGCTGTGCAGGTATTTCATGCGGGTGACAGCGGGGTGGGGGCGTTCTACGCAGCGCTTGGCATCGGGCTCAGCCTGAGTTTCTTTGCCGGACGTTTATTCCGCAAAAGGCTTTTAGCGGTAGCACTGGGCGGTCTGCTGCTCGAGGGCATTCTGCTCATGATGATTAGCAGCAGCGGTCATTTCGCTGCAGCATTTCTGCTGTACATTCTGTTATCTTTGGCCGGAGGAACCGGCAATGCCTGTCTGGATACGCTGGTGATGAGAGAAACGCCGCCTGCGCTGCAGCCGGCTGTATTCGGCCTGCTGGCGGCAGTAAGCGGAACCCTGCTGGGTCTGTCCATGTTAGGGGCCGGCTGGCTGCTTGATGAGGTGGAGCCCAGAATGCTGGGATTCGCGGGCGGGGCGGGTTTTACTGTGATTGCGCTGCTATTGGGAGGTTATTACCTGCTGCGCAGCAAATGGAATAAGCGGTACAGGGAGTCCCAGCCTTAATGGTCTGAAAAAATCAGCGGGTTTTGGAGGTTTCTTTGACCTTGACCTTTACTTTGACCTTCGTCTCCAGCGGAGCAGCGGATTTGCGCCGGGACAGCCGGAGAAGGATGGCATTCCGGTAACGGTACATCACAATCAGCGCAGCAATGGCTCCGGCAAAGAGGGCAATCCAGAGGGCATAGGTTTCGATTACGTGGAAAATGCCCATCCACTGCGGTCCGAAGATTTTGCCGATACCGAGGAATAGCAGTACCCAGAACAAGGCGCCGCCATAGGCGTACATTGCAAATTTGCGGAAAGGCAGTGCGATAATACCGGCGAAGTAGCCGGTGAAATGGCGGACGCCCGGAACGAAGTAGCCGATTGAAATCAGCACGCTGCCGTACCGCTCGAACCAGCGCTGGGTCTTTTCCAGCTTGGCCGGAGAGAACATGAACCATTTGCCGTAACGCTGGATGAAGGGCAGCCCGGCCCTAAGCCCAATGAAATAAGTAATGGTCATGCCAACTGTGGTCCCTGCAAAAGCTACGATAACCAGCGTGAAGAAATCCAGCCTCCCGGTATAGGACAGAAACCCGGCGAAGGCCATGGTAGTCTCCCCGGGAAAAGGTAGAGCAATGAATTCCAGCAAAAGCCCAAAGAACAATACGCTATATCCATAGCTGGCGAACAATTCCTGTATCCATTTCAGCATTTCCATACATCCATCACTCTCCGAAGGCTGCGCGCCTGATTCTATTTTGGAGCTTGTCTTCATACAATCTACCAAATGGCGTGAAGGCGCCAATAGAATGCTGGAGGTAGAGAAGATGAAGGAAAGCCGGGAAAATCGTATCCGCCGGTATATGATCCGCGGGTTGCTTGTTATGGCAGTGCTTCTAAGTATGTCAGCCCTTGGGGACAAGGGGCAATCCCCGGCTTCATGGAGGACATTCTCCCTGCAGGCTGAAGCAGGCAGTGCAGCATCTTTACTCTCTAAGAATAATCCTCTGGAAGTCCCGGTGCAAGATTTGCCGCCGGCTGCAGTCAAGAATGCGGAAGCAGAGCCTCTGCTGCCTCCTGTTTCAGGGGGGGCAACTTATGCATCCGCCACCAATCAGCAGGCTTCTACCCTACAGAAAGTGTCCGCCGCTGCGGGCAAATCTAATCAGGATGCTAAGCGCAGCAAGGCAACAAGGGTCGTCTATCTTACATTCGATGACGGGCCAAGTGCAGTTACTCCCCGGGTCCTCAAGATATTGCAGGAGCAGGGAGTGAAGGCTACCTTCTTCGTGCTGGGGGAGCAAGCTGCCAGCCGCCCTGAGCTGGTCAATGCCATTTGGGAGCAGGGGCATGCCATCGGCAATCATTCCTATAACCATAATTATCATGATCTCTATAGCGGATTCACGGAGTTCTGGCGTCAGATCAAACAGACAGAGGAAACCGTCAGAGGCATTACAGGGGTTCGTCCGCAGCTGGTCCGTGCACCGGGAGGCACCTTTGGCCATTTTGACAGTACTTATTTTTATCTGCTGAAGCAGGCGGGCTATGAGGTGATGGACTGGACCGTAGACAGCGGAGACTCCAGCCGCCGGGGAGTACCTGCCGCAGAGATCCTGCAGCATTCGGTTGCTGATCTGGATTCCCGGAGTGTCATCCTGCTGCTGCATGACGGGTCGGGTCATGAGCAGAGTGCCAAGGCGCTGCCGGCTATTATTGAACGCTACAAAGCCGCCGGTTATGAATTCGGCTTACTTAATGCGCAGAGTGAGCCGGTACAGTTCAGAGTGTCGGCTAAGGCAGCGGCACTGCAGCGGGTGAAGCCGTCCAAAGCCTGGATCTCGGCGAATATTGTTCCGAATGCTGAACTGTTTGCACCCGGCAAACCGCTTGCTCTGGAGGTAGGAAGGCTGGAAACCATCCTGAAGCCTGGAGAGTACAACGTTAGAAACGGGCAATATTTCGTACCTCTCCGTACCGCCGTGGAACGGCTGGGCGGGCAAGTTGGCTGGGATGCGGCTGCCCGCAGCGGACAGGTGAAATGGAATGGACGAACAGTGACTGTGAATTCAAAGAAACAGCAGATAGAAGTCATCCAGCCGGACGGAGCAGTGGAGCTCAAGACAGCAGAGATACAGCTCATTGGTTCTTCCCTTTGGGTACCCCTGCGGGATTTGCTCGAAGCCACAGGGCATCCACCGCTTACGGCCAGTGTAAATGCAGAAGAGCGCAGAGTGAAGGCTTATTGAACCAGTGCTAAAAAGAATTCCCTGGATGTCTGGGTACCCTTTTTGATGGGAAGAATAGATAGTAATAGGCTCCCGGAAGCCGAATAGCCAGCGAAATTGCGGGCAGGCGGGGAGCTAGTCTATGACCGAAGAAAGGGTGTCATCCTTGTCCTCTTCATCATTGATAGATCAGATCAAATATGAGCATGGAAAGCGGGAGAGTTCAGGGAAATCTGCGGCTGCGTTCCTGTCCCGCCGGCGTGTCCGCAGCACTGTACAGGAGTGGGCACGGATGCTGCTTTTAACCGCAGCGACCTTGGGATTATATCTGTGGCGGGGCGGGGAATCACTCTTGCTGCTCCTGACGGCTGGCGTAATTGTAATGTCCGGCGGGCTGCTCCTGCATCTCTGCGGTCCACGGAGGGTAGCGGTTCTCCGCACAATAACACCCGCACGTCCTTCGGCCGGGGATACCGTTACCGTTAAGGTACAGATCAGCTTTGTCTCCAAGATCCCGCTTCCCTGGATAGTTGTTGCCGATTACTGGAGTGAAGGCAGCCATCAGGAGCTGCTGTTCCCCGGATTCCGGCGCTCCTTCACCTATTCGTATGAACTGAAGTCTGTTCCCAGAGGGATCCACCAGCTTTACGGCTGCGGTGTCACCTGGGGGGATCTGCCTGGTTTGTTCACAGGCGGCTGTCAGCCGGGAGGCAAGGAGAGCTTCAAGGTGCTCCCGAAGGCGCTGTATCTGGCCGGCAGCTTGCCGGATAACCGTGCAATGCCGGGAGACCGGATGCTTCCCGGACGGGGGAAGCAGGGCAGTGCAGAAGCAGCTGATATCCGTGACTATGCTCCCGGTGATCCGCTCAGCCGGATTCACTGGAAGAACAGCGCCCGTAAGGGAACGCTGCAGAGCAGAGTACCTGAACGGGAAGCCGGGCAAATGACCTGTATCGTGCTTGCCAACTGTCCGGAGGATTATGAGGTTCCTTACGGTGCCCTGGTACCGCGCGGGCAGCGGGGATCGGTTATGCCTGCTTTTGAACGGGCGGTGTCGGCGGCAATGGGCCTGATGCTCTCTGCCGAACGTTCCAGCAGTTACCTGCAGCTCTTCAGCGGCGGTTGGCCGGAAGGAATGGCCAGACATGAAGGCCTGGGTCAGATCCCCGGCAGGGTACAAGACCTGCTTACGGAAATATCCCCATCCGGCTCACAGAGTCTCACCCGGCTGCTGGAGGATGCTTCGCGGGGCTGGATTCCCGGCATGACGGTGTCTGTCATTACCGGCCGGCTTGAAGAAGATTCTGCCCGGACGCTTGCCCGTTTTTTGGTCCAGGGAATTAAGGTTGAGCTGTACTATGTCTGGGATCAGCCCTCTCCGGCCGGAGGAGCGGCGGACGATCCGGTACGGAGTTCAACCGGAACCAAGGAGGCCAGGGAAGGATTCCCTGAACCTGTAGAGAGTTATCCGGCCGATAACTATAGCCCGGGTTCCGGCGGTAAGCAGCGTACATCGGGCACTATAGCCGGAAGTCTGATGCGGCTGGGCGCGCGGATCCATTGTCTGAACGATGTCTCTCCTGCACAAGTGTACAAGGGGGCGGAGTATTATGGATATCCGGGCCAACCGACATCCCATTAGGGTTACGCCAGCAGACTTAGGCGGCCCTATAATTTCATCAGGGGGCAGCAGGTTGCCGGAAACGGAAAGTACGGAGAACAGCTTCGCCGATAAAAGGGAGAGCAGTCCCCTGTATTATCGCGGGCTGTTCTCTTTGGCTATTATGGGAATGTTCACCCTGTGGCTGCTGCCGCTCAAGCGGCTGGCGGCATCGGCGGAGACCGCCGAGCTTCTGAAGCTCCTGATGCTCTCGGCTGCCGGACTGCTGTTATGGGGATGCATTCAGCTTCCTCGCCTTCTGCAGGCCTGCGGGCAGTTCCTCCTGATCTTCCTGACCTGGTTCTACCAGTGCGCGGCACAGGAGGGAACTGCCTGGCTGCGGCTCTATACAGCAGATATCCGTGAGGATGCCCTCCTGCTCCTGTCAGGCCGGATTTCTGCCTTAAGTGAGGACAGCCGGCTGCTGATTCTGGTGCTTGGCTGGGGCCTGTTAGTATCATCTGTCCAGCAACTGGCTCTGTACAGGGGAAGTATCACCTTATTTACAGGTGTAACCCTGGTATATCTGCTGGCGCTCGATATGGTCTATGCTGTCGATACGTCCGGTGATGTACTGGTCTCAGCAGGTCTGATTCTCTGGATGCGGTCATTAAGCGGACTGCTCCGTCTGCAGGAACGGACAGGAAGCCACGCTCTTCCTTACGCCCGCTGGGGAATATGGGCGCTCTCTACAGCGGTGGCCGTGACGGTGGCAGCCTGGATAGGCGGGCAGGGAATTGGTGCCCGGCCGGTGGTCCCCATTACACTGCAGCCGGTTCTTAATAAGCTGGAGAATTGGGCGGAAACGCAAAGGCCCGGAGAATCTGCCGGACCTCAGGCTGCCAGCACCGGTTACAGTGCGGGAGACGGGGAGCTGGGAATGCCCTTGTCGCCAAGCAGAGAGGCCGTCTTTAGCGTAACCGCTGCACGTGCGTCCTACTGGCGGGGAGAAAGCGTGGCTTATTATGACGGCCGCCGCTGGATTAGAAGCGTGGCTTCCTATGAACCGCTTAATTTAACGAGCCTCCCGGTTGCGGAGCCGGAAGCGGCCGGGCCAGCGCCGCTCATTCAGCGGATTCAGTTCGCGAAGCCTTCATCCGGCGGGCTTCCTATCTTCAGCGCCGGCACGGCAGTCGATGTACAGAATATCCGGCTGGCCGATGGGAGCCAGCTTGGTTATGTGCTTGCGAACGGCGAGAAGAGCAGCTTCCGGCTACCGGAGATTTCCGGCTCTGCCAAGTTAACGGAATATACGGTGAAGTCCGTGCTTCCGGAAAGTGATCCGGCTGTGCTGCGCAAGCTGCAGGGGATTGATCCTGAGCGGGTGAGCAATCTGTATTTGCAGCTCCCCGCAGCCGTGCCGGAGCGGGTGAAGCTTCTGGCAGAGCAGCTTACCGCTGCTGCGGCTAACCGTTATGATGCCGCTGCTGCGGTTGCAGATTATTTGCAAACCGGCTACACCTACACCCTGCAGACCCGAGTGCCGCCGTCCGGTGCGGATTTCGCCGACGATTTCCTCTTCGGGACCCGGCAGGGCTACTGCGTGCATTTCGCCACGGCAATGACAATCCTGCTGCGCAGCAGCGGCATTCCGGCCCGTTACGTCCAGGGCTACGGCCCGGGGACGCTTGTGGCCGGCTCCATGCCGCAGCGCTACAATGTGACCGGAGGCGATGCCCACGCCTGGGTCGAGGTCTATTTCCCCGGCGCCGGCTGGGTTCCCTTCGACCCCACGCCTGCTGCCTCCGCCGCTGCCGCAGGCGCGGTGGAGACGAATCTGGCGGCTGCCTCCGCGCCGCCGGGAGCCCGCATGTCCGCGGCGCAGCTCGCGGACGCTCTGTCCGCCGCCCTGCCGCAGGCGGGCGGCACAGCTCCGGCGCCGCTTGCCGCTGCGGCGCTGGGGCTGGCCGCCGCCATCCGCTGGCGGCGTTGCCTGGCCCTGCTGCCGGCGGTGCGCCGCGCCGGCAGATTAAGCCGTGAGCGGCAGCTTCGCGCCGCCGCTCTGGCCTGGCACGGGCTGGCGGCGCGGTATGGGCCGCCGCTGCCCGGGGTTACCGCCAGGGAGTACGCAGACTCCCTGGCCATTGAGGACGGGCGGCTTCGCGCCGCCGTCCGGGACTTCGTACGCCAGTGGGAAATCCTGGCGTACAGCGGATGCGCGGGCGGGCTTGCCGCGCGCGCGCATCCACCGCGCCGGGGCGCAGCCGTATCGCTCCCGCAATCGCCGCGCCCCGGCGCAGCCGTCGCGGTCCCGCAGCCCCCGCGTCCTGGGGCAGCCGTCGCGGTCCCGCAGCCCCCGCGTCCTGAGGCAGCCGGCGCGGTTCTGCAATCGCCGTGCCCCGGCGCCTCGGAGGCGCACGCGCAGTCTCCGCGCTCCATTCCCACCTTGCGCTCCAGTGCTCCTGCCAAGGATGCGGAAGCCATTGACGCAGCCGCGTTCATTGCCAGATGTATGACGATTACATTCCGTCTGACCCGATAAGATAAGAGGCGTTCACTGCTAATGCAGCGGGCGCCTTTTCATCATTTACATCAATATTTAAGTTGAACTTAGATGCCGACTGAATGCCTGCACGAAATACAACAATCTCCTCATAAAAACGAGCCAAATCAAAAACTGTTGCATAAAAAGCAGCATTTCCCCCGTAATCAGGCGGCTAAGCGCGTCAATTCCTGCATTTCATACAACAATTGTTACGAATCCCCCAGCATTCATGAATCCATGTTGTAATACTTACAACATTTAGCCCTTTCTTTGCAGGTGAAAATTAAGTGAGCTCACTTTGCGGCCGGGCGGTGCCCCGGAGAGTACAGCGTGACCCTTGGAGGGCTGCAAAAGTTTAGCTCTGGCGTATTAGTTGGTTTTCCGGCGAATTAGTTAGTTCATAGTCATTTTCCCGATGTACGCCCGCCGGCCAGCCCTCTGTTCTGTCCAGCATATGACGGCATTCCTGAAAGAGGAAATCACTTTTTGGCAACTATAACAGCAGACCTATCCTCACTCGGCTAAGGTGGAAGCGGATACGCATTCCAAGATCTGGATACTGTCTTTACAGGCTCCCCTAAATCGCCCCAGACCCCGTCACATATGGGAGAAATCCCCGAAGACAAGACGTCTCCTTTCCTTGACGCTGAGAATTAACCATGAGTATAATGAATCCAATAATCAAGGGAGGCAAGTAATGAACAAGCCAAATGAAATTATCGTTGTTCTGGATTTCGGGGGACAGTATAACCAGCTTATCGCGCGCAGAATTAGGGACCTGGGGGTATACAGCGAGCTTCTGCCGTACAATACACCAATGGAGAAGATTAAGGCACTGTCGCCCAAAGGGATTATTTTCTCAGGCGGGCCAAGCAGTGTGTACGCTGAGGATGCACCACATGTAGATCCGGCGATTTATGAACTCGGACTTCCGATCTTCGGAATCTGTTACGGGATGCAACTGATGGCCCAGCAGCAGGGCGGCAAGGTAGAACGCGCATCCAAGCGTGAATACGGCAAAGCGGATGTGGAATTCTCGCCAGGGTCCGTGCTTGCAGCAGGTCTTGAGAGCAATCAGACCGTATGGATGAGCCACGGCGACCATGTTGTGGAGCTTCCGGAAGGCTTTAAGCTGGATGCCGGGACAGAGAGTGCTCCAATCGCAGCTATGAGCAATGATGCACGCAAATTCTTCGCCGTACAGTTCCACCCTGAGGTGCGTCACTCTGTGAACGGGAATGAGATGATTTCGAACTTCCTGTATGAGGTCTGCGGATGCGAGGGCAAATGGACGATGGAGTCGTTTATTGATGATGCCATTAAGGATATCCGCGACAAAGTCGGCGACAAAAAAGTGCTCTGCGCGCTCAGCGGCGGTGTAGATTCCTCTGTTGTGGCTATGCTGATTCACCGGGCCATCGGCGATCAGCTGACTTGTATGTTCATTGACCACGGCCTTCTGCGCAAAGGTGAAGCGGAGAGCGTTATGGAGACTTTTGTCGGCAAATTCGATATCCATGTGGTCAAAATCGACGCTCGTGACCGCTTCCTCGGCAAGCTGGCCGGTGTTTCCGATCCCGAACAGAAACGTAAGATCATCGGCAATGAATTCATTTATTGCTTCGACGAAGAATCGGCCAAGCTGGGTGATTTCGCATTCCTGGCGCAAGGCACACTGTATACAGATATCGTGGAGAGCGGTACAGCAACGGCTCAGACAATCAAGTCCCACCATAATGTAGGCGGGCTGCCTGAAGATATGAAATTCAGTCTGATCGAGCCGCTGAACACCCTGTTCAAGGATGAGGTCCGTAAACTGGGTGAAGAGCTCGGAATGCCGCATGCCATCGTTTGGCGTCAGCCTTTCCCGGGTCCGGGTCTGGCCATCCGTGTTCTGGGTGAAGTAACCGAAGAGAAGCTGACTATTGTCCGTGATTCGGACTTTATCCTGCGTGAAGAGATTGCCAAAGCCGGTCTCGACCGCGAAATCTGGCAGTATTTCACCGCATTGCCTAACATGAAGAGTGTTGGTGTGATGGGCGACGAGCGTACGTATTCCTATACCGTAGGTATTCGTGCTGTAACTTCCATCGACGGAATGACGGCCGACTGGGCGCGTATTCCGTGGGATATTCTGGAGAAAATCTCCGTGCGCATCGTCAACGAGGTCGATAACGTAAACCGCATCGTGTACGATATTACTTCGAAGCCGCCTGCAACGATCGAGTGGGAATAGTCTCAGCAGCAGCTGACTATAGAATTCCGGAGCCGGAACGCCTTCATTGGCGTTTTCGGTTTTTTTTGCTGATATAAGAGCAAGCCACCCGGCTATGCCGCTTAGCGCTCCATCATACGTGTTTTAACCTGCTTAAGTACAGTACCGTCCGCGTTTATGCCGAGATGTTTGGCAGATCATCTCTGTACCAAGCGGAATTTGTCATGAAAATGTTCGATTTACGAACAATTGCATAAACCTTACGCTTAATGTTCGTATTTACCATTGACAACCCATGTCATATACACCTAAAATGATAAAGCGCTACAGCAAATATATATTCGTATAATTCCGGGGATTGGCCCGGAAGTCTCTACGAGGTCACCGTAATGACCTGGCTACGATTAAGAAGAGCAGCTTACCTGGAATTCCGGTTAACACCGGATATGCCGGACAAGAACCTCTTTTTTCGGGCCGGTGTCTTCCCAGATGCCGGCTTTTCTGTTGCTGTGATGGCATAACATACACCTTAGGGGGAGAACAATTTGAATCGCTTTTTCAAGTTGAAAGAGAACGGCACCACAGTACGCACAGAGATTATGGCCGGTTTGACTACGTTTATGGCAATGGCTTATATCCTATCGGTGAATCCCAGCACGTTGACTGCCTTCGGCCGGATTGATATGGGCTGGTATTCCGTATTCCTCGCTACGGCGCTGGCAGCTGGTATTTTCACAATTGCCATGGGATTATTCATTAACTTCCCGGTAGCTTTGGCACCAGGTATGGGCCTTAACGCATATTTTGCATCCGTAGTATTGTCTTCAGCCACTACTGACCATGAGTTCACTTGGCAAATGGGGTTAACCGCTGTATTTATCTCCGGTATCATCTTCATTCTGCTGACCGTTACGCGGGTCCGGCAAATATTGCTCACTGCAATTCCTGACAGCCTGAAGCATGCCATCACGGTCGGTATCGGGATGTTCATCACCATTATCGGACTGAAGAACAGCGGACTGATGACGATCGGCGTTGAAGCCGGAAGCGACATTGCTGCTAATAAATTCACAGATGTCCTTTCCTTCGAAACTGTAATTCATATGGGCAGCCTGGAGAACACGAATGTTCAGCTCGTTATTATCGGACTGCTGCTGATCTCCATCCTGATGGTGCTGCGCGTCCGCGGCGCAATCCTGTTCGGTATTCTGGGTACCACGCTGGCTGCAATCCTGATGGGCGCTGTAGATTTCAGTTCGCTGAGTAATCCGCAGACCCCTTGGGTTCCTGACTTCACGCAACTCAACTTCTGGGAATTCGACTGGGAAGGCATTATGCACACCGGTATCGTTTCCGCAATTGCTACCTTCACCTTTGTAGAATTGTTTGATACCTTCGGTACACTTGTAGGTACTGCTGAACGTGCAGGAATCATGAAGGATGCTGAAGAAGGCAAAAGACGTGTTGGTAACGCCATGTTTGTAGATGCAGTAGCCGTTGCCGGTGGTGCGATGCTGGGTACTTCCACAACAACTGCTTATGTTGAGAGTGCTGCCGGTGTAGCTGAAGGCGGACGTACGGGTCTGACTGCAGTAACTACAGGCGTATGCTTCCTGCTTGCCTTGTTCCTGGCTCCGGTTGTAGCGCTTATTCCCGGCCCTGCAACAGCCGCTGCACTGATTATTGTCGGTGTCCTGATGGCCCAGTCCATCCGCGACATTGATTTCCAGGATATGGTCCTGGCGATCCCGGCCTTCCTGACCTTTGTTATTATGCCTTTTACTTACAACATCGCTAACGGTATTTCGTTCGGGATTGTCACTTATGTTATTCTGGCTTGCGTAGCGAATCTGGCCGGCAAGAAGAAATATGATATCCACTGGATGATGTGGGTACTGGCTGTTCTGATTATTCTGCGTTATGTTCTGATCGGCAGCCAAGGCTAAGAGAGAACGACATCCGTCTTTAACTTAAACGGTTCCTTCATTAATATGAAGGGGCCGTTTTTTTATAGAAATATAAGAATTTATTTGCTTCACGCTATCAATTATCCTTCTATTTCTCGCTGAAACGGTACCGTCCTTATAAAAGGACGGCAAAGCCGTTTCTACTTGTTATAGAAATGTACAGGTTTCACTGGAGAATCCCTCATAGGGTGGCTGCAGCTGGGGGGAACTCTGCTTTACCCTTTTCTTCATCCAGTATTTAGATTATATTGTTGAAGAGGTGATAAACGTTGTCCGGCTTACTTACGAGAGCTTACAAGTCCTGCATGAACAATCCCTGGCCGTACCTTTTGTTTCTACTGGGGGCAATCGTTCGTATCATATACATAAATTCAATTCCTCCGGGACTGAACCAGGACGAAGCATCTATCGGCTATGATGCTTACGCCATTCTTCACTACGGGATGGACCGCAATGGTGTACATCTGCCCGTTCATCTTATCGCCTGGGGCAGCGGACAGAATGCGCTGTATGCCTACTTGTCCATGCCGTTTATTCTGCTGTTCGGCCTGACGCCGCTGTCTGTGCGGGCACTCAGTATGGTCATGGGCTTGCTGGCCATGATTTTCTTCTACCTGATTATGAAACGGCTGTCCGCCTCATCCGGAGCAGGAATCGCAGCCATGTTCTTTATTGCGATTAATCCCTGGCATATTATGATGTCAAGGTGGGCGCTGGAATCGAATCTGTTTCCTACGATGATTTTGATAGCTGTGTACCTTCTGCTAAGATCCTTCGACAATCCGAGATGGTTTTATGCGTTTGCCGGCATGCTGGCCCTCTCGCTGTATGCCTATGGAACAGCTTACTTTTTTGTCCCGTTATTTGCACTTGGTACGGCAATTCTTCTATTGTATAGCAAGATGCTTAAGCTCCGGACTCTTGTGTGGAACAGCCTGCTGTTTGCAGCAATGGCCCTACCTATACTATTATTTATTGTTATTAACCGTTACGCTATGCCGGACATAGCCACTCCATTGTTCACTATTCCCAGGCTTACGATGCCGCGTGTGGAGGAGATCTCATCCGTGTTCAGCGGACAGCTGGGGAGGGCAGCTGCGGATAACTTCAGTGCATTCAGCAAGCTTATGCTTAGCGGGACTGACGGCTTGCCATGGAATTCAATTTCTCCTTATGGCTATGCGTACCCGATCGCGCTGCCCTTTGCGTTGCTGGGACTGGTTGTCCTTATACATTCATGGTGGACCAGGCGGCGGGAGAACGCAGGGTATGGAATCTTGCTGCTCTGGTTCCTGATTGCCGTGCTGATGGCGTTTATTACAAGTGTAAATATCAACCGGATCAATATTATTTTCTATCCGTTCATCATGCTGGTAAGCGCCGGATTTGTGTGGCTTGCGGGGAGAGTCAAGGGGGCTGCTGTACTGGCCGCTGCAGTGTTTACAATATTTTTTGTCCTGTTCTCCAATGATTATTTCCGTGAGTTCCCCGGCCGGATCGGGCCGGCTTTTTATGATTCTTTCGGCGAGGCGGTGCAGTATGCTTCCGAACACAGCCCGGGAGAAATCTATATTACCAATAATGTGAATATGCCATACATTTATGTGCTGTTCTATGAGCGGATCAATCCGCAGGACTTCCAGAATTCCGTCGTTTACGCCAATCCGGGAGAAGCTTTCCAGCGTGTATCCTCCTTTGGGAGATACAGATTTGACGATTTGAACATGGTGCCTGCCAATGCCGCATATATCTTTGGGAATAGCTCTCCGCTTCCTGCGGCAAGTGCAGCATATACAGTTAAGCGTTTCGCCAACTACAGTGTAATGCTTACTAATGACAAAGCGGACAGGCTTCCGGTAGCTCCGGAGAATCCCGCTGCTGAATTTAGGAATGGGGGGTTTGAAGAAGGAACTTCGGGCTGGACATTCACTGCGGGAACGGGAGTGGCTGATAATAAGCCTTACGCCGGAACTAGGCTGGCTTATCTTGATGCGGGAGCTGACAAAAGCGTGTCGCAGGTTTTTGCCGCGGCAGCCGGTGACTACAAGCTGTCCGCCATGGTTAGTGCAGGCGGCAGCGGCGGCGGGAAGATCGGAATCCGTGCAGCCGGCACTTTGCTGGCAGAAGCCGAACTGCAGGCAGGGGAAGATTATCATCAGGTTACACTTCCTGTGGTCGCGCTGGAGCAGGGGATGCAGGCAGAAGTTTACATAACCGGCGGTAACGGCTGGATTAACATTGACGAGGTGAGGGTGGAACGATGACCAAGAATACACGTGCGGCGGCAACCGTTATACTGATGCTCTTATTATTTATTCTTCCTGTAACAAACGTTTATGCTGAGGGGAATTTACTGCAGAATCCGGGTTTTGAGGATGGGGAGGACGGTGCTCCAGCCGGCTGGAGCAAAGATATGTGGATCCCGGGCGATGCCTCCGGTCTGCTGTCCGTTCAGTCCGAGGATGTTCACTCCGGCAGCAAAGCGGCAGTCATTGAGAACCTTGAACCCAATCACCTGAAGTGGGTACAGACGGTTGCCGTCTCGCCGGACAGCTACTATAAGATCTCGGGTTATGTCAAAATAGTCAGTACAGCAGGCGGGGGAATGGGTGCTAATATATTCCCAGTCGGGATTGGCGGCGGTTATCCCGCCACCCAGGATACAGCTGGCGATTGGCAGTATCTCGAGTTCATCGGCCAGACCGGCAAAGAGCAGACCGAGATCGGGATAGGTGCTGCCCTGGGCGGATATGCCAACCTGATTCAGGGCAAGGCCTATTTCGATGATCTGTCCGTAGAACAGCTGGATACAGCCCCGGAAGGCGTGAGCATTGTATCGCTGGACAGCGGTGCACCGGCGGCCGGGGCGGATGCGGGCGGCGGGAGCCAGCCGGCAGAAACACCGCATAAGGTGTCACCTGCCAAGCTGCTGCTGATATCGGCAGTGTTCAGTGTGTTCTTTGCTCTTTTATATCACAGAGCCTTCAGCAGTAAACGCCTGCTGAACCAGCAGGACGTGATCTATACACGCTGGCTGTATGTCTTGTTTGGTGTAGCGTTTATTCTGCGGATCTGGATTGGCCTGACTGCGCAGGGCTATCAGAATGATATGAATACATTCATGGCTTGGAGCCATCGTCTGACTGATCTTGGTCCGGGCAAATTCTATGAAGAAGGCTATTTCGCGGATTACCCCCCAGGCTACTTGTATGTGCTGTACCTGCTGAGTCTGCTCCGAGGATTGTTTAGCTTTGCGGGCGGATCAGGCGCAGAGACTGTGCTGTATAAGCTGCCGGCCATCATCTCCGACCTCGTGCTTGGCTGGATCATCTACAAAGGCGCGCGCACCAAGATCGGACCCGGACTTGCGATCGGGCTGATGATGCTGTTCCTGTTTAACCCGGCAGTGCTGATGGACTCTGCAGCGTGGGGACAAGCAGACTCCTTCTTCCTTATCTTCCTGCTGCTCAGCATAATGGGAGTAGTGGATAGAACCTTTGTACGCGCAGCAATCTTTTTCGCCATTGCCACACTGATCAAACCGCAGGCGCTGATTTTCACACCGGTCCTGCTCTTTGCCTTCTATCATCACCGTGCCTGGAAGCAGCTTGCTCTGGGCGCTGTCTATGGACTGGGAATATTTGCTCTGCTCGCAGCCCCATTCTTCTGGAATAACGGTGGTTTTGCCGGAGTGATTGAATTATATAAGAGCACTTTATCTTCTTATCCGTATTCTACGGTTAATGCATTCAATCTTTATGCTTTGACGGATCCGATGTGGTCAGCGCTTGATGTCACCTGGCTCGGCATACCTTACCGCATATGGGGCTTTATCTTCATACTTGTAGCAGTAGCTCTTGCTGCTTATTATTCCTTCAATACCAAGGACCGTAAGGATCTATCTAAATCGTATTTCCTCGGCATGGTGCTGATCACGGTTGTCTTTGTATTTGGTACCAAAATGCATGAACGCTACCTGTATCCTGTTCTGCTACTGTCTCTATTCACCTTCATTGAGAGCAAGGACCGGCGTTTCCTGACGCTGTTTCTCGGATTCTCACTGACTCAATATATTAATGTAGGCTATACGCTGGCCTATCTCAATACCGGCAGCAATCCGCCGACAGACGGAATTGTCCTGGTTACAGCGATTACGACCGTAGTTCTGGCATTATATCTGCTGTATGTTGGGTACGATGTATATATCCGCAAAGCAACAAAGCTCCTGCCAGAGCCTGTTACTACGCAGGCTGAATTTGAAGCAGATGTGCGGCTTGCAGAGGGGATTCAGCCCCTTGCCAAGCAAGAACGGCGTTCCCCGCTGAAGCTGCAGCGCAGAGACTGGATCTGGATGATCGCCATAACGGTGCTCTATGGAGCGCTTGCGCTTTATCATCTGGGGGACAATAAGTCGCCTGAAACCCTGTGGGAGCCTGCCGCCAGCGGCGAGAGCTTCTATGTGGATCTGGGGCAGGCCCACCAGCTGGAGCGGGTAAATATCTTCGGCGGTGTCGGCACGGGCAAGTTTCAGCTGGAGTTCAGCCAGACTCCGGATAATTGGAGCAGCCCGCTGGATGTGAGCGAGGATGTCGGCAATGTCTTCATATGGAAAAGCCAGCCGCTGAACGTATCGGCAAGATACGTCAAGCTGACAGTCACCTCTCCGGGCTTCACCCTGAATGAAGTGGCGTTCTATGGCCAGGAGGCACCGAAGACGCCTCTGCCGATTGCCGGAGTTACACCGGATGCCGCTGCTGCCGCCAAAAGAGGGGAACCAGCCCATCTGTTCGATGAGCAGTCCTTGATCCCGGAAAATTCGAATTTCATGAACAGTACGTATTTTGATGAAATCTATCATGCGCGGACGGCTTATGAACATTATCATGATATTGTCCCTTATGAGAATACGCACCCGCCGCTTGGCAAGCTGCTGATCGGTGCCGGCATGGAGCTGTTTGGCGTTAATCCGTTTGGCTGGCGTATCATCGGCACGCTGTTTGGAATTGCTATGCTACCGCTGATCTATATTATGGCGATGCGGCTGTTCCGGAAGACTACGTATGCTGCATTAGCAGCCGGACTGTTCGCCCTGGACTTCATGCATTTCACCCAGACGCGCATCTCGACGATTGATGTATACGGCGTATTCTTCATTATGCTGATGTTCTATTTCATGCAGCGGTATTATACGATGAACTTCTACCGTATGCCGCTGCGCACAACGCTGGTTCCGCTGTTCTGGTCCGGACTGTTCTTCGGAATCGGAGTGGCCTCCAAGTGGATTGTCCTGTACGGAGGGGCAGGACTTGCGGTGATGCTGGCACTGGCGCTGTTTGAGCGGTATAGGGAGTATAAGGCTGCAGGCCGTCTGCTGGCTGAAGGCAAGCTGACCGGTCAGGGGCTCAAAGCGGCCTGCCGGACAGCGGACCAGTCCTTCTGGAAGAACACCATCATCACTTTGGCCAGCTGCATCCTATTCTTTATTGCTATCCCGGTTATCATCTATAGCCTGTCCTTTGTACCGGCGCTCTCTGCTTCGGCGGAAGGCTTCACCATTAAGGGACTGATTGATGCCCAGAAAAATATGTACAACTATCACAGCCAGCTTGTAGCAACGCATCCGTTCGCCTCCTCCTGGTGGGAGTGGCCGTTCATGAAACGTCCGGTCTGGTTCTTCAGCGGCGGTGAAGGATTGCCGGAAGGCAAGGCCAGCAGCATCGTGACCATGGGGAATCCGCTCATCTGGTGGACAGGAATCTTCGCTATGCTGGCAGCCGTGTGGTTTACCGTGAAACGCCGGGACAAGAATCTGTACATGATCTGGATCGGGTTCTTCTCACAGTATGTTCCGTGGATGCTTGTGCCGCGTGAGACGTTCCTGTACCATTATTTTGCGATGGTGCCGTTTATGATTCTGTCGGTTGTCTATATCCTGAAGCTGCTTGACAGCAGATTCGGCGATGCTAAATACCTGCGGTATGCCTATGTGGCTGCAGCAGCCATCCTGTTTGTAATGTTCTATCCGGTATTATCCGGAATGCAGGTTAATAGCAGTTATATAAATACGGTACTGCGGTGGTTCCCTTCCTGGGTATTCTAGGGGGCACTATTTAATGAGGCACAGATGCTTAAAAAGTCAGTTTTATTGCGGGGGATCTCGTAGAAACTTATAGGAGGAACTAAGGTGAAAGCCAGATACAGTGTGATTGTCCCCATGTTCAATGAGGAGGAAGTCATTCAGGTAACCTATGAGCGGCTCAAAAAAGTAATGGATGGTTGCGGCGATTCCTATGAACTGGTTTTCGTCAATGACGGCAGCCGGGACCGTACGGCGGAGATCATGCGCGAGATCAGCAGCCGGGATGAGCATGTCAAGCTGATCGACTTCTCCCGTAATTTCGGCCACCAGGTGGCGATTACGGCTGGTATGGATTATGCCGAAGGCCAGGCAGTCGTGGTGATTGACGCAGACCTCCAAGATCCTCCTGAGGTTATTCTGCAGATGATTGCGAAGTGGAAAGAGGGCTACGAAGTTGTGTATGCCAAGCGGTTGAAGCGTCACGGGGAGACTTTATTCAAGAAAGTCACCGCTAAGATCTTTTACCGCCTGCTCAGCAGTATGACCAGTGTTGAAATCCCTACCGATACCGGGGACTTCCGGCTGATCGACCGTAAAGTCTGTGATGTGCTGCGCGGTCTGAAGGAGAAGAACCGGTACGTCCGGGGTCTGGTGAGCTGGGTAGGCTTCCGGCAGACCATGGTAGAATATGTGCGGGAGGAGCGCTTTGCCGGGGAAACGAAGTATCCGCTCAAGAAAATGATCCGGTTTGCGCTCGACGGCATCACCTCCTTTTCCCACAAACCGCTCAAAATCGCATCCTATATCGGATTCTTTCTGTCCTTTTCCAGCTTCATCTATCTGTTCCTGGTATTGTTCCAAAAAATCTTTACCTCCTGGACCGTACCCGGATGGGCATCTATAGTTGGCGTGAACCTGCTCTTCAATGGGATTGTGCTGATGCTGCTGGGGGTAATTGGAGAGTATATCGGACGGATCTATGATGAGTCGAAGGACAGACCGCTCTATATTGTGCGTGAGACCAAAGGCTATCCGGATGCGGAAATAGAAGACACGCGGAAGGAAAGCGATTATGCCAGATAAGAGATGGAGTGCGGGGTTCATCCAGTTCCTGAAATTCAATGCGGTAGGCCTGCTGAATACATTGGTTGACTTTGCTGTATTCACACTGCTGCATTCCCTTGGGATGATCAATACCCCTGCGCAGATTATTTCCTATAGCGCCGGTACGGCCAACAGCTTCTTCTGGAACAAAAAGGTAACCTTCCGTGACAGGGACATCGGCAATAAAGAGGGCTTCGACCGGATGCAGCTGGTCAGGTTTATCGTGCTGAACCTGTTGGTGCTGGTTATATCGGTGCTGCTGATTCATATATTGACCGATTCTCTCGGTATTCAAGTGCTGATCGCCAAAGTGCTGGTCACATTTGTTACGGTAATCATTAATTTCTTCGGAAGCCGGAAGTGGGTATTCTGAAAATATATGAATTTATATGCTTGCTGCTATAAATTACCTTCTATTTCTCGCTGAAACGGTACCGTCCTTAAAAAGGACGGTAAAGTCGTTTCTACTTGTTATATAGAAGCATTGCTTCTTAATTATTCCGGAAGGGTATCATCTATTCTATATTACGGAGGCGATTGTCATGCGGAAATTATCCTATTTGATTATACTTGCCGGGGTGCTAATTATGCTCTATCCCAAAGGAAGCGAATGGTACAATGACCGTCAGCAGCAAAAGCTGCTGGAAGAGGCTGAACAGGCCTACAGTGAAATCGTTCCGTCTGCCTCAGCTCCGGCCAGTGCTGATCTAAGTAAGCCTTACGCGGAAGTAACCCAGCTGCTGGCAGATGAGTCGGCTGCGGAAGAGCCTGAACCCTCTGCAGCGCCTGAGATTGAAGTCGGAGGCAAGGTGATGGCGATTATCAAAATCGACAAAATAGATCTGAAGCTGCCTGTACTGGAAGGCGCCACCAAGGCGAATATGAAGCATGCAGCTGCGCATATGAAGGAGACGGCTCCGCTCGGCGCTACTGGCAATGCTGCGATTGCAGCGCATAGATCAAGAACTACGGGAAGGCTGTTCAATAGATTGAATGAAGTCGGAGTGGGGGACGCTATTTCCGTTACAACCGGTAAGCAGGAATACAATTATGTAGTTTATGATGTAACTATTGTGGAACCGACCGATGTATCCGTATTGAAAGGGAATGAGGATGACAAGATTCTTACACTCATTACTTGTGATCCGCTGGTGAATCCAACGCATAGACTTATCATTCACGCAAAGTTATCCTGATGTTTGTAGAATGATGACGGAAAAATTTAAAATACTTAAAATTTTTATTTGTTTTCGCAGAAATCTAGTGATTTAGGTCTTGATAATAGAAATAGATATGGTAAGATATAACTATATAAAGCTAATACACGATAAACGGCAAACCTATCGAAAGGTAGGGACGCAAAGCTAAAGGGCCTTCCCGTAAGGATGGCAGCCAGCTACCGAATGAAGAGGCTTTTTTTGTTTGTTCTTATTGTATATCTAGCATTTTATGGTAGAAGCAAGGACAGATAAAGCTTATACGATAACGGCAAACCTATCGAAAGGTAGGGACGCAAAGCTAAAGGGCCTTCCCGTAAGGATGGCAGCCAGCTACCGAAAGGGGTTTTATCCAATGAAGAAGTTCTATCTAATGTTGGTTACACTATTCGTAGTGGTTACGTCGATGCAGACAGGTACAGCTCAAGCTGCTAATGCAGATGCAGGCTGGTTGAACATAGGTCAACTGGATCAGGGTGTTATCGGAGTATCTTATAATGTTCCTAAGGATAAGAAGATTAAGCTGATGATCACCAAAGACAATAACAGCTACACTTACAACTTGTACACCTCCAAACCAACTGAAACATTCCCGCTGCAACAAGGTAACGGTTCATACAAGGTTTCCGTACTTGAGAACACTACCGGCAACAAATACAAAGTAATTTCTTCCGAGACGGTAGATCTTAGCCTGAGCAACGCCAACGCAGTATATCTGAGCTCCGTACAGAATGTTAAATGGAGTTCTTCCGATAAAGCAGTTCTGAAAGCAGCACAACTTACACAAGGTTTGACATCAGATGAAGACAAAGTGAAGGCTATCTATAATTATATCGTTGCCAATGTGAAGTATGATTATTCCCTGGCTTCCAGTGTAACTACAGATTACATCCCTAACAACGACAGTACTCTTGTTTCCAAGAAAGGAATCTGCTACGACTACGCTTCCTTATTCGCTACTATGCTTCGCAGTGAAGGTATTCCTACCAAACTGGTTATGGGTAACACAAGCTATGTGACGTCTTACCACGCTTGGAATGAAGTGTTCCTTAATGGCAAATGGGTAACTATTGATACTACAGTTGATGCTGGACTTGCCAAGAACAGCAAAACAGCAGATCTGGTTAAAGTAGCAAGTAAATATACTGCAGCTAAGTTCTACTAAGAGCAGATGCATTTATAGTTTCATTGAGGATAACCCGCTTAATTATTAAGCGGGTTATTTTTATTTAGGAAAGGGTTGCTTTTTAGTAGAGAGATAGGGTATTATAAGTAAGCGTTGTTGGAGCGGCAAACTTAATGAGAAATGACTTAAATAAGTGATTTCAAAATAAAGCTTGCATTACTCGGATGAACGTGATATATTATAAGAGTTGCTGGTGACGCGGTAGTCGTCGTTGACAACAAGCTTGATCTTTGAAAACTGAACAACGAGTGAGTGGGAGATCGCTTCGGCGAGATCCAAAAATGATGAGTTTCACAGCGTCTTGTACGCTTTAGAAACTTCATCGTGAGAATGAAAATTCTCGTCAGATGTTTCAAAATGAGCAATCGCTCTTTCTAAAACCAATTTGGAGAGTTTGATCCTGGCTCAGGACGAACGCTGGCGGCATGCCTAATACATGCAAGTCGAGCGGAGTTCATTTGAAAGCTTGCTTTCAAATGAACTTAGCGGCGGACGGGTGAGTAACACGTAGGCAACCTGCCCTCAAGACTGGGATAACTATCGGAAACGGTAGCTAATACCGGATAATTTCTTTCCTCTCCTGAAGAGAGAATGAAAGGCGGAGCAATCTGCCACTTGGGGATGGGCCTGCGGCGCATTAGCTAGTTGGTGGGGTAACGGCTCACCAAGGCGACGATGCGTAGCCGACCTGAGAGGGTGAACGGCCACACTGGGACTGAGACACGGCCCAGACTCCTACGGGAGGCAGCAGTAGGGAATCTTCCGCAATGGGCGAAAGCCTGACGGAGCAATGCCGCGTGAGTGATGAAGGTTTTCGGATCGTAAAGCTCTGTTGCCAGGGAAGAACGTCCGGTAGAGTAACTGTTACCGGAGTGACGGTACCTGAGAAGAAAGCCCCGGCTAACTACGTGCCAGCAGCCGCGGTAATACGTAGGGGGCAAGCGTTGTCCGGAATTATTGGGCGTAAAGCGCGCGCAGGCGGTCATTTAAGTCTGGTGTTTAAACCTTGGGCTCAACCTGGGGTCGCACTGGAAACTGGGTGACTTGAGTACAGAAGAGGAAAGTGGAATTCCACGTGTAGCGGTGAAATGCGTAGATATGTGGAGGAACACCAGTGGCGAAGGCGACTTTCTGGGCTGTAACTGACGCTGAGGCGCGAAAGCGTGGGGAGCAAACAGGATTAGATACCCTGGTAGTCCACGCCGTAAACGATGAGTGCTAGGTGTTAGGGGTTTCGATACCCTTGGTGCCGAAGTTAACACAGTAAGCACTCCGCCTGGGGAGTACGGTCGCAAGACTGAAACTCAAAGGAATTGACGGGGACCCGCACAAGCAGTGGAGTATGTGGTTTAATTCGAAGCAACGCGAAGAACCTTACCAGGTCTTGACATCCCGATGAAAGCATTAGAGATAGTGCCCCTCTTCGGAGCATCGGAGACAGGTGGTGCATGGTTGTCGTCAGCTCGTGTCGTGAGATGTTGGGTTAAGTCCCGCAACGAGCGCAACCCTTGACTTTAGTTGCCAGCAGGTAAGGCTGGGCACTCTAGAGTGACTGCCGGTGACAAACCGGAGGAAGGTGGGGATGACGTCAAATCATCATGCCCCTTATGACCTGGGCTACACACGTACTACAATGGCCGGTACAACGGGAAGCGAAACCGCGAGGTGGAGCCAATCCCAGCAAAGCCGGTCTCAGTTCGGATTGCAGGCTGCAACTCGCCTGCATGAAGTCGGAATTGCTAGTAATCGCGGATCAGCATGCCGCGGTGAATACGTTCCCGGGTCTTGTACACACCGCCCGTCACACCACGAGAGTTTACAACACCCGAAGTCGGTGGGGTAACCCGCAAGGGAGCCAGCCGCCGAAGGTGGGGTAGATGATTGGGGTGAAGTCGTAACAAGGTAGCCGTATCGGAAGGTGCGGCTGGATCACCTCCTTTCTATGGAGAATCGTTTCCTGCAACGGAAACATTCAAATCGGAAGCTAAAGCTTCCACAACGAACCTTAGGGTTCAAACACTCACTCGTTGGTCAGTTTTGAGAGTTTAAGCTCTCATCTTTAAACGGTCTGAATTTTCGAACATCACAGTCGTGATTGTCCCGAAATTTCAGCGCCTTGATCCTTGAAAACTGGATACCGAAACGAATTTGCGTTTTAGAACATCTTTTAGCTGAAACTTGTGTAAGCAAGTTGAAATAGTTATTAGTCATGCTGAGCGATGGTTTTGGATTATGAGCGACTTTTGGCTTTAAACAGACTAGCGGACGGATTCATCCGGAAGCGCTGTTTAAAACAAGATGAGCGAATGAGCCAATACCGGAGCGATTGGTTAAGCTAATAAGAGCACACGGAGGATGCCTAGGCGCCAGGAGCCGACGAAGGACGTGGCGAACAACGAAACTGCCTCGGGGAGCTGTAAGCAAGCTTTGATCCGGGGGTGTCCGAATGGGGAAACCCAGCTGTGGTAATTCGCAGTTACTCGTATCTGAATACATAGGATACGCAGAGGCAGACCAGGGGAACTGAAACATCTAAGTACCCTGAGGAAGAGAAAACAATAGTGATTCCGTCAGTAGCGGCGAGCGAACGCGGAACAGCCTAAACCAAGGGGCTTGCCCCTTGGGGTTGTGGGACGTCTCACATGGAGTTACAAAGGAATATGGTAGGTGAAGAGGTCTGGAAAGGCCCGCGATAGAGGTAAAAGCCCTGTAGCCTAAACTGTGTTCTCTCCGAGACGGATCCCGAGTAGTGCGGGGCACGTGAAACCCCGTATGAATCCAGCAGGACCATCTGCTAAGGCTAAATACTACCTGGCGACCGATAGTGAAACAGTACCGTGAGGGAAAGGTGAAAAGCACCCCGGAAGGGGAGTGAAATAGAACCTGAAACCGTGTGCTTACAAAAAGTCAGAGCCCTATTACTGGGTGATGGCGTGCCTTTTGTAGAATGAACCGGCGAGTTACGTTTAACATGCAAGGTTAAGTCGAGAAGACGGAGCCGCAGCGAAAGCGAGTCTGAATAGGGCGATTAAGTATGTGGACGTAGACCCGAAACCGTGTGATCTACCCCTGTCCAGGGTGAAGGTGCGGTAACACGCACTGGAGGCCCGAACCCACGCATGTTGAAAAATGCGGGGATGAGGTGGGGGTAGCGGAGAAATTCCAATCGAACTCGGAGATAGCTGGTTCTCCCCGAAATAGCTTTAGGGCTAGCCTCGGTGAATGGAGTGGTGGAGGTAGAGCACTGATTGGGTGCGGGGCCCGCAAGGGTTACCAAGCTCAGTCAAACTCCGAATGCCATTAACTTCTTGCCGGGAGTCAGACAGTGAGTGCTAAGATCCATTGTCAAAAGGGAAACAGCCCAGACCATCAGCTAAGGTCCCCAAGTGTGTGTTAAGTGGGAAAGGATGTGGAGTTGCACAGACAACCAGGATGTTGGCTTAGAAGCAGCCACCATTGAAAGAGTGCGTAATAGCTCACTGGTCGAGTGACTCTGCGCCGAAAATGTAACGGGGCTAAACACACCACCGAAGCTATGGCTAGATACTTTGTATCTGGGGTAGGGGAGCGTTGTATGTAGGTTGAAGGTGTACCGTAAGGAGCGCTGGACAGCATACAAGTGAGAATGCCGGTATGAGTAACGAAAAGATCAGTGAGAATCTGATCCGCCGAAAGCCCAAGGTTTCCTGAGGAAGGCTCGTCCGCTCAGGGTAAGTCGGGACCTAAGGCGAGGCCGAAAGGCGTAGTCGAAGGACAACAGTTTGAAATTACTGTACCACCGTAATCCGCTATGAGCGATGGGGTGACGCAGGAGGGTAGTGACGCGGACTGATGGATATGTCCGTCTAAGCAGTGAGGCTGATGTGTAGGCAAATCCGCACATCAATAAGGCTGGGCTGTGATGGGGAGCGAAAATTGTAGTAGCGAAGGTCATGATCTCACACTGCCAAGAAAAGCCTCTAGCCAGGAGAAGGTGCCCGTACCGCAAACCGACACAGGTAGGCGAGAAGAGAATTCTAAGGCGCGCGGAAGAACTCTCGTTAAGGAACTCGGCAAAATGACCTCGTAACTTCGGGAGAAGAGGTGCCTCGGTAGGGTGAATAGCCCGAGGGGGCCGCAGTGAAAAGGCCCAAGCGACTGTTTAGCAAAAACACAGGTCTGTGCGAAGCCGCAAGGCGAAGTATACGGGCTGACGCCTGCCCGGTGCTGGAAGGTTAAGGGGAGTGGTTAGGGGCAACCCGAAGCTGTGAACCGAAGCCCCAGTAAACGGCGGCCGTAACTATAACGGTCCTAAGGTAGCGAAATTCCTTGTCAGGTAAATTCTGACCCGCACGAATGGCGTAACGACTTGGGCGCTGTCTCAACGAGAGATCCGGTGAAATTTTAATACCTGTGAAGATGCAGGTTACCCGCGACAAGACGGAAAGACCCCATGGAGCTTTACTGCAGCTTGATATTGAATTTGGGTACGATCTGTACAGGATAGGTGGGAGCCGTTGAGGCAGGAGCGCAAGCTTCTGCGGAGGCGCCGTTGGGATACCACCCTGATCGTATCTAGGTTCTAACCTAGTACCCTAAGCGGGTACGGGGACCGTGTCAGGCGGGCAGTTTGACTGGGGCGGTCGCCTCCTAAAGAGTAACGGAGGCGTTCAAAGGTTCCCTCAGAATGGTTGGAAATCATTCGCAGAGTGCAAAGGCATAAGGGAGCTTGACTGCGAGACCTACAAGTCGAGCAGGGACGAAAGTCGGACTTAGTGATCCGGTGGTACCGCATGGAAGGGCCATCGCTCAACGGATAAAAGCTACCCTGGGGATAACAGGCTTATCTCCCCCAAGAGTCCACATCGACGGGGAGGTTTGGCACCTCGATGTCGGCTCATCGCATCCTGGGGCTGAAGTAGGTCCCAAGGGTTGGGCTGTTCGCCCATTAAAGCGGTACGCGAGCTGGGTTCAGAACGTCGTGAGACAGTTCGGTCCCTATCTGTCGTGGGCGCAGGAAATTTGAGAGGAGCTGTCCTTAGTACGAGAGGACCGGGATGGACGTACCGCTGGTGCATCAGTTGTTCCGCCAGGAGCATGGCTGAGTAGCTACGTACGGACGGGATAAGCGCTGAAAGCATCTAAGCGTGAAGCCCCCCTCAAGATGAGATTTCCCAACTAGTAAGACCCCTTGAAGACGACGAGGTAGATAGGTTGGAGGTGGAAGTGCAGCAATGCATGGAGCTGACCAATACTAATCGGTCGAGGGCTTATCCAAATTTCTTAGAGCGCAGATTCGTTTCGGATTCAGTTTTCAGGCGATCAAGCCTGTACGCCATGAAATTCATTCACACATCCGTGATGAACCGAATTTCAAGCGGCAGCGTCTGTTTCACAGACGCATGTTTGGTGGCGATAGCGGAGGGGTTCCACGCGTACCCATCCCGAACACGACCGTTAAGCCCTCCAGCGCCGATGGTACTTGGACCGAAGGGTCCTGGGAGAGTAGGACGCCGCCAAGCACATGAAGCCATTGTTGAGCAATCGACAATGGCTTTTTTGTGTCCTATAGAGAATAGTATTACAATTACTTAGGGCCCTATTTCTGGTGCTGCTTGTGAATTTTGTGCATAGCTTGTGTATAATTCGGCGGTAAATAGAAAGAAATGAAAACTTATACACATGTGGATATCGTGTTAGATAATGTGGATACACAGAGGGAATTGTGGATGGATGCGTAAAGGAGCGTAAAGTTATGGACAAGCACGGCAACCTTTTGTGGACAGAGGAATTTATGGTTCATGCAAGTGACACTGATTTTCGGTCAAGGGGCAAGCTCTCCTTTCTTCTTGATATTATGCAGCGTGCTGCGGATTCGGCTGTAAGCAGTCTGGGTTTAAGTATTGATACAATGCTTAATGCAAGAATGGGCTGGATGGTTATCACACTCGATCTAGAACTTCGACATTTACCGTCGCCTAACGAGCTTCTTAATGTGCGTACCTGGAGTAAAGGAAACAAAGGAGCGCTCTGGCAGCGGGATTATCGGATTTTTGATAGTAATGCTGTAGAATTGGCAGCGGCACGCTCGATCTGGGCGCTTGTGGATATGGATAAGCGGAAGATCCTTCGACCTTCAGCCCTTCCCATTGCTGTAGAGCCTTATCTGGAGGATTCGGTAGGAAGTCTCCCGGACAAAGTAATGATTCCCGCTGATCTTTCTCTGCAGGAAGCCTATTGCTATCAAGTAAGATATAGCGGGCTCGATAACAACGGGCATCTGAACAATGCAAGGTATGTAGATTTATGCTGCGATGCGCTGACCTTGGAGGAATGGGGGGAACTGGAGCTCAGCGGTCTTCACATAACCTATGCGCAGGAAGCCCAGTATGGGGAGGAAATTAGTATTTTACGGTCCTCCCGGACTGAAGAAGGAGTATATGTACGCGGGCAAGGCGGGGACAAGGTGTTTTTTGAAGCTTGTCTTAGACTGGCGCGATAGTCCTTTAACAACTAAAGTATTATAAATAGCATTAACTAACGGTAGCTACCCGGTGTTCAAAGGACTGCCGTTTTTTCGTATATAAAGCTAATTCCCGGGATGTCACAAATCCGCACCTGGCATTCGTTATATAGAGGTAAGAGGTAAACGGAGGTGATTCTTTTGGAGCAAGGCAATCCTGGGGGCCAAGTGAATCCAAATCGAATTGAAGAAGCGATTGATAAGGTACGTGCAGGTGAAAAGCATGCTTTTACTTCAGTGATAACTGCATATGAACGGCAAATATATACGTATTGCTATTATATTTTGAGGAGCCGTGAAGAAGCAGAGGATGCTGTACAGGATATATTTGTGAAGGTGTATCAGGAGCTTGGGCGTTATGAGAAGCGTGTCTCTTTTTCAGCTTGGTTATATAAGGTAGCTTATCATCATTGCCTGGACCAGCTTCGCAGGAATAAGCGCCGCAACCGGTTAATGTCACTATATAAATTGCAGCTGGTACGGGAAGCTCCTGAGTCTCCAGATGATTCACCTGTGGACAAAATGTTCGGAGACCTAACTTCGGAGGAGCGCAGTTTGTTGATCCTGCGTGTCATCGAACAATACAGCTTCGAAGAAATTGCGCAAATTACCGGGAGGAGTTCAGCGGCGCTCCGCAAGAAGTATGAAAGGCTCCGGAGAAAACTGATCTTGCAAAAAGCGAACGAAGGAGGCTGCACTCGTGGAGAAGTGGCAGAATCAAACTGAGAAGCAAACGGTGGATTACATTCGCAGCAGCATCGGAAAGATTCAACTCCCTGTAGACACCTATAATGAGCAAATTATGAACCGTATTGAGCATATGGAGATAAAAAGAGGCAGTAAATTGTTTAAAAAGACGTTAGCAGCCGCATGTGTGGCCGTAATGATCGGGTTAGGTACAGTAACAGCAGGATTCATCTCCCCTGTATGGGCCGATACATTGAGTCAATTCCCCGTATTTAGCAGTATATTCAAGCACATGGAGGACCCTGGTTTGAAATTGGCGGCGGAGAAGGGCCTGACTACTTCACCTAACATGAGCGTTACAAAGGATGGAGTTACTTTAAGTGTTACAGAAGTATTTTATGACGGTGCCCGGTTAGCCATTGGATTTGAGAGAGCGGGAATCATGGATGAACGGGTTCTGGCGGAGATTACTGATTTTAAAACCCATGACTTTGATCAATCGACCAAAGGGCTACTGGGGCTGCCTGTAGTTACTCAGGTGTCCGGTGAGCCCATTAACTTCGGCTCCTCTTCTACAGGTGACGTACATGGACAACCGCATACCCTGCTATTAGAGCTGAATAATCTGCGGAACACTGCAGCCTTAGGAGACGAATTCAAGGTGGATATCCAGGTGCCTGTTGCTCAGATCGCAGAGCCGTTTGAGTTCCAGGTAACGGTGAAAAAAGTAACGGAGGGGGTCATTAATCTTACTCCAGGTCAGGGGGCAAGCAAAGGCTCCTTCCAGTACACAGTGAAGAGTCTGGACATTACGCCTGCTACCCTAAGATTGATCGTAACCAGTGAAGGGGAAGTGCCTGCCTCGGCGGAGCAGACAGGAGAATATGCGCCTACCGAAGTATTCTATGAGCTTGTGGATGATGTCGGCAATGTGATCAATCCCCGGCAAATGGGATATGGGATGGGTAAAGCACTTCGCCATCCTATTCTGGATAATATATACGATGTCTTCCCGCAAAAACCAAAGACGGTTACGGTTAGACCGTATACTTGTACTTTTGATAGTGAATTGAATCTCTTGCTGGATGGTAATGGTGAGAGGTTAAAAACTTATTATAAAGAACTTGAGACCACAATAGTGATTCCTTAAATCAGAGAATTAGTTATGCGTAAAATGAACTGGATTCTTGTCCGCGTCTGCTCTGCAGAGGCGGACTTGTTTGTATTCAAAGCAAAGTTAACGGAATGTAGATCTCACTTACTGAATCCGGATTATCCGGGCCAAGATAGCCTGCACCATAATATTCAAATTCATAAGTGAGGTTTAGGCGATAATCGGTTCCGGGCAGAAATACGCCATATATATATTTGTATGTAGCCGAGACTTCTGCTGAGGGACCTTTATGCAGAAACTTGAGATAACGCGCTGGTGGCAGGATGTGAACGGGAAGATCACTATCTGCTTGTCCTCTGTTTGCCCGAAGTGTAGTGCCGGATGGTAAAGGCGGTGATGCGTTCAACTCACAGCCACAGAGAAAAGAGATGCCGCTATCCTCATAATTATCCGGCCAATAGCCAAGCTGATAATACCGCTCTGGAAGCTTACGGCAGGGAATGGAAGAAATACCGCTAAATAGCTTTTCCCAAGCGGCACCTATAATAGAAGGATCGTTGTTAACTGTAATAAACGGTCCCTGAAGTCTGATTTCCCCGAGCTCAATGATTTCCGGAGATCCGGTGTTGTGGACGGTCCAGTGCGGCAGATCCATTCCCCGTATAGGATGCAGCAGCAGAGGGATATCCGGATTTGATTTTTGGCGGATACGGGTGGGGGTGGTATGGAGCAATCTTTTGAAGGCACGGGTGAAGGTCTCATAATCGTTAAAGGAATAATCCAGGGAAATATCCTGGAAGCTGCGGTCAGGCGTTCTCAGAATCTCACGGGCAGCCTCGGAAATTCGACGTCTTGCGATGTAGTCGCCGGGTGTTAGCCCGGTAACCCCCTGGAACAGCCGGATAAAATGATACAACGAATAACCGCTCACTCTGGAGAGGTTCAGGACAGACAATGGTTGCTTCAGATTGGATTCAATGTACTCAATCGCTTGCAGAATAAGCTTGCAGTTAGTCATGAGCTCTCTCCTCGTACTAGTTTTACTCTAGAGCCCACTCTCCCCAAGAGGACGCCCATTCAGGGACTCTGACATGACGGACACGGTCGGTAGCAGGAAAATAGGCTTTGATATCGAGCACAGGCGTTCCTGGATAGGCATCCAGTCCGGTAACCTCAACCATTCCCTGTCCAACATCAACGGACACAATTTCGGCCACAGAAAGGCCAATGGGATTAGGGCGTACGGGAGAACGTGTGGCAAATACACCCGTTACCGGAGCCTCATATGGAGGCTCAATCTGCGTAGTACGCCGGAAGGCATCGTCTGCAAATTCATGAATCCACCAGAGAATCTGGCAGTGGCTGAAATCAGCCAGCCCCTTCAAGGCAGGTCTGTATTGAGGTTTAATCTCGAGACGCAGGTTGTGCTGTGATCCGGATACGGATACTACACCTACTGATATAACATTATACGGTTCTGATGTGAGCATTGGCTGTGACTCCTTTCGGCTGGGGAATAATTCTAGTTTAGCTGAAATGAAATGAAATCAGCCTGATGATATTTGCGGTCTTTTATCCCGTGGTATAATAGGTTGTTGATATGGAGGGGAGAGAATTATGAAGGTACTGGTACTGGCGGAGAAGCCATCGGTTGCCCGGGAGATTGCCCGGGTGCTGGGCTGCGGAAATAAGCAAAAGAGCTATATGGAGGGGCCGAAATATGTGGTTACCTGGGCTCTGGGGCATCTGGTTGGCCTGGCTGAGCCTGAGGACTATAACAATAAATATGCTACCTGGGCATTGGAGGATTTGCCGATTCTTCCGGAGAAGGCCAAGCTGAAGGTGCTGCGGGAGACCAGCCAGCAATACAAAGCGGTACAGCAGCTGATGAAACGGCAGGATATTGAGGAGCTGATCGTTGCGACGGATGCTGCGCGTGAGGGAGAGCTGCTGGCACGCTGGATCATGAATATGGCTGGGTGGAAGAAGCCATTCAAGCGGCTATGGATTTCCTCGCAGACGGATAAGGCGATTAAGGAAGGCTTCGCCGCGCTTCGTCCAGGCAAGGACTTCGACCGGTTGTATGAGTCTGCCCGCTGCCGTGCAGAGGCGGATTGGATGATCGGGCTGAACATTACGCGCGCCTTAACCTGTAAGTTCGGTGCGCCGCTCTCGGCAGGACGTGTACAGACACCAACGCTTGGCATGATTATGGACCGGGAGAATGAAATCACGGGCTTCCGTTCCCAGGAATACGATCAGCTGACTGCCGATTTCGGCAATTTCCAGGCGGGATGGCGTGCGCAGGGCGGGGACGGCCGGATTTTTGACAGAGACAAGACGGGTATTCTGAAGGAGAAGCTGACTGGCCGCAGCGGACGGATCACTAAGGTGCACAAAAGCGAGAAAAGCGAACCCCATCCGCTGGCCTATGACCTGACGGAGCTGCAGCGGGATGCAAACCGTAAATTTGGCTTCTCGGCCAAACAAACCTCAAGCCTGCTGCAAAAGCTGTATGAACAGCATAAGCTGGTTACTTATCCGCGTACGGACAGCCGCTACCTGACTGCCGATATGACGGGTACGCTAAAGGAAAGATTGGACAGCGTAGCAGTCGGACCGTATGCGGCCCTCGCTAGACCGCTACTGCGCAAACCGCTGCCGGTTACGAAACGGATTGTTGACGACAGTAAGGTCAGTGACCATCACGCAATTATTCCAACAGAGCAGACGGTATTGCTTAATCTATTAAGTGCGGAAGAACGGAAGCTGTATGATCTGATTGTACGGCGGTTCATCAGCCTGTTCTATCCTCCGGCACGTTATGATGCAGTGGCTGTGACGGTGAGCGTGGAGGGAGAAACGTTCCAGGTTAAAGGCACTACGGTTAAGGACGCGGGCTGGCGCGAAGTCTATGGCGGGGATATGAGTTCGGATGAGGAGGATGAGAATGCGGGCGACGAGCCTGCAGCGGGCAGTGTGAAGCTGCCGGAGCTGCGGGAGGGCGACAGCGTAAAAATTGAGCGCTGCATCATCAAGCCCGGCCGGACGCAGCCGCCTAAGCGTTATAATGAAGCTTCGCTGCTGACGCAGATGGAGAAGTACGGGCTGGGAACACCGGCAACCCGTGCCGATATTATCGAGAAGCTGGTCAGCTCGGATACGATTGAGCGGCAGGGTAATCTGCTGCATCCGACGGGCAAAGGGAAACAGCTGATCGGACTGGTCTCCGGACAGCTGCGCACGCCGGAGCTGACGGCACGCTGGGAAGCGGAGCTGGAGAAAATCGCGCGCGGGCAAGGTCGTCCGGAGCCTTTTCTGCAGAGCATCCGCAGTATGGCCCAGGAGCTGGTGTCCGGGGTCAAGAATAGCGGGGCGGAATACAAGCCGCATAATGTCTCTAACAGCCATTGTCCGGAATGCGGGACAAGAATGCTGGAGAAGAAGACCAAACGCGGCAAGCTGCTGGTCTGCCCCAAAGAGGACTGCGGCTATACCCGCGCAGGGGAGAAGCAGCTGTCAAACCGCCGCTGTCCGCAGTGCCATAAGAAGATGGAGCTTAAGGAAGGCAAGGCAGGGATGTATGTGCAATGCCTCGGCTGCGGGATTACGGAGACGATGGATAAGGACCACAAGCATATTAACAAACGTGAACAGCAGAAGCTGGTCCAGCAGTACAGCAAGCCGGAAAGCGCCGGCGGCTCTAACCTTGGTGAATTGCTGAAGGCAGCGATGGAAGCCAAGCAGAAGGGGAAATAAGATAGCCTACTGTGTATAGGCAAAAGTGCATTAAATGAAGTGAGCGACTTAAATGAAGTGAGCAACAAACGATGAGCCAAGATACAAACGAAGATACAAACGAAGATAGAAGCCAAGATACAAATAAAGATACAAGCCAAGGCAAGCGTAAGACTAGTTAACGTAAGAGCAGCATGTTTATTCTAAGCTCTGTTATATAGAAGTTAGTTTTCCTTCCAGAGAGGGAAGGCTTCGAGAACAACAAGACTGCCGGAGCATCCGGTAGTTTTGTTGTGTTTATGGAAAAGCGGATACGGCTGGTGTGAAACTGCAGATTAATGCGTAATGTACTTTACGGGGGCTGTCCAAGGGGCGGCAGATATGTTTTACTTAGGAGATTGAGGCTGGAGAGGACTGTTAGGATTCCGGCAAATATAGTGGAGCGGGTGATGAAGTGGCGGCGGCTAAGCAACAAGAGGATCAAATTCAATCGGTACAAGTCTCGGGCAGCCGGGGAGGCAGCCGGTTTTTCTTTCTAGTGATTGTCTTTATGTTCTGGTTCTCTTCTTATATCTATGTGCCTGTGCTGTCTCCGTATGTGGAGCATCTAGGAGCTTCATATATCATGGTTGGAGCGGTGCTGGGCGTATACGGCCTGATGCAGATCTTGTTCCGTCTGCCGATTGGCATCGGTTCGGATTATCTTAACCGGAGGCGGCCGTTTATTTATCTGGGACTGATCGCAAGCGGCTTGAGCTGTCTGCTGTTCCTGGCTGGTGCACATCCGGGCTGGGCGCTGGCTGCACGTGCCGTCTCAGGGATTGCGGCCTCCGCTTGGGTCGTGTACTCGGTGATGTTCGCGGGGTATTTTCCGAAAGAAGAGGCTGGTAAAGCCATGGGCATGCTGCAGTTCACAACGGTTATTGCCCAATTGACCAGTATGATGATCAGCGGCTATATGGTCGATCACTGGGGCTGGAACACTCCGTTTATTATCGGCGGGATTGTGGCGGCGGCTGCGCTGCTGCTTGCACTACGTCTGCCTGAACAGAAGCAGGAGAAGCGGAATGCGATTCAGATTAAAGATCTTGCCGGAGTAGTCCGGGAACCGCTGCTGGTCAAGGTCTCGCTTTTGTCCGTGCTGGCACATTGTGTACTGTTCATTACGATGTTCGGCTATACGCCGAATCAGGCGCTGGATATCGGTGCGAGCAAAGAGAGTCTTGGCTGGCTGACGCTGGCTTTCATGCTGCCGCATGCGATTGCCACATTGTACGGCTCACGTCTGTTCGGCAAATGGCTTGGGGACCGGGGAACGTTAATGCTGGGTTTTGCCGGGAGTGCGGTATTCACGCTGCTGATTCCCTCTATGCCTACTCTGGCCGCTCTCTGTGCAACGCAGGTTGGGAACGGCTTCATGCAGGGGCTTATTTTCCCGCTGCTGCTGGGTAAATCGGTGTCGGGAGTCGCTCCATTCAAGCGGGCAACGGCTATGGGCTTCTATCAGGCAGTGTATGCTATAGGCATGTCCGGGGGGCCTTTTGTAGCGGGCTGGATGAGTGCGGCGTATGGACTGACCGGAGGGTTCTGGCTTGGCGGAATTGCAGCGCTGCTTGCTGCAGTGTTGTCCTGGGTCTGGATCAGAGAGGCCGGGGAACCGGGCACAGGGAGCAGACAAGAGCGGCGGATACTTGGCAGGCAGGGTTAGGTTTATTGTAATAGAAGGGGTCCCCGCAAAGTACCTGAGTGATCACCTGCGCCAAAACCTCACTTTGTGGGGGAACTTATTGGTTTTTTGCCCGAAAGGGTAATATAATAGAGAGTAGATAGGATGCAAGGAGGAGGGGCCGGAAGGATGGTCAAGGTTGTATTGCTGTGGTTCGCACTGATCAATATTATCGGGTATGTAGTGATGTCGGAAGACAAGAACAAGGCCCGCAAAAGACGGGATCGGGTGCCGGAGAAAACACTGTTTCTGCTCGCGTTCATGGGCGGCGCGCTGGGTGTGCTGATTGCCATGTACCGCAAGCGCCACAAGACGAGGCATACTTCCTTCAGGATCGGAATTCCGCTGCTGCTGCTGCTGAATATCCTGCTGTATGGATATTTTTTGAGTTAAGTTTCTTGTAGTTTGGCTAAGGCTGTACACAATAGAAAGAGGTGGCGTATATGTTATTCTCTAAAATTTTGCTAGCCTATGACGGTTCGAAGGCTTCCAATCAGGCACTCGAGCGTGCGATTGAACTGGCTAAGGTAACTCCAGGGTCCTCCCTGTACGTCGTACACGCATTTGAATTCCCGCGGTTCTTCATCGGGGAAGCACTCGCGCCTCTGCCGGCTTCAGTGAATAAGGACTACTATGACCTCGCCGTACAGACTACCGAAGAAGTGAAAAGCCGGCTGGAAGCCGAAGGCCTGAACGCTACTGTAGAATTGCTGCAGGGATCGCCTGCCGAAGTGATTCTGAGTTATGCCAAAGAGCACACGGTGGATGTCATCGTTATCGGCAGCCGCGGGCTTGGCGGAATCCGGGAGTTCGTTCTGGGCAGCGTCAGCCACAATGTAGTGCAAAGTGCCCGCATTCCGGTGCTGGTTGTTAAATAATAGAGATACTTGCAGAGGAGCGCTTAGGCGTTCCCCTTTTTTTCTGTGGAGATGGCCGGAATAGGCAGAATAAGAAAATTAAATGTGCCCAAAAGCGAACATTTGGGAGACATGATATGACAATGTTCGTGTTTAAGTTGACACGAAGTGTAGGGCATTGTTAAACTGAACCTATGAAGAGCTCGTATAAAACCGGGGATAAGGCCCGGAAGTTTCTACCCGGTAACCGTAAATTGCCGGACTACGAGGAAATAGGATAACTGAAACGGCCAGCCGCCGCCGCGTATACCGGGGGTGTGCTCTGCGCCGGCTCTCTTAAAGGCCGGGTATCTGCAGATGCCGGGGCAGTACTCTCCTAATTCCTTAGTAGTCCGGGTCCACCCGCAGCAAAATGCGTCTGGAATCCGGGCTATTTTTTTCGGATTTATGGGAAACTAGAGGGAAATGGGACACACTTAAATCCAAGGAATATCTATAACGGGAAACGGAAGGCTGGGTGAACAATGTCTGTGCAAGTAGGTGTCATTATGGGCAGCAAATCGGACTATGAAACTATGGAGCATGCATGTGCTGTGCTTGAGGAGCTGGGTGTGCCTTATGAGAAAAAGGTCATCTCTGCGCATCGCACACCGGATCTGATGTTCCGTTATGCCGAGGAAGCGGCGGAGCGCGGCTTGAAGGTGATTATCGCCGGAGCGGGCGGTGCGGCGCATCTGCCGGGTATGGTGGCAGCCAAAACGACGTTGCCGGTCATCGGTGTGCCTGTGCAGTCCAAGGCGTTGAACGGCCTGGACTCGCTGCTGTCGATTGTGCAGATGCCGGCTGGCATCCCGGTAGCCACGGTAGCCATTGGCCGTGCCGGAGCTACCAATGCAGGGCTGCTGGCTGCGCAGATCATCGGTGCATTCGAGCCGGAGGTGGCGAGAAAGGTGCAGCTGCGGCGCGAGGCAACCCAGCGCGAAGTGCTGGAAAGCAGCGAGACGCTATGAGGCCGGAGGAATCGACGGCCGGAGGCTCGGAGAGCGTGGCGCAGCAAAGAGCAGAGCGGGATCAAGCCGGAGCTGAGAGAATGGAGCGCCGGGATGAGGCAGCCGCTGGTGCTGTTGAAGCATCAGGGGCGGGAACGTCCCGGACGCTGCTGCCCGGCGCGACGATCGGCGTGCTCGGCGGCGGGCAGCTCGGGCGTATGATGGCGCTCTCCGGCAGCGCCATGGGGTACCGCTTCGTGGCGCTGGACCCCGCGCCGGATGCGCCCTGCGGGCAGGTTACGCCGCAGATTATTGCGGCGTACAACGACCGGGACGCGGCGCGTGAGCTGGCGCAGCGCGCGGACGTGATCACGTACGAGTTCGAGAACGTCGACGCGGGCGTAGCCGCGCTGCTGACGGAGGAATCGTACGTGCCGCAGGGCAGCGCGCTGCTGTATACGACGCAGCACCGGCTGCGCGAGAAGGCGGCGATCATCGCTGCGGGCGTGCCCGTTGCCCCGTACCGCAAGGTCGGCAGCCTGGCGGAGCTTGAGGCCGCGGCTGCCGACCTGGGCCTGCCCTGTGTGCTGAAGACAGCCACAGGGGGGTATGACGGCAAGGGACAAGCCGTCATCCGCCGGCCGGAAGAGCTTGCAGCAGCGTTCCGGCAGGTAGCGCCGGGAGCGGCGGCTCCAGCACCGCAAGCAAGCGGGGCAGCGGCTTCGCCCGACTCGCCGGGAGCGGCTGAAGCGGAAGACGCTGCCGAGGCCACGGCACACGCACCCGAGCTGGTGCTGGAGAAATTTATCGCCTTCAAATGCGAAATTTCGGTCATTGCCGCCCGGAGCCCAGCGGGTGAAGTTAAGAGCTTCCCGCCCGCAGAGAACATCCACGTGGACAATATCCTGCATCTCTCGATTGTGCCCGCAAGGGTGCCGGAGGAGATTCAGCGCCGGGCCTGCGAGCTGGCCGAGCAGATTGTCTCCGGCATGGATGCCGTCGGACTGCTGGCTGTGGAGATGTTCGTGACGGAGGACGGAGAGCTGTTCGTCAACGAGCTGGCTCCGCGCCCGCATAATTCCGGGCATTATACAATGGATGCCTGCGTAACCTCACAGTTCGAGCAGCATGTGCGGGCGATCTGCAATCTGCCGCTGGGTGACACTACGCTGCTTACGCCTGTAGTTATGGTGAATGTGCTCGGCCAGCATCTGGAGGGTGCCATTCAGGCGGCCTGCACTGCGGATGAAGGAACAAACCGGCTTGGGGTATCCCCTAAGCTTCATATATATGGCAAGACTGAGAGCAAGACTGGCCGCAAAATGGGCCATATCAACCTGCTCTGTAAGGACACCGGAGACGGCCTGTCCTGGGTAGAGCAAACTAACCTTTGGAGGAACTGACAAGCTATGATCGAACGTTACAGCAGACCTGAGATGCGGGCCATTTGGACCGAGGAAAATAAATTTAACGCGTGGCTGGAAGTTGAGATTTGCGCCTGTGAGGCTTGGGCCGAGCTGGGAGTGATCCCGCATGAGGATGCCGCGAAGCTGCGCAAGGACGCCAAATTCGACATCGCGCGGATCGACGAAATTGAACAGGAAACGCGTCATGATGTAATTGCTTTTACCCGTGCAGTATCCGAGAGCCTGGGTGCAGAACGCAAATGGGTGCATTACGGACTGACCTCCACGGACGTTGTCGATACGGCGCTTGGCTACCTGCTGCGTCAGGCCAACGAAATTCTGGAGCAGGATATCATCCGGTTCATTGAGATTCTTAAAGATAAGGCAGTAGCTTACAAGGATACCCCGATGATGGGCCGTACACACGGCGTACACGCTGAGCCAACGACTTTTGGACTCAAGATGGCGCTCTGGTATGAGGAAATGAAGCGTAATCTGGAGCGTTTCCGTCATGCGGCGAATGGCGTCCAATTCGGTAAAATCTCCGGGGCTGTCGGCACCTATGCCAACATAGACCCATTCGTTGAAGAATTTGTCTGCCGCAAGCTGGGCACCAGCCCGGCACCGATCTCCACACAGACGCTGCAGCGTGACCGTCACGCGGAGTACATGGCTGCGCTGGCACTGGTCGCCACTTCTCTGGACAAGTTCGCTACTGAAATCCGCGCTTTGCAGAAGAGTGAGATCCGCGAGGTGGAGGAAGCTTTTGCCAAAGGTCAAAAGGGATCATCCGCTATGCCACATAAGCGCAACCCGATCGGCAGCGAGAACATCTCCGGCCTGTCCCGCGTGATCCGCGGGCACATGGTTACAGCATACGAGAACGTGCCGCTGTGGCATGAACGCGATATCTCGCATTCCTCGGTAGAGCGGATCATTCTGCCGGATGCGACCATGCTGCTGAACTATATGCTGAACCGCTTCGGCAACATCGTGAAGAACCTGACTGTATTCCCGGACAACATGAAGCGCAACATGAACCGCACCTTCGGTGTTCCGTTCTCCGGCCGCATCCTGACGAAGCTGATCGACAAAGGCTTCAGCCGCGAGCAGGCATACGACACTGTACAGCCGCGTGCGATGCAGGCTTGGGAAGAACAAACACAGTTCCGTGACATCGTTGAAGCTACACCGGAAATCACTGCTGTGCTTAGTCCGGAAGAGATCGAGGATGCTTTCAATCCTTCTTGGCACCTCAAGCATGTGGATACCATTTTCCACAAGCTGGAGCTAATCTAAAAAAAAGGTGAGTCAGTGGTGAACTGATGAGCTGGAGAAGATACGGGCGGAGGGATGGGGAGTTGTTGTTCTGGAGCGATAAGCGACAGAATTGAAGCTGAGAGATTAGTTAATAAGGAACGGAGAGGAATTTTGGAACTGGAAGAAGCGTCAGCGTTCGCCTTTATGGTCAGATTTCTACCACAGCCTGTGGTTCAATCAGAGAAATATGACCATAACAGCGATCGGAAGTCCAAAATTTTTTGTAGTGGCCGATTAACTAGCCGTTCAGTTCAATTCTCCCGCGTAGCGGGGAATGACAGCGTCCCAGGCGCTTTTAGCCCAAATATAAGCAAGATCATTTGTTCAAGGGAGGAAAGGTCATGACATCAACGGCCGTATCCACAGCCGTGGAACTCGTAAATGCGCCGCTGCTCTACAAAGGTAAGGTTCGTGAGCTGTACGATTTGGGGGATGAGGTACTGATCGTCGTTACGGACCGCATTTCCGCATTTGATTACGTGCTGGACCCGGCGATTCCGGACAAAGGCAATGTGCTTAACCGGCTTAGCGCTTTCTGGTTCGGTCAGACCAAGGAGCTCATTGAGAACCATGTGGTTCATATCGATGTAGACCGGCTCGGGGATATTGTACGGGACCGCGAAGCACTGAAGAACCGCATCATGGTTGTCCGCAAAGCAGAGCGGATTGATATCGAATGTGTCGTGCGCGGCTGCATTACCGGCGGAGGCTGGCGGCAGTACCAGGAGACAGGTAAAGTGAACGGCATCGAGCTTCCCAAAGGGCTCCGCAAGAATGCGGTGCTGGCCGAACCGATTTTTACACCGGCAGCGAAGAATGATGTCGGCCATGATGAGGACATTCCTTTTGAGCAGATGCAGGAGCTGATTGGCGCGGAGCTTGCACTGGAGCTTAAGGAGAAGAGCCTGAAGCTGTTCGCTTTTGCCAGAGAATATTGTAACGACCGCGGCATTATTCTTGCGGATTGCAAATTCGAGTTCGGGCTGCTGGACGGCAAGGTCATCCTGATCGATGAGATTTTCACACCGGATGCTTCCCGTTTCTGGGCCAAAGACAAATATGCGCTGGATATCGAGATCGACAGCATGGATAAAGAGCCTGTACGGACGTACCTTTCGGCATCCTCCTGGGACAAGAATAGTACACCGGACCCGCTGCCGGCAGAAGTCGTTGAAGAGACCTCACGCCGTTACCTGGATATTTATCACCGCCTTACCGGGAAGTCGTTATAGATTGTTTTTGACGGAATGCTCTTATAGAAGTTAGCTCAATAAATTTTAGGAGGAACTACAAGCGTATGTTAAAAGCGACAGTCTACGTCACCATCAAAAAAAGCGTGCTCGATCCCCAAGGTGTAGCCGTGCAAGGGGCGCTGCATTCTGTAGGTTTCCAGGAAGTTGAAAGTCTGCGCATCGGCAAGTATATGGAGCTGACCCTCGATACCGATAACCGCGCAGAAGCGGAAGGACGCCTCAAGGAAATGTGCGAGAAGCTGCTGGCCAACACGGTGATCGAGGATTACCGCTACGAATTGGAGGACTAAAAGTCATGAAATTTGCTGTACTTGTCTTTCCAGGCTCCAATTGCGACATTGACTGCTACAAAGCAGTAGAAGACAGCCTCGGTGAACCAGTAGATTATGTGTGGCATACGGCGACGGATCTGTCGGCTTATGACTGCATTCTCGTGCCGGGCGGTTTCTCTTATGGTGACTATCTGCGCTGCGGCGCAATTTCCCGGTTCGCTCCGGTCATGGCTGAAGTGGCCAAGGCTGCGGAGCAGGGTAAATTCGTGCTCGGCATCTGCAACGGGTTCCAAATCCTGACCGAAGCGGGCCTCTTGCCAGGCGCTCTGCGCCGCAACATGTCGATGAAGTTCCGCTGTCATGACACGGTGCTTAAGGTCGTGAATAACACAACCCCGTTTACTATTGACTATGCGAAGGATGAAGAGATCGTCATTCCGATCGCGCATGGTGAAGGCAATTACTACTGCGATGAAGAGACTTTGGCTGAGCTTAAGGCTAATAACCAGATCGTGTTCACATACAGCGACAATCCGAACGGTTCAGTCGCTGATATTGCCGGAGTCAGCAATGTGGCGGGTAATGTGGTTGGTATGATGCCTCACCCGGAACGCGCAGCGAACAGCCTGCTTGGTTCGGAAGACGGCAAACGGATGTTCACATCCATTCTTACAACATGGAGGGATCGTTATGACGCAGCAAGTATCCGCTAAGGAGCCGACCGCAGAGCAAATCGCGGAGCAGAAAATCTACAGTCAGTTCGGTGTATCGGACAGCGAATATGAGCTCATTACCTCCTTCATGGGACGTAAGCCTAACTATACGGAGATCGGCGTGTTCAGTGTGATGTGGTCCGAGCACTGTGCCTATAAGAACTCGAAGCCGCTGCTGGGCCGTTTCCCGACAAGTGGACCGAAGGTACTGATGGGGCCGGGCGAAGGCGCGGGGATCGTCGATATCGGAGACAACCAGGCGGTGGTCTTCAAAATCGAAAGCCACAACCATCCATCAGCAGTTGAGCCTTATCAGGGCGCGGCGACCGGGGTGGGCGGGATTATCCGCGATATTTTCTCCATGGGCGCAAGACCGGTGGCGCTGCTGAATTCCCTGCGTTTCGGGAAGCTTGAGAGCGACCGGGTAAAGTATCTGTTCGAGCATGTTGTATCCGGGATCGCAGGCTACGGCAACTGTATCGGCATCCCTACCGTCGGCGGGGAAATTATGTTTGATGACAGCTATGACGGCAACCCGCTCGTCAACGCGATGTGTGTAGGACTGATTGATCATGATAAAATCCAGCGCGGTGTCGCCAAAGGTGTAGGCAACCCTGTGTTCTACGTGGGTCCTCCTACCGGCCGTGACGGGATTCACGGTGCGACCTTCGCCTCGGTTGAGCTCAGTGAAGAGTCCGAAGCGAAACGTACGGCGGTACAGGTCGGTGATCCATTCATGGAGAAGCTGGTTATGGAATCTTGCCTGGAGCTGATCGACAGCGGGATCGTACTCGGAATTCAGGATATGGGCGCAGCCGGTCTTACCTGCTCCAGTGCGGAAATGGCGAGCAAAGCGGGCAACGGTCTGGAGCTGTATCTGGATCAGGTGCCGCAGCGCGAAGATGGCATGACCCCTTATGAAATGATGCTCTCGGAATCCCAGGAGCGGATGCTGTTCGTGGTTGAGCCTAAGGATGAAGCTCAGGCGCAGGAAATCTTCGACCGCTGGGGCGTGATTTGCCGCAAAGTGGGTAAGGTTACTGACGATGGCCGCCTGAAGCTGTTCCATCACGGTGAAGTGGTCGGCGACATGCCGGTAACAGCTCTGGTCGATGAATGTCCGATTTATAACAAACCATCGGCAGTTCCTGCTTACTATGAGGAGAATGCTGCGGTGGATACGCTTCGCTATGATGAAGTCACCGATCTGGGCGGAGCCCTGCGCACCGTACTGGGATCACCTACAGTAGCCAGCAAAGCATGGGTATACAACCAATATGATTATATGGTGCGGACCAGCACGGCCGTTCGTCCGGGTTCCGATGCAGCGGTGGTAACGATCCACGGCACACGCAAAGCTCTGGCGATGACTACGGACTGTAACGGACGTTATGTCTATCTCGATCCTGAAGTGGGCGGGCGTATTGCTGTCAGCGAAGCCGCACGTAATATTGTCTGCTCCGGTGCCCAGCCGCTAGCGATTACGGACAACCTGAATTTCGGCAGTCCGGAGAAGCCGGAAATCTTCTGGCAGATGGAACGTGCGGTAGACGGTATGGCTGAAGCCTGCCGTGTGCTTGATACCCCTGTAATTGGCGGTAACGTCAGTCTCTACAATGAAAATGCTTCAGGAGCTATCTATCCGACACCGGTTGTCGGCATGGTGGGATTAGTTGAAGATACCGATCATATTACCACTCAGGCCTTCAAGCAGGAAGGCGATTCGATTCTGTTGCTTGGTGTTACGAAGGCAGAGCTAGGCGGCAGTGAATTTCAGTATGCTGTTCACGGCCTGACCGAAGGACGTCCGCCAGAACTCGATCTGGCAACGGAACGCAAACTGCTGGATGCCGTACTTGCTGCGATCCGCAGCGGGCTTGTCCGCTCGGCGCATGACCTGTCCGAAGGCGGCCTGGCCGGAGCACTGGCAGAGAGCTGCATCAGCGGCACCATTGGAGCGAATATTGAGCTGTCCGCCAGCGGATTGCGCCGTGATGTGGCGCTGTTCAGCGAGAGCCAATCCCGGATTATTCTGACTTCTGCGCCTAGCCGTGCGGAAGAATTACAAGCAGCGGTTGCCGCCTACGGCGTACCGGTCGAAATCATTGGAACTGTTGGCGGAGACCGCCTGCGTATTGCATTGGACGGAGCGGCAGCACTGGATGAAGCCGTTACTGAACTCAAGACCATTTGGGAGGATGCTATTCCATGTCTTATGAAATAAAGACCGGGAACAAGCAGGAAGCCCCTATCCTGTGGACCGGCGACTTTTACAACGAAGGAACGGGCTCGGGAGATATTTTTGACACGTTAAAAGAAGAATGCGGCGTCTTCGGGGTCTTCGGACACCCGGAAGCCGCTTCCATGTCCTATTACGGCCTGCACGCCCTGCAACACCGGGGAGAAGAAAGCGCGGGCATCTGTGTGGCGGATGGACGCGACTTCAACTATCACCGCGGCATGGGCCTGGTGAAGGAAGTATTCGACAAAGATAAGATCGCTTCGCTGATCGGGGACATGTCTATCGGGCATGTGCGTTATTCGACCAGCGGAGACAGCCGGCTGACCAATGCGCAGCCGCTGGTCTTCAAATACCGTGACGGTGATCTCGCGATTGCCACGAACGGCAATATCGTGAATGAACCTCTAATCCGTAAGCAGCTGGAGCAGGGAGGCTCGATCTTCCAGACCACCAGCGACACCGAGGTGCTGGCGCATCTGATCGCGCGTTCGCAGAAGGATTTTGTCGAAGCCACGAAGGATGCCCTGGCCCAGCTGGTTGGTGGTTTCGCCTTCCTGCTGATGACCAACGACAAGCTGATTGTTGCTTCTGACCCGCATGGCTTGCGTCCCTTAGTGATGGGCCGGCTGGGTACGGCGTATGTCTTCGCTTCCGAATCCTGTGCACTCGAAGTCATTGGCGCCCAGCTGGTGCGTGATATTGAGCCGGGTGAGCTGCTCGTGCTGGATAAGGACGGTTTCCGCGAGGACCGCTTCGCGGAACCTAAACGCAAAGCACTGTGCGCGATGGAATATATCTATTTCGCCCGTCCGGACAGCGATCTGAACGGCTCCAACCTGCACTCCGCCCGCAAGCGGATGGGTAGCCGGATGGCGCTTGAAGCCTTTGTGGACGCAGATATCGTAACCGGCGTGCCGGATTCCAGTATCTCCGCAGCTATCGGCTACGCTGAGCAGACAGGCATCCCGTACGAGCTTGGACTGATCAAGAACAAGTATACCGGCCGGACCTTCATCCAGCCGAGCCAGGAGCTGCGTGAGCAGGGCGTGAAGATGAAGCTCAGCGCGGTGCGACGTGTCGTGGAAGGCCAGCGTGTAGTCATGATCGACGATTCCATCGTGCGCGGCACGACCTCGCGCCGGATTGTTAATCTGCTGCGCGAGGCCGGAGCGGCTGAGGTTCACGTGCGGATCACCTCGCCGCCGTTCAAGAATCCCTGCTTCTATGGCATCGATACCCCGGACCGCCGCGAGCTGATCGCCTCTTATAAGACAATCGCCGAGATGTGCGAGGAGATCAATGCGGATTCGCTTGCGTTCCTTTCACCGGATGGACTGATCCAGTCCATCGGCGGCTATAATAGTGACGATTACAAAGGCGGATTATGCCTGTCCTGCTTCGATAATGATTACCCCACGCAGGTGGATTTCGGTGGGGAAGAGAAGGACGGATGCTCGTGTTAGGTGGGACATCCCCCTAAATCCCCCTTGCGAAGGGGGACCCCGGAGGGCGCTACCCTCCGGCCACCCGGAAGTTTGGTGGAAGGAGTTTGCTCTAAACTTGCTAAGAGGGCGTGGGTGCGGGTGCCCGCTTTGTCCCTGTGTGCTGCGCACGGCCGGGACACGCTTCACGGCGCTCCGCGCCCTGGCGGCATGCTTCCCGCCGGGCCTTAGCTCCAGAACCTGCCCTGTTTGCTGCGCAAATCCGGAGGTTCTGTCGCCTTAGGGATCGCACGGCTTCGCCCCGTGCGGGAAGAGCCCCAGAACCTGCCCTGTTTGCTAACGCAAATCCGGAGGTTCTGTCGCCTTAGGGTTCGCACGGCTTCGCCCCGTGCGGGAAGTGCTCCAGAACCTGCCCTGTTTGCTGTCGCAAAATCGGAGGTTCTGTCGCTTTAGGGATCGCACGGCTTCGCCCCGTGCGCTTGGAGGCGCTGGGCTTCGCCCACAGCGCCGAAACATTGCTGCTGTGCAAGGCGCGTAATTCGGCTTGCGGCACGGGTTTGAACCCCGGTGGTTGGAGTCATGGAGAGGAATTTTGGAACTGTAGGAGCGGTAGCGTCCGCCTTTATATTTGGATTTCTACCGCGGCCAGCGGTTCAAATCAAGGAAATCCAAATATAACAGCGGCCGGAAGTCCAAATATTCTTCGTAATGACGACTATAACCACCAATCCGGCCAAACCCAGGCCGCCCCGAACCGCGCTCTAAACTAATTTAAATGAGGTGTCCAAAAGTGTCGGAAGCTTATAAAAACGCCGGAGTGGATATTGCGGCTGGCAATGAAGCGGTAGAACGCATGAAGAAGCATGTGAAGCGCACCTACCGTCCTGAAGTGATGACGGAGCTGGGCGGATTCGGCGCATTGTTTGGCCTGAATAAGGACAAATACGAAGAGCCGGTCCTCGTATCGGGAACGGACGGCGTGGGCACGAAGCTCAAAATCGCGTTCGCAGCGGACCGCCACGACACAATTGGCATCGATGCTGTAGCCATGTGTGTAAATGATATCGTAGTCCAGGGCGCAGAGCCGCTGTTCTTCCTCGACTATCTGGCCTGCGACAAGGTAGTGCCGGAGAAGATTGAGGCGATCGTTGCCGGAATCGCCGAAGGCTGCCATCAGGCAGGCTGCGCCTTGATTGGCGGAGAGACTGCGGAGATGCCGGGCATGTACTCGGCCGGTGAGTATGATATCGCCGGATTTACCGTAGGGGTTGCTGACAAAGCGAAGCTGGTAACGGGAGCAAACATTGCAGCTGGAGACACTGTAATTGGTCTGGCATCAAGCGGCATTCACAGCAACGGATTCTCGCTGGTGCGCAAGCTTTTGCTGGAGGAGGGCGGCTACGGATTGAACGATGTAGTGCCTGAACTCGGCGCTCCACTCGTGGACGTTCTGCTGGCTCCAACCAAAATCTATGTGAAGCCGCTGCTGGCCCTGCTGGAACAGCTTCCGGTTAAAGGCATGGCTCACATTACCGGAGGCGGGTTTATCGAGAATATCCCGCGTGTACTGCCTGAGAATGTAAATGTAGAGATTAACTACGGCTCTTGGCCGATTCAGCCAGTCTTTGCTTTGATGCAGAGCAAAGGCAAGGTAAGCAACCGCGATATGTTTACCACTTTCAATATGGGCATCGGCCTTGTACTGGTGGTAGCTGAAGCGGACGGAGCGCGCGCGCTCGAGCTGCTGAAGGCCAGCGGGGAAGAAGCTTATCGTATCGGCACTGTAACAGAAGGTGAATGCAAGGTTACCTTCACGGGGGCTGAAGTCTGATGGAGTGGAGCCGGATCGCTGTATTTGCTTCGGGGCAGGGCAGCAATTTCGCCGCACTGGTCCAGGCGCAGCAGGAGGGGAAGCTCGGCGGAGGCAGCATAGAGCTGCTGGTCTCAGACAAGCCGGAAGCGCCTGTGGCACAGCGGGCGGAGGAAGCGGGAATTCCCGCCCTCCTGCTGCGGCCGAAGGACTTCGCGGGCCGCGAGCTGTACGAGGCAGCGATTGTTGCGGAGCTTCAGCGCCGGGACATCGGACTGATCGTGTTGGCCGGATACATGCGTCTGATCTCACCGGTGCTGCTTGAGCCTTACGCCGGACGGATCATCAACATCCATCCGTCGCTTTTGCCGGCCTTTACAGGTAAGGATGCGATTGGCCAGGCGCTGGATTATGGCGTGAAGCTGACGGGAGTGACGGTGCATTTTGTCGACGGCGGCATGGATACCGGACCGGTTATTGCCCAGCACAGCGTTGAGGTGAAGCCGGGAGACACAGCCGATTCACTTGCAGAACGTATCCACCAGGTAGAGTACGGGCTGTATCCCGAAGTGGTGGCAGCTTTGGCAGCCGGCAGAGTGGATCTGAACGGAAGAATAACGACAATCGGCGAACAATAGCAGAAGCCATACCAGCCGGATCTGACACACGAATAAATGTATTTCAGGCAGGTGCGGCTGATTCTGATATTTCTCGGGAAATATTGCACAAAGTCTGCAAGATGTCGGATGGGCTGACTGAGCAGTTTGAAATTGCCGGAATTACGGGTTTGCTGAGATGCCGGTTGCTGTCGATATAGCAATTGGATTCACTCCAATTAATTTGTCTGAATACCAGCGATCGTAGAACGTAATTGGATACAGTACAACTAATTCTGGCGCTCATAGGCTCTAAGGCGCATATGGCATCATTTAGATGGACAATATCCAACTAATTTATCCGGCTGATAACAAGCCGAAATTAAATGACGTAAATCCACTTATTATATAAACACTACAAACTCAAGTATAAGCACGGGCTAACCGGCGACAATGATCCTGCGATCATAGGCCACAACCTAATCTAGCGTGAATCCAGAGGAGGACTATTCAAAGTGAGTATCAAAAGAGCGCTGGTCAGCGTATCCGACAAACAGGGCATCGTGGATTTTTGCCGCGAGTTGTCTGCACTAGGCGTAGAAATTATCTCCACAGGCGGCACCAGCACACTTCTGGCTAAAGAAGGCGTTCCGGTCATCGGTATTTCCGAAGTAACGGGCTTCCCCGAAATTATGGACGGTCGTGTCAAAACGCTGCATCCCGCTGTACATAGCGGCCTTCTTGCGGTTCGTGATAACGAGGAGCACACTCGGCAGATGAACGAGCTTGGACTCGACTACATCGACCTTGTAGTGGTGAATCTGTATCCGTTCGCGGAGACCATTGCTAAGCCGGATGTGTCGTATGAGGAAGCTATCGAGAACATCGATATCGGCGGACCTACGATGCTGCGTTCGGCGTCGAAGAACCATGCTTTTGTCAGTGTGGTAGTGGATGCGGCTGATTATGCTACAGTGCTTGAGGAGGTTCGCGCCAGCGGAGATACCACCCTTGCAACCCGCAAACGTCTTGCGGCCAAAGTCTTCCGCCACACGGCGGCTTACGATGCCCTGATTGCCGATTATCTGGCGAATGTAACCGGTGAACCGCTGCCGGAGCGCTATACGGTCACTTATGAGAAAATCCAGGATCTGCGTTACGGGGAGAACCCGCATCAGAAGGCTGCCTTCTACCGCAAGCCGCTGGCTGCGCAGGATACACTCACCGCTGCCGAGCAATTGCACGGCAAGGAGCTGTCCTACAACAACATCAACGATGCGAATGCCGCGCTCCAGATTGTCAAAGAGTTCGAAGAACCGGCTGTTGTAGCTGTTAAGCATATGAATCCTTGCGGCGTAGGCGTGGGGGCGAGTGTATATGAGGCTTATCAAAAAGCGTACAATGCTGATCCAACCTCCATCTTCGGCGGAATTGTAGCAGCGAACCGGATCATTGATGAGGATACGGCTAATATGCTGAAGGATATTTTCCTTGAGATCGTGCTGGCTCCGGGCTTCACGGATGAAGCGCTGGAAATCCTGACGAAGAAAAAGAATATCCGCCTGCTCAAGCTGGGCAACCTCAGCACGGCGGCTTCCCGCAAAACCAGCTTTGTCGTAACCTCCATTGAAGGGGGAATGGTTGTGCAGGAAAGTGACGTCCATTCCGTGAATCCGGAGGAGCTGCAGGTCGTAACCGACCGCAAACCAACGGAAGAAGAGCTGAAGCAGCTGCTCTTCAGCTGGAAGGTTGTTAAGCATGTGAAGTCGAACGCGATCGTGCTGGCGGCTGATAATATGACCGTAGGAGTAGGTGCAGGACAGATGAACCGTGTCGGCGCGGCTAAGATTGCGATCGAGCAGGCTGGAGAGAAATCCAAAGGCTCCGTGCTGGCTTCAGATGCCTTCTTCCCGATGGGAGATACCCTGGAGATGGCTGCCAAGGCTGGTATTACGGCAGTTATTCAGCCGGGCGGCTCGATTAAGGACGAGGAATCCATTAAGGTTGCTAATGAATACGGCATTGCCATGGTCTTCACCGGCGTTCGCCACTTCAAACACTAGAACGCTGGGAGGGTAACATACTTATGGATATTTTAGTGGTCGGCGGCGGCGGCCGGGAGCATGCGATCATCTGGAGCTTAATCCGCAGCCCCAAGGCCGGTAAAATCTACTGCGCACCCGGCAACGCCGGGATTGCGCAGCTTGCGGAATGTGTGCCGATCGGTGTATTTGAGTTCGATAAGCTGACCGCGTTCGCCAAGGAACGGGAGATCGCGCTGGTCGTGATCGGACCGGATGATCCGCTGGCAGCAGGGATCGTCGATGCATTCGAAGCACAGGACATTCCTGTATTCGGCCCGCGGAAGAATGCGGCTGAAATCGAGGGCAGCAAGACCTTCATGAAGGATCTGCTGCATAAGTACAGCATTCCGACAGCGGCGTATGAGAAGTTCAGCGATTACGGAACTGCACTTGCCTATCTGCGGACTCAGGAGCTGCCGATTGTAATCAAGGCGGACGGATTGGCCGCAGGCAAAGGGGTGACCGTGGCGTATTCCCGTGAGGAAGCGGAGGCGGCCCTGGAGGATATTATGGTGGCCAAGGTCTTTGGTGAAGCCGGCGCACAGGTCGTGATCGAGGAGTTTCTGGCGGGGCAGGAAATGTCGATTCTGGCCTTTGTGGATGGCGAAACAGTGCGTCCGATGGCAGCTGCACAGGACCATAAGCCGGTATTCGACGGCGATAAAGGACCTAATACGGGAGGTATGGGGACATACTCCCCGCTTCCGCATATCGATGAGGCTATTATCCGCGAAGCGGTGGAGACCATCATTGAGCCGACGGCCAGAGCCATGGTGGCTGAGGGGCGCCCCTTCAGCGGCGTGCTGTTCGCAGGGCTTATGATCTCGCCGGACGGCAGACCGAAGACGATAGAATTCAATGCCCGCTTCGGTGATCCCGAGACGCAGGTTGTTCTTCCCCGGCTGCAAAGCGACTTGCTGGAGATCTTTCTGGCTGTTACAGAAGGCAGGCTGGCGGATATCCAGATTGAGTGGAGCGAGGAGGCCGCAGTCTGCGTGGTCCTGGCTTCGGAAGGTTATCCCGGTCCGTATCCGAAGGGTGTGCCGATCAGCGGACTTGAAGCGGACACGGACGGACTGGTCTTCCATGCGGGAACCGCGCGCGGTGAGGATGGCAGCTGGGTAACCAGCGGCGGCCGGGTGCTTGGAGTTGTAGGCATGGGGCCTACGATTGCGCAAGCACGTGCAGCCGCATATGCCAGCGCAGCGAAGATTACATTCCCGGGCAAACAAAACCGCAGTGACATCGCTATGAAGGCTCTGATCTGAGGATAAAGCACTGTATTTCAGCCAGATAAGAGTGCCTATGCTTTGGGGCCAATGCAAATTCCCCGTATAGTCATCGAAGCTAAAGCCCCACTTTGCGGGGTTAGTTTATGCTATTAGACCCAAAAAAAGGACTGACAAGTAGTAGGAGAAGTGCTATAATACAACTCGTACGGGGGAAAATGTGCGGATATATACAGAAAAAGGGTCTTTCCTTTCATGGAAAGGCCTTTTTTAAAATTTCAATTGACGTAAAAGTTGTTTCCACTTGCTGATTTTCAGGAGATATAGAAAACCCCGTGCCGGGAAATGATACTTAAGTACAATAACAGCGATGCGGTTTATGCGGATGTTTAGTTACAGATTTAAGGGGGAATTAGTTTTGAGTAAGGTCGGAAGAAATGACTTATGCCCATGCGGAAGCGGGAAAAAATATAAGAAGTGCTGCTTGGATAAAGAAACGTCAGCAGTCGAATCCATACTGCGGCTGGTAACGACGGAGGATGCGGCAGCACAAGAGGCTGTATTCAGCGAATCCGTACAGGAACAGTCAGCAGCGGAGGCCGCTGTACGTACCGAGAGTAAGCTTACACTGCCCAAGCTGAAAAAGATGGTCGCACGCGAACTGAAATGGGAGCATCCGGCCCATGAACAGCTGGCGCTGCAGCTCATTGAGAGCATGAGAAATCAATACGACCGGGAACTGATTCTGGAAGCCCTGGTGCTGTGGAATGGCTTCTCCCGGCAGACCAAACCTGCGGTGAAGAAAGCCGGCTCGTTCTGCGCGGCTATCGAATATCTGCTGTCAGAGGAATACGGCTTCATGCTGTCGCAGACGGAGCTTGCTGATAAATACGAAGTTACGGCGGCCACCATCTCCCGTAAAGTCAAAGAAATATATAATTATGTCGAAGAACACGGAATGGGCGGAGAAGCTGATGAGCTGATCGCGCTGAATGGTCCGGGCACTCCCCAGGAGAAGGCGCAAGCCCTTCTGTACAAAGCGGTGGAGGCCACTTCTGCGAAACGCCGTGTTCAGCTGGCGGAGACGGCACTGGAGATTTATCCGGACAGTCCGGATGCCTATCTTATTCTGGCCGAGGAATCGGAGAATGAGCATGAGGCGCGTAAATTCCTCAAAGCGGGAATCGCTGCAGGCAGACGTGAACTGGGCGAGCTTTATTTTACCAAGAACAAAGGGTATTTCTGGGGGCTTACGGAGACCCGCCCTTATATCCGTATCTGCCAAAGCTATGCGGAATCCTGCTGGTTCGGCGGAAAGGCAGAGGAAGCAGCGGAGATTCTGGAGCATATTCTCGAGCTTAATCCGGGTGACAATACCGGCGCCCGCTATCTTTTGGCCGCTGTCTACTTGTACAGCAACCAGTTGAAGGAAGCGGAGCGGGTGATCAAGAACTACGGGGAAGACGATGCCGCAGCGGCTTTTGCCTATGACCGGATTGTACTGGAGTTCAAGAAGAACGGAATTACCTCACAGCTCAAAATGCTGTACCGTGTTGCGCGCGGAGTGAACAAGCATGTGCCTGATTATCTGCTGGGTGTGAAGCGGCTGCCGCATAATCTCCCGGATTTTGTCGGAATGGGCGATTCCAATGAAGCCATTGAATATGTCATTATGCATTCGCGTTTGTGGGCAAGCATGCCGGATCTGCTCAAATGGATGCTGAAACAATAGAACGTATACACGGGAATATCCAACACAGTCCTCCGGGGCTGTATTTTTTTTGTAGATAACCTGACATGGATTAACCCTCCGACCTACATTATCCGATAAAAATAGTAAATGAAGCCTATTTTTAAATGAAAATGTTTGTTTAATGCTGTGTTTTTCTGAAAATACCTGACATGGTCACACTTATTTCACAGCTCGAAGTAAAACGTTAAAGGGATAAAGAGCTTTTTTGCAGAAATAAGTCGAAAAGACAGGGAGCATTCGAGTGAGAGTATTGCCTGAGCCTATTTACATTTGAAGGTGGGGAGTCCTATGGCACTGAGGAAGAGCAAGAAAGATAAGGCGCTGCTGACATCATTTTTAAGCAATATGGGGATTCGCGCCAAGCTGTTTTTGTCGGTGATTATCTCTGTAGTTGCTATTTTCGTTATTGTATCCGTAGTGATTTACAGCAATGCCAAGCAAATTATAGTCAATGACTTGAACAATTCGCTGACTTATGAGAAAGGAGAGATCAGCGTTAAGGTCAATGAGCTGCTGCAGCCCGCTTCGGACAGTGTAGAGCTTCTGAATGCCAACGCCTATATCCGTGACTATATTGCCAGTGTAGATTATCCGGAAACAGCGAAGACCACCAGCGGGTATAGTGAACTGATCCGCACCCTCAATCTTGTCAAGAGCAACAATAAGAACCTGTTGAATGTGTACATAGGTCTGGATGCTGCGAACAAGGTGATTACGCAGGATGAGTTCGAGCCGCCGGCGGACTTCGTGCTGAAGGAACGGGGCTGGTATGCCAACACAGCCAAGAATAAGCGTGTTACGGTTACGGACCCCTATATTGATGCCGGCTCAGGCAAAATGGTCGTGAGTGTCAGCGCACCTATTCTCGACGATACCGGTAAGCTGATTGGTGTGGCGGGTGCGGATATCTCCACGGAGCAGATTACCCAGGCGCTGAGCGCTTTTAATTACAATGGCAGCGGGTATGCGGTACTGATTGATAAGACTGGAACCTTCATCTACCATCCGGATACAGACAATATTCTGCTGAAGAAAATGTCCGATCTCGGTGAAGACTGGAAAGCAGTCGGGGATAAGATGGTACAGTGGGGCTCGAATGTGATGAAGACGGATATTGACGGAGAGACCAGTTATGTGTCGTATTCGCCGGCAGTAGAGAACCAGTGGTCCGTGGCGCTGATTGTGCCGGAGAAACATGCGGAGAGGGAGCTGCAGAAATTCCAGCTGATTTTTATCCTGTCGATTATTGCTTCAATTGTAGTGATGTCTGTGTTGTTGTATTTTGTCTCGGGCAGTATTCTGAAGCAGATTCCTATCCTGACGGCTGCCTTCCGGAAGGCGATGTCCGGCGACCTGTCGGTAAGAGCGAAGGTTACCGCCAAAGGGGAAATCGGCGTACTGGCAGAGGGCTTCAACGATATGATCTCCTCACAGCAGTCGCTGATTCAGGAAATCATGCGCAGCTCGCAGAGCATCTCTGGCGCTGTGGAGAATACGGAGAAGAATGTATTCGTACTCGACGGCAGCATCACCGATGTGTCGGGGATTACCGAAGAGCTGTCAGCGGGCATGCAGCAGACGGCGGCTTCGATGGAAGAAATGAACGCCAGCACGATTGAATTCGAGCATGCCATTAACGGTATCGCCCGCAAAGCCCAAGAGGGTGCGGAAGCGGCCAGGGAAATCAATGTGCGGGCAGATAAGCTGAAAGAGGGAGCCGCCCAGTCGCGCAGGCAGGCGGATCATATCTACGGAGAGAGTGAAGAGAAGCTGCGCATGGCGATTGAGCAGTCGAAGTCGATCTCACAGATAGACGCGCTCACGGGAGCAATTCTGGAAATTGCCGCCCAGACCAATCTGCTGTCGCTGAATGCTTCCATCGAGGCCGCTAGGGCCGGGGATGCGGGCAGAGGCTTCGCCGTTGTGGCGGAGGAGATCCGCAAGCTGGCTGATAACTCGCGGGAGACAGTGACCGAAATCCAGGGAGTGACTGAAGCGGTTGTCCAGGCGGTATCCAATCTGGTCGAGGGCGCGGAGAGCATGCTGCGCTTCATGGACCGGCAGGTGCTGAAGGATTATGATGCGATGCAGGAGACGGGTGAGCGGTACAGCGAAGATGCCAAGTATATTGATGAGCTGGTTACGGACTTCAGTGCCACCTCTGAAGAGCTGCTGGCCTCCATTCAGAGCATGCTGACCGCGATCAGCGAGACGGGCAGTGCAACGAATGAAGGCGCAGAAGGGGCCGGGGTCATCGCTGTCCAGGCCGAGCAGATCATCGGCAAGTCCGGCAGCATCGTTGCCGAGATGGAGGAGATCAAGATGAGCTCGGCGCAACTGCTGCAGACGGTCTCGCGGTTTAAGGTCTAGTTATAGTGAAGGATGGACGGTCCTGCCGGTTTGCGGCAGGGCCGTTTTGCTTGTTGCGCTCCCTTTTCACTGTTTTTAATTGTACATTATACAACTATATAAGATGAACTTAAGAATGGAGGAGTGGAGTAGCAGGATTCCACGGGCAGTGGATGCTGTGTTGTGTGACGAGGACAAGGGTTGAAAAAATGTCCATGGAAGAGTATGTTACAAGAAGCGAAACGATAAGAAAGAGACAGTGAGGCGAGGAAAAGATGAGAGAAGGCGAAAACCGGATCGTAGGAATGGAAGATATTGTACGCGCACATCATGTGCTGCGGGAGGTTATCGTCCGTACGCCGCTGCAGCTGGATGCGGTACTGTCAGCTAAATACGGCTGTAATGTGTATTTGAAACGTGAAGATTTGCAGATTGTACGCTCCTTCAAGATCCGCGGGGCCTACAATATGATCCGCAGTCTGTCCGACGAGGACAGAGCCAAGGGGATTGTCTGTGCAAGCGCGGGGAACCACGCCCAGGGTGTGGCGTATTCCTGTAAGGCACTGGGAATCAAAGGGAAGATCTTTATGCCGAGCACTACACCTAATCAGAAGATTAAGCAGGTCCGGCGTTTTGGCGGCGAATTCGTGGAAGTGATTCTGAAGGGGGATACCTTCGACGATGCTTACGATGAAGCGCTGCAGGCTTGTATAGACTATAGCATGACGCTGATTCACCCGTTTGATGAGCCGCGCATTATCGCTGGCAATGGTACGATTGCGATGGAGATTATGGAGAGCCTGGACAAGCCGGCTGACTTTGTCTTTGTTACGATTGGCGGAGGCGGCCTGGCGGCAGGTGTAGCCACCTATGTGAAGACCGTGAGCCCGGCGACCAAGGTGATCGGTGTGGAGCCTACCGGAGCAGCTTCCATGAGCGAGGCGATGGAGTGCGGTGAGGTGATCACCCTGAAGGAAATCAATAAGTTTGTGGACGGTGCGGCAGTGAAACGTGTCGGTGGCTTGACCTTCGACATCTGCTCGAAACTCCTGGATGATGTAGTCAAAGTGCCGGAAGGCAAGGCTTGTACAACCATTCTGGAGCTGTATAACGAGAATGCGATTGTTGTGGAGCCAGCAGGCTCGCTTCCGATTGCTGCGCTGGACATGTACCGGGATCAGATCCGCGGCAAAAGCGTGGTCTGCATCGTCAGCGGCGGCAATAATGATATCGACCGGATGCAGGAGATCAAGGAGCGTTCACTGATCTATGAAGGCCTGAAGCATTATTTCATGGTTAATTTTCCGCAGCGTGCGGGTGCCCTGCGTGAATTCCTGACTGAGGTAGTCGGACCCGACGATGACATTACCCGGTTCGAATACACGAAGAAGAACGAGAAGGAGAACGGCCCGGCCCTGGTAGGCATTGAGCTGATGTCTACAGATGCATACGCCCCACTGATTGAGCGGATGAAGCAGAAGGGTGTGGATTACGTAGAGATCAACAAGGATGTCAATTTATTCAGCATGCTGATTTAATATAATCGTTATCGGCGGCAATAGCCGTTTATATGGACATGAAGAAGACCCGCTCCGGGTTCAAACCGGGCGGGTCTTCTTCATGATGATAAGAGTAGGATGCTGCGCGCATCACGTACTGCTGATGTATTCGCTTATCAGGACTGAGGCACCTCTGTCTTCAGATACTGCTCGGCGTCATCATCCAAGAGATAACCGTTGCTCTTCATCAGCTTCATGAAGCCATCGAGCTTCTGCAGGAAAGGGCTGGTGCTGCTGTTTTTGGCCAGGATGCTGCTGTAGGCTTTCTGTGCCTCCAGATCCATTTCCAGATTATCGTAATGGAAGAGCGGCGTGTTGTTCTGACCATAGAATGTATTCACTGCGTACATGTTATAAAGTGTCTTGACTGCTGATAGGCGGTTGGATTTGGGATAGGTCTGAATGAACTGCTCCTGGGTTAGTGCACGGGAAGCGACATCCCCCCAGGCGATCACAAGCCCGTTATCCTTGGAAGGGGGCAGATCCGACTCGGTCGCCATTATTGAAATATAATCACGGATATCCTCTGTCACGTACAGTTTATATTTGCGGTAAGCTGCATAATCAATCACCGGGAAAAAGGTGCCTTCGGCCGTCTCCAGCTTATAGCCGCTCTCTCCCGCGCTTTTCAGCAGCGCACGCAGTGAAGCATTCTCCGTACTCTCGGCCAGCTTCACCATGCTGACTCCCGCCTTATAGACGGAGATGAGCTTCCGTTGTACCTCACTGCTGCTGAATTTCTTCTCCCAGGAAGGCAGGAGCGATTTGTGCAGGTTCTCGAGCTTCAATGTCAGAACAGTCGCCTGATAAGGAGTGACAGCATACAGATTGGTATTCATATAAGTAATAGCACCCGGCAGGTTGCCTGAGGAGAACAGCGGCAGCGCAGCCCTGTAGACAGCCTCAGCATGGCTGAGGACGGCCGTACCGGTAACACCCGCCTTAGCGCTGGTAGCCGCCTCAGAGGTGCCTGTGCTGCGGCCCGCGCTGCTCTCAGCACGGGCAGGAGCGGAGCTTGCTGCCTCCAGCCCCATGAGCAGAGCAATAGCGGCGGTTAGAACGACGTGCTTCTTCATACAAGTCTCCTCCTGTGTGGAATAAAAGTTGAATATATTCTCTATGATTTGAAAAATATTAATTTCAGTCCAAGACCACCGGCTGCGGCAAGAACCAGACTGACCCAAGGTGCAATCCGGATGACCGGGAACAGATTATCGAGGAACATTCCGGCAAAAACGGCCGCAATCGCAATTCCGACATAGAGTCCCAGGCCTTTGATATCAAAAGCCTTGGGCTTCGGGCTATCGTCCTCAGACAACGAGGCCATCCATTTCATAATAAGCTCAATCAGAACAATCGAGCCGATACCTACTATGATAAGGGTGAAAATACTGATCTGGCCGAAGATTTCATCCGGCCCGCCGCTCCACTGCATGATCAGTCCGGCAGCGCCCATCACTCCGAACAGAATGGTCAGGGCGGACAAAGAGATCATCAGGGAGTTCTTCAGCTTGCCGCGCGGAGAGCGCGGGGGGCTGCTGTTCATCACATCTTTGAAATAATCTCCGGGGTTCTCGCCGAAGATTTGCTTGGCATTCCTGCCTTTGGCCTGTCCCTTCAGCAGCAGTTCAGCCGCCTCCAGCAGCAGCTCCTCCGCACGGACAGAGTCTACCGAGCTGGCCCGCATGGCCAGAATCATATCTTCAAAAAAAGAGCGGTTAAATGGCGTCATCTGCTCACGCAGCAGGTTGTTTTGCTTAATCATAGCTTTGACTTTCATAGTATGGACGTATACCTCCAAGGTGGATTGATCAGGTTAGCCTTTAACCTAGAGTATACGTTTGTGCAGCAGTGGTGTGCAAGGACAACCCTTGCAGGCGGATAAGAAGATTCCGCTTCTGCGTAACTTTTCTTTCGTTTATCCCTGAATAATCCGTTTGGAAGAGAGAACACTGAAGAGGTGGTTGCTTCACCAAATATAGCTAGAGGAAGGCAGGGAGCGTTATGAAACAGGAGAACAAACAGGAACCCGGCAAATTTGTGGGCGACGGCTTCGCGCCTGCACCTGTTAATGAAGTGGGGGATTGGGGTAACTCTGACGGCTTCAGTCTTTGGGATGCTGCGGGTGTGGCGCCGGAGAACGGGCTTGATGACTGGGAAGGCCGGCGGGAGACCCACGATATGTTTCACGACAGCTATGACTGAGTGAAGCTCAAGCTTGACCCACGGCCTCTTTTGCTCCTGCGGGAGCGGAAGGGGCTCTTTTCTGGAAGGAGGACTATAGTTATTGACAAGAATTTAATGAGAATCGTATAATAAAGATATAAATCATACTAAATTAATCGGAATAATTATAATTTGAAATAAATCAGCTTTCAGGGAGGGCGCAGCAATGGAACGGAATATTATCATCCGGCATAATGGAGAGGAACTGACAGCGAGCATCCACTATCCATCCGCAGACAAGGCAGGCACCGGACGGTGCAAGAACCGGGTGCCGCTTGCAGTGATCTGCCACGGCTTCGTGGGCAGCCGGATTGGTGTAGACCGGATCTTCGTTAAGGCAGCCCGTGAGCTGGCGCAGGATGGCTATATGGTTATCCGCTTTGACTACGTAGGCTGCGGGGAGAGCAGCGGTAATTACGGGAGCGAAGATATGGAGTCGATGATCAGCCAGACCCGGGCGGTGCTGGATTACGGCATCAGCTCGGCCGATGTGGACCCGCAGCGTGTGACGCTGATCGGACATAGTCTGGGCGGTGCAGTAGCGCTGCTGACCGGTGTCCGTGACCGGCGGGTGAAGAACCTAGTGCTGTGGTCTGCGGTTGGTTATCCGTTCAATGATATCGTAAAGATTGTCGGAAGGGAAGCCTATGACCGGTCGGTGAAGAGCGGCTCAGCCGATTATTCCGGCTATTCGTTCACCCCGGTATACTTCAACTCACTGGCAGCGTTCCAGCCCTTCCAGGAGGCCGGGAAATTCAGCGGTGATGTGCTGGTCATCCACGGAACCTCCGATGATGTTATTCCCGTTGACTATGCCTTCCTCTACCAGAAGCTGTTCTGGACACGTCCTGAAGGCCGCTGCGACAAGGAGATTATTTTCCAGGGCGATCATACCTTCTCGTCAGGTCCGGCACAGGAGCAGGTGCTTAAGCGCACCCGGGATTGGATGAATCAGCAGGAGCATCTGCAGGAAGAATGGCAGAATTGGATGATATAGGATAATACCCCATGCGTGCAATACCCAAGAATAAGCGGTAAAATAAAGGGGCAGACCATATACTGGGTTATGGAGGTTAGCACCCTATGAAATTACCGGCCTTCTTTATTGCGCATGGCTCTCCGCTGCTGGCTCTCGAGGATAACGAATACACTCGTTTCCTGGAGCGGCTGGGTTCTGATCTGGGGAAGCCCCGCGGCATTGTAGTTTTCTCGGCGCACTGGGACAGTCCCAAGCAGCTGATTACAGTGGACGCACAGCATGAAACGCAGCATGATTTCTATGGTTTTCCGGAAGAAATGTATAAGCTGGCCTACCCGGCCCCGGGCGATCCCGCGTTAAGCAGCAGGATATCTGCACTCTTCAAGGATAGTAATCTTTGTCATCAGCCTATACTCGGCCGGGGCCTTGACCATGGGGTCTGGGTTATTCTGAAGAAAATGTTCCCGCAGGCCGACATTCCGGTCGTAGCCTTGTCCGTCGATTCGATGCGTTCTCCCGAGGAGCAGTACAATATCGGACGGATGCTGGCTCCGCTGCGCGATGAAGGAATCCTCCTGATCGGAAGCGGAGGACTGGTCCACAATCTCAGGCTGCTGAAGCAGGATGATCAGCCCGAGCCTTGGGCGCTCGACTTCGATGCCTGGATCGCTGAGCGGCTCGAAGCATGGGATCTGGCTTCACTTTTTGCTTTTGAGAAGCAGGCTCCGCATGTGCGGGAGGCCGTTCCCACTTACGGTAAGGAACATTTCGTACCGCTCTTCTATGTAATGGGTACAGCCGATGAGGGCAAACGGGCGCAATTAATGATTCAGGCCTATCAATACGGTACCCTAAGCTTAAACTGCTGGATGGTCGACTAATACACAAATAAATGCAGGATACAGCCGCTCTAATGGCTGTATCCTTTTTTGTATGCAGATTTTCCGGTGTGCTCAAGACAAACTCTGCCAGCTATGATTAAATGAAAGAAAGCTTACATACAAAACTTTAGGAGGAACAACAAGTTTATGACGATAAACCGGTCTTCAGCCCGTCCTATATCAGTCTTCGTCCTTGCTGCCGCCCTGCTCTCCGCCTGCGGGACAGAGAATGCAGTAACGGTTCCAGTGCCGACTACAGTAGCAGCTACTGCTGAACCCCAGCCGACAGAAGCTGCGCAGCCCACTCCGACAATAGCGCCTGCAGCGGGAATAGTATCCGGATTAACGGGGCTTCCGGCTACGGACGGAACGCTGCCCCGGCCGCTCGCAGTCATGATCAATAATGCCCCGGCTGCCCGGCCGCAATCCGGAGTCAGCGAAGCGGATATCCTCTACGAAGTACTGGCGGAGGGCGGAATTACCCGGCTGATCGGAATCTTCCAGAGTCATACCGGGGTGGTGAAGATCGGCCCGATCCGCAGTATCCGCCCTTATCTGCTCGACATTGGCGAGAGCTACGGCGGTGTGACTGTGCATGCGGGAGGCAGTCCGGCGGCTTACGCCATTCTGCAGAAGCAGAAGAAGGAGGACATGGACGAGATCGGCCGTGCAGGTGCCTACTTCTGGCGGGACAAGGAGCGCAAAGCCCCGCATAATCTATACAGCAATGCCGCCAAGCTGCGGGAAGGTGCAGGGAAGCTGGGATTTGCCGAAAGTGTGGAGGTTCCCGGGTTGCTTTTCACAGATCCGGATTATGCGCCTACTGAGGGGAAGCCCGCGCTGGAATTCAATGTAAGCTTCCTGCTGAAGAGCTATACGGTGGGGTATAAATATAATGCTGAGCAGCGCACCTATGTCCGCTGGGTGAACGGCAAACCGCATCTGGATCTGAATAATAACAGTCCGGTGGCAGCGGCGAACGTAATCGTAATGGGCTCTGACCATAAGGTGCTCGATGATGTCGGCAGGCTGCAGGTGGATGTGGAGCTGGGCGGGGAAGCGCTGCTGTTTCAGCGCGGAGTAGCGATTCCCGGCAAATGGTCGCGCAGGCCCGGAGACATCATCCGGTTCGTGAAAGAAGACGGCAGGGAAGCGCTGATGTACCCCGGCATAACGCATATTCTGATTGTACCGAACAGTCCATCCTTCGGCAGCCATGTCGATTATGCGCTGGCACCTAGTCCCACCTGATAAGCACCGGATAATTAACCGTTCATATGATTATTTTCGCAATTACAGGGAATTGTTATTATAGTGTAAAAAAGTTCGGTTTTTTACTTCTATCCATTCTATTGATATGATAAGATAACAAGGGTTGTCATTCATTTTCATGCTGTTTACATTTGGGTGGCTTCACGTTTTCACGGCAATTTTATGTAAAGGGGTTTAAAGCTAATGAAGTTGAGAAAAAAGGATATATTCTTTGAGACGCTGGAAAACATGGCGGATACCATTGTTCAGGCGGCAGATTACTTCGCTCAGAATATTTCGACTCTCCAGGACAATGTTGAGAATTTCGCCGGGGTGATGAAGAAATACGAATCCCAGTGCGATACCTACACGCACACCGTCATCAAGGAACTGAACAAAACTTTTATTACGCCGCTGGAACGTGACGACATCATGGACCTGATCACAAGCATGGATGATGTTATTGATGGTCTGGAGGCTTCTGCCTCGCGTTTCTATATGTATAACCTGCTGGATGCGGATGAGTATATCGTCCAGTTCGCGGAAATTCTGCGCCAAAGTGCGTATGAAATCCAAAAAGCGGTTCATTTGCTCTCCCAGAAGAAGCTGCTGGCGATCCGTGAATACACGATCCGTCTGAATGATCTGGAGAACCAAGGCGATGAAGTGCTTCGTATCTGTACGAAGGCCCTGTTCGAAACTGTAAAAGACCCGATTGAACTGATTAAGCGCAAAGAATTGTACGAGCGGTTGGAGACGACCACGGATAAATGTGAAGACGTAGCCAACATGCTGGAATCGATCATCATGCGCAATTCATAAGGGGCTCTGAAATATGGATACATCTATATATGTACTAGGTTTTGTTATATTTCTTGCGCTGGCGTTTGACTTTATCAATGGTTTCCATGATACAGCCAACGCAATCGCTACCTCAGTCTCTACACGCGCGCTGAAGCCGCGTACAGCCATTATGATGGCAGCAAGTATGAACTTTATCGGTGCGCTGATGTTTGAAGGCGTAGCGAAGAAGATCGGCGGCAGCATTGCTGACCCGGCACTCCTGGATAACGGGATAGATATTCTTATTGCGACGCTCATTGCGGCGATTATCTGGAATCTGGTAACCTGGTGGCTCGGGATTCCATCATCGTCCTCCCATGCGCTTATCGGAGCTTTGGCCGGAGCGGTATATGTAGGTGCAGGTTCGGAGAATGTGAAATGGCATGGCTTCATTGAGATTGTGGAGGGGCTGATCTTCTCCCCGCTGATCGCATTTGCCATCGGTTATGTTGTGATGATGATTCTAAAGTGGATCTTTGCAAAGCGCAGTCCGCATACCGTGAACAAGGGTTTCCGTTCCATGCAGATCATTACGGCGGCGCTCCAATCCTTCACACATGGTACGAATGACGCCCAGAAGGCGATGGGGATTATCACCTTTGCCCTCGTAACATCGGGACGGCTCGACACTATGCATGTACCACTCTGGGTTAAGATTGCAGCGGCAACATCCATGGCGCTCGGAACGTCCATCGGCGGCTGGAAGATCATTAAGACCATGGGTACCAAAATTTTCAAAATTGAACCGATTAACGGCTTCGCAGCAGATATTTCGGCCGCGTCCGTTATCTTCACAGCTACACTGCTTCATCTGCCGGTAAGTACGACACATGCCATTACCTCTGCAATCCTCGGGGTAGGCTCAGCCAAACGCTTCTCCGCCGTGAAATGGGGAGTAGCCGGACGTATCGTGGTGACCTGGTTTATTACCATTCCGATCAGCGCAGTGCTGGCGGGAGTAATCTTCAAACTCTTTTTCTAGACTTGAATTGAATAGATTGCCCGTACAAGATGTCGCGGAAGCCACGAATGGCTGCGGACATCTTTTTTTGTGTTTCCAGCTTTTTTTGTGTTTCCGGCTTTTCTTGATTTTGCGGGGAGTATTTTGGTTTTTCAAGAGAGGAATGTCACAATAAGTTACAGCGAACTGATAAAAAACATTAATAGGCGTAAAAAGAAAATGAAATACGTCACATTTAGAAAAGAAAATGACATGAGCGATTAAAGGTTTTCGTAGTTTTTTGTAGTTTTCGGTAGTCTTTAAAGTAAGGTGTGTTTTAAGTGTTACCATAGCTGACAAACACATAATGATATACAAAGGAGGCCCTGTCGTTGATCGACTTTCATCAGGTAGACAAACATTACGGACATTTCCATGTACTGAAAGCCATTGACCTGCATGTTCAGGAAGGGGAAGTGGTTGTCGTAGTCGGTCCTTCCGGCTCCGGCAAGAGCACTATGCTGCGCTGCATTAACCGACTGGAGACTATTACGAGCGGCGGACTGACCGTTGACGGTATAACTGTAAATGAACGCAAGACAGATATCAACAAGCTGCGCAAAGAAATCGGAATGGTCTTCCAGCATTTCAATCTGTACCCGCATAAAAAAGTAATCGATAATATCACACTCGCGCCGGTTAAGGTGCTTGGGCTAAGCAAAGCGGAAGCCGAGAAGACGGCAATGTATTATCTGGAAAAGGTCGGGATTGCCGATAAAGCACAGTCCTATCCTTCACAGCTGTCCGGCGGACAGCAGCAGCGTGTGGCGATTGCCCGGGGGCTGGCGATGAAGCCGAAGATTATGCTGTTCGATGAGCCGACCTCGGCGCTTGACCCGGAAATGGTCGGGGAAGTACTCGATGTTATGCGGACTCTGGCCCGCGAAGGCATGACGATGGTTGTCGTTACCCATGAGATGGGCTTCGCCCGCGAGGTGGCCGACCGGGTAATCTTCATGGATCAGGGACAGATCGTGGAAGAAGCGGAGCCGGAGCAATTCTTCGCCAGTCCGCGTGAAGACCGGACACGAACGTTTCTCAGCCGTGTATTAAGTCATTAAACAAATATATAGGATTCAGGGGAGGAACAGAAATGAAAATGTCAAAAAGCTTCAAAATGTTAAGTGTACTGATGATTGCGGCTATGCTCGTGATTGCCGGCTGCGGCAACAACAATGCCAAGAACAATGCCGGAGGGAATGACGCTGCTGCAGGAACGGCTACTGACTCTGAGGCGATTGCCAAGATCAAGGAACGCGGCAAGCTGCTCGTAGGCGTGAAGTACGACACCCGCCTGTTCGGTCTGAAGGACCCTGCATCCGGCAACGTAGAGGGCTTCGACATTGATATCTCCAAAGCCATCGCCAAAAAAATTCTGGGTGACGAGAACGCGATTGAGCTGAAGGAAGTTACCTCCAAGACACGTATTCCGATGCTGAATAACGGCGAAATCGATATGGTTGTAGCTACAATGACCATCACTGAAGAACGCAAGAAGGAAGTTGATTTCTCCGACGTCTATTTCCAGGCAGGCCAATCCCTGCTGGTGAAGAAGGGCAGCCCGATTACCGGACTGGATGACGTAACGAAGGATACGAAGATCCTGGGCTCCAAGGGCGCAACCTCCATTAAGAATATCAAAGAAAAAGTGCCGGGTGTAACCGTGCTTGAATTCGATAACTATCAGGATGCATTCAGCGCCCTGAAGGCCGGCCAAGGCGATGCACTGACTACGGATGATGCGATTCTGTACGGTATGGCTTCGCAGGACCCGGGCTATGAAGTTGTAGGCGAGCCGTTCACCGATGAGCCTTACGGCATTGCAGTTCAAAAGGGCAACACCGATGTAGTTAAAGCCGTGAATGATACACTGGCTGAACTGAAAGCAAACGGTGAGTATGATGCCATTTATACGAAATGGATTGGTAAAGCTCCAGCGAAATAAGCATGTTCTAAGCTCCAGCTTACTTCACAACCTGCCTTATATTACTCGCAGAAACGGATGCCATCCCATAAGGATGGCACTGCCGTTTCTACTTGTTTATAGGAAGGATTCCTATGTAGAGCAAGAACGAACTACGAACTCATCTTTGGGCAAAGGCAGGTGAAATCAATGGAATTTTCAATATTAACGGATTATTTCGGGTTGTATATGGAAGGGTTCTACGGCACTGTGATGTCCAGTGTATTGGCCCTGATCGGCAGCTTCCTGATCGGAGCAGTGATTGCGGTCTTCCGCATTACTACTGTGAGAGCGCTGCGCTGGTTCGGAACGGCGTATGTGGAGTTCATCCGCAATATCCCGCTGCTGCTTGTAGTGTACATCTTCTATTATGGACCTTCTGCTCTGGGCTTTACGCTGGACGGCTTCAAGGCGGGAACGATCGGACTTGCGGTATACACCTCGGCCTTCATCGCCGAAGCGATCCGCGCCGGAATCATGGCTGTTCCCAAGGGACAAATGGAAGCATCACGTTCATCCGGCCTAAGCTACATACAGACGATGCTGCATATCATCCTGCCGCAGGCGATTAAGCTGGTCATCCCGCCGCTCGGCAATCAGTTCATCAACCTGATCAAGAACTCCTCGGTGCTGACGCTGGTAGCCGGCCTTGATCTGATGTATTTCGCGGACAGTATCTCAACAGAGACTTACCGTACCTTCGACACCTACATCTTCGTGGCGTTGTTCTATCTGGTACTTACCCTTCCGCTCAGCTACGGCGTACGCGTGTGGGAACGCAGACTGCAGCGCAAATATTAAGAAGCCACTCAAAGCATAAAGGAGGGATATCATGGATTTTATTGGTGCATACTCCGCCGATAATTTGAAGTTTTTGCTGGACGGACTGTATATTACGCTGATCGTTGCCTTTGTATCGATCATTCTGAGTTTTGTCATTGGCTGTATTATTGGAGTCATCCGTTATTCAGAAGTGCCGGTATTGTCTCCGGTGATGTTCTACCTGGTCGAGCTGATCCGTAATCTGCCGCTGCTGCTGATTATATTCTTCATCCGCTTCGCCTTGCCGGAGGTAGGAATTAAGCTTGGACTGATTACGGCGGCGATTGCTGCACTAACGATATTCGAGGCGGCGATGATCGCTGAGATTGTACGGGGCGGGTTGACGTCCATTGATAAAGGGCAGATTGAGGCTGCACGTTCCTCCGGTCTCAGTAATTTTCAGACTCTGTGGCATATCGTGCTCCCCCAGGGACTGCGTCGTATGGTTCCGCCACTGGTCAGCCAGTTCATTTCGCTGCTGAAGGACACCTCACTCGCGGTAGTCATTTCATTGCCGGAGCTGATGCACAATGCGAATATCGTAATCGGGCACAGCTATGGCTATGCTATACCGACGCTCGCGCTTGTGGCACTGATCTATTTCACCGTAAACTTCCTGCTGTCCATGCTCTCCAGAAGACTTGAGAACAAAACAGCATAAATCGAGCGGGTTCGGGGCAAAACCGTATAAAATAAAGTGCGGGTATGATACTATAGTTGTCAACATCTCTAGGCAGGAGCAGTGGCGATGGGACAATCTATTCTGAGAATGAGAGTTGCAGAGATTCTGCTGGTAGCGGTCGTTACCGCTGTGGCCGGTGAATTCAAAATAAATCCGTTTGATGGCGACATCTTCCGGATTGCTATGGGCAGCAGCGCTTTTCTGCTGTTTTTGCTTTTAATGAGGCAGTTGCCGTATATCAGTACAGGCATTGCTACGGGTGTGGTCGTCCTGCTGTTCCGGACCGCAATGGATGCAGTAGAAGGAAGCGGACTGACGTTTGAGCAGAGCCTGAACAGTCATTTCTCCGCGATGGTCTATTATATTGTGTTCGCCATGCTGATGCATGCCATCAAAAGCCGGCTGGATACCTTCCATCCGCTGGTGCTGGGCGCTGTTGCCGCGGTAATCGATCTCTTGTCGAATGAAATGGAGCTGCTGACCCGGCTGATTGTACTGGATTCGGCCTCCTTCCGGCTGAACGAATGGACGTATCTGATGGCGATCGCTGTCCTGCGTACGTATTTCACGACGGGGGTATACAGCAGTATCTCCGTCAGCCAGATGCGGATCAGGGCGCGTGAACAGAACGAACGGATCGAGCAGATGCTCGGCTTCGGCTCCGGCCTGTACGGGGAAGTATTCTATCTCAAGAAGTCGATCGGAACGCTGGAGAATGTGACTCTAAACAGCTTCGAGCTGTACCGCAATCTGAAGGCCGGGGAAGGACCGGAGCCGTATAGCCGCCAGGTGCTGGATATCACCCAGCAGATCCATGAGGTGAAGAAGGATTCCCAGCGGATTCTGGCCGGGCTTGTGAAGCTGGTGGAGCGCGAGGTTACCGGTGATATGCCGTTATCGGGAATTCTGCGGTTCACGGTCAAGAGCAATGCCAAATACGCCGAAATGCTGGGCAAGCAGGTCAATTTTCATATTCATATTACCTCCGATTACACAACCGACAGTTATATTCCTCTGCTGACTCTGCTTAACAACCTCACTGCCAATGCGGTGGAAGTCATCAAACGTAAAGGCAGCATCAACCTGGATGCCTATGAGAAAGACGGCATGACCATTTTTACAGTGACCGATAGCGGGGCAGGGATTCATAAACGCGACCTGGAGCTGTTGTTCGAGCCGGGTTTTACTACGAAATTCGATGAAGAGGGAATCGCCGCTACTGGGATTGGACTCTCTCATGTACGGGATATAGTGAATATGTTCGAGGGAACGATTACCGTTCAGCCGGTGTCACATGCCGGAGGGGCCATGTTCCAGATTATTGTGCCGAGCGCAAAGCTGCGGAAGGAGGAATAGAGAATGCCACTTTCTTTCTGTATTGTAGATGACGACGCGTCGGCAAGAAGAATGCTGCAGCATATTATTGAGGATAGCGGACTTGGCGAAGTGGTGGGTACGGCGGAATGCGGGCAGGAGGGGGTAGCCCTGATCCTGAGCGAGACGCCGGATATTGTGCTGATGGATCTGTTGATGCCGGACCAGGATGGTATTGAGACGATCATATCCCTGCAGGCGCAGGGCTGCCGTTCCAAGTTCGTGATGATCTCACAGATTGAGAACGGGGATATGGTCAGCCGCGCCTATAAAAGCGGGATCGAGTTCTTCATCCGCAAGCCGATCAATAAGATTGAAGTCGAATCTGTGCTGTACAAGGTGAATGAACGTTATGCGATGGGCCGTTATCTGGATGAGATTAAGCTGACGCTAGGCAAGCTGGAGGGGCTGCAGTTCGGAATGCCGCAGATGCCGTCCGGCAAACGCTCCGTCAAGGAGATTATCCAGCCGATTCTGATGAATATGGGAATGATCTCGGAGAATGGCAGCCGGGATATTATCACGATCATGGAACTGGTGGTGGCGGGGGGGAACAGCGGGAGCCTTCCGCCGCTCAAGGAGTTGTATGAAATGGCAGCCGCTACATATAAACCGGTGCCAGCCGATGCTGCCAAGGAAGTCAAAGCGATTGAACAGCGTCTGCGCCGCGCGCTGGCTGCCGGACTGGCGAACCTTGCTTCCATCGGTCTGACGGATTACGGCAATCCGAAGTTCGAGCATTATGCGCCGCTGTATTTCGACTTTGAAGAAGTACGCCTGAAGATGAAAGAGATTGAACAGGGGAGAGACACCGGCAAGGTGAAGGTGAACATCAAGAAGTTCCTGCAGGTGCTTCATTTGGAAGTGCTGGAGGGGATGGGCCGCTAGAGCGGAATGGATACGGAAAATGAAGCAAGGAATAAACCTCCGGAACCGCTGCCCAGCGGACTGGCGGTTATTTTTTTGAGATTGATAGCAGGAACCGGGAACGATGCAGAAGTTTCATAATAGTAGGCCTCATGCGTTACAATAGTAGCAGGCCGACAGGCAACGGGCTGTTGCCATGCGGATAGCAGGATAAGGTGGAGGACTCATATATGATACGAACGCTTGCGGTAACGCATAAGGGTGAGGTGCTGACTGACCTGCCGCTTCAGAGTATAGTGCTGGATAACTATGCCTGGATTTGGGCGGATTTTGCCATGCCTACGGAAGAAGAAACATTGCTGCTGGACACTTATTTTCATTTTCACCCGCTGGCCATTGAAGACTGTATGCATGTGCTGCAGCGACCGAAGCTGGATTATTACGAGGAAGTGCAGTTCTTCGTGCTGCATGCGCTTAATGAGCGTACGTTGGAGGCGGAAGAGGTCGATCTTTTTCTCAGCAAAAAATTCCTCGTTTCCTACCATCACCAGAATAAATCGGAAATGGAGGAAGCGTGGCAGATGGTCCAAGCTGAAATTCATAGCCGTAAGGGCTGGTCGGGCGGGCCGATGGCTGCTGCTTACACCGTAATGGACAAGCTGGTCGACAGGTATTTCCCTTCGCTGTACACCCTGGAGGATGAACTGGCAGATCTGGAGAGCAAGAGCGACAGTGAATCGGTGGAAGAGCTGATGAGCCAGGTGTTCAACGTGCGCGGAAGACTGCTCAAGCTGCGCCGGACCATCGTGCCGATGCGTGATCTGATGTACCGGATCGTCAACTCGCAGCATGTGCAGAGCAACGGGGAAGAACGGATCTACTTCGGTGATATTTATGATCATCTGCTGAAGCTGACCGACATGATTGAAGTTGACCGGGAAATGACCGCCGATCTGCGTGACAGCTACATCTCGCTCAACTCCAACCGGATGAATTCCATTATGAAGACACTGACGGTGATTACTACCGTATTTATGCCGCTGACGCTGATCGCCGGAATATACGGGATGAACTTCAGGGTGATGCCGGAGCTGGATTGGGATTATGGTTATTTCGCGGTGCTGGTGCTGATGCTGGTGCTGGGAGTTGGAATGTTCAGATGGTTCCGGCGGAGCGGCTGGTTTAAGTGAGACCGTGCAGAGAACCGGACAAGGAGCAGCGGTATAAAAGAATGGTTATGGCTGACGACGCACGGGTATTCTTGGAATACAGCGGCCTCGCAGCAGACAGACAAGGCGTGTTAAACGCCGCCGCTTAAGAACGACGGCGCTTAACAGAGGAAGGGGCCCCGGTTTTGCGGCTCTTGGAGGTATTTTTGCGGCGCTGCGTGGTTGGGCGTCTTTTTTTGCGCCGTTTGGGGGTATACAGTGCCGCATCTTCTTCCGCCGCAAGTGCTCCCGCTGCGTTTCCCTTGCCTTTGCCGAATCCGCCCATCACGAGCTTCACCATGGGAGCCATCTGTGAAAATCCCTGCATGACCTTCTGTACCTTGCCCATGGAGTTGACGATCCCGTCAATCCCGCCCATCCGGTCGACAATTCCCTTGATCTGCTCCATATTCGCCAGACTCCCGAGGTTGCCCAGCCCGCCCAGCAGACCCCCGGCCTTCGCAGTAGCAGCTTCGGCAGCGGGCACAACAAGTGCGGTATCGGCAGCTTCAGCACCCAAGGCAGGCAGTATTCCGGGTTCTCCGGGAAGCGGGGCAGGGGCGTAGGAAGTGAGGCCCGGATAGGGTGACAGATTGTACGGCTCAGCCAGTGAACGCCCTTCCCTGCGGGAATGATTATAGTAATGCTCAGGCATAATATCACATTCCTTCGTTAGTGGTTTGCTATACTGTATGTCATGGGCGAACATACGGTATAGACGAATGCCCGGGTAACCGGGATACTAGCGGAAAAGGGCGAATGCCTACAAGTACCCTCTGGAAGTGAAGAAACCGTGTCCATGCTTGATTTCGTGAGGTTTTGTAGTACTATAGTTAAGGCGGTAAATCCTATGAAGCTAGGGAAAAGGGCCGTTAGCCCCATGAGCGATGTGCGCCCGGGGTGGACGTTTGTCCATTATTTTCGTTCTTTACAGCGTGAAACCGTTAATGCTTGAAAAATGTGCTCCAGTGCAATATAGTAGAGGCAAGATAGTCACATTAAATTTATGCTTCCGAGTATCCATTTTGTATGGACCAAACTTTTAGGGGATGATAAACGATGCAGCTTAAGAAGCTAAACGATAAAAGTATCGATCAATTATTTGAGGCTATTTTAACATTGAAAAATATGGAAGAATGTTATGTGTTCTTTGATGATTTGTGCACAGTGAACGAAATTCAATCGCTCTCGCAGCGCCTTGAAGTCGCGCGGATGCTGGGCAAAGGGTCTACATACAATCAAATTGAAGCAGAAACAGGTGCCAGTACAGCAACAATCTCCCGTGTGAAGCGCTGCCTGAACTACGGCAATGACGGTTACAAGCTCACGCTGGAACGTCTGGGACGATAACTGATGCAGCCGGGTGTGCTGATGATCAGCCACGGCTCCCGCGATAAGACCTGGGTGTCGATCGTAGAGGAAGCCGTGAGTCATTTATCGCTGGGGGAAGAGATTCCCGTGGCGGTATCTTTCCTGGAGCTGGTAGAAGGGCGATTGATCCAAGACGGTATAGACGAGCTGGAACGTGCAGGGGTCACAGATATTATTGTGATCCCCTTGTTTGTTTCTTCCGGCAGTACGCATATCGATGAGATAGAGTATGCACTGGGTGCTAAGCCGGTTCCGGAACGGGAGACGGATCTGGAGCGGTTCAGGGTCACAGCGCGGATTCATTACGGCTATCCGGTTGACGACGATCCGGACATTGCCCAGATGATCTGGGATAAGCTCCGTGGACTCTCGAAGCATCCCGAGCGGGAGACCCTGCTGCTCGTCGGACACGGCAGCATTCATGAGGGCTTCCGGCAACGCTGGGAGCAGGGGATCTCCTCACTCGCGGCGCGGGTACGGGACATAAGCGGGCTGGCTGCGGCCGATTACGGGCTGCTGAATCCGGACAGCGTAAGAAGCAAAGTGGAGTATTGGCAGGAGCAGGGCCATGATGTACTGGTGGCTCCGCTCTTTTTAAGTGAGGGGTATTTCACCAAGGCTGTTATCCCGCAGCGGCTGGAAGGGCTCAGTTATGCCTACTCCGGCCAGACCCTGCTGCCGCATCCGCTGCTGCCGCGCTGGATTGAACGGCAGGTCGAGGCGGCGCTACAGCGTCTGCGGGGCCGGGGTTAGAAAATAACAAAAAATCAAGAAATCTGGGGGCGGGCAGTGGCAGAAAGTCCAAATAGTCACCGTAGAAAAAATAGAATGCGTCCAGTATTTATTTTGGCAGCCGCCGCATACATATATCTATACTTTCTGCCGGGCTGAGGGGTCTCCAGCGCTGCGCGGGAGTATAAATATAATCCTCTGAAGCTCCCTGACATTGCTTGTGGGGTCCTGAATTGGGTATAATCAGTAAGGTTATCCATTATATAAACAGGTGGCGTTCCGGTAATGAAAACTGCGAGATTGATTTATAATCCCACTTCTGGTCGGGAAGAAATGAAAAGACGACTCGCCGATATTTTAGACCGGCTGGATGTTGGCGGCATTGAAGCCTCCTGTCATGCAACAACCGGAGAGGGCGATGCCACAGCAGCCGCAGCTGAGGCTGTAGAGCGCGGTACGTATGATCTGATCATAGCTGCCGGAGGCGACGGTACGCTCAATGAAGTAATCAACGGGATGGCTGAGAAGCCTAACCTTCCCCCGCTCGGCTTGTTACCGCTCGGGACTACCAACGATTTTGCCAGGGCTATGGGCATTCCGAAGAATTGGGAGGATTCCTGCGACCTGATTCTGCGCCAGGAGTCGCGCCTGATTGACCTCGGCAAAGCCAATGACCGTTATTTCATTAATATAGCCGGCGGCGGCCAGCTGACGGAGCTTACCTATGAGGTTCCCAGTAAGCTGAAGACCATGATGGGCCAGCTTGCCTATTACCTGAAGGGTATAGAGAAGATGGCCAGCCTTGCTCCGCAGGAGCTGTACATCCGCGCGAACGGCCAAGAGATGATCCATGACGAGTTCATGCTCTTCCTGATCGCCAATACGAACTCCGTCGGCGGCTTCGAGAAGCTGGCTCCGGGGGCCAGAATTGATGACGGCCTGCTCGATGTAATTGCCGTCAAGAAATGCAACCTGGCCGAATTCATCCGGCTGGTCCGGCTTACGATCCGCGGCGATCATCTGAATGACAAGAAGGTCATCCATTTCCGCACCGATGCAATGGAGGTTACTTCTCCCGGCCACGTCCTGCTTAACCTGGACGGCGAACTCGGCGGCACGCTGCCGGGCAATTTCAGTATTCTGCCGCATCATCTGCGGATCTTCGCGCAGAATAATTAACAAGATTAATAGTGAAGATAATGAAAGAAGTGAACCTATACACATGAGTAAACACCGCAGCGGGCGCAGCGCAAGCCGCCGGGAACAAGGACCGGCCTCTGTCGCCGGACTGCCAGTGATTAAGAATGATGAGGTCCTGCTCGATATTATCGGCATGACCCATGAAGGTGAAGGGGTAGGCCGCGTAGAGGGCTTTACCCTTTTTGTGCAGGGCGCTCTCCCCGGTGAGAAGGTCCGCGCCAGAGTGCTGAAGACCAAGAAGCAGTATGGCTATGCCAAGCTGATGGAGCTGGTACAGGCTAGCCCCGACCGTATAGGGCCGCCTTGCCCGATCTATGATCAATGCGGCGGCTGCCAGCTGCAGCATATGGATTATACCGCCCAGCTGGCGTGGAAACGGCAGCTGGTGGTGGACAACCTGGAGCGGATCGGGAAGCTGCAGGTTGCGGGTGTGCCAAACGCAGGTGCTGCAGGGTCTCCGGGTGCAGGTGCTAATGTGGCAAGTACAATGGCTGCGGATTCCCTGAACGAAGGAATCGTTGTCCTGCCTACCCTTGGCATGGACGAGCCTTGGCGTTACCGCAACAAGGCTCAGGTGCCGATTGGCGTGACCGACGGCGGTCTGGTCGGCGGATTCTACGCACGCGGCAGTCACCGGATCATCGACATGGAGACCTGTCTGATTCAGCATGAAGACAATGACAAGGTCGTTGCTGCCGTGAAGAGCCTTGGCCGTGAGCTTGGCATTACCGCCTATGACGAAGAGACCGGCCGCGGGCTGCTGCGCCACGTTGTGGTGAAGAAGGCCTTCCGCACCGGCCAGATGATGCTGGTGCTGGTTACGAATGGCCGGGATATCCCGCATCTGGATGCCTGGCTCGGCAGTATCCGTGAGCAGCTTCCTGAAGTGGCGAGCATCTGCCAGAACATTAACACCCAGAAGACTAATGTAATCTTCGGTAACGATACCCGCGTCTTATGGGGCAGCGATGTCATCTACGATTATATCGGAGATGTGCAGTTCGCTATCTCAGCGCGTTCCTTCTACCAGGTGAACCCGGTCCAGACCGAGGTACTGTACGGCAGAACCCTGGAATACGCTGCGTTAACCGGAAGCGAGACTGTAATTGATGCCTACTGCGGCATCGGAACCATCTCGCTGTTCCTGGCCCAGCATGCAGACCAGGTCTACGGGGTGGAAATTGTGCCTGAAGCTATAGAGGATGCCCGCGCGAACGCGAAGCTTAACAACATGAGCAATGTGAAGTTTGAAGTTGGTGCCTCAGAGGATGTCATCCCTGCCTGGAAAGAGCAGGGCATCACCCCGGACGTCATCGTCGTCGATCCCCCGCGCAAGGGCTGCGACCCGCGCCTCTTGGAGACCATCTTGCTAATGAAGCCGGAGCGGGTAGTATACGTGTCGTGCAACCCGTCGACACTGGCCCGGGACTTGCGGGTGCTGGAGGATGGCGGGTACAGAACCGTGGAGGTCACTCCGGTGGATATGTTCCCGCATACGGTGCATGTGGAGTCGGTAGTGAAGTTAGAAAGAAGATAAAACAAAGTCATATCAATGAGTATGAAGCCACTGAGTGTTATATTGCACATTCAGTGGCTTTTAATTGTGGAAATATCCACGCACTATTATAGGAACAAGTGTATATTACTAATGAAGTGAATGAGCGTTCAGTGCAGTTGCTTTTTACTTTTTTTTATTGTTAACCATACGAAACTTAAGCCATAAGAAGTCAGTAGTATTGAAACAAGAAGGATGATTTCTGTGAAGTGCGATAGAGAAATGGAAAAAATTGTTGATAAGAATCCGATAATGGTCCATTGGATGACATAGACTGAATTTATATTTTTGCTTAAGCCAGTCATGAAGGCTATCACTGGACCTTTGGTTTGATTAAATAATAAATAGAGTAGTCCGATCCATCCTATTACCAAGATAATGTTAAAAATCATACCTGTGAATGTCATAAAGAAGAATGAATGTTCATCAACAAACATACCCTTTTTAGCGATAAAACAATAAGCGATATAGGTTAATGAGATGGCGAGGGCGAGTGGTGTGACCTTAAAGAAGAAGCCTTTTTTATCTTTTAAATACCGATATAAGTGAGCAAAATAAAACCCTGAGACAACAAAAATAATCCAATTCACAAATGGAAAGGTCACATTGCCATTTGTCGGTATGATTAGACCAACGATATCAGCAATGAGAAAATTGTCTGATTTGAACAAAAAAATATCTCCTAAGAGTGAACAAATGAGGGCGATGACAATAACGGCTGTGGAAGGAATATTTAATTTCTTGACAATGCCAATAAAAATAAATGCCAAAGCTGCGAATTGGAGAATATCCATCATAAAAAAGTTATGAAGTGCAGTCATATTGAATGCGTCTCCAGCAATAAATGTTCGTATTGTTTCAGGGATGATCCACCTGCAGACATTCAGAACAAATCCAATAACAAAGAGATGTAATCCTCTACTAAATAAATCAGATGGGTGGTTCTTACGGGAATAGGTAATGCCCATCCCCATAGTAAACATAAAGACAGGAGCAGCAAAAGGAGAGCCTAAAATACTGACAGCGAAATCCTCAAAAGCACTATAGGTTGGTACTTCAAATACACCAAGAATATGTTGCCATATCATAAAAATAACTGCGAGACCTTTTGCAATATCCAATTCCTTTTGACGCCCAGTGTTTACAGCTTCTTCCGAAAAGAAGCTTCTTAAATAAATAACTTTTAACATAGTATTCTCCTTATAAGTGTGAAGTATGATCTTATACTCCAAGTTGTATTAAATGGGGGTAATGGGCCTCTTTTATGCAGTTTATCTATTTATGATTGTTGGATTTCATGATCTTTATAAAATTAAAGAACCCATCATCAAACCCATCATGATCATCTGAAGGGTCTTCATGTTGGAAATGGGGATCTGGATAGTGTTCATTGTAAAATGCATTGATTTGAAAGCCGCATTTATTCACGTAAAAGTGGATGTTTCTCTTTTCAAAGTAAGGTGTACCAGTTTGCCAGACTAGAGTATTGGGATATTTTTCTTCGATTGCTTGCCACACTTCAAAACCAATGCCCTTGCTGTGATGTTCTGGTTCGATAAAGAAAAAGTCCAAATGATTATGGTTTGTTACGTCATTAATAGACACAATAACGCCGCCGATACGATGGCCGCTCTTGTAGATGTTATAAGTTTCTGCTCCTTTGCTATAAAAATTTCTCTCAATATCTTGGTCGGGTGGAATAAGCTTGTCAGAAGCATCTTCATCCATGACTATTATGGCTAGAGAAAATGCATGCTGGAGTCTCTTTTTAAACGACGTTAATCCGGATTCAATGACGGGTTCGAAGATGAGTTCATTCATTTTCATTTTTTTTTACCTTCTCCTGTTTGATATTGTTCAGTGATGTTTCAAGAGATACGACAAATTCTGAAATGACATGTGTCACAATGTCTACACATGGCTCTAAAGTGGATCTAAATGCATCACTTTCAGCGGCGAAAACATCTGAAAAGATGGTTGTAAGATAGTCATTTCCAGTTTCTGTTAACGATAATTCCTTTTCTTTATGACCGGTAGGAACAAGATCTATATATCCTAACTTTACAAATTTCCGAGTGACTGAGTTGATCGTTGTGCGAGGTACCTGCCATTCATCACAGATTTGGCGTTGTGTATGTGGTTTCCTGTCTGAAAGGGCGTATAATAGCACAAATTCATTCTCATGGACCCCTATTTGCTTAGCAATAGAGTAATATAAGCCGTCTAGTTTATTGATTGCAATCATAAAGTTTAGTATTTTTGTGCGTTCAGAATTCATAGTTGATCTCCTTAATAATAATACGATATCGGATTTACAATAATACGATATCGTATTATTGTCAAGGGTTCATTATCCATGTGCAGCGCACCTCCTGATTTCGCTTAATTACAAGACCGCATGCCTTTGCGAGAGAGGGGCCGGTCTATTTTCGTTTTATATTAAAATCATTCGTGCATTACCCGTATTTAGACTTTCCCTTCCTGTTGTTAATATGAAAATTGTTACAGGGAGTAATTGGCGTTTAAGCACTGCTGGAGAAAGCGTATACAATTAACATTTGGAAGGGAAGGGCAACGTGCGGTTACTGCGCAAGACGTTTTGACGGATCGGTGTAGTCAGCGAAAGCTGGGCTGCATTCAACTGTCAGTGCTGTAGATCATCGAGGCCTTCTAACCGTCAACTTTTGTGAATGCGTTTTCAAATTTTGTCTACCATTTATGTTCAAAGGGAGGTGTGCATTGATCGCAAGTCAGACATGACGTAACCCAAGGAGAAAATATTAACAAATACGATATTTTCCCCGAAACAGCATCTTAACTGGGGTAACTCTATAGCCAGACTTTAGAGACTTCCTCAAGAAAAGGAGTCAGACTAAGATGAACAGTAGAAAATGTGTAATCAGCATCTCCCGCCTCCTAGTCATCATCATGTTGTTCTCCGTATTCACGTATACTCCTGTCCCGGCTGCTGCGGCCGGAGAAGAATTGCCAGTTGAACTGAGCGACCTCATTGCTCAAGCCGAAGCCCTAAAAACCGGCAATCCGGAATTTCCGCTCCAAGTCAGCCAGTCTGTCTATGGTTCCGTCTATGGTTCTGATGTGAACCAGGCTTTGCCCTGGGTGCATGTCGACGAACTCCAAGCTCTTAATGATGCGCTTGAGCTCGCGCGTAATGTGAACACTCCCGCCGACGAAGCTATAGCCATTCTTAAAGCAGCCATAGTCACTTTCAATGAAAATATTAAGTCAGACGGCTCCGATCCTTATTTCCGTCTTGATCCGGGTCCGGGTAAGGTTCCTGTAAAAGTTACCGCGCCCACGAATACCTGGACGGCCAGAACTCCGCTTGACAACCGTGTCCCCGCTGACTTTGCCGGCGGCACGTTCAAGACGATCCCGTATCCTTTTGCAGATTCCCAAGGTAAAGCTGAAGTGCTCCAGATTCATTACGCACATAACGGAAAAAGCACGTTCGGCGGTATAAGTCTGGAATCCCCGTTGTCCCCGGCCGTAAATGTCACAGAGGGTTCAACGATTGAATTCGATGTCTACTATCCCAAGAGTGCGCAAGGCAAATTCATGAGATGGAGAATCAGAAATACGGGCACTAACCTCGATACCTATCTTAGGGATTACCAGTACAACAACCTGAATCCTGACTGGGTGGGCAGCTACAACGGTGAATCCTGGTTGAAGGCGCATCACAGCATTACTGCCTCAACGGGCAATTCCTCGAACTTCATTCTTGAGCTACATGGCGAGAATGCCCGTCCTGCAGAAACCGGTATGCTGCTTGTCGCCAACATTGAGATTACCGCACCTGATCCTAGTGGCGTTGCACTTCCGAGTGTAGTCAACAAGGAAAACCAGAGTGCCGTAGCGCCTCTAAAGAGTCTGTACAATAAGGAGAATGGCCTGTTCATGGTCGGCGCGATCGGCACGGGACCCGTAACCGGAACCCGCGCCAATCACTATGAAATCTTCGTCGACGGCAACAATCTGAAGGCCGATGGTACGCATCCCCGTGGCCCGGAGTGGCTGAAAAGCGTTAGCGGCGAGGCCCTGAACGGCGCAACCACTACCCCTGGATTAGCGGAATATAGCTTCCCGACCAATTCTTATCAGGCGATCAGGGATTCCGGAACTCCCGGACAGTACAAGTCTCACGGCCATGTTCTGGCATGGTACAACCAGGCCCCCGGATGGATGACACAGATGATTCCCGCGAACCTTACTTCCGGGTATAATGGCGGGACCGATTTCTACGGACTGGGCAACGGCGTCACAACTACGGTCAAGGTAGACAAAGAAATGGCGAGAAGGGTGCAGTTCAACCACACCATGTATGTGATGCGGCACTTCCTGACCACAGATACGAAGTACGGCTCCAGCGAATCCCGTGGCGTCATTCCCTTTAATTCCTGGGATGTACTCAACGAAGAGGTTCACGAGAGCCGCCACAGCGAACTCATCCCCGGGGATGCGAACAGCTGGAGAACTAGCCTGAAACATACCAACTGGCTTGCTGCCATGTCGGATGATCAGATTGGCGGCGACATCACCGACCATTACATTTACCTGCTCTTCAAAAACGCGCACATCGCGGCTCCCAACGCCAAGATGGCGGCAGCTTACAAAGCCAATTACACTAATCTTCCGGAGTACATGAAGCTTGATGGACACGACAACGACGGCAGCATTGACACTTACATCGTTGACAATCCACCGAAGCTGACCTATAACGATTACGGACTTGCGACCCGCAGCAAAGCGAGAACAGTATACAATATGGTTCTCGAATTAAATACCGCATGGCGTTCCGATCCGCTGTATGACGGAAGACCCCTGATCGAAGATATCGGTATCCAGGGACACGATGCGGTGGGGAAGACCCTTGCGAGCGATAACCAATATGCGATGGCCCTCTATGCCTCTCTCGTTGACCGGGGCCTGCTATCAGGTATTACTTATTCAGAGCTTGACCTTAAGGTACCGACCGATGCCCCCGGAGGAGGCGCGACCGCTCCCGCAGTGCTCAATGTGAGACAGTCGGATGCCCTTGGTTATCAGTACGCGCTGCTGTACAAAACGTTTAACAAGTTCGCCCCGTATATCGATCACATCATCAGCTGGGGAGTATCCGGTTCCGGATGGCAGGGAAGCTATGTCCTGTTTGACGGTCAGAGCAATGCAAATGCCGGCTACTATGGCGCCATGAAACCGGACAGATTCATTCTTGGACATTCGTATCTGGATGGTTTTTTTACAGGCGAATTCGAGAAAATTCAGAACGATGTCATTGACCTTGGCGATCTTGGAGTCTATAGACCCGGCAGTGTGAATGCGGACCTCAGCAGCTTGACACTGAGCGCGGGAACACTCCAGCCTGCGTTCAACACAGCCACCACAGAGTACGATGTTTCTCTAAAGGATGCTGACAGCATTACCGTGACAGCGGCAGCGGCAGACAGCAGGTCATCCATTAAAGTGAACGATAAGGTGGTTGCAAGCGGTACAGCTTCCGAAGCTATAGCGCTGACACCTGGAACAAGAACGGATATAAAGGTTGAGGTAACAGGTGCAGACGGCAGGGTCAAGACGTACACTCTAAAAGTAGTCAATGGCAAGACGGAGACTCCGTCCACTCCGGAACCAGGAACACCATCTGCAACACCTACGCCTGCAACATCTTCAACGCCTGCACCTGAAGTACCTTCAGCCCCTGCACCTGCAGCTTCTGCAACACCTGCCCCTTCCGCACCAGTGGTACAGGGTCAGACAGTAACCATGCAGGCGACAGTGAACAAGGGTACAGCATTGGTTAAGGTATCGGATCTGGCAAAAGCAAAGGAATTCATGGAGAAAAATGTTACCCTGGACATTCCTGCCGCGCAAGGAGTGAATTCATACTCGGTCGGCTTGCCTGCTGCAGCACTGACAAGCGGAACCAAGGATGACAAACTCACCATTTCCACAGAATTCGGTCAGGTCGTCATTTCCGGGAATATGTTGACAGGCGTGACTGAAAGCAGCGGTAAGGAAGTAGCGCTGGAGATTGGAAAAGGCGACAAGTCAGGGCTCCCGGCGGAAGTGAAGGCGGCTCTTGGCGATAGGCCGGTCATTCAGCTTAGCCTTAAGGTGGACGGAAAAGAAGCAGCCTGGAGCAATCCGGATGCCCCTGTGACGGTATCCGTGCCTTACAAGCCGTCTGCGGATGATTTGAAGAATCCCGAAATGATTGGGGTCTGGTACATTGACGGAAGCGGGAATGTGATGACTGTACCAAGCGGACGGTATGCTTCCAAGACCGGTAGGGTAACCTTCACAACTACTCATTTCAGCGACTTCGCGGTAGCTTACGTATCCAGGACATTCAAAGATCTCGGAACGGCAGCATGGGCCAAGAACGCAATCGAAGTCCTGACGTCCAAGGATATTCTCAAGACTGAGGGCGGTGAATTCCATCCGTCAACCGAGATCACCAGAGCAGATTTCCTGTACTCCCTCGTTAGGGCACTTGGCTTGACTGCCAAGGGAAATGGGAATTTCAGCGATGTGCAAGAGAATGCTTACTACTATAATGAAATTGCCATAGCCAAAGCACTTGGTATTACGAACGGCCTGGACAACGGCAGATTCGGCAGCGCTCTTAAGATCACAAGACAGGACATGATGGTGTTGACCGAAAGAGCCTTGAAGCTGGAGAAGAAGTTGAATAACCCGGGTGCGGCTGAGGATCTGGAGAAATTCTCTGACAAGTCCAAAGTGGCTTCCTATGCGGTGAACAGCGTAGCTGCCATGGTGAAGGAAGGATTGATCGAAGGCAGCGGTAACAAAGTCAATCCGGCCGGCAACACCACCAAAGCAGAAGCTGCGGTATTCCTCTACAGACTGTATAATAAATAAGAGATTCGCATAAGAATGTGGAAACCGTGACAGCTATTGCTGGCACGGTTTTTGCTATGTGCGGCGAAAATATGGATATACGGGATTAAGCACAAGCGTGTAAAAGAACGCAAGAAGACGCTCGGGAATTGCTCCCCGTAGCGTCTTTATTTTTGCGTTTTTGACTTGTTGAGGTATGGCGCAGATCGTGGAAGCGGATATAGCGTAGGTTGTCCGCTCGATTTCCATTTCCACCCTTGAGAATGGATTAATCCAAGCCTCGGTCATGCATGCGTTCCAGAATATTGCTGAGGGGATTCTGCCATTGACCTATAGGTCAGTCACTTTTTTCGTATTAACACGAACTCCTCCTTCTTTACGTTTTTCCGCATATTCAGCGGTTGCAGTAAAGAGTAAGTCCGAGGAAGAATTAAGCGCAGTTTCAAAAGAGTCCTGCAACACGCCGATGATGAAACCTACACCAACGACCTGAATGGCAACATCATTCGAAATGCCGAATATGCTGCACGCTAGAGGAATCAGTAAGAGCGACCCTCCAGCAACGCCTGAGGCCCCAGCAGCAGCTACGGCAGATAGGATACTAAGAATAAGTGCTGTGCCAAAATCCACTTCAATGCCGACTGTATGAACAGCAGCGAGAGTCAAGACGGAAATCGTAACCGCTGCACCCGCCATATTAATGGTAGCACCTAAGGGAATGGACACCGAATAGGTATCCTTATCAAGCTCCAATTGTTCACATAAGCTCATGTTGACTGGAATGTTTGCAGCAGAGCTGCGAGTAAAGAATGCCGTAATCCCACTTTCCTTCAGGCAATAAAGAACAAGCGGGTAAGGATTTCGGCGGATTTTCAGATATACAATCACTGGGTTAACAACAAGCGCTATAAATAACATACAACCAATAAGCACGAGAAGTAGTTTACCGTAATCAAGCAAGGATGAAAGTCCATTGGCTGTAATAGAATCATACACAAGTCCCATGATGCCCAGAGGCGCCAGGTTGATTACCCACTTAACGATATGGGATACCGCATCAGAAAAGTTAGTGAGCATTATTTTTGTACTATCATTGGCACCTTTTAGAGCTATACCAAGAAGGAGAGCCCAAGTCAGGATACCTATATAGTTGGCATTCATTAGGGCGTTTACTGGGTTGTCGACAACCTTAAACAGCAAGCTCTTCAGTACTTCTATAATCCCGTCAGGTGGAGATAGGTCGTCCGCACCCGTTACAAGTGACAAGCTCACCGGGAAGATAAAACTTGCAATAACTGCAGTTAGACCGGCCAAAAAAGTACTTAACCCATATAGAGCAATAATCGACTTCATATTCGTCTGGTGGCCCTTTTTATGCTGCGAGATAGCAGTCATCACTAAGAGCAGGACCAATACAGGCGCGATGGCCTTTAATGAGGATACAAACAAGGAACCGAAAATGGTGAAGCCTGTTGCATCAGGAAACGCTAAAGCCAGGATACTACCAATTATGATCCCCACAAATATTCGTTTTACTAGGCTTACTTGATTCCATTTGAGCAATAAAGCGTTCATGTATTCCCTCCGGTATCAATATGGAAATATAACTAAGCCCTACAGCTTTACTATGTTGATACATAGCCGCTTTACTATGTTAAGGCAATTATATTTAGGCTAGTTTAACACGGAAATAACCTTCTATGTAAGAGTGGGAGAAACTGTGCGTAATTTTTCACATAGAAGTGTAGACCATCCAGATACAGTAGGTTCCTATTAAAACAATAAAAGCCGGACTCATAGAAGGAGGGATCATGAGATGCAGCCGCGTGGGCACAACAGCTTTGGAGAGAAGGTTGAATTCAGATATTTCATTTGGAGCATTAATAATGCTTGTTAATGAACTTACCGGGCCCGTCCACCTGCATCGTCAATTGCACCAATTCCTCCAGAAGCTGCTCCTCCAGATTGATGATTTCACACATTCTTCTGTGAATCTTCACCCGCCCGGCCGGCTTATTGCCGGAACACATCACCTTGATCATGAATTGATTAATCAGATCCCACTGCTCTCCTGCATGACGGTAGCCCTCGGCGGCCCGGGAGAGTGCCGGAACAGAGGCCTCTTGGTTAAGCAGCTGCAGGAACTGGCTGAACCGGATCCGGCTGATGGGCAGGGCGTTCGCGTACAGCTTGAGGCGGGAACCGGCTTCGGCGGAGTTGTCAGCGGGAATTCCTGTATGCAGATAGGTATCGGCATAGATTCTGAGGTTAGCAGCAACCTCGCCGGGCTGAACCTGATGGGCTGGATTCGTCAGCATTTCATGAAGTGTTGTCTCCCAATCTGTGTAGGAACGCGAAGTATCACAGAGCTCAAAGGTAGCATAGAAATGGCAGGCTTGCTCAAGGATATTGAAATCTATTGCCTCAAGCTCTTTGCCATAGTAGGCATCCGTCAGATAGATGATGTTGCCGGGCCGATCCAGTCCAACCGCAAGGCAGGCATGGCTGGTATGCAGCCTGCGGAAGGCCACACACCAGGGGCAGTCATAGGAATCGAAGCCGACCAGCACTGGCATTCCCGAAGACAGTCTTCTCTCCAGAAGGTCAAGCATAAAGTCCTTCTCCATCGCCAGCCCCTTCCGTTCGATGTAATTGAACATAAGGCCATGGTATGCAGAGAGAGAGTCTGTACTGATCCGCGGCAGCGCTAGCCGCTCAATGAGCGGCTGATCCGGGGACTGCTGTTCTGCGAAGGACATCTGCCAGGCATTGCCGTACATACACTTGATGTCCTTGCCCTGCCACTGGGCAACAGACTGGATACAGTCATCTATACAGCTGCGCAGGGTAGGATAGGGCGTACTCTTAATGGGAGCAATGTTCAGCACTGCTCATCATCTCCTTCGCCGACACAAAGTGGCTCTGCAACCGGTTTCGATAAGAGGCAGGAGTCATACCGCTATATTCACGAAATAGCCGGTAGAAATATTTCATGTCGTAAATTCCGACCTCCAGGGCAATGGACTGTATCCCAAGCTCTGTGAACATCAGCAGGAGGCAGCTATATTTCATGCGGATTTCCTGGAGCATCTGGATATAGGACCTGCCGGTCTTAATTTTGAATAATCGCTGAAACTGGCGGGAGCTCACCGCAAACTGGCGGCTCATCTCCTTCAGTGTGATTTTCTCTCTGAAATGACTGATCATATACAGGATGACGTCATGCAGCGGATCATAGTCCATCCCGGGCTGCTGAGCGAACGGAATGGCGGCTGCGGGCAGTATGAGGTCTGCCAGTTCGAACAGCAACGGGTATAGCTGCTGTGGGTCCCCAAGGGAGCCGCAGCTCTGCATCTCATGCATACGGCGGAGTACTAAGGCCAGCTCCACGCTGCTCTCTCTATACCCGAACCATTGCTTCACCTCCAGAAGCTTCAGGAGCGGGAGCATCTCTTCTTCAGAAAAGGGTTCCGGCAGCCCGCTGAGCATCCTGCCAAGCTCAGGCCTGAGCATACAATTGTAGATGAGGAGCGGCTCTGCACCGGTCAGATCCTGCGGCTGAAAGACATGGGAAACCCCGGGTGGTATAACTAACAAATCTCCTTGCATAACCTGCATTTTATCCTCATCCGCTTGGTGGATGCCTTCCCCCTGAACCACATAGGCGAGCTCTACAAAATCGTGCTGATGACGTACGGAAGTGACCGTTTCCTGAGTCAGGAGCATTTGTACCGGCGAACAGGAGTCAAATAGATATTCCCCAGTAAAGACCGGAAAAACTTCCATAACACAAACCTCCGTTTCCTGCTTCCTTAAGATAGACTTCTGGAATCCATCCTAGTATATCTGAATATTTTGGCGTATTCAACCATATATTAACAATCTTTATTTTGGTATATTCATCCTATTAATTCCTAATTTGCATATTGAAAGGGGTATACACATGCAGCAAAAGGTTATTGAGATTATCGCGGAAATCAAGGAGGAGCCGGGCCTGCTTCAGACGCTGAGCGGAGCTTCCGATCTGACACTGGACGCCGCACTGGATTCGCTGCAAATCATCAACTTTATTCTGAGAATCGAAGACGAATTCGATGTCGAAGTAGACTTTGATACCTTTGATCTTGAGCATTTGAAATCGGTGGACCGCTTCTCCGCGTATGTCGAGGGGCTTGCTGTACGATGAAGAACGCTGTACATTGCGGCAGCCTGGAGTCGGAGCGATACTGGCGGGAGGAAGATCTGGCTGCTCTGCCATCCGTTCCTGATGCGAAGGCTCTGGCTATCGTGCAGGCCATGGATGAACTGCTGTTTGTCTTCTGCGGGAGCGGAGATATTCTATTAACCCGTCATGGGATGAACAAGGCTCAATATGATTATCTGCAATCTCTCGATTATTCGTTCAAGACCAATATGAATCCGTTAACCCTGGCCGTGGAGGCATCTGGCACAGCACAGAACGTACTGAATACAATGAATGCAATGAATGTATTCGAACTGCTGGGCAGGCTGAACCCCGGGCAGGAGCCGGACAGGTTAATACCGGAAGGAGCATGGCTTGAGCCCTTTGCCGTGCTTCCCGGAACGCATGAGGCGGTTAAGCGGTATAAGCTTCAGCCCGTTCTCCCGGATGAACAGACTGTGCGCAGAGTGAACACCAAAACCTACTCTGCTGCTATGCGGGACAGGCTGCTGCTGCCGAATATCGCTCTTGTCGTTGATAGCGTGGAAGAGCTGCTGCAATCCGGACAAGCGCTGCTGGAGAAGGGGGCTTTGCTGATCAAGGATGAGTATGGTGTATCCGGCAAAGGCAATCAGCTCGTGGACTCGGAGCGGATCTTGCGCCGGATTGCCGGGTACCTGGAATCCAGCCGGAACCAGGACAAACGAATAAAGTTTGTGCTCGAACCGCTGCTGGACCGGGAGACCGACTTCTCCTGCCAATTTCACATTGACCCGGAAGGCCGGATCTCGATATTGTCCGTTCAGCAGCTGGTCAACCATGGCTTTGCCTTCGGAGAGTCTCATTCTCCGGAGCCGGCTCTGCTCGAAAGGCTGGACCGGGAGGACTATTGGGAGATCATGCACAGCATTGGGCGTGAGCTGTATGCAGACGGTTATTTCGGTGATGTATGCGTGGACTCCATGCTGCTGCGTGACGGAAGCCTCGCCCCTCTGGTCGAGATCAATGCCCGGAAGTCGATGAGTCTGATCAAGCATAATGTAGACCGCCAGCTCAAGCAGGAGGGAATGCATACCTGCCTGTTACAGGTGCCGCTGGCAACCATGGGCGAGGTTCATTATGCAGATCTGCTGGGGCGGCTTGAGCGGGAAGGCATATTATTTTCGCGGGGAGCGGGGGAAGGAGTGATTCCTTTGGCTTCGGGCACACTTCAGCCTCCTGACCCGTCCCGGTCTGCCGGTTCCACTAAGGGCAAGCTGTATGCAGCACTCGCTTACCGGGATGAAGACAGCAAGCACAGACTCACCCGCAAGCTGGACGAATCGCTTCTGCGCTCGGGCTACACTATACTGCGATAAAGAAAGGGACCCTCCAATGAATAACACCGTGACGATTCTATGCTCTGGTTTCGGTCTGGGCTTCTATGTCCCCGGCCTGCTTCTGGAACGGAGACTTACCGCACTTGGCATCCAGGCGGAGATTGAGGTATTTGAAACACTCATGTCCGACAGCAAAAAACAGCAGACAGACAACAGCCGCAAAGCGTACCAGCAGAGCTTCGCCGTCGCCTTGACCTCGCAGAAAATACCGGGAGATATCCGGGGCAGCCTGGATGCTGCGGCCGTGGAACATTTATTACAGCAATGGAAGCAGCAAGAACGGCAGCGCTTCATTGTATTATCCGGGCACTGGGTTCATGTCATGGACCGGTACCGTGAACTGGCCGGCTTTCCTGTGGAGGCTGACCTGCTCTATATTGACGCCGATCTTTCGCCGTCATGGAAGAACCTCCGCAGGCTGAACCCCGGTTACGCGGAAGGCTACCGCGAAGTAAGCATGTATGATCCCGCAAAATGCGAAATTCTGTGCAGCATAGATGCCGGACTCGCGGAAGCACTGCCCGCTTCGGCCAGGAACGGGAGACTGGTTGTTCACGGCGGCGGCTGGGGAATTGGCACCTTCCGCGAGAAGTTTGATAGCCTGGAGTCGGCAGGGTATGAACTGGATATTGCCGCGTACAGTACTCAGGAGATTGGAGAGGCCGTTCATGGTAGACGTTATTATATGAACGATCCGGAGTGGCGGACCTGGAAGCGTGACAGCAGCGGGCAGTATACCTTCCCGCCTTTTGCCGGGGTAACTGTCAGCCAGGCAGACCACTTTCCGCCCTGCCATAACTACGAGGACGGGATGTATGGCGTCATCCGGCAGGCATCCGCAGTCATCAGCAAGCCGGGAGGCGGCGCCCTGATTGATTCCCTGGCTTCGGGCACTCCGCTGGTGCTGCTGGACCCCTTCGGACCGCATGAGAAGATTAACAGCGATCTGTGGGTAGAGCTTGGGTACGGCATCCGTTACGGGGAGTGGGCCGAGATGGGCTTTGAGCGTGAGGCGCTGCGGAAGCTGGCGGACAACCTCCAGTCAGTCAGGGGCCGTTATCCGGATTATGCGGCAAGCTATGCGGAGCAGCTATCCGCAGCAGAAGGGAGAAGCTAATGCAGCCTACCAGTAGAGTGAGCCTGGACGCCAAGTCCTTTGAGGCTCTGAAACGTACGATTAAGAATGTCGTGGTCCCGCACAGGGAACGCAAGCATGATCCCGGCTTCCGGACGGTGATGCCGGAGATTATGTCGCTGAAGCTGACCAACCGCTGTAATCTCCGCTGCAAGCATTGCTACCAGTGGAATGAATCCGGCTATCATCATGATATGGACACTGCCGAGCAGAATCTCGATATGGATGTGGAGATGATCCGGAGGCTGCTCGAGGAGACGGATGAAGCGCAGTCCCGCCTGTATTTATGGGGCGGCGAGCCGCTGTTTCACCGGAATACCAAGCAGATTCTGGAGCTCCTGCAAGAGCATCCCCGGGACACCACGATCTGTACCAATGCCTATCTGATTCCTAAGTATGAAGAGGAGCTGTGTGCAATCTCTGACAACCTGGAGCTGCTGATTCCGATCGAGGGGTTCGAGGAGGAGCATGATTTGCTGCGCGGCAAAGGCTCCTTTCAGAAGGTGATCGACAGCGTCGAACGGCTGCTCGAGCTGCGCAGGCAAGGCCGCTTCCGCGGCCGGATCTCTGTGCACAATGTAATTAATGACAATATGATCGGCCGATTGTATGAGCTGGTGGAGTTTTTTGAGCACAAGGGCGTCGACCTGGTACTGCTCTGCTTCCCGTGGTATATCTCTGCGGACACGAGCCTTGAAATGGACCGCTTCTACGATGAACACTTCCAGTGGCTGGCGGAGCTTCCGCCGGATCACCGGAGCAGCTGGCATGCCTTCAAATACCATATCAAGCCGGAGAATGTCACCAGGCTGACCGAAGACCTGAAACGGATCAACAGCAACACTTGGCAGAATACCCGAATACGTTACCAGCCGGGGCTCGACTTTGATGAAATTGAGGATTTTGTGGCCGGCAAGCCTATGCTCTCCCGCAGTACGTCGAAATGTCTGGCGCTCAGTACTAGGGTGGATATTGCTCCGAACGGGATGGTGAGTGCGTGCAAATTTTTTGGCGAGCTGGCCATTGGCAATGTGAAGGAGCAACCGCTGACGGAAATATGGAATTCAGCCCGCTATGACAGGCTGCGGCGGATTCTGGATGAAGGCTTGTCGCCGGCCTGCTCCAAATGCAATGTGCTGTACCTGAACACTTATGCTGCCCTGACACATGTATGAAGAACGGGTGTGATTCACCTGCCTATAGGCTCGGTATCCTGGGTGCCTCGAATATTGCTGTACCTGCCATGCTGGAGCCTGCGCGGGTTGTGGAGAAGGTGCGGATAGCCGCAATTGCCAACCGGACACGGGAAAAGGCAGTGACTCTGGCGGATGCTTACCAGATTCCTTATGTGGCGGGCAGTCTGGAGGAGCTGCTGGAGCTTGGTGATCTGGATGGGGTATATATTGCACTCAGCAATGACCTTCATGCAGAATGGGCAGTCCGGGCATTGGAGGCGGGGAAGCATGTATTGGTAGAGAAGCCGATATGCTTACATCCCGAAGAAGCTGAACGATTGCAGCTGGTACGGGAAAGCTCCGCCTCCCCGAAGCTCGCCGAAGGTCTGATGATAGCCTTCCACCCCTGGCAGCAGGCTTTGAAATCCATAGTCGATTCCGGGCAATTCGGTCCGCTCCACAGGATCAGTACTAGAATATCCGTACCTGCCAGGGACAGATATGCCGGGAATTACCGCAGTGTTAAGGCGAAAGGCGGCGGCGCTTTTGCCGATCTGGGCTGCTATTGGCTGCAGTTTCTGCAGACCCTTGTTGGTCTTCAGCCCAGAGAGATCCGGGCGCAGTCGGCTTTTGACGGGCCGGAGGGCTGTGATTGGACCTTTCAGGCGGCGCTGCAATATACGAACGGTCTGGAAGCCGAGTGCCTCACTTCCTTCGAGCTGCCTTTCCGGGCTTCGCATACGCTGTATTTCGAACATACGGTGCTGACGGTCCCGGATTTCTTCCGGCCGGTCAAAGGCTTCTACAAAATCAAAATACGGCATGACCGGCCGGACAACCGCAGCACCCTGTGCGAATTCGAGCCGATGAACTATTATGTGAACCAGCTTGAAGCTTTCACGGAGATAATGAGCGGCCAAAGGGCAGAAAGGCTGGAGGATACGTGGGAACGCGTACACCTTCAATCCCTGATCATGGCCGAGGCGCAGCAGCGCCGGGTCTGTCTATGAAGCAATCTTCCAATAACCCAAACGTCAAAACAGCGATTCCCCATCAACGGAGAGTCGCTGTTTGTTGTTAACGGTCCTGCAAGGAAGGGGGCTGCTCTAACCAGGAGCGCTCGTTGTTGATCACATAAATCCCCAGCGCCTGCTCGAAGGTAAGGCCATGATTATAGAAAGCCAGCACCTTCGCGGCGAAGCGCATACTCTTATCTGCTCCGGGCGACTGCAGCAGCTCTGCAGCGAGCTTACGGAAGTCCTTCGGCTTAGCTTCTGCAGCATCAACGGCATCCAGCAGTCCCTTGTGGCTTGGAAAGAGCATGCGGTTATAAGCCAGGATCATTCGCCCGCTGAAGAAGACCAGGTTGCTGGCTGTGTGAGCGAGCAGGTAGGCGTCGTTCTTACGGGCCGCTTCTTTGGCGAAATAGAAAGCGTACAGGAAGATCTGGGCGCAATAGTCCCGCAGATTGCGTTCCCGGCTCTCTTCAGGGTAGAGCGCAATTCGGGCGACCAGTTCACCCAGCTCCGGGATTCTGGAGAATAGAACGCTTGAACCGGTAAAAGCATACCTTGTCGGCTCGTTGCCCCGCCCCGCGGCAAGCTCCAGGAACCGGAGGTTGATCACCTTGATATCGGCGTATCCGCCTTCATAGGTACTGACTTCCCGGTCCACGTAGGACAGTCTATTCTTCCGGTCATACTCTGTGTAGGCTTCATCGGTGAATACCAGGTGAACATCCACATCCGAGGTCTCCTTGGCGGTTCCCTGGGCTACTGAACCACTGGTGATTACCGCCAGGCAGGAAGGATCCTTCTCCTGCTTCTCCACCAGCTTCGCCAGCGTCTGTCTATGGTGCGCATACATCTTCTTTCATCCTCCCTTAACGTGCTCCTGCACATTAAGCGTAACCATTAGACGGCTCACCAGCTATGGTCAATTCAGACATTTAGGGTTCAATTCCATAAATCAGCTGGCCTTGATGATAGATCGTGATGCGGTCATTCGCGGCGTAGCTGATGATGGCGGGCTGGAATGAGTAGTCATTGGCCTGATTGAGATTCGACCAATTCGAGTTGTGAATGCGAAACTGGATATCTCCGGTTGTGCCGGAAGCGGCGAGTGAGCCTGCACTTGCCGTAAACCCGATCTCCGCATAAGTATCCGCACCTGTCCGCGGTGTAGCCAAGGGGACGATTTGCGTCAGCAGGTTTTCTTTGCCGATGACTGCATAATCCAATTCCAGGGTCTGTGCAGCGCTTCCATCTCGATTGTACCAATAACGTATTGTAAGCTCATTCAGCGGAATAGAGGTACCGGACTCGTTCTTCAGCTGCAGGCTCGCCCGGATTGAGCCCACGGCTGTCCCCGTCTCACCGGCACGGTAGAGCAGGCTTGCTTGAGGGTCGCCCTGCCCGGGTCCTTCCCCAGGTCCACCTGGATCACCAATAGGGGTGAAGGTGACCGGTTTCATAATAAGGTCCAGCATAGCCTGCTTCGGCGCATTCCAGGAGGTCCAATCATCCAGCAGCAGCCCGCCGGTATCTCCGCTGTTCGGATTAAGACTCCAGTACGTCCAGTAGAGATTATTCTGGCCGATGTAGCTTACAAGCGCATTCTGCCATTTCCCTTCCACTGAGAGAGTATCCACGCTGCGTCCGCCGAATTCCCCTGCAAGGATGGGAGCGATTTGTTCCTTGCTGATGTATCCCCAGGTATCGTCCCACAGCTTCGGCAGATTATTGGGGAAGTCGGCAGCACTGAACCAGGTCTGTGGGGAAACGCCGGGACCATAATCATGCGGGGAATAGACCACCCGGTCCGGTACAGTAAGCGTGACAGGGTAATTACGCACGCCTGTCAGATTTCCTCCCCACCAATAGCTGCTGGAGTTGCCCTGAACGTTGGTCTCAATGCCTTCGACAATAATGAGCCAGTTCGGATTCGCGGCGAGAATCGCATTGCCTGCCCGTTGACTGGCCAGCCGCCAGTCTGTGGACAGATTACCTGTTCCCCAGCTTGCCGTACCATGCGGTTCGTTATGCAGATCGGCTCCAATGACGGTAGGGTTACCCGCGTAGCGCTGGGCCAGCATCACCCAGTCACTGATCCAGCGGGTTTCGGGATAGGCCGCAGTGTACCACAGCGTCGATTGTCCACCGGAGTCCGGCCGGTGCCGGTCCAGGAAAATCCGGATGCCGCGCTGCCCGGCTTTCTCAATCAGTTTATCCATAATCTGCACCGGCGTAAGACCGGCCAGATCAGGATTCTTGGCATAATCGATACTATTGGCTGCAGAGCCTGAATCGAACATCTGGTTGCAGTAGGGCAGCCGGATCAGGTTATAGCCTTCCGTCTTGATCTGGTTGAGTACATCATCCATGGAACGGGACCACAGCCCATGCGGAGAGTAGTTCGCAGTTTCGAAGCCGAACCAGTTGAGGCCGTTGAATACGGCCGGATTCCCGGCGGAATCCACGATTGAGTTGCCTGAGGTGTGGTAATAGCCTGTTGCACCCTCAGCCTGCACTTCATGACCCGGATACGCATAAGCACTTGCCAGCATTACCAAAGCTACAAACCATACACTGAGTTTCCGTAACCCAAACGACATTCATTTTCCTCCTCTTAGTGGTTTCAGTGAGGTCAGACTGTATAGCATACGATCAAGATGTTAACGTATTCGTCTGAATAAGGATGAATTATGAATAATTGGAAACATTATGTTAATGTGAGTGCGATTGGAATATGGTGATATAGAAAAGCACAGGGCAGCTCTACGGCTGCCCTGTGCTGATTGCAGTTTGGGGAGAAGAAGCTATTCTTCCAGCCTCCAGATATGTTTGTCTGCCCGGAACGGCAGACAAGAACATGCACCGAAAATTCCGATTGCAAGGAATAGCAAAGCTGCTCCGGAGCCTTTGCCTGTTCCGACCAGTGCAACCCACAGGCTGCCTAGCGGCTGTACTGCCATAAAGGGTTCAAACACCCTGTCTACCAGAACACCCCCGCACAGATATCCCAAAGGAATGGTGAAAAACTGTAAGGTATTCCTTGCCGAATAGACACGTCCCTGCATCTCAATAGGAATTGTGGAGCGGAACAGCACATCCATATTTGCGTTCATAACAGGAATGAATATCCATCCGAGGATTGCACCCAAACACCACATAGGCGTGCTTCTGCCAAAGGCAAGGAAGAAATTCTCGGTGCTCATGGAAAAAAGCAGGCAATTACAAATGACTCGAACCCGGCTTCTGGGCGGCGGCAGGATAGCAACCGAAATACTCCCAATCATCAGGGCTATCCCTGTAACGGTGTTGACCATCCCCAGCGCCAGCTCTCCGCCACCCGTCCGTGAGAGCATCATTGCGGGCAGGGCAGCATTGAAAATGGAGGCGGTGAAATTGATCAAGGCCAAAAAAAGGATCAAATCCAGAATTCCCCGGTTATCCCTGAGATACCGCAGGCCGCTTGAAGCTGATTGCAATAAGGTCTCGCTATCGGTGCTGCTCCGCTGTGGAACCTGCGGGATATGGACACAGCATAGCAATACCGTGAACGCTGTGGCAAAGGTAATCAGATCAAACAGGATCACAACCCGGATACTGGTAAAGGAAAGTATTGAAGTGGCAAGTATAGGCGTCAATATGGTAACCAGCGAATTGGAAAAGGACCGCATTCCGCTAACCTTCTGGTAGTGTTGCTGCGGAGCCAGCAGGCTGATGGCTACATCCGACGCCGGCTGCTGTACAGTGTTCATCACGCCAGTCAAGGTATTGATCAGATACAGATGCCAGATCTGGAGTTTACCCATTGTCATCAGTATAAGGACCGTAACGGTACAAAGTGCCGCAAAGCTGTCACTGATCAGCATCGTAGCCTTCTTGTTCCACCGGTCGCTCAGTGCACCTGCGAAGATACTCAGCAGGACATAAGGTGCGTAGGAACAGATAACCAACAGAGCGCTGGTCAGAGCCGATCCATGCTGCTGATAAGACCAGATCACCAGGGCAAAGGCGGTCATTGCACTGCCCAGTGCCGAGAATGACTGTGTAATCCATAAAATCAGGAAAGTACGAAGCTCCCTGAGGTTCATTTTGAATTTTGTTATCATGACTCTGCTCCTCTTTCAATGAATTCTTAACGATTCAATGAAAGTGCAAAGCCGAACGGACGAACTCAATCCGCTCCGTGCAGTTTCGTCCGGTTCAGACTTTGCACGGAGCGTTGTCACTGCATATTCTCATATTCATTCTCCTTCTTGAAGCCTGAAGTTGAATTCACCCCAAAGTAAATTCTTCTTTATTTTACCATATGGAATCGGGGAAATAACTATACAATTGCCAATTTTAAGGGTAAGTATGTTTCTCACGGGGTTATGATATAATTTGGTTTAGTTTTACTACTACTAAGGATAAAGATTTGTCCTGATAAGCATAGAGAGGTTATTAACATGACGAATAATTTCTGGCGTGAATTACCACGCCCCTTTTTTATACTTGCACCTATGGAGGATGTGACGGATGTTGTGTTTCGTCATGTCGTCAGTGAAGCGGGCAGACCGGATGTGTTCTTCACGGAGTTTGCGAATTCAGAGAGCTATTGTCACCCGGAGGGGCATCATGCGGTGCGCGGGCGTCTGACGTATACAGAGGATGAACAGCCGATTGTCGCTCATATCTGGGGGGATAAGCCGGAATACTTCCGCCAGATGAGCATCGGCATGGCCGAGGAAGGCTTCAAGGGCATCGATATTAACATGGGTTGTCCTGTAGCCAATGTAGCCGAGAACGGGAAGGGAAGCGGCCTGATCTGCCGTCCCGAGCTCGCAGCGGAGATTATCCAGGCGGCCAAAGCCGGAGGACTGCCCGTCAGTGTGAAGACCAGGCTCGGGTTCACTGACCTGGGCGAATGGCGCGGCTGGTTAACCCATATCCTGCAGCAGGACATTGTCAATCTGTCGATTCATCTGCGCACCAGGGAGGAAATGAGCAAGGTGGATGCCCACTGGGAGCTGATTCCGGAGATTAAGAAGCTTCGTGATGAGATCGCACCGCATACCCTGCTGACGATTAACGGGGATATCCCCGACCGGCAGACCGGCCTGAGGCTCGCGGAAGAGTACGGTGTGGACGGGATTATGATCGGGCGCGGGATTTTTCAGAATCCGTTTGCGTTCGAGCAGGAGCCGAAGGAACATAGCAGTGAGGAATTGCTTGATCTGCTGCGGCTGCATCTGGATCTCTATGATGAATATTCGGGGCAGAAGCCACGTTCATTCAGCCCGCTGCAGCGATTCTTCAAGATTTATGTCCGCGGCTTCCGCGGGGCAAGTGAATTAAGAAATAACTTAATGAACACCAAGTCTACCAGTGAAGTGCGTGCGCTGCTGGATGAGTTTGCGAGTAAGGAACAGGATGGGACGGAGGGACTTGGGGATTAAGCTGCTACGTATCCAAGCCTTAATTCTTAAATAGTTAAATGATCGAGTCAGAGCTGTAGCAGCTCTGGCTCTTTTTGCTTTTTCACAGAATTGTCTGTTTTTATCACATAAGTGAGCCGACTTAGCGTTAAAAATATCCAAATATTTAAGGAAAATTTAAAGGAACAAGCAGCTTTATGTCGAAACCTTAGTCTTAGCTAACTATGAAAGGACGGATATCTATTAATACTATGAGATTAATAAAAAAGACATTGATGTTGCTCCTTTGTATGCTCATTCTATCAGGAGGACTCACTAATTTTCAAATGATGGGGGTTATATCCGCAACGGCTTCATCAACGGTGACTTTTAACGCGACTGAAACTAACGCAGGCGTGTGGGACGACGGCATTGCTGAGGATGGCGATGGAGGTTCGTTTAATATTCCTAACCTTACTTTACAATTTTTTAATATCAGCGATACTAACGGTACATTAATTTCAAAGACATTAGTACATGGAGATTCGTATGCGGGTGACTTTTTCGATGCACTTTCAAGCTATGATATGGACCTAACTAATAATGGCTGGAAGGGAATGGGGATAAGGTCAGCAGACGGAGCAGAGTTTCAGATCAATGATTTCCTTTATGCAAATTATGGTGAGGCGGTTCCGATTACAATTGACGTGGTTGGATACCGCGACGGAATTATAGTTGCAAACGCTTCATTTCAAACAGATGAGATGATGGATGGATTTGTATCCAAGAATGTCTCACTGAATGAAGATTTTGATAACGTAGACACAGTCTATCTGTATTCAAGTGCGCCAAGCTGGCACGGGATAAATAATATTGTGATTGACGACGCAGTTGTCCCTTTGCCAATCACCGACTTTGCAAGCACAGCGAAGACAAGCACGAGCGCAACGTTTGACTGGACGGCAGCAAGTGGAGCGACAGGTGTAATCATTCAGCAGTCTCCTGCGGGAGCGAATAGCTGGACCACAGCGACGACGGGAGCCATTGCAGCGAATGCTGGAACAGCAACCGTGACGGGATTAAGTCCGGCAATGAGCTACGACTTCCGGCTGGTGGTGACAGGCGGAGCGAACGCGGGGAACTCAAACACGGCAAATGCAACAACTGACGCAGCGCCAATTACCGACTTTGCAAGCACAGCGAAGACAAGCACGAGCGCAACGTTTGACTGGACGGCAGCAAGCGGAGCGACAGGTGTGATCATTCAGCAGTCGCCAGCCGGAGCGAATACCTGGACCACAGCGACGACGGGTGCCATTGCAGCGAATGCTGGAACAGCGACCGTGACGGGATTAAGTCCGGCAATGAGCTACGACTTCCGGCTGGTGGTGACAGGCGGGGCGAGCGCGGGGAACTCGAACACGGTAAATGCAACAACTGACGCAGCGCCAATTACCGACTTTGCAAGCACAGCGAAGACAAGCACGAGTGCAACGTTTGACTGGACGGCAGCAAGTGGAGCGACAAGTGTAATCATTCAGCAGTCGCCAGCCGGAGCAAATACCTGGGCCACAGCGACGACGGGTGCCATTGCAGCGAATGCTGGAACAGCGACCGTGACGGGACTCACCATAGCAACGGACTATGACTTCCGATTGGTAGTCACAGGCGGAGCGAACGCGGGCAACTCGAACACAGCAAGTGTGACAACTGACGCCGAACCAATCACCGACTTTGCAAGCACAGCGAAGACAAGCACGAGCGCAACGTTTGGCTGGACGGCAGCAAGCGGAGCAACAGGTGTAATCATTCAGCAGTCGCCAGCCGGAGCGAATACCTGGACAACAGCGACGACGGGAGCCATTGCAGCGAATGCTGGAACAGCGACCGTGACGGGATTAAGTCCGGCAATGAGCTACGACTTCCGGCTGGTGGTGACAGGCGGGGCGAACGCGGGGAACTCGAATACGGTAAATGCAACGACTGACGCAGCGCCAATCACCGACTTTGCAAGCACAGCGAAGACAAGCACGAGCGCAACGTTTGGCTGGACGGAAGCAAGCGGAGCAACAGGTGTAATCATTCAGCAGTCGCCTGCGGGAGCGAATAGCTGGACCACAGCGACGACGGGAGTCATTGCAGCGAATGCTGGAACAGCAACTGTGACGGGACTCACCATAGCAACGGACTATGACTTCCGATTGGTAGTCACAGGCGGAGCGAACGCGGGGAACTCGAACACGGTAAGTGTGACAACTGACGCCGAACCAATCACCGACTTTGCAAGCACAGCGAAGACAAGCACGAGCGCAACGTTTGGCTGGACGGAAGCAAGCGGAGCAACAGGTGTAATCATTCAGCAGTCGCCTGCGGGAGCGAATAGCTGGACCACAGCGACGACGGGAGTCATTGCAGCGAATGCTGGAACAGCAACTGTGACGGGACTCACCATAGCAACGGACTATGACTTCCGATTGGTAGTCACAGGCGGAGCGAACGCGGGGAACTCGAACACGGTAAGTGTGACAACTGACGCCGAACCAATCACCGACTTTGCAAGCACAGCGAAGACAAGCACGAGCGCAACGTTTGGCTGGACGGCAGCAAGCGGAGCGACAGGTGTAATCATTCAGCAGTCGCCAGCCGGAGCGAATACCTGGACCACAGCGACGACGGGAGCCATTGCAGCGAGTGCTGGAACAGCGACCGTGACAGGACTCACCGCAGCAACGGACTATGAATTCCGACTGGTAGTCACCGGCGGAGCGAACGCGGGCAACTCGAACATAGCAAATGTGACAACTGATGCCGAACCAATCACCGACTTTGCAAGCACAGCGAAGACAAGCACGAGCGCAACGTTCGGCTGGACAGCAGCAAGCGGAGCGACAGGTGTTGTCATTCAGCAGTCGCCAGCCGGAGCGAATACCTGGACCACAGCGACGACGGGTGCCATTGCAGCGAATGCTGGAACAGCGACCGTGACGGGATTAAGCCCGGCAATGAGCTATGACTTCCGGCTGGTGGTGACAGGCGGGGCGAGCGCGGGGAACTCGAACACGGTAAATGCAACAACTGACGCAGCGCCAATTACAGACTTTGCAAGCACAGCGAAGACAAGCACGAGTGCAACGTTTGACTGGACGGCAGCAAGTGGAGCGACAAGTGTGATCATTCAGCAGTCTCCTGCGGGAGCGAATAGCTGGACCACAGCGACGACGGGAGCCATTGCAGCGAATGCTGGAACAGCGACCGTGACGGGATTAAGTCCGGCAATGAGCTACGACTTCCGGCTGGTGGTGACAGGCGGGGCGAACGCGGGGAACTCGAATACGGTAAGTGAGACAACTGACGCCGAACCAATTACCGACTTTGCAAGCACAGCGAAGACAAGCACGAGTGCAACGTTTGGCTGGACGGCAGCAAGCGGAGCGACAGGTGTGATCATTCAGCAGTCGCCAGCCGGAGCAAATACCTGGGCCACAGCGACGACGGGAGCCATTGCAGCGAATGCTGGAACAGCAACCGTGACGGGACTCACCATAGCAACGGACTATGACTTCCGATTGGTAGTCACAGGCGGAGCGAACGCGGGCAACTCGAACACAGCAAGTGTGACAACTGACGCCGAACCAATCACCGACTTTGCAAGCACAGCGAAGACAAGCACGAGCGCAACGTTCGGCTGGACGGCAGCAAGCGGAGCGACAGGTGTTGTCATTCAGCAGTCGCCTGCAGGAGCGAATAGCTGGACCACAGCGACGACGGGTGCCATTGCAGCGAATGCTGGAACAGCGACCGTGACGGGATTAAGTCCGGCAATGAGCTATGATTTCCGGCTGGTGGTGACAGGCGGGGCGAACGCGGGCAACTCGAACACAGCAAGTGTGACAACTGATGCCGAACCAATCACCGACTTTGCAAGCACAGCGAAGACAAGCACGAGTGCAACGTTTGGCTGGACGGCAGCAAGCGGAGCGACAGGTGTGATCATTCAGCAGTCGCCAGCCGGAGCGAATACCTGGACCACAGCGACGACGGGAGCCATTGCAGCGAGTGCTGGAACAGCGACCGTGACAGGACTCACCGCAGCAACGGACTATGACTTCCGGCTGGTGGTGACAGGCGGGGCGAACGCGGGGAACTCGAATACGGTAAGTGAGACAACTGACGCCGAACCAATTACCAACTTTGCAAGCACAGCGAAGACGAGCACGAGCGCAACGTTCGGCTGGACGGCAGCAAGCGGAGCAACAGGTGTAATCATTCAGCAGTCGCCAGCCGGAGCGAATACCTGGACCACAGCGACGACGGGTGCCATTGCAGCGAATGCTGGAACAGCGACCGTGACGGGATTAAGCCCGGCAATGAGTTATGACTTCCGGCTGGTGGTGACAGGCGGGGCGAACGCGGGGAACTCGAACACAGCAAGTGTGACAACTGACGCCGAACCAATTACCGACTTTGCAAGCACAGCGAAGACAAGCACGAGCGCAACGTTTGACTGGACGGCAGCAAGCGGAGCGACAAGTGTTGTCATTCAGCAGTCGCCTGCGGGAGCGAATAGCTGGACCACAGCGACGACGGGAGCCATTGCAGCGAATGCTGGAACAGCAACTGTGACGGGATTAAGTCCGGCAATGAGTTACGACTTCCGGCTGGTGGTGACAGGCGGAGCGAACGCGGGAAGTTCGAACACGGTAAGTGTAACTTCAGCTACGGTTCCAGCAGCCCCGGCGAATGTTTCAGCAACTGCTGGAAACGGGCAGGCCGTGATTAGCTTTACAGCCCCAACCGATAATGGTGGAATGGCAATTACAGGATACGAAGTGACAGCTTCACCAGGAAACGTAGTTATGGGCGGAACTGCAAGTCCGGTTACAATGACAGGCTTAACGAATGGAATAAGTTATACATTTACGGTGAAGGCGATTAATGGAGCGGGCAGCAGTGTATCCTCTGGTGCATCTAATGCTGTTATCCCAATGGCACCTCCAGAACCTGTAACTATACCAACACCGGCACCAACACCGGCACCAACACCGGCACCAACACCGGCACCAACACCGGCACCAACACCGGCACCAACACCGGCACCAACACCGGCACCAACACCACAGGCCGGAACAGGCGTTGATGTTCTCGTTAATGGTAAGGTGGAAAATGCGGGAACGGCAACAACAAGCAACCGGGATGATCAAACGGTGACAACAGTTGCCATTGACCAGAAAAAGTTGGACGACAAGCTTGCCTCTGAAGGCCAAAATGCGATTGTAACCATTCCAGTTAATGCGAAGTCCGATATAGTCGTTGGTGAACTGAATGGTCAAATGGTTAAAAATATGGAAAATAAACAGGCTGTATTAGAGATGAAAACGGATCGGGCAACGTACGTCCTGCCAGCACAGCAAATTAATATTGACTCGATCTCCAATCAATTTGGTAAGGCAGTTGCCTTGCAGGATATCACCATTCAGATTGAAATTGCTGTGCCGACAGCAGAAAGTATGAAAAAAGTAGCGGATGCGGCGGCAAATGGATCGTTTACTTTGGTAGCACCACCCATTGATTTTACAGTGAGAGCAACAAGTTCTGGTACAACCGTTGAAGTATCTAAATTTAATGTTTATGTAGAACGCACTATCGCTATTCCGGAAGGGATTGATCCTAACAAGATTACGACAGGAGTTGTAATTGAACCGGACGGAACAGTTCGTCATGTACCCACTAAGATAGTTACAAGCGACGGTAAATATTACGCCAAGGTAAACAGCTTGACGAATAGTACCTATTCGATTGTCTGGCATCCGCTTGAATTTAGTGATGTCTCGGACCACTGGGCAAAAGCTGCTGTCAACGATATGGGGTCAAGAATGGTGATTGAGGGCACAGCAAACAGCATGTTCAATCCTGAACAGGATGTTACACGTGCTGAATTTGCAGCGATCATCGTTCGTGGATTGGGGCTCAAGTTGGAGAATGGTGTGAGTGCCTTCTCGGACGTGAAGGCTGCAGATTGGTTCAACAATGCTATAAATACAGCTAAGACGTATCACTTGATCGACGGGTTTGAAGATGGAACCTTCCGTCCGAACGACAACATTACCCGTGAACAGGCGATGGTGATTATCGCCAAAGCGATGATGATCACGAATCTAAAAGCGAAGCTATCTAATCCATCCGTAGAAGCAGCACTTCTTCCTTATGCTGATACGGCGGAGGTTTCCAATTGGGCACGGAGCAGTATTGCTGACACCATACAGGCTGGCATTGTCTCGGGAAGAAGCAGCACAGAGGTTGCACCGAAAGACTACATGACTAGAGCTGAGGTGGCAGCGATTGTGGAGCGGCTTCTTCAGGAGTCGGGATTAATTTAGTATCCTTTCAAAAGCGGGGGTAATCCTTTGATGTCCTAAGAGACATAAACGGATTACCCTTTTCTTTTGGTGGGAAAAATAACGTGGAATATAAGGGGATCGATACGGGCGGAGGGGCTTGGATGAAAAAGAGTCAATAACTATGATATTATGAGTTATGTTTCTCATCTTGGTGATGCAAGTGATAGCGGATTCCCCTGAATTAAGTGAAAAGGTTTATCGTTACGAGCTTAAAGCGGGAAGAATCTATCTGTATCGCCTGCATGAAGACAATCTTGCGGAATATCTGAGTAATTGCAATGACAATCAGGATCGGATGAATAGGAAGGGACAAGCCAAGAGCCGTTCCTCTTGTTGGTTATGGAAGGTGGAATCACATGTCCTGGAGCAAATTGAAGCAACAACTGGAGGGTTTTCTCAGTCCTGCGTTAGAGGGAAGGGTAGAATACCGCGCACCGGGTTACCGTTATTTTGCGGATAAATCAGGGATCTGTTACATCTCGGTGGATAAAAAGAACGTACTCAACATGGGTGATAAAACGAACAGGATCAGGTGGTATCAGACAGAGCTGGAGATTAAGAATGATCCGCATCTCCAGATTCCTGTCAGCGAGGACGACATTGAAGCAGTCAGACAAGCTGCCAAGGGGCCAGTGCCGGAGGATCGCCTGATCGTAATGGCTAGAAGCCGAAAAAGTACAGAACACGCCAAAGAGCTAATGTCAGCGCAGACTGCTCTCACTAAATCGAATTTCATCGTGGTGGCGAATAAGTTCCTGACGACGCCTATTGAGGAGAGCCTGGAGAGTAATGATATGGTACTCAATATTCTGGCGCTGGTGGACAGACGGGTCGGGAAAAAGCGGATCGTGGGAATGGCGGAGATAATGGAGCTGAAGCATCCGGCTGTGCAGTATTTCTATGAGCTGCGGCGGGGGGCGTTGTGAGGCGTAATATGTTGCAGGCAACCATAAGAGAATGTAATGCGATAGGAACGGTATTCCATGGAATATCGGCTTGGATAGCTCCACTGACGGCGAATGTCAGTGGAGCTATTTCGTTATGGAGGCAACCCGTTAAAGTTCATCAGTTATGGAATTATTTTCACAAACGACAATACAATATACCTGTGGTTCGCCCAATGGGCGAAACCGGTAAATTAAATAAAGGAGGTTTAAGAGATTGATCAATAAAGTTCCAGCCAAAGCCTTATCCCTCTTGGTAGTCGCAGCCATATTCCTATCCCTATTCTTCACAGCCTTACCGCAGGCAGACGCGGCCGCCAGAGGAGCATGGGCTCCCAATACGGCATATGCAGTAAATGATACCGTAACCTATAGCGGAGGTACCTATACCTGTCTTCAGGCACATACTTCCCTCACAGGCTGGGAGCCAGTTAATGTTCCTGCGCTATGGAAGAGCGCCAGCACCACAACGCCGACACCGACACCTGCGCCGACAACACCCCCGGCAACGAATGGAGTTATCTTCTATGCGAATATTAATTATGGAGGCAACGCCGTAACCCTTGGCGTAGGCAATTATGTATTATCTCAGTTGAATGCTGCCGGAATTCCGAATGACTGGATGTCCTCGCTCAAGGTTCCTAACGGTTGGACGGTTGAAGTCTATGAGAATGATAATTTTGGAGGAACCAAGTGGACCTATACGGCAGATTCCTCCTGGGTCGGCGACAGTGTCAATGACAAGATGACTTCCGTAAAAATCTATACGGGTTCACCGAATCCTTCGGTAACGAGGCCCTCCGAGGTTCCCAGTCAGATCTGGACCTATGTCATGAATGTGGACAATACATTCGGGAAAGGCGGAGATTTCGCACTACTACTGAGCGCGGTGATCAAGAAGGAGAGCAGCTTCGGAGCAGGTCTGCCGGGCAGTCCCTCCGCCGGTGACGGATTGATGCAGGTCGAACCGAACACACGCAATGCCTATCTATCCCAATTCAGCGCCAAATTCGGCCGCACGTATAATCACAGCAGCGAACAGGATCAGGTAGCCTTAGGCGGACTGATTCTCGATGAGAAGATTGTCAGGTTCGGAAATATCTACAACGGACTCTTACACTATAACGGAGGCGACAACTGGTATCCAGGCGCTACCGATTCCTACGGGCGTCCGATTCTGGCGGATCAGTATGCGAATGCTGTGTACGGGACGTATAAGGGGTATGGAGGGCAGAATTAAGGGAAAGCAAAAAGACGCTCGGGGAGTTACCCCGCAGCGTCTTTTTTTCGAGCTAGTATTTAATAATATACCATCCGCTGAATGTAGAATAATTGAGACCATTACCATAATTGCGATCAGCGGTCTGCGGGTTGCGAACGGAGTTGCCGCTTGCATCTCTGAAATCAATGGCGGTCAGGCCGCGTTTATGTGACCAGCCTCCGTCAGCATCTTGTCTATACCAGTGATAATCATAATTGGGAGCAATGACTAATGCCACTTTGTATTCCCTATAACCTGGAACCTCGCTATAAGAAGAACTACGAAGAGATTTACTCATGTAAGGCATGTCTGCTTTTGCTGCAGTAATGATACTGTTTGTTGTTAAACTTGAAAAAATACTTCCTGCCTTTTCACCTGGTTGTAACTTGTGGCCTGAATAGGTAGAGGTATTTAACATATAAGCGTAGCAATTCGCTTTATCTGTCAATGGTGCCCAAACACTGGTGCTATATGGATGTTCGTATCCTCCAGTTACCATGGTTTCAAGTCGTTGGACTTCTGCAGATTTATTGGAATCCTGCTTAGGTTCAGAAGAACTTTGAGTGTACTGTGTTTCATTAATTGGTATTTCACTGGCTGGTAAGGCTGTTTTACTGAATGTGGAGGTATATCCAGCAGGTCTGTAATTTACTTGCAATTGTACTTCCTCAGGTAAGCTATTAAACCATTCTAACCATTCTTTTGGATCCGGATTAAAAGAAGCTAAAGGGTCAACAGATGATTCCAGTTGATTTATTGAAACATTTTGTGAATTGATTTCGTTAGTATTTGTGCTTGCTAATACTGGGGTAGTAAGCAGAAATACCATTACAACAGCTGTGAGCAAGGAAAGTAGTTTTTTCATTCAGAAACCTCCTGATTTTTTAACACACTTGACTTGCAGTTGTTTATCACGCCTCCTTTGTTCTATTATTAGTGTGTTTTACATAAATATGGTATAATAATTTCCAATATATAGCAATTAAAAAATGGAAGAAAAGAGGGATTGTATGACATTATCCAAATGCTTTAAGCTTTCAATGACATTGTTGTTCGTATTAATGTTCTGTGCAGCCTGCCAAAATAAAGAGAAAGAAGATGTAAGGGAATATATTTCATTGCATGAATTAAAGAGCTTATCTGAAAAGGGAGCCTCACTAAGCTGGGATGATTTCGACAAGTATCCGTTCGAAGATATCGGCTCAGGATTGTATATTAGAAAGTACAAAATCGAAGGGGAACGGCAGTTGCTGGTCAGGGGGAAGAGTCTTGATAACCCGCCTGAGCAAATTTCCATTATTGAATCAAATGGTACAGAACGGGAGTTCACACCAGAGATTGTGAGCGAAATGGAAGATATGAAGTGAAATTCTATAGAGAGTATAGGAGGTAGAATGAGAAAGACGCTCGGGAATTTCCGTAGCGTCTTTCTTTTTGCGCGTGTGCCAAGCCCAGGTGAAGGGTCATTCCCAATGCGGCACTCCGCCAAAGAGGAACGATTCATTGTTTACGTAGGCATAAATCTCTCTACTGGCTAATCTACCGATGTGCTCGGGCAGCCATTCTTGCGAGTCTGGTAGTCCCAGCCAGAAATTCATGGTCTCAAGCTGTCCCGCAACGAAGAAACCTTCGAGCAGCTCAATATAGTTCCCTGGCAACAAATGATAGTTAGAATAGGATTGAAGTAACTGTTCTCTGAATGCAGGGTGTATATATGAGAACGTCCAGCCCAGATCAAATAAGTAATAACCGAACCCGCAAGCGCCAAAATCGATGGGCCGCACTTCTTGTTCATAAAATAATAAATTATTTGGAATCAAATCCGCATGAATCATTCCCCAGTTGCTGGTTGTTCGTTCAATAGAGTTCATCAGGTTAATTATCCGCTCACCCGCATGGAGTAGAAGCTCTGTATCACCTGCATCAAGCAGTCCGGTATTAGCGCGTTCCTTAAGCATATTAAGGGATTGTAATATCCGGGAGCCGTCACAGGCAGGGCGTTCAAATGAACCTGGGATTTGCCAAGTAGAGGATTGTCTATGTAACTTGCCGATCATTTCACCTACGGCCCTGGCGTCTTCTATTGTAGGAATAAAAGGTTTCTGCGCACCTTCCACCCAGACCATCTCGGATTGAAGAACTTCCCGCTTACTCCAAATTTGTTCAAATGCGTCACCTTTGGAGATATGTAACCGGAGGCTGTAACTGTTGTTCTCCAGATCAGTGACTTTGTAGATGGGTACAATAACACATCTGCTTTTGGACAAAAATGTAACTGTTGATTATATTTGTTTTTGACTGGAGGTGCTCAGGTTTAATAGCTTCACTGACAGCAGCTGTCAGTGAAGCTATTCTATAATATAGAAATTATAGGGTTCACATGAATCCTTGAAGGAGGACGTACAAATGAATAATAAGGTATATCTATATGTGTTAGACACCATGGCAGACTGGGAGGTAGGGTATCTAACGGCTGAACTGAACTCGGGAAGGTGTTACAAGGAGGGACAAGCTCCATCTACAATAGTAACCGTAGCCAATGAGAAGACACTTATCACTACCATGGGCGGACTGAGAATAATGCCTGACCTCACGGTGGATGAGTTCAGCATGACAAGCGGAGATGCCTTGATTCTACCCGGCGGAGAGACGTGGACCGAAGCCATCCACAAGCCCATCCTCGGGCTTGCTGAGAGATGTATACAGGAGAATGTATTAGTGGCAGCGATCTGCGGGGCTACCATGGGACTTGCCCAGGCTGGACTATTAAATTCACGCCCGCATACAAGTAATGATCTGGAGTACCTCCGAATGATCTGTCCCGCGTACACCGGCGAAGAGTTCTTCCAGAAGCAGCCTGCTGTAACGGACGGCAAGCTGATCACGGCATCCGGCATCGCCCCGCTGGAATTCTCGATGCATGTGTTGAAAGCCCTGGATGTATTGGCTCCACACAAATTAGATGCCTGGTATGGTCTGTATAAGACTCAGGAAGCGAAGTATTACTATGCGTTGATGGGATAAAAGAAGCAGTTAATAAGGGTACCCTCTCTTCACGGAGAGGGTATTTCTGTTGGTCTGGTCAGGGTTGGTAGGACACATCTTCTGGGCATCTATAAGTAGTAGTGGGGGATTTGTCGTGTTCCACTATAGGGTGAATTTAAGTTGCAGTTTTCATGTTACTGCGTAGAATTTTGAAATCCTCTAATATATTGGAGATTCTTAGAATCATATCTCTATTCATATCTTGTTCGGTAGGGTTATTGGGTAAGTATAAGCCCCACTGCTGAAACCTGCCCTCTAATAGAACAAATCCGGCTACATGAGCTCCAAAACCATTTATTCTTGCGGATTCAAGAGTTAATCTGTCGTCATGAAATACATTCACCAGTAGATTCTCAGTCCCCATGAAAAATACCGGATATGTTATATTACTGAAAAAATCTTTATATTCCTGCCCGGCTGCTTCAGCCAGATAATCCTTTGTAATGATTAAGCCATCATAATTTATATTAGTGTCTTCAATAATATCTTTGAGGCTTTTGGGTATGTAGCTTAGATTCCTAATGTTATCAAAAGGAACATCACCAACAACTGCAATTTCTAACTGGATTGAAGGGGGATTATAAAGCTCCTCCGACTGAGGCTCATTTACAATTTTGATGTCACAGCTTATAAACAACACAGATAACAATGAAAGAAGTAATAACATTTTGTTTTTCATTAGAGGGTATCCTTTTTTATTTTAATGGTTACTTTATATTCAAAAATATAGAAAAATAATCCTTTTTGCAAGTGGATAATTGACTCGATTGAGCCTCGGACGATAGGAGGGGAATTCCATCATATGATACGATATGATTGAAATCTATCTGAAGGTTGGAGCTATGACCATACAATGATTGATTTTCTCAAAAATAAGGGCATAAAAGCATTCCACGAAATATTGGAGATAGCAGAACGTCCGGATTTGCTGTTCTCAAACGACAAGAAACAGTACCATGCGGAGGCTCGCTATAACCTCTACACCATTCAGAAGTTGAACAAGCTGATCAAGAAGAACAAGATCTCGCTGAATAAATTAGAGCAGACTATAAGCTTTATTGAGGATTCTTGGTCCCGATATTTGAGCGAACACTATCTAGGGAAGTCCTTTGTCTTTTATTGTTGGGTTGATTACCAGATTCCCGCGATACGCCTTTCCGTAGTTTCTTTTTACGAGGGGTTAGAACTACCTTTTGGATGTGTACTAGAGAAGGTCAATGACATAAGTAAAGTTCTATCGCCATATCTAGATATCGCAGGATTTGAGAGTAGTTTTGAGTCCGGTGACAACGATGATGAGTTGAACGATGTTTATACGTTAAGGGTCTATTCCAGGAAGATTCTTACGTAAGGTTTGATTGGAATAAGCTTTTAGGCTAAGGGGGGAAGGCAGATGAAGGAAATAAATTCTCATAATTGCAATCTGAACATATGGTATTATCTACCTGATGAAGTATGGAATAAAGTTGCTAATATATGCAAGCTTATGCCTGGTTGGAAAGGGTACATAGATGGGATTCCACACTGGTTTGGGCAGGAAGAGGATGATGTTTATATTCAGGCATCGCTTGAGCCAAGTGGATTGTCATTTTTTGCGCGAATGAGTCAGAGCGATTGGGATTCTTGGATAGCAAGGTTTAAATCAGAAGCGACAAAGGTATTAGGGTTTGAGGTGGGGGAACCTGAGGATGGGTTTGTGTAGTATGAAATTTTAGAAGTTACGGCAATTCATAGATAACTCGAAAGCTGATGAAAAACATGAATGTAAACCAAGCGATAAACGTTATAGATATGGAATTATCTCAAACATTAAGTGACTACCAACACTGGTTTACTTTAAATTCCGAAGTACTATCTTTTTAAACCTCAGGTTGGATGGAGTATTGAACAAATATTAGAGCATGTAACACTAACCAATCATTTTTTATTGATCCTAATAAGAAAAGGGACTCGGAAAGCAATTGAACTATCCACAAAGAAAGACTTGAATACAATAATAGAATCAAGCCAAATTAATTTACAAGAACTTGATGTGATAGCTATACATAAGTCTTTTGATTGGATCAGACCAGAACATATGGAGCCAGAAGGGGAAACAGAACTAGGACAAATAAGAGCATTACTAGATAATCAAATAAACGAATGCAAAGAGCTTTTGAAAGAGATGAGTAACGGAGAAGGAATACTTTATAAAACTACAATGACGGTAAATAACTTAGGCAAGATTGATGTTTATCAATATATCTATTTCCTTTGTCAACATGCCAAACGCCACATTGTACAAATGCAAAAGGTAATAGAGGAGTATAGTAAATCTAGTGAGGCTGAGTAACTCAGATTCACGGAATCAACATTTGAGTTTGCGAATTGAAGATCGGATGCATGGCGGGAGCGGATGAGTTCGATCCTTATAAGGATTGAGGGGGGAGCGTGTCGATTAAGGATTAATAAGGACTTCTGATTAACAGAAGTCCTTTTCTGTATAATTTTAGGAATTTCATGGATTTACATTGGCTATCATTATTTTGTGCAGAGCAAGTGTTAGAGATTGAATTAGATCAACATGAAGAGGTGCTAGAAATGGACGAACTAATCGAGAGAATCATTCAATTCCGCGACGAAAGGGACTGGAAACAATTCCATGATCCTAAAGATCTGGCACTCTCTATCTCGCTAGAGTCGAGTGAACTGCTGGAACTCTTCCAATGGAAAAATAGCCAGCAAGCCATAGAGCAAAATTATTCCGGCATGCAGGACGAAATTGCTGATATTCTCCTCTACACGCTAACGCTCGTTCATGATTTAAATATTGACGTAAAGGATGCCATTCTTCAGAAAATAAACAAAAACGCAGAGAAATATCCGGTATCCAGTTCTAAGGGAAGTTCGAAAAAAAGTACGCGGCAGTAAATGAATAGGGGAGAACTCCATGATTATCTAAGAATCGACCAAGCAGCAATTTATGAATGATGCGACCGAAGACAGCATTGCGGTAAAGATTCATAACCAATACGTCCAAAAAGTCGGCAGAGTTTCCATGGGCGAAATCAACGCATGGAAAAATTCCATGAACTACTTTTATAAAGTATTAAATACAGACCATTTTGTTATGAATCAAATTTATAATATAGATTCAAAAAATGACAATTCAAGGAATTTATTAATATATCCCTGGTAATAGAACGTTTGTTTGGAAGGTGCTGGTAGGAAAATGACGAAATATGTATTTAGCTTAGTTTTAAAGTCCTACAGCTAAGTTAGAGTACATACAGGTAGATATAGATTTTCGACATTTTTTTCTGGAAGTTCACGTTGAAGCGAGGGCAACTTGGAAGTACTGCCTCTTGAAGATGAATTATAAGAAAAAAATTAAACTGAGTTACATCATTTTTAAACGCTCTAAAGAAAAAGCTTCTAAGGAGGCGGGCAATATTAGAGAAATTTATTTTATTATATTTAGAGACTCCAACTAGTCCCTACCATTTGAAAGCTTAAAAGGTCTTTTGGAGTAGTTTTTTGTGTCGAAAGTCTCATGGTTTGTTGGTTTTTCTATTTTTATGTCTTCCTTATTATGTTATAGTATAAGGATTAAAATTACATTGATGTTAAAAGAAAGATAATTGTATTCAGGAGTGTGTTGAATTTGGCAGAGTATAAATTAAAAGTGTCTGGAAATGCAATTGGAGAACTCTCTGAGAAGATTCCTTCCAATATAATTGCATTGAACGAGTTAATTAAAAATGCCTATGATGCTGGAGCAAATTCTGTATCAATAAATTTAGATACAAGTAAACAAATAATGACAATTCAGGATGATGGAAAAGGAATGAATGAGGAAGACATCTCCACTTTGCTTCAAATATCAAAGAGCACTAAGCAATATGGTAAGCTTGTCAATAACCGCTACATACAAGGTTCTAAAGGGTTAGGCTTCTTATCTGTTTTTAAGTTCGGGGATAAAGTTACGTGGAAAACGATTAAAGATAAGGAACGATGTTTTTCAATTGATTATAATGAAATATTAGGTCTAGATGATGTGTCAAATTATAACGTGATTATTGATGATGTTCTCAATGGAGATCTTAGGAAAGGTACAAAAATAGAGATTCAATTGAGAAACAGTTTTGGTGTTGAAAATTTAAAATCATATTTATTAGATCAAGTCAATAGAGATAAAATATTGAATTCTTTTATTGACAATACGTTTGAAATTATTCTGGAAATAGAAGGGAGGATATATCGAACAAAGAAGGAATTGTCCCTTGAGAAATACTACGAAGATAATAAAATGTTTCGAGTAACATATGATTCAGATTCTCATGAAATTGATATTCAATATTTTAACCATTCTAAATTTGGACCGTGGAATCCGGATAAAAAGTCTATCCCTGTAGATAGTTTTACAAATATAAATAGATTCAAACTGGAATTAGACCTTATGCTATATGATTTTACGGGAGGTAAAGGAAAGACAAGCCCGGATAAATTGTTTATTGATCCTACTAATACTTTAACTGAAAAATTAACTCCTTTGATTTTTATCAATAAAAACCTTTTTAACAATTACACATTGTTTGATCCCGAAATTTCCAGGTATAAAAGAGCTGGAGATAGCATGGCTCAAATGATTGGAATTGTTCAAATTATTACTGATGATTCAGAACTACAGTTTAACTCAGACCGAACTCAGTTCCAAGAAAACGAACTAACAAATGATATAAAGAACATTCTATCTGCTATAAATTTGTTTATTCAAAAGCAAGGGTCGGAAATTAAGAACGAAATCAAGAAAAGAAATAAAAAGAAAGCAGAAGAAGAAAAAAAGAAAGCAGAAGAAGAGAAAGCAGCCCATGATCATAATACATATCCACCTGAAAATGATCCACCTAAGAGTGATAAAAAAGAAGAAGGAACAAATCCTGAAAACCCTCAGGATGGAACTTCGACACCATCCAATAAACTTCAAGAACCATTTTTAAATTTAAAAGAAAGGGAACTGGCTTTCGAGTTACCACTTGAACCAATCAATTTAGTCGATTTCTTTGAAGTAGCAGAAGACTCATATGGTAATTCGGTTAATTTTGATAAAATTCAATGTGAAGCAAATGGATTAATTATTGAAAACAAAATATTAATAATTTCTTCCTCCGGAGAGCGCGATATATCATTTGGCTTTGAGGATTCATTAAGCGGAAAAGTAACCACTAGTCTTAAGATTCATGTTTTAGAAAAGATAGCAGAGCCGTTAGAAACAAAAAAAACAGATCGTATTCTTATTCCTAATGAGGCCAAAAGTGGATACAAAATTAAGTTTCAAAATACTCCAATTAATGATCTTGTTGATCAACTAAACAGATTGTTTAAGAATACAAGAACATCATATATTGAGGTCATTGCTTGTTCATTACGCTCTGTTTTTGAATTATCAGTTTATGAATGGGAAATGTCTGGAAAGGTAACGTATGTATTTAAAAAAAGTTCTTCGGACAGATTGATGGACAAGGTGGTTACCTTAATAAAAGCAATTATCGAAAACGATTATCTTGTAGGAGAAATAAGTAAGGGTTTAGGTTTGCCAAGTTACCGAGATTTTAAAAATGTCTTAACTGCGAAGGATTATGAGTCAACAATTAAAAAGTCTCACTTAGGAGCTCATAAATCTACAAAATCACTTTCTGAAAAAAATCTTGAGGATATAGGGAAAGATGTAGGTTTGTTTTTAGTGATCATAAACGAACTTTTGAATAATACTGTGATAGACTGGAGAAGAATAGGTTCACCTTGGCAGCTTGAGGTGTAACACTTAATAACTCGGAGATGATCAACAGATGAGAAATATAGCCTTCAAGGATTATAAAAAAAAGAGTGATATTCATGGTACCGTATTATATCCTGCTGTAATGGTTGCTCCGGTTCAGAAAAGTATTTTGGCTGACTTAATTGATACAACAAGAACAATCAGCATATTTGATCCTTTCCATGGATCAGGAACTTCATTATACGAAGCCTTGGAAATATCTGGTAATGTGCAATTGGTAGGGTGTGATATCAATCCTCTTGCCAATTTAATTACAAAAGTTAAACTCCAAGGGATTACGCATAATATTACTTCTGATATACACAAGATTAAGAAGATTTTGTCATCTCCATTTGAAGGAAATGCGCATACTTTTGTAAACATAAATAAATGGTTTAGAGAAGATATTATAATTTCATTGACGCACATTAGACAAGCAATTAAAGAAATAGATGATCAAAAGAACAGGTTGTTTTTTTGGTGTATGTTTAGTGATATCGTTCGAAAGTATAGTAATTCACGTAGTTCAACATATAAGTTACATACAAAGAATAATGAAGATATTAATAAAATGGAGAACAATTCGATCAATGATTTTATCAAATCAATTGAATTAAATTGGTACAAGTTTAACAAAAGTTTTGAACATTTCAGGCTCTATAAAGGAAATACACTTGAATTGATGGACTCCTTTTCTGAAAATAATTTTGATATCTGTATTACTTCTCCACCGTACGGTGATAATAATACAACAGTTCCATATGGGCAATTCTCAATGTTAGCATTATATTGGATTGATGATCAAGATTTAGTTTTGGAAGGTTGGGAGCTTGATAGTTATGCAATTATAGATTCAAATAGTCTAGGTGGAGCATTTTCTCAAGGGAAAGATGGCCATGTTGATAGTGAGCTATTAGTCCCCTATTTAGAAAAGATAACTCCTGAAAAGCATAAAAAGATTTTAAGGTTTTTTAGTGATTATTTTTTATTTCTTGATCAATTAGCTAAAGTTACAAGTTCACATATTATAATGACTTTAGGGAATAGAACAGTTGATGGTGTTAAAATTGATTTGAAAGAAATTACGGTCAATTATTTAACACAAATTGGATTTATAACATTAGAAATGTTGGAAAGAGAAATTGTATCTAAGCGAACTCCAAAAAAAATTTCAAGAGTTAAAAGTAAACCTGTTTCTTCGATGAACAAAGAGTACGTGATTGTGATGGAAAAAAAATATGATAAAGTTGCTTCCTTATAGCTTTTTCGGAATCTTAGATAATACAACGGCTTCATTAAAAATTTTTAATGGTTAATTCAATATACTTCTCACCATTTCACTATTGGGAGCGATTAGTTTTTATACTTAAGAGGGCAGTAACATAAAGTTGCTGCCCTTCATTCTGCTAACATTTTTGCTAACATGGCTGCATATCCCAATCCCTGAACGTAGAAGTGTTTTGAACAAAAAAACGTTAACCCGCGTGGTTAAAGGATTTATGTGCGGTCTTTCTATGGTATAGATAAGGGGCTAAAGTAGCTACTTCAAGACTTAAAATCCTGTGATGAATAACCACCTAACCGGCGCTATTCCAAAATTTTATATTCAAGGCTGAGATAGGCTCGAGTTCTGCGGTGCCTGATAGCCACGGAAATCAGACTGGAAATCCCTTTTTCGTAACTTGCTCAAACAAGCCGGAGGAGGGATTTTTTTGAGAAGAACTTTTACCGATTTGTTAATATCTTGTTGACGAAAAGCTTCTACAAGCAAAAAAATGTATACAGAAGGAATAAAATTAATAGTTCTAAATATGTAAGTTAAGGATTTAGCTACATGAATTACGGATAAGCTCATATATTCATATGTTCATAGTGCATGTGAGCTGCTATTCACTTAAAGATTAGATATTAAATGAGAAATTTGTAATATCCTTCTTCACCCATCCCCCAACAACTCCCCAACAGAAACCTCCAGCGCCTTTGCTATTGCCACCACCTCATAATCCTGCACGAGCCTATATTGACCCTCCAATCGCGATAAACTGGTTGGGCTGATGTCTAAACCAAAGGTTTGTAACCTAGCGAGGAAATCCTTTTGCTTCATTCGCTTAGCCTTTCGAATAGCTATAACTCGGGTCCCGATGATGTTTTTGTCACCAGGGGGCTCTTTGCGATGTCTCATTTCCGTGTCACCTCACAATTTAACCAAATTGTATGCGAGGTAACTGTTGTTTTAATGCGAATATCGAATTAAAATAAAATAAACCGATAAACGCAGTAAAATTTTTCTGTACATCGTCTACAGATATAGCTTTCCCACGAAGGAGAGGGTGCGATGCAACATCTGATGCAGAAATATGAGGAGGAGAAGCGCAAGCTGAATGAACTCGGAAATAAATCATTGGATCAGGGAATTCCGCTAAGCAGCAATGAAGCGGTTCAGGCTCAAAGTCGTAAGGTAGATGAACTCATTAATCAGATGTATCAAGAAAAAAGTGGACATACAGCTTCATTTCGTTTGAAATTCTGTCTTGGAGGGGATGTGGTGAGCTTTCCAGCATGGTTTATACAGACGATTCAAAGTCGATTGAATGAGGTTACCGCACAGATCGAGTATCAGTCCGAGCCTAGACTTCCTTTTGAAGAAGAGAGTAAAGCTTTTCAAGCATTATTTGAGTCCATAGACACTGCACATATGCCAGAGTTTGAGTACTGGGAGGACAAGCTTCAATTGAAGCAAGCCGTTATTTATGAACGCTTATATCTACAAGGGCTTAAGGATGGTATGCAGCTTGCAAATGCCTCTATTGCCCCTCCAGTGCTTTCGGACTAGGACATGTCCTGTGAAACATGCTGTTAAAGTACATTAGTATCAGAGCAAAGAGTGATAAATGCATACTTTATTATTAGGCTGTCCATGTGACAGTCTTTTTTCTTATGCTGATTTTTGGAAGGGAATCCCTCCCATATTGTCGAATTACCATACATATTGTAAATCCAGATGATATGAGGTTGGACTATGTTTAAAGCACTAAGGACACTCTTTCAAAAATCAAACCCTAAACCGCCACAGGCTGTGACTAAGGCACAAACTCCAAAGCCCAAATCAAAGGTTGCCTCCACACGAATTGGTGAGCTAGGCGAGCATAAAATCAATATCCAACTGGATCAGCTACCTAAAGAATGTAAATCGTTAAGTGATCTGTTGCTCCCTAATCCTAAGTCTCGAACAGGCTATGCTCAGATTGATCATATTGTCATTTCCCCATATTGCTTATTTGTCATTGAGACGAAAAACTACAATGGGGAAATTAAGGGTGGGCGGACGGATCAGCAATGGTCAGTGAGCAATCGTTATAAGATGTATAATCCGTTGAAGCAAAACTACGGACATATCAAGGCCATTGAGAGTCTGATAAAAGGTGTAGCGGCAGTGAAATTCATCTCCATGATCTCATTCACCATGAGATGTCGGTTCAGTATTGATCCTGAGCTGCGGAAGATTCATTCAGACGAGCTGGTTGTCTATGATGTGGAACTAAGTGAGTATATCTCTAGGAAGCTGATCAGTTTGAAGACGGGAACTCATGAACCTCCTATTTCTGCGGCGCAGGTCCAAACGATATACGATCATTTGATTAAGGCTAATATCACCGATCCCGAGATTCGTAAGCTTCATGTACAGAGAATAAAGGGAACTAAGGCGTAGCATCAGTACAAGACCTATCATTGGACAAAGGGAGTTAACATACATGATCAAACAACTACGAAGCTGGTGGAAGGATACAGAGATAGCTAACCTAATCGGCCGTAAAAAAGTGGACTTTTCTATCTTTCGTGACGGTACTCATATTCCAGTTGAATTTCATCCGGATTTCTTAGAAGCTAATCAAGGTCAACAGCCTAACCTGGGTGAAGGAATAAAGGTTAAGCTCATTCACGAAGATCGAGACTATGAAGCTACGCTATTTAAAATTGATCAAGCATCGGCTAGTCGGGAAGCTCTTCAACTTCGCTATAACGGAAATCAAACGCTGAAGGAGTTGTTAATTGAAGCCTTCAAGCATTCGTATTCCTACATTATGCAAGAGAGAACGAATCAACTAGCGGATGATGCGAAGCGGCCTCAGGTTGTTGTTCCTGAAGATCAAGCCGAATACATAGATTTCTTTGCGACAGGAGTTCCTTTCGAATACCGTTTAGAGTTTATAACGTATAAGCCGAAGCCTAATGTATGGTGGGTGAATCAGGGAACCACCATTCAAGCGGAGAAGCAAGCGGGAATTCTGTGGGCACCTCTACTGAATACTCAAGGCCGTAAGCTATATCACTGGGAGACGATGAAGGAAGTTAAAGAAGGAGATATCATCCTTCATTATTCCAATAAGGCTATTCGTTATGTTAGCCAGGTTACAGCTGCGGCAGTCGAGGCACCGAAACCAGGCTCTATGGCTAATACGGGTTGGCAAGAGGAAGGAAGACTGGTTCGCACCCATTATGTAGAACTTATTCCGTCCATTGCGCTACAACAGTTCAATCAGCAAATTATGCAATTGAACATAACCCAAGGACCGCTCCATACTGGAGGCGGAGTGAATCAAGGGTATTTGTTCCGCTTTTCAAGACAAGGGCTTCAAGTGCTTCAATCACTCACGACAGAAGTGAATTGGCCTGATTTTACTATTCTAGAGCAAGATGAGGTTGCCTCCAGTATGGAGAGCTTGCGTGAGGTGATTCCTATTCTACCGCCATCCGATTCTAGCATTTCAGCCTTCCTCCACCAAATCCAATCCCACATCCGCCGCCAAGGCTTCTTTTTCCCTGAGCATCTGATCGAGAACTTCTACCTCTCGCTGAAGGCGAAGCCTTTTGTCATCCTAGCAGGTATATCCGGCACGGGGAAGACGCGGCTGGTGAAGCTGTTCGCGGAGGCGCTGGGGGCGACGCGGGATAATGGGCAGTATACGTTGATTCCGGTGCGGCCGGATTGGAGTGATCCTGCGGATCTGCTGGGGTATAAGGATCTGTCGGGCAGGTTCCAGCCGGGTCCGATGACGCAGGTGTTCGTGGAGGCGCGGCAGCCGGAGAATCGGCATAAGCCGTATTTTATCTGTCTGGATGAGATGAATCTGGCCCGGGTGGAGCATTATTTCAGTGATCTGCTAAGTGTGCTGGAGACGCAGGAGTGGCGGGAGAGTGAGATTCAGACGCAGGAGCTGATCTCTCGTGCCTTGCTGGGTACGCCTGAGGACCAAGTGAAATATGGAGGCCTGGGCATTCCGGAGAATGTATTTCTGATCGGGACGGTGAATATGGACGAGACTACGCATCCTTTTAGCAAAAAAGTTCTCGACCGCGCAAGCACCCTAGAGTTCAATTACATCAATCTGCAGCAGTATCCGCAAGGGGCTGAGCAGGACGCTGGTGATCCCGCTGATCTTAAGGAGCTGAATCATCTCTTCCTCCGTTCCGATTATTTGCAGCTGGTGGATGCCTATGATACTCATCAGGAGCTCGTTGTGCGGACGACGGAGAGACTGGTTCAGATCAATACGCTGCTGGAGGATATCCATGCTCATGTGGGCTTCCGGGTGCGGGATGCGATTTGCTTCTATATGATCTATAACGAGCGCTTTGGCCTGATGGATGAGGAAGAGGCGTTTGACTGGCAGCTGCTGCAAAAGATTCTGCCGCGTATCCAGGGAAGTCATTCCTCCGTGCGCCGGGTGCTGCTTAATCTGATGAAGGTTGCTACAGGCAGCGGTGCCGGCATTGCGGTTAATGTTCAAGAACTCATGGACGATGATGCTTCTCCGCTCTATATGAAATGGGCTGCCGGGCAGAATCCGCCTGGGGTCAAGCATCCGCAAAGTGCCCGTAAATTGGCTTATATGCTGAGGAGGCTGGAGGAAGATGGATTCACCTCATACTGGCTTTCTTAATCAGGCGGTGGAATTGCTCCGTATCGAGACGGAGCTTTTTACGCTATATGTGCAGGGGCGGCCCTATCATCCTACGGTGGAGACGTTGCAGCTTCATCGCTCTCCGGAGCAGGAGTGGGTGAATGCTCAGCTTGGAATTACCTGCTCGCAGCGGCTTGGGGAAGTACAGATTAAGGTGTTCTCGCCTGAAGCCTATGGGCTGATCGACTGGCAGCCGGGGGAGTCTTCCTTTCCTTGCTTTTATGAGACGCAGCCGTATGAACTGGTGATTCAGAATAAGAAGGCGGCCAAGCTTACTTTCTATCATGAAAATGTGCTGCTCCGGCAGGCGGTTAAGCCTCTAGGTGAGTCTATCCTTGCAGGTGTGCTGAACTTTGGGAATGAGGTTGGGCTGACGGAATGGGAGATCCGGGGCGAAGGGCAGACGCTGCTGCGGGTGGAGATGGAGATTTTCCCCTCGAAGATGGAATATAAGCGGGATTACCAGAACCTTCTGCATGAGGTGAATGCGCAGATCTATAATTTGGCTTTTGATTTTCTGCGCCGGACCTATCAGCTAACTGGCCTTAAGGAGACGCAGCATCAGAGCCTGACGGAGTTCTTCGCCATCCTACAGCATGTATTCAGACAGCTCTTGGATGCCGTTGAGCGGATCAACAAGAATCCTAATGTTGCGCTGCTCCAGGAGCGGCGGTTAATGGATGCAGGCCGGGTCAAGAAAGCCGGAAGAGAGAACATCCGTGAGCTCGCGAAGCATCCTGAACGGTTAAGAGAAGACATGAACCATGGGTTCTTAACCATCGGTAACCGGAGCTACACAGCATCCCACTTAATGGAGACACGGAAGCGCCTCGCCTATGATACAAGTGAGAACCGGTTCGTCCGCTGGATGCTGGAACGGATTCATGGCAAGCTGAAGGAGCTTAAGAACCGCTGGAAAAAGAACAACCGGACCTCAGATCCGCAGCTCATCCGAAGAATCGACACGATGCTCACTCAGCTGGAGCGGGTGCTTAAGATAGATTTTCTGCGGGAGGCCGGAGCGCTGAAGCAGATATCCGTAACACTAGTGCTGCAGATGGCCCCCGGATACCGGGAGGTCTATCGCTGTTATCTCATGCTGCTCAAAGGCCTGTCAATTCAAGGTGACCTGCTTCGCCTATCCATGAAGGATGTCGCGCAGCTCTATGAATACTGGTGCTTCCTTAAGCTGAATCAGCTTCTGGGGCAGAAGTATAGGCTGGTGAAGCAGGATATCATTAAGGTGAACCGGAACGGGATCTTTGTGACGCTGGATCGCTCGCAGAGCTCGAAGATGGTCTATGAGAATCCTGTTAACGGGGAGCAGTTCATCCTGTACTATAATGCGATTCCTGGAACAGATAGGACCCCAACGCTCAGTCAACGTCCTGACAATGTGCTTACCTTGAAGAAGAAGGATGCGGGTCAGATCAAGGAGTATAAGTATGTGTTCGATGCGAAGTATCGGTTGAATCCGGCGTATGAGGGGACTTCTTATCAGCAGAAATATGGTCAGCCTGGGCCGGAAGAGGATGACATTAATACGATGCACCGCTACCGGGACGCGATAGTCTATCAGGAGATAGGCTCCGGGGAATACGAACGAAGCATGTTCGGGGCGTATGTGTTATTTCCGTACCCTGATGAGGAGCGGTACAAGTCCCACCGTTTCTACAAAAGCATCGGGCTGCTCAACATTGGCGCCTTGCCGTTCCTGCCGAATTCCACAAGTCTGGTGGAGCAATTCCTGGCAGAGATTATTCAGGATAGTCCGGAAAAAGCTTACGAACGCTCGACACGTCCACGTGGGACGAAAGAATACTACGCCAATCAGCTGGCGGGCAAAAATGTGCTGGTCGGTTCAGTCCGGGGGCCGGAACAGGTAGCGGTGGCGGTGCGGGAAGCTTTTTATCATATGCCGCTTAAGAATCTATCCGATGTAAAAATCCTCACTCAGCTCGAATACGTCGCCATGTGCCAATCTCGCAAAAAGTTCGTTGATCCCGCCAAAACAGGCATTCACTGGGTAGGGAAGGTAGCGGATTGGAAGGTGCTGCAGCGTAAGGAGATTAAGGAAGTCCCTTGTCGGCCGGGTACCGAGGAGGATCTGTATGTACGCTTCACGGTTGAGGAATGGAAGAGCTTAGCTGTTCCTATTACGCTAGGAGGACAAGGAATTCTCACGGTGCTCTACACCAGTAAGTATATCCTGGACCGGTCCTTGGAGATTGCTGAGCTCCGGCTGGAAACGGAGGAAGCGCTCCGGGAATGGCGGGAGAAGCGGCGTAAGGGCAGAGTTAAGGTGAGGCTGGATCATGAGGAGTATGTGGATTTGGGTAGTGTTGTGGAGGTTAGGAATATATAGTGAAATAAATAGAGTGAAGAAAGTGAATCCATGGTTGTGTTTTACGTTGTAAAACATTGTCACCATGGTATAATGAACTCAGAAACAGCGTACAATGGCAAAGAGAGCCGTGCTGGTAACACGACTCTCTGCGCAATAGCCGCTTTTAAGGGCGGAGGCTTTTAAAGGTAGACCAGTCAAAGAATAGACCGCTTCCCTTGAGAAGGGCGGTCTATTTCTTTTTGAGGTAATTTAGCAGCGCGATAATGAACATGCCGAACATGAACATCAGGGACAATGCTTGATAAACCTCCATTGGCGTCACCCCCCTTCCGGGAGATTAGCCGACCGCCCATATAAGCCTTCCATTGCTTCTGCGATTATATCATGAATGGAAAAATTTGAATATACGAACCCAATCCCCCAAAAAAGCTCAAGCGCAGGGCTCCCCACACCTGCCTTTGGGCTTTTTTCTATGCCCCCAAGTTCCTCTCTTGGAAATTTATTCTTCCGTCGTAATACTTTCGCCATGTTCGTTGCGCTGGATATCAGCGATGATAGGACCTGTAAGATAACGCCGAGCGCGTTCATCATGCATCCGGTTCTTATCCGGGCGGGCGTAACGAGGCGGGGATCTCAGTTGATCCCGCAGTGCCGGCATGTATGTTACGGTATCCTGTACGGTCCGTTTCGGTAAGAGTCCCTAATCGCCTTCTAAGCGACGTTGGTACAGTACTCGATTTCCATCGAGCGACAATTGAAGCACAATCTGAGTAAGGAAACCAATGGACAGAATCTCCAGCGGCTGGTATAGCGCACTGTAGTAGGGCTTTGCAATCCGTGGATACCGATGGTGCGGCAGCTGGGGAGGCTGTGGCAAGGACAGAAGGGAACGAAGGCCGGCTGAAGTATGGGTTAGCCTCGGACTCAAATGTCCTCCCGGACCTCCCGGCAGACCCGTCTGTCTCAAATGTGATTCCGCCTGAGCTGCAGCGGGATTCTGTCAGCCATTGGTCAAACATGAAGGGGGCATACATATGTTGAAGCAAATCACGATTCAAGCGGATCAGCGCGGTCTGCTCTTTCATAAGGGAAGTTATGTGAAGCGGCTGCTACCGGGAACCTACCGTTACTTATCATGGTCGCAGCATACAGTGGCAGTACTGAATATTGCCAAACCGTTTATTGTCGAGGGCAAAGACCTGCAGCTATTTTTACAGGATGATGAACTCCTGCGGGAGCTCGATGTCGTACGCGTACAGGATCATGAGATTGTTCTGCACTATGAGGATGGCCAATTCATGCAAGTGCTGAAGCCGGGTGTGTATGCTTATTGGAACCTCCTCAGGAAGCACACCTTCGTACATACGGATATAGGGCAGCCGGAGCTGCCTGCCGGGATCGACCGCTCGATTATCCCGAAGCTTACTCCGTACGTGCAGTGCTGCGAAATCGCGAGCTACGAGCAGGGATTCCTGTTCTATGATCATACGCTCCAGCGGGAGCTTACGCCGGGTAAGTATTATTTCTGGAAGGGACCGGTCTCGGTGCTGACGAAGACAGTCGATCTAAGACAGCAGCAGATGGATCTGGTTGGCCAGGAAATGATGACAGAAGATAAGGTCTCGCTGCGTCTGAATTTCGTATGCCAGTACACCATCGTAAGTCCGCACCGCGTTCTGGAGATGAAGGGGTTTGACGAGCAGATACACATCCAGCTTCAGCTCCTGCTCCGGGAGTATGTCGGGACGCTGAAGCTAGACGATCTCCTGAAACGAAAAGAGGATGTTGCCACATTCATTCTGTCCCGTATCCAGGAGAAGGAAGAAGCGTTCGGGGTACGCTTCCTCGGGGCGGGGGTGAAGGATGTCATTCTGCCGGGGGAAATGAAGGATATCCTAAACACCGTCCTGCTCGCAGAGAAGAAGGCGCAAGCGAACCTGCTTACCCGCCGGGAAGAGACAGCTTCGACACGAAGCCTGCTCAATACGGCGAAGCTGATGGACGAGAATCAGACCCTGTTCCGTCTGAAGGAGCTGGAATTCCTTGAGAAAATATGCGACAAAATCGGTTCCATCTCTGTTACGGGCGGTGGAGACCTGCTGGAGCGGTTAAGCTCGCTTATTGGCAGTAATAAGTAGATCGCCTCCTGGCGGTCTATTTTTTATAGATAGATAGAATTAAGCTTAGTCAAAGTTCCGGAAAACAGGTGATTACATAGAAGCTATAGAACTAAGCTAGAGAGCCGATTAAGCCAAACCCGAGGAAGTGATCCCATGGACAACAAAGCAAAGAAAATCCTGATGAACACCTTCTGGACCTCTGCCGGCTGGAAGAATAGTCCTGCTGCCTTCACCGGTGAGGATTTCGACTATGCCAAAAGCAAAGGCCTAATGTTCGATCCTGTGACCATATCTCATGACGAGATTGTCTTGCGGCTGCATGAGCTGCACCAGACGATTACTAAGGAGCGGGTAGCCGCTGCGTTCCTGCACAGTCTGTCGACGAAGAAGGTCCATTTGCGGAGCGCCCTTTCGAGCTGGGTCCTGACTTCCGGTGTACCTGTGCATACCTATGAGCAGCGGAGTGTTGTACGGCCCAATTATAGCAGCTGCGGGGATTGTAACTTTCGCAGATTAATGTCTGACCGGGAATATATGAATGAGGACTTGAATGTGCAGAATTTCGAACGGGTGAAGTGGGGTGGGATTCGTCTGAACTGGCTTTTATACTGCTGGCTGGACCTTGAATTATTAAGTAAAGAAGAAGAGTTCGAGGTTACCGCCGAGGATACTGCCATACTCTCCGGGATGCTCGAAGCGATACGGGATTGTGCGGACCATGAGAGTGCGCGGATGCTGGAGAAGCGGTGGAAGGACGTGGTTCCTTCGAGCAAGAATGAGCGGGATGTAATCATGGAGATCTGGGGCTATGCCGGATTGCTGGTACCGCGGGACACACCCCGGAAGCGCAGAGGCGGGAGTTCTGATTATAACTCTATGGCGGAGTGGCAGGGGGATGACGGTTATTCGCAGGAGGCGGTAGAGTTGTATTTCGGTGCGTTTTTGTAATGACGTCTTTAGAACTTCAATAAGGATTCGTAAGTACTCTATTACTTCATGCCGCCACCATTCGTGGCGGTTTTCTTGTTTATTCTACGTTTAGCGCTGTCGTGTAGAATAAATTGATGTAGAAAAAATGAAAATAATGGAGGAAAAGGCATTGAGATTTAAACGGATAATCGCCTTGTTGCTAGTGTTTGCCATGATCATACCGACGAGCTTGATACATGCGGCTGATCTGGTGTTGAAAGAGGATGCAAATATAGTGAAGCAGACGCCTTCTGGTTTGACAGACCTGGAGGATACTATTGATGTTACGAATGAATCGTATGAGGCAGAGATCATTGTTACCTCTATGAATGGGATGTTGGCGTATAGTCCACAATCTGTTCAATTATCAATTGTGGAAGATAGTCCGGTAGGCAAGCGGATTGTGGGCAATACACTGCTCATTGATCAAGGCGCACCAGCTGGAACGATTACCATCAAAGCTGTATTGCCGGATGATTTCTATACTATTCATACTATTACTGTGAATTCAGGTGCGGGTACTCCGCAACCGGCGCAGCCAAGAATAGCCCATACGCTGCTGGATACAAGTGATCTTAATCATCTCATCATAAGTGCAACGGCACTGGATGACGGAATTCACAAATTACAGATAAGAACATTTTATAAGAATGCCTCTGGTATGGTAGGGGGGGACATTTCCAATCTGACCCGGGAAGGCAATAGTTCAGTATTTTCTGCAGACATTACCGATCAGGTCTCCAGTAAGATGAGAGATTCCAATGCCTATGAAATGACTTATTTCTTCACGATGTTAGATGAAAATGAGGGATTCCTGCAATACCCCGAGGTTATTGACATGAACTCGTTGGAGGGAGCCTTGACGGTTAAGCTGGCGGATGCCCCGGACAACGGATCGGGAGAGCCTGAGTTAGATATAACTAATTTAGTTGCTAAGATTAATGAAGCGAAGGACTTATATTCCTTTTCAGTAGCTGGCAACGGCTTTGGGGAATACCCGGGAGAAGTGATGGATGCATTTAATACAGCTATCGAAGCTGCATCCCAGGCTAAAGATACAGCTACAACCCAGGCTCAAATTGATGCTGCCTATCAAGATTTGCTGGGTTCCATATCAGCATTTAAGGCTGATGCCATCAAGGGAGCGAGTCGCTCGGACCTTATGGACAAATATGACGAAGCGATTATTCTTTATTGGGATGATACAAGAGGCGAAGGGGTTGGACAATACCCGCAACATGCAAAAGAAGCTTTATTTACAGCCATTTTGTCAGTAGAGGGTGTCCTAAACAACCCAGCACCCCCTCAAGAAGAAATTGATAATGCCTACCAAAGTTTATCTTATGCGATAAAGGTATACAGCGCTGCACAAATCAAAGCAGGCGATCCTGCACGGCTTCAGGTTAAAATTGATGAAGCCTGGGACCTTTTTATTGAGAGTAAAGTGGGCGATGAACCTGGACAATATCCTGAACAAGCCTATTCGGCCTTCCTTGATGCTATTTCAGTAGCTGAAGAAGCGATCCGTTATACAACAACGCAAAAGAAAATTGATGAGGCTTATATAGCTTTATCAAATGGGATGCAAGAATTCCTTGCTGCAAAAAATCCCGAGCCGGATAAAACAGAGCTGCTTCAGGCGAAAATTAACGAAGCGCAACGGTTATGGGACTATGCTGACGTAGGGCCATACGTAGGTCAATATCCAGCTGAGGCAAAAGACGCGTTGGGAGCTGCTATTTATACCGCTAATGAAGGGTTGAACAACTCCTCCACAGAAGCTGAGCTGGATGCCACCTACCAAGCATTGAATGCTGCAATCACAACCTTTAAGAATGCTGAAAATAAAAGAGGAGATGCGACGGCACTCAAGGCCAAAGCTGATGAAGCTTCGAATCTTTTACAGCATAGTCAACCAGGTAATGAACCTGGACAATATCCGCCGTTAATATTCACCATGCTGGATCAAGCTATTGGAGAAGCAGAACTAATAATTATGAATTCATCAACTCAAGCGGAAATTGATGAGGCATACAGAGTCTTGGTGGATGCAGTACAAACTTTCCTTGATGCGAAGATTACCGGTCCCGATAAAAAACCGCTTCAAGATAAAATTGCTGCAGCCGAAAGTTTTTTGAACGCCAGTGTAGAAGGTACTAAAGTTGGACAATATCCGGTAGGTTCGAAGGATACCTTGCGTGGCTTCATAGATAAGGCATTTGCTACGTTAACGAACCTATTTGTTACACAAGTGGAAGTTGATGAAGCCTTAACTTCTGTGAATGGTGCATTGGCGGATTTTAAGGCCTCTGTAATTAAGGTTGGAGATAATACAGCACTTCAAGCCGCAATTATTGAGGCGAAAATCCTTTTGGAGGGAAGTACAGAAGGAAATACTGTAGGAGAATATCCGCTAGAAGCCATGGACTTACTGGCATCCGCGATTACAGATGCAGAAACTTTGGCTAACGAAGAAGCGACTCAAGCAGCTATTAATACGGCTATCCTAACTCTGAACAACGCAGTTGCAGCTTTTGAAGCTGCGGTGATCAAGGAAGGAAACAGCACAGAGCTCCAACTCAAAATTGAAGCAGCGAGAAATCTTTTGAGTTATAGCGTAGAGGGTGATCGCCCTGGAGAGTATCCGTCAGAAGCCTTCGATGCTTTGGATAAGGCTGTTGAAGCTGCTGAGATTCTGATTGATTCCCCCGGGACCCAACAACAGATTGATGATGCCCATCATGATTTGGTACAAGCAATCGTAGCTTTCGAAAATGCTAAGATTCAGGAAGGCGAGTATACCCCGCTTCTAGCGGCGATATCGGAAGCAACGACACTTTATGATAGTAGCCCGGAAGGCTACGGCGCAGGACAATATTGGCCGGAAGTCAAAGCGTTGTTCATGACAGCCATTGAGGCGGCAAACGTAGTAGCAGGCGGGCCGTCAACTCAAGAAGAAATAGAGGAAGCGCTCCAAACACTTGCGGATGCGGTTGAAGATTTTCAGCAATCTGTAGTTCGTGCCGGAGACAGCACAAACCTTCAATCGGTCATTACGGAATTGAACACTCTTCTGGGCAACAGCAAAGAAGGTGATGACGTAGGAGAATATCCGGCAGGTTCAAAAACGATTTTGCAGGCAGCGGTTACGGCAGCATCGAATGTGATCAGCGAACCGGCTACCCAGCATGAGATTGATCAGGCTTATGAGGAACTGGTAGATGCGGCAGATATTTTCATAGCTAAAATAATTCTAGCTGGGGATAACTCGAAAGCTCTCGATAAAATTCATGAGGTAGGCAGTCTTTTGGAGGCCAGCAAAGCAGGAACCGCAGTAGGACAATATCCGGCTGAAGCAATAGCAGCATTGGAGGCAGCATTTGATGCAGCGGTTATTGTGGTCGATAAACCATCTTCTCAAGTGAAGCTTGATGCTGCTTACCAAGCCCTTGTAGACGCGGTTGATGTGTTTAAGAAGGCACAGATACAGGCTGGCGACACTGAAGAAGCTGACGCGGTAGTGACCGAAGCAGGAACGCTGCTGAAAGATAGCATTGTAGGAGAAGGCGTAGGCGAATATCCACTGGCAGCCAAAACCGCACTGGAAGCTGCTATTACAGCAGCCAAGGAAGTGCTGGAACATCCAGCGACGCAAGCGCAGATTGATACAGCCAAAGCAACGTTGGAGGCGGCAATTACCGCATTTGAAGCTGCGGTGAATAAAGAAGGCAGCAGCGAAGAAGCTGGAGCGGTAGTAACCGAAGCGGGGACGTTACTGAAAGACAGCGTTGTAGGAGAAGGCGTAGGCGAATATCCGCTGTCAGCCAAAACCGCACTGGAAGCTGCGATTGCAGCAGCCAAGGAAGTGCTGGAACATCCAGCGACGCAAGCGCAGATTGATATAGCCAAAGCAACGTTGGAAGCGGCAATCACGACATTTGAAGCTGCGGTAAATAAAGAAGGCAGCAGTGAAGAAGCTGACGCAGTCGTGAGCGAAGCAGGCACGCTGCTGAGAGACAGCATTGTAGGCCAAGGCGTAGGTGAATACCCGCTGGCAGCCAAAACAACACTGGAAGCAGCGATTACAGCAGCCAAGGAAGTGCTGGAACATCCAGCGACGCAAGCGCAGATTGATACAGCCAAAGCAACGTTGGAGGCGGCAATTACCGCATTTGAAGCTGCGGTGAATAAAGAAGGCAGCAGCGAAGAAGCTGGCGCGGTAGTGATCGAAGCAGAAACGTTACTGAAAGACAGCGTTGTAGGAGAAGGCATAGGCGAATATCCGCAGGCAGCCAAAATGACATTGGAAGCTGCGATTGCAGCAGCGAAAGAAGTGTTCGAAAACCCGGCAACACAAGCACAAATTGACGCAGCCAAAGCAACATTGGAAGTGGCAATCACTACTTTCAAAAATGCAGTGAATAAAGAAGGCGACAGCGAAGAAGCTGGAGCGGTAGTAACCGAAGCGGGGACGTTACTGAAAGACAGCGTTGTAGGTGAAGGCGTAGGCGAATATCCGCAGGCAGCCAAAACGACATTGGAAGCTGCGATTACGGCAGCGAAAGAAGTGCTGGAACATCCAGCGACGCAAGCGCAGATTGATACAGCCAAAGCTACGTTGGAAGCGGCAATCACGACATTTGAAGCTGCGGTAAATAAAGAAGGCAGCAGCGAAGAAGCTGACGCAGTCGTGAGCGAAGCAGGCACGCTGCTGAGAGACAGCATTGTAGGCGAAGGCGTAGGTGAATACCCGCTGGCAGCCAAAACAACACTGGAAGCTGCGATTGCAGCAGCCAAGGAAGTGTTTGAACGCCCAGCCACACAAGCACAGATCGACGCAGCCAAAGCTACGTTGGAAGCGGCAATCACGACATTTGAAGCTGCAATGAATAAAGAAGGCAGCAGCGAAGAAGCTGATGCGGTAGTGGCCGAAGCGGGGACGTTACTGAAAGACAGCGTTGTAGGTGAAGGCGTAGGCGAATATCCGCAGGCAGCCAAAACAACACTGGAAGCAGCGATTGTAGCAGCGAAAGAAGTGTTTGATCACCCAGCAACACAAGCACAAATCGACGAAGCCAAAGCAACGTTGGAAGCGGCAATTACCGCATTTGAAGCTGCGGTAAATAAAGAAGGCAGCAGTGAAGAAGCTGGCGCTGTAGTGACCGAAGTAGAAACGTTACTGAAAGACAGCGTTGTAGGAGAAGGCGTAGGCGAATATCCGCAGGCAGCCAAAATGACATTGGAAGCTGCGATTGCAGCAGCCAAGGAAGTGCTGGAACATCCAGCGACGCAAGCGCAGATTGATACAGCCAAAGCAACGTTGGAAGCAGCGGTGGCAGCCTTTGAGGCGGCAGTCATTCAAGCTGGAAATGCTGGAGAGATTCAAGCCCAAATTACTGAAGCGACCACTCTTTTAAATGAAAGCACTGAGGGCAACGGCGTAGGCCAATATCCGGCGGGTTCCAAAGCAATCCTGCAAGCCGCAATTATGGCGGCGGAAAATGTCATCCGTACGGCGGCAACACAAGCAGAGATTGACAAGGCCAATGAGCAGTTAACAGCGGCTTATACTGCCTTCCGGGCAGCTGTAATCAAGACTGCACCAGTTGATTCGTATACACCGCCCGTTAATTCCTATACACCTCCGGCGGCTACGCAGCCTGGGGTGGTACAGCCGTCTATCCAAATTACAGATGGACTGAACACGGTTGAAACGGGACAAGGCACGGTAAAAACAGCTGCGTCTGAGGTTCAAGAGATCATGAAGGCTGCGAAGCCGGTTATTCTTGAATCTACGCTTGGTGTAATTTATTTTGGTAAGAATGGCTTGAACGTACCGGAGCTCAAACTAGGATTAGGTGCTTCCCTGGAGTTAGGAATACTTATGACAGAGAAGTCCAAAACCGATGAGGTGTTGGCAGGAGCCAAGCTGGATCAGGCGGGCTTGCACCCGCTCGGCGGGAAGGTACTCGACCTGATTGCCCAGCTGAATTATTCGAATGGCACCAGCACGAGAATCAAGAGCTTCGCTGAACCGGTCAAAGTCACGATTAACTTGAAGGAGCTGGGATTGACCGGGGATACAACGAATTTGACAGCGGTTCGATTCGTACCTCAGGCAGACGGCACGTATAAGACGATCAAGCTTGGCGGGGTCTATAACCCGGCAACGAATAGCTTTGAGTTCTATACGGACAGCTTCAGCTTGTACAGCATCGTTAAGGCTGATTCGGTCACCAAGATTACGTTCAAGGTTGACAGCAAAGAGTATTCCATTGGAGCACTTGCTAAGCAAAACGATGTGCCGCCTGTTATCCAGGAGCAAAGAACCCTGGTGCCGATCCGGGCTGTAGCGGAAGCTTTGGGCGCTGAAGTCAAGTGGGACCACGCAACCAAAACAGCGACCATTACGCTTGACGGTAAAGTGCTGACCATGACTTTGGGAGAATTGATTGAAGGCATGGACGTACCTGCGCAGGCGATTGACGGCAGAATTATGGTGCCGCTGCGCTACGTTTCGGAAGCTTTAGGAGCTTATGTCATGTGGTTCCCGCAAGACAAACGGATCGAGATTATCCGTTAGTCTCATCCTAATCTAAAAAGCCGGTTGCCTGTTTCAGGGCAATCGGCTTTTGTCTGCTTATTTAAACTTTCTGCTTACCTGTTCAATCTATGCATCATCTCTCGGATGGGGGTGCCCGGCTGTGTTCCCAGCTCCTGCAGCAGGACTTCCTCCAGCTTGCGGTACCGCCGGATGGCCTCGCTTGTTCTTCCGAGTCCGATCAACAGCCGCAGGGTCTGCCCGGCGATATCCTCGCGCAGGGCATCGATCCGGAGAATTTCATCATATGCCTGCAATGCCTGCTCCATCTGATGCTGCTCGAGATAGTTACGGGCGGCCAACTCTTGCAGCTCTATATAATCCTGCTCCAGGCGGCGCGCCTTGGTGCTGGCCCATTCGTAGGTTTTACCCTTAAGAAAAGGTCCGGTATACAAAGCTGCTGCCTGTTTCAGTAATTCCTTATGTCCGTCCCGGTTCATTCTGATTTCTCTCAGCAAACGCTCGAATGCATACAGGTCACAGGACAGGGAATTCTCCACGATCTGTACCTCATTCCGGTCAGGCAGCAGGCATATCTTAAGCCCGCTTTCACTGATAGCTTTGCGGATATAATACAGATTGCTATTCAGGTTGTTGCTTGCCTTCCCGGACTCAAACCCGCTCCACAGGGTGTCCATAATCTCGTCACGGCTGACTGAGCGTTTGTACAGGAGATAAGCGAACAGTTCCTCCGTCTTGGGGCTCCTCAGCTTGAGTGGCTTCCTGTCCGGTCCGGGGTGCATCAGCTTAAAGCCGTCAAACATGCATACCTCCAGCACAGGCTCCACCTCTTGCCGCCGCGGCCGCCGCCTTATTTTATCCAGAGTCTGTCTCACCCGTTCGGCAGAAACCGGCTTCAGCAGATAGTCAGTCGCGCTGGCGTCGAACGCCTGAAGCGCATATTCCTCATAGCCGGTAACGAATACCACGTCCATAGCATCATATAGCTCATGGAGCTGCCGGGACAACTTCATCCCGCTTACCTCCGGCATGGAAATATCCAGAAAAGCAATATCGATAGGGTTGTCCCTGGCATATTCATAGGCCTTCAACGGATTCCGGAAGGTCTGGCAGATCTCGACCTCTCCACTCTCGGACAGAACCCAGCTGAGCTGATTAAGTGAAAGCCGTTCATCATCGACAATTATCGCCCGAAGCATCTGTTCACCTCTTTAATCATCATGAGTCATTAGTCCTAGAAAATCCAATCAGTCATTAATATTAGCAAATTACAGATAGGCTTTCAATTAGAATTCACACCGGCAAAAGTCTATTTGTGTCGGCACGGAGGGGTAAAGGTACGGTCACTACAAAACCAGATCCTTATTATACCTTTTGACTATAGCCAGATATCACTTTTAAGTGTTACGTACCTCTAAGCCCTCCGTGCTAGAATTTAGACACAAAAGAAAGAGATATGTGAGAATAGAGGAGGACTATATATGTGCAATAGATTTCAAATCGTAGGCAGCCTGCTGCGTCCGGCGGAGCTATTAGAATATAAACAGCAGATTGAACACCGTGATGATATCCAGTATCCCTTTTACCAGGACTTTCAGGGGTATGAGCAGTGTGAAGCGGAGGCCATTCAGGCTGTAGTGGATAAAGAAAGAGACAACGGGTTGTCCATTCTTACGGATGGGGAATATTCCAAGTCGATGTGGCATCTGGACTTCGTCTGGGGCTTCCAGGGGGTTGACCGCTATATCGCGGATCATGGATATTTCTTCAGAGATATAGATGGAGCCTCCAAATACGAGACTAGAAAAGATATCGGTCTGCGCATTACAGGTGAATTGGGCGGAAAGAACCATCATTTCATTCATGCCTATAAGAAGCTTCAAGCTCTTGCCGGTGACCGTGAGACCAAGCTGTGCGTCCCTTCGCCGTCCCATATTTATGGTGAGCTATCCTGGTCGGATAACATTGGCAGTACACAAGTGTACAAGGACAGACAGGGACTGAAAGAGGGCCTGGTCCAAGCGTATAAGGAGTTTGTAGAGGAATTTGCTGCGGCTGGCGGACGTATTCTGCAATTCGACGATTGCTTATGGGAGTTATTTGCCGATGATAACCCGAACTCTCCATTTACCGGCGAGAAAATCAATCATGAGGAAGTACAGGGTCTGGCGGCAGAATTCATTGACATTAACAATACAATCATTGATTACGGCCATAGCTTGGGCCTCCTCATGTGGACGCATAACTGCCGCGGCAACTATGATTCCCGTAATATGGGCGGCGGCTCGTATGCCAAGATTGCGAATCTGTTCCTCAAGCAGCTGAAGTACGACCGCTTCTTCCTGGAATGGGATGATGACCGTGCAGGCTCTCTTGAGGCGCTAGCGGTGTTCAAAGATAGACCGGAGACGGAGATTGTACTGGGATTGCTGTCTTCCAAAACGAATACGCTTGACGATGAGGCCCGTGTAGTTCAAATGCTTGATGAAGCAGCGAAAATTATTGATAAGGACAGATTGTTACTGTCCCATCAATGCGGGTTCGCGTCCTGCGATGGCGGTAATGAATTAACGGAAGATGAGCAGTGGGCGAAGATTAGACAGGGACAAGAGATTGCCCGGCAATATTGGGGTTAAGTAACAAACAACAAGATCGCCCTCCACACAGCTCTCTTGAGCGGATGGAGGGCGATCTTGTTATGAGAAACTCCTGTATCTTCACTATTCCACTAGTCTACTCCACCAGCCTGAGCAAATAACCGTAATGCTCCGTTTCCATCTGGTCCAGGGGGATGAAGCGGATGGAGGCGCTGTTGATGCAGTAGCGTTTGCCGCCGCGGTCTTCGGGGCCGTCATCGAACACATGACCCAGGTGGATATCGCCGGATTGGCTGCGGACCTCGGTGCGTTCCATGCCGAAGCTGGTGTCCGTGGTGTAGGTTACCACCTCCGGGGTAATGGGCTTCGTGAAGCTGGGCCATCCGCAACCGGAATCGTATTTATCCTTGCTGGTGAATAAGGGCTCTCCTGTCGTGATATCGACATACAGACCGGGTTCGTAGTTATCCCAATATTCGTTGCTGAAGGCATGTTCGGTATCATTATTGACTGCGACCGCATACTGTTCAGCGGTTAATTGTTCCTTCAATTGTTCATCGGAGGGGCGGGGGTATTGGGCAGGATCAATCACAACCGCTTGCTCATCCAGAATACTTAAGTCAATGTGGCAGTATCCGTTCGGGTTCTTCTCCAGATAATCCTGATGGTACTCCTCAGCCAGATAATAGTTCTTCAGAGGCAGAACTTCCGTTACGATCGGCTTATCATAGTTCGTCTGCTCCTGATCTACGGCCTGCTGAATGATGGCTGCATCCTCTGGGGACGAATAATAGATTCCTGTCCGATATTGAACGCCTCTGTCATTGCCTTGCTTATTCCGGCTGGTAGGATCAACCACTTTGAAATAAGACTCCAGCAATTGCTGCAGCGTCACTTGCTTCGGATCATATTTCACATGAACGGTCTCCGCGAACCCCCGGTCCCCGCGAATGACATCTTCATAGGCCGGATTCTCGCCTTCCCCGTTGGCATAACCCGAGGTTACATCCTGAACTCCCTGAATGCGGGACATATAGGCCTCCACCCCCCAGAAGCAGCCGCCTGCGAGGTACAGATTGTGCAGATCCTTATCGGCGATGGTGGTGGTCTTCACGGCCCGGACCGGGGCTGCTGAGGCTGACTTCATTCCCTCGAAGGTCTGGGTAATTTGCTCATTGGAAGCATGACCCGGGAGTGATTTCACTAGATTTCCGTCTGCATCAATATAATAGGAGGTAGGGAATGCCCTGACTTCAAATTTCTTGGCCCATACCCCATCCTCATCCAAAAGTACGGTTAAGTTATCATAAGACTGTCTCTTGAACCACTCTGTAAATTCCTTGGAAGACTTTTCTCCCTTGGCATCCGGTGTAACGATCGTGACCACCTGGAAATCATTCTCTTGCCCGGCCAAGGTATTGAGGTCCTCAAGTCCGGCCAGACAGATGGAACACCAGGAAGCCCAATATTTCACATACACTTTCTTACCCTGTAGATCCGACAGTTGAAGAGAGTTTCCCTTCAGATCCTGTAATGCAAAATCAGGTGCAGGCTTTCCTTTGTCCATTGCAGCGGGGGAGCCGGTATTGCCGGCGGGTGCGTCCGGTTTCGTACCACAGGCCATCAGGAGCGACAGCATTCCGCCAATCACCAGGACATATCCCATCCATTTCCACGCACGCCTCATAGCTAACCCTCCTAGCGATTTATTGAATCCAGCCGACAATCGTGTTCAGCCGGTCTGTCATCAGCAGCAGTCCCATTATAATCAGCATACAGCCGGACGCGATTTTGATTCCTCCCATGAATCTGTACAAGCGGCGAATCCGCTTCACTAGAACCTCCGAGAACACGGACATGATCAGGAAGGGGATAGCTAGACCGAGCGTATACAGGAACATGAGGAAGCCTCCATAAGCAGGAGAGCCTTCACCGGCAGCGATGCTGAGAATGCCTGCGAGTACCGGGCCGATGCAGGGAGTCCAGCCGAAGCTGAACGTCAGACCGAGCAGGAAGGCGCCTATATATCCGCCTTTGGTCACACGATTGCTGGATAGTTTTTTTTCCCGTTCCAGCCAAGATAACTTGATGAGGCCTGTCTGATAGATCCCGAACAAGATAACGATGGCTCCGCAGATGGCAATGAATCTCGGGCTGGATATGATATTGCCAAGGATGCCGGAACCGAAACCAAGTAAGATGAAGACTACAGAGAGTCCAAGAACAAACAACAACGTCCGCATCATGAAACTGGAACGAAACCGGAAGGAGCGGGTGTCAGCCACTCCCTGATTCGCGCCATCCACTATACCGCCAGACAGATAAGACACATATACCGGAAGCAACGGCAGAATACATGGTGCAAAAAACGATAACAGCCCTGCGCCGAATACGCCGAACAGAAATATAGAATCACCGGCCAAATCTGTCACCACCTTAATAAATGCTATTTACCGTGACGCTAAGGCTTATCGGCTGGTATAGATGGGGACGGTGAACCAGAAGCAGCTGCCTGCTCCCTGAACACTGTGCACCCCAATATCGCCGCCGTGAAGCTCAACAATCGATTGTGCGATGGCGAGGCCCAGACCGGCGCCTCCATTGTTCTTGCTGCGTGATTTATCAATCCGGTAGAACCGTTCAAATATACGTGCGGTCTCCTCCGCTTCAATTCCCTGACCTTCATCGGTCACTGAGATTCGCAGGTATGTACCCTCCTCAGTGGCAGCCAGAACGATCTTTCCTTCCACTGGGGAATGCTGAATGGCATTCTGCAATAAATTGGACAGGACCCGCTTAATCTGCGCAGGCATCATCAGAGCGGCAGGCAGTTTATCCGGCAGATCAATCTCCACGTTCAGCTTCTTCTCCGTGAGGTGAAACGAGAAGCTCTCCAGAGTACTGATCAGCAGCTCATCGGCATGACAAGGCAGCGGGTCGAAGATTTCGCCGTTGGCTTCCAGACTGGATAATTCAAATAGATCATGGATCAGCCCCGCAAGCCGCTTCGTCTCCAGCCGGATAGTATTCAGATAACGTTGAAACGTCTCTTCATCCTGAATGACATCGTCCTCCAGCGCTTCAACAAACGATTGAATCGAGGCCAAGGGTGTCCGCAGATCGTGGGAGACATTCGCAATCAGTTCCCGCCGTGCAGATTCAGAGTGGTGCAGGTTGTCGAAGCTTTCCTTCAGCTTGAAGCTCATTACATTGAATTGCTGTGCCAAGAGCTTGAACTCCTGCGGGCCGATTAAGGGGACTTCGGTATGGAAATCCCCCTCGGCAATTCGCACAGTCTGCTGTGTAATCCGTGCAATGGATTTCTCTAACGGCCTTGTCAGCAAATGCTGCAGGATGAAGGAGAGCAAGCCCACCCCGGCCGTTATACCGGACAACCAATAGAGTTGATTGATGTTGAGCAGCATTTTGGAGTAGCTGACGAATAAACAGATCAGTAGTACCCCAATCCCCGTGAGGCTGGACAACAATAAATACGTACGCAGTTTCATTAGATGCCATCCCCCGCAAACTTATAGCCTATTCCCCAGACCGTCTTGATATATTTCGGATCAGAGGGAGTCTGTTCGATCTTCTCCCTTAATCTCCGGATATGCACGGTAACTGTGGTGGTATCTCCTTCGTAGCTGAAATCCCATATCTTACTCAGAATCTGGGTCCGTGAGAACACCTGGCCAGGATGACTTGCCAGCAAGTACAGCATCTCGAACTCTGTAACCGTCAAGTCAATTGCTTGCCCGCTGATCTCCACGGTACGCTTCGCAACGTCCACGGTAAGTCCTTCATACTTAATGGTGTGTTCAGCAGCGGTAACAGGCGATGCCTGAACCACTCGCATTCTGCGCAGGATCGCCCGCACACGGAGCACGAGTTCTCTTGGACTGAAGGGTTTGGTCAAATAATCGTCAGCCCCCATGGTCAGCCCCATCAGACGATCCTGTTCCTCCCCGCGCGCCGTCAGCATAATGATCGGGACATCTTCGGTCTGCCGGATCTCGTTGCATACTTCCCAGCCATTCTTATGCGGCATCATCAGATCGAGTACAATCAGGCTGGGAGTCTGACTGCGCCATAGCTCTAGCGCCTCTAGTCCGTCTTTGGCGGTTATCACCAGATAACCTTCCCGTTCGAGATACCTCCGGCACACATCGGTAATATTTGAATCGTCATCAGCGACCAGCACTCGTTCATTCACACTAACCCACCCCATATCCGGAAAAATACATTTGACTCCATCATATCATATGGTGATGGTAAGGCTCGGTCCGTCTTATTTCATAGCCTTGGCAGGCTTCATGTAATCAGCAATCACCGTATTCACCACATAGGTACTGCCATCGTAGAGAGCAGGGGCCATATTCAGGTTAACGTTCTTTCCGTCGACCATAATCTTTTTCGATCCAATCCATACCTTGATCATCTTGCCCGCCGGCTTCATGCCGTCATCCATCATCTCGCCGTCGTCCATCATCTTGTCCATGTATACCAGGGATACAGAGCGGTCCTTGCTGCTCCACTCGATGCTGTAGCCGTACATCCCGGCCGCCTGTCTTAAGTTCATAAGCTCCATGCTGTCTTTTTTCATCGTTGTGATTCCTGCCGCCGCACCGGCTATTCCAGACACCGCCAGAGAGAGCACCAATACCGCTGTCATCATTACCATTTTGCCTGATTTACTTTTACCCATGCTTATCACGCTCCATCGTTTTTTTGGATTACATGGAACAGCATAAGCAAGAGAGCTTACGATTCTCTAAGCTAAGTATTACGATTGTCTTACGAAGCGAGCAGAGATTGGATATCCGGGCTGCTATGAAACACAATGTCGCATTAATCCGGCTGCAATGTCGCAAAAGTACATGGAAACGGAGCAGGCAGATCGATTATACTCACTTTACAAATATGATAATGAAAATCATTATCATATAAAAAGGGGGAGTCAGCATGAAGGCAGCAAAGAGGCAGACAACCGGCAGCAGGATATACGCCGCTCAGAAATCAGGACTATTAATGGTATGGATGCTGGCACTGTTACTTGTGCTGACGGCATGCGGCACTGGAGGAGACACTAATGGAGGCGCAACCGCACAGCCGTCGGCTGTAGCTTCAGCCTCAGCCGAGCCGTCTGCGCCACCGGATACAGAGGCTCAGTCGTCGCCGGAGGCGCAGGCTGCTGCAGCTTTTCCGGTAACGATCTCACACCTGAAGGGCGAATATACACTGACGGAGAAGCCGAAGGTGATTGCTGCGCTTGATGTGAAATTCGTCGATCAATTGATAGCAGTGGGTGAGCGCCCGGCGGGCAGCGTTGTGGCTGGGACGAAGGATGAATTTCCGGAATATTTAAACGCCCAATTGGGGGATGTGAAGGTCCTTGGCACACGGGATGAGCCCAATCTTGAGGCAATTGTGGCACTGAATCCGGATCTTATATTGATGACCGACTTTCAGGAGGAGGTATATGACAGCGTCAGCCAAATTGCGCCTACAGTGGTGCTCGATTTCTACGAGGATTGGCGGGATACGCTGGCTGTCATCGGTACGATAACAGGTAAGCAGGCGGAGGCAGAGTTGGTGCGGCAGGCTTACGGGGACAAAATCACCGGACTGCGGGAGCAGCTGGCGGCGAAGCTGGGCGATGAAACCATAGCGCTGATTCGTCCGAGACCGGAGGGTATCCGTGTACATGGTCCCGAACACCGGACCGGAAGTATTCTTTATGAGGATTTGGGGTTAAATGTCCCGGCCTTCGTTCAGGAGATTAAAGATGACACCTCCGTTGAAATTTCGATGGAGACAGTTGCTGATGTCGGAGCTGATCATTATTTCCTGCTGTCGGATGATTTGTTCGCCAAAGAGGCAGAGGCTCTGGCGGGCAGTCCGGTCTGGAAATCGCTTGATGCCGTCAAGAATAACCGTGCCTATGACGTGAATTCAACGCTCTGGATCGCTTACTATGGCCCTATTGCGCTCAATATTATTGTAGATCAGGCCTCGGAAGCACTGCTGGGAACGCATTGAAATGGACAACTATCTGTCGTCGGCCTCATGGAAGGACATGGCGGAGGAATACCGCCTGTGGATGGGCGGTCCGCCTAAAGACAGCGTCCGCACCCTTGCTCTGGGCCAGCTGCAGGAAGAAGCGGCATGCCGCGAGTATGTAAGCTGGCTTAAGGATTATATTGGCGTGCCGGACATGCAGGTTGCGGCTTCCATGCTGGCTAAGCGGATCGGCTATCTGTGGATCGCGCCGTTGCTGACTGCGATGACCTTTCATAACCGGGAGGTCTCCTTCCCGCTGGACAATAGCTTCCTCTATCATCCGGCTTCCCCTGAGTTTAAAGGGGATACGCAGTTTCCTTTCCTGGCGGTGAGCGGGGTTCGATCAGCATCACCACCGGAAGACAGGGAAGCGTGGCGGGAGGCGGTTATAGAGGAGAATTTTGCGGTTCGGCTTGCCCCGCTGCTGCAGACGCTTGCCGCCATAGGACCCGTCCCGATGGCGGTGCTTTGGGAGAATATTATGGTGCGCATTGCCCCGCTATATTCTCCTGGAGCTGAGGAATCCGGGCAAGACAGGCAGCGGCTGCAAGCCGATTTTGCTTTTCTGACCCGGACGGCCCCCGGGAAGTTGTTTGGTACAAGACGCAATCCGTTTACCCCGTTCATAGAGAACAAGGACGAGATTCCGGCGGCGAAGAACAAACGCATCACCTGCTGCTTCTATTCCCGGATGTCAGGGGAGTATTGCAGGAAATGCCCGAAAATTGACAATGAGAATGAATCTCAATTAAAATGACAACAAGCACGTCCGTTTAGCAGAGGATGCTATTGTCAGGAGATGAGAGAAATGCCGCTGCAGGAGCAGGCAAGTTTATGGAGTGATACGGCGATCAAGACGCTTAACGTACGCAGCGGTACTTTGCCGCCCGGCGGTGTTCTGAGCGAAACGAAATTGTCAGCCAATCTGTTGTTACTGGCAGGCGGCGGGGAAGGGAGGCTTGTGATCAATGGCGAGGTTCGCCATATCCAGGCCTCTTTTGTCTGCCACGCTGTCAAGGGGTCGGCATTTACGATGACTGCCGGACCGGAGAACATTCATTATACCGTTATTATCTACAAGGCTGTTCCAATGGCGGGAGCGGCCCGTGTACTGTTCCCGCAGCAGAGCCACCCGCTGCGCACTTCGTTTGTTCATCATCCCGCGCATCCGGCAGAACTGCATCAGACAGCAGACAAGCTCGCAGCCAAATGGAGCCGGGGAGAAGGGCTGGAACGGTTCCATGCCAATGCGCTACTGCAAGGAATGCTGTACGAGCTTATTATGGAGCATGAACGCGGTCAGGGCGGCGGGGAGCCGGACATGGTGGAGGTTGTTGCTGCCTATATAGCGGGGCATTATCGTCAGGAGCTGGAGCTTAAAGAGCTGGCTGCGCTTGCCGGATGCGGTGCAAGACAGCTGCAGCGGAGGTTCAAGCAGGAGAAGCTGCTCGGCCCGATGGAATATGTGATCCGGCTGCGGATGGAGAGCGCAGAGCGGATGCTGCGTCATACGGATGCTCCTATCGGCGAAATCGCTGAAAGAACAGGCTACCGCGACATGTATTACTTCAGCAGGGCGTTCAAGAAATATTATGGAGTCCCCCCGCAGCTCTACAGGCGGACTGCCGCTTCAGGGCCCGGTGCAGGCGCTGCTTATTCCGGGCTGCCGGACCCCGTGATCGGCCATATGCGGGGCGAATATAACGTCATTGCTTCTCCGCAGCGTATCGCTGTACTCGATGTCCAATATGCTGATCATTTGCTTGCCCTTGAGCTGTCACCCGCAGGAAGTGTAGGATTGGGCGGTGCAGTGTTGAAATTCCCCCAATATATCAGGGAAAGGCTTAAGGCAACGGAAATGCTCGGAACCTACGAGTATCCGGACCTGCAGGCTGTGGAACGGCTGCAGCCGGATTTGATTATCTGTACTGAGGTGCACGATCAGCATTATGAACGCTTAAGCCGGATTGCTCCCACTATCATGTTTCGGCGCAATGAGAGCTGGCAGACGATTCTGAGCCTGCTTGGTGAACTGACGGGCAAGCGGGCCGAGGCGGAACGTATTATTGCCGATTACCTTCGCCGCACGGCATTGCTCTCAGAAGAGCTTGCCCCGGTGCTGGCAGGCAAAAGCGTGGCTCTGATCCGCCCGCGGGAGTCACTGGTCCGGGTACATACGGCTTCGCACCGCACGGGCGCCGTGCTGTACCGGGACCTGGGTCTGCCTGCTCCGCTATTTGTCGCAGATACCTCCGACACGGCGTATCATATTTCCGTCGATAGGCTACCGGCTGTGCATGCCAGCCACTACTTTTGGCTAAGCAACGAGATGCTGCAGGATGACATAGCTGTGACCGAGCAGAACGTCCGGGGATTGCTGGATGCAGATGAACGGCAGCATATATACCCGGTGGATGCCGCTACATGGATCGGCTGCTATGGACCGACAGGCATCAATTGCATTGTGGACCAGGTAGCCCGCGCCTTGCTGGCCTGAGCGGTGCCAATAGTTCTTAATTGAGCGGCGTTTTTAATTATACCGATTGGCGGTTTGTCTTATTTATAGGCTGACCCGGACGGGGGACTTGGTGCAATACCTTTAATCATCAATTCCGTCCATTGGGCGGTATAAGGAATGATCTTGTCGTAGATATGAGGGCTGGAGATCCCTTCAACTAAGGCCTGGAAATAAATCAAAAGAAATTCATCTGAATATTTCAGATCAACCTTGCCTTCTTTACGTCCGCGGTGGAATAAATCCAGCATGATATTAAAGCTTTCCTTAGCGTATTGCTGCATCAGCAAAGATAAGCCATCATCCCCCTTCTTGGTGAAGTAATCCATCAGGTCTAAATAAAACTTTTTGTTGATTTTGTCCAGATAATGGATTTTGTTTTGACTCATGGCAATGAGGGTCTCTTCGAAGGGTTTATTTTCGGCCATGATTCCCCGGGCGACTTCCCCCATTTTATTCAAAAAATACTTAAAAACCTCATGGATCAGATTTTCTTTACTCCCGAAATATTTAAAAATCGTTGTTTTTCCAACGTTGGAATTTTCAGCAATCTCATCCATTGTTACTTTTTCTATACCGGCATCTGTATTCATTAAGTTAAAGGTTGCTTCTAATACTTGATTTTTCTTCTCCTGTGTCCTCTTTTCGAAACCATTCATTTATCATTCCTGCCTTCTATCTGAAGTAAGTAAAAAATGTTTCGAGGTGATTCAGTTCATATTTTTCTTTCCTATATATTATATATCCATAGTTATGGGTTATCAAGCATGCAATAGTTCTAAACTAACGATTTTTAAATTGACTAGGTCTATAAAAAGAGATATAACTGAATATGTAAATGAACTTTGGTTTAAAACAAAGGGTAAATTAGAAAATTATGAACTTTAATGCTGTTAATAGTTCATATTAATCTGAAACTTTGCTTTAGACTGGAAAGCACGTTACTAAAACTGTTTAAAAGGAGTTTTAGTGCTATGGATAAAATTGTGAATGTGCAAGGCCTGCAAAAAAAGTTCGGGAAATTTAAGGCGCTGCATGATGTGACGTTCACAGTAAATGCCGGGGAGGTTGTGGGCTTTATTGGGCCAAATGGTTCGGGTAAGTCAACAACGATTCGTACTTTGCTGGGAATTATCAATCGTGATGCCGGGGATGTGAAGATCTTTGGCAAGGATGTATGGAAGGATAGCCTGGAGATTCATAAGCGGATATCCTATGTTCCAGGGGATGTGGCTCTGTGGGGCACCTTAACAGGCGGCGAAATTATTGATCTGTTTATTAAGCTACATGGTGGAGGAGACAAGGAGAAGCGTGATTATCTGATTCAACGTTTTGAACTCGATCCTAAGAAGAAGGCTAAAGGCTATTCAAAAGGGAACCGGCAAAAGGTTGGCTTGATTGCGGCTTTATCCGTTGACTCCGATTTGTATATTTTCGATGAACCGACTTCTGGTCTTGACCCGTTGATGGAAGCGGTCTTCCAAGATGAGGTTGAGAAAATTAAGTATACAGGGAAAGCAATCTTATTATCCTCGCATATTTTGAGTGAAGTGGAACGTTTAGCAGATAAGGTGGTTATCATTCGTCAAGGAAAGGTTGTTGAAACCGGGACATTGGATGAATTGCGTCACCTGACCCGTTCTACAGTGACTCTCGTAACCGAGGGGGATGTAGTTGAGATGGCATCAGTTAACGGTGTCCATGACTTTAAGCATACAGGCAATCAGGCGACATTCTCTGCGGATAATGAATATATCAATGACATATTGACTAGAGCGGCAACATTGGGTGTGAAGAGGTTTGAAGCTGTACCTCCAACGCTGGAAGACTTATTCATGCGGCATTATGAAGTCTAAGAGTTGGAACGGAGGAACATGCGATGAAAGAAAAATTTGCACGCTGGAATGTACTATTCATGCTATATCTGAAACGTGATTGGAAAAAAATAATGATCTGGATTCTAGGCCTGGGTTTATTTTCAGCAGGTTATGTTCCGGCGTTTGAAGAAATCGGCAAGGGGCAAGGTTTGCAGGGGATGTATGAGACCTTGCAGAATCCCGCCATGATCTCAATGGTTGGGCCGACACCGGTTGATACCGCAGCGGGTTATACCTTGGGTGCAATGTATGCGCACGAAATGTTGTTATTCTGTGGTTTGTTTGCGATGATTATAGCTGCTCTGCATGTTGTGAGCCATACCCGTAAAGAAGAAGAATACGGACTTACTGAACTGGTGCGCTCCTTTCAAGTAGGCCGTCAAGCCAATTCGTTTGCTGTCATTGCCGAAGTAGTGTGTATCAATATTGTATTGGCACTCCTTATTGGCGGGGTTATGACTAGCTTTGGTGCAGATACGATTTCGGCCGAAGGATCATTCCTGTTTGGCGCATCCATCGGGATCGCTGGTATTTTGGGAGCTGTGATTGCATTAGTTATGGCACAAATTATGCCCACCTCCTCCGGTGCAACGGGTTCATCGCTGGGAATTGTAGGTTTACTCTACATTATTCGTGCCGGTACGGATGTATCGAATGTTGATTTCTCAATGATCAATCCTATGGGTTGGACCTATCTGACTTATCCATTTACAGACAACAATTGGGTTCCCCTAATTCTGGCCGTAGCCTTCAGTGTCATTGTATTGATTCTTGCTTTTGCCCTTGAGGGCGGCCGGGATATGGGGGCTGGATATTTACCGGAAAGAGAAGGGCGTGAGGCAGCAAAAAAGTCATTGTTGTCCGTACCCGGCTTGTTTATGAAGCTTAACAAAGGCATTATCATTAGCTGGCTGATTGCCTTTGTAATTATGGGTGCCGCCTATGGTTCGATTTATGGAGATATGCAGACCTTCCTTAGTAGCAATGAAATGATGAGTCAAATGTTTACGATAGCAGGAGTTTCAATCGAAGCATCGTTTACTGGAACAATTATGATGGTAATGATTGGAATGGTTTCTATTTTACCCATTGCCATCGTTAATAAACTGTTTGCGGAAGAATCACGACTGCATTTGAGCCAGATATATTCAACCAAAGTGACCCGGGCTCAGCTCTATTGGACGAGTGTCATTATGGCAATTATTGCTGGATTAGTGGGCGTTCTGCTGGCTTCAGCCGGTCTTGGGGGCACAGCGATTTCTGCAATGGGTGACAGCTCATCCATGAATATAGTGGACTTCTTGGCTGCAGGCTATAACTTCCTGCCGTCTGTGTTGTTCTTTACCGGACTAGCAGCTTTGACTTTAGGCTGGGCACCAAAACTGGGCAAAGCTATTTATGCCTATCTTGGTTATTCTTTCGCCTTGAACTACTTTGGCGGGATTCTGGATTTACCGGAATGGTTCTCTAGTACAGCCGTTCAAAGTTGGATTCCGCGGATGCCGGTAGATAAGTTTGATGGAGTAGTCTTTATTACGATGACAGTGATTAGCATGGCCTTAATGGGATTGGGCTATATGGGATACCGCAAACGGGATATGGTTGAAGGGGCTTAACCGCTTACCGCTACAGGAATTCAAAGCTAAAAGACACGAATGGACTCGTGTCTTTTTTTTTGCGTGGTACATCTTTAGTCAATCGGTCATGGTTCCGCAATGGAAATCATCATTCGCATATACGAACATTTGTGCTACAATACCTTTTGTGAATATATGGAAGGGGCTGCGTGGGTCTATGACAAAAAGGCGATGGGTCATGAAATTTATGCGGATGCACAAATGGGTTTTTCTATGCGGGTTCCTGATCACAACATTGATGACGATGGTCAACCTGATTTATCCGTTCCTGGGCGGTAAGATGATCAATATCGCTTTTTATGATAAAGACATGAGTGCCTTCTTGAATCTATGTCTGATCTATGCCGGTATACTCGTGTTCAATCAGTTTGTCGTTGCGACGCTAAACAATCTTATTTCGTCACAGCTGATGACGGGGTTTGTCTTCGATATCCGGCGGGCTCTGTTCAACAAGATATTACATAAAAAAGGCAAAGACCTCTCCGGGATGTACAGTGGGGATATGATCAGCCGGATGAACCACGACGCTACGGATATTATGAATCTCGTCTTCTGGAGCGGACTGTGGGGATACTCCAACTTGCTGCATATCCTATTCGCTGTCTGTTTTATGTTTTACTACAATGTACTGCTGGGTGCGTTTACAGTCGTTCTGGTTCCCACCGTGTTTCTCGCCTCGAAAGTTTTCAAGACCAGAGCGCAACAGGTCAACAAGGAGCTTCGGGCGGAACAGGGGAAGCTATCCTCGTATGTATTCGAAATTGTGAAGAATCTGCAGGACGTCAAAATCCTTAGCGCAGGAAAAAAAGTAACAAGCACTTATCTAAGGAAAACGGCTGCCATTAATAAAATGAATGTGGAAAACGGAAGAATCGAAGTGACCACAGAAAGGGTGAATACGTTCATCACGCTTGCCGCACAATTGCTCATATTTGTCATCTGCGCCTATTTCATTGTGAAAGGCCAAATGCAGCTTGGCGTCTTTGTAGCCGCCATCAGCTATTTCAATATGGCCGTGAATTACTTCAGCTCCATTAACGGCAAAATTACCGATGTCTGGGGGCAAATCGTCTCCCTGCAGCGAGTCGTGGATATTCTGAATGAGGAGGAAGAGGATTACCAGGAAAACCAGCCTCCGCAGCGTATAAAAGAGGGCATGATTGAATTTAATAATGTCACCTTTGGATACAGCGAAGACAGACAGGTTCTGAACGGGTTCAATCTCTGCGTCGATGCAGGCAGTACGATCGGTATTGTCGGTAGGAGCGGCGCGGGTAAAACAACGATGGGCAACCTGCTCTACAATCTATATCACGTGGACAGGGGCGAGCTTCTGATCGACGGTGTGAATGTTAATGACTATAACCTGCATAGCTTGCGGAGCCAGGTGGGGATTGTCCATCAGGAGACGATTCTGTATGATCAGACCCTGCGTTACAATCTTTCATTTACAAACAGCAAGGACAATGATGAAACCTTAATGGAAGCGATTAAAAAAGCTGCTCTGTATGATGTGGTCATGACCTTCCCGGATGGGCTGGACACTCTGCTGGGGACGGGCGGGCAGGAATTATCCGGCGGGCAGAAACAGCGTCTGGCAATCGCCAGGATATTAGTCAAGAATCCGAGGATTCTGATCTTCGACGAAGCTACATCCTTCCTCGACAGCCGGAACGAAGCGCTGATCCGGAAAGTAATGCGTGAGCTTTCGCAGGACCGGACGCTGATCATCATCGCCCACCGGTTCTCCACCATCCAGAGCTGTGATAGAATCGCGGTGTTAGCAGACGGTGTTGTCAAAGGCTACGATACTCACGACGTACTGATTACGAGCAATCCAACATACATAGACTTATTCAGTGAACAGTATGCAGGAGGGGAAGCAGTATGAAACGATGGGACACCTATAAGGCCTTAACCCGGGATATAGACGGTATCCGAAAACCGCTCCTTGCGCTGGGGATGTTCAAGATATGGAGCTTAGTATTCGGGCTGATCCCCCTGTTCTTGTACTCGTTATTGGTTAACCGCGTTTTGGTAGATAAGCAGTTGAATGAGCTTTGGCTAATCATCGGCGGGTATCTGGTGGTTTTCCTGCTTACTACAACCGGGATTGCCGTCAGTAAGCAGTTTTCCAACCAGTTAATCCTGAAATATGATCTGAGAATCAAGAATAAGCTGCTCAAAAAGCTCATCAGCCTCGATAACGCTGACTATAGCCAATATAGTATTGGCGATGTTAGAAGCCGGATTGAGAACGATTCAACAATTGCCGGAAAATTTTTCGAGACGCATGTCTTAGATTTTATCTACGCTGTTGTTTACGCTTTTGCACTGGCAGTGATTTTACTGTGTTATGACTGGCGGATCGCACTCATTAGTTTTATTTTTGTTCCGGTCTCTTTGGTAACGGTTAATTTTCTGGGAGGGAAAGCGAAGCATACCGGAGAGGAGCTCTGGAAGCTGCAGATTCAATATGAATCCTTTTTACACTCCAATTTTCAAAACTGGAAGGATATCAAAACCAATAATCTTGAAGACACCCAATTGGCTGAGCTAAACGGACATTACAAGAAGATCAGGCATGTGTGGTTTCTTAACCAGCTCTATATGCACCTGGGGATTACCTATTCGTTCTTCACCAAAAACTTCATTACCCAGCTGTTCATCTATTTTATCGGCGGATTATTTGTCATTAAAGGCTACTCGGAGGTTGGTGTGCTGCTTGTGTTTATCAGCTTTTACGGGCAGTTCTTCGGATACATCGAGAACATTAGTAATTCCATGATGAACTTCAAGAATGACTCGGTGAGTATCGGTAAAGTGATCGGGATTCTAAATATAGAAGCAGCTAAGAAGCCTTATAAGAAGATTGAAGGAACAGATATCAATGTTGACCAGCTGAAATTCACCTATGAGGGGAACGATTCATTTGCGCTTGAGAGTATATCATTCTCTGTGGGTAAGGGGGAGCATCTGGCGATCGTTGGTCAAAGCGGCAGCGGCAAATCCACCATCGCCAAGCTGCTGACAGGGCAGCTGGAACCGCAAGAGGGAACGGTAAGCATTGGCGGCACAGATATCTCTTCGGTGAACAGTGAGAGTGTGTCCGATAAAGTGAGTATTGTTGTGCAGGAACCCGTCCTGTTCAATATGTCGATCAGAGACAACCTGTTGCTGGCCAAGGCCGGGGCAACCGACACGGAATTGATAGAGTGCTGCCGCAGGGCGAGTATATATGATTTCATTGTCACCTTGCCGGATCAATTGGATACGATCATTGGAGAAAAGGGTGTGAAGCTCTCCGGAGGCCAGAGGCAGCGGTTATCGATTGCGCGTGCTTTGTTACAGGACAGGGACATCATTATTTTTGACGAAAGCACAAGTGCGCTGGACAGCGAGAACGAGAGTGACATCATTGCAGAACTCAAGTCCCTTTCCTCAGGGAAAACCATGATCTCCATTGCTCACCGTCTATCTTCCATTCTGGACTGCGACAAAGTAATGGTTCTGCAAGCCGGCAGGGTCGCAGCCTTCGATACCCATGAGAACCTGTTTAACCGGAACGAAGCTTATGATTTGCTGTTTCAGAATCAGTATAGGGCAGGTTGATCTAAGGAGACCCGGACGCCTTCAGCGCCCGGGTTTTTGCATTTTATCTGTAACCTTCAGCATCCGCCGGTTTACCGGCATCTACGACCTCGACCATATAACGCCAGCAATCCGGCTGCGAGCCGTCGAGGTCTGTGTACCCGTAGACTTGCGCCAGCTCCCCACTTGAAAGGGACCGTCCGTTCCATCTGGATAATTCGGGGTCTTGAGCAAGAGCAGCGACGGCCCGGCCTACATAACGTGGGGATTCCGAGATGATGAAGTGAGGCTCATTGGCAGCAGCATCCCGCCAGTTATCTTCTTGTACCCCATAGTGTTCGAGCATCATTTCTGAACGGAGCCAGCCTGGCGTGAGCGCTACCGCTGTACAGCCATAAGGCTTAAGCTCCTGGGCAAGAGCCCAGGCCATGCGGGTCACGGAGGTTTTGGCCTGATCATAGAACATCGATACCCGGTAATTTGTGGCATTATATTCAGCGATTCCATCCGTCATCTCAACAATCAGACCATTCTTATTCTTAATCAGAAGAGGGAGCGCGAAATGGCTTGTAATGAGGTGGGTGTCAATAGCGAGCCGTAACATCCGCAGACCCTTCTCTAGGGAATGCTCCCACAACGGGACATTCCATTCGATGATCTTCTCCGCGCCCCAGATATCATTCACGAGAATGTCGAGCCTCCCTTGCTCCTCTTCAATGCGATTCACCAATGTCTCTACCTGGACAGGATCCAGATGATCGACTTGAACCGGGATTCCATGACCGCCAGCCCTGGTGACGAGCTCAGCCGTTTCTTCTATGGTTTCAGGACGGTCATATTCGGAGCGTTGGGCTAGCGTTGATCTTCCTGTCACATATACCGTTGCGCCAGCTGCCCCTAGCTCGGTAGCAATCCCCCGGCCAGCTCCCCTGGTAGCTCCGGCTACTAAAGCAATTTTCCCTTGTAAACTCCTCATTCCGTGATTACCTCCTTTGTTGAATACAGCTTCATTATAGAGTATAGGAATGACATCTATTGTCATATATAGTTTAGTTTTCGTTGCTGCTGACAATGATATTACCGGCAATAACCTGTTTCAATAAAGAGGCTGTCCCCAACTAACATGGCCTGACGGCCACCCTCGTGAATGAAAATGTCTTGGCTTGTGAAGCTGTGTCTTCCATAATGGAAGGGAAGGTCACAGGCCGAGGCTTTTTTGAATTATTAGCTAGAATATATATGCATTTCATAATAAATGAATACACAACCAGATGAAATCGAAGGAGGAAGGGTATTGTATAAGGTGCTGATTGTGGATGACGAAATTTTTGTGCGAAAAGGCTTGATTACGATCATGAATGAATGTTCGCTGGAATTTGAAATCTGCGGTGAAGCTGAGAATGGAGAGCAAGCGCTTGCTCTTATTGAAGAACTAACCCCGGAGCTGGTCATTGTGGATATACGCATGCCTGTGCTTGATGGTCTGGAGCTGATCCGGAAGGTGCAAACGGAAAAGGAGCATCAGCCGCTGTTCATTATATTAAGCGGATATCCTGATTTCTCGTATGCTCAGCAAGCTTTAAGCTACAATGTTTCAGAGTATATCCTCAAGCCGGTTGATGAGCAGGAGCTTGCTGCTGCTTTGAAAAAGATAGCCCATACCCTGAATCAGAAGCAGCTTTTATCAATAACGAGAGAGAAGCCGCTTGTCGAAACTGTCATCGAGAGCTTACTGCAGACGGAACCTGATGATGAGGTTATGGGGAGGATTGCCTATGCCCTGGAGCTTCCGCTCGCCTCTTCCTATACGTATGTCATCGCAGAAATGCAGGACAAGCTTCCTCATGGCGAAAAGGACTATATGCCCGCATTGAAGGCATCGCTGCAGCGTTATTTTCATAAAGAGCTACAGACCTTGCTCATTCATGTACGTGCGAATAATCAATATGGGATCATTGTACCTGAACTCTGGATGTATGAGCGGAATGTGCCTGACCAGAGGAACTATGTCAACATGCTGGATGCGCTGGAGAGAGAGCTTGAAACGACCCTTGCTTTGTTTATAGGCCATAAAGCAAGTCAGCTGAAGCAGATCGATGTGTCCGCCTCCAGTGCCGAGAAATGCCTGAATTACCGTTTTGTCGCTGGCTTCCAAGGCATCTTTATGGCAGGTGAGCTGCTAGAGCAGCCCTTATATTATTTTGATATTGAAGAAGGACTGCACAGCAAGCTCATTTATGAGGTCGAAGCCAACAGCAAACAAGGCTATAGCTCCGTTGTTAATACTATTTTCAACGTGTTTCAGGAACGTTATTTTGCTCCCGGGGCGGTTTCGAACACCATCAGGCGAAGCATGATTTCCATTATTAACATTATCCGGCAGCTCGAAGGGGACGAGAACGATCTCTATTGGACGGACGAACTGCTCAACTGGCAGGTGAAATACCGCAATCTGAATCAGCTGAAGCAGGTTTTCCTGCATTTTGTGGGGGAGGCCGCTGAATATATTACCGAGAAACGCAGCGGTAAGAGCGAAGGCAATATTGAAAAAATCAAAAAATATATTGATGGGCATTACAGAGAAAACATCTATTTGAAAGGGATTGCTGCCGATTTCGATATGAATCCGATCTACCTCGGACAGCTGTTCCGTAAAACTTACGGTACGTATTTCAACGAATATCTGTTATCGCTGCGTATCGAAGAGGCCAAGCGGCTGCTGCGGCAAACGAAGAAACGCATGTACGAAATTGCTGAGCAGGTCGGCTTCCAGAACGCTGATTACTTTGCCACCCAGTTTGAAAAGCTGGAGAATATGACGCCAACCGATTATCGCAATAGGATGATCGGGCAGTAAATAAGGAGGCTCTCTTCTGTGTTCAACATTCGCCTGCATCATATGAAGCTTCGAAGCAAGCTGATCGTAATCTACATTGTATGCGTGTTCATCCCAATTATATTGACCAATGTGATGTTCTACCAGGTAACCACCGTGAATATCAAGAATCAGAAGACAGCGGACGCAGAACAGGCAATGACCCTTTTACAAGCTGAACTTAGGACGGTTATTGAGGATGCGGCAGGCATATCCTACCTCTATTCTATAGACAGGCAGCTCCTCCAGCATTTAAACACCACCTATGTGTCTAATGACCGTTATGTGGAGTCGCTGAATGCTATATCGAATCTGTTCAATCGTACCGACACGGAGAATAAAATAATCAGCTCCTCCGTTATTATGACCGACAATCCCACCGTGCTTGCCTCGGGAAATATCATAAGACTTGAAGCTGAAATGCGGAATAAGGACTGGTATAACCAGATCAATAACACACATCCGCATCTCTTTGTAACACCGGAGAGCATCAGCGTGATTCAAAGACTCACCGAAAGCCGGTTCGATACCTATGAGCATGTGCTTAAAATCGATCTGAATATGAATCATATTAAACAAATTCTGGATTTGTCCAGCTTTAGCGGCGACTTCTACATTCTGGACCCCTCCGGTCAAGCGCGCTTCGGACGTCTCTCGAGCGGACAGCCGAGCGAGCTGATCACTCAAGGACGGACTATATCTCTGGATGAGATTCCCAGGCCAAATAAAGCAATCGTAATCGGCAAGACCTATCAAAACAACCGTTATTTGGTTGGATGGTCGGTATACGGGGTTTTGGATGAAGAGATCATTTTGTCTGATGTCAGACAATCGGGGCAATTTATCCTTTGGTTTGCGGGGATAAACTTCATTGTGCCTACCATCGTTATCCTAATCATCTCCCGCTCGATCCATACACGCATAAAGAGCATTCTGAAGCACATGAAGTCGGTAAAGGGCAATAATTTCGAGTTGATTCCGTATCACCGGGAACGGGATGAGGTCGGTGAGCTTGCCGTGGAGTTTAACCGGATGAGCATACGGATCGAGAACCTGATCAATGATGTATATGTAGCGGAAATACAGAAGAAAGAACTGGAGCTGCGTCAGCGTCAGGCACAGCTGCATGCGCTTCACAGTCAGATTAACCCACACTTTTTGTTCAATGCACTGGAGACGATCCGAATGCGGAGCCTGATGAAGGGCGAGACCCAAACGGCCCGGACGATTCAGAATATGGCGAAGATCTTCCGCAAATCGATCCAGTGGAAGAGCAGCTTCGTGACCATCCGTGAGGAGCTTGAGCTAATCGAGAGCTTCCTGGAGATTCAGAAATACCGTTTTGACAGCAAGCTCGACTATCACATCGAGGTGGATCAATCCTTGCTGGACATTGAAATACCGAAGATGGCTTTTCTTCCATTTGTGGAGAACGCAAGTATTCATGGCATTGAAAATATAGCAGGCATCGGATATATCAACATTCAGATCGCACAGGAGAACGGTCAACTCGTCTTCGTTATCGTGGATAATGGCAAGGGGATGGATCAGGAGAAGATTATTGAGCTTCATCATTATTTTGAGGCGGAGTCAGCCATGGGTGATTCGATCGGCATGAAAAATGTCATTACACGACTGAGAATTTACTATGGTGAATCGTTCAATTTCACCATCGACAGCGAGTCTGGAGGAGGAACACGTGTCCTGCTGCGGCTACCTTTCGACAAAATATAAGTTTTGTTTTCTTTATTATTCAAAGACCGATCTAAGGTTTGCCATATAACGAAATTAAGCGCTTTCTTTTATAATGAAAATGTTTACAAGACAAATCACCATAAAGGGGGATTATGCAATGCGTACAAAGAAATGGTTGCAAACCGGCCTGGCCGTTGTCATGGCTTCGGCTCTCCTTATTGTCGGCTGCTCGAACGGCAATACAGGAACCAAGAACAATGAGAATGAGTCCGGTGGAAAGAACAGCGAGGTCAGCGAGGTCAGCACGGAGCCGGTCACTTTTGATTACTTCGCCTTTGGGACCAACCGGGATACAATGGCCAGTGATACTACAATCGGCAAGATTCTTCAGGAGCAAACGGGTGTCGATTGGAAGATGGAATTTGTGGTTGGGGATGCAAGCACTAAGTCCGGTGTAATGATTGCCGGAGGCGATTATCCTGATGTCATCTCTCCGGTCGGCGAGCTGGCCAAGTTCCTGGATGCAGGGGCACTTATTCCGCTTAATGATCTGATTGAGAAATACGGCCCTAACATCAAACGTGTCTACGGCGACTACATGAACAAAATTACGAATGAGGATGGCAACATCTATATCCTTCCCTTCACTGCTAATGTAAACGGATACTTGTCACCGCCGGACCCGACCAGCACCTTCTGGATGCAAAGACGCGTCCTTAAGGAATTCGGTTATCCTGAAGTGAAAACGCTTGACCAGTACTTTGATCTGATCGAGAAATATCAGGCGAAGTATCCTGCCGTTGACGGAAAAGACACCATCGGCTTCGTAACGTTCGCCGGTACAGCTGGTGAATTCTTCACCATTACGAATCAGCCGATGCATCTGGCCGGTTACCCGAATGAGGGCGGTGTCATGGTCGATATGGAGAGCCATGAAGCCAAGCTGTATCAGGGGACTGAGGATGAGAAACGCTGGCTGGCCAAATTGAACGAGATGAATGGCAAGGGCCTGGTTGACCCTGAAACGTTCACCGCGAACAAAGACCAGTATCTGGCTAAGCTTACCTCCGGCCGTGTACTCGGATTTGCCAGCTATTCATGGCAGATTCCAGATGCCACTACCAACCTGAGGACTGCCGGTAATGACGATCTTCGTTATGTAGCACTCCCTATCGTATATGACGAGAGCATTACAGACGCTTATGTCGATCCACCGTCCTTCGTTAATAACCGTGGCCTCGGCATCTCTGTCAGCGCAAAAGATCCCGAACGCATCATTAAATATTGGGACAACCTGCTGACCGATGAGAATCAGAAGCTGGTTCAATGGGGTGAGGAAGGCGTTACCTACTCCAAGAATGCAGACGGCCGTATGGTGATGTCCGAAGAGCAGCTTACGAACCGCAACGACAATGATTTCAAGCACAAGTACGGCTTTGCATACTTCGATTACGAATGGCCGCGTTATGGTGATAACTCTCTGTATGAGGACGGCAACGCCCATGTTCCGTTCAACCAGCCGGAAGTAGCAGCCATCAACTATACTGAAGGCGACCAGACTCTGCTAAAAGCCTATAACCATAAGACCTTCTCTGAATTCTATGCCGAGCCAGTGGAACGTCCATGGTACCCTGCCTGGAGTATTGAGAAAGAGCCGGGTTCCCCTGAGCAGCTCTTCAGCCAGAGATCCGGAGATTTGCAGCAGAAGTACTACCCTCGTATGGTGCTTGCCGCACCGGGAGGATTTGAAGCCGTCTGGAATGAATACTTGGCAGAGTACAATAAATTGGATATTAAAGGCTACGAGGAATTTATGACGAACAAGGTGAAGAATCGCATCGACGGCAAATGGTAAGCTGACCGCTTCTCCATAGCATGATGAACCGGGAAAAGTGAAGCCAGCCTTCACTTTTCCCTTCTACCCTTGTTACGAAAGAGAGAATATGGAGCTAGGAAAGGGGACGGTACAGGTGGGGAAAACCGCTGTGCAGTTGTCAAAATCAAATACAGGCACTTCGCGCTTCACAACTTTTTTTAAAGAGTTATCTAAACAGAAAATGCTCATGCTGATGTCACTGCCCTTTCTAATCTGGGTGTTTGTATTTAAGTACCTCCCGCTTTGGGGATGGACCATTGCTTTTCAGAAATTCAAACCAGCCAAAGATTTCTTCGACCAGAAGTGGGTCGGTTGGGACAATTTCAAGTTTTTATTTCAGGAGCAACAGTTTTATCGGGTGCTGCGCAATACACTCGTTATGAGCTCCATTAACCTGGTACTCGGTTTTGTAACGTCCATTGTGCTGGCTCTGCTGTTGAATGAGCTGCGTAATATTTTCTTCAAGCGCACGGTACAGACGATCAGTTACTTGCCTTACTTCATCTCTTGGGTCGTTGCATCCAATATCGTGCAAACGGCACTGGCACCGGAAGGGATCATCAATGTGCTGCTGCTCAAGATGCAGCTCATTGATCATCCGGTTCTGTGGCTTGGCGTCGGCAAATATTTCTGGGGAATTCTCGGAGCAACAGAGGTCTGGAAGAATGTCGGCTGGAACACCATCATTTATCTGGCGGCCATCACTTCTATCGACCCGTCCCAATATGAAGCGGCCGAGATTGACGGGGCTTCCCGTCTGCAAAGAATGTTCTACATTACACTTCCAGGCATCAAACCAGTTATTGTGCTGATTCTAATTATGAATCTGGGCCATATTCTCGAGTCCGGGTTCGAGGCACAGTACCTGCTGGGCAACGGTATGAATTTGGACTTCTCGGAGAATCTGGATATCTTCGTACTGAAATACGGGATGCAGATGAACAACTTCGGGCTTGCCACCGCAGCGGGTATATTCAAGACGCTGGTCAGCTTTATCTTCTTAATCTCAGCCAATAACATCGCCAAACGTATGGGCGAAAGCAGATTGTACTAGAAAGGAGGACACATGTTATGACTCAATCCAAATCATTCCGCAACTCTTCAGTAAGTGACCGGATCTTTGATATATGCAATTTTATCTTCATGATTCTATTGATTATTGTCACCCTCTATCCGTTCTTGAATATGTTCGCTTTATCGTTTAATGATGCGAATGATTCCGTCCGGGGGGATATTTACATTTGGCCGCGGGAATGGACGCTGCGAAACTTTGAATATGTGTTTAGCGAATCCAATATCTTCTATGCCACGTTTATCTCTGCGGCACGGACCATTGTTGGGACTGTGGTCTCTGTATTCTGTACTGCGATGCTGGCCTATACGGTAAGCCGCCCGGAATATAAGCTGAAGAAGTTTGTGTCCGTCACTTTTATTTTCACTATGTATTTCAGCGGCGGTCTGATTCCGGGCTACCTGCTGATCAAAGAGCTGGACATGCTTAATACCTTCTGGGTCTATATCATCCCGGGCATCATCGGCGTATTTAATATGATTGTCATCCGCTCCTTCATCGAAGCATTGCCTGAAGGGCTAATGGAATCAGCCAAAATTGACGGCGCTGGGGACTTCATTACGTTCGCGCGCATTGTACTCCCGTTGACCGTTCCGGCCCTTGCTACAGTCTCATTGTTTGTGGCAGTCTATCAGTGGAATTCCTGGTTCGACGTATTCCTGTATAACTCTTCCAAGCCAGGTCTGAGTACCCTGCAGTATGAACTGATGAAAATGCTGTCCACCACAAACACCTCCTCTGCAAGCTCGGCAGCCGATGCCTTTGCTAACGCACAAGCCAACAAGGGCGCCGTGACACCGACTTCTGTACGTGCAACGATGACTATTGTGGCCAGTGTGCCTATTATTATCGTGTATCCATTCCTGCAGAAGTACTTTGTCAAAGGGATGGTTGTCGGTGGTGTGAAAGGCTAAGGTGCAAGCTAAAAGACTACCAACAGGGCCAGCCCTCACGTAGTAAAATAGAGTCATTATAAACAAGCGATCTTCGAGCGGCAGCCAGCCTCTTCTTGAAGATCGCTTGTTTGCTTATAGGGGCTTAACTTTCTAAGGAGATAGTCTTGGGAATCAACGCTTACATCATCCTGATCAAGGATAAAGTTCATTACATATTGTCTGATTCGGGCGGCCGATTCCCGGTCTCCAACCAATTTCCGGACCATTTTGTACGTTCTCACAAGGTCAGGGAAGTCGGTAAATGTGAAATGTGAGGAATCTTTAATTTGAATCCATATCCGTTTATTCGTTGAATGGGCAAATGGATCCTGACTCAGATGTCGATCTGAGGCCTCATTCCTACGGGACCGAGGTCAAGAGAATGATCTGAAGAGGATAAATCGATAGGCGCAGCTATTATCAATGTTATTGTTAGTACTGGTATTAAAAGAATCTGCCGGCAGAAGAATGGTGGTTACATCCACTTTCGTATTCCTATTGCTATTGACGGCATCCCCCGCCGGTATATATATTGAAATTAATATATTCCCGTGGTGTAACGGGTTGACAGACTGCAGAGGAGAACAGAAATGAGCCCGACCCAAGTATGGATCCCCATCGTGTTTTATTGGTTGCCGATGCTCTTCTTCTTCTACATGGGGGTGGACGTGCTGCTGCGCAACCCCAAGAAGATTGAACATCGTCTGGTTAGCGCAACGATCCTGTGCTACTTCCTGCTGTTCCTGGAGGAGTATATCCGGTATATGCTGCCGATTGAATATAGTCCTGTGCTGGCTGCGTTCTGGTTCGCCAATGCGGGCATCTTCATTCCCGGGCTCGGCTTTCACCTCGTTGCCCGGTTGATTGGCTTGCATAAGCGGCTGCCGCGGCCCTGGTACCCATACCTGTTTCATGTACTGGTGCTGGCTATTCCGGCTGGCCTGATCAGTCATCAATCGTATACCTCTGTCCAGGTGTTCGTTACCGCAGGAGTCTGGAAATGGCCGGTGGCCAACGCGGCTTATTACGGTACCTTGACGGCAAGCCTGCTGCTTAGCTTCATCCCCATCGTGATGTTGCGCAGCGCACGCAAATGGAGCGCGGCGGATCCGGCTTACCAGGAGCATGGAGGCATCTTCAAGCTGCTGGAGCACGGCTCCTGGGTTACGTTCGTCTGGGTAGCACTGTTCGGCTATATCCGCTTCGAGGAATTCATGCCGCCCTATGCCTATATTTACGGAGGACTGATCTGGTGCTTCGTGCTGCGTCTATCCATGCAGAAATACGAGTTCCTCAATCATGCGGGACAACGCTACGAGAAGATGTTTCAGATCAACTCCCAGGCAGCACTGCTCGTCTCGCTGCCCGGCAGCATCAAGGAAGCGAATTCGAGTGCCGGTAAGATGTTCGACCGGCTGGCTCTCGGGACGGCCAATCTTACCGATCTGGGCGGTGCGGATATCGTAGCCAAGCTGAGGGAGCAAGAGGATATCGGCGAGATGGAAAGGGTGCTGCGTAACGGAGACAGTATGATCGAGGTCATGATTAATGGTGATTACGTGTCGGTGGATCATGAAATCCATGCTGTTCTGCTTATTCGTGACATCGGGGCGCGCAATCAGCATTTGCGTCAAATCGCGTTCATGGCCTATCATGATCCGCTTACAGAGCTGCCGAACCGCAGGCATTTCTATGATGAGCTGGAGAAGGCTCTTACGGAAGCGGACCGTAACGGTGACGAGCTGGCGATTATGCTGATTGATCTCGACGGGTTCAAGCAAGTTAACGACCGGTACGGCCATGCGGCTGGGGATCTTGTGTTATGCCGGGTGGCCGTCATTATCCGTGAGCTGGCCCAGCCATCCGGACTGGCTGCCCGCTTCGGCGGCGACGAATTCGTGCTATTCTGCCCCTTGGGACACGATGGCCTTACTGCCGCGGAACTGGAACGCCGGCTGCAGGTAGCCTCCGAACAGGCTGTACTGGATTACGGGGGCGAGCAGCTGAAGATTGATATGAGCATCGGCATCAGTCTGTACCCGCGAGACGGCAGGACATCGGACGATCTGCTGCGGCAGGCCGACAAACGGATGTATGAGGTGAAGCGAAGAAGTCCAGGAGCTCCCACTGACAGAGACGATATGGCAAGTGAGACATTGCTGTAAGCTTGTACACAACTGAATAGAACCAGCAATAAAAACCCTTCTGGCGAAGGGTTTTTATATCGTTTATACTGAATAAACCAATTTACTTCATAGGAGCTGTGCCCAGAACATGATAAAGAAAGAAGCCGCACATATACGTAAGCAATTTAAGATGGACCATGATCAGCTGCATCTGTTCGATATTCTGAACGTGTATATTATGAAGGAAACCAATGAGATCTATCATTGTGAGCGCCAGCCGTTCGCTATGCTGGACCGCGAGAAGCAGGAGCTGTACATGGGCAATTTCCGGAAGCTGCTGACCGGAGAGCTGGATCATAAATTGTTCGAGCTGAAGTTCCTGGAGGAAGCCGAGGAACCGTCCCAGGTCATGCTTCACCAGGGTCTGGTGACGGGTGATCCGGAGGAATGGCAGGATCTGATGCTGATGCTCGTGGACAAAATGCTGGTGGATGTCAAGTATGAGAAAGATGCGGTAATCACATTTGTCCGCGGACAATACTTCCGGCCGACCAAGGCACGGAATGACGAAGCCGAAGAGACCGGTAAGGATGAGATGTTCTCACATCCGTTCATTCTATGCAGTGTGAACTCTACGGAGCAGCAGCGCAAAACCCTTCTGTTCGATTACGTGGAGCGGGAGTTCAAATACAACGTGATGGTCGATCCGATCATCAAGCTAAGTACGCCGGAGCAAGGGTTCTTCTACCCGAGTGTGACGGACAACTATTCCGATGTAAATCGTGTTCTGTATTGTACGGGGAGCTCGAATAATCCGAACCCGCATTTCATCGAACAGGTGCTCAATGCGGAACGGTCCGTGACAGCCATGGAAGAGAGATCCATCTTCGAGGATATTGTGAAGGAAATAACGGGCGAACAACTCGACGTGGCGACCATTGCGCAGGTATACGAGGAGATTCACCAGGTCATCGAAGACCACGAGGATGAGGAAGAACCGCCGAAGCTCGATTACCGGGATGTGGAGCGTGTCCTGAAGGCGAGCGGTGTAGAGGAAGTGACAATGGACAAGGTAGAGCGTGCATTTGAAACCATCGTCGACAACAAGCATTATGAGATGAAGGCAACGAGTGTGATACCGAAATTCACATCCAAATCGATCAAGATTGATACGAAGGTAGCTTCGATTACGGTCAGCCCACAGGATCTGAAGTATGTGAGACAGGTGAATTATCAGGGGAAACGCTGCATCATGATTGAGATTGATGAAGATGCCGTAATTGAAGGCTTCACGCTGCTTACGGAGATATGATAATAATCTTGGGTGTGCAGATAGACTTATCATAGAAAATATAGATAGAAAAGTAATGGGTTATCCCCGAAGTCTCTACAGACAGGGGATAGCCCTTGTTGCATTTGTAAGAATAGTTACTAATAAATGCGGAATCCAAGCTTTGGCAGCAGATATTTGATGGGTCCCGTCGCCCTTAAGGTTATAAGCTCAGCACCTTGGGCGGCAGCATCCTGGGCTGCAGCAATGATTGCAGCGGTAGCAACGCCTCTTCTTCGGAACGCGCTAGACACTGCAACAAACTCCAGGGAGAAGATTCCATTATGATTCATAAGGGAGGATACGCCAGCCAGTATTCCTTGATCATATATATTGAAGCATGCAAGAATACCTTCCTGACACACAGGGTAATGAAACTCGGGATGGATAATCGGATAACCTTGGTGAATGACAAAATTATTCAATAGCGCCCATAGCTTGAAATCCTCAGCACTGCTAACCTTCTTGATGCTAATACCTTCGGCTATGTCTGGATAATCAGGCATGTCGGCAACCAGCAGAGCCATCCCTGCCTCATCCTCATTAGGTTCTGACAATGGCTCTGGTCTATGTGCGCCTTCCCCAAAGTACTGAAGCAATCGCTCAGAGGGATACATCCCCCAGAAGGTATGCTCCTTGTGGTCTTGGATCTCCTGAACAACGCGAAGCGCTTCGGATTCTGGCAGCTGATCGATTTGAATATTATAAATGGACGTTCCGCCATGCTGTCCCTTTATAGGACGTATGATCGTGTAATGTGGAAGCTGCGCTGTCTCCATGTGTTCAGATTTTCCTAGAATATCCAGATAAAAAGTAGCGCTTTCTTCGATATGCCTTCTTATAGTTTGGTGATCCATATTCATCGCCCATTTCATATTTTTTTGTAATGTATACGCTATCATTTTGCTTGATTATACGGAATACGGATGAGAAGTACTGTAATAAATGTCAGCGGACTTTAAATTAAACAGGCCTATTCTGTTCAGTGGACAGAGTAGGTTTTTTGTATTGTCTCATGATAATGCAAGGGCGAAAGATATATTAATATCACTTTTTGATATATTTTTTTGTCTAAATGATTAACTTTTTTGCGAAAAATGTCGATAAACTAGGATGTAAACAATTTAACGCTGTAATGGAGAACATCGCGTAAGCGCCATCAATAATATAGGAATGGTCATTCGACAAGGAGGAAAGCTATGTTAAAAAAGATAGGGAAAATAGGAATGGCTTTGATGCTGGTAATTGGGCTGCTGCCGGTGATGTCACTCCGGGCTTATGCTGCCATACCTTCATTCACTGAAAAGGCAGACTTTGTTATTGAGCCTCCGTTAGCGAACACCACGAACAAGAGTGTAACTGATGCTGAGGGTCTTCCGAACGGGAATACGGCAGTAATTCTAAGCACATTTAATTATGTAGGGAATTCGTATGTTTATACTCATTTTTTGAAGGTTTATGATAACACAGGAGCGCTGATTACGGATATTAATCTGAGCAGCTTAATGGATACCTATTACAAAATGACAGATGTGAGTATGCTTGCGCTAAGTGACGGAAATCTGTTGATCACGTACAACAAAAGCGACAGCAGCAGTAACAATCTGCAATTAGGAACCGTTATCGAGAGCACTCCCAATACCTATTTCATGGTGATTAACGAGTCGGGACAGAAGGTGACTAGTCAGACTCAGATTAATACATTTTCTGCCGCCAGCAATCCCGCACTCACGCGTTTTGTAACGATCGCGGAGTTGTCTGACGGCAATATAGCTTTTTCGTGGCAAAGAAATGACAATGTCAGCACGGTTACGCGTGTATTCAGTGCTACGGGCACACCTGTTTCAAGCGAAACACTTCTAGTGAACTATAATGCAAGCATGTCTTATGTATCCGCTGGAGACGGCGTGTATATGGTTGCATACAACTCTGGAGCGTCAGCCGATAACATCTATCTGAAGCTCTTCACTAACAGCGGTGCGCTGTTAAAGACCATTGACTTGGGAGCAAGAACAGGCGAGAAACAGCTGTTTCTGTCTACGCTGGGCAACGGGAATTTCATGTTTAGTCAATATGACTGGAGAACCGGGAACTCCGAGGTCTCCTTATATGACAACGAGGGTACAAGCCAAGGCGGATTTACAGTAAGCGGCTATCTGGGCGAAACCTCAGCTGCTGTTTACAGGAATGGTGCCATGCCGGGCTTTGTAACCATAAGCACGGACCCCACCTCCAATGCTGCAATCAACGATGCGTACAATATCGGTACAGAATGGTCAGGAACCCAGTATGCTTACCTGAATTATTATGACTATGACGGTTACCTGGTCTCAGCACCCAATCAGCCTGTGGATTCCGCTCCGGTGGTCTTTGAGGGCTACAATGAAGCGACCTGGATGTTCGATGTGGAATATTATCCGAAATTCTCTGTATATCCCGCCTTCGGCGATAAAGTTGTCTTCATCAAAACAGATAATACCGATGCCAGCCATTACAGGATTAACGGGAAGCTGTTTGATACCGGACCGGCTCAGGGCAATCATGTATTTACGGTCACTAATACGAATGACAGCGGTGCGGGTTCGCTGCGCTGGGCATTAGAGCAGGCGGGTGCTGTCAGTGGCGGGCAGGTTGATTTCGATCCTTCGCTTGCGGGCCAGACGATTACGCTTCAGTCGAATCTGACAGGCTGGAACGATCAGGACTGGAAAGGTACGACCATCGGCGACGCTTCAACCGGCGGCTTCAAGCTTACAGGTATACAGGATGCCACGGGTCAACCGGCCATAACGATTAACGGCAATGGATACCGGGGCATTCTGGCCACCGGTTCGGGGATATTCGAAATGTCGGATGTTCGCCTGACTGGCTTTGATATTACCGACAGCAGTGGTATGTATGATGCTTTCGGCTCCGCGCTGGCGGTCGGCGGCAACTACTACAGCAGTATTCAACTGAATAACATAGTTTTTGACGCTAACACAATGACGTATAAGCAGACCGGATCGATCGCATCTCTAGCCGCGCTTGCTGCTCCGTACGAAGTTGATCTTGACCGGATAGTGTTCAAGGACAATGTGCTCACAGCCACCAGTACGACTGAAGTAATTCAGGGAGCTGCGCTATACTACAATGGTTACATGGATGGCGTAATCAGCAATTCTCTGTTTGCTAATAACAGCTCGAACAGCAATTCTACAAATGATGCTTACGGATCGGCCATCGGTGTAATGTTAGATCCGCATCTGAAGATCTGGAATAATACATTCTATAACAATCATGCGAATAATACAGGGACAGGGGCATCTTATGGTCCGGCAATGTATGCTGTGTCCAGTTCTCCCGGCTCCAGCTCACTGGATATCTACAATAATGTGCTGATTGGGAATAAGCAGGAGGCGGCTCCGGCAGGCACTTTGGAGGAATTGTTCTACAATTATAATAACGATACTCTTGTTGAGAGCGGAAATAATGTCATTTCCGGCGATCCGTTTGTGGATGCAGCGGGCGGCAATTTCCTTCTGAAGGGCTCCGCAGTATCGGCAATTAATCAAGGGGATAACACGAAAACAGCTGGAGCCCTGGATTTGGCAGGAGTGGCGCGTATTTACGGGGGGACGGTAGATATCGGAGCATATGAGTATGTTCCCGGACCTGCAGTCCCGGTTGCACTGCAATCGGTGGTTGCTGACGGCGTATCCGGAACAACAACCTCTACGAAGATTGATCTGACCTTCGATACCGCGATTGCCGGACTTACGGCAGATGATATCACGATTACGGATGGCACAGGCTCCGCATTAAAAGGGACTTTGAGCGGCGCAGGCACCCATTGGAGCATAGCGCTGACTTCTGTAACACAAGAAGGTACCGTATCTGTAGCGGTAATTGCACCTAACGGTTACACAATCAGCGGTTCGCCGATGGAGGCGACCGTATCGCTGTTCACGGCATCGCCGGAAGCGACGCCATCAGCCGTCATTGACTATGCGGCAGAGCAGCTGATGGATCTGACGCCGAACGGTTCGTACACGATAAACGGTACACTGGCGGTAACGGCGACAGCCGACGGTAAGCTGGCTATAGATAGCAGCTGGCTCGGAACATCGCTGAGTATTCTGAAGAAAGGCAACGGTTCGACAACTATAGACAGTGCGGCGCAGACAGTAAATATTCCTAATCGTCCGGCGGCACCTACTGGTGTGGCGGCAACGGATGAGACAGCGATCAGTGCGAATAACGGCACGCTGACAAACGTGACTATCGCGATGGAGTACAAGAAAGGCGCGACAGGCGCCTGGACGAATGTACTCACGACAAGCGTGACGGAACTGATTCCGGACACGTATTATGTCCGGACGAAGGCAACCTCGATGGCGTTTGCCTCAGAAGCACAGAGTGTAACGGTTGTGGCGTTTGTGCCAACAACGGAAGCGACCCCGGTCGCAGAAATTGACTATGTGGCAGAGCAGCTGACGGATCTGACGGCAAACGGCGAGTACACGATAAACGGTACGCAGACGGTAACGGCGACAGCCGATGGTAAGCTGGCTATAGATAGCAGCTGGCTCGGAACATCGCTGAGTATTGTGAAGAAGGGCAACGCATCGACGACTATAGACAGTGCGGTGCAGACACTGAGCCTTCCTGTTCGTCCGGAGGCACCGACTAGTGTGACAGCGACGGATGAAACAGCGATCAGTGCGAATAACGGCACGCTGACAAACGTGACTATCGCGATGGAGTACAAGAAAGGCGCGACAGGCGCCTGGACGAATGTACTCACGACAAGCGTGACGGAACTGATTCCGGACACGTATTATGTCCGGACGAAAGCGACCTCGATGGCGTTTGCCTCAGAAGCACAGAGTGTAACGGTTGTGGCGTTTGTGCCAACATCGGAAGCGACCCCGGTCGCAGAAATTGACTATGTGGCAGAGCAGCTGACGGATCTGACGGCAAACGGCGAGTACACGATAAACGGTACGCAGACGGTAACGGCGACAGCCGATGGTAAGCTGGCTATAGATAGCAGCTGGCTCGGAACATCGCTGAGTATTGTGAAGAAGGGCAACGCATCGACGACTATAGACAGTGCGGTGCAGACACTGAGCCTTCCTGTTCGTCCGGAGGCACCGACTAGTGTGACAGCGACGGATGAAACAGCGATCAGTGCGAATAACGGCACGCTGACAAACGTGACTATCGCGATGGAGTACAAGAAAGGCGCGACAGGCGCCTGGACGAATGTAGCAGGCACAACCGTAACAGGGCTTGTCCCGGACACATATTATGTCCGCACGAAAGCGACCTCGATGGCGTTTGCCTCAGAAGCACAGAGTGTAACGGTTGTGGCGTTTGTGCCAACATCGGAAGCGACCCCGGTCGCAGAAATTGACTATGTGGCAGAGCAGCTGACGGATCTGACGGCAAACGGCGCGTACACGATAAACGGTACGCAGACGGTAACGGCGACAGCCGATGGTAAGCTGAGTATCGAGAACAGCTGGCTCGGAACATCACTGAGCATCGTGAAGAAGGGCAACGCATCGACGACTATAGACAGTGCGGTGCAGACACTGAGCCTTCCTGTTCGTCCGGAGGCACCGACTAGTGTGACAGCGACGGATGAAACAGCGATCAGTGCGAATAACGGCACACTGACAAACGTGACTACCGCGATGGAGTACAAGATTGGCGCGACAGGCGCCTGGACGAATGTAGCAGGCACAACCGTAACAGGGCTTATCCCGGACACGTATTATGTCCGGACGAAGGCAACCTCGATGGCGTTTGCCTCAGAAGCACAGAGTGTAACGGTTGTGGCGTTTGTGCCAACATCGGAAGCGACCCCGGTCGCAGAAATTGACTATGTGGCAGAGCAGCTGACGGATCTGACGGCAAACGGCGCGTACACGATAAACGGTACGCAGACGGTAACGGCGACAGCCGATGGTAAGCTGAGTATCGAGAGCAGCTGGATCGGAACATCACTGAGCATCGTGAAGAAGGGCAACGCATCGACGACTATAGACAGTGCGGTGCAGACGATAAGCCTTCCTGCTCGTCCGGTGGCGCCTACTGATGTAGCCGCTACGGATGAAACGGCGTTAAATGCTAACGATGGTACATTGACGAACGTAACAACCGAAATGGAATATAGGAAGGGGACTGCGGGTGCCTGGACAGATGTAGCAGGCACAACCGTAACAGGGCTTATCCCGGACACGTATTATGTCCGGACGAAGGCAACCTCGATGGCGTTTGCCTCAGAAGCACAGAGTGTAACGGTTGTGGCGTTTGTGCCAACAACGGAAGCGACCCCGGTCGCAGAAATTGACTATGCGGCAGAGCAGCTGATGGATCTGACGCCGAACGGTTCGTACACGATAAACGGTACGCAGACGGTAACGGCGACAGCCGATGGTAAGCTGGCGATCGATAGTAGCTGGATCGGAACATCACTGAGCATCGTGAAGAAGGGCAACGCATCGACGACTATAGACAGTGCGGTGCAGACGCTGAGCCTTCCTGCACGTCCGGTGGCGCCTACTGATGTAGCCGCTACGGATGAAACGGCGTTAAATGCTAACGATGGTACATTGACGAACGAAACAACCGAAATGGAATATAGGAAGGGGACTGCGGGTGCCTGGACAGATGTAGCAGGCACAACCGTAACAGGGCTTATCCCGGACACGTATTATGTCCGCATGAAAGCAACGGCAGCGGCATTCACCTCGGCTTCGGTGCAACTGACGGTATTGTCGTTCACGGCAACGCCTGAAGCGACTCCGGCAGCGGACATTGAATATGCGGCTGAGCAACTGACCGGTCTGACACCGAACGCTTCATACACAGTGAACGGTATACCAATAACAGCGGCAGCGGATGGTAATTTAGCCATCGATAAGAGCTGGCTGGGATCGTTACTGAGTATCGTGAAGAAAGGTAACACCTCGACGACTACAGACAGTGTGGCGCAGACATTGAGTCTTCCAGCCCGTCCGGCAGCACCGGTTGGTGTCAGTGTTACAGATGTAACGTATAACGGGGCGAATGACGGTATTCTGCAGAATCTGACAGTACAAATGGAGTACAAGATAGGCAGTACAGGCCTTTGGTCAGAAGTTACAGACACAATCATTACTGGCCTTGCACCAGACACGTATTATGTACGGGAGAAGGCAACGGCAACAGCATTCGCTTCTAATATTGCTCAGGTTACCGTTCATGACTCGGATGCAGTCATCCCGGCTGCACCTGAAGTGGCAGCGGATGACCAGAACAATACCATTGTTGGTCTGGATACCAGTATGGAATTCTCAGTGGACGACGACGGAACTTTCGTACGCTACGACGGAACCAACCTGCCGGACCTCAGCGGTGAACACACCGTTAAGGTAAGGGTTGCGGCCAGCGGATCGGTTCCGGCGGGGCCGGCAACTACGCTAACCTTTACAACTAATGAGCTTATCCCTGCGGGGGGCTTGACCGTGAGCGCCAGCGATCCAAGTGGTACGGGGAATAACGGATATACGCAGATCAGCGTTACACCGGAGCCAGCTCCAGGACATAAGCTGCTGTACAAGAATTTTGGCACTGGCAGCGTTGTTGCACCTAATGCGGGGGAAATCCTGACGGGATACACCCTTATAGGAATCAATGGGCTGATTCCAGCGGCTAATGGCGATAGGATCGGGATAGCAGAAGTAGATGCTGACGGTAAGGTAGTGAAGTACGGCAGCACAACAGCTGCTGTGGTGGCTGAGGTTGTTGCACCGGAACCCGATCCGGTTAGCCCGGGAAGCGGAAGCAACCCGAATAGCGGAACTCCTACCGGGAACACGGCGGGCAATGTTACCGATGTGATCGTCCTTGTTAACGGCAAGGAAGAGAACGCAGGCAAAGCAACAACAACGACCTCCGGAAACTTGAGAACAACTACAATTGCCGTAGACCCCGCTAGACTCCAAGCCAAGCTGGATGCGGAAGGTAATGGAGCTGTAGTTACCATTCCGATGATGCTGGATTCGAATATTATCGTTGGCGAGTTGGACGGCCAGATGATCAAGAACATGGAGAATGTATCGGCTACCCTGGTGCTTCAGACAACCAAAGGTACGTATACTTTGCCGGCATCCGAGATCAACATTGGTGCGTTGGCCGAGAGACTAGGAAACGGGATTAAGCTGGAGGACATTACGCTGAAGATTACGATTGGCGGGACCCCGGCATCCATGAACCAGGTAGTGACAGCTGCTGCAGGCAGAGGGAGCTTTACCCTTGTTGCACCGTCTCTGGATTTCACCGTTACCGCAACTTACGGTACATCGACAGTGGAAGTGAGCCGGTTCAATGCTTACGTGGAGCGGACAGTAGCTCTTCCGGATGGTATTGACCCTAACCGGATTACGACGGGAATCGTGGTTGACCTGGATGGAACAGTACGTCATGTACCAACCAGACTCGTCCAGAAGGACGGCAAATATTACGCAGAGATTAACAGTCTGACGAACAGCACGTATTCTGTGGTCTGGCATCCGCTGACTTTTGCGGATGTAGACAATCACTGGGCGAAGAACGCAGTGAACGATATGGGATCGCGTCTGGTCATTAACGGTGTGAATGAAACGACCTTCAACCCGAATGCAGATATCACCCGTGCAGAGTTCGCAGCGATTATCATACGCGGCCTGGGATTGAAGCTTGGGGAAGGAACATCGGCGTTTGCAGATGTTGCAGCGGATAGCTGGTATGCAGCGGCGGTGGAAACAGCATCCGGATACGGGCTGATCACCGGATTCGAAGATGGAACCTTCCGTCCGGAAGCCCGGATCACACGTGAGCAGGCCATGAGTATTATCGCCAAGGCGATGAAGCTGACAGGCCTGGCAGACCAGACTGGTACAGTGGATACAGCAAGTGTACTTGCAGCCTTTACAGATGCAGGCAGCATAGGCGCCTGGGCCGGGGATAGCCTGGCACTTGCTGCTAAGGCGGGCTTAATCACCGGCCGTGGGGACAGCAAGCTGGAGGCGAAAGCTAATGTTACCCGCGCGGAAGTGGCAGTGCTGATTCAGCGGCTGCTGCAGAAGTCGGATTTAATTGATTAATTAGGTTAATTAAGGAGAAGCGAATTCAGACGTAGAGCTGAATTCGCTTTTTTATTGTTTAGAAAATTATACAATTTCCAGAAATATGGAGATGGAGTTAATTGATATTGATTATCAATATCAATTATGTTAATATAATTTTGTTCACTAGCGAACAAAATAAAACAGTCTATAGCTGACACTGAACTTGGTCTGCAACTATTACAAGAGAGGGGAGATAGCGAAATTGGAGTTTCAAAATAATTTTAAGGGTCATCTTTACGAGCAATATATTAGAATGCTGCATCTAAATGAGTTGTATACAGAACAAGAATTTAACTCGTTTCGGCAACAGGCCAGAAAATACCAGATTGATATGCTCTCTAACAATATTACGAGTGTACACGTGATTGATTGCATTGGTGACAATGAACCGATAAATCACACCGGGATTGTGGAGAAGATGGGGTTGTCCAAAGCTGGCATTAATAAAATTTGTTCAAAGCTGCTGGAAATGGGCTTCATTATGAGAAGTCAACTGAACAACAATCGTAAGGAGATTTACTTTAGTTTAACGGATAAGGGAAGACACGTTTATGATTTGCATAAAGAGCTCCACAAAGAAAAAGAAGAAAGGTTCTACCAATTCATTGAATCCTATACAGAGGCTGAACTGCAGACTATTGGCAAATTCATGAGCGATTTGGTGGCGCGTGCCGAAGAATACTCCGAAGGGAAGTTTACGATAGATGACGACATTGAAGATTGAGGAATTAAGATCCAAGATTGAAGGGAAAGAAATTTTAAAAGGGCTCTCACTGGAGATTCAGGGCGGAGAGATTCATGCGATTATGGGGCCCAACGGGACGGGGAAAAGTACGTTAGCTTCAGCTTTAATGGGCCATCCCAAATATGAGGTTACTGGCGGCAAGGTGACACTAGACAATGAAGATCTTTTGGAGATGGAGGTGGATGAGCGTGCCCGGGCAGGCTTGTTCCTCGCTATGCAATACCCAAGTGAAATTGCCGGTGTAACCAATTCGGATTTTCTCAGAAGTGCCATCAATTCACGGCGTGAAGAAGGAGAAGAAATATCCTTAATCCGTTTCATCCGTGAAATGGAGAGCAAAATGAAGGGGCTGGAGATGAACCCGGAATTTGTACATCGTTATTTAAATGAGGGTTTCTCCGGCGGTGAAAAAAAGCGGAATGAGATTTTGCAAATGATGCTGCTTGAACCCAAGTTTGTGATCCTGGATGAAGTGGACTCCGGGCTTGATATTGATGCACTGCGTATTGTGGCCAATGGTGTAAATGAGATGCGCAGCGCGGATAGAGGCTTTTTAATCATCACCCATTATCAACGATTGCTGAATTATATTACCCCGGATTTTGTGCATGTCATGATGAAGGGCCGGATCGTTAAATCTGGCGGTCCGGAGCTTGCCAACCGTTTAGAGGCAGAAGGGTACGATTGGGTAAAAGAAGAGCTTGGGATTACCGATGAGGCAGTAGGCGAGGAAGTTTAAGGGCCGGAGAGGAGGAATAGCAAATGGCTATACAAGCAAGAAATTCAATGAATGTGGACAATTTACGCGCATGGTCAAGCGCTAAGGATGAACCCCGCTGGCTGCTTGAACGCCGGATTCAGGCACTCGGGCTGGCAGGGACGCTGGAGCTGCCAAGCGTGGAGAAAATCAAACTCGAAAAATGGGATATCCACGAAAGTGGAGATTACAAAGCTGAGAATGCGTGGTCAGGTTTGGAAGATGCGCCAGAGATTGTTCGAGGTTTGGTGGCTTCTCCAGTGAAAGGCGGACTAATCGTTCAGTTCAATTCGGATGTAGTGTATACGGAATTGTCCGGGAGCTTAGCCGCCCAGGGAGTAATTTTAACAGACCTGCATACTGCGGCAAAAGAGCATGAGGAGTTGGTTCAACGTTATCTCTTTCATGCAGTGAAGCCGGAAGAGCACAGATTGTCCGCTGTGCACAGTGCCTTATGGAGTGGTGGCGTTTTTCTATATGTCCCAGACGGTATAGAGGTAGAAGTTCCCATTCAAGCGATCTTTTATAGCGATACGAGCGGGGGGCGCTTTGCTCCTCACATCTTAATTGTGACTGGTAACAACAGCAAGATCAGCTATGTGGATCATTATATATCGAGCAGAGATGATATCAAGGTTTTGCATAACGGTGTGGTAGAGGTGTTTGCAGGGGCAGGCTCCAAGGTGCAGGTCGCTTCTGTTCATCAGCTTGCTGCAGCAACAACGGACTTCACCCAGCGGCGTGCGGTTGTGCTTGCGGATGGCGGTGTAGAATGGATTGTCGGCGAGATGAATAATGGCTATACCGCCAGTGATACCAAGACATTACTCCAAGGCAACGGGTCCATCTCTGACGCTAAGGTGATTGCGATAGGCTCTGGGGGGCAGAAATTGAGTTTTACTACGCAAGCCCAGCATTTTGGCAGAAGCTCGGTGAGCCAGATGATCACACGCGCAGTAATGCGTGAAGAAGCTACAGCCATTATCAACGGGATTACAAAAATTGAAAAAGGTGCGACCCATTGTGATGGTCAGCAAACAGAACGTGTACTGATGTTAAGTCCAAATGCGCGCGGCGATGCCAATCCGATCCTGCTGATAGATGAGGATGATGTAACCGCCGGTCATGCTGCATCCGTGGGGCAAGTCAATGCGGAACAAATCTATTATCTGATGTCGCGCGGGATCTCACGGAGTGAAGCCGAATATCTTGTTATTTTCGGATTCCTCGCTCCTGTCATTTCGGAGATCCCGCTGGAGGGAGTGCGTAGCCGTCTGCAGGATGTAGTGGAGAAAAAGCTTGGCAGATCATAGGGAATCAGGGGCCAATCAAAGTGAGTCGTATGAAGGTTAAAAGGAGCGATACTAATGGCTAAAAAAGCGCCGGATATGGGTGAATATAAATATGGGTTTCGCGATGAACACCAGTCTATTTTTCAATCTGGAAAAGGTCTGACTGAAGAGATTGTCCGGGAAATTTCCCGAATCAAGGAAGAGCCGGAGTGGATGCTCGATTTTCGGCTGAAAGCTTTGAAGCAATTCTACAAAATGCCGATGCCTGGGTGGGGAGCGGATTTGTCCGGGCTAAATCTTGATAACATCCAATATTACGTTCGCCCTTCCGAAAAACAGGGAAAGACCTGGGAGGAGGTTCCCTCCGAGATTAAAGCAACCTTTGACAAGCTAGGTATTCCTGAAGCGGAGCAAAAATTTCTGGCAGGCGTATCCGCTCAATACGAGTCGGAAGTAGTCTATCACAGTATGCGGAAGGAACTGGAGGATCAGGGAGTGGTTTTCCTTGATACGGATACTGCTTTAAAGCAATATCCTGAAGTGTTCAAACAACATTTTGGAACGATCATCCCTCCCGCCGACAATAAATTCGCTGCGCTTAACAGCGCGGTTTGGTCAGGTGGCAGCTTTGTATACATCCCGAGAGGTGTTCAGGTTGAGGTTCCGATCCAAGGGTACTTCCGGATTAATTCTGAAAATATGGGACAATTCGAGCGGACATTAATTATTGCCGAAGAGGGCAGCTTTGTCCATTATGTTGAAGGATGCACAGCGCCTATTTATAGTACCAGTTCTCTGCATAGCGGAGTTATTGAAATTATTTGCCGGAAAGATTCCCGTGTCCGTTACACGACCATCCAGAACTGGGCTCCTAATATCTACAATTTGGTAACCCAAAGGGCTGTGGCAGAGGAAAATGCCACAATGGAATGGGTGGACGGCAACATCGGCTCCAAGGTAACCATGAAGTATCCGGCTGTACTATTGAAAGGAAGGGGAGCTAAGGGGTCCATCCTGTCTATTGCCGTAGCCGGAAAAGATCAGCATCAAGATGCCGGCGCGAAGGTGATTCACCTTGCTCCCGAGACAACATCTACGATTATATCCAAATCCATCAGCAAGCAGGGCGGCAAAGTAAACTACCGGGGATTGTCCAGCTTCAGCCGTGATTCCGCAGGCTCCAAGGCTAATATTAAGTGTGATACGTTGATTTTGGACAATCTGTCATCATCAGATACGATTCCGTACAATGAAATTAAGAACGATCAGATTACCTTGGAGCACGAGGCAACAGTATCCAAAGTGTCCGAGGAGCAATTGTTTTACTTAATGAGCCGCGGGCTTACAGAACAAGATGCCACACAAATGATTGTAATGGGCTTCATTGAGCCGTTTACCAAAGAATTGCCGATGGAATATGCCGTTGAAATGAATCGGCTGATTCAATTTGAGATGGAAGGAAGCATCGGTTGATTCATAAAGGAAGTACGAGGTGTTGGTAATGAAGAAAAAGAATTCGGACAATTCAGAACTAGCTCAACTTACCCGGGAGATACGGAAACTTCAGTTCTACTACAATATGCTGTCAGGATTGAGCGCAAGCTGTGGTGCGTTGATACCTTTAGACTCTGTTTATACGCTTATAAGGGAACTTTCGGATCAAGAGGCCAATCTTAGGAAAAAAGCAAAGGACCACTCAGTAAAACAATGAGAGGAGTTGGCATAATGGAGGAGAATGGAATTTTATTCGATGAAGTAGCGGAAGTGCTACTCAAACTACGTCCTTTCTTACTGCGTGACGGTGGTGATGCTGAACTCGTCGAGGTTGAAAACGGTATAGCCAAATTAAGATTTTTGGGAGCTTGCAACGGTTGCCCAAGTGCTACGATTACGTTAAAGGCTGCTATTGAGCGCGCAATTCTTGAGGAAATCGATGATATTAAAGAAGTTGTACAAGTATACTAAATTCCTTTTAACAGAAGAGGCTGTTATACAAAAATCCGCATAGAAGATGTCGCCGGAAAGGAACTCTTCAGGGGTTCCTTTTTCAATACTCATACCGTTCTTCATCATGAGGATGACATCCGCAGAAAAAAAATGCCGAATCATTAAGACATACGAAGGAAAGGATTGATTTAAAAATGTTCGAGAAAATTTTCGTGGCCATCGATAATTCTGAAATAACTAACAAAATCCTTGAAGCAACCGTTGAAATTGCACATAACAAAAATACTCAGGTAACTTTGGTGAATGTCAGCCATGCATATGTAAACAGCGGAATGTCATATATACCAGAGAGCTACTTGGAAGAAATGTTAAATGAAATGGAAAAGATGAGTTTAGAACAGCTTCAACAAGCCCAATCCAAATTAGCGACTGAAGGGATCTTTGCAGAAACGATTCATCTTAAGGGAGACCCTGCGCATGAAATATTAAATTATGCTAAAAACACCAAACAGCAACTAATTATTATTGGAAGTCGTGGGCTAAGCGGTATAAAAGAAATGATGTTAGGTAGTGTCAGTCACAAAGTTTCACAGTTATCGAATTGCCCCGTCCTGATTGTTCACTAAATTTCATATTTTTTGGGTGGAGGCCAGAACGAGCACGGCCCGACGGACCTGAACCGGATCGGATCTCTGATGGGGCACTAGTTGGAATTTCTCCACTTGCTCATGAACGGAGGCACCCTTGCCGGGCAACAGTTGGATAATCAGCACTTAATATGCCGGAAATAGTCCACAATAGAGGGAATGCATGAAATTAAATGACGTTTATACAACTAATTACTCCAGTCACTCCGAAACGTCTAAATTAAGATACGTTTATCCATTTACTAATGTTATCAATCGATTGATGTAGCGGGGAAATATCTGATGCCGGGCTGATCAATGCGCATATCCATCTGTTTGTAGATGGTAAGCCGTTCACGTTGTCCGTCAGCGAAGGGCTGCTGCATTTTGCCTATCATCATATTCTGAAACGAAGCTTGGCCGGAGTGTACTGAAGAAAAGAATGAAGCGGAATGCTCTGACCGCACTGCATTCGGGGGTAACCACTATGCGCAGTGTAGGGGAGTTCTTCTATACAGATGTTCAGTTAAGGGATGAAATGAAGGCGAAACCAGTATGTTGGGCCTAATCTGCTGGTCAGTGGATGAGCTACTTGATTCGGTATAGGGCATTCAGGAGTGATCCTCTGCGAGTTTATCCACCTGCTTGTTGTAAGACGCACGTAAACCAAGTTCCCGCATGTACTTTCCTACTGTCCGCTCGCTAATAATATAGCCCTCTTCCCTTAAGAGGAGGGTGATTCTTGGACTGCCGTATTGGCCGTGGTTAGCCTCAAAGAGGTAAGCGACCCGCTTTAGCAGTAAGGCTTTGCGCTTCGCCTGAGGGCTGACTTCGGCACTTCTCCATTTGTAAAATCCGCTCCGCGATACTTCAAGAAGGCTGCACAGCTTCTCTACCGAAAATTCGGAGCTATGGTCTTCGATGAACTGAAATCTCTGTGCTTTAGATGGCGGAAGATATGCGCGGGTCTTTTTTAGGACGGCAAGCTCCTCTTCTTTTGCCAGCACCTGCTTGTTCAGTTCGTGAATCTTGTCTGCAAGGATAGACTTTTCACCCTCATTATTCATTCTCAAACCCACCCCGTAAATTCCAGAATACTTGCCTTCGCCGACTGCGTCTCGGACTGTGCACTCTTACGCCATTCCTTGGGCGACGTGCCCATTAGCTTAGAGAAACAGCGGTTGAAGCTGGAGATGGAATGAAACCCCACCTTTTCAGAAATCTCAAGAATAGAATCCTCGGTGCTTTTCAGCTGCTTGCAGGCCTCTTCGATCCGGGTACTGCTCAGGAAATCGAGAGGGGCGGTGCCCATCATTTCATGGAATTTGCGGCGGAAGTGGGTGGTGCTCAGGTGGCAGAGGTCAGCCAGGAAGTCGATGGTCATCGGCAGCATATAGTTTCTGGTGATATACTCCAGCGCCGGGGAGATGACGAAGTCGCCCTTCAGATTATGCCCTGCTTCCTGATCGGTCAGCGCCTCATTCGTGGAATGGATTCGGAGCAGCTCGATATACAAGGACAGCAATAAGCCGTAGGCGCTCTCCTGATAATAAGGCTTCTGCTGCAGCAATTCCTCTACGATCGACGTGGCAAGGGTATACACCATGGGATGCTTATCCTTATTCAGGATACAGTTCTTCCCCAGCACCGCCCACAAATTCGGCTCGAAGTTGCTATAGGCGCTTTTGAAGGAATGCTGAAAGAGGTCCTCCGGCGAGAAAAAGAGATAAGACCACAGACTGGCCTCACCCGGAGAACTATACGTCGTATGTGGAAGGTACCGGGGGAGGAAGGTCACATCACCGGCTGTAAAAGGTACAGACTCGCCCTTGATCTCCATGATGCCGCTATCCGAATAGCAAATTCCAATCTCCAGGTGGTTATGGAAATGGAGGTGCTCACTTTTGATATCGGAGATCTTCCAGCGTTCACCGCAGAGCAGCAGCACCGGGAAATGGATCGGCAGGCTGTAGTGGCGGTACTCGATGACGGGCTTCTTTTTTCTGGGCATATCCGGGGTCTCCTCTAGAATATTAATTAGATAAATGGTCGAAAATGCGCAGTTTTGCTATGAATGTGCTTAGATATAGAGTATTTTACTGCTTACAATGGAGTATGTAAAGCGCTTGCAAATGAGACGCTTAGTAAGCGCTCTTGAGGTGCGTGAGACAAGAGAGGGGTATGGAGATGATTCAAGTGGATTTCAACAGGGAAGAGATTCTGAGTATTATCGACAAGATCACCCAAAAGACACTGGCGATGGATTTAACCTGGGAATGGCCTTGCGGCGTAGCATATTACGGGGTATCAAGAGCTTACCAGACTACGGGTAACAAAGAGTATATGGACAGGCTTGTGCAGTGGGTGGATGAATATATTGAGCTGGGGCTGCCGGACTGGACGGTCAACACCTGTGCCATGGGCCACATGCTGATCACCTTATATGAAGCGACTGGAGAGCAGAAATATTGGGATATTGCCATGAGCAAGGTGGAGTACATCCGTAAGAATGCGCTGCGGTTCGGAGACAATGTGCTGCAGCATACGGTATCAATTTCTAATGATTTTCCGGAGCAGGCTTGGGCGGATACGCTGTTTATGGCGGCATTTTTCCTGCTGCGTGTGGGCAGTAAGCTGAAGGATCAGGAGCTGATCCAGGATGCCCTCAACCAATACTACTGGCATATCAAGTATCTGCAGGACCCTGGCACCGGCTTCTGGTTCCATGGCTACAACCATGTGAAGCAGGATCATATGTCCGGATTATACTGGGGCAGAGCGAATGCCTGGGGTGCGTATACGATGTCGCAGGTGAAGCCGCTGCTCAAAGACTGGTATTTGTATCCGCAGTGTATGGACGTGGAATGCTCGCTCCGTGATCAGCTGGCGGCGCTGAAGCTTGTCCAGACGGAGAACGGCTTGTGGCGGACGGTGCTGGATGACGAGGAATCTTATGAAGAAGTATCGGCATCCTGCGGAATTGCAGCAGCAATGATTAATAACGGCAACCCGCTGCATACCAAATATGTGCAAAAAGCGTTAAAAGGCATTCTTGCAAACATCAGCGAAGACGGACGTGTACTGGGCGTATCGGGCGGCACAGCCGTAATGAAGGACCGGGAAGGGTACCGCAATATTCCAAAAGACTGGATTCAAGGCTGGGGCCAGGGCTTAGCACTTGCTTTCCTGTCCGATATGCTTAAATAGGAGGGAACCGAATTGTCCAAACCATCAACAGGCGCTTTCACACTGCCGGGAGAATCCGGTTACGAAGCGCTGACGCTGGAGCTTGCTGAACGCTGGGGTGCGGATGTCATCCGTGACAGTGACGGTACGCAGTTGTCGGATGAGATTATCCATGCCGGATACGGCATTTACTCGACGATCTGTATCATTCGGGATCATAACGAATGGGCATCGCAGAATCCGGATAAGCTGCAGCAGAGCTTCCTCATTACGAATCCGAAGGTGGCTGTGCAGGATTATTTGTGGGTCTACCTGATGGAGGATTTCTTCGCTGCACAATTCAGGGTGAACGATTCCCGTGAGGCGTATAAGTACTGGCAGGTGTATGACCGGACGACTGGTGAAGAAGTACCGAGAGAGCAGTGGAATTACGACCGGGAATCAGGCAATGTGGTGCTTACCGGAATCATACCCTGGCATAAATACACCGTCAGCTTTCTGGCCTACCGGATCTGGGAAGAGATCTCCATGTACAATCACACCACGAATAACTGGAATAAAGAGCATCTGATGCAGATTGATCCTATGTATCGTGACACGCAGAAATACCTGCTGGATTGGATGGAAGACTGGTGCGAACAGCACAAGGAAACAACGGTTGTCCGCTTTACTTCTCTTTTCTATAATTTCGCCTGGATCTGGGGCAGCAGTGAGCGTAACCGCCATCTGTTCTCAGACTGGGGTTCATACGATTTCACGGTGAGTGCCAGAGGTCTGGATCTGTTCGCCCAGAAATACGGCTATCCGCTGACGGCAGAAGATTTCGTGAACGGCGGCAAATACCGCGTCAGCCATATCCCTGCGGAGCAGCGTAAGCTCGACTATATGGCTTTTATCAATGATTTCGTGATCGGATTCGGCAAGCAGCTAATTGAGATTGTACATAAGCATGACAAGCTGGCGTATGTCTTCTACGATGACAGCTGGGTTGGCGCAGAGCCTTACAATGACCGCTTCGGTGAGTTTGGTTTCGACGGAATGATCAAATGCGTGTTCTCGGGTTATGAAGCAAGGCTCTGTTCAGGGGTGAAAGTGGATACGCATGAGATCCGGCTGCATCCGTACTTGTTCCCGGTGGGTTTAGGCGGCACGCCTACCTTCATGGAAGGGGGGAATCCGACACTGGATGCCAAAAAATACTGGATCAACATCCGGCGAGCCCTCCTGCGTGAGCCGATTGACCGGATTGGCCTGGGCGGATATCTGCATCTGGTTGAGCCTTACCCGGATTTCTGTGATTATATCGAGAAGATTGCGAATGAATTCAGAGAGATTAAAGAGCTGCATCAGCAAGGCAAGCCTTATCATATCAAGACCAAGGTTGCTATTCTGCACAGCTGGGGCAAGCTGAGATCTTGGACCTTGTCCGGCCACTTCCATGAGACGGATATGCATGATCTGATTCACATTAATGAAGCCTTGTCCGGCCTGCCGGTTGAGGTGAAGTTCATTGATTTCGAGGATATCCGCAAGGGCGTGCTGCAGCATGTGGATGTGGTGATTAATGCAGGCAGCGCCGGTACAGCCTGGAGCGGCGGGGACTACTGGAAGGACAATAAGTGTGTGGACGTTCTGACTGAATGGGTCTATGGGGGCGGTACCTTTATCGGAGTTAACCAGCCTTCAGCGGTTGAGGGTTACGACTGTTACTTCAGAATGGCGCATGTTCTAGGTGTGGATGAGGACACGGGTGCGCGGGTAGCACATGGCAAATGGACATATGAGGTTCAAGCTGAGCAAGGTCTTGTGCCTGATGGCGCCAGCATTACACCGAAGAATGGCATCCATCTTACGGATGGTTCCGCTGCGGTGATCAGTGAGGCAGATGGCAAAATTACATTGTCTACGAATAACTTCGGCATTGGAAAAGGAATCTATCTGCCTTCCTTCGAATTCGGCTGGGAGAATACCCGCCTGCTGCTAAACCTGATCCGCTATGCCGGTAAGGAGCTACAGGAAACGAAGTATATTCCGGATAACCTGTATACCGAGTGCGCGTATTATCCGGAGAGCAAGATGCTCGTCGTGATCAATAACAGCGACCAGCTGCAAAAGACTACGATCGAGACGGAGTATGGACCGCAGACGCTGGAAGTAGAACCGTTCGATACGATTATTCGGACTATTGGGGAATAACCGGGCCTAATGTATGCGGAAACAAACATGTCTTTCAAGGCACAACTCCAGCATGAAAATGAGCAGCGCGCCTAAAAACAGAACGTCGTCTGTTCATCTATTCAACAAATTTTAACGAAAAACTGAACACAATTAGACCGGGTGGGTAGCGTAAGCCAAATGTAATCGAAAAACCGAACAAAATTGGACTGTGAGCGCCACGTAAGCCGAATGTAATCGAAAAACCGAACACAATTGAACTGTGAGCGCCGCGTAGGCCGAATGTAATCGAAAAACCGAACACAATTGAACTGTGAACGCCACGTAGGCCGTGCGTAATCGAAAAACCGAACACAATTGGACTGGACGTGCCACGTAGGCCGTGCGTTTATCGCAGGTTGTGCCAGAAGTATTTTCACAGAAAAACCGAATGCAATTTGTCACTAGAAGGAGTTCCTTAACATCTGTGGAATTACAAAGCAAAGATGCTGAAGCTTTCAGCGACAAGCTCCCGGAGGACATTCCATGGACAAATCCGCCCGCTTCAAGCAATCCATAGCCTTCATAGAGGAACATTTATACGAAGACATCAACCTCGGACAAGCTGCGCAGGCCGGGTACACCTCGCTGATGCAGCTGTATCGAGACTTCTATACCTATACCGGACACTCGGTAAAAGAATACATACGCAAGCGCAGGCTGTCAGCCGCGCTCGGGCTGATCCGGGCTTCGCAGAGACCGCTTGCCGAGATTGCTTACTCCTGCGGCTATAGCTCCCAGCAGGCTTTGTGCAAATACGTGAAATCCGCAACCCATATGACACCGCTAGCCTACCAGAAGAGTGAAGCCTGCTACTTCTTCCCCAGATTCGACAGTGAAGCCATCCGGCAGGTAACCGTCACCGCTGAAACGATCCCCAAGACTATACACATACAATTCTATGATCCCAACCAGCATGGCATTGAACAGCAGGCGTTGGCTGCACTGCGTTCCTTTTTACCTGAATACCAGGGCAGAATCTTTGGCAGAGACGGGCAGCTGCGGGACGGCTTATTCTGTTATGAGCTCGCTGTGGAGTATGATACGGATTTACTAGACAGACTTGCAGACAGCACTATTCAGGGAATAAAGGTGGCTCAAGAATTCAGTTTAACCTTCGCGAAGACAACCGTTAGGAACGATGAGACCGAGATCGGGCTGGCGTGGGATTATCTCTATCTGAAGTGGCTGCGAACCAGTATGTTCGTGCAGGATAACGGGCGTTATTTCGAAGAATACATCTGCAAAAGCGGGCAAGTGAGGAAGCTGATTCTATATTTGCCGGTGAAGAGGCGGACGGATTATGACAAGATCAGTGTAAATTTCTCTGCAGGCTTAGAGTTTCTGGTATCGTCCCGGGAAGGGGGTCAGGCAGAGGAAGAGGCATCTGCTGCGGTGATGAACTATATTTCCCGGTATACCCCTGAGGCGATAAGCATAGTAAGGGAATTCTATGTAGCCCAAAACGGCTTAAGCTACACCTGCGGAGTGCGGCTGGAACAGGCCATCGAGCTTCCCGTGAATAGCGGGCTTGAAATACTGCGGATTACCGCAGGCCGTTATGCGATGCTTGAGAGCGGCAGCTGTAGTGACCGCGGAGTGTTTATTGCTCTTTTGGATGCATGGGTACAGGAGAACGGATGGAGTAAGGACGATCTGCCCGCTTTTACAACCTATGAGACCGGAGGTCAGGCTGACCCGGACGCTATCACAATGAGAGTGTGGATCAAGCTGAAAGATGTTAAGAACGGATAATATTTAGTGCGCGGTCATCTATAAACTAGATCTATATAGGAAAGGAGCACAATAATGAATCTAAGAAAACAAGCACTGCCGCAGCAAACGCCCGAAGACTACAGCCCCCGTGTGAAGCCGGTAATCCTGAGAATGGTGGAGGAGATGAAGCAGATGGGAATTCCAAGTGAGATCCATGTAGAACAGATTACGGAGCTGTGCAGTATCGTGGACCGGCCGGAGATGAAAGTGGTGGGTATCGCGCTGCCGGTTTCGTATGAGAGCCGGGGGTATGGCGGTTTCTATGGTTTTGAGCATGCGAGCTGTACGTTGAATGATTACTTTTATACCAAGAAGCTGACTTCAGAAGGCGATATCGCGCTCCTCTCTGGTCTCATCAGCCGGCAAATCAAAGGCAAAGAGGTTGTTACCGTACGATCAGAGGTGCAGGGTGACGGCAATTATAAAGTCATTGTGGGTTATGAGGTAAGCAGCTTCGACGGGTTGCCCGCCCATTTGCCGGAATATACGGAGACGCTTACAGTACCTGCTTGCCGCTATGCCAAAGTCCTGATCAACGAGACTAAGGAGGCTGGACGGATCGGCTACGATGAGCGGATGCATGCAGATGAATATTTTATCGGCCAATTTCGTAATGACACCAGCTACGTCTATAACCCTTCCGGCCTTAGCTTCAATACATATGACGACTCAGGGGATATTCTCACCAAATACGAGCCCGTTAGAATTCCGGAAAATGATGCGGAGCGGTTTGACTCTTTGCGCTTCAAGGCGGTGACATTGCCGGAGATGAAGATCGCGTGCAGCATGACGCTGCCGGATGATGAGGAGTTTGTGATCACGAAATATTTCGGTGTGCAAGACCAGGTATTCGCTACTGAGGCGGCTAAATATTATCTGCATGATTATTACGGTTTTCCGGTGAATAGTGAGGAGGAGGGGAAGATTAACTCCTGCTTCGGCACAAGAGTCAGCACCTTGGAGTCACTTCCTGACTGTGTTGAAAAAATTACGGTGCCCGGAGGCATCTATCTGCACATTACCCAGCTCGAAGTGAATGGTGATAATCCCGGAATACCGTATGATGTGGCGTTCAATCATCTGGATGAGCTGTTTCTGAATGCTCACCCGGAGTATACGCGTGATTGGAGCAGGCATGTGATCGCCCGTTTCCGGCAGGCGAACTGTGCCTCTGTATTTGTGCCTCTTGTGCTTGAATAACTTCCCCGGAGCCTGTGAGGGGGAATTATGATAGTATATATAAAGGTATATTTAGTTTTCCCCGCGGGGGTAGAAAAGAGAGCAGCATGAGAATCATTATATCGCCTGCCAAGAAGATGAAGACGGACACGGATTTCTTGGATTACCGCCAAGTGCCGCAGTTCATCAGCGAATCGCAGACTCTTCTGGCCTTATTACGCAAGTTGAATTATGAAGAAGCCAAAGCGCTATGGAAATGCAATGATGCCATCGCCACGCTGAATATGGAACGGATCCGGGAGATGGATGTCACCAGGAATCTGACGCCAGCTATCTTCTCATATGAGGGAATACAGTACCAGTACATGGCGCCCGGAATCTTTCAGACGGAAGAGCTGGATTATCTTCAGCAGCACTTGCGGATTTTATCCGGATTCTATGGAATCGTTAGACCTTTTGACGGCGTTGTGCCGTACAGGCTGGAGATGCAGGCTAAGCTGGGCGGGAGGGGCTTCAGTTCTCTCTATGCGTTCTGGAATAGAAGACTGGCGGATCAGCTGTTCGCGGAGAGTGACATCATTCTGAACCTGGCCTCTAAGGAATACAGCAAGTGTATCTCCCCGTACCTTGGCAAGGACGCTCGAATGATTAGTGTGGTGTTCGGGCAGGACATCGGCGGCAAGGTGGTTGAGCGGGCGACGCTGGTCAAGATGGCCAGGGGTGAAATGGTCCGCTACATGGCCGAGCGGCAAATTACCCGGGTGGAGGATATCCAAGGCTTTAACGGGTTTGATTTCGCATTTGCTGAGGCCTTGTCGGATGAGAAGACTTATGTGTTTATCCAGCAGAAGCATGATAAGAATGAAATGGTAGAGTAAGCCATACAACAGGCAATCTTGAAGACGGTTGAATAACCGTATTTGGGATTGCCTTTTTTTGAAATATAAGAATTTATATGTTTCACGCTATAAATTATCCTTCTATTTCTCGCTGGAACGGTACCGTCCTTTATAAGGACGGCGAAGCCGTTTCTGCTTGTTAAGAAGATTATCTAAGTAACAATAACGCAAAGGATCGGAGGGCTTATGATTTTGGCTGGAAGCAGCGAAGAAGCTGGGCACATCCCTGCTAATCAACGCCATTGCCGTCTCGCCTCCATAAGACCTATAAAAATTGGGATTAAACCTTTAATTTGGAGAGAGAAATGTAAACGCTTACCTTATATAATTTACTCGTGAAGGAGGACAAGTAAATATCTGGGAGAAGACTCAGGATAAGTTAGAATCTGCGGACAGAAGCTACGGGCAAGTGAGGGCGGGGAAGAAAGGCTGTACACCACAAATTATTCTTAGGAGGTAATTCAATGTTTAAGCTAAACAAGAAAATTCTAACGGTATTCATGGCAGCCACAATGAGCTTCAGCGCGTTTGCAGCGACCTCAAGTGCAGCGACAGATTATTGGCAGAACTGGACTGATGGCGGAGGTACAGTCAATGCTACGAACGGAACTGGCGGAAATTACAGTGTGAACTGGTCCAATACCGGAAATTTCGTGGTCGGTAAAGGCTGGAATGTTGGATCGCCAACACGAACAGTCAACTACAATGCAGGCGTCTGGGCGCCATCCGGCAACGGGTATTTGACCCTGTACGGCTGGACAAGAAATTCACTCATCGAATATTACGTTGTTGACAGCTGGGGGACCTATAGACCTACCGGAACGTATAAAGGCACTGTGAACAGTGACGGGGGTACCTATGATATCTATACCACTATGCGCTACGACGCGCCTTCCATTGATGGTAATGCCACATTCCCTCAATACTGGAGTGTAAGACAGTCGAAGAGAGCGACGGGAAGTAACGCTGCTATCACGTTCAGTAACCATGTTAACGCATGGAAGAGCAAAGGGATGAATCTGGGAAGCAGCTGGTCCTATCAGGTGCTTGCAACAGAAGGCTATCAGAGCAGCGGCAGCTCTAACGTAACGGTGTGGTAACAGGCGGCTGACAGGCACTAACCGGGTTCTTAGCTATTGAGCAAGACGGCTGATCATTGATAGGACTGAGGCCTGCCGGTTACACAGCCGGCGGCCTTAATAAGCCAGCTATATGGGCTGAACTCCACATGAGACCTATATGATAATCCTGCACCTAATACATTTATGTACTGTGCGTCCTATATAGATGTTGTTTAGCAGGTCCGTACCTTTGCCAATCGTTTCAAAGGAGATATATCCATGCGAAAACTATTGATTGTCTTATTAATAGCGTTAACGGGTATTGCCAGTGCCTGCTCGCAGGAGAAGCCTGCCAGGGAAGAGCGCCTTGTATGGGTCGAGGGCGGTGCCTTTGTAGACACGAAATCCAATTATTACGGAACAGATGTGACCCTCCCAGACTTTTATATCAGTAAATATGAGGTGACTCAACAAGAATGGCTGGAGGTGATGGGGAATAACCCTTCCCAGTTTCAAGGGGATAATCTGCCTGTAGAGAGTGTAACCTGGTATGATGCTGTGGAGTACTGTAATCAGCGGAGTATCAAGGAGGGCCTGAAGCCCTATTACAACATAGACAAGAACACTGTTGACCCGAATAATACAAGCGACCGGGATTTCATGAAATGGACAGTAACGGCCAATGAAGGAGTGAACGGTTACCGTTTGCCGACAGAAGCCGAGTGGGAATATGCAGCAGGCGGAGGCCAGATGAGCAAGAGCAACAGCTATAGTGGAAGCAATAAGCCAGAAGATGTGGCGTGGTACTGGAGGAATTCCGGAGATCAATTCTTAACCGGGGACTGGAACTGGCCGGCGATCGAGAATAATCATAGCCAGACGAAAATTAGCGGCCTCAAGAAACCCAATGAGCTGGGGCTATACGACATGTCAGGTAACGTAAGAGAATGGTGCTGGAACTGGTACGAGAACCCGGACAGCAACAGGGGCTCCCTCAGACTGGTGAAGGGCGGCGGGTGGATCGGCGGCGTTAATAATACAGAGGTATCGTTTCGGGGCAAGTTTGAGGGGAGCAGCAGGGGGAATGACCAAGGTTTTCGTGTGATCCGCGGTGAGTAAATGGCCAGACCTGTCTAAAGAGGGGGGCTACTCCGTCATTAGCCCCCAGCGGAATCCCAATTTATCTGTAACAGAAGCCATACAGGAACTGTAAGTCGTGCTGCGCAAGGGATGAAGGATACTGCCTTCCCTCGTAAGAGCCTCGTAAGCTAGCTTTACCTGAGCGTCCGTATTAAAAGTAACGGTGAGAAAGAAGGAGCGGCTTCCGGCTGAGTCCTGTTATACCCTATCGCGATCCGGGAGTGAACCTGAAGGGTGGGTTAGCAAAGCGGCGGGGAACTGTTTTTTCCACTTTCTGATCTTCCCCCGGAAGGATTTGAACGGAGCGGCTGAATTGATATGAATCCACCGGGCCATGGGCCAGTGTTCCTTGGTCCCGGTCCATTTACGTGAGCCCTGGGTGAACAGCTCTTCTTCCGTCAACGTGCTGACCCAGTCCAGCCACTGCTGCTCTGATTGCCGGAATAAGCTGCGCAGTTCAGCCAGTGAATACTCAGAATATTTGTCGTAAAAGGACTGATATAATCCGCCCAGCTCATTCCATTTATAATCCTGATCCGGCATGAGGAAGGCCCGTCCTTCCAGCTCGTTCTGATCCCAGCTCCTCACCAGCTCCAGCCATCCCAGCTGATAGGCGATGATCTCGGCGGGGGTTTTATCCACTTCAGGAATTCGCGTATCCTTGTACTTATCGTCTATACCGTCATACTCGGCGTCTAAGAGCAGGTATAGGGTGTGGATCGTTTCCAGCAGCTCCTGTTTGGAAGAATATTCATAGCTTGCCATAGCGTTCACTCCTTTACATTGGTTATACCATAGAGCTGTGACAGCAGTCTGTCCAGTTTAACCAGAGTCAGGTCCTGTTCCAAATCCGCTGCACGCCGGTAAGTGTGTCTCCATTGAAGCTTAGCTTATAGATATCCGGCATATCCAGCTGCTTCCAGAAGCCGTAATCATAACGCTTATCCAGCGCATTCATGATTAAGACCATAATATTACCGTGAGTCCCGATGACCGCGTTACTGCCTTGGTATTGCTGCAATACTTTGTGGAGTGCCTGAACTCCCCTGTCCTGGGCAATCAGGTTAGATTCTCCGCCTTCCCAGGCAAAAGAGGGATTCTCCCATACCTTCGTAATGGCCTGGCCGAAGTCGCTGACGGGTCCGCCGGACAATAACCGTTCTCTGAAATCGTCTTCGATTACAGGTTCAAGGCCCAGGGGGCCGGCCAGTCCTTCAATGGTCTGTATTGCCCGTTTATAGGGACTGGAGATCAGGACATGAATATTCTCATGGATGAGCCGTCCGCTGACCTTCCGCGCATCTGCCTGTCCACGTTCAGATAAAGGTCTGTTTAATTCATCGGCCGAATAAGCCGAGTGCGCATGCCTTACCAAAAACAAATTTGTAACCATTATTCATCCCCTCATCTGCTAATATTTGTAATGCATTGTATCATGAATGAAGCGGGGAATTCAGCGATGAATCTTGATTATAGAGAGCGAATCGATAAGGTCATTGCATACATAGAGGAACACAGCAGTCAGCCGCTTAAGCTCGATACCCTGGCGGAGATCTCCCATTTCTCCAAATTTCATTTCAGCAGAATATTCACAGCTATGGTCGGTGTGACTCCGATGGTATTTGTAAACAGGAAGCGTATACAGCACGCACTGGTGCTGCTGACCGAAACGAATAAGACCATCCTGGAGGTTGCGGGTCAATGTGGTTTCGAATCGGTATCGGTCTTTAATGCCCATTTCAAACGGTATTATGGCTGTACACCGGGCAGTATCAGGAACAGCAGCCGGAGAAACAGCAATTTCGCATCATCCTTTAGCAATATACAGGCAGAATCAGCTTCCCTGGCAGATTACAATAGAGCAAGAAGTAATCCGCTGTTAAGGAGGGCTTGGGATAGTATGGTAGAAATCAGACAGATCCCGGAGATTGAAGTTGCTTATATCAGGCATATTGGAAGTTACCTGGATACGTATAGCGCATGGGACAAGCTAAGCCGCTGGGCAGACCAGCACGGTCTTCATGCAGGGAATCAGCAGTTTATCGGAATATCTTTGGATGACGGGGATCTCGTAGAAGAGTCTGCGTGCCGGTATGATGCCTGCGTTACAGTTCCGGAAGGGTTTGAGCAGGGAGCACACCGGCCGCAGGTAGAATTCAAGACAGTGTCCGGCGGCATGTATGCGGTGTATTCATACTATGATACGGTGGACAAACTGGTCCTCGCGTACGACAGCATGTTCAGCGTGTGGTTACCCCGCAGCGGGTACGAAGCGGACGACAGGCCGTGTCTTGAATTCTGTCTGAATGATCCCATGAAGGATCAGCAAGGCAAGTGTAAGGTTGATTTGTATATCCCCATTAGGCAGCGCGTATAAGTTTCGGAGAATGGAGTGGCGGGAATGAATGTGGACGTTGTGTTTGACCGGTTTCCTGTACTAAGATCAGATGAACTTGTATTGAACAGAATTGAGGAGACTCATCTGGACGGGCTATTTGATATTTACAGCAATGACAAGGTGTTTGAATATTGCGGGATCATTCCGAAGCATAACAAGGCTACAGTCAGCAATATGATAGGACATTTCGAACGGGACTACGCCAAAAGATCAAGGATCAAGTGGGGCATCTTTGCTAGTGGTGAGGAGGGGCGTCTGCTCGGAATTATTGAAGCCTGCGATTTCAATCAGAAGGTGAATATGGTGACGATCGGCTACTTCCTGGCAGAAGCCCATTGGGGACAAGGCATTGCCTCTAAGGCTGTTGAAATCCTGCTGGACTATATCTTCAGAGAGGTTCAGGTGAACAGAATTCAGGCCGAAGTCATGCTGTTGAATGAACCGTCCAAGAAGGTGCTCCTGAAGACAGGGTTCATCAAGGAGGGGGTTCTGCGGCAAGCCGCCTTGTGGTCAGGCAAAGGAATTGTTGATCTGGAGATATACAGTATGCTTAGGGGAGATTATATTCAGGTGTGACCATAAGATAAAAAAGCTCAGGCCCGTTAATAGGCTTGAGCTTTTTGGTGCTGTAAGAACTAATAATCTGTCTGGGGTCCCCGCAAAGTACCTGAGTCAGCTTCGAAGCTGGAGCCTCACTTTGTGGGGAAACTGTTTATGCTTCCATCTTCTGCGCCGTATAGAGCCGGTGGTAGAGGCCGCGGCGGGCGATCAGCTCATCATGCGAGCCGCTTTCCGCAATACCCTTGTTCGAGACATACATGATGCGGTCGCAGTTCTTCACGGTGGACAGCCGGTGCGCGATGATGAACGAGGTACGTCCCTTGAGCAGCTCATTCAGCCCCTTCTGGAGCAGACGCTCGGTCTGCGCATCAATGGAAGAAGTGGCTTCATCCAGAATGAGAATACGCGGGTTGGCCAGCAGGGTTCTGGCGAACGAGATGAGCTGCCGCTGTCCCTGGGACAGCTTGGAGCCGCGCTCATTAACCTCCGTCAGGTAGCCCTGGTCGAATTCACGGATGAAATCATCGGCGCAGACGGCCTTCGCAGCGGTGATGACTTCTTGCTCGGTGGCATCCGGTCTGCCGTAGCGGATATTATCCAGAATCGTTCCCGAGAAGATGAAGCTGTCCTGCAGCATAATGCCCATCTGGCTGCGCAGCGATTTCAGCGTGATCTCGGCAATATCCTGCCCGTCGATCAGGATTCTGCCGCCGGTAAGGTTATAGAAGCGCGAGATCAGATTGACGACCGTAGTTTTGCCTGCACCGGTCGGACCGACCAGGGCGATGCTCTCTCCGGCTGCGACATCGAAGGAGATGTTCTCCAGGATGTTCAGCCCCGGATCGTAGGCGAAGGTTACATCGTCGAAGGTGACCCGGCCCTGAACGGGCGGCAGCTCCTTCGCCCCGGGAATATCGCTGACGGTAACCGGCTCATCCAGCGTTTCGAAGATACGCTCCAGGTAAGCTACCGCATTAATGAAGTTATTGTACAGCTGGGATAGATTGAGAATCGGCTGCCAGAAGCGGGCGGCATAACTGCTCATCGCGAGAATGACACCAAGCGTCATGCTCTGCGGGTTCAGAGTCAGCAGGCCAACCAGGAAAATCATTGCCGTAACCATGGTAGACAAGTTATCGACAGTGAACGGAATAAGCGTATTGTAACGCAGCGCCCGCATCCATTCCGTGCGGAAATTACCGGCTAGGCGAGTAAAGACGCCCTCATTGCGCTGTTCCCGGGAGAACATCTGCGTTACGCCGATCCCGCTGATACTTTCCTGCAGATAGGCGTTCAGATTGGAGCTTTTGTTCGATACCGCCTGCCATGCCCGGCGCTGCCGGGTTTTGATGAGCAGCATGACACCGAGGAATACAGGCAATCCTGCAAGGATGACGAAGGAGAGCCGGACATCAACGGCGAACATGAAGGCAGCGATGAAGATCAGATTCACGATTTCTAGGATAAAGTTAATAATTCCGTTCGACAACACGTCGGACACCGCATTAACGTAGTTTACAACCCGGATCAGGATCTTGCCCTGTGGCCGGTCATCGTAATATTTGAACGGCAAATCCTGCAGATGCTTGAACAGATCGGTACGGATATCGAAGATAATATCCTGCCCGACACTGGTCATTATCCGTGAGCGGATGGTAGCCAGAATTACGCTGACCACAATGGTCGCCAGCATCAGCGCGGACCAGCCAACCAGCGCGCCCATTTCTTTTGCCGGAATGGTTACGTCTACCACATGCTGCATAATCAGCGGGGCGGATAGGGCGATAGCCGCTGACAGTGCGCTAAGCACGAATGCGAGAATCATCGGTTTCTTCTTGCGTCTGATATAGACCATGGCCCGCCGGAAATGCTTAATATTAAACGGCGATTCCAGATTCTCATCGACATCGAATTTATTCCTGGCCACTCTCGGTCACCTGCCTTCCAATGCCCTCGTTCTGCAGCATGAATACATCGTAGTAATACCCCCGCTTGGCCAGCAGCTCGGCGTGGGTGCCTTCCTCAATCAGACGGCCGCCCTCTAAGATCAGGATGCGGTCTGCCTGGGCGGTAGTGGATACCCGCTGTGCAATGATAATCTTCGTGCAGGGATACTCCAGCTCACGCAGACTCCGCTGAATATGCTCCTCCGTCTCCAGATCGACGGCAGACGTCGTATCATCCAGGATTAGGATCGGGCGGTGCACCGCCAGCGCGCGGGCAAGCGCAATACGCTGCTTCTGTCCCCCGGACAAGCCGACACCGCGTTCGCCGACTACCGTATCATAGCCTTCCGGCATTTTGACGATGAAGTCATGGGCTGCTGCGAGGCCGGCATAGGCCTGCGCTTCTTCCTCCGTAAGATCGGGGTCGCCATAGGCGATATTGCCGTCAATCGTATCGGAGAACAGGAGGACGTCCTGCGTAGCCATCCCGATATTCCCGCGCAGTTCATCAAGCTCAAGCTCACGGACATCCCGGCCGTCTACCAGCACGCGGCCTCCGGCCACATCGTAGAACCGGGGGATGAGGTTGATCAGCGATGTCTTGCCTGAGCCTGTCGCGCCCATAATGGCGATCGTTTCACCGGGTTCAATCGTAAAGCTCAGGTCATCAAGCACGGTAGCGCTGTCATATTTGAACCGGACATGCTCGAACTCAATCCGGCCCTCATAGCGGCGGCGCTCTGTGATATTATGCTCGTTCACAATAGCGGGGCGGGCATAATAGATATCGACGATTTTGGATAAGCTGGCAAAAAAGCGCTGGATATCATTGATAATGATCCCGATATTGCGCATAGGGTTGGATACCGCCCAGATTAGCGAGGAGAAGGCTGCGAACTCACCAAAGGTGATCCGGCCGTGCATCAGGAAGTAGCCGCCGGCCAGCATCAGGATGACGTTGAAGGCTTGGGCGAAGGACTCCAGATAAGGAAAGTAATCGAGCCAGACGAGGGCCGCCTTCTTGTTCGCCACAGAGTAGTTGACATTCTTCTCCGTGAATTTGGCAATCTCAAACTCTTCACGGGCGAAAGCCTTGACTACACGGTTGCCTGAAATGTTCTCCTGGGTCGTCGTGTTAAGCTGGGACAGCCGCTCGCGCAGATCAATGTACATGGGACGGACACGTTTGGCGAAGATAAAGGCCACGACAAAAATCGGTGGCGACAAGATCAGCATCCACAGCGTCAGCTGGACATCAATTGTAAGGAAATAAATGACGGCAGCCAGAAAAATCGTCAGCGATTCAATGATCATCTTGAAAATCCACGCCATCGAATGCCGGACCATATCCAGATCGCCTGTCATCTTGGTCATAAGATCACCGGTACGATTGCGGTCATAATATTCCCGGTCCTGCCCCTGAATCTTGTTGTACAAATAAATGCGGATGTTGTACATCATATTCTGGGAGGATATTTCGTACTGCATGGTTGTAAGATAAGCCAGACCTGTGCGCAGCAGGGAAAAGCCGATCATGCCCAGGCAGAGCGCAATGAGCAGTCCCCTTTCTGTAGCAAGATTCTGCCCTGCGTGGTCGCCGGCTATAAACGTATCGACGATACGCTGGCTGAGGTACGGGTTCACTATCGTAAGACTCGAGCCCACTACCGAGAGACAAAGCGCCACGATATACCGTGCCCGGTTGCCCTCGAGGTTTTGCCACAGCCATTTAAGTTCAAACATCTGATCACCTGCTTCTGTTTTCTTATTTTCTTGTGAATAAATCAAAGTGATTATAACACTATGAATCAAAATGTATAGGTTTACAGCTAATTTTCTTGTTACAATCAACCGAACTTCCGCAGGAATAGGTATTATAAAAAAGAGCCGGTCCCTGATCATCATCTGGGTACGGGCTCTTTTAATGTAAATCTATAAGTAAACACTATAGCGGTCTACACAGAACCGGTCTCTGCCACACACGGCAGGCCTATAAATCTAATTCGAAGAAGACGAGGCCGCAGCAGCGGATGTTGCGGCTGCAACCGCAATTGCCGTCTGCTGGGCAATGATGATGTTGGTAATGCTGGTGGATAACGCGGAAGTGATAATGCCGCTTTTCACGTCGTCTATATACGTATAGGACACCAGTGCCGCAGACAGCAGGAGTAGCTCCTGCTTGTTAATCGACCAGTTCCCGAAGCCCTTCCGGGTACGCAGTAACTCATACGTCTCTGAGACATCGCTTACTAGCTCTTTCTGTTCATAGGGGAGCAGCGACAGGATGCCAAGCGAAGGTAGTGTATATTCCTTGTCCATCCGAATGTCCTGTGCACGGAAGGCCTCGCGCAGGCTGAGCACCCGTTCTGCAGATCCGCCATCTTCCTCCCCAAGCAGCATTACCTGTGTCAGCGCCTGAACGCTGTTGCCGGAGAAAAACTCAGGCTTAAGAGCAACATAGAGCTGTTCCAGGCGCTCTACTCCGTGCTCGATTCCGATAGTGGAAATTCCAAGCATGGCAGCGAAGATATAGTCATCCTGTCCAGTCAGGAAAGGATGCTTCGCTCTCATGCCATCGAAGAATGCCTTCGTGCGTTCGATCACCTGGACATATTGCTCGGATGTAGTATGGGCAGCAATCTGATAGGCGGCAATAACGAGATAGTCAGAAGCTCTGAATTTGACATCCTTCATCAGATCATAGACGGCCAGCGTTTCGGCAAGCTGCTGCTCCGGTTTAGCACTAAGAGAGAGCAGGGTAGCAATACTGATGGCGGAAGTCCCGCGGAAGGAAGAGAACATCCGGGTGTTCTCCTTGATCAGCGCATGGTTCGCACGGATCGCTTCAGGATCGGCTGTTTTGTTCTCCACGGTGTAGAGCAATGCGGCCAGGCGGTTCACCTGAGCATTTTGCCAGGGGAATTCTTTCTTGATTCTCTGTGCATTTTCAGCGAACAATTCAAGTCTTGCCAGGTATTGTTCCTTCATCGGGTACACCTCTCATCTATACTTGGACACTTGGGCTAATTCTACTATACAAACCCAAATGATGAAAATGAATCTAATCGCATACTTGCCGCTTAACCTATGAGAGCGTATTCTTGAATTAAGAGAACATGCAGCGCAGTAAACAATTCTTGGAAGAGAGGCATGAGAATGATAAGAGCATCTGAAGATAACGAGTATTACGAGTTGTCGAGTCCGACAATTCTGCCCAAGGCTTCAGGATTTCTATGGAATGAGCGGATGATGATTCATATGAATTGCCGCGGGTATGCGGTAGCCCAGTTCATGCAGCCCGAGCCAGCCAAGTACTCCTATGCGCCGAACCTGGAAGCCAAGACCTTCATGCAGCCGGAGCAGCCCTATTATGCCCACCATCCCGGCCGGTTTGTCTATGTTAAGGATGAGGAAAGCGGTGAGATATTCTCTGCCCCGTATGAGCCCGTCCGCTTGCCCCCTGATCACTATACCTTTGCTGTAGGCAAACATAATATTGTGTGGAAAATAGAGAAGAGTGGTATCGCCATCGAGATGACGCTGAGCCTGCCCAAGGATGAGCCGATGGAGCTGTGGCGGGTGAAGGTAACCAATCTGTCTTCAGCTCCACGGAAAATAAGCATTTATCCCTACTTCACCATCGGCTACATGTCATGGATGAACCAGTCCGGCGAGTATAAGGAGGCTCTGCAAGGGATCGTAGCTACAGCCGTTACGCCATATCAGAAATATCAGGAATATGACAGGATCAAACACCTGAAGGACAAGACCTTCCTGCTGGCTGATCACGCTCCGGCATCCTGGGAGGTGAATCAGGAAGCGTTCGAGGGGGAAGGCGGGATTAGCTCTCCGTCAGCGCTGAGAAGCAGTCTGCTATCCAAAGGGGAAGCCCGCTACGAATCACCGGTTGCCATTCTGCAGTATAGTATCGGACTGGAGCCGGGTGAGGATCGTGAATACCGGTTCATCTTCGGACCCGCCCGGAATGAACAGGAGATTGCTGATATCCGCCAGCGGATGTTCCTGAATGCTGATGCCAACGGCGCAAACGGATTTGAGCTTGCGGAACGTGAATACGCGGAATACATCCGCGAAGGCAGAGGCTGCATTGAGATCACGACTCCGGATGCGGACCTCGATAATCTGGTGAACCACTGGCTGCCCCGGCAGATGTACTATCACGGGCAGACGAACCGCCTGACGACTGACCCACAGACCCGTAATTATCTGCAGGATAATATGGGCATGAGTTATATTAAGCCGCAGACGGCGAGAAGTGCCTTCCTGACTGCTCTAAGCCAGCAGGCGGTAAGCGGAGCTATGCCGGATGGCATTATTTTGCATGAGGCCGCTGAACTGAAATATATTAATCAGGTTCCGCATACGGATCACTGTGTCTGGCTGCCCATTTGCCTCAGTACCTATCTGGATGAGACGGATGATTACAGCATTCTGGAAGAGATTGTCCCGTATGCGGGCGGTGAGGAAGCCGAATCTGTCTTCGAACATATCGATCGGGCGATGCAGTGGCTGATTCATGAGCGGGATGAACGGGGGCTGAACTATATCAACCAGGGTGACTGGTGTGACCCGATGAATATGGTAGGCTACCGGGGCAAGGGAGTATCCGGATGGCTGACGATAGCTACGGCGTATGCCTGCATGATCTGGGCGGATATCTGCGTTCACAGCGGCCGGCTGGAGGCTGGCAAGGCATTCCGCCTTGCGGCCGATGAGACGAATGCGGTCGTCAATCAGTATTTCTGGGATGGTGAGTGGTACGCGCGGGGAATCACCGATGACAATGTCGTGTTCGGAATCAGTGAGGATAAGGAAGGCCGGATCTTCATTAATCCGCAAGGCTGGGCGCTGCTCAGCGGTGCGGCCGATGAAGAGAAGCGGGAGAAGCTGATGAAGTCGGTCACGGAGCAGCTGGAGACACCATATGGGGTAGAAAAGCTGGCACCCTCCTATACCGCCATGCGGGAGGATGTAGGCCGGGTTACGCAGAAGCATCCGGGCACTGCCGAGAACGGGGCAGTCTATAATCATGCCGCAGCGTTCTATATCTATGGCCTGTATGCGGTGGGAGAGCAGGATCAGGCCTACCGTCTGCTGCGCAAAATGCTCCCGGGACCTGACATCGGGGATATCATCAGACGGGGCCAATTGCCTGTCTTCATCCCCAACTATTACCGAGGTGCTTACAAGCAATTCCCGAAGACTGCCGGACGCTCCAGCCATCTGTTTAATACTGGCACCGTTCCATGGGTATACCGCTGCCTGATAGATGGCCTGTTTGGACTCCAGGGCACGCGCGAAGGACTGCAGGTGAAGCCGCAGCTCCCTTCCGATTGGCCGGAGGTTACGGTTAAGCGTAACTTCAGAGGTGCCGGGCTGCATATCAAGATGCAGCGTGAAGCTGGGGTTAAGGGGACAGAAGTCTATCTGGACGGCCAGTTAGCAGAGGCAGGTCTTCTTAAGGATCTGAAACCTGGTACGGAGTATACTGTGCTGGTTAAGCTTCCGCAAGTCACGAACTGATAGCTTATCATAACAACTGAGGGGGCCGGGATCTTTGGAAGATTCCGGCCTTCTTCCATAGGAGGAATATAGTGAATACGAAACTGGCCGCGGGCGGGCTGGATAAGTCCATCGCCGCGCTTGCAGGCGCAAGTAATCATCAGGTGTTAGCGCTCTGGGCTGCCGACTGCGCTGAACGCGTGCTGCCTTATCTGGAGGCAGCATGCCCGGAAGACCAGCGGCCGCGGCAGGCGGTTGAAGCAGGGCGCGCCTGGGTTCGCGGTGAGCTTAAGATGGCCGCAGCCCGCCAAGCTGCGTTTGCCGCTCATTCGGCGGCCCGTGCCGCCGGTCCGGCAGAGGCTTGCGCTGCAGCCCGCGCTGCCGGACATGCTGCGGCAACTGCGCATGTTGCCACCCATGCAGTGCATGCCGCAACCTATGCCGCCAAGGCGGTACATGCCGCAGCGGCTCCTGCCGGAGCCGAACTCGCCGTCACGCAGGAGCGTGAATGGCAATACCGGCATTTGGCCCAGCTTACGAGGACTGATTAGTGATTAAATCGACCGTAATCGGAAATTGTTGTACAAAAGGCAATTTTTCTCCTCTTGCAGGCGGCTTAGCGGTAGAATTCTTGTACTTCATACAACAATTGCGAATTATGGCTATGCCGGCTGAACTAAAGATCCCGATTTAGTCATCCTGATGTCTATGAAAACCAGATCAGGGGGATGAGGGGCGGCGGGTATCCGCGCCTCCTTTTGGAGTATAGAAATCCGGGTATTTAAACCTGGCCGATTATATTATAATTAGTTCAAAAAACAGGATCTTTGTCGCGAAAAGGACAGAGAAGAAGGGCTTTGTATGGGAATTAGTGAAGATCAGCGAATCGCGGCGAGACAGAAGCTTATCCAGGTATTCACCTATCTGCAGGCTCTGCACCAGCTGAAGCAGCCGATAATCAAGCAGATATCCGGGCAGTTATGGTCGCAGTCCCTTGCGGATTTGCCGGTTCATTCTAATGTGACCTGTGATTTCACAGAGGGGATAAGTCCCTCTGAACGTATAGACGAGGAGATGACTGAGGTTCTGCTTCGCGTGAAGCGGCCTGACCGGACAGCCTGTCCGAAGCCGCCCGAGCTGCTGCAGCGCTGGCTGAAGCCGGATTGGGAGAGGATCCATACCCGCCCGGAACGGCTGGAGAGCATGGACAGCTACCGGGAGGCTGCGGATTCCGGGGAATATGAGGCTTATGTCGAACGTTTCGATCAGGACGAAGAGAGAGTGCGGCTCTGGGAGAATTGGATTCTGGAGCATGAGGCCTGGCAGGAGCGGGAGTGGCCTGTCCGCAGAACGATTAAGCTGTTCGAGGATTTGTACATGCTCTATTCTTGGATTGAGCGTGAGCGGGACGCTGTGGAGCTGATGATCGGCGACGGGATTCTGCACTGGGAGCTTACACCGGAGACGATTCACCATCCGGTGCTGTTACAGAGAATCGAGCTCATCTTCGATCCGGAGGGACCCGGATTTACAGTCATAGCCTCCGAAGCCGCCCCCGAATTTCATGGCTCCTTGTTCAGAGATGTGCCCGAAGTCAGTCCGGGGTCAATTAAGAAATGCACCGCGGATTTGCTCGAGGCTGCATGCTCCCCTTTGGATTTCACGGATACGGATGAATATCTGCGCAAAGTATCCGGATACTTGTCTGCCCAGACAGCGTTTATTCCTTATAATAGAACATCTGCACAACCGGCTCAGGACAAGGCAGCAGTGTATATCCGGAGAGAACCGGTTATTTTCCTGCGCAAGCGGTCGGCCGGTTTCGATCATGCCTTCGAAGAGATCATACAGGATCTGAATGACAGAGAGGAACTCCCGCAGGCAATCGCCAGAATAACCGGCATTGATCCGGGGGAGGCTTCGGAAGGAACCCAGGTTTTTTCGTATTCGAATTTGAATGTGAATGGTGAGAATGAAGAGATTCTGTTTACCAAAGAAGCGAACTCAGAGCAGCTGGATATTGCTCTTAAGCTGGGCAGATACGGTTCTGTTCTGGTGCAGGGCCCGCCGGGTACCGGGAAGACGCATACGATTGCCAATCTGCTGGGCCATTTCCTGGCGGAAGGCAAAAGCGTACTGGTCACCAGTCACACCTCAAGGGCACTCGCCGTGCTGCGTGACAAAGTGGCAATGCCGCTTCAGGATCTGTGTGTCAGTGTGCTGGATGATGCCAGCGGACAGAAGCAGCTGGAGAACTCCATCGATAAGATTACTTCCACCTTAAGCTCTATATCCATTGAACAGACGGAAGCGGAAGTAGAGCAGCTGACTGCCGGACGCAAATCCATTCTGGAACAGATCAGAGTCATTGAAGACAGATTGCGGCTCTCCAGAGAGAACGATTACCGGTCTATTGTTATGTTTGGTACTTCCTTCGATCCATCTGCAGCTGCCAAAATGATCTCCGCAGGCCGGGATACGATGGAGCTGGTGCCGGGAAGGATAGCGGCCGGACAGGCTTGTCCGCTTACCCCTGACGAGCTGGAACATTTATATAGAAGCTCTGGGGAAATCAGCGTACTGGATGAAGCGGAATTCCGGTACTTACGCAATCGTATAGAACTGCCTGTCACTCCTGAAATTTTCCATGAGCTTGTGATGGAATATCAGGCACTTGCCGCTGCAGATACCGTCAGACATCTTCCCTACTTCAAGCCCGGTCTGACTGTACATCCCGGGAAGCTGAACGCTGCTCTCCAGCAGCTGCGTGAGGCGTTTGGTGCCGTTACTGAGGAGGACTGGAAGCTGAATCTGGTCTCATCCAAGGAAACGGAGAAGAAGGATTGGACTGATCTGCTGGAGGAAGTGGAGAAGTGGCTTGAGCTGTACCGGGCCGCCAGAACTGCGCGGTACAGATATGGTTTTGAACATTTGGTCGATACGGATCTGCAGCCGCTGCTGCCTGTACTGGAGGAGATGAAGCGGTATCTGGAAGACGGGGGGAAGCTGAGCACGTTCCAGCTGTTGCTTAAGAGGCAGTGGAAGAAGGCCTGCGAGCTTATTGCGCCTCCCGGCAAAGGCATTGAAGAGGTCAACGCTGCCTACCTGGAGGCTCTGCTTACTATCGGTACCTATCAGGCGCAGCGGGCCAAGTCCGTCATCCGCTGGAAGCGTCAGGTTACGGACGGGGGCGGATATGATCTGGCCCGGTTCGGACCGCAGCCCGAAGAGTATATGGATAACATTATTCAGGAGATCCGCAGCCTGCTGGACTGGCGGCAGACAAGCTTTGATCCGCCGCTTCATTCCCTCGAGAGCGAGGGGCTGCTGTGGAATGTTCTGCTGAACGCCAAGCCTATGACGGTAGGCAAACATATGGATTGGGTTCATATGCGGGGGCTGGTAGAGCAAGAGCTTCCTTCTATTATTGGTTCCATTATTAATGCAGAGAAATGGAGAACAGTTAAAGAGCAGATTGCGGAAGCAGGCAGGGCTGCAGATTCGCTGGCAGATTCCCGTTCCGCTATAGCCCGCCGGCTGCAGGAGAGTGTAGCCCGGCTGGATCCGCAGTCCTATGAGCAAGCGTATCAGGCAGTTCGGCGAATATGGGATAAAAGCGCGCTGATCGGCCAAAGGGAAGAATGGCTGGAGCGGCTGCAGCAGAGTGCTCCGGATTGGGCGGAGGCGCTCAGGGACAGAAGCGGGATCCACGGAGAGCACCGGGCCCCCGATGGACTTGAAGCGGGTTGGCTGCTTAAACAATTGGATATGGAGCTTGATCAGCGGGCGGAAATCTCGGCACAACAACTTCAAGAAGAACTGGTGGAGATTCGTAAAAAGTTCAAAGCGGCCACACTTCAATTAGTGGAGAAGAAGGCCTGGCTGGCGCTTGCCCGGAAAACTACGCTGAAGCAGCAGAACGCTCTTCACGGCTGGAAGCTGCTGATGAAGAAAGCCGGCAAGCGTACGGGAAAAGCGGCTCCCCATCTGCTTGCCGAAGCACGGAAGCTGATGCCGGTCTGCCAGACGGCTGTTCCAGTCTGGATTATGCCCACATACAGAGTGGTCGACAGCTTCACTCCATCGGAGAACCGGTTCGATGTGGTTATCGTGGATGAAGCCAGCCAGGCAGATATTATGGCGTTGACAGCACTGTATCTGGGTACACAAATTGTCGTGGTAGGTGATGATGAGCAGGTAAGCCCGGAGGCCGTCGGCCAGCGGCTGGATGAGACCAGAAGACTGATGGATGCCCATTTGGAGGGGATTCCGAATGCTGCACTTTATGACGGCAGCACCTCAATATATGACTTAGCCAAAACCTCATTCGCGGGCATGACGCAGCTTCGGGAGCATTTCCGCTGTGTGGAGCCGATTATCCAGTTCAGCAACCTGCTCTCCTATAATGGTTCCATTCTTCCGCTCCGCGATGCCGGCGGCGTTACCACGAAACCGTATACTGTGGAATACCGGGTCCAGGGCGGGAACCGGAACAGTAAGCGCAATGAGGCAGAAGCAGAGGCCATTGCTTCGCTAATTCTGTCTGCAATCCAGCTGGAAGAATACAAGGATGCTACATTTGGCGTGATTACGCTGCTTGGCGAAGAGCAGGCCATTCTGATTGACCAGTATTTGCAGAAGTATATTCCGGCAACGGAATACAAGCGGCGGAAGATACGCTGCGGCAACTCCGCCCAGTTTCAGGGGGATGAACGCGATATTGTGTTCTTGTCTATGGTGGACGCTTAAGAGGAAGCTGTGCCTTTGCGCCTCATCTCTGATCCGGGGAACCGCACCAAGAAACGGTATAACGTAGCTGTAAGCCGCGCCCGCGACCAGTTATGGCTCGTACATTCGCTTGATTCCTCAACCCAGCTCAAAGAAGGGGATTTGCGGAAACGTTTAATTGAATATGTCAGAAATCCGTATGCAGCGGATGGAGCGTATAAACAGCAGGAGCCCGTGCTGGAGTCCGAATTCGAGCGTCAGGTTATGCGGCGGGTGTTGGACGAAGGCTACAGAGTATTGCCTCAATGGAAAGTAGGGGCGTACCGGATTGATATGGTTGTTGAAGGCGGCGGGAAACGTCTGGCTGTGGAATGTGACGGAGACAAATGGCATCCGGCAGAGAAGCTTAAGGAAGATATGGACAGGCAAGCCATACTCGAACGCCTTGGCTGGAGTTTTGTGCGGCTTCGGGGCGGTGAATATTTCCGGAATCCGGAGCAGGCGCTGCAGCCGCTGTTCCGCAGACTGGAGGAGCTCGATATTCCCCGTGAGCTTCACCGGCAGGAGGCGGATGCGGATGACGGAAATGCCGGACAACCTGCGCTTAAGACGGTTATCGTAAACAGGGCAGCGGAGATCCGGCGGGAATGGCAGGAGCTTATACGGGAACCTGGTGTTGAAGATTCGATCTCTCCGGGGTCAGCGGCGGAGCCGGCGGGGTTCATTGCTGCGGAGCAAGCGCAAGAGAAGACGGCGGAATTCTTTTATCAGGAAATCAGCCGGCAGCCGAATTTGACGGACTATTGGACGGAAGAAATGCGAAGCAGGGAAGAAGACAGACAGGCGGTGCTGGAGCAGGAGCTTAGCTTGCTGGAAGCGGATGCGGGTCTGGAGCTTCCTTACTGGCAGGGCTTATCGGCCGACAGTGCTGAAACGGGAGATGATGGGGACTCCGGCCCCGGATTTAACCTGGTGGAATATTTGTACTGCCGGAATTTGCAGTTTGTAGATACCAGAGATCAGGACGGTGCAGTCTGGATCATTGAAGACTTGAATCTGATCCGCTACTTGCCGGAATTACGGCGGAAGGCTGTACCGTTTAATTATCTGAAGGAAGGGGTCTATGCTACCCGCTGGAGAGCCGCCTGGTATAGCAGATCATGAGAATAATGATATGGGAGATTTTGATATTACCTTCATTCTTTGCGATAATGTAAGCAACTATCTTAATAGAGGAGGCTGCATCATCATGGCTAATCACATTCCAGAAGTATTGTTGAACGACGGGCTGAGTATGCCTGCGATTGGCTTTGGAACGGCGTGGATTAAAGGCACGAAGGGTGTACAGAGTCTGAAGACTGCCCTCGATTTGGGCTACCGCCTGATTGATTCAGCATTTAACTATGAGAACGAAGGCGTTGTCGGGGAAGCGGTGCGGCAGGGCGGAGTGCCAAGAGACCAGCTGTTCATTACCTCCAAGCTGCCGGGACGTCACCACAAGTATGATGAGGCGATCGTGACCGTTCAGGAATCGCTGTACCGGGCAGGGCTGGATTATTATGATCTATACCTGATCCACTGGCCGAATCCGAAGGTGAACCTGTATGTAGAAGCATGGCAGGCACTTATCGATGCCCAGAAGCAGGGGCTGATCCGCTCGATAGGGGTAAGTAATTTCCTGCCGGAGCATCTGGATCGTCTGGTTCAGGAAACAGGAGTAGCACCGAGCATCAATCAGATTGAGCTGCATCCGTATTACAATCAGGCAGAGCAGCGTGCTTACCACGGGAAACACGGGATTATTACAGAATCCTGGAGTCCGCTGGGACGCGGCACGGAGCTGCTGAAGAATGAACAGCTCGGTGCAATTGCCGCCGCCCATCATAAATCCATCTCACAGATTGTTCTTCGCTGGCATGTGCAGCTGGGTGCTGTTCCGATTCCGCGATCCTCTTCGGAAGAGCATCAGCGGGAGAATATTAATATTTTCGACTTTACGCTGTCAGATGAAGAGATGAAGCTGATCGCGGAACTCCCGGCAACCGGACCGCTGTGGGATCAGGACCCTGCGGTGTACGAAGAGTTTTAAGAAGGGTTGAATGGGAAGTGTTAAGCCTCTTGCTTATTTAAGCAGGGGGCTTTTTCATATCCTTGTCATACATAATTCGTTTAGGAAAATGGGAAGCTGGTTACATAGAAAGAGTCAGAAGTTTGCAGAGGAGGAATACACAATGAGCGATCAGTATACGATTCAGGACCCTGCGAAGCAGTATGAAAAAGCTACGCCGGAGTTTGAACAGCAGCAGCCGAGTCCCGGCCTGGAGAAGAAGATGCACCCGCGTCCCGATGATGGGGCGGGAACGTACCGCGGCAGCGGACGGCTTACCGGCCGCAAGGCCGTGATCACCGGAGCGGACAGCGGAATCGGGCGGGCGGTAGCCATTGCTTTTGCACGTGAAGGGGCTGATGTGGTACTTGCCTACCTGCCGGAGGAAGAGGCTGACGCGAAGGAAGTTGTCCAGCTGGTGGAGGAAGCCGGCCGCAAAGCCGTTGCCGTGCCAGGCGATCTGAAGGATGAGAAATACTGCGAGCAGCTGATAGCCAAAGCCGTAGAGGAGCTTGGAGGGATTGATATCCTGGCCAATATCGCCGGCAAGCAGCAGTTTGTGCCGGATATCGCCGATCTGACCACCGAGCAATTCGATGCAACCTTCAAGACCAATGTATATGCGCTGTTCTGGCTCTGTAAAGCAGCGGTGAAGCACATGAAGCCGGGCAGTACAATCATTAACACTGCATCCATTCAGGCTTATGAGCCTGCGCCGATTCTGCTGGATTATGCCACCACCAAAAGCGCAATCAATACCTTCAGCAAATCACTGGCTCAGCAGGTAGCCGCCAAGGGGATCCGGGTCAATGTTGTAGCACCTGGACCTGTATGGACTCCGCTTCAGGTAAGCGGCGGACAGCCGCAGGAAGCGCTGAAGGATTTCGGAGCCAAAACACCACTCGGCCGTCCCGGACAACCGGCTGAAATGGCCCCGGCCTATGTATTTCTGGCCAGCCAGGAATCCAGTTATGTCAGCGGCGAGACTTTGAATGCTAACGGCGGCATGCCGACACCTTAAATCAGCGTATAGGCTCAAACCTCCGCAAGGAGGTTTTTTATTATACTGGAAACTATGATATTCGTTTGTAGTGGATAAAGTCGGATTAGAGCAGATTCGTCTGACGGACGAATGTGTTCTTATAGCAGGATTCCCAGTGAATCCGCCGAAAGTGGGCGATATGGGGAAATCAAAGGGATAAATCCCTCTAAATCAGCCGAAAGTGGGCGGGAGGCGGAAATGAGGAGCATTAGTGCCCTTGATTTCACTGAATGCGGGCAAAAGGAGAAAATGAGGAGCATTAGTGCCCCTGATTTCACTGAATGCGGGCAAAAGGAGAAAATGAGGAGCATTAGTGCCCTTGATTTCACTGAATGCGGGCAAAAGGAGAAAATGAGGAGCATTAGTGCCCCTGATTTCACCGAATGCGGGCAAAAGGAGAAAATGAGGAGCATTAGTGCCCCTGATTTCACTGAATGCGGGCAAAAGGAGAAAATGTGGAGCATTGTGGAGTGGCCTTTATATCTACATAAGCTGCACAGCCTGCATAACCGCATAAGCTACGGCTTGATTTACCGTTAAGGTGATTTTGGTTTGACCCTAGTATCCTGGAGAAGGAATCAAGCCGGGGTGCCGGAACTCCCCTTTTGTATTTATAGGGGACTCTTGTGCTAAACTTGAGAGCAGGACTGCATTTGCCGCTACGTATGCAAAGTGCAAAGGCCGCATGTGGAAATGACAGGAGGAGATGGCATGGCGTTTGTTACTGTGAAAGGCGAATATAAGCGTTACAAAATGGGGGAGACCCTGATTGTCGCCAATGACGGGATTGATTTTGAAATTGAACAGGGCGAGTTCGCTGTGATTGTAGGACCCAGCGGAGCGGGGAAATCGACGGTGCTTAACATACTGGGCGGGATGGATTCCGCCGACGAAGGCCAGGTCATTGTGGACGGTACCGACATCGCTCGTTTCAGCGCCAAAGAATTGACCGGCTACCGCCGTAATGACGTGGGCTTTGTGTTCCAGTTCTATAATCTTGTGCCCAATCTGACGACGCTGGAGAATGTTGAGCTGGCGTCCCAGATCTCTCCGCGTGCGCTGGATGCCCGCAAGGTGCTGGAGGATGTAGGACTTGGAGAGCGGCTGAATAACTTTCCGGCCCAGCTGTCCGGCGGGGAGCAGCAGCGTGTCGCCATTGCAAGAGCGCTGGCCAAACAGCCGAAGCTGCTGCTCTGCGATGAGCCGACCGGTGCGCTCGATTACAATACCGGCAAACAGGTACTGAAGCTGCTGCAGGATACCTGCCGCAATACCGGAACCACGGTTATTGTTATCACGCATAACCTGGCTATTGCGCCGATGGCAGACCGGGTTATTGAAATCAATAACGCGAAGGTACGGAAAATGGTGAGGAACGCAACACCGGTATCCGTGGAAGATATCGAATGGTAAGGAGCCGGAGGCCATGAAGAAACGGGCATTATGGAAGGATGTTTTTCGGGAAATCCGTCATACGAAAGCAAGGTTTCTCTCGATCTTTGCGATTATTATGCTGGGGGTAAGTTTTTTTGCCGGGATCAAGTCAGCAGGACCGGATATGCTGGATACCGCAGCGACTTATTATAAGGATCATAGGCTGATGGATTTACGTGTTCAGTCCACTTATGGGCTGACAGAGAAGAGTATTGATAATCTTCGGGACATCCCCGGAGTGAAGAGTGTTCAGCCTGTGTACAGCTCGGATGTGTTTCTTGGTGAGAGCGGACTGATTGCTAAAGTGTATTCCTATGCTGACGATAATGAACTGAACGGGTACAAAATTATCTCCGGGCATCTGCCTGAGGCATCCGGGGAGATCGTACTTGACGCCTATCTGCTGCAGGAGGAGAAGTTCTCGCTGGGAGATTCAATTACCTTCAGCGGGGACGCCGTGGATGATCTGGCGGGGAATTTCCAGACCTTGAGCTATACCGTGGTCGGCTTCGCGCAGAGTCCGCAATATATTGAAACGTCGACCCGTGGAACGAGCCGGATCGGCAAAGGGACAGCCGATGCGTTTGCTGTCATCCGGGAGGATGACTTCAGCCTCCCGGTGTACACAGAGGCCTATCTCAGCTTCACGGATACGGCTGCAGAAACAGCTTATACGCCGGCTTATGATGCTCTCATCGAGCGGCATCTGCCGGAGACCGAGGAAGTACTGAAGGATTACCCGCAGCAGCGTCTGGAAGAGCTGAAAGCGGAAGCCGCAGAGCTACTGGCTGCGGGCCAGCAGCCTATGGACGCGGCGCAGCAGCAACAGCAAACGCAGCAACAGCAGGCGGAGGCATCGGCAGCGCAGAACCCGCTGGAGCTGCCGAAGGTGTATGTGACAGACCGGACGATCAACCCGGGTTACGCCGAATACAAGGATAATGCAGACCGGCTTTCGGCGATCGCCACGGCTTTTCCGGTGTTCTTTTTCCTGATTGCGGCACTCGTCAGCTTAACAACGATGACCCGTATGGTTGAGGAGCAGCGTCTGCAGATCGGTACCTTGAAGGCCCTGGGGTATGGTGCCATGGACATTATGACCAAATTTCTGGTCTATGGCACATTGGCCAGTCTAGCCGCGTCCATTGCGGGGCTTGCGATCGGCTTCACCTTATTTCCGGGCATTATTTATAATGCCTACAGCCAGCTCTATAACCTGCCGGGCGTGATCAAAAGCTTCTATCCCGCCTACGCTATTATTTCCATAATAGTAGCGCTGGTATGTACAGCCATGACGGCAATGATCGCTTCCCGGGTAGAGCTGCGCAGCAATGCGTCGGTGCTGATGCGGCCCAAAGCGCCCAAGAGCGGACAGCGTATTATGCTGGAGCGGTTCAGCTTTTTGTGGAAACGGCTTAGTTTTGTGCAGAAGGTGACGGCCCGCAATCTGTTCCGCTACAAGCAGCGGATGTTCATGACCGTAATCGGGGTGGCGGGCTGTACCGCGCTTATTCTGACCGGCTTTGGGCTGAAGGATTCCATTGGCAGCATAGCAGGCCGGCAGTTCGGCGGGATTATGAAATATAGCGCCCTGGTGGCGCTGCATGACAATGCAACAGCCGAAGATAAGGCGTCCTATGCAGAACTGATTAAACAGGAGTCCGCAATTACGGGAACGCTGGATGTGCTTCAGGAAGCAATGACTGCCCGGGCCAAAGGGGTTAACGATCAGGAGGTGCGGATTTTTGTTCCTGCGTCTACAGATCAGCTAGCTCCGTTCGTTGTACTGAAGGACCGCATAACGGATGAACCGAAGATGCTTACTGACGAGGGCGCAATCATTACCGAGAAGCTCGCCAAGCTGTATGATCTGGTTCCCGGAGACAGCCTGACTGTTGTGGACAGCAACAATGAGGAATTTCAGGTCAAGGTGTCGGCGGTTACCGAGAACTATGTACTGCATTATGTGTATATGACGCCGGCTTACTATGCAAAGGTATTTGGCGGCGGGCCGGTCTATAACACTCAGCTGTTGAACTATAGCGCGCAGGATAAGCAGTGGGAAGACACCTTCGGGGAAAAATTAACCGCGAGCGGGCAAGTAGCGCTGGTCAGCTTTTCCAGCGGGGTGGGCGAGGCTTTTGACGGGACCATGAAGAGCATGGACGTTGTTATTGTAGTGCTGATCGTGTCCGCTGCTGCGCTGGCCTTCGTGGTACTCTATAATCTGACCAATATTAATGTGTCTGAACGGGTCCGGGAGCTGTCCACAATCAAGGTTTTGGGGTTCTACGATAAGGAAGTCACTATGTATATATACCGGGAGAATATCCTCTTAACACTGCTCGGGATCATCTTCGGCGGTGCACTGGGGATACTGCTGCATAGCTTTGTCCTGTCTACGGCTGAGCTGGATGCCACGATGTTCGCGCCGCTGATCAAGTGGCAGAGTTATCTGTATGCGGCCCTGCTGACCGTGCTCTTCTCGGGGATTGTAATGGCGTTCATGCACCTTAAGCTGCAGCGGATTCATATGATTGAAGCGTTGAAATCTGTGGAGTAGCGTAGTCACTACTTTGTCAAAAATATAATAAGAGCAAGAAAATGAGGAAGAAAAACAGGCTGCCGGAAGAGTTCTCTGGCGTGTTTTTCTTCCTCTTTGTGTATGGAAAAATAGAAATCACTGTGCGACTAAGCTCGAAAAAAAGATAATCATGCTGAAAAATGTCGAATTAACACGAAAATGACAATATTAAGTTATGAAAACTAACCGCATTAAACATAGTCGAATAGTTTGGAAAGGTGGTTTAAAGGTGTTTATTTTACTATATTGGAAGGAATTATTTTTTGTACACATAAATAAGATAGGGAAGTGATGAATAAATATATTGACGTAAGATATATTCACATGTAATATAAACCATAATTTATAGGGAATTGTTAAGACTCCCAGCCGGGAAGGTTACCCCTGTCTCGAATTGACCTGTGGTCTATTCGATCCTTGAATGTCATATGTACTGCATGTAATGTTTTATTACATGGGTTACAGGTGTCAGCTCAATTATAGCGGCAGGGGCAGAATCATCCAGAACATCCCAGTCTCCCGAGAAGCTTTGAAGAGAAGGCGGGTGAACCGGGCTTATGGTTCCGGGTATCGCTCACTACACGCACTTAACTAAGGAGGAGTAAAAGGAATGGCGAAAAAGAGAAAATGGTGGTCTGGTTTACTTGTTTTATCGTTGGTAGGGGTTCTATTCACGGGTTGCAGCACCAATAACACTGCGAGTTCTCCAACTAATGCTCCTGCAGCAACTGCTGCCCCGGCTGAGAGCGCGGCCCCTGATGCTACTGAAGCGCCTGCGGCAGACGGACCCGTTGACGGCGGAACTCTCGTTACAAGCACATTCTCCGATATTGTTAATCTTAACCCTCTCTTAATCAATGACACCTCTTCAGGCGATGTAGCCCAATTCGTATTCGCCAAGCTCTATAACCTGGACCGCGAAGGCAATGTACAGGCAGAGGATTGGTCACTGGCTGCCGAGCTTCCTGAAATCTCCGAAGATGGTCTGAGTTATACAGTTAAATTGAAGGATACTCCCAAATGGAGTGACGGCCAGCCGATCACTGCGGATGATGTAATTTATACCATTGAAACCGGCAAAAACCCGGAAACGGGTTCACCGCTGATCAGCCAATATGACAAGGTGAAAACGGTGGAGAAGATCGATGACCATACCGTGAAATTTACATTGTCCCAGATTTATGCCCCATTCCTGTATGCGCTGGTTCAAGAAATTGTGCCTGCCCATATTCTCAAGGATGTAAAGCCAACTGAAATCCAAACTAATGCCTATGGTACGGACCCGGCCAAGACCGTAACCAGCGGACCATGGAAATGGACAGCCTGGAAACAAGGCGAAAGCCATACCCTTGATGCCGATCCGAACTACTGGGGTACGGTTAAGCCTCATATCGCTCAAATCGTCTACAAAATCTACGCAGACCAGAACACTGAAGTTCAGGCAATCATGAAGGGCGACACGGACCATATCAGTGCGATTCCGGTAACGCAGGTTGAAGCCGTTAAAGCTGACGGCGATATCGACATTATTCAGAAGCCAGGCGCACAGTATGAATATGTAATGTTTAACTTCGACGGTAAGAACTTCCCGGATAGCTATGGCCTGTTCGCAGGACAGAAGACCAGACAGGCAATTGCACATGCACTGAACCGTCAAGGTATGGTAGACAATATTCTTAAAGGCGTAGGCGCCCTGATGAATGCCCCATTCCTTCCGGACACTTGGGCTGACCCGGGTGATGCCGCTGTGAACTATGATTACAACGCCGAAACCGCCAAGAAGCTCCTGGCAGAAGACGGATGGGTTGCCGATGCCAAAGACGGTATTCTCACTAAAGACGGACACCGCTTCTCCTTTGAACTGCAGTACAATGCCGGCAACAGCCGCCGCGAGCAAGTAGCCGCTGTTATCCAGCAGAACCTGAAGGATGTTGGTATTGAAGTAACACCTAAGGCAATCGACTTTGCAGCTTGGATTGACCAGAACGTAACACCGGGTAAATTCCAGGCTCTGCTGCTGGCATGGTCTCTGAATACACCGGATCCGGATGCAGAGAGCATTTTCTCCTCCAAATACTTCCCGCCTGCCGGCCAGAACAGCGGCTGGTATAAGAATGAGAAGCTGGATCAACTGTGGGTTGATGGTTATTCCACGGTTGACCAGGCTGAACGTAAAGAAATCTACAAAGAAGTAGGTAAAGAAATTTCCACGGATCTTCCTTATGTATTCCTGTATCAATATGGTCAGGCTATCGGAACAGGTCCTAGAGTTCACTGGGCAGAAGAAGATGCTCCTGAGCCATCACTGGGCTACGGACAATTCTTCCACGCTATCAAATGGTGGGTAACCGACTAACGAACCGAACTAACTGAATAGAATTACGGGAGGTGAAAGAGAATTCTCTTTCACCTCCCCCTTTTGTATGAATGGGGGAGTCTTCCGTAATCTATCGCCTTACCATCTCTAGGAGGATAGCCCATGACAGAATATCTGATACGTCGAGTGCTTCAATCGGTATTGGTCATCTTTCTGATTACCATACTAACATTTCTACTCATCCACGCTGCTCCGGGTGGACCGACTCAAGTGATGCTCTCTCCGGGACTCACGCCGGAAATATTCGAACAGCAAGCCAAGAACCTTGGCCTGGACCAGCCTATTCCCGTACAGTATGTCCGCTGGATCGGTGACCTGCTGCAAGGGGACTTGGGTTACACTTTTAAGAACCACATTGCGGTATCCGATCTTCTCTGGCCGCGTATTGGCAACACCGTGATCCTGATGGGTTCGGCTTGGCTGGTATCACTGCTGATCGCAATTCCTTGGGGAATCTATAACAGTACCAAAGTATATGGTCTATCTGACCAGACGGCTTCATTCATTTCTTACTTAGGCTTCGCGATGCCGACCTTCTGGTTCGGAATACTCCTCCAGCAATGGTTGTCACTGAAGCTGGACTGGTTTCCGTTGTCGGACATGTATACAAGAGGCAAGGAAGGCGATATAGGGGATTTGTTCATGCATCTGGTGCTGCCGATAACAGTGCTTGCACTTGGTTTCCTGGCCTCTTATATGAAATATGCGCGGGCAAGTATGCTGGAAGTGCTCGATCAGGATTATATCCGTACGGCACGCGCCAAGGGCGTCAAAGAACGCAAAGTGGTCTTCCGCCATGCGCTGCGCAATGCACTGATTCCAATTATTACAATACTCGGCCTTGATCTTCCCATACTAGTGGGAGGGGCTGCATTAACTGAGAATGTATTCAACTGGCCGGGAATGGGCCGTTGGTTTGTAGAGATGGCAGGCGCGCGCGAATATTCGGCACTGATGGCTGTTACTATAGTGACGGCTGTTATAGTCGTTATCGGCAATCTCCTTGCTGATATACTGTATGCCGTAGTTGATCCCCGGGTGAAGCTCGGTAAGCAAGGGGGGAAGACGGCATGAATACAGAGAATACTGAGCTTACCAAAGGGGCTGTATCTAAGCCGCTTGGAACCCCGGACATGAGTCCGATGCCCGGAGGGACAGACCCTGAGATTCCGGTATTGGATTCCAAGCGGCCGCCGGGCCCCTGGAGAGTTTTATGGAAGAAATTCTCGCGCAATCCGTTCGCAATGGGTGGTTTGCTAGTCCTGATTATATTTGTGCTGCTGGCGGGCTTCGCACCCAAACTGACCCAATATAGACCGGAAACGATTGATTTGATGTTCGCCAATCTGAAGCCGGGAGCAGAGGGGCACCCTCTTGGAACAGACGAGCTGGGCCGCGATATTCTCAGCAGACTGCTGTACAGTGCGCGTGTTTCACTCGCCATCGGTTTCTCCGTTGCGTTTGTTTCCGTAGTTGTCGGATCGGTTGTCGGTGCGATCTCAGGTTATTTCGGCGGGTTTGTAGATACAGTATTCATGCGCATTGTAGATGTGATGAACTCAGTTCCGACCCTGTTCCTGAACATCCTGATTATGGCGCTGTTCGGCACACAAATTAAATACATGATTCTTATTCTGGCATTTACCAGCTGGATGAGTATTGCCCGGCTCGTCCGGGGGACCTTCCTGCAGCTGCGTGAAATGCAATATGTGGAAGCAGCCAGAGCGATTGGAGTATCTAGCTGGGGTATTATTTTCCGGCATCTGCTCCGTAATGCAAGCTTCCCGATTATCGTAAATGCGACCCTGATGGTCGGCGGTGCGATTCTAAGTGAATCTGCATTGTCGTATCTGGGCCTCGGTATTCAGGCACCGGCCACAAGCTGGGGACTAATGCTCAGCAACGCTCAGGAATTCATGCTTGTAGATCCGATGCAGGCGGTATATCCAGGACTCTGCATCCTGCTCGTAGTACTCGCGGTTAACTTTATCGGCGACGGCATCCGGGATGCGCTAGATCCCAGACAGCAAGTGACCAAATCCCGGAGGAGGCTGGAACAATGGCGGAAAAACTACTCGAAATCCGGAAGCTGACCGCCGGCTTTGCGGCAGAGAAGGGGCTGCTCAAAGCAACTGACGGTATCTCCATTTCTATTGATAAAGGCCAGACGGTCTGTATTGTCGGTGAATCCGGCAGTGGCAAAAGTGTGACCTCACTCGCGATAATGCGTTTGATTGATTATGCCGGAGGGATGATTCTTGACGGCAGTATTGAATTTCACGGCCAGGATTTGGCGGCGAAGAGTCAGGAAGAGATGCGGGAAATCCGGGGGAATCAGATTGCCATGATCTTTCAGGACCCGATGTCGTCGTTGAATCCGGTATTTACGGTAGGCGAACAGATTGCGGAGAGCCTACGGCTTCATCAGAACAAGAGTGATGCCGAAGCTATGAGGATGGCCGTTGATCTGATCAAATTAGTTGGTATCCCGGCCCCGGAGATCCGTGCCAAGCAGTATCCGCATGAGCTGTCCGGCGGGATGTGTCAGCGTGTGGTAATCGCCATCGCTCTGGCTTGCAAACCTGAGCTGCTGATCGCCGATGAGCCGACAACAGCGCTCGACGTAACTGTGCAGGCCCAGATTCTGGATCTGCTGCGCAAGCTTCAGTCCGAACTCGGGATGTCCATTCTGCTAATCACCCATGATATGGGCGTAGCGGCGGAGATGGCAGACCGCATCGCTGTAATGTATGCCGGAGCCATTGTGGAGGAGGGGACTGTAGAAGAGATCTTCGACCATCCCAGCCATCCGTATACGGTTGGACTGCTCCAGTCGATTCCGGGATTTGAAGGCGGACGGGGAGGCGAGCTCTACACCATCCGGGGGACGATTCCTCCGATTGGCCAGCTGCCATCCGGCTGCCGCTTTAATCCGCGCTGCCCTCATGCCATGGATATTTGCAGGAATCAGGAGCCGCCGGATTTCATGATCTCGGATGATCACCGGACGGCCTGCTGGCTGTTCAAGGATAAGCCGGTGCAGGCGGATTACAGTAATGAGGTGAAACGCGCATGATGAATGAAGCTGTAACCAAACCGGTAAGAGCACATATGCCTTCTTCAGAAATATTGCTCGAAGTTAAGGACGTGAAGAAATATTTCCCGATCACCAAGGGTCTGCTTAACCGCACCGTTGGACAGGTCAAGGCTGTGGATGGCGTTAATTTATCCATCCGCAAAGGAGAGACCTTCGGGCTGGTCGGTGAATCCGGCTGCGGCAAATCCACGTTCGGCCGGGTGCTGCTCCGGCTGCAGAGTGCAACCGGGGGAGAAGTGTTATTCAAGGGGAAGGATATCCATTCCCTGAGCTCAGGTGACATGCGGAAGCTGCGGGAAGAAATGCAGATTATCTTCCAGGATCCGTTCGGCTCACTGAATCCGCGGTTCCTCGTTAAGGATATTATCGGAGAGCCGCTGCGCATTCACCGGAATATGTCGGGGAAGCAGATCGATGCCCGGGTAGTGGAGCTGATGGAGCTGGTGGGGCTGGATGCCAGCCGCCGGAACCGTTACCCGCATGAATTCTCCGGCGGACAACGCCAGCGGATCGGGATTGCCCGGGCGATTGCCCTGAATCCGCAGTTTATCGTTGCCGATGAAGCTGTATCGGCACTGGATGTATCGGTACAATCCCAGGTAATCAACCTACTCATGAAGCTGCAGAAGGAACTGGGGTTAACCTTCCTGTTCATTGCGCACGGCCTTAATGTGGTCCGGCATATTTCGGACCGCGTCGGGGTGATGTATTTGGGCAAGCTGGTGGAGGTGGCTGAGACGGAGGAGCTGTTTGCAGCTCCGCTGCATCCTTACACTGCCGCCCTGCTCTCGGCGATTCCGAAGCCCACGCCAAGACGCAAGCAGGACCGCATTGTGCTGGAGGGGGATGTGCCATCGCCGGCTAACCCGCCGTCCGGCTGCCGGTTCCATACCCGCTGCCCGTTTGTTCAGGACAAATGCCGCCAGGTGGAGCCGCTGCTTGAAGAGGTTGTTCCAGGCCGTCCGGTGGCCTGTCATTTCCCGTTGCTTCCAAATTCGTAGATAATCCGCGATTTCCTAAGGATGTCCCGCAGATTAAGGGGGTGACCCCGCAGCCATATCCACAACTGGCTGCGGGGTCACCCCCTGTTTTTGTATCTCTGGAATAGTCATTGCCCTGCATAAGTGCTCTATGCGAGGGGCTTCAGATAGTCGAGAAACACCCGCTTGAGAATATTCAGCTGGAGCTCTGTCGTAAGATCCGCTTCAAGCATAGGGATGTTCTTCTGCAGTGAGAGCTTCTTCGAGAAAATGCCGAACGTGTTAATTAATGTAGTTAAAGTGTCGCGTACCTCAAGATCAGAGCGGATGGAGCCGTCTTCGATGCCATTCTGAATGATCCGGGAATAAACCTGCGAAATTCTGCGGGTCAGAGCATTGAAATGATGAATATCCTCCAGCGGTTCCGGGAAATGAGCGGCGTAGCTTTCGAAGTCAACCATGAAGGTTGTGCTTAATTTATAGTGATCCTCAATGAAAAAATCAAATAATGCTTCAAGCTTGTCCAGGCATGGCACAGGCAATCCGGCCACATATTCAAACCGCTCCAGCATCGGCTCCAGCAGCCGGGTAGCAACGGCGACAATCAGCTTTTCTTTCTTGGGGAAATATCTGAACAGGGTAGCAATGCCGATATTCGCGTCAGTTGCAATATCCTGCATCGTGGTTTTCTCAATCCCCTTCTGATTAAATACGCGTTCTGCTGCTTCCAGAATCAGGGATAAACGCTGTTGTTTGCCGTCAAGGCGTTCCTTCTCGTATCTTGTTTTGGGATCCATAAGAGCTTATACCCTTTCACCATCGGTATTTGAACTACCAGTAGTATAGCTAGTGGTTATTCATTAAGCAAGGAGGGTTTGAGTTTATTCGCACAAAGTGATATGATAAATATCACAGTGATAGTTTAACTATCACCATATAGTTTAACTCACACAACGAAGGGGATACAGCTATGAATCGACTGAAGGATAAGGTTGCTATTATTACCGGAGCCGGCAGCGGCATGGGACGTGAAGAAGCACTGCTTTTTGCACGGGAGGGTGCCAAGGTTGCCATTACCGATATTAATGAAGCTGCGCTGCAGGCTGTAGTGAAGGAGATTGAAGCTGATGGCGGTCAGGCTACAGCTTATGTGCATAATGTGGTCTCTGAAGAGCAATGGGTCCATGTGATCGAAGAAGTGATGAAGACTTACGGAAAAATCGACGTGCTGGTTAACAATGCGGGAATTTCGCTTGCAACCGGACTTCTGGATACAACTATGGAGCAGTGGAACAAGGTCATCAGCATTAACCTGACCAGCACCTTCCTTGGAATGAAATACGTCGTTCCGCATATGCAGGAGCGTAACGGAGGCTCAATCGTCAATATTTCATCGATCGCAGGACTGACGGGAAGCAGCGGTGCAGGGGCTTATACAGCCTCCAAAGGCGGGGTCCGCATGCTGAGCAAAGCGGCGGCTGTTGATTTCGGTAAAGATAATATCCGGGTCAACTCTGTGCATCCCGGCTTTATCGAAACACCGATGAGTGCTGAGTTCGTGAATGACGAACAAAGGCTGAAATGGTTCCTGTCCCAGACGGCGCTGCCGCGTGTCGGCCGTGCCTCCGAGGTGGCGGAAGCCGTGCTGTTCCTCGCTTCCGATGAGTCGGCTTATATCACTGGTGTAGAACTGCCGGTAGACGGCGGTGTTACAGCGAAATAAGTGCCGAAGCCGGGCTGCCGGGAGGGACAAACTTGAAATAGATGAAGAGGAGTGCTGCCGGGTTTATGGGCAGCGCTCCTCTTTGCTTTTGATAGCGCCGTAAACTAATTATTGTGTAAAAGCCACTTCTATAAGAAAATGAGAAAAAGACTGATTATTGTAATTCTAATCCTAATCAATGCCGCAATGGATGCGGAACCGGAGGCTATGGTGAAAAAGGTCGACAAAGCAGTTTCAGCTCTCTTTATTCTCATTATGATTGTGGCCGCATGGAGATGGGCGGTATCCGTGCATACATGGAGCCTGATGGGGACACTTGCCTCGCTAGTCTGTCTGGGGCTGTTTGTCTGGACAGGGCTGCGGGCCATTCCCGCTTTGACCGGATACATAAGTTCATGGAATATGCAGGAACCGGTAAGTATCAACAATCTGCCTGAGGAGCGGCAGCGGACATGGTGGAAGATTGTGCTCTGGGTGGTGGCCAGCCGTGTGCTGCTCATTGTCATAGCCTATGTATTCTGGACGCTTAAAGACGGGGGATCCGGAAGCCTGTTCTCCCGCTTTATTGATACCTGGCATATCCGCGGAATTGATGCTATGTCTTACCTGGGAATCGCCGAGCACGGGTATGTCACGGAAGGAGACTCCCGGTTCCACATTGTGTTCCTGCCTCTGTTTCCGGTCGTCATTAAGCTGGCGCAGTTTTTCACAGGCAATTATATGGTTGCCGGCTTTGTTGCCGCTAACCTATGCACCCTTGCTGCGGCGTTGTTCGCTTATGAGCTGGCCAGGCTGGACATGGGACGCAGCAATGCGCTGCGGGTCGTGAAATATATTTTCATCTTCCCGTCGGCGTTCTTTTTCTTCATCCCCATGACGGAGGCGCTGTTCCTGCTGCTCTCCCTGATGGCATTGTATTATGTGCGCCAGAAGCGCTGGCTGCTCGGCTGTCTCTGTGCGGCGCTGGCCGGCTTCACCCGTTCTCCGGGGATACTGCTGGCTGTACCGGTTGCCGTGGAATTTGCCCGGGACCTGGCTGCAGGCTACAGACAGCTGGAGCGGAAGGCTTTTATTAACAGACTGGTCAAAGCAGTGCTCTCTCTTGCTACAGTCTCCTTCGGTCTGCTGGCTTATCTCTATATCAATTACAATGTTACGGGCAACGCGTTCCAGTTCAGTATTTATCAGCGGGAACACTGGTCGCAGCAGTTCTACTTCTTTTTCGATACGGTGAGATATCAGATGGAGTATGCCGTGAATACCTTCAAGGATGCGGACTTCCGTTCCTTCCTGGGGTTGTGGCTGCCGAATTTGATGAGTATCTTCCTGGTGCTCTTGATGATGTTCAAAAGCGCAAAGAGACTTCATCCTGCTTATATGGCGTATTTAATCGTCTATTTCGTCTACGTTGTGGGTCCGACCTGGCTGCTGTCCGCTCCGCGTTATTTCGCCGTGGCTTTTCCGCTGGCCTTCGCGGCAGTAGTGTTGACCCAAGATAAGAAATGGAAGGATATCGCGCTTACCTCCTTATTCATTGCAGGGAGCCTGCTGTATCTGGCAGTGTTTGTAGCCGGATATCCGGTATATTAGAAATTACAGAGGGCGATGGTGGCTATGCAGATTCAACTCGAAGATCAGATGATTACGCTCCATGTTCAATATGCCAAGCGCAAGAAAATGTCCGTTCAGATTGACGGATCAGATCTCATTACCGTTAAGGTGCCTACAGGAACAAGTGAAGAGAGTATCCGCAGTGCGGTGGAAGGGCTCGGCCCGAAGATTCTGGAGAAGCTGCGCAGCAATGCGGCGGCCAGGCAGGTGCCGAAGGTCAAGGAGTATCAGGGGGAAGAGAGATACCTCTATCTGGGGAAGGAATATGCGCTGCATGAGTTGATTGCCGTCAATGATATGGATGCGGAGGGCCTGAAGCTTGCGCTAAAGAAGTTTTATTTCAATAGTCTGAAAAAAATCGTTGCAGAGCGCATCACCCGTTATGGGGCACAGCTGAAGGTGAAGCCGAAGAGTATCGAGATTGTGGAATCGCGGACCAAATGGGGGAGCTGCAGCTTTGATAAAAAACTGACCTTTAACTACCGCCTTGCCATGGCGCCGCCTGAGGTGATCGACTATGTCATTATTCATGAGCTGTGTCATCTGCTGCATATGAATCATGACCGTTCCTTCTGGCGCCGCCTGGGAAGTGTAATGCCGGACTACAAAGAGAAGGAAGCATATCTGGCCCGGCAGGGGCAGTTCATGACACTCTGAATCCTATGTGATGACTGCTTGGCTTAAGCGATGGATGTTGCCGGAAGTTTGACGTTCGCAGGGTACTGCAGACTGCTCTGATTCCGCACAAACAAACCGCTAGGGCAGCTCCTGCCCACCAGTTCAAGGTTATCGTCACTTGGCGTGAAGTGGAAGACTATAGTCTCCGTGGCGTTATCCGCAAGCTTCATGGCGGTTTCGCGGACGGCGACGGGCTTCCTGCTGATCAGATCGTAAATCTCTAACCGGCCGCTCTCCTGCAGGCAGATGGCGATGACCTCCTCGTCCTCCAGGTAATATAGATTGCCGCCGAAGACGTTCAGGCAGTAGAACATCAGCAGTCCATCGGTGCCGCTGACGCCAAGGCGTTCAGATACCGGCTGCCGCTGCGCTGCGAAGGTGGCGACCAGGCTCAGATCACAACCTATGGACAGATCCAGCTTGCGGATTCCCGCAGATCCTGCGGACCCGGCTGAACCGGGAGGGCAGTTCATAGAGAAGATCTGCTCCTCTACGGGCTGGAATCCGAACTTGGGATAGAAGTCCATTACCGTATCATTGGCAAAAAGATACATGAATTCACACTGTGGTCCGTAAACCTCCAGCACTTTGTTCATCAGCCGGGCGGACAGGCCCTGTCCCCGGTAGTCAGGATGCGTCATCACCGTCCCGATCTGCACTGCGCGGGACTTCACACCATAAATAATCAGCTCAAGCAGGTTCACCGAGACATTTGCAATTACCCGATGTCCCTCCGCGTAAGAATAAGGAATGTGCCGTTCCCCCCAGAAGCCCTGCTCATACCAGCGCTCCAGCTCAAGTTCAAACGTATCAGCAGCCAAAGCGAAAAAGCTGTTTCTTAGCGGCTCCTGATCTTTATAATTGCAGACAAATTGAAGATCATCCATGGTAGCTGCTCCTTCAGTAATATTCAACCCCGCGAACCTTCGAATAAATCATAGTGTCTCTTAAGGCGCCTTGTACATCTAATTTGTCATTCCGCAGAATGCCTTCCAGAGTGAAGCCTGCACGTTCAGCCACCCGCGCACTCTGTGTATTGCGGGAATCACAGCGGATCTCCAGCCGGGCCGCCTGCAGCTCCTGTACGGCGAAATCGGCAATGGCACTTACCGCCTCCGTGATATAACCTTGTCCGGCGCAGGAGGTGCGGACCCAATAACCGATTTCAAATTTCCGCACCTGCCAATCGATCCGGTGCAGGCCGCTGCTGCCTACCAGATGACCGGTCTCTTTCTTCACGAGCAGCAGCCGGATATCCTTGCGCTCCAGAAATTGCAGCCGTGACTTCCGGAGGGAGGCTTCGGATTCCTCCACGGACGGGATATGCTGTGCCCAGGGCATCCAAGGGCTTAATTCGGCTATGCTCTCTTGGACGGCTTCATTTACAGCGGCGCCGTCTCCCCATAGAGCGGCACGGATCAGTAGGCGGCTGCTTTCAAAGCTCTCCGGCATGGAGATGAGGATCGGGTCAATCGGATGAATAGGCATAAGTTCAGCTCCTAGAGAGATATGTATTCTAAGCGTGAGTATTATATAGAGTTACATATTAAATGAAGCTAATCAGTGAAGCTATTTTTTTAGCAAACTTATATAGGTCTTCACTCAGTTGCTATATATCATATAGCTAGTGATAAGTCAATACGCTGAAGGCTACCTAAAAGTACTCTCTGGTACTATTCACAATCAATGGAAAGAACGTTATCTTATATAGTAAGAAGTGTTCATTATTAAGAACGAATATCGAATTCTTAGACAGCTGGAGGTCGTACAATGAGCGCAATCGCCGGGATCTATTCTATGCAGCATGGGCCGCTGGACCCGGAGCTGGGTCCGCGCCTTATGCAGCAGCTGCAGCGTTATCCGGCTGATGATGACAGGTCCTGGAGGGCGGAGGGACTCTTCCTCGGCTGCCGTTCGCAGTGGATTACCCCACAGTCAAGGAATGAGATTCTCCCCTATTATGATCCGCAGCGCGGGCTGGCGATTGTGGCTGATGCAATCATTGATAACCGCAGCGAACTGTTCGGACAACTTCAGGTTGTCCGGGAAGATCGTGATTCCATTCCAGACAGTCTGCTGATTCTCTTGGCCTATGAGAAATGGGGGGGAGAGGCGCCGGTTCATCTGGTCGGTGACTTTGCCTTCATGATCTGGGACGCACGCAAGCGGACGCTGTTTGGGGCGAGGGATTTCTCGGGTAACCGGACGCTTTACTTTCGCCGGTCCGGCAGAGAGTTCTCCTTCTGTACCGTAATTCATCCCTTGCTGGCTTTGCCTGATGGTCAGCAGGGTCTGAACGAAGGCTGGATTTCAGAGTATCTGGCGAGCCAGGCCCGGAACGATGTGGCAGATATGTTCTCCACGGTTTATCAAGGGGTGGAACAGCTGCCGCCTTCCCACTCGGTTACAGTCAGCGCGAAGGGGGTCTCCTTCTCCCAGTATTACACCTTCCGGACTCCGAATCCATTAAGGCTTCGCGGTAACGGCGAATACGAGGAAGCGTTCCGTGAGGTATTTGGGCAGGCAGTCAGAGATCGGCTGCGGACCCATCTCGCCGTAGGCGCCAATCTGAGCGGCGGACTGGATTCCGGCTCAGTGGTCAGCTTCGCTGCAGAGGAGCTCCGCCGCCGCGGCAAGCCATTATTTACATTCAGCTCTTATCCGCTTGACAATTTTACAGGTTTTAAACTAGGCCAGCGGGTCACCGATGAGCGTCCATATATTCAAGAGACCATCGACCATGTGGGGAACATTCAGCCCAGCTTCTTGAACTTTCCTGACCGGAGCCCTTATGGTGAAATTGACGAATGGCTGGATATTATGGAGATGCCCTACAAATTCATTGAGAATTCCTATTGGCTCAAAGGCATATATGAACAAGCACAAATGAAAGGCGCCGGTGTTCTGCTCAGCGGACAACGGGGCAACTGGAGTATCTCCTGGGGGCCTGCACTGGATTACCAGGCGAAGCTGCTGCGCGAATTTCACTGGATCTCCTTCTACCGGGAGAACAAGCTTTACAGTCGTTCGATGGGGGCAAGCCGCAAGAAAATGCTGAAGATTGTCGGCCGCAAGGTGTTCCCCGGCCTGGGCCAGCTGATCTCCGGGAAGCAGGAGGCCCCTCCAGAGCTGATTCATCCTGAATTCGCACGGCGGACAGGGGTGCAAGAGAAGCTGAGAGAGCTTGAGGGAATTCCTTCGTCTCAGACGGTATACGATATCCGCAGACAGCATTTCCAGCAGCCGCATATCTGGAATGTGAATGGAACGGCAGCTACCAAGCTGTCGCTGAAGTACAGGGTATGGGATCGTGACCCTACGAATGATCTGCGTGTCATCAACTTCTGCCTATCTGTCCCTGAAGGGCAATACGTCCAGAACGGAGTGGACCGCTCGTTAATCCGCCGGGCCATGGAAGGACGGCTGCCGGACAAGGTCAGACTAAACCAGACGCGGCGCGGTATACAGGGAGCAGATGGGATTACACGTATGCTGCCCCAATGGCAGATGTTCCTGCAGGAGCTAAAGGAGATGCTTCAGGACCCCCGGATTTCCTCTTACTTGAATCATGCCGGGCTCGCCGGGTGTTTAGACCGGCTGGGTAGTGAGCCCGCACCATTATTAATATTCAACACGGATTTCCGCCTTCTTACGAGAGGACTGGTGTTCTACCGCTTTCTGAAGCGTGTGACCTGATGGATGTTTCTTGAAAGGGGGTGACAAATATGAAAAAGGAATACAGCAAGCCTGCATTGGAAGTTCTGGATGTTAAAATGACTATGGCTGGACCTGGGATCGCTATTGCCGACTCCTTCCAATCGGATCCGGAAGAAATCGTTAATCACTCCTAGTTTTGCTTGGCAACATCCCGGCCCTCATCCCTCTTAGCTTGCTGGAGGGGGATAAGGGCTATCCTCACATCACCGGCAGGCAGCCGGGTGAAATTGATAAAGGTGGAGTGAACCGTATGGCGAGCACAGTGCAATGCCTGGGGTATAAGGCTTTTGGTCTGCAAATTCTCAGTGAATTCCCCTTGCCGGAACTTCCCCGTACGGAGCAGCCCGGAAGGTTGGGCAGCGTATCTGTTGTGGAGGCTGATTTGTCTGAGCGCTGGGAGGCGATACCGAAGATTTCACGGAATCTGGGTATGGCAGAGCAAGAAGTGATGTTCATGGTTAAAGGCACAGCTGTCTTTTCCATACAGAATGGCAGCACCATTACCGTATCTCCCGCAGTCCATGCTGATCCGGATAGCATCCGCCTGTTCATTCTGGGCAGCTGCATGGGTGTTCTTCTGATGCAAAAAGGCGTATTGGCTCTTCATGGAAGCTCACTTGTTCTGGAGAATAAGGCATACGCGCTGGTCGGGCGTTCGGGAGCGGGCAAATCTACGCTTGCCTCCTATTTAATGGATCAGGGACATCTCCTGGTCAGTGACGACGTTATTCCCGTGTTGGTGCATAATGGAACTCCATTAGCTGTTCCAGGTTATCCGCAGCAGAAGCTGTGGCAGCAAAGCCTGGACTATTTGGGAATGAATTCGTCTGCATACCGCCCGTTGTTTAAGCGGGAGACCAAGTTTGCCATACCCGTTTATGACCGGTTCCAGACTGAACCGCTGCCGCTTGCAGGAATATTTGAATTGTCCGTACAGGACGGGCCGGTGTCAGTGGAGGCTATCAGCGGCTTGGAGAGGCTTCATACCTTATATAATCATACTTACCAAAAAGCGCTGGTGGACCCCATGGGGGTCAGGGAATGGCATTTCAGTATGCTGGCCTCATTCGTTAACCGGCTGCCGATGTACCGGCTGACCCGTCCGGAGCAGGGCTTCAATGTACCAAAGCAGACGGAGCTGATCTTTGAGACGATTACCCAAAAGGTGAAGGAGATGAAAATATGAATATGGATACAGCAGCAGTCCTGTCCCTTGATTCGGTTCTGGTTCAGCGGGAAGGCAATATCGCCAGTGACATGGATGGCGAGAAGGTGATGCTGAATGTGAAGAACGGTAAGTATTACAACCTTGGCGAGGTCGGGGGCGAGATCTGGGAAGCCTTGGCTTCACCGGTGTCCATCCGCCGGATTGCCGAGATCATGCAGGAGATCTTTGAGGTTCCGGCGGAGCTGGCACAGCAGGACGTAGTTGATTTTGTGCAGAATCTGCTGAATGAGGATCTTGTCGCCATCGTCAACGGGCCATGATTACCCTCCGGCGCATCGGTTTACTGCTGAAGTATGACAAAGCCGCGCTGGCGCTGATTCCTGAGGCGTTATGGCGGCTTTTCCTGGTTAGAATCCAGCTGCTATTTCCTTTTGCCAAGACGGCTCCGCAGCTCGGGGTGAAATCCCTGGAGACTCCGGCGGTATCCAAAGACACGGATATTCCCCGCATTCAGCAGATCACGAAGGCCATTCGGGTGATCAGCCGCTATACGCCCTGGAAAAGCACCTGTATGGTCAGAGCCGTAGCCGGTCTGAAGATGCTGGAGAAGCGGGGGATTGAGAGCACTCTCTATATGGGGGTGGCGCGGGATAAGCAGGGACAGATGATTGCCCATGCCTGGCTGCGAAGCGGGGCGTATTATGTCTCCGGTGATGATGCCATGCAGGGATTCGTGGTTGTGGAGAAATTCGCCAAAGTGTTACAAGCTGAGTGATCGAGGTGGGCCCATGCAAGCGATAATCTATTATTTCCGGCAGCTTCAGCGCTTGTCGGGAGCTAAACTATATCTCAACTTGTCCGGTATGGTGATCAGTGGTCTGCTGGAGAGCTCTGCCATATTGCTGCTTGTACCTATGCTGGGTATGGCTGGTATTCAGTTAGGCGGCACAGCCACCACCGGTCTTCATCTTCCGATGCTTGGCTTCATCTCCGAACTGCCGCAGACCACGGCGCTCCTGCTGGTGCTTGGCAGTTATGTATTGATTGTGCTCTGCCAGAATCTGATCTCACGGTCCGTGGCCATCCGCAATGTGGAGATTCAGCAGACCTACGGCAGACAGCTGCGTTATGAGGTATACAGCGCGTTGCTGAGGGCCGAATGGTCTTTTTTTCTGAAAAAGCGCACCTCCGATCTGATCAACGTGATGACCACGGAACTGGCCAGAGTGCTTGCCGGCATCAGCTGCTTCCTGCAGTTTCTTACCTCGCTGCTATTCACGCTGGTGCAGATCGGCTTCGCCTTCTGGCTGTCCCCCAAGATGACGCTCTCCGTACTCGTCTGCGCTGTCCTGCTGTCCCTGTTCTCCCGCCGCTTCATTCGTAAGGCTAAGAAGCTGGGCAGCCGCAGCACGGAGCTTGGCAAGACCTACTTGGGCGGAATTACGGATCAGCTGAACGGAATCAAGGATATCAAAAGCAATAATCTGGAGCATTCCCGGCTGGAGTGGCTGCATGCCTTCACCGGAGAGGTGAAGCAAGAGCAACTGGACTATACCCGCCTGCGTTCGAACTCACAGCTGCTGTACAAGTTGTCCTCTACACTGCTGATTGCCGTGTTTATCTTTGTCTCCTTCCGGTTTATGCAAGCAGAGGGTCCTAATCTGCTGCTGGTTATTCTGGTATTTACCCGGCTGTGGCCGACATTCTCTACCCTGCAGTCGCTGATGGAGCAGCTCGCCTCCGTACTGCCCTCCTTCAAGCAGCTGCAGCTGCTGCAAGACGAATGTCTTGCCGCTGTGGAGCATGACCGGGTGGAAGGCGGGGAAGCTGTAGCCCCTATGATCTTGAAGCATAGTCTTGAAGCTAGAAATGTTGACTTCCGCTATCATCCGCATGAATCGGAGTATTCGCTTCAGAACGTAAATGTCTTGATTCCGGCCCGGAAGATGACCGCCATAGTTGGACGTTCGGGCGCCGGGAAGAGCACGCTCGTTGATCTGCTCATGGGACTGATGCAGCCGGAGACCGGCGAGATCCTGGCTGACGGTGCGCCTATCACAGGTGAGAGGCTGCTGTCCTACCGGAGATCCATCGGGTATGTTGCGCAGGACCCTTTTCTGTACAATGCGACCATCCGCGACAATCTGACGATGATCAAGCCGGATGCGGAGGAAGCGGAATTGTGGGAGGCGCTGGAGTTTGCGTCTTCGGCTGACTTTGTCCGCAAGCTTCCGGATGGACTGGATACGCTGCTCGGCGACCGCGGCGTACGCCTGTCCGGCGGGGAACGGCAGCGTCTGGTGCTCGCGCGCGCGATTATCCGCAAGCCGTCCATCCTTGTGCTCGATGAAGCGACAAGTGCGCTCGATACCGAGAACGAGAAGCGGATTCAGGAGGCACTGGAGCGCCTGAAGGCTTCCGTGACGGTCATCGTCATTGCCCACCGCCTGTCCACCATCCGGGGAGCTGATCAGATTCTGGTCATCGACCAGGGACGGGTGATCCAGCAGGGGATATACAGCGGCCTGGCTTCAGAGAAGGGCGGCATGTTCAGCCGTCTGCTTAGCGGGCAGGAGGAAGCAATATAGGGGAGGGGCTAATTAGCCCCTCCCCTATATTGTCTTTGGCCTATGCTGGGCGTTACTGCGGTGGAGCTTAATGAAAAACAGATGCGGATACGAAGAAAAAGACGTGCCGGAGAGCACGTCCAAGGAAAAGGCGTTAGCTTATTACTTGAAACAAATCGAAAAGTTAGGCTTAACGGTTCAAGTGACGTCCCCCGAAACGAGCTGATTTTTAAAAAATCGCTCAAGATTGGGGTAGGGGGACTTTTTGCGCCTTTAAGAGTAAGTTTATCCCGAAAGAGTTACTTTTAAAACACGGGCTAAGCTCATGCCTACTAAAGCCTGCGTTTATTTTCGTATAAAAATGCAGCATTTCGCCGTTCTCAAGCGGCTTTGCAGGATTATTCTTGTATTTTGTACAACAATCCTCCCGCAAACCCTGCGATCCAGAAATCAAAGTTGCAAAACGTACAACATTTCTGCCAATATTGCTTACTTAAGGGTACACTTATGTCCGCATTGACTCGATTTTGCCGGCAATCAATCAGAAGTGAGGGTTTTTAGTGTTTAAGGGTTTAAGTGTCTATTCCGTTAGTCCCGCCCGCAAGTCCCAGCAGTCTGCCCAGTCCCGCCAGCGATTGACCGGCAACTCGCGTGGTTGTTGAGTAAAGTGCGGTTACCGCATCCCGCTCGTTATATCCGTTTCTCTGCACCCGTCATCTTCCGCCAGCTCCACAGGAAAGGACGCAGGGGGAAATACAAGAAATGCAGCACCTCCGGCAGCGGCAGTGTCTTCGCATCCGCTGCGTAAGGGTACATAAAGCCGGTTACATAGAGCACCTGATGCCAGCGGGATAGAATCGCCGGCTGATAATATTTATAATGACGCTCGACCTCCGGCTCCAGCGGAGGGTTGTGCAGATTGACCATCCGTGCCACATAGAACAAGGCGCGCTGCGCTAAACTGCGGGCTTTGGGTTGGTCCGTCAGAGCGGACAGTCCGGGCTCTATCTCTGCCTCCAGCAGACCGGCTGCCAGAATAAGTGCCTGTCCGCCTACAGCGCTGTAATTGTAGCGCCGCAGCAGCCGGGTCAATACAGCGGAGTCCGGCTGCTGCAACAGCAGCATTTTGATGTCCAGCAGCCATCTCAGCCGGGACCATCCATGTCTGGCTCCATGGGCAGCCAGGAACAGGAACAGATCCTCCTGGCCCAGATAATGGACATTGCGGCCGAATGGGCTGCTTGTCCGCGCATGCTTCCACAGGGTATCGAAATCGGGTTCTTTGGACGGCCCCGGGCTTAATCTCCAGTGTACCTCCGCCTTGATCTTACTGACCGGATGATTGAATGTAGTATGATGCTCACGCCATTTCCAGTCTCCGAGTATGCTCTCGAACGTCTCTTCCTTCACATACCCCAGACGGATCAGCAGGGCTTCCGTATCCTGCAGCTGCGCCATCGGCACCAGGAAATCAAGGTCCCGTGAGGTCCGCAGCGAGATATCTCCGTACAACGCCTGCGCAAGCACCGGACCCTTGAGGAACAGGCAGCGGATATTCAATTCGGCCAGCTGAGTGCCGAGATTACTCATTTCACCGCTGAGCTGAAGCATCTGGACGGTATTGCGGCGATATTCCATTTTTATCCGCTCCAGGACGCTGGCAGGAATCACATCCCCATCCATCCGGCTGAGCTTCGGGTACAAATATGGATATACCCGGTGATGCAAGGTAAGCCGCAAGAATACATCCCAGTCCAGGCCCGTGAACAGCCGCGGATTCTGGTGTGCCGTTTCATTGATATTCTCAGAAGTTAAAAGCGCAAGAAGAAGTAATGTTTCCTTAGATAAGCTCCCCTTATCGAGGGTAGGCCGTTCACTCATAGAGACTCTCCTTACTTGGCTTTGAACAGATCCGCACCGGATTTGTTCAAAGATAAGAATATATATGCCTGACGCATTAAAATGTCCTTATCTTTCCCGCTTAAACGGATACCGTCCTTCACAGGAAGGCTGGCCGTTTCTACTTGTATTTAGAGAATGATATTAGTGAGCGTACCATCGTTAACAGAAATCTGTCAATTTAATCTGGCGATGTCATCCTGATAGGCGCTGTGCATCTGCTCAGCCGGCAACACTCTTGACGCTACGGTGCCTGTTACCCCTATAATGCTAGGATAAGAGAGAAATTATAGTTAGGGGAACTGCTGAGCGATGGTGCTGTTGGGAGCTTTGGTGAATGGAGTAGCTATTATTATCGGAACAATGCTGGGGAAGCTGCTGGAACGCATACCGGAGAGCATGAAGAATACGGTGATGAACGGGATTGGACTGGCGATTGTCGTGCTTGGGGTGCAGATGGGCCTCAAAAGCGGGAATTTCCTGATTGTCATTCTAAGCCTAGTGATTGGAGCGGTAGCTGGTGAATGGATCAACATTGAGGACAAGTTCACCCGTGCAGGGAATTGGCTGGAGCGCAGAGTGGGGGCAGGCGGACAGGGCAGCATCTCGCTGGGATTCGTTACGGCAAGCTTGGTGTTTGTTGTCGGTGCAATGGCTATTCTCGGAGCGCTGGACAGCGGCATCAAAGGTGATCATCAGATTCTGTATACCAAAGCGATTATGGACGGATTCATTTCGATTATTCTGACCTCGACGTTGGGGGTAGGGGTTCTGTTCTCGGCCATCCCTGTTGTTCTATATGAAGGAATTATTGCTCTACTCGCTACACAGATCACCCGGTTTGTGCCTGATGCGCTGTTAAATGACATCATTGCAGAGATGACCGCTGCGGGCGGCATTATGATTATGGCAATCGGCCTGAATCTGCTGGGAATTACCAAGATCAAGGTAGCCAATCTTCTGCCCGGCATTCTTGTGGCTGTGCTGCTAGTCGTGCTGGTGCAGGGATTTCAACTGAATTGAGGGAACCTGGGCGATGAACGGGCATGTGCATTGCCGGACCGTTATTTGATAGTGATGGCTATTTTGCCCTGAACCAGCCGGCCTTCACTGAGCAGATGTGCGCTGCGCAGTCCTTCTGCAGTGAGCGGGAAGGACTGGCCGATTAGCAGCTTCAGCCGGCGCTCGGCCGTCAGCCGGGCCAGCTCGGCTAACTGAAAAGGGTCGGCGGCGGGAGTGAGGTACGCTGCAGTGATGTCCCCGGCCGCCGCTTGTACCGGGTCAGGCCGCTCCGCAGTGGAGATCAGCCTCCCGCCGCCTGCAAGAACTGCGAAGCTCCGGTTCAGGATGAGACCTCCGGCGGTGTCGATTACAACATCTATGCTCTGGCCGAGAATGGCGGCGAAATCCTGCTCTTGGCAGTCTATCACCTGGTCGGCCCCGATGCCCCAGACCAGATCAAGCTCATCGCCGCTTACCGTCGTAATCACGGTAGCTCCCCGGAGCTTGGCAAGCTGTATAGCCAAGCTGCCTATACCTCCCGCACCGTCATGAATCAGCACGCGGTCCCGGCTGGAGACCTTGGCACTGGCCAGTGCCTGCCAGGCGGCAAGTCCGGCAGCCGGCAGAACCCCAGCTGCTTCAAAGGATAAGCCCGGGGGAATCGGCGCCAGCTCCTGACCGTGTGCCAGTGTATATTCCGCGTAGGCACCGCCTTCCATAACCTGCATCAGCCCAAACACCGCATCACCCGGTTTGAACCGGCTTACTCCACTGCCTGTACTCACTACCACTCCGGCAACGTCTATTCCGGGGATTAGCGGAAAGGATGCAGTATGACCGCTACCAGCGTACAATAAGCCTTCCCTGACCTTCATGTCCGCCGGATTAACAGAAGTCGCATACATTTCAATCAGAATTTCTTGTTCACCCGGAATGGGAACAGGGATATCAAGCTCTATTAAGTTTCCAGCGGGGCCGAACTCAAGAATGGCGATGGCTTTCATGGATGGTATGCCTCCTATTACTGCGTGCTGATCAGTTTATACATACTATACTTTTGCAGATTTATTTAAAAGATAAGAATTTATATCCCCTGCGCATGAATTATCCTTATCTTTATCCTTATCTTTCTCGCTGAAACGGTACCGCCCTAAAAAAGACGGCAAAGCCGTTACTGCTTAATCAAAACCATTAGGTAGCGCTGTGGAACTATGCTAGAATATGACTCTAAAGTGCTGAGAAAGAGGAGGAATCCCCTGACAATGAACACTGACTGGAAGAAAAATATTGCCTTTTTCCTTACCAGCCAGACCGTCTCGCTATTCGGGTCTTCACTGGTCCAGTATGCGATTCTCTGGTATATTACCCTGAACACACAGTCCGGAGTCATGATGACGTTAGCGATTATCTGCGGATTTGTGCCGATGTTTCTGCTGTCGCCCTTTGCAGGCGTCTGGGCAGACCGTTACAGCCGCAAATGGCTGATTGTCCTCTCGGATTCCATTATTGCAGCTTCGACGCTGGTTCTGGCGATATTGTTTCTGCTGGGATACGACCAGATGTGGTTGCTTTTTGTGGTGTCTGCCCTGCGGGCGCTTGGAGGCGGAGTGCAGACACCGGCTGTAGCGGCCATGCTGCCGCAGCTGGTGCCGGAAGACAAACTGACCCGGATCAGCGGAATCAACGGCAGCATTCAGGCGATGGTAATGCTGCTGTCCCCGATGCTGAGCGGAGCCCTGCTGAGCATGGCAAGTATTGAAATTATATTTTTCATCGATGTGATTACTGCTGCAGTGGCGGTTATGACGATGTTCTTCTTCGTGCAGGTGCCGCTTCATGCCAAAGCTGCTGCAGAGCAGACACTCAGCTATTTGAGTGATCTGCGCCAGGGCTTCAGCTATATCCGGCAGCATGCTTATATTAGAAGCTTTTTTATTTTCTGTGCTTTTTTCTTTGTGCTGGCGGCCCCGGTGTCGTTTCTGACTCCGCTGCAGGTTACGCGAACCTTTGGCGGGGATATCTGGCGGCTGACCGCCATTGAGATTACGTTCTCGATCGGGATGATGCTTGGCGGGCTGCTGATGGCCGTCTGGCCGGGGTTCCGGAACCGGGTTCATACGATGACCCTATCGGCCCTTGCCGTCGGGTTATGTACGTTTGCGCTGGGTGTAATTCCGGTCTTCTGGATTTATCTTGCCGTAATGGGGCTGGTGGGACTGGCGCTGCCGTTCTTCAATACCCCCTCCACAGTTCTGCTGCAGGAGAAGGTGGAGCCGGATTACCTGGGCCGGGTCTTCGGGGTGCTGGGTATGATTTCGAGTTCTATGATGCCGCTGGGCATGCTGGTCTTCGGGCCGTTGGCCGATCTCATACAGATTGAATGGCTGCTGATCATTACGGGAATGCTGCTGTTTATCCAAGGCTTTTTCCTGCTGGGTAATAAGGTGCTTATCGAGGCAGGCAAGCCTGCTGCTGTTCCTGGTGTTGAGGCGGGGAATGCCGGAGGAAATGAGTAAGATCTGCCGGTTGCTCCGGAATCGCATGAATGTTTGTACAAAAGATTGAAATCAAGGAGTACAGTACTGTAGAATTGCACTATGTAAGATAAACGTTCTATATATCAGATTTAACCAAGAAGGGGATTGTATCGTTTGAATAATGAAGAAGTAATCCAAGAGCTGCCAGAGAATTATGAGGAACTGAAGAAAGCCGCCGGCCGCTCCGCAGATTGGAGAGCGCGTCTTGAAGCAGTGGAAGAGCTGGGCCGCTACAACCACAAACAAATTATTGATATCCTTAATCGTCTGATGATCAGCGATCCTGTATATACCGTTCAAGAAGCCGCGTACAACAAGCTGAGAGCCTTCGGCGAAGAGGTCAAGGTTCCGTCGAAGAACAAGGCCGAACTGTTCAGAGGGGTATCGAAGATTATTCTGCGGATTAAGAAGAGTCTTCCGAAAGACCATTCTTACGAAGAGTTCAAAGAGAAGCTCAAGAAGATGCGGATTGACGTCTACGATGCCTACGAAGGCGAGAAGGGCGAGAATTTCGATGAATGGCTGGAGAAAATGTGGGTTTCGGCTACCAAATAGGTAGAGCACAGCAAGCGGAGAGATGGGGGGTCCTTCCTTATCGATCCGCTTTTTGGTGTGATAAGTGGAAGGATTATGAGTATTGGAAGGATGCTGTGGACTGGGAGTCATTTCCACCAGGGGGATGATTGCGGACCGGCTGCGGGAAGAAATTCATAAGTATAAAAGCCTGCCGGCTCCCAACCGGGATGGCCGATGATGTTCATACAGGTGCACTGTAAGCCGGCATTTGCTATATAACTATTTCACTCAAGAAAAGGATGATTTCATGCTTACTCCTAAATTTCAGGAATTCCTGGAGCTGTCCGCGCATTTGCGGCCCGGCTACACCGCCAGTCTGGGCAAGGCCCAGGCAGGAGGTAGTGCCGCTATTTCAGAGTATGCCCCCGAGGTTCCTCTGATTTTACAGGCAATCTATGACACTGTTCTGGGAACGGGCAGCAGCGAAGAGGACCCCAGCCTGGTTGAATTCATTCCGGGCTACCGGCTGATTCATATCGGGGAATACGGCCAGGAGGTGGCGCTACTGTCAGGTATCCTGCAGGAGAAGGGCTATGCCGGCGGCGGGGTCGTGCTGCCGCTGCTGACGAACTACGGCAGTGATTTTATCTGCTACTACCGGTCTGAGGATGGGGTCGAGCGGGTATGCGACCTGCTGCATGACTACGGCGATTTGGTGACCATGTATGATTCACCGGAGAAATTCCTGGAGACCCTGTGCGAATTCTATAAGCAGGAGGTATATTTCCTGGATGAAGAGGGCTACCTGGACTGTGATCTGGTAACGGAAGGCGAGGTAGGCGCGACACTGAATCCGGATGCGAAGTACTGGTCGGAGTAAGAAGCTGCAGCTCTGGATTATTTGGCATATATTCAATTGTTTTGCAGGGCCCTTCCCTTTCGGTCCGTCTAAAGGATGAGAGGATGAGGAAGGGAAGGGTGACTGCACATGCAATTTCTATTCAGGAACCGGAACGGGCAGCTCAGAGCAGGCTGGGAGATTTTATGTGTCGGCGGGGCTATTGCGCTTCTAACGGTAATTGTCTCCTTTGGTCTATCGCTGCGCGTGGGTTCCACAGGACTATTCGATCCGGACGGCTGGGTGCGTGTCTTCAAATCTACAGCCATCTATTCGTTTATTGCCGTGTGTTATACGGTACGAATAATACATAAGCGTCCGCTGTCCAGCATTGGACTGTCCAGGCCTGACGGCAAGAGATTCGCTGCCGGCTTCGCAGGCGGAGCACTGCTGCTATCCTCCATTCTGCTGGTGCTATGGGGTCTGGGGAATGCTTTGGTTCAGGGAGAGTGGTCACAGCCCCGGTTCGGACAGCTCGATGCGGCGGATATTGTGATTACGGCACTGCTGGCCGGAATCTGCGAAGAGGTGATATTCAGAGGATACCTTCAGCAGCTGCTGTCCTCAAGGCTCGGTATTCCGGCCGCAGTGGGCCTGACCTCCATCTTATTCTCGCTTGCCCATATGGCGAATCCCGGATATAGCTGGATCAGTGGACTGAATATCGTGATTATCGCTTTAATCTTCTCTTGGGTTACTCTCCGGACAGGCAATTTGTATGCTGCGATGGCGCTGCATATTTCCTGGAATCTGTTCCAGGGCTACATATATGGCGTTGCGGTGAGCGGGAATACGCCCAAAGGGATCTATTCGATATCCTTACAAGGAAATGATCTGCTGACCGGGGGCAAGTTCGGCCTGGAAGGGAGTCTGGTCACCACACTTATTCTTGTCATTCTGTATACAGCGTTGCTGCTTCTGTCCAGCGGCAAATGCGGTACAAGGATACAGAGACGGGAAGGTTCGATTCGTATTCGATAGAGCTTAAGGCTGTCTTGAGGTAAAAGCACAAAAATCCCCGTTCCTACGTCACTGTAGGAACGGGGATTTTATTGTTTCCGCTAGTTAGAAACTGCCCTTACCGGCGCGCTTCCAATCAACAGGAGCCAGCCTGCTGCTGCCGGCCAAGCTGCTGCCTACTCTTGCGCAGCCTTCTTCTCCTGCTCACGCAGCTCGATTCTGCGGATTTTGCCGGAGGTTGTCTTCGGTAGATCCGTAATGAATTCGATTTTGCGCGGGTACTTGTAAGGTGCAGTCTGTTCCTTGACATGGGACTGCAGCTCTTTGGCCAACTCCGGTGTGCCGGCATGGCCGTCCTTGAGCACGACAAAAGCTTTGACGACCGAGCCGCGGATCTCGTCAGGACTGGCTACCACTGCGCATTCCTTGACCAGGCTATGCTTCATTAATGCTTCTTCTACTTCAAACGGCCCGATGGTATAACCAGAGCTGATGATGATATCATCCCCGCGGCCTTCGAACCAGAAGTAGCCGTCCTCATCCTTGCGCGCCCGGTCGCCGGTTACGAAATACTCCCCGTGCGAGCAGTTTGCTTTGCGCTCCGGATCTTTGTAGTAATTCTGGAACAGGGCAGGCATGCTCAGATGCACGGCGATATCACCTACGACCCCGGCAGGAAGCGGATGTCCTTCCTCATCGATTACTTCAACAATACCGGGAGCGATTGATTTACCCATGGAGCCGACACGGATCGGCTCATCCTTCAGCGCCGCGATGATCAGGGTGCTCTCAGTTTGTCCATAGCCGTCGCGGATCGTAATATCGAAGTGCTGCTGGAAGGTGTGAATAACTTCCTGATTCAGCGGCTCACCGGCGGATACCGCACAACGCAGATTCGACAGATCGTACTGGGCGAGGCCTTCAGTTTTGGCCATCAGACGGTACTCTGTAGGTGTGCAGCACAATACCCCGATCTTCTCATCCTGCAGCAGCTGAAGATAACGGTCCGGATGGAAAGGGCCATTATAGACGAAGCCGGTAGCCCCGTTGCCGAGTACAGTGAGGAATGGACTCCAGATCCACTTCTGCCAGCCCGGCGCGGCCGTTGCCCAGACAGTATCCGATTCACGGATATCCAGCCAGAGGGAAGAGGTGATCCGCAGATGCGCATATCCCCAGCCGTGGGTATGGACTACGGCCTTCGGGTTGCCGGTTGTGCCGGAAGTATAGGCCAGGATGGCGATATCGTCCCGGCGGCTGGCAACCGCAGGGAAGGAGTCGGATTGTCCGTCCATCAGGCCTTCCAGGTCTACCCAGCCGTTGCCAAGCTCAGCTTCGCCGACAGACAGGCGATAGTCCAGTGAAGGCAGATCTTCGGCGATCTTGTTCACTTCACCGGTAACCTCCGACCAGACAATGACCGCGCGGGCTTCGGAGTGGCGCAGCCGGTAGGACAGATCCTTGGCCCGCAGCATTTCAGAAGATGGAATAACGGCAAGTCCCAGCTTCAGGCAGGCCAGATAGATGACGTAGGCGATAATGCGGCGTGGTACCATAACCAGGACACGGTCCCCTTGCTTCAGACCGAGACCTGACAGCCCCCCGGCCAGACGGTTAGCCTGAGCCATAAGCCGTCCATAGGTGATTTCTTCGAAATCCCCGTTCTCTTGTAACCATTTTAGGGCAACCTTATCTTCAGGATGCTGCTCCATTTCCGAAGTGAGATTGTAGAATTCAGGTGCGATCCAGCGTTGATTATCCAATTGAACCTCTCCTATGCAAACATGATGATGTATCTGATAAATATAGTATAGCACGTTCTCCTAGTACCAGATGCTAAATCGCCATAACGGTACCGAAGAATGTTCTGTGACAGCTTTTATTTTTGATCCTAAGGTTCCGGTAGGCGCATCTATGGACTAGGCCCATCAGATGATGCCTCCGGGTATCTTTTATATAAGCAGGTCCAGACATGTCTAATGTAGCTTCCGATGAAGTTATTCAGACAGGAATTACGGGTAAAATAAAGAGCAAGACGCTTCACACAATAGAAACAGCAGAAAGCGGGCAGCAGAAAATGAGCAATCAGTCGCCAATCAGCGGAACAACCTTTGATGAGATATTCGCCATTATGGAAGCTTCTTTTCCGGCAAGTGAGATCAGAACCTATAGCGGGCAGCGGGCTTTGCTGGCGAATCCGAATTATCACCTGTATACCGACAAGGATGCAGAGAACCGGACGCTCGCTTTTATGGCCGCCTGGGAATTCCCTGAATTGCGGTTTGTTGAGCATATTGCCGTTAACCCGGATATACGGGGCGGGGGAATCGGCAAGAAGCTGATGAACCGCTATATCAGCCGTTCGGACAAGCCGGTGGTTCTAGAGGTGGAGCCGCCTGAGGGGGAAATGGAACAGCGGAGGATCGGATTCTATGAGCGGCTGGGCTTTTATCTGAATCCGTACCCTTATGTGCAGCCGCCGCTGCGCGCGGGTCAAGCTGATCTGCCGCTGCGCATCATGACCTATCCCCGGCCAGCTACTCTGAAGGAATTCCAGCGGTTTAGAGATATCCTGTACACCGAGGTGTATCAGATTACGGTCCCGAACAGACGTTAACCCCTGGTGCAGATTCGGAATTACTTCTTTACAATCCGGATACAAGTTAGAAACAAGTTAATGGTTTAATGAATCTATAGCAAGGGACACTACAAACAACACACACACAAGGGAGACGATAATAATGAAGAGCAAAAAAATGATCATAGCAACCATGGTATTCGGAATGGCTATTACGGGTTCAGCAGGTGTATATGCAGGAACGAATATGCAGAAGATCAGCGCGTACCTGAACCACAGCATCGGCTTCAAAGTAAACGGAGCGGCTTACACGCCGGTAGACGGCAATGGCAAAACACTGTCACCAATTACTTATAATGATACAACTTACCTTCCGGTCCGGGCGCTGGCGGATGCACTGAAGGTGCCGGTAACCTTCAATGCTTCTACTAACCAGGTTATTCTGGGCAGCGGAACGGCAACACCAACACCAGATAACGGTTCTGCTATCACTTTAACGGCAGTACAATACAGTGCAGCGCAAAAAGAACAGATCACCAAGGCGTTCGCTAACTTCGAAGGCTTCGAGACCGCTTATGCTCCGGCACAGATGATCAGCGGCGATGCGTTCCAGAAGGTTGTAGGCGGCGATGACGGCGTGAGCTTCCTGTTCAATAAAATGCGGGTGAATGTATCACCGCGTGACTATTCTTACGATTATGACGGAACTACCGTGAAGCTATCCAACGGAACTGAAGCGAAATGGTACACACCTTCAGATACAGCTATGCTGACCTTTGCGCTGGCAGACCGGTTTGTAACGATCAGCTCACCTGACAAAACACTCAGCAAAGCACAAATCGAGAAAGTAGCCGTAAGCGTTGCGAAGTTGAATAAATAATCACTACTGCTTCTATAGAGATAGAACACACAGAGAAATCTTCAGAAGCATATTTATAGCATGTTCTCATAGTAAAAAGGGATGTCCGCAGAGCCAGCTGAACTGGTCCTTGCAGACATCTCTTTTTGATATACAGCTCTTGCTGAATGTTGTAGCCTATTTATTGGTGCTGTGCTGTTTGTTCGCAAGGCGTGCGCCCGGTGTTCCTTTGCCCCGGTTTCTGTTCTTCAGCGCTTTCCGCTGATTCTCCTGGAATTTCTCCACGAATTCATGAGTGTCCATTACGGCGGTCCTCCTAAAAGTTTGCTCAGCTTAACCCCAGTGAATATACATTGAACAAAACTCACTCCGGAAGCATAAGCTTCAGTGTTGTTAAGCATAGCTATGAAAGCATACGCTTACGTTTGGTGTAGTTAATTTATCCACTTCGGACTCTTCTCATGCATGCTTATTTCTTTCGAATGTAACCAACCTCACAGACATCAGGACCCCAAAAAGCGCAAAGTAAACTCATAGTTTACTTAATTACATTGCGGTGCAGATTGAGGGGGCGAGACTGTGGGAAGCGTCGAACGCAGAATGAAAGAGAAGGAGATTCGCAGGAACGACATTATAGAAGCAGCGGAGACAGTCTTTTTTGCCAGAGGGTATCAGAATACGACCATGGATGACATTGCTACAGCGGCAGAGTTCAGCAAGAGAACGCTATATGTATATTTCAACAGCAAGGAACAGCTTTACTTTGAGATCATGATCAGGGGCTATAGATTGATGCAAGGGATGCTGCAGCAGGAATTGCTCGAGACGAAGACCGCTAATGCCATAGAAAGCCTTATGCAAATGGGCGAGGTTTTTTACCGTTTCAGCAAAGTGCACCCGGAATACTTCAAGGCCATTATGGAATACGAGACCGCAGAGATTGACTTCGATAGGGGAATCACGGACGCCTCCAGAGAGGAATGTTATGCCTTGGGTGAGACGATGACAGAGTACTTAATCGGGCTAACCCGCAAAGGGATAGAAGAGGGCGTAATCCGTACAAGCCTGAATCCAGTCCAAACCGCGCTGGTGCTGTGGTCTTGTGTGATCGGTGTTTTGAATACAGCGCGGAAGAAGGGGAATTATCTCAGGCAGATGCATTCGACAACACCGGATGAACTCGTAATGGCAGCCTTCCATCTGATGCTTGAGTCTATAAAAGTCTAGAGGAGCGGGTCCATTGAAAGGAAAGAGGCGCATTAAAATATTGAAGCTAATTATTTCGCTTATTGCCGGGCTAGTCCTTGCCGTGTTTGCCTTATTAATGCTCTTTAGCGGGGTCTTCAGACAGCAGCATTACTTGCAGCCTTGGAAGCCGGGCTACTCCGCAGCTATGACAGATCCCAGATTGAGACTGGCCGCACATGGTCTGCTGGCTGCAAGCGGGCATAATATGCAGCCTTGGCGGATCAAGCTGGATCAGAAGAATGATAAAGTGTTTACGCTATATGCCGACAACAGACGTCTGTCTCCGGCGGTCGATCCTGAAGCAAGACAGTTCATGATTTCACAGGGAACCTTTCTGGAATATGTACGGATTGCAGGACAACAGCTGGGTTATCAGGTAGATATCAAACTGTTTCCTGAAGGCGAGTATGATGAGAGCAGACTGGAAGAGAGTATGGCTAGCAAACCAGTTGCACGTCTTACGCTCAATAGCATAAGTCTGGTGAGCCAGCCGCCGCTCTACAATTATTTGTTCCAGCCGGATACCAACAGGGGACCTTATACTTCCGATAAGCTCAGCCTAGCTCAATTGAAGGGACTGCAGAGTATTAATGATATCAGCGGTCTACATATGAATATTGCTCAGGATCCAGGCAATATGAAGATATTGGGGGACTATGCCGTGGAGGCGGCAGTAATAGAGGCTGGTGTAGATTCTGTGATGCAGGAATCCGCACGGATCTTCCGTGCCAATGAACGGGAGAAGAATCAATTCCGTGATGGATTCTCTGTAGAAGGACAGGGGACTAGCGGTATTATGCGCCATATCCTTCAGGGTGCAGTAACTCTGTTTCCATCCATGAACGAAGGGAAAGCCGCTTCGAAGCAGTTTATCAACTCCACAACGGCTTCGGTCAACAGCACACCTGCGTACGCGCTAATTATCAGCGATGACAACAGCCGGATCAGTCAGGTCCGGAGCGGCATGCTCTACAGCCGGTTAACCTTGACCGCCCACCTCGAGGGGCTGGCGATGCAGCCGTTAAGCCAGGTGCTGGAGGAATATCCGGAGATGAGTGTGCTGTACAGCGGAATTCACAGCGTGTATGCCGCTCCAGGTCAGACGATTCAAATGCTGGCTCGTGTGGGTACTCCGCTTAAGACAGCGCCGCTTAGCATGAGGCGGGATGTGCTGGAGCTACTGGACAATAATTAAATCCGTAAATCTGCTAGAGATAGGAACAAGCCTTCACTCTGTGGATATTCTCTATCCTGTTGGATCAAATCCGTGAAGAACCTGGAGTTCAAGGTAATGTACAAAATAGTTTCAAAAAAATGCTTGCAATCACAATCCATACATGATATATTCTATTTCTGGCCGCGAAACATCAACGCCGAGCTCGAAAAGAAGTTGAAAAAAAGAGCTTGCATTGATCGGTTGGATGTGATATATTATAAGAGTTGCTGGTGACGCGGTAGTCGTTGCTGACAACGAGCTTGATCTTTGAAAACTGAACAACGAGTGAGTACCTGGAGATCGCTTCGGCGAGATCCAAAATAGAGAATGAAAATTCTCGTCAGATGTTTCAAAATGAGCAATCGCTCTTTCTAAAACCAATTTGGAGAGTTTGATCCTGGCTCAGGACGAACGCTGGCGGCATGCCTAATACATGCAAGTCGAGCGGAGTTCATTTGAAAGCTTGCTTTCAAATGAATTTAGCGGCGGACGGGTGAGTAACACGTAGGCAACCTGCCCTCAAGACTGGGATAACTACCGGAAACGGTAGCTAATACCGGATAATTTCTTTCCTCTCCTGAAGAGAGAATGAAAGGCGGAGCAATCTGCCACTTGGGGATGGGCCTGCGGCGCATTAGCTAGTTGGTGGGGTAACGGCTCACCAAGGCGACGATGCGTAGCCGACCTGAGAGGGTGAACGGCCACACTGGGACTGAGACACGGCCCAGACTCCTACGGGAGGCAGCAGTAGGGAATCTTCCGCAATGGGCGAAAGCCTGACGGAGCAATGCCGCGTGAGTGATGAAGGTTTTCGGATCGTAAAGCTCTGTTGCCAGGGAAGAACGTCCGGTAGAGTAACTGCTACCGGAGTGACGGTACCTGAGAAGAAAGCCCCGGCTAACTACGTGCCAGCAGCCGCGGTAATACGTAGGGGGCAAGCGTTGTCCGGAATTATTGGGCGTAAAGCGCGCGCAGGCGGTCATTTAAGTCTGGTGTTTAAACCTTGGGCTCAACCTGGGGTCGCACTGGAAACTGGGTGACTTGAGTACAGAAGAGGAAAGTGGAATTCCACGTGTAGCGGTGAAATGCGTAGATATGTGGAGGAACACCAGTGGCGAAGGCGACTTTCTGGGCTGTAACTGACGCTGAGGCGCGAAAGCGTGGGGAGCAAACAGGATTAGATACCCTGGTAGTCCACGCCGTAAACGATGAGTGCTAGGTGTTAGGGGTTTCGATACCCTTGGTGCCGAAGTTAACACAGTAAGCACTCCGCCTGGGGAGTACGGTCGCAAGACTGAAACTCAAAGGAATTGACGGGGACCCGCACAAGCAGTGGAGTATGTGGTTTAATTCGAAGCAACGCGAAGAACCTTACCAGGTCTTGACATCCCGATGAAAGCATTAGAGATAGTGCCCCTCTTCGGAGCATCGGAGACAGGTGGTGCATGGTTGTCGTCAGCTCGTGTCGTGAGATGTTGGGTTAAGTCCCGCAACGAGCGCAACCCTTGACTTTAGTTGCCAGCAGGTAAGGCTGGGCACTCTAGAGTGACTGCCGGTGACAAACCGGAGGAAGGTGGGGATGACGTCAAATCATCATGCCCCTTATGACCTGGGCTACACACGTACTACAATGGCCGGTACAACGGGAAGCGAAACCGCGAGGTGGAGCCAATCCCAGCAAAGCCGGTCTCAGTTCGGATTGCAGGCTGCAACTCGCCTGCATGAAGTCGGAATTGCTAGTAATCGCGGATCAGCATGCCGCGGTGAATACGTTCCCGGGTCTTGTACACACCGCCCGTCACACCACGAGAGTTTACAACACCCGAAGTCGGTGGGGTAACCCGCAAGGGAGCCAGCCGCCGAAGGTGGGGTAGATGATTGGGGTGAAGTCGTAACAAGGTAGCCGTATCGGAAGGTGCGGCTGGATCACCTCCTTTCTATGGAGAATCGTTTCCTGCAACGGAAACATTCAAATCGGAAGTATTACTTCCAAAACTCAGGTTTAGGCCTGTTACTCACTCGTTGGTCAGTTTTGAGAGTTTAAGCTCTCATCTTTAAACTGTCTGAATTTTCGAACATCACAGTCGTGATTGTCCCGAAATTTCAGCACCTTGATCCTTGAAAACTGGATACCGAAACGAATTTGCGTTTTAGAACATCTTTTAGCTGAAACTTGTGTAAGCAAGTTGAAATAGTTATTAGTCATGCTGAGCGATGGTTTTGGATTATGAGCGACTTTTGGCTTTAAACAGACTAGCGGACGGATTCATCCGGAAGCGCTGTTTAAAACAAGATGAGCGAATGAGCCAATACCGGAGCGATTGGTTAAGCTAATAAGAGCACACGGAGGATGCCTAGGCGCCAGGAGCCGACGAAGGACGTGGCGAACAACGAAACTGCCTCGGGGAGCTGTAAGCAAGCTTTGATCCGGGGGTGTCCGAATGGGGAAACCCAGCTGTGGTAATTCGCAGTTACTCGTATCTGAATACATAGGATACGCAGAGGCAGACCAGGGGAACTGAAACATCTAAGTACCCTGAGGAAGAGAAAACAATAGTGATTCCGTCAGTAGCGGCGAGCGAACGCGGAACAGCCTAAACCAAGGGGCTTGCCTCTTGGGGTTGTGGGACGTCTCACATGGAGTTACAAAGGAATATGGTAGGTGAAGAGGTCTGGAAAGGCCCGCGATAGAGGTAAAAGCCCTGTAGCCTAAACTGTGTTCTCTCCGAGACGGATCCCGAGTAGTGCGGGGCACGTGAAACCCCGTATGAATCCAGCAGGACCATCTGCTAAGGCTAAATACTACCTGGCGACCGATAGTGAAACAGTACCGTGAGGGAAAGGTGAAAAGCACCCCGGAAGGGGAGTGAAATAGAACCTGAAACCGTGTGCTTACAAAAAGTCAGAGCCCTATTACTGGGTGATGGCGTGCCTTTTGTAGAATGAACCGGCGAGTTACGTTTAACATGCAAGGTTAAGTCGAGAAGACGGAGCCGCAGCGAAAGCGAGTCTGAATAGGGCGAATGAGTATGTGGACGTAGACCCGAAACCGTGTGATCTACCCCTGTCCAGGGTGAAGGTGCGGTAACACGCACTGGAGGCCCGAACCCACGCATGTTGAAAAATGCGGGGATGAGGTGGGGGTAGCGGAGAAATTCCAATCGAACTCGGAGATAGCTGGTTCTCCCCGAAATAGCTTTAGGGCTAGCCTCGGTGAATGGAGTGGTGGAGGTAGAGCACTGATTGGGTGCGGGGCCCGCAAGGGTTACCAAGCTCAGTCAAACTCCGAATGCCATTAACTTCTTGCCGGGAGTCAGACAGTGAGTGCTAAGATCCATTGTCAAAAGGGAAACAGCCCAGACCATCAGCTAAGGTCCCCAAGTGTGTGTTAAGTGGGAAAGGATGTGGAGTTGCACAGACAACCAGGATGTTGGCTTAGAAGCAGCCACCATTGAAAGAGTGCGTAATAGCTCACTGGTCGAGTGACTCTGCGCCGAAAATGTAACGGGGCTAAACACACCACCGAAGCTATGGCTAGATACTTTGTATCTGGGGTAGGGGAGCGTTGTATGTGGGTTGAAGGTGTACCGTAAGGAGCGCTGGACAGCATACAAGTGAGAATGCCGGTATGAGTAACGAAAAGATCAGTGAGAATCTGATCCGCCGAAAGCCCAAGGTTTCCTGAGGAAGGCTCGTCCGCTCAGGGTAAGTCGGGACCTAAGGCGAGGCCGAAAGGCGTAGTCGAAGGACAACAGTTTGAAATTACTGTACCACCGTAATCCGCTATGAGCGATGGGGTGACGCAGGAGGGTAGTGACGCGGACTGATGGATATGTCCGTCTAAGCAGTGAGGCTGATGTGTAGGCAAATCCGCACATCAATAAGGCTGGGCTGTGATGGGGAGCGAAAATTGTAGTAGCGAAGGTCATGATCTCACACTGCCAAGAAAAGCCTCTAGCCAGGAGAAGGTGCCCGTACCGCAAACCGACACAGGTAGGCGAGAAGAGAATTCTAAGGCGCGCGGAAGAACTCTCGTTAAGGAACTCGGCAAAATGACCTCGTAACTTCGGGAGAAGAGGTGCCTCGGTAGGGTGAATAGCCCGAGGGGGCCGCAGTGAAAAGGCCCAAGCGACTGTTTAGCAAAAACACAGGTCTGTGCGAAGCCGCAAGGCGAAGTATACGGGCTGACGCCTGCCCGGTGCTGGAAGGTTAAGGGGAGTGGTTAGGGGCAACCCGAAGCTGTGAACCGAAGCCCCAGTAAACGGCGGCCGTAACTATAACGGTCCTAAGGTAGCGAAATTCCTTGTCAGGTAAATTCTGACCCGCACGAATGGCGTAACGACTTGGGCGCTGTCTCAACGAGAGATCCGGTGAAATTTTAATACCTGTGAAGATGCAGGTTACCCGCGACAAGACGGAAAGACCCCATGGAGCTTTACTGCAGCTTGATATTGAATTTGGGTACGATCTGTACAGGATAGGTGGGAGCCGTTGAGGCAGGAGCGCAAGCTTCTGCGGAGGCGCCGTTGGGATACCACCCTGATCGTATCTAGGTTCTAACCTAGTGCCCTAAGCGGGTACGGGGACCGTGTCAGGCGGGCAGTTTGACTGGGGCGGTCGCCTCCTAAAGAGTAACGGAGGCGTTCAAAGGTTCCCTCAGAATGGTTGGAAATCATTCGCAGAGTGCAAAGGCATAAGGGAGCTTGACTGCGAGACCTACAAGTCGAGCAGGGACGAAAGTCGGACTTAGTGATCCGGTGGTACCGCATGGAAGGGCCATCGCTCAACGGATAAAAGCTACCCTGGGGATAACAGGCTTATCTCCCCCAAGAGTCCACATCGACGGGGAGGTTTGGCACCTCGATGTCGGCTCATCGCATCCTGGGGCTGAAGTAGGTCCCAAGGGTTGGGCTGTTCGCCCATTAAAGCGGTACGCGAGCTGGGTTCAGAACGTCGTGAGACAGTTCGGTCCCTATCTGTCGTGGGCGCAGGAAATTTGAGAGGAGCTGTCCTTAGTACGAGAGGACCGGGATGGACGTACCGCTGGTGCATCAGTTGTTCCGCCAGGAGCATGGCTGAGTAGCTACGTACGGACGGGATAAGCGCTGAAAGCATCTAAGCGTGAAGCCCCCCTCAAGATGAGATTTCCCAACTAGTAAGACCCCTTGAAGACGACGAGGTAGATAGGTTGGAGGTGGAAGTGCAGCAATGCATGGAGCTGACCAATACTAATCGGTCGAGGGCTTATCCAAATTTCTTAGAGCGCAGATTCGTTTCGGATTCAGTTTTCAGGAATCAATTCCTGAAGCATTTACGCTGTAAATGCCCGTTTGGTGGCGATAGCGGAGGGGTTCCACGCGTACCCATCCCGAACACGACCGTTAAGCCCTCCAGCGCCGATGGTACTTGGACCGAAGGGTCCTGGGAGAGTAGGACGCCGCCAAGCGGACAATCCACACACACTGTGGTATTTTTTTTGCCCTTATTAGTTAAATAGGTGTATGAGAACGGGCCTTTAGCTCAGCTGGTTAGAGCGCACCTCTGATAAGGGTGAGGTCAGTGGTTCGAGTCCACTAAGGCCCACCATATTCCCTGATAGCTCAGTTGGTAGAGCACTCGACTGTTAATCGAGTTGTCACAGGTTCGAGTCCTGTTCGGGGAGCCATCTGGAGAGGTGTCCGAGTTTGGCCGAAGGAGCACGATTGGAAATCGTGTAGGCGCCACAAGCGTCTCGAGGGTTCGAATCCCTCTCTCTCCGTAGCTTTACCTTCTCTGTATAGGGATGAGAAAGACAATTTTAAACAGCATGGCTCGTTGGTCAAGGGGTTAAGACACCTCCCTTTCACGGAGGTAACATGGGTTCGAATCCCATACGAGTCACCAATTTCTTCTTCGATTAATGGGATGAGAATTCCCTGGGTTCGTTGAAGCATAGGCATCGTAAGGAATACATCGCAATCTCGTAACGGAGTGGAGAGTATCCCATACGAGTCATACATGGAGGCTTAGCTCAGCTGGGAGAGCATCTGCCTTACAAGCAGAGGGTCGGGGGTTCGAACCCCTCAGCCTCCACCATCTATCTTTAACAGAATAGATCTTTAACATTGACGCGGGGTGGAGCAGCCCGGTAGCTCGTCGGGCTCATAACCCGAAGGCCGCAGGTTCAAATCCTGCCCCCGCAATTAATTTGGAACCGTGGTGTAGTTGGCCTAACATGCCTGCCTGTCACGCAGGAGATCGCGGGTTCGAATCCCGTCGGTTCCGCCATTTTTATTGTATGAAGGTATCAGGGATTGAGCATCCTATATCTCGAAGTATAGAGTATCCACCCGATTCCGTAGTGTCTGCTAATTATTAATATTGGGGATTAGCCAAGCGGTAAGGCAACGGACTTTGACTCCGTCATTCATAGGTTCGATTCCTATATCCCCAGCCATTTCATTTATGTTTATTTCTCTTATGAGAGCCATTAGCTCAGTTGGTAGAGCACCTGACTTTTAATCAGGGTGTCGAAGGTTCGAGTCCTTCATGGCTCACCATTTTCTTATAAAGTGTGCGCGTGTGGCGGAATGGCAGACGCACCAGACTTAGGATCTGGCGTTTCACGACGTGGGGGTTCAAGTCCCTTCACGCGCACCATGTTTTTGCGGACGTGGCTCAGCGGTAGAGCATCGCCTTGCCAAGGCGAGGGTCGCGGGTTCGATTCCCGTCGTCCGCTCCATATAGATTTTGCGCCCTTAGCTCAGCTGGATAGAGCGTTTGACTACGAATCAAAAGGCCGGGAGTTCGAATCTCTCAGGGCGCGCCATTTATAACTTCATTGGATCATCAAAGTGTCCCCAGATTCGAACGAGTTCGTTGGAGCATAGACTTCGATAGAATAACTTCGCAATCGGATGCGAAGCATCCGTATCTCTCAAGGCGCGCCATTATTACTTTGCAGTATAGCTTTTATATTTACGGGATGTAGCTCAGCTTGGTAGAGCACCTGGTTTGGGACCAGGGGGTCGCATGTTCAAATCGTGTCATCCCGATATTTCACCTTTGCGGGTGTAGTTCAATGGTAGAACTTCAGCCTTCCAAGCTGATAGCGTGGGTTCGATTCCCATCACCCGCTTAAATAATAGTTGCAGAAACCCTTGATATTCAAGGGTTTTTGTTTGTTTTATTCCAGGGACACGACAGGTTGATGCTGTTGTGTTTTTTTAGTGTGGGGCGGAAGTGTTACTTACTAAAAATACATAGTATATGCTGGTGGCCGCCCTATGGGCTGGTAATGCTATATTTTGCAGACAGTCATGTTTATATAGACCTGTTATATTAGAACTATGGAAGTACAGGCACTATTTACTTGGAAGTTGAGGAGCATTTATTATGACAGACAAAGTAATACGGATCTTCAAGATTATTAACGCCATCCAGTCGAATCCCGGGATTACGGCTGCGGATCTGGCATTCCGGTGCGAGGTGAATATTAGAACGATTTATAGGGACCTGGATGTGATCAGTCATTTTGCACCGGTGATGAATGAGGGGAGAGGAACGGGGTATAAGTTTATGGGGAAATTCTTCTTATACCCGCTGGATTTCTCCGAGCAGGAGGCGATGGCTTTCTCTCTGTTGCCCTCCGTGCTGGCTCCCGGCAAAATCCCCCCAGGTTTTCTATCTGCCTTTGACAAAGTCATGGGCACACATCTGAAGGAGAAATCCAAACAGAATGGAATGCTTGAGAATATTTCAGATATTATTCAAATGGGCAAGCCTGCGTACCGCAAGGAGAGCCGGAATTTCCTGCAGCCGCTGATCGGGGCGATTATGGAACAACGGCGGATTCGTACGGTCTATCACTCGCAATTGCGGAACGAGACAACGCAGCGGGAGATTGATCCTTATTATTTGATTCCGCGTGACCAGAGATTCTATCTGATTGGCTATTGCCACCTGAAGAGGGCAATCCGCACGTTTCGCATCAGCCGTTTTCAGCAGGTTGAGGTGACGGATACCTCCTTCGACAAAAGGGATTTTAATATTAAACAGTATCTGAAAAACACCTGGTCGATCGACCGGGGCAATAAGAATACGACCTTCAAAGTGCGGTTTCATCCGGAGGTAGCACGTTACATCAAAGAAGAGGAATTGTTCGTTCATCCACGGATGACCGACGAAGAAGACGGAAGTCTGCTGTTTGAAGTCACTGTCAATAATGACAAGGAATTTATCAAGTGGATTCTGCAATATGGTCCTAACGCCGAGATTCTTGAGCCGGCATCCGCGAGACAGGGACTGAGGCAGCAGCTGGAGCAGTGGATGAATGTGTATTATTAGGGAATATACATAGAAAAATGCAAATACGATGATCCCAAGAAACCCCTGACTTATGAAGTCAGGGGTTTCTGTGCGCTGAAGGGTGCAAGTGGAGTTACTCCGGTACCACCAGTCCCAACCCGTCCGCAATACGCCGGCCAAATTCCGGATCAGCTTTGTAGAAATGGCCAATCTGGCGAAGCTTGATCTCATCTGACTCGACAGGAGTCATCGCGCCTACAATATTGCGTACGAGCCGGGCACGCTCCTCTTCACCCAGCAGACGATAGAGATCACCCGGCTGGGTGAAATGATCGTTGTGATCATAAGGGACACTATCGGCTTGGCCGGAGACTGCAAAAGCAGCCGGTTTATCCTGCGGCGATTCAGTTGCCCCGCCGAAGCTGTTAGGCTCGTAATACACGGAGCCTCCGCCGTTATTAGTGTGATTCAGCGCGCCGTCCCGCTGATTATTGTTCACCTCGGCGATGGGCCGGTTAATCGGCAGGTGGTTGTGATTCGCTCCTACCCGGTAGCGGTGGGCGTCGCCGTAGGCGAAGAGGCGGCCCTGGAGCATTTTATCAGGAGAGGCTTCTATCCCTGGCACAAATGATCCCGGAGAGAAGGTAGCCTGCTCTACTTCGGTGAAGTAGTTCTCCGGATTGCGGTCCAGCACCATGCGGCCCACCTCAATCAGCGGGTAATCCTTCTGGGACCATACCTTGGTAACATCAAACGGGTCGAAACGGTAGGTGTCAGCATCCTCTATAGGCATGATCTGCACATGCAGTCTCCAGGCGGGGAAATCCCCTTTGTCGATCGCATTAAACAAGTCCTCTGTATGATAATCCGGGTTATCGCCGGCAATCTGCGCAGCCAGATTAACATCGAGATTCTTGACGCCCTGCTCTGTTTTGAAATGGTATTTCACCCATACTGCCGCGCCTTCTGCATTCACCCACTTGAACGTATGGCTGCCGAAGCCGTGCATATGACGGAGGGTGGCCGGTATGCCGCGGTCAGACATCAGAATGGTAACCTGGTGCAGGGATTCCGGGGAGAGCGACCAGAAATCCCACACAGCGTTCGGGTTCTTCAGATGCGTCTGCGGATGGCGTTTCTGAGTATGGATAAAGTCCGGGAATTTAATTGCATCACGGATGAAAAAGACAGGTGTATTGTTGCCGACGAGGTCGTAGTTGCCTTCTTCGGTGTAGAATTTCACGGCAAAGCCGCGCGGATCGCGCACGGTATCGGAAGATCCCGATTCTCCGGCTACAGTGGAAAAGCGGATGAACATCGGTGTGCGTTTGCCGACTTCAGACAAGAAGGAAGCCTTCGTATATTGGGAGAGATCATTGGTGACTTCAAAATAACCATGGGCACCGGCGCCTTTGGCATGGACGACACGTTCAGGAACACGCTCCCGGTTGAAATGGGCTAATTTCTCCAGCAGATGAACATCCTGCAGCAAAGTGGGTCCGGGGGAACCGGCTGTCATAGAATTCTGGTTGTCACCTACCGGGGCACCCCAGCTTGTCGTTAGTTTGTTATTGCTCTCACTCATGAATACAGTCACCTCGTATTAGGATTTGATTTTAGATTAAGTATAAGTTTTATAATAACAAAAAATTAAATAAAATCAATCCTTTTTTATAATTATTATAATTAACTATATGCGGAAGAAGTTGTGATCATGATAATGCGGACTGCCTCTGGGCACGGAATATATCTCGCAATATTGGATGGCAAGGGCAAGAGCGAGAGAGAGGGAAAGGGAGGTATGAAGCTGAAGAAGTAAGGTGACAACGTCAAAAACCCTCTACGTTAGGCGTAAGAGGGTCTCTATTGCTGCCATCAGTCAGGAAAGCGGCCTGTATCAAATAAGCAGATGTGAGCGTTAATTATTCGTACAGTTCCAGCTCGCCTATAGAAGTGGAGTAAGCGCCGTTGTTGGCGGTAATGACCAGCCTGTAGCTGGTATAGTCACCTGTTGAAGAGAGGTTGAAGTAGTAAGAGGAACCCGGATAATAAAGGCCGGACTGGCTGCTCAGAACGACCCAGCTGCCGCCGTTACTGGAGCCCTGTAGGGTCCAGGTTTTTGGCACATTCGCCTGAGGCTGGGATGAGGTGGTAAGCCTATAGCTGCGTACCTTTTTGGAAGTGCCAAAGCTGTATTGCAGATATCCTGAGCTGCCGCTGGAAGTGGAATAATAGGTGCTGTAATCATGGTCAAAAGCTTTGTAGGCTTCATGGAATGCCCATTCGCTGCTGGCGGAGGCGGTACCCGCCGGACTTGTGTTGGAGGTCATCACTGGAACAAGATTTCCGGCAGCACTAGCTCCGGTTAAGCTGATCGCAGAAGCCATAAGCAGAGTCCCCAAGCCGATACCTACTTTTTTGAAGCTGCCCATTCGTTGCAATTGCATTTGCCCATCTCCCTTTGTAGTGGTTTTACCTGCTTCACTTGTGCGTGTTTGGCCTAAATGAACTCCCGGGAACTTCTAGCCGCTCATCGCCTACCTTATTGTGCAAACGTTTGTAGCACAGTATCACTGTAACCTAAGTGAACTGAAAATATTGTCGGAATTGGACAAGCAGCCAAAAAAAATTGGTTTGGGAAACTGATTTCACTAAGAGTAGGATATTTGCCCGGAATTCCGCTGAAAAGCAGATTAAATGAAGATGATTAATGTTATTAAAGATAAAGAATATGAACTAAAAACTCGTGAAACCTAAAAATTCCCGCCCGCTAAAGCGGGCAGGAGGGAACGAAGAAAGGGCATATAGGAGGAAGCTGCAGAACTGCGACGCGAATCAGCCTTTGATGTACATCCGGTTATAGTATTCATCCAGCATGCGTTTGGTGGCGAACTCGGTGCGGGTGGTCTCAATGCTGCGGTGCATCATCTGCACCCACTTGTCTTTGTTCTCATAGAAGGTCGGCAGAACGCGGTTCAGGAGTGTATCATACAGGGCATCGCTATCGTGCTGGTCAAGTACAGCAAAATCAGTAGTCTCAAAGCCGTCCCCGATCTGCCAGCCGTTCTCGCCGTCTATACAGGCCTCCGGCCACCAGCCGTCAAGGATGGAGCAGTTGAGGACGCCGTTCATGGCGGCCTTCATACCGGAGGTTCCGCTGGCTTCCAGCGGTCTGCGCGGATTGTTCAGCCAGATATCGGAGCCGCGGGTGAGCTGGGCCCCGATGGTCATATCGTAGTTTTCCAGGAAAACTACACTTTTCGGGTATTTTTTCATCATGGCTACGAGGTTGCTGACGATTCTCTTGCCGTTATCATCCAGCGGATGCGCTTTGCCGGAGAAGACAATCTGAACTTTGCCGCTCTCCAGGTAAGGCTCAATCACCTCGGGCTGGGAGAAGATCAGGTCACTGCGTTTGTAGGGAGCCGCGCGGCGGGAGAAGCCAATGAGCAGATTGTCTGCATTCAGGGCAATCCCGGAACGCTCTTCGATGAAGCTGATCAGCTCCTGCTTGATCTCCTTATGCACAGCCCACAGGTCGCCGCCTTCTTCAAAAGCACGGGTCATCCGTTCATCTACCCAGGTAGGCGTATGAATTGCATTGGTAATGCCGATGATCTCGGACCGGCCGGCGACTTCCTTCCACATTTTATTAGCGGTGTCGGCATGGAGCTGGGCAACGGCATTCGAGATGCGTGACAGGCGCAGGCCGGCTACCGTCATGTTGAACGGTTCTCCGCCGATCCGTTCCATCTGGGCGCGGGTTAAGCCGTTAAATGCACCCATGTACTCCAGACGGTCGAGCGGATGGGTCTCATTACCTTCCTTGATCGGTGTATGTGTAGTGAACACAACCTCTTCCCGTGTAGCTTTCCAGGCTTCCTCAAAAGTACTGCCGCCGGACATCTTCTCACGGATCAGCTCAATTGCAGCAAGGGCCGCATGCCCCTCGTTGAAGTGATAGACATCAACCGGAATTCCCAGAGCACGCATGGCTTTGACGCCGCCGATCCCCAGGACAATCTCCTGGGCAATGCGTTCTTCCCCGAACCAGCCATAGAGCTGGCCTGTAATCCAGGCATCACTGTTCTCGGGAATATCGGTATCCAGCAGATAAAGCGGGCTGTTGCCGAAATGCTCTGTTTTCCACACTTTGCAGACGACATCGGTTTTTCTGACTTTTACCGTAACCTTGACGCCGGTATCTTCAAGGAACTCATACACATAATTATGGTAGGAGTCGTACGGATTGCCGTTTGCATCAATTTTCTGGTCCGTGTAGCCTTGTTTCCATTTGAGTCCGATGGGGATGACGGGAGCTCCTATATCCTTGGCACCTTTGATGTAATCTCCGGCCAGAATGCCCAGGCCTCCGGCGTACATTTTGAAGTCGGAATGGAGCCCGTACTCCATGCTGAAATAAGCTACTGACGGCAGTTGGTTCTCGTTCACTTGATAAGCCTCCTAAATATGATTTAGATTATTATTGGCCAAGCTGCAGGCTTTATCTAAGATGCAAACGTTTGCTCAAAAGAATATGTTAGGCTCTGGAAGCGATTGCACACCTATTCTAGCACATTTGTCTTTAAAAAGCACAACGAAGTTTTGATAAAAAAAATTCTTCAAAGCTTCCATTCATAAAAATTTGATTAACCCGGCTGAAGGCCATAAGATAAGAGGATAACAACCAGTAACGCCGGTGCCGTCCCTTCCATGGAGAAGGTAGCCTTAATGGCGAAGAAACAATGGAAATAAACCAAGTGGTGGTGTTCATGTTGAGTATAGTCGTAATTGGAAGTCTGAATATGGATATGGTAGTACGCGCGAAACGGGCTCCGGAAGCGGGCGAGACGCTGTTTGGCCAGGAGTTCGCATTGTCCCCCGGCGGGAAAGGTGCCAATCAGGCCGTTGCTGCAGCCAGACTTGGCGCAGAGGTAACCATGATCGGCAGAGTGGGCCGGGACTCTTTTGGCAGCGGACTGCTGGAGGTTATGACACAGGAGCAGGTTCACACCGGATATATCACGCAGAGTGAGTCACAGGCTACAGGAGTCGCCTCCATTGTGGTGGACGGAGAAGGCGAGAACCGGATTATCGTGGTGCCCGGTGCGAATGTCGAGATGAAGCCGGCTGATATTGAAGCACTTGAACCGGTTATCCGCCAAGCCGGAATTGTCGTCATGCAGCTGGAGACGGACCTGACGATGGTAGAGGCTGCGGCTGCCGTTGCTTCCCGCCATGGAATTCCGGTGATCCTCAACCCGGCACCGGCTCAGCCGCTCGGAGATGAATTGCTTCATCATGTGACTTACCTGACTCCGAATGAAACAGAGGCGGGCATTCTGGCCGGTATTTCGGTAGGGAGTGTGGATGATGCGGAGCGTGCGGCACGGATTTTGCTGCAAAAAGGGGTTCAGCATATTATTGTCACACTGGGCTCCAAAGGGGCGCTGATTGTGAATGCCGCCGGCAGCCTGCATGTTCCCGGGTTCCCGGTACAAGCTGTAGATACAGTGGCGGCGGGCGACTCCTTCAACGGGGCATTGGCTTGGCAGCTTACCCGCGGGAAAACGCTGGATGAAGCGGTCAGATTCGCGAATGCGGTCGGTGCACTGGCGGTTGGCAAAGCGGGAGCGATTCCTTCGCTTCCAAGATTGCAAGAGGTGAAGCAGTTCCTGCAGGAAGCTGCTGATGCCGAGCCGGGCGCACAGTAGATTTAGCGTAAGGAACGTGTAAACGGTCCTTTGAGATTCGTAAGTTCATTCTGTATAAGGATTCTGGTTAATATATTGCGGGGATTGTTGTATTCTGTGCAGGATTGTCTAACTAACCAGACACGGAATGCTGCGGATAAGCGGGCCGGGCGGTTAATTCACAGGCTTAGCCTGATACCTAAGGAGCTGGAGCGATGAGCGGTACAGTAACCGTTAAGAATGTAACCCTCGGGGAGGGGATGCCCAAAATCTGCGTTCCGCTGGTCGGAACAACGTTATCCGAGCTTCGGGAAGAGGCGGAGGCCCTTAAGGCTCTGGCTCCGGATGTGGTGGAGTGGCGGAGCGATTTCTTCAGCCAAGTGGAGGATATCGCAGCGGTAACGGAGGTATTGGAGGAAATCCAGCGTGTTCTGCCGGAGGTTCCGCTGATCTTCACGTTCCGCAGCGCCCAAGAGGGCGGGGAGAAGGAAATCTCCACGGAATATTACTTCCGGCTCAACAAAGCTGCTGTGGAGAGCGGATACGTTGATATTGTGGATGTGGAGTTGTTTAACGAGGAACAGGAGGTCCGCGGGCTGATTGCCACAGCGCATGACAATGCGGTATTCGTGATTATATCGAATCATGACTTCCATGGCACGCCGTCACAGGATGAAATCGTCTCCCGGCTGCGCAGAGCACAGGAGCTTGGCGGAGATCTGCCGAAGATTGCTGTGATGCCGCAGAGTGCGGGGGATGTGCTGACCCTGCTGGCAGCGACAAACAAGATGCAGGAGCAGTATGCGGACCGTCCGATCATTACGATGTCGATGGCCGGAGAGGGCGTAATCAGTCGGCTTGCCGGTGAAATCTTCGGCTCGGCGCTGACCTTCGGGGCGGCGCATAAGCCTTCGGCTCCGGGTCAGGTAGCGGTTGCCGAGCTGCGCAGTGTGCTGGAGCTGCTGCACCGCAGCTTATAATCAAGAATAGAGAAGGATGTTCCCGGGCCTGTGAAATGGCGGGAGCATCCTTTTTCGAAATATAAGAATTTATATGCTTCACGCTATCAATTATCCTTCTATTTCTCGCTGAAACGGTACCGCCCTTGTGGAATGATGGCATATCATACTCGGTCTTTCAGTACGGCACCCCGACATACCTGCAAACAGCTACAACTCAGGGAGGCTGCTGCTGTCTATTTCCAGTCCACGCTCCATAAATACCTCTTTGGCCACAAAAGTAGCATTAAGCACACGCGGAAATCCGGCGTATGGCACGCAGTGCAGAATGGCCTCGATAACCTCTTTTGGGGAAAGTCCTACATTAAGGGCGGCATTGATGTGAACAGTGAGCTGGGGCTCGCAGCCGCCAAGTGTTGTCAGGGAGGATAGGGTTACTAACTGCCGCTGCCGCAAATCCAGCCCTTCACGGGAGTAAATGTCCCCAAAGGCAAACTCGATCACAAATTTCCCAAGATCGGGAGAGATGTCTTTTAGGGATTCGATTACCTTTGCTCCTCCAGTACCATCCACCTCCATCAGCTTCTTCCAACCACGTTCATAACGTTCTGTAGTCATAGGTTAACCTCCATTTAATTTCGTTTTGTTGTCCTGTATTCAGGTTACAGCTTAGAGCGCGCTCTAATGCAACCTTTCATTTGGTGTGCTAAGATTGGGCAATGGAGAACTTACTAACAATTCAGGAAATGTCCCGTCTTACGGGACTGTCGGCACATACGCTGCGGTATTACGAGAAGGAAGGGATGCTGGAGAATGTGGCGCGGAATGAACAGGGCTATCGGGTATATTCGGAGGCTGATGTCTCTTGGGTACAATTCCTCGTTATTTTGCGGGAGCTGGATATTCCGATCCGTGAAATGAAGCGGTATTCCAATCTGCGCAGTCAAGGGCCATCTACCGTCTATGAGCGGCGGCTTATGCTGGAAGCCCACCAGAGCAGGGTTGAGCAGCAGATGCATAAGCTTGGTGAGAATCTGGACAAGGTCGCCAGTAAGATTAGGTATTACAAAGAAATGGAGAACGAGGTTCGAAAATGACTTAGAGGAATGTCAAATACACTTGTAGCGTTAAAACGCTACAAGTGTATAAATGAAGTTAAAGGACTCTGTGAACCCGTATCTTATTCGTTAACAAACGGGAGCTCCAGTTGTATGGAAATTCAGGCGATATAGTGTTAGTGTGGATTCCTTGGTTTCCTTATTCCTGCTTGGTTCCAGTGTAGACATGTACTGCATCCCGCAGGAACCCGGCCAGTCCAGGACGGCGTTTGTCGTAATAGGCGGTAAAGCGTTCATCATCGACATACATCTGCGCTACCCCTGCGTGAGCTTCCTTGGTGTAGGTATCCCAGTAGAAGCTAAGCCACTGGCGGTGCAGATCAGCTGCCTTCTGCGCAAGCTCACCCGCCGAATCTCCGTCCTCCATTGCCCGCTCCAGCGAAGCGAACATGTCTGCTTCAAGCTGCTGGATGGCAGCATACTGCTCCTCGGTCATGTTCTTCAGCTTGCGGTTCGACTTCTCTACGGCGTCTTCGCCGTACTTCTCCCGTATCTCCTGCCCGTACTTCTGCTCGTTATTGTCAATCAGCTTCTGCTTAAAGCCTGCGAATTTCTCATCATTGCTCATTATGATTCTCCCTTCTGTGTGTGCAAGTGTCTGCTCGACGTTCGCGATCAGCTGGTCCAGCTGCTGTCTCCGCTGAAGCAGCTTGTCATGGTGCTCGCGCAGCGCGCGGGCTCCATCGAAGGAAGGTGATGTGACAATCTCCCTGATTCCCTCCAGGCTTAAGCCCAGCTCCCGGTAAAACAGAATCTGCTGCAGCCGGTCCACCTCGGCCTGGCCGTAGATGCGGTATCCCGAGGTATTCTGGCCGGCTTCAGAATCCCGAATTCATCGTAATACCGCAGTGTCCGCGTGCTGATTCCCGCGAGTGCTCCCAGCTTCTGAACAGTGTACTCCATTGTCATTTCAGCCTCCAACTCTGTCTTGGCGTATACAGCATGGACGTGCTCTAGCGTCCCCGCCGTGTAAGCTGCTGCTTACAAAAACTACTCTACACCTTCACGTAACGGCAATGTCAAATCCTAATTTTAGGATAACCCGAGGGCTGGCCGGATAACCTCCCAAACAGCTAACAGCTAACAACTAACAACTAACAGCAAACAGCAAACAGCGGCAGTCTCCGTAGCTGCTGCTAGGAAACTGCCGCTGTCGGGCAGAGCATGCGAGATGTCTATTTCTTGCCGACCTGGGCGGCGAAATACGCCTGCAGTTCCGCTAGCTTCCGGGGATCGGCCAGAGCATCTTCAGCAGGGAAGTAATGCTCGGCCACAAGCTCCCAGGTGGGAACGATCTTCTGGGAGGTCATGGCTTTGATGGCGATCTTGACGGTCTTGCGTTCTCTGGCGTTGGAGAAGGTGTCGATATAGTGCTGAGAGCGCCCGAAATCGAGTTCATTGAAGACCGCACGGAAAATATCGGCCGTCATCTTGGCATCGTCCAGCGCGCGGTGTGCAGAGCCTGAAGGCTCAAGGCCGAACAGGGCCATAGCGCCTTCAACGCTGATGTCATTGCTTAGGCCGCGGGCGCGGAGCACGCCTTTGAGCAGATCAAAGTAGGTCGCTTCCATCCAGTAGGCATCATCGATTTTGTGCATCCGCACGTCCTGGATGATCCGTTTCATATCCTCGCCGCCCCAAGTCAGCAGCAGCACGCCGTCCGTGCTCTGATCAAGCCAGGCTCTGAAGGCGGCTATCACCTTCGGGAACCGGTCGGCGACATCGATATCCTCTTGGGGGATGCCGGTTTTTTTCTTGATAAAGGAATTGAGGGTGGAGAAGTATATGGGTTTGATTAAGGCAGAGAACTCGCCCTTATATTGCAATGAAGCGTCTAGACGGACAGCTCCGATCTCAATGACCTCCATAGGGTGCTCACTGGCAAATTTGCGGCCGTTGAATTCGATGTCCAGAATAATATAATCCACAGGTAATGCCTCCGTTTCAGTGACTGGCGCCGGATTGCCCGTAATTGCGCCGACATTTCTATTTTAACAAAAAAAGTGCTTGTGTGGGGAATTCGGCGGTGAAATGGCAGATTGATGCAGGAACGGCGGCAATTCGGTGTCGAATAGCTTAATAGCAGGTAATCTATTGGATCGGCGGTTCGGCCTGTGCCGGAAAAAGTACGCTAGCGAGGTGGCGGGCCTATTGTTGTGAAGGGAGTCAGCTGCTGCCAGCGGCTCTTGTAAAAAGGAGGAAATTAATATGACAGCTAAAGAATGGCTGGCAGACCATATCTGCGATCTCGAGGAACTACTGCTGAGCAATGAAGTGCGTACGAATCCTGAAGCGGTGTCACTGCTGATCGCAGATGATTACACTGAATTCGGAAGTTCAGGCAGGGTATGGCGGAAACAGGATCAGGTTGGTGAAGGGGGCGCAGGCGAGGTACGGATGACCTTGAGTAACTTTGAACTTCATACATTGTCTGAGGATAATGTACTTGCGACCTACCGGACCTTCAACGAAGAGTCCGGTATGCATTGCCTGCGCAGTTCAATCTGGAAATTCCGCGATGGACGCTGGCAGATGTTTTTTCATCAAGGAACACCGGCCCATGAAATTTAACGCGGATACTACGTATAACAGCATAAAAGTTGCATTATTATGCATTTTTTTATGAAAATTTTGGGTATTGTATCTTTGTTTGTAATTTTATATATAGGTAAAGCAGGAGAATAGTCATAATACGTCGAATTTCTACCTTATGCAGTAGGCAGGAAGAGAGGTATGTATGATGAAGAACAAGCTGAAATCGAATTTGCAGATGCTGCAGAATGCTTACTCTTCTTTATGCGGATTGACGGTTATGATAACTAATCAAGCGGACGAACGGTTAACTGAGCCTTCCGGAATGACTGATATGGTTGGCTTATTATTAGGTTATCAGAGTAACTCCACTGAAGATACCATAATGAAAATTATCGAAAAAGTACGGGGCATTTCCAAGCCGATTATATATGAAACCATCTCAGGGTTTAAGCTTCTGGTGGCCCCCGTGCAAATTAGAGAACAAACGCCATATTATATTCTTGCAGGTGTTTGGATTGATGGAAGTACTAAAGAATTGATTACCGGCAAAATAAAAGAAACGATCACTCCGGAAGAATGGCAGCATTGGATTCGCGCCCTTGATAGGGTTGAAGTATATGACAAACAAAATATTGATAATTTCTTCATTCAACTGGAAGCGCTTGCAGACACAGTGGCGGCTTTACTCGAGTGTGAGCAGAATGGAAATAATTCTTCGAATAATCTGCAGCTGCTGAATCTCGTACATCTGCTGGATTCAGGAAGCCTAAGCTGGATACAAGGTGTGCTGGGCATATTTGTACGTGTGCTGGGACTTGAATTTGCGGGGTACGCCAGTAATGTTACGAATAGTGAACAATTTACTGTAATTGAAACAACCGGGATTCATGGGGATAATCTGCTATTTAGATCTTCCTTTTATGTAGGGGAAGGCTTTTTGGGGCAGGTAGGGCTCTCCAGGCAGATGGGGTATTGGGAGAAGGTCGACCGTGACCCGCGGGTTTCTTTTTTTACTTCAAAGGGAATTAAGCCAAAAGTGATCATCTGTTATCCCATAAAGTATAAAAATAAGCTGTTCGGGCTGTTGTTTGGCGGAGATTCCTTAAGGCAGGAAATATCGGAAGAGCAGGCGGATATGGGTATGCTGATAGCCCAGCAATTCTCATCTACCGTATATCATATGGATAACGAAGCAGAATACGAACGGCGAAGAATGCGGATTGATGCCTTTCTCGAAATCACCCAGACAATGGTCTCCATCCATAACAGGGAGAACTTCCTGCAAATGGTTATGGAAACCGTACAGCAGCAGGTTCAGAGTTCTTTTATTTGTTTGTTATTGCACCTGCCGGATGGTGAAAGAATGGAAATATACACAGCCTCGACTGCTCCTAGTGAACAATATAACGTTTATGCTTCCGATGTTGAAACAACCTATTTTGGAGACGGGGTACCTATCGTTAATATGCTGCGCAGACCTATACAGCGGGAATGGAGGGGAAGGGAATTAATAGAATTCCCGTTGGCCTTTGAGCAGAGACTGCTGGGGCTGATCACGGTCCAATTTAATAATGAAAGTCATCATAAGGAATTTACTACATTTCTTCGGGGAACCTCTGGTTTGGTAGTCACTAAGCTGCTAGGGGTTTCAAAAGAAATCCTATCTGATAAAAAGGATATTCTAAAATTGCTTCTGGATACATTGCTCATGTGGAGACCGGAATCCTATAATAAGGGAATCCTGGTAAAGGAACTTGCGCAGGGCCTGCTACAAGAGTTGAATCGTCCCGCTGAAGAGGTGGAATGGATAGGACAGGCCAGTCTGCTCAGCGAATATGATCCGGAACTGCTGGCTTTGTATGTCGGGGATATCCCGGCTGTAAAGCTGCTGCGTCAATTGCAGCGCTACAGGTCGGGCCAGACTAGAGAGGATGAAGTAAGAGACAACTCCTATACCTTCCTGGGAAAAGCGTTGCTGATGGTTCACTTGTATATCGAGCACGGGGAGAAAGAATGGAAGGAATTCCTTCCTATTCCGATAGATGACCCTATCCTGCGATCGGTAGAACATTATTTGTCTGTCCAGTCTACATCGCCTATCTCTCTATCTCCCCTAGACAGCAAAGGCAGTCTGACCTCAAGGGAAGAGGGAATTCTGAAACTTGTCTTACTGGGATTCAATAACAAGGAAATTGCTGAGAAACTCTTTATTAGTACACATACCGTTAAGAATCATATCACTAAAATATACGAAAAGCTTGGTGTTAACGGCCGGGCCCAGGCGATTTCTCAAATGTATAATTCCTCCTTAACCTATACTTTGAAAAAGCAATGATACCGCATCATAGGGTATCATTGCTTTTTTTTATCCCTAGGAGAGGGAAAATATTCCTGAAATAAACAGGAATATTTTGTCGAAGAACAGGAACTAGTGATGATAGGCACAAGGACCTATATAGGGGATAATGTAAGAGAAATATTTCACAATGTAAACCATTTTGAGCAAAGGAGTTTTCCCCATGAAGAACATAGGGGGATTTCACAATGGAATTAAATATATGCAGCGAAGTACAGTTGGATGAATTGTGAAAGTGAAAACAAAGAGAAATCACTAAAGGGAGTGTTTCATTTGAAATTAACGATCCGTACAAAGTTGTTGGGAAGTTTTCTGGGTATTGTAGCTTTGCTTCTATTGATTAGTGGATTGTCGATTGTGAAGATGGGGCAAATGAATAGCAATTCTGTCGAAATGCGCAGTTATAACTTTCCGGCACTGGTCCAAATGGAGAATATCCGCACAGATCTCTATAAACTACGCGGGGATTTGATGAAGATTATACTGGAGACGCGTACGGCAGAGTTCAGTAAAATACAGACAGCTATTCAAGAAGACCAGGCTAAGCTTGCTACCAGTATTAAATCCTATGGAGCGCTTGACCTGAATGAAGATCAAAGGTCATCCCTGGAGATCATCAAGCAAAGTGTGGAGAAGTATAATGCAATTGTTCCGGACGTTGTTGATATGGGAATGAGAAACGATAATGTTAATGCCTATCAAACCATGCTTGATTCAGTAGCTGATCTGCAAAAGGCGCAGGATACAGCGAATCTTGCCGCTGAGAATGTAATAACAGGAGCAAATAACACAATTGAAGCCAGTGTAGACAGCTATAATTCCGGAAGAACTACCATCCTTATCTTTGCTTTTCTGGCGACAGCGATTGCTATCGCGCTGGCTTTAATTATCTCTCAAGGAATCGTGGGCCCCGTATCCAAGCTTCTAGCTGTCATGATGAAAATGGCGGGCGGCGACCTCAGGGATCAAGTTACGATCAAAAGCCGTGATGAATTCAGCAAGCTTGCCGCGGCTACTAATGAAATGATATCCAACTTAAAAAAATTAATCGGAAATACCGCAGAATCTGCTCAGAATGTGGCTGCTTCCTCTGAGGAAATATCGGCAACCACCGAACAAATTGCCAGCGGCAGTCAGTCACAGGCTCAGGCCGCGCAGAACATCAATCAGCTGATTCAGGATCTGCTCAGAGGCATTGACGAGGTTGCGAAGAATGCGGAGCAGGTGTCGGAACTATCCATACTGACACGTCAAGGCGCCGAAGAGGGAAGTAACGCCGTACGGAATTCCAGTTTGGGCATGAATAATCTGTCGGAGAAGATGGAGCTGCTGGAGCAGGACTCCCAAAAAATTGGTGAAATTATTGAAGTGATTGATGAAATCGCCGAGCAGACCAATCTGCTTGCCCTAAATGCAGCCATTGAAGCAGCGCGTGCCGGAGAGCAGGGCAGAGGTTTTGCCGTTGTGGCCGATGAGGTCCGCAAGCTGGCGGAACGAAGCAGTGAAGCCACCAAACAAATTGCCTCTATTATCCGGGGAATGCAGAAGAATACGGTACTGAGTGTTCAAGCTGTGAGCGAGGTCTCGGTGCTGTCAGACCGGACAGAGGTGCTGATCAATGGCATCGTATCCCGTGTAAATGAGACGAACCAACAAATTGCCGGTATTGCGGCAGCATGTGAGGAACAGGCGGCGCAGACGAGCGAGGTATTAGTATCTATTGGGACTGTGGCTGCGGGAAGTCAGCAATCTGCAGCAGCAGCGCAGGAAACAGCCGCTTCCTCACAAATGCTCGCCACTCTGGCGGATGAGCTGAATGGCGCTGTAGCAGCCTTCAAGCTGTAAGGAGGAGAAGCCATGCTCACAGCGGAATCTGAACAATACATCGTATCCCGGCTGGGAGGCGAGAAGCATGCCATCAATATCCGGGATATTGATGAAATTATCAAGATGGAGCATATCACGGGAGTGCCTAACAGCAAGCCATTCATCAAGGGAGTCATTAATCTGCGCGGCAGGATTGTACCGGTGATTAGTATGTGTAGAAGATTTGGTATTCCTGAAACACCTGTAAAGGCACAGTCACGAATTATTGTGGTGCGATATAAGCAAGAGGCTATGGGCATTATTGTAGATGCTGTGGAGAAGGTGACTTCATTTCAGGAAATCGAGTCTCCCTTAGAATCCCATGAGTCAGATGGAGCGCAATACATGGATGGAATCGGGCAAAGTTCTGAAGGTTTAATTAGTATACTGAACATCGAGCGCTTGTTTGGTGAAGGGTGACGCTTAAAGGAGGGCTTAGAAGATGAATGAGTATCATAATTCCGCATACTTGGGAGTATTTCTGGATGAAATGCACGAGCAGCTACAATACTTGGATGAATCCTTATTAGTGCTGGAAAGTTCAGGCTGTCAGGATACCATCATCCAAAAAATATTCAGGGCGGCACATACCTTAAAAGGATCTTCGGCAGTAATGGGATTTAAGCAGCTTAACGGGTTGACGCATCAGATGGAAAGTGTGTTTGATCTGATCCGTGGCGGGCAGCTGGAGGTATCTCCTGAATTACTGAATATCCTGTTTGACTGTATAGACTTCATTAAGCAGCTGCGCCATTCCATCCTGGGTGGGGTGATGGAGGAAGGAGATACTTCAGACCTGATGAGCCGGTTGGAAGAAGTCAGGGTTTCGGCTGCAGTTGGAGCCGCGACACGTGAACCCGAGGCACGCCCACCCTCACCTGCCCTGCATATTGTGTTTAATGATGTCCACAGGAAACAAATACAGGAAGCCCTGGATAGCGGTTCAGAGGTAATGGCGATTCATGTGCAGTTGGCTGAAGAAGAATCGATGAAATATGTTCGCGCCAAGCTCGCGGAAATCAATCTGATGGAGCAGGGGGAAATTGCTGTCTGCTTCCCTGAGCTGGAGATGATTGAAAAGGATGAAATGTTTGCCGGAGCCATCGTTTATATACTGATTACCAGACAAATGCAGCAAGACATTATGGCCAGTCTGAAGCAAATCTCCCAAATAGACTCTGTGCATGTGGAATATATTACAAATCTGAATCTCAATACTTTTGTAGAAGGGAAAGTTGTGCCCCGAGTCGAAAAGGATAAAGATCACCAAAAGGGTACACTTAAAGCAAAGGAAATAACAGGGGTACCTGAAACTAAGTTACAGGTGGCGCAAACGGTTCGTGTAGACGTAGAACGTCTGGAGGGTCTGCTCAATCTGGTAGGTGAATTGATCATTGATAATACAAGGCTGCACAGCATTAGCGTCAAATTAGGCGAGCAGCTCAAAAATAATAGCGATATCAATGTACTGAATGACATTGCCAATCATTTGAACATGGTTATTTCTGATCTTCAGGAAGGCATGATGAAAACGCGGATGCTGCCGATAGAGCATTTATTCGGCCGATTTCCGCGGATGATTCGTGATCTGGCGCAAAAGTCGGGTAAAAGTATTGAACTCGTCATTGAAGGCAAAGAGACTGAGCTGGACCGCACCCTCATTGAGGTGATAAGTGACCCGCTCATACATATTCTGCGGAATTCCGCTGATCATGGACTGGAGGCTCCGGAAGAACGTGCCGCCATGGGGAAACCACGCAAAGGTACCATAGTACTCCGGGCAAGTCATCAAGGGAATATGATCGTGATTACTATCGCTGATGACGGCAGGGGGATTGATGCCCATAAAGTAAAGGAAATGGCGGTCCGCAAAGGATTTGCTTCAGCTGAAGAGGTTGCCCACATGAGCGAAAAGGAGCTGGTTCTTCTTATATTCCGTTCAGGTGTATCGACAGCACAGCAAGTTTCAGATCTGTCCGGCCGCGGGGTTGGAATGGATATTGTGAAATCGCATATTGAGAAATTGAATGGCGTCATTGATATTGAAACGACACCGAATGAAGGAACCGTAGTTACGATAAAGGTTCCCTTGACCCTTGCGATTATCCGCTCCTTGCTCATTAAGCTGGGGACTAGCACTTTTGCAGTCCCGTTAGTAAATGTTATTGAAATTTTTAGGCTGAAAACATCTGATATTCTTACGGTACAAGGGAAAGAAGTATGTAAATTCCGCAATCAGGTGCTTCCGCTTGTCCGCCTGCACAGCAGGCTGCAGGTAGAGGAGGCGCAGGATGCCGCCCAAGACCGCTTGTTCGTTGTCATTGTCGGATTGGCAGATAAACGAGTCTGTCTGATCGTTGACCAAACGATTGGAAATCAGGAGATTGTAATCAAATCACTGGGTAATTATATCGGCAATGTGTCTTATATCGCCGGTTCGACTATTCTTGGAGACGGTCATGTAGCGCACATCCTGGATGTAGGCTCTATTGCTCGTGAAGCAGGTTCTTCCTATGAATCCATTCTGCTGTCTGAAGCCGCTGAAGGCGCAAAGCTGGATGAGGAAAACGGGAAATATGTAACCTTCAGGCTGTCGGAAATGCATTTTGCCATTCCAATCAGGAAGATGAAAGAAATTGTACCGGTACCGGAGATTCATCCGCTTGCTTCAGCTTCCTCCCATGTCCTGGGAATGATTAATTTACGCGGATTGTTATTTCCGGTATATGATATACGACTCCGGTTAGGTATGAGCACACACGACCGATCTTCGAGCTCTCGAATATTGATCTGTGAAGTATCTGGGCATGAGGTGGGGCTCCTGGTGGATGAAGTATCAGAGGTTCGACCGCTTCCCAAAGCACATCTGGATGAGACACCGGATCACGTACTGCGGAAATCCGAAATGCTGGAGGGCATTTATAAAAATGATCAGCAGTTCATTCATTTATTGAATTTAGAAAAGCTGATCAATCTGGAACCTAAAAGAAAAGAGGTGGGATGATTGATGGAGAATTCTTTACAGGGAAAGATACAACTGCTGAAGTGGAATAAAGACGTGACCTTAAAGAATGTCGATGAGTTCCGCGTGACGATTCTGAAGCTTATAGAAGGTGACTCTGCCGGGCTTATCCTTGAGCTCACTGATGTATCCTACCTGAACAGCGCTGGACTAGGTGTAATAGCAGATGCTGTGCTGACCGCAGGACGTATGGGCAAGGAACTCGTTATTGCGGGTGTACAATCCACCGTGGGTGAAATATTTGAAATTGTACATTTCAGTACACTCATGAAGATATTCGCGGACCTTAATGACGCTTATGATTATTTAAATGGTGTACGGAATGAATAGCGTCTCAGGAAGAACATATGGTCAAATTCTGGTTATTTATAGACGTAATGATATAGCCCTTGCCATAGATATTACCAGGAAAATTGCTCAAATCTCAGGATTTTCTGAGCATGAGTCGATCCTGCTTCAGCTGGTAACCGAAGAGGCCTGCACGAATGCATTTGAGCATGGGAGTTCTTCAGATATATGCAGATTCAGAATTTCCTGGCTGGTTGAATCGGACATCATGGAGATTAAGGTTTGTCAAAATGGCCCATCCTTTGAATTGCATAATGGAGAGGTCTTCCCGGTCGGACTGCATGGCAGGGGATTGATGCTCATTCATGGCATTATGGATGATGTAAGATTGATCTCCGAAGGTGCCTATGTGACACTCTACATGTGTAAGAAAAGGAGAGTGACATGAACAACAGATGGTTATACCGGTTGAGAGAATGGTCTGTCAAAAACAGATTTTTTCTTATTCTAGTCATAATAGTTATTTTGAATTTGTATAATTTTTTTTTCGTTGATAAAGTGTTCAGTTATGAATTTAGGGTCAGCCTTGTGACCCAATTTTTTATTCTTACCTCACTGATTATCTTACATAGCCAGTATGATAGGAGTACAAAGAAACTGAGGGACAGTGAGCAGCGGTATGAATCGTTATTTCTGTACAACAATGCAGGAATATACGTAGTGGATCTAAAGGGTTCAATCATCAGTGTAAGTCCTAATCTTCTTAATAATCTCGGATATTCAGAGGCGGAAATCAAGAACACCCCGTTTATCCATTTATTTCTACCGGAGGATGTACCGTTAATTCAGCAGACCTTTCAGAACATCACGAACGGTAGTATTCTTTCAACTTCACGAAAATTGCAGTTGATTAATAAGAGCGGAGAGACACACATCTTTGATTTATCCAGTGTTGCTCTCATGGCCGACGGAGAAATTCAGGGAGTTATCGGTTTTGCCAAGGATATTACAGAATTTGAAAGAATGCAGGAAAAGCTGGGGGTAGTACAGACCCAGCTGAATAATATTATGAGAAGTATTGATATTATTTTATGGTCCTATGATGTGACTCAGGATAAATTACTGACCATCTCACCAGCAAGTGAAAAGGTCTTCGGTTATACTCCGGAGGAGTATTATCAGTATCCCTATTTATGGTCGGCGCAGGTCTATGAGAAGGACAAGGATATGGTCGGTGCCAGAATAGCCGCCGCCGCCGCCGGGGAAACCTTTCAAAAGAATCTGGAATATCGCATTGTCCATTCAAGCGGGGAAACCCGCTGGGTTGAAAGCCGGCTATTTCCTTTTTATGCTACAAAAAATGATTCGGTTATTATGAATGGAGTTATATTGGATATTACCCATAAGAAGTTGATTGAGCAAAGTATTCGAATTGATCTGGACTTGGCCAGACAGGTACAAAAAAGCGTTCTTAGTCAGCCGATCTATACACAATCATTTGCCATTGATGCCAGATACGTTCCTTCACAGAACCTGGGGGGCGATATGTATGCCTGGTACCGGATAACTGAACACCGTTACGGCATTCTGATTATGGATGTAATGGGTCATGGGGTATCTTCGGCACTCATTTGTATGTCTATACGTTCACTGCTCAGAGGGATCATTCAAACCAGTACGAGCCCGGAAGAAGTAATTGAAGATTTGAACAATCATATGAATAAGCTGTTTAGTGAGTCAATGACAGCTGCCAATTTCTATTTCACAGCCATATATTTGATCGTGGACACAGAGACTAGTTCCATTGAATATATCAACGCGGGTCATCCCAGCGGTTTGCTAATCGACAGCAGCGGGCAAGTATTCCATTTGAAATCATCCTGTCTTCCTATTGGACTTATTCCCCGCTTGAATGTGAAGAAACAAACGATTCAATATACAGGTAAGTCCAGAATCCTTCTGTATACTGACGGCCTAATCGAGAGACCCGGCCAGATGCTGAAGGAACAGATTAATCTGATCATAAATGAAATGAAACAAACGATATCGGAGCCGATTGCCGGAGTACTGGACAAGCTGCTTGTATCCGGTAATGATAGCAGTCTCGCCGGATCGGATGAACTGGATGATGTCTGCCTGATTTACATGGAGATTGGCAGTGAAACAGGATCTAATCCAGGATCACATGCCCTTGCCCAAGCGTAATTTCAACAAAACCAGCCATCTGGCGGGCTTGATAGCGGATGGGCTTGTCACTGGCCATCAGAAGGATGTTGCGGATGTCAGAGTGGCCTTCGGAGGGCAGGGCAAAAGCCTTGATATAGGCGAACTGTTCGCCAAGCGTAGTATGAATGGCGTCCATCAGCCGGTTGTTGTCGCTGCGGCCCATCAGGTTCATGATTACAGAACCGCGGCGCTGTAGCTTCTGGCGGGTAAGGCTGAAGAACCCGCTGGAGATTAAATGCTGCGGAGTTCCTTCGGAGGTGAACGCATCCAGAATGATGTAATCATAGGTATGATCCTGCTCGCTCTCCAGCAGGGTGCGTCCGTCTCCAACCCGCACATTATTTCCGGTATAGCCGAAGTATTGTCTACTCAGTTCAACTACCTCAGGATTCACCTCAGCGATTGTGAATCGCTTCTCCGCATAGTACCCGGCAATCGTTCCGATCCCGTGCCCGATGACAAATACATCCTCGAAAAACGGTTCATTGCACTCCATCAGATGGATGATCGCCCGCGGATATTCAAAGACGATACGACGCGGATGCGTAAGGTCAAGCGCACCTTGAATCGCCTCGCCTGAGAACTGCAGCACTCGGAAGCGTCCTTTCTCGCCATATAGTTCTGTCGTATCATATACCTGGATTTCCTGATGATCTGTTGTCGAATGGAATAGTGGATGCAAGCGGATCAGACTCCTTACACAGATGAGATTCGTTCATATTCATTCGGCGTGACACCGACAACCTTCTTGAACAATTTATTGAAATAGGCGGGGGCGGGATAGCTGACATCGGTGCCGATTTCATGGATTTTGGGGTCTGGGGCATTCTTCAGCAGCAGCTTGACCACTGCTTAGGGCAGAAGCTAAGGAGGAAGATAACAGCTCTTCCATATCGGAAAAAGCCAAACGGGTCTCCAGCTGTTCCTCCAGCACCATAGTTAATCCGTCACAGTAGACCGACTCGAATTCCTGCACTTCCTTACGGTCAAGCTCTTCAATAGTAACATAATGCAGCGGCTGGGATGGGGATATTCAGCAGTCACAGGGACTGTTAGGGATGAATTGAAGATTATAAGGATAACAAAAGATAACGAAAATAACATATTGCTTATTATGTAGTTCTCTTTTTGTTTATTGTTAACGTTTCCGCGACTATTATAGCGCTGAAATATCCGATAAGAAGTGTATTCATTTATTATTTATTGTCTTTATTTGTTCTATTTATAAGGTTATAATTAAGTTATTGCTAACAATAAAATAACAAAATAAAATGATGGAAGCGAATGCTGGAAAAAATTAAAGCGTATGCTTCCGAAGCGAGTTATGCGAAGTGGATTGGAGAAGAATATGCTATCAAAACTTTGAGGAGGACTTATGAAACAACTGCACATCAACCTGACGAACTGGGAATTTAGAGCCTGCGGAGATGAAGCCTGGCTTCCGGCGGTCGTACCGGGAACGGTACATACGGATCTGCTCCGGAATGGAGTGATAGATCAGCCCTTCTATGGAACCAATGAGCATGACCTGCAATGGATCGACAAGAAGAACTGGGAATATAGAACCGCACTTACATTAGAAGAGAAATGGCAGACACTGGCGGTTACGGAGCTGGTATTCGCCGGACTGGATACGTATGCAGATGTGTATGTGAACAATGTGCATGCCCTGTCTGCAGATAATATGTTCCGTTCTTGGACTGTGAATGTGAAGGGGCTTCTGCAGGCTGGAGAGAATGAGATCCGCATCGTATTCCGCTCTGTAGTGACCGAGGATCTGCCGAAGCTGGCCCAGCTGGGCTATGATCTGCCTGCACCGAATGACCAGTCCGAGCTCGGTGGGCTTCAGGAGCAGCGGATCAGTGTGTTTGCCCGCAAAGCGCCGTACCACTATGGATGGGACTGGGGCCCAAGATTCCTGACCAGCGGCATCTGGCGTGAAGCCGTGCTGTGGGGCCGGGACATTGCGGTAATTAAGGATCTGTACATCCGCCAGAATGCGGTGAGTCCGAAGGATGCGCGGCTGACGGCTGTAGTTGAAGTGGATGCTCCGGAAGCTTGGAGCGGCCTGCTGCGGGTAACAGCCGAAGGGCACGAATGGATGAAGGCAGCTTCGCTGGTTCCGGGCAATCAGGTGGTGGAGCTGGAGCTCGTCATCGATACGCCGCGCCTGTGGTGGTGTAACGGGCTGGGTCTACCTGAGTTGTACAATTTCCGTGCAGAGCTGCTGCAGGGAGAGGAAGCGGTGGCCGTGTCGGAAGTTACGACAGGGCTGCGGGAAATTAAGCTGGTCCGTACACCGGATGAGCATGGGGCTTCATTCCGTTTTGAGCTGAATGGTGTACCGGTCTTCGCTAAAGGGTCGAATCATATTCCAAATGATAGCTTCATAACTGAGGTTACGGAGGAACGTTACCGCCATGAGATTGCTACGGCGGTGGAATCCAATATGAATATGCTGCGTGTGTGGGGCGGCGGATTCTATGAAGAGGAGGCGTTCTACCGGCTGTGTGATGAGTACGGGCTGCTGGTCTGGCAGGACTTCATGTTCGCCTGCAGCATGTACCCGGGAGATGAGCCGTTCCTGAACAATATCCGCGAGGAAGCGGTATATAATGTCCGCAGATTGCGGAATCACCCTTCTATTGCTGTATGGTGCGGGAACAATGAGATTGATTCGGCCTGGTCGCAATTCGAGGAGAATATGGGCTGGGGCTGGAAGGAGAAGCTGAGTGCTGAAATCCGCCAGACCTTGTGGGCCGCGTATGAAGAAATCTTCCACAAGATTCTGCCTGACGCTGTTGCTGCCAATCATCCGGGTGTGGATTACTGGCCTTCCTCACCGCTGCGTGAGCTTACCCGCGGTCAGGATCAGCATGCTACGCGGATTATGGGCGAAGGCGATATTCACTACTGGGGAGTATGGCACGGAATCGAGCCATTTGAGAACTATAACCTTAAGGTTGGCCGCTTCATGAGTGAATATGGCTTCCAGTCCTTCCCGGAGCTGAGGTCGGTGCTCAGCTATGCAGAAGAAGCGGATATGGAGCTGGAGTCGAAGGTGATGCTGGCCCATCAAAAGAACGGACGGGGCAATCAGCTGATCAAAGAATACATGGATATGTACCTGCCGCAGCCTAAAGATTTCAGAGGGTTCCTGTACATGAGCCAGGTGCTTCAGGCAGAAGCGATCCGCATCGCGATTGAGAGTCACCGCCGGAACAAGCCTTACTGCATGGGCACGCTGTACTGGCAGATGAATGACTGCTGGCCGGTAGCTTCCTGGGCGGGTATGGATTATTACGGGCGCTGGAAGGCACTGCAATATACTGTGCGCAAATCCTTCAAGGATATACTGCTGTCCATTGACGGCACAGACGGAGAAACCTTAAATATCCACGCTGTCTCCGACCGGCGCCAGGCGCTGGACGGTGAGCTGGTGATCCGTCTTCAGGACTTCAGCGGCGCGCTGCTGCGGGAATGGTCGCAGCCGGTAACTGTGGCTGCGGATTCGGCAGCGGTGGTCTTCACGCTGCCGGTTGCTGAACTGCTGGCAGGCCGCGAGCCGGCTCAAGTGCTGCTGACGGCTTCCCTGCTGGAAGGCGGACAGGTGCTGGAGCGTGGGGAGCATTACTTCGCGGCAGCCAAGGATATCCCGCTTAGCAAGCCGGTGATTACGGTGACGGAAGTTCCAGGCAGCGCCGGGAAGAGCTTCACGCTCAGCAGCGATGTGCTGGCGAGAGGCGTGCATCTGACCGTAGAAGAAGAGGGCATCTTCTCCGACAACTTCTTCGATCTGCTTCCGGGCGAGCCGAAGACGGTAGAGTTTGCGCTTAGCGGCGGTGCGGAGTCTGACTTCACGCCGGCGGCCCCGACGGGGCTGGTGGTCCGCTCGATGGCGGACTATATCTAAAGTAAGAATTAGTTGCGATTAGAATGATTCGCTATCGTGCATCCTTCTATTTCCCGCTGAAACGGATTTCGTCCCTTGATGGGCGGAATCCGTTTTTACGAGGAAAGCGGGCAGGCTTGCGGACTGACAAGACCTTATTGTCTGAAATAAAGCATTATTTCCACGCTTGCGGACTCAGGAGACCTTAATTCCCGCTCAGGAGGCCATTTGGACGATGAAGCGGTGCAATAGGGGCTTTTGAGTCCGCGTGGAAGGAAAAAGTGGTATTTTCAGCGAAATAACGGCTCTCCAGTCCGCTTGGACTTGTCTAGTAAAGATCTAGAATTAAACAGGTTAACTGTAAACAGGCTTAACTTCATTTCACGGAAGCCGGGGCAGAAATGGGCTAATCATCCGCTCATAGATTGACAAGCTATATAACTATGAGCTGCATCGTTCGGGTTTGGCGTCACTTTCATGTTATATTCAGCTTTTTTCTTGCCGGAAAAGCTAGAATTATGTATAATAGCAATTATTATCGATGTGAATGTACGATATTCTGTTTTTGAAGGTGGTTTCATGGCAGAACTGGAAAACAGCGAGCAGAAGAAGAAGATGTGCCAGATCTACAATGAGATCTCCAAGGAATTGTTTGGCTTCGGGACGACCCTGCTCCGCGTTACTGTCGATCAGCGGGTCATTACCTTTCACGCCAAGCACCGCAGGTCTCCACGGTCGACCGCCCTGGAAGGGGAGGCGCCGGAGCTTAAGCAGGAAGTGGACTTCCGGATGTCGCTGCTGTTTAAGAAGAGATTCAAAGAACGGCTTGAAGCAGAGATGGGCTTAACGATTGAGGTTCTGCTGAGGGACTATGATGCACCAACCGGATGGGCTTTTACCAATATGATATTGGCCGGGGAATGAAGCATTTCAGTCATTGAATTCTGAATATCACGGATTTTTGCTTTTGATCTATCTTAAGCGAAGACCGTCCTTCTATAACGGGGTAGCTCTTTCCTTTGTTTATACAAAGAAAGGTGTTCTTGTTCCTACAAGAATGCTTTTCTTTTTTTTGTGAAAAAATAAGGAAAACCAAGTTTTTATTACCAACAGGAGGTGCTGCTGATCCGTTGTCTGCTGCCGATTGCTTAATGGAAGACTGACAGAACATGCCGTATGTATAGGATGACCGCTGGAATTGTACCGCATATATTAATTACATTTGGGAGGTTATTTACTAATGAATAAATTAATGACTACAGGCCTTGCTCTTGCTTTGACTTCTCTGCTTGCCGCTTGCGGCAGCAACAATACCGCTGCGACAAACGGCGCCGGTACGGACAATGCAGCTACACCGGAAGCAACATCTGCGGGTGCGCCAACGGAATTAGTGGTCTCTACCTGGGGATTCTCGGAGGACTTCTTCAAGGAAGCCGTCTACGCTCCGTTTGAGCAAGAGCATAATGTCAAAATCGTCGTCGAGATCGGCAACAACGCCGAGCGTCTGAACAAAATCCGCCAGGGCAGCTCCGATGTGGATGTAGTCTACCTGTCTGATTATTATGCGCAGCAGGCTATCAATGAGGGACTGTTCGAAACGATTGACCGCAGCAATATTCCAAACATCGATAAGATCTATGATATCGCCAAAGCGCCGCTCGGTGAAGAATATGGTCCGGCATATACCGTTGGCCGGCTGGGAATTGCCTATAACCCGGCACTTGTTGAAGGAGAAGTCGGTTCATGGGCAGATATGTGGAGTAAGTTCGACAAGAACCTGGCGCTGCCGGCGATTACTGCCACAGCGGGTCCAATGATTGTGGATGCGGCATCGCTCGTGTCGGGCGGTACCGAGTTCAATGAAGACGGAGCCTTCACGAAGCTGAAGGAGCTGGACAGCAATGTGGTCAAATATTACTCCCAGACTTCGGAGTATGTAAATATGTTCGGCCAGGAGGAAATTGCCGGCGGTCCGATTATGGAAATGTACTTCAAGGATCTCCAGGCAGCCGTGCCGGATGCCAAGTTCGTAGCACCGTCTGAAGGTGCTTATGCCGTAATGAATACGCTCAACGTGGTCAAAGGCAGTGACAACAAGGAGCTTGCTGAAGAGTTCATCAACTGGCAGCTGAGCCAGGAAGTGCAGGAGAAATCGGCCAAAGCCAAAGTCGATTCCCCGGTAAACACAGAAGTTGTGCTGACGGATGAAGAAGCAGTAGGCGTAACGTACGGTGCAGAGGTAATCAGCAAGCTGCGCAAGCTGGACATGTCCTTCGTGAACGAGCATATCTCCGTGTGGACAGACCGCTTCAACCGTGAGATTGGCGGCTAAGGATGACAGGGCGTAAAAAAGTCATTCTCGATGTAGACACAGGGGTGGATGACGCGCTGGCAATTATGCTGGCCGTCACGAGCGGACAGCTCGACATCCTGGGAATTACCACGGTCAGCGGCAATGTCTCGCTGGATCAGGCGACCCTGAATACCTGCAAAATTCTGGAGCTGCTCGGCGTGTCCGGGCAGATTCCGGTCTTCCGCGGAGCGGACAAGCCGCTAATCCGTGATACGGTGTTCGAACACCGTGTACACGGCTCTGATGGCATCGGCGGTGCACTGCGCGATATGACGGTAACGAAGCAGGGGGAAGCAGAGCGGGCGGAGGACTTCATCATCCGCCAGGTGCTGGCACATTCCGGTGAGGTCACGCTGATTATGACCGCGCCGCTGACCAATCTGGCGCGTGCGCTGCACAAATGCCCGGAGCTTACGCAGCATGCCGCCGAGGTGATTGTGATGGGCGGTGTGGTGCAGGGCTTCGGCAATATTACGCCGACTGCGGAATACAACATGTACGTCGATCCGGAGGCGGGCAAGCTGGTGCTGGCTGCGGGCTTCCCGCAGCTGACGCTGGTCGGGCTGGATGTAACCCGCCGGGCGCTGCTTAGCGCGGAGGATATCGCGAAGCTGCGCATTCCGGCGGTTCGCGAATATGTGGAGCAGAGTACGGCGGACTACCGTACGCGTTATTTTGAACGCAACGGGGTGCAGGCCTGTGCGCTGCATGATCCGCTGGCGGTGGGTGTGGCGCTGAACCGGGGGTTTGTTACCGTGCAGAAGTATTATGTGGACGTGGAAACCCGCAGCGAGCTATGCGATGGGCAGACGGTCTGCGATTTCCAGAACAGGCTGAACAAGCCGGCCAACGCCGGGGTCTGTCTTGAGGTGGACGCGCCGGCTTTTCTGGAGTACTTCATTAATAGCCTGAATAGCTTAAATCAAGAGCCGAAGAAGGACGGGAGTCATGAGAATGAATAAAAGAGTGCTGCTTCTCCTGCTGCCGGGCCTCTTATTCCTGGCGGTCTTCATGCTGGTCCCAATCACGCTGACCATAGCCTCCACCTTTGTGCAGGACGGCAAGCTGACGCTGGAAGGGTATTTGTATTTTTTTCGCGACGGGTACTTTAACCGCATCCTGCTGACTACGCTACGGGTAAGTGTGGTGACTACGCTGGTCTGCATGGTGCTCGGGTATCCGGCGGCTTATTATATCTCGCGGGCCAGCGCGCGTAAGAAGAGCCTTCTGCTTGCGCTGTCGATTTTTCCGCTGCTGACCAGTCCCGTTGTGCGTTCGTTCAGCTGGATGATTATTCTCGGCAAAAAAGGGCTGATCAACTCGTTCCTGGTGAACACGGGATTGACCGCGAAGCCGCTCGACATTCTGTATACACCGACCGCGATGATGATTGGGCTGGTGCATCTGTTCCTGCCGCTGATTATTATTACGCTGCTGGGCGTAATGGAGAATCTGGACCATGAGCTGGTCCGGGCGGCGCGCAGTCTTGGAGCTTCCCCGTTTGCCGCGTTCCGCAAAATCACCTTCCCGCTGACCGTGCCGGGGCTGATCATCGGCGGCATTCTGGTCTTCGTCGGCAGCCTCACGGCTTATACTACGCCGGCGCTGCTCGGCGGTAAGGAACGGGTGGTCTCCACCTTTCTGTATCAGAACGCGATGACGCTGAATGACTGGCAGGCTGCTTCGGTGATCGCGGTAATTATGATCGTTATTACATTTGTGGTGGTCGGGCTGATGAATGCCTGGGCTAACCGCTTGAATCCGAAGGGGTGAGAATATGAAGGAAGGCAACCGCATGCTGTCCCTGTACACGCTGCTGGTCTTTATTTTTCTTCTGGGTCCGCTCGTGATCATCTCTATTACTTCCTTTGAGCCGGGCACGGTCCTGAAATTCCCCCCGGAGGGCTTTTCGCTGAAGTGGTATAAGAACATCTTTGAGGTCAGCGCCTTTATGGAGACCTTCAGGACTTCCATTGTCATCTCGCTGCTCGGCAATCTGCTGGCGCTCCTGCTGGGTGTGCCTGCGGCTTACGCACTGAGCCGTTACCGGTTCCGCGGGCGGGACACGCTGAATGCGGTCTTCCTGTCGCCGGTGCTGATTCCCGGGATTGTGCTGGGCTTCACGCTGCTGCGTTATCTGATTGTGGTGTACAATCTGCCGATTGTGGCGGGGCTGCTGATCGGACATACGGTGATTATGCTGCCTTTTATTATCCGGGTGATTGCTTCGAGTCTGGAGAATTTCGATTTCGCGGTGGAAGAGGCGGCGCAGAGCCTGGGGGCGACCCGAGTATACACTTTCTTCAAAGTCGTGCTGCCCAATATCCGCTCAGGAATTCTGGCGGCGATTCTGATCGCTTTCCTGGAGTCGTTCAACAATGTGGATATCTCCGTGTTCATGACGGGGCCGGGTATCAGTACCCTGCCGATTCAAATGCTGACCTATGTGCAAAATTACTTCGATCCCACGATTGCCGCGATTTCGGTCATTCTGATGGTGCTCACGGCAGCACTGATGTTCATCATCGAGCGGCTGATGGGCTTCGCCTATTTCACCAAACGATAACCTATTCAATGATAATGGGGGCCTAGAGCAATGTCACTACTCAGTCTTGAACATGTATCGGTTGCTTATGACAACCGTTTGATCTTAGAGGATTTCAACCTGTCGCTGCAAAAGGGCCAGCTGCTCTCCCTGCTCGGACCCAGCGGCTGCGGCAAAACAACAACCCTGCGGCTGATCGCCGGATTCCTGAATGCTGAGGCGGGGAACTTCATGTTCTCCGGCAAGGATTACACCAAGGTTCCGGTGGAGAAAAGGAATTTCGGCTTCGTGTTCCAGAGCTATGCGCTGTTCCCGCATCTATCGGTCTATGACAATGTGGCGTTCGGCCTGCGGCTGCGCAAGCTGAAGGAAGCGGAGGTCAAAAAGCGGGTGAACCGGATGCTGGAGACGGTCAGTCTGGGCGGTTTTGAGAAAAGACTGCCGGGTGCCCTGTCCGGCGGTCAGCGCCAGCGGGTAGCGATTGCCCGGGCGCTCGTCATCGAGCCGGATCTGCTGCTGTTCGATGAGCCGCTGAGCAATCTCGATGCCAATCTGCGGGTCAACATGCGGGTGGAGATCCGCCGTATCCAGCAGGAGCTGGGCATCACCACCGTCTACGTCTCCCATGACCAGGAGGAATGCTTCTCCATCTCCGATCAGGTCGCTGTTATGAATAACGGGAAGATCGAGCAGCTGGACCATCCGGCGAATATCTTCAAATATCCGGCCAGTGAATTCGTAGCCCGCTTTATCGGGTTCGGGAATTTTATTGCTTTTGACGGCCGGAATGATGAAGGTTCGGATATAGAGCTGAGCAGGGGTGAGCTGAAGTTCCAGGCGGCTAAGCGGCCGGGCGGCGAGGGGAATACCGGACTGCTCGGAGCGATTCGGCCCGACGATCTGCAGCTGCTTGGCGGCGTGGCGGATACGGGCACAGGCATGGAGGGGAATGCTTTGACCGGCAAGGTTCAGGTCAGCACGTACCTCGGCCGCAGCTACCAGTATCAGGTAGAGACGGAGCTTGGGGTATTCACGGTCAATCAGGAGATGGAGCAGCCGTTCATTCAGGGACAGCAGGTCACGGTTTATTTTCCAAAAGAGAAGCTGGTGCTGGTGCAGTAGCGCGTCATAAGGAGCATACACGATGAATACAGATCAACTTATACTGAACGCTAAGGTCTACAACAGTTACTATAAAAGGTTTATGGCGGCGAATGTGGCCGTGAAGGAAGGACGCTTTCTCTATGTTGGTCCTCTTGGCGCAGAGACGTTTGTGGCCGCTGAGACCATTGATGCTAAGGGGCAGTACCTGGTGCCCGGGCTCATTGATATCCATCTGCATATCGAGAGCACAATGATTACACCGGAAACCTTCTCCTACGGCATTCTGCAGCACGGGGTAACCACGATTGTTCCTGAGCCGCATGAGATGGCCAATGTATTCGGGGTAGAGGGCGTCCATGAGATGATCCGGGCCAGCCGGGATTGCCAGGTGGACATGTTCTATGCGATTCCGAGCTCGGTGCCGGCGACAACGCTTGAGACTACGGGCGGCTCCATTGAGATCTCTGATATCGACGAGCTGATGGAGACGCAGCGGATGATCTGCCTGGGCGAGGTCATGAACTTTGTGGATGTGATCCGTGATCCTGAGGGGAAAAGCAACCGTATCCTCCAGCATGTCCGCAGCCGCTATCCGGGACTTGTGATTGAAGGGCATACGCCGAAGCTGCTGGACCTCGATCTGCACCGCCTGATCTATGCGGGGATTGATTCCGATCATACCCATCAGAGTATCGAAGGGCTGACCGCACGGATCGCGGCCGGGATGTTCATCGAGATCCAGGAGAAATCGATGACACCTGAAGTCGTGGAGTATCTGATCGGTCATCCGGTCAGTGAGCATTTCTGCTTCGTGACGGATGATGTCATGACCGATTCGCTGGTGCAGACCGGCCACCTGGACCATCTGGTCCGCAAAGCCATCGCCATGGGCATGACGCCGGAAGACGCAGTCTATGCGGCTACGTTCACCCCGGCGCGGAGGATGAAGCTGGATGACCGCGGCGTGATCGCACCGAACAAAACCGCCGATTACCTCCTGCTGTCCGATCTGGACAGCTTCGCGATTGAGGCGGTGTACAAGCGGGGCTTGCAGGTCTTTGACCGCAAGCGCCCGCAGGCACAGGTCATGAGTGAGCCGCAGTTCCCGGCTCACTTCTATAAGAGTGTGCAGCTGGAGCCGCTGGCGGAGGCTGACTTCACGGTGCCTGCTGCGCTAACGGACGGCCGCTACGGCGCCCGCGTGATGATGGTCAACAACGTGTCCACGTTTACCGAGGAGAAGCATGTGGAGGCCGGAGTGAAGGACGGCCTGCTGCAGTGGGAGGAGACCGGCTGCGGTCTCATCGCGACCTTCGAGCGGTACGGCAAGAACGGCAACCGCGCCTTTGGCCTGATCGGCGGAGACACGATCAAGCGCGGCGCGATCGCGACGACGTATTCGCACGACAACCACAATCTGCTGGTTGTCGGACATAATGCGGCGGACATGGTGCTGGCCGCCAATACGGTCATCGCGGAGCAAGGCGGCTTCTGCGTCGTCTGCGATGGCGAGGTGCTGGCGCTGCTGGCGCTGCCGGTCGGCGGCATCCTGACCGAGGCGCCGCTGGCCGAGACTGCGGAGCAGGTGCTCGCGCTGCGCACGGCGATGGAATTGCTGGGCTATAATCACTACAACCCGATTATGTCCATCAGCACCCACTCGCTGCCGGTCAGCCCGGCGCTGAAGATTACGGACCACGGCCTGATCGATGTCGGAGCCGGCAAGGTCGTGCCGCTGCTCTTCCCGCTTGGGGACGAGTGAGGGGAGCCGGGATTGCGGTGGGATTAGGCTGAAGAGTTGGCAGAGTAGCTAGCGGATAGGCTGGCGGAAAGGCTGGCAGAGAAGGGTGTCCCGGTGGGATGCCCTTCTTTGTTATTTAGCAGTACCTCTGTATTCACCGCCGGAAGTGGGCTGGATGGAGGAATGAAAGGGATAAATCCCACTAATTCTGCCGGAAGTGGGCTGGATGGAGGAATGAAAGGGATAAATCCCACTAAATCCGCAAGAAGTAGGCTGGATGGGGAAATGAAATAGTCGAAAGTGGGCGGCAGGCAGGGATGAGGAGCAAAAGTGCCCCTGAATCCGCCGAAAGTGGCGACAGGCGTTAATGAGGAGCAAAGTACCTTTGGTTTCACCAGGCGTAGGCCATATAGGGATCGCCAGTGGAGTGAAGTGGACTGACAAGCCCTTATTTACTGGAAAAGCCTAGTTTTGAGACGGATGCGGACTGAGATTCCGTTAACTTGTGACTTCGAGCTTAAAACGTGGCATATGCGGACACATAGCGGAATCTCAGTCCGATTGGCCAGCGATTTCGTCTGATCTGACCAAATAACGGAATCTCAGTCCTCTTGCTAGTCGAGGAGTGGCAAAGCCTTAGTAAGTCCCGCCAAATCCGCCAACTCCCGCCAATCCCGCCGTCCCCCCATTCCCCGCCAAGTTCCGCTAAGCCCCAGCTCCCGCAAGCCGCAACTCCCGTCAATCCCCGCCGTTCCGCTAAGCACCGCTAAGCCCCAGCTCCCGCAAGCCGCAACTCCCCCCATTCCCCGCCAAGTCCCGCTAAGCACCGCTAAGCCCCAGCTCCCGCAAGCCGCAACTCCCGTCAAGCCTCTGCCAAGCCGCCGCTCCCGCAGCACCGGCCAAGCCCTCACCCATACTTTAAACTTCGCCCTTTTTTGCCCAACGAACGGTTTTGTACCTGAACACCCGGGCAGGAGCGGGTTTTAGCATACATACCTGGCGAGCGGGGTTTTTAGTGTAACCTATATTGTATATAATGGAAGCAATGTTTGATTTCGGAGGAGGTGCTCGGGGTGACGGAGACGGAGCGGTTGAACGGGCCGGAGAATGTGGAGCAGCGGGGAGAGCGGGGAGGGTCTGGAATGCGGGGGAAGCCGGGAAAACGGAAGAAGCTCACGCTGGGCCGGATCTTCCTGATTATTTTTCTATTGGGGCTTGCGGTTTACCATGTGGGGACGATCGTACAGATGTTCACTTCCTTCGAGGCAAGGGTGTCCAGCCGCATCAGCCTGCAGGATATCACCTCGATAGAAATTACCCGGTCTTTGCCGGAAACAGCTGATGACGTCGTGGTCACGGTGACCGATCCGGCAGAAATCGCGGGGATCATGAATGCTTTTGCCGGCGTGAAGTTAAGAAGCTCTTATGCTTCGCATGATTTCACCAGAAGCTATTGGATTCATATCGATGTGAACAAATACTACCGATTCTCGATTAGAGTGGATGACGCCAAGTATATCTCGATCGGTGACTCCTCCCGGCGAGACAAGTACAGCAACGGATCTTTTAAAATCATCAACGATTATGACATCGGGTCGATCGACCGCTTGTTTCCGTAAGAATCCGCCGCTTCCGGTTGACTTGCGTAGGACCCGCCCCTATGATGATAAATAATATGTAACATTAGGCTCGTACACAGAGGAGAGAAACAGCATGGCTATGGAAATTGAACGCAAATTCCTGCTGCCGGAATACCCGGAGCGGCTGATTGAAGAAGGGCAGCTGAAGGTGCTCACCCGGCACAGCATTGACCAGACCTATCTGGCTATTGAGGACGGACAGGAGCTGCGGGTGCGCAAAATTACCGATCTGGACACGGGCGAAGTTACTTACACTCATACGTTCAAGGATGGCAAGGGCATCAGCCGCCAGGAGATCGAATATTCCATCTCGGCAGGTTTATATAATCAGATGATCGAGGCTGTGAAGGCTGTAGCACTGGTCAAAACCCGCATTACAGGCGAATGGAACGATACCACGGTGGAGATTGATCTCTACACACAGCTGGAGCTTACGGTGCTGGAGGTTGAATTCGATTCGCTGGAGGAAGCGGAGAGCTTCATCGCCCCGGAATGGTTCGGCCAGGATGTCAGCACAGAGAAGAAGTACAGCAACAAAACCGTCTGGAAGCAGCTGCAGAACAAATAGTGGCCATAGGCATCATGCGGTGAATAGGATACGGGCGAAACTTGGCTTCATTTTATGAGAAACGCTAATAATTAACGGACTTTAACGCGTAAACGTGTTACTATGTAAAGTAAAATTAAACACCATATAAGCTGAACTTAAGAATGATGGCGAGTATTGTTATAGGGTCAGTTAATATCAGCAGGTTAAATAAAGAGGGGTTCAGGAGGATGAGGCGGTATGGAGTATGTAAGCACAAGAGGCAAGGTGGAAGCAAGAGGCTTTATTGACACGGTTCTGATGGGGCTGGCGGATGATGGCGGGTTGATGGTGCCTTTTCAGATTCCTGCGGTTTCCCCTGCAAAGCTTGAAGAATGGAGAAGCCTCAGCTTCCAGGAGCTGTTCCTTGAGATTTTCTCCTACTATACCAATGATGAAATTCCCTATGATGACTTGAAAGAAATGGTCTACACCAGCTACGGCAATTTCCGAGCTCCGGAAGTCACGCCGCTGCACAAAGTAAACGACTCCCTGTATGTGCTGGAGCTGTTCCACGGGCCTACGTTTGCCTTCAAGGATGTGGCGCTGCAGTTCATGGGTGAGCTGTATTCCTATATTGCCAAGGTGCGGGGCGAAATTATTCATATTCTCGGCGCAACCTCGGGCGATACCGGTGCGGCTGCAATCCAGGGTGTTCGCGGCAAGGAAGGCATCAAGATCTGTATTCTTCATCCGCATGGCAAGGTCAGCAAGGTGCAGGAGCTGCAAATGACGACCGTGGATGACAGCAACGTGCTGAACCTGTCCGTGGAGGGCAACTTCGACGATTGCCAGAAGATCATCAAGGAGCTGTTCGCCGACCTCGACTTCAAGGGACGGTATCACCTGCGGGCGATCAACTCGATCAACTTCGTGCGAATTCTGGCACAGACGGTCTATTATTTCTATGCCTACCTGCAGCTTCCGGAGAGTGACAAGAAGAAGGTGAATATCAGCGTGCCTTCGGGGAACTTCGGCAATATTTTCTCAGGCTTCCTGGCGCAGAAAATGGGGCTGCCGATCCACAAGCTGATCATCGCCACCAATGAGAACAACATTCTCGAACGGTTCGTGTTAACCGGCGAATACAAACCGGGCAGCTTCACAGGCACCTATAGCCCGTCGATGGATATCCAGGTAGCAAGCAACTTCGAGCGTTATCTGTATTATTTGCTCGGTGAGGATACAGTGAAGCTGTCCGAATATATGGCAGCGTTGCAGAGTGAAGGCGCCATTACGGTTGACGGCGAGCTGTTTGCCCGGGTGCAGGCCGACTTCTCCGCGCTCGGCGTTAAGAACGCACAGTGCCTCGAGATCATTGCCAAATATGAGCAGGAATCCGGCTACCTGCTGGACCCGCATACGGCCTGCGGCGTTGCGGCTTACGAGAAGTTCAGCACAGCAGATGAGACAAGCATCGCCTTCGCGACAGCGCATCCCGCCAAGTTTGACGAGGCGATTGCCCTGACCGGCATCAAGCAGGAATTCCCGGCGCAGATTGCTGCCCTGTTCGAGCAGCCGCAGCATCAGGTCGTGGTCGATCATGATAAGGCGGAGATTGTGCGCCAGCTGCAGGCTTTTTACGGTTAAAATGGCCTGCGGGTCGGGTAGTGGCCCGCCGCCTGAATATTAACAAACAACCCGGGCTCCCAGTAGAGCCCGGGTTGTTTGTTGTACTGTTATAGGCCTCACGCTGCGGATGAACACCGTATAGACGATGCATAAAAGACTGCATAAGAGGCGAAGCGGCTGCATTTATGCAGGTGCTTTTTTTCACAAGCGGAATCTAGCGGAATTTGTCGGAAATTACAGATGAAAAGTGGACATACCTACCACGGAATGAGAAAATAGCAGTTATAGCTCAGTATAACAAGCAGAAATGTAAATGCCGTCCTTCACAGGACGACGATATACGTTTCAGCGGGAAATAGAAGGAAAAGTATATCATGTGAAGCAGATGAAATCTTATATCTACAAAAAGGACGGGATCATTCATGACAATTCGTTTCGGGGTCGTAGGCACTAACTGGATTACTGACCGCTTCGTTCAAGCCGGACTGGAGAATGAGGAATTTATCCTCACAGCCGTGTATTCCCGCACTGAGGAGAAGGGACGGGCTTTTGCCGCAAAATATGCAGGGGCATCGATCTATACGGATCTGGAGGAGATGGTAACCGGCGCAGAGGTGGACGCGGTTTATATCGCCAGCCCCAATTCGATGCATGCGGAGCAGTCCCTGATCTGTCTGAACCATGGCAAGCATGTGATCTGCGAGAAGCCGGCTGCCTCCAACAGCAGAGAGCTGAAGGCGATGATTGACGCGGCGCGCAGCAATGATGTGCTGCTGATGGAAGCGATGAAATCGACCTTTATGCCGAATTTTGGCGTAATCCGGGATAATTTATATAAGCTGGGTCAAGTGCGGCGATATTTCGCCGGGTATTGTCAATACTCATCGAGGTACGATGCTTACCGTCAGGGGACAGTGCTGAACGCCTTCAATCCGGAATATTCGAACGGCTCGCTGATGGACCTGGGCATCTATTGCCTGTATCCCATGGTGGCTTTATTCGGCAAGCCGGATTCGGTCAAGGCAGTGGGCATGTTGCTCTCCTCCGGAGTGGACGGCGAAGGCAGCATGGTGATGCGTTATCCGGATATGGATGCCGTGGTTATGCATTCCAAGATTGCCGACTCTTATCTGCCGGCTGAGATTCAGGGCGAGAACGGGACGATGGTCATCGACAAGATCAACCAGCCGTATCAGGTCAAAATCCATTACCGTGACGGCACCATCGAAGAGCTTACGCTGCCGCAGGTGTTCGAGCCGATGTATTATGAGATTCAGGAGTTCATTCATCTGTTGAAAAGCGGCCAGCGGGAGAGCGGAATTAACAGCCACGCGAATTCCCTGGCGGTCGCCGAGCTGATGGAAGATGCCAGAGCGCAGATGGGTCTGCGCTACGCCTCAGATCTATAGCTGTACGGGCATGTACGGCCTGAATTAGGATGTACGACTGGAAAAGGGGAGCGGAACTTGAAAACTTTCAAAAAGGTATACATCGAGATTACAAGCGTCTGCAACCTGGCCTGCAGCTTCTGTCCGCCAACCGAGCGGCAGAAGAATTTCATGAAGCTGGAGACGTTCCATACCATACTCGATGAGATTAAACCGCATAGCAATCATATCTACCTGCATGTCAAAGGCGAACCGCTGCTCCATCCGAAGCTTGGTGAGCTGCTGGATGCAGCGCATGCCAAAGGCTTCAAGGTCAACATCACGACTAACGGGACGCTGATCCATAAGGCGGGGCCGAAGCTGCTGGGCAAGCCGGCATTGCGGCAGATGAACTTCTCGCTGCACAGCTTCGACGGCCACGCAGGCTCCGAGAACCGCGAAGGCTATGTGTCGGAGATTATTCATTTCGTCCGGGAGATATCCGCCCAGGGCGTCATTGTCTCGTTCCGGCTGTGGAACCTGACGGAGGACAACCGGACGAATCTGGAGAAAAGCCGCAACCGCGAGACGCTGGCTCTGCTGGAGGAGGCCTTCGGGCTCGACTACCGGATCGAAGAGAAGGTTGTCCCCGGCAGCGGGGTGAAGATTGCCCCGCGTGTCTATCTGAACCAGGATCACGAGTTCAGATGGCCGGCTCTTCATGAGCCGGAGGACGACGGCAAGGGCTTCTGCCATGCGCTGCGCAGCCAGGCGGCGGTGCTGGTGGACGGCACGGTTGTGCCGTGCTGTCTCGATGGCGAAGGGGTAATCAACCTTGGCAACATTCACGAGACGCCGTTCTCCGAGATTGTTGAGGGTGAGCGGGCGAACAACCTGTTCTATGGCTTCTCCCGCCGTGAAGCGGTGGAGGAGCTGTGCCGCAAATGCGGGTACCGGCAGCGGTTCGGAACTTAGCGGGATAGCGGGTGCTGGTGAATACAGGAAGCTGCCCCAGGGGAAGTTAAGCTTATATCTGGATATCAGTACAGGCCCGACTATAGGAAAAGAGGAAACGGATGCCTACTATACTTGTTGCAGACGACGATGCGAACATCCGCGAACTCGTCTGCCTATTTCTGCGTAACGACGGATACACAACAGCTGAAGCTGCAGACGGCAAAGAGGCACTGGCCGTCTACGCCTCCATGCAGATTGATCTTGTCATACTGGATATTATGATGCCGGTGATGGACGGCTGGACGTTATGCAAGGAGCTCAGAAGAGCCAATCCCGAGCTTCCGCTGCTGATGCTGACAGCCAGAGGCGAGACCTGGGAGAAGGTGAAAGGGTTCGAGCTGGGCACGGATGATTACCTGACCAAGCCGTTTGATCCGCTGGAGCTGACAGTCCGCGTCAGGGCGCTGCTCAAACGGTACCGGATTGGCAGCGCGCAGATGATACGGTTCGGCAACACTACTCTTGACCGGCAGACCTATAAGGTGATCAGCGGTACAGAATCTATGTCTCTGCCGCTCAAAGAATTCGAACTGCTGTATAAGCTTGCCGGAACGCCGGGACAAGTCTATACGCGTGAGCAGCTGATCGATCAGATCTGGGGAATAGATTATCCCGGGGATGACAGGACGGTAGATGTGCATATCAAGCGGCTACGGGAACGGTTTGCGGCCACACCTGATTTTCGCATTGAGACTGTGCGCGGGCTGGGCTACCGGCTTGAGGTTACCGAATGATCAAATCCTTATATACCCGCGTAGTCCTGACCTTCCTGGTCTCCGTAATCGGGGGGACGGTCATCTCCTTTTTTATGGCCACTTGGCTATTCCGGGATAAATTGAACGAGAATATGCAAATCCCTTTGCTGCACTTCGGGAAGGACATCGTCCGGATCTACGACACCTTTCCGCTGGCAGAAGCGGATGCGTTCGTACGCGGAATAAACCAGCTCTCATCCTACCATATCCGTATTTATGAAGAGACAGGCCAGTTTCAGACTTACGGGGAGCTTAACGGAAATAAGCCGGCTAGAGTGACTATGGAGCAAGTGAGGCAAGTATTGGCCGGGGACATTGTTCAAGTCAATCCGAGCAGGGTATCCACTATTCTTCTGGGGCTGCCGCTCCCAACGGATGCAGGAACGAAAGCGCTGTTTGTAGAATCCACCGGTCCCCCGTCCACCCCTTTTTTGCTGAAATGGCTTCTGAACTTTTCGCTCTATTCGCTAGGATCAGGAAGTCTTGTGATTCTGGTGGCTGCTATGTTCCTCGTCCGGCCGATCAAAAAGCTGACCACTGCAACCCGCCGGATCGCAGCCGGAGATTTCAATGTGAAGCTGAATATTAAGCAGAAGGGTGAGCTTGGTGCTTTGGCGCGCAGCTTCGAAGAGATGATGCGTGATCTGCAGCAGCTGGAGCAGATGCGCAGGGAATTCGTCACCAATGTATCGCATGAAGTTCAGTCACCGCTGACCTCCATATCCGGGTATGCGCTGGCGCTTAAGCAGATGAATATCCCGGAGGGCGAGCGGAACCGTTATCTGGATATTATCATCAGCGAAGCGGAGCGGATGTCCAAGATGAGCGACAGTCTGCTGAAGCTCAGTCTGCTTGAATCGCAGTCACAGCAGCTCCAGCTCACCACGTTCAGCCTGGATGAACAAATCAGACGGGTAATCGTGGCACTCCAGCCGCAATGGTCGGCCCGCAGTATTAGCTTCGAGCTTCATCTGAAGGCCGTCCGGTTGACGGCTGACCATGATCAATTCAATCAGGTGTGGACGAATCTGCTGGGGAACAGCATCAAATTCTCCAGGGATGGCGGCGTGATCAGCGTCAGCCTCAGACAAGACAGCAAGAATGTAACGATAAGGATTTCAGACACGGGCATTGGGATCTCGCCAGAGGATCAGAAGCGGATCTTCGAACGATTCTTCAAGGCCGACCGTTCCCGCAGCCGCCAGTATAACGGAAGCGGTATGGGACTGGCCATCGTTAAGCAAATCGTCTTGCTCCATCAAGGCGATATCCGGGTGGAGAGTGAGCCGGGGCGGGGTGCGAGCTTCATTGTCACCCTGCCGGTCGCTGCACCGGCGGATTAGTCTCTTCTGCTGCGGCATACAGCTCAAGGCTCCTGCTTGGGCAGAGAGCCGCAGCATTTTTCCAATTGCAGCTGTTCATATTCCGTTCATATTGCCGTCACGGGGAGTACATCTTCATTGTGTAAGCTTACCTTATTGGTTCGTAAGGATCTTATCAAACGATGAGGACAGGTGCATGTATAATGAAAAAATGGCTTAGGGTTACGCTTAAATCTATTGCGGCAATAATGATCGCCATAGTGCTTTTCTTAGCCGTTGTGTTTGTAGTGAATATCATCAGCAGCAAATCGGAGCTGGGGAAAATTGAGTCTTACGGCCAGCTGGTGCCTGTAGACGGCAAAAAGATGAATGTACTGATTCAAGGGACGGGCGAGGAAACTGTGGTGTTGCTGCCTGGTTATGGCACGGGCGCTCCGGCACTGGATTTCAAACCGCTGATCGATGAGTTGTCTCCGTTCTACACGGTGGTGGCGGTTGAGCCGTTCGGCTATGGATTAAGTGATAGAACCGATAAGGAACGGACTAACGATAATATTGCAAGTGAAATTCATGAGGCATTGCAGCAGCTGGGTATTAACCGTTATACGCTGATGGGGCATTCCATTGCCGGTATATACGGGCTGGATTATGTGAACAAGTATACAGATGAAGTGACTGCTTTTGTAGGAATCGACAGCAGTGTGCCGACACAAGGGGGCATGGATGCTGAAATGCCAGTCGGAATGTTCAAATTCCTCGACAAATCAGGTCTGATGAGATTGCTCAAGAAAGTAGGCGGTGATCCCTATGCCGGCCTGCCGTTTGATGATCATATCAAGCAGCAGATGAACATGATCTCGAATAAAAACTCCAGCAACGACACTACCATGAATGAAATGAAACATTTCAATGATAACTTTACAGCGGCTCAGGCTTTGACATTCCCTAAAGAGCTCCCGCTGCTCCTCTTCATACAAGCCAATAATACTGATGTTGAGGGCTGGCAGACGCTGCATGAAGGGCAGTTGAAGGATTCTGCGCATGGCAAACTGATCCCGCTTGAAGGGGAGCATTACTTACACCATACCCTGTCTAAAGAGATCGTTCAGGATTACAAAGCGTTCATGGAACAGGTTAAATAATAGAAGCTTTGCGCTATATTCTGGTAAACAGAAACAGCGGCAGCCCGGGACAAGGGGTCCTGGGTTGCCGCTTTTTTGTGGCTTCAATATCATGAAAAGTCTGAAGCCCATGCTCCTGTAACAATTGGTGTAATTCCACCAGCTTATTAATCAATCCCTCTGCAACACGTACGATATTGCCCCTTGAGAAAATATACTTGGTGAAAGTAGCTTGTTCTGTACCCCAAATGACTGTTTCTTTCTTATACAAAACATCAATATAAAATCCTCCGCAACCAAAAATACCACACGAGCAGGTATACATAGGGATTCTCCCTTGACGGGTAAGGGATTCGAAGAACTCAGTGACTACAAATACTTCACCCTCGTCTTCATTTAGCCTTAGTCCATTTACATATAGAGATATAGTTGAAGTAACTACCGGAGCTAATACCCGTTTCTGCTTAGAGATATTCGTATATTTCTTGGATATATCAACCAACATTTCAAAATTCAGGGTGTCTAGACTGTTATCCTCAGAAGCAGCCATATATCATTACCACCTTTAGTTGGAGGTCTGAGCGGACTGAGATTCCCTTATTTCACCAAAAAAACTCATAATAAGGCTGAAACGGACTCAGTCCGAATTACCCGCAATTTGCCGAGATCTTCCTCAATAGGGGAATCTCAGTCCGCTCCAGAGCTGGATGAGCCATGAGGACCCGCCGAAGTTCCAGTTGAGGAATGGTAAGCTCCATACGCAGCCGCTAAGCAGCAACCGTGGACGGGGGGAATCATGTCCTGGTTTGCTGCTGTTATTTTTGAACCCATAACTGCATGATTAATGTTCGCTGGTGTTCATTAGACTTTGCAGACGCGCAGCTGTTTCGGCAGTAGCTGTATAAATCATGATCTTCAGATCCGGATGGCCCTGAGGCTGCAGGGTCACATGTTCAAACTCCAGCTCTCCGATGCCCGGCGCATTCCACTGTTTGTGGCAGTCCGTTACAACCTGAACATCATGCAGCGGCCATTTCTCGCGGAACAGCGGGCTGCTCTGCATAAATTCTCCGATAAGCTCCTTGAGCCTCGGGTCATTAGGGAAATGTGCGTAATCGGCACGAAAGCGTGCAACGAGGACCTCTGCTTTACTCTCCCAGTCCTCCAGATTCAATCTCCGCTTCCCGGTCGTCAACAGCAGTCTCATCCAGTTGGGACGCTCCTGCTTACCCTCTGAGAATGAAGGGAAGCCGAACACTAACTCCGCTGCCTGATTCCATAACAGCAAATCCCAGCTTCTCCCGATTACGAAGGCCGGATTGGGCTCCAGGGCCTTGATCATCCGTTCCAGGCCTGTATTCAGTTGCTGATCTTCTACGGCCTGCTGCTGCACCGGTCTGGCAAGAAGATGAAGATGGTGACGTTCATCCTCCGTTAGCCGCAGCGCGCCTGCTATGTTATTCAGTACATCCTCTGAAGGATGGATACTTCTACCCTGCTCCAGAGAGGTGTACCATGAGGTTCCGATATGGGCAAGCTGGGCCACTTCTTCCCTGCGGAGACCCGGAGTCCGCCGTCTTCCATAAGATACTAACCCGACATCTTCAAGAGTCAGACGTTCCCGGCGCGAACGCAGAAATTCTCCTAACGGCATCCTGGAAGGAATCTCTTCCATGTTGAACTCCTCCTTATCCTGACAGTGGTAGTCCTACGATAAACGCAGGAAGGATGCTACTGCCGCATTCTATTATACTGCCAGTATAGCATCTATACACTTAGGAGGATTTGAACAATGAACATCTTTGTCACAGGAGCCACCGGTAAAGTAGGAAGCCGTTTTGTTCCGCGTCTGCTGCAGCGCGGTCATCACGTTAAGCTGTTGATTAGGGATGCTGCCAAGGCAGATTGGCTTAAGCAGCTGGGGGCTGAGATTGTAGAAGGCGAGCTTCTGCAGCCGGACCATTATGTGGAGGCTCTCCGGGGGATTGATGTTGTGTTTCATCTGGCAGCTCAGTTCCGCGGGGTAGACGAGAACACCACCTGGATATCCAATTTCGATGGCAGCATCGCTCTGGCCAAGGCAGTACTGGAGGCAGGGGTGCCAAGGTTTGTTTTTGCGAGCACCAATAATGTCTATGGCTCCGGAAGTAACGCGGGACCCAGTCAGGAGGATGACGAGCTGAAGCCGGCGTTTGCTTATCCGCAGTCCAAAGCCAAGGCTGAGGCAGCGCTGCTGCAGCTTCATCATGAACATGGATTAGGCTTGCGCATTGTAAGGCTGCCTTTTGTCTATGGTGAGCGGGACCCGCATATCACAGAATTTCTCCCGCTCGTAGGCAACTGGAATCCGGCGAAAAGAATGCATATGGCGCACCATGCAGATGTGGGTCAGGCCCTGCTGCTCGCAGCCTCCGCAGATGGGATAGATGGCCGGATCTACAACGTCGGCGACGATGCACCGATCTCCATTGCGGAGCTGCTGAAGCTGCATCATTTGGAAATTCCCCCGGCAGCCCAGCAGCAGGAATTCAATCCATGGGAGGGAGTCATCGATACCACCCGGATCAGGGATGAACTACATTACCGGCCGATTTTCCCGTCCTTCTATACGGCGAGGGATGCAGGTGCACTTTAAATTGGATTTATCTTCTCCCGGCAATCTGGTATACAATATACAATAGTAATGCATTTTCTTGACCGCAGGCTTCTCTTCAGAAGCTTGCGGTTTGTTGTATGAACAGTTTTTCATGATTCAACCGCAGCCAGCAGGGCTATTGTATAGAGATCGTTATTACATAGGGAGGCAGGCAAATGCTGAAATCATTGCAGGCTATTGAAACATACCGTGAAGAAGGAAGACTCCCCGGTGAAGGATGTCTGTGGCTGGAATATATCGCTCAGGCCGAGCAGACGATTGTGAACCTCGAACGGGTGGAATCGCTGGGGGAACTGGAGCAGCAGAGTCCGGTGCTGGATTATGTAGAGCGGAGCCTGCGTGTACTGGACAGTCTGCCGCTATCCTACTGGATCAGGGAATTGGCTGAAGAGACGCTGATCTGGTCGGAGACTGCCAAGGGGGGTACGATCCGGCAGCGCAGGAGCTGGCAGAAGGACGGCATTAATATATTTGTGCATAATATCGGTTCGGCACAGCTGTACTGGCGTTGTGGAGAGGATGACCGGGAGGACGCTGCCTCTGCGGATAAGCGGCTGATCGTGCACCGGCTGATCGAAACCCACGGGCTGATCGGGCAGCAGATCCGCGGCGAGGTTCCGCCTTCGGTCAATCTTCCATTATCCGGACTGGTGGAGCAGGGGCTGCTGACCGCAGATGAGCTGGAGCGGCTGCTGTTCGCGCTGAATCACTGCATAATCTCAGCTGTAGCCCCGGAGCTGTGGCAGGAGGTTCGTCCTCAGGTGATGGAGCTGATTGCCGTAATCTCCTCGGGTAATCTGCATGCTGAAGTGCCGATGAAGGAGCGTCTGCGGAGAATGCGCTCCGGATCTATCGCGCAGGGTGAGGATTATGAGACGGAGTGGAGCAGTCTTGTGCAGGAGGGCTTCAATCCTGCTGTACTGGAGCCGCTGCAGCCTGTCACCTTCTGGTATGTGGAATCTGCACTGCAGACCTTCTCGCTGGAGCAGTTCCTCAAAGTAGTAAGCCTCTCGGCTAGCAGTGATTTGTCCGCTCTCCACCATATCAGCTTCGAAGCGGTGATGAACAGCATTTATTATGACTACAAGGGCAGCAAGAAGATCAACGTGTACAAGAAAAGGATCATTGAGAAATACTTGTCTGAGCTGGATTGGACAGAGATCTATAGCGGGGAGCAGCCTTCGGTCAATCCGCATCTGTTGCACCGGCTGCTGCGGAAGGAGCATTTGCCTGATACGCTGTTCTTCCATTTCGAATTCTCCCCGGCGGCTGAGAAGCTGATTGAATTCTGCACCGAGGCCGAGAAGTCGGCGCTGTATGAACGGGCGGTGCTGCTGCTGTTCGACCTGTTCGATCTGCGCCGGGATGCGTTCGACCGCTTCCATAACGAGGATACGTACTTAAGCCAGATGAATGATACGGCGGATTATAAGGCGGTCATTCTGGATTACGTCACCGGCCGCAAGGTGCTGGACATCGGGCCGGGCGGCGGGGTGCTGCTGGATCTGATTGAGCAGCGGATGCCGGATGTGATTCCGGTCGGCATCGATATCTCCAGCAATGTTATTGAAGCATTGCGGCAGCGCAAGCAGCGGGAAGACCGCCGCTGGGAGGTGCTGCAGGGCGATGCGCTGAACCTGAAGGATTACGTGGAGGCGGGCACGGTCGACACGGTGATTTTCTCCTCCATCCTGCATGAGCTGTATTCTTATGTGCCGCTGGATGGGAAGAAGTTCAATCACGGGACGGTTGCTGCAGCGCTAACCAGCGCCTTCGGTGTGCTGGCGGACGGCGGAGTCATTATTGTCCGCGACGGTATTATGAGTGAGCCGGAGGATCAGCAGCGAAGAGTGCGGTTTCTGGAGGATGACGGAATGGCGTGGCTGGAGCGGTATGCGAAGGATTTTGCCGGCCGGAGTATCCGGTATGAGCAGCTTGGCGGTCAGGAGGTCCTTATGCCGGTGAATGATGCGATGGAATTCCTGTACACGTATACGTGGGGGGAAGAAGCCTACATCCATGAAGTACAGGAGCAGTTTGGATACTTCACCCCTTCGCAGTATGCTGCGTTCATTGAGCAGACGCTTGGTGATCAGGCGAAGATTGAAGTCTTCCGCCATTACCTGCAGGAAGGGTATACGGAGGCGCTGCAGGATCGGGTCGTGGTGATGGATGAGAGCGGGCAGGCGGTCGCACTGCCGGACAGCACCTGCTTCATTGTAATCCGTAAGGCAGGCTGAAGCCGGGCTTGAGTGGAACATAAAAAGGGGCATTACCGCAGCCGTGTCCGGCCTGGTAATGCCCTTTTTTCAATCGGTATTTGCCGGCATATAATGGGAAAGCATCGCGTTGCGGACCATACTAGAAGAGAATGATCCTGTCCGGCTACTTAAGCGTGATGATCAGGGTGCTGATTTTACCGCCCTGCACCGTGAACTCATGTCTGAACAGCTGCGGAGCGGGAACGCGATTCTTGTTAAATTCCCCTTCCATCTCTGCTGTCACAGCGATGGCTTCTCCGGATTCTTCGATTTCCATGATCGTGTAGCGGACCTTGGCAGAGAACAGCTCTGCTTCCCCCCAAGCCTGTATAGCCTCCCTGCCCGCAATCTCTTTACCGTTATCCTTAACGCTGGCGCCGGGAGTGAACAAATCAATAAAGGCTTCAGGCTGATAGTGGTTGATGGCATTGTAATACTCCTGTACCTCACTCGGCAAGGTAACATGTTGATTCATGGATATCTGCCTCCTGTAAGTAGAGTAGCGGAAGCGGCATGGCTCCACCCTTACACGTAACTTAAACGTATCCGGGCATCCGTAAGCAGATTGGAGGGTGAATAGAGAGATGAGCGATCCTATCGAACCCGCTGACCTCACGTCCCCACGCGATACGTATAGATATTCTCGAAGAATAATTTTTTGAAATCATCCGCTTTGATGAAAAAATGCAACAAACCGGACAAGTCCCATTCCATCCCGATCTGATCATCAGAATCAGCCTGGAATAATAGAATCTCATCGCTGGGATGACCTCCGTATTGCAGTGCTGTCATATGGCCCAGGAAACGGAATCCGATTCCACGGTCGTAAGTAATCAGTAATTTCGGTCTGAATTCCAGGGAATAGCGGTTCAAGTCCGTTTCGTTGTTCATCAGATGGTTGGCTTCCAGATAATCTGAATCGGGAATCGTTAATTCAAGCTTTTTTTCGAGCAGCGCGGATCTGAATAATTGATCTTCCGATAATGTCATCGGTGGCTCCATTCGAACCAATTCTGTAGTTTCAGGGGAGTAATATACAACATTATTATTCTTCTTGTCTGAATCATAGTCATCGCTGTTATACCACACCTCATAATCATACTCGTAGAAAAAGTAGAGAATTCCGGTAGCCGGATACCCCGGGTTAACCAAATTCATAGGGAACTCTTCAAGATTGATTTGAGCGACAAACGACATGGGATGGTTCTTCCACGAAGGCCATTGAAAGGAAGAGGGCATATCAGGATGTCCCCCGATTTTGCTGGCGCCAAGCTTGATTTCCGTTTCATCTGTCATTTTAGGAACCATGTAGAATCCGGGCAGAATGTGATGTTTCAATGTATCCCAATACTTATCAAGACCTGCTTCTCCCAGCATCAAGCGGATCTCACCCATGGAAGGGTCTGTGATTTGATCAGATGCCAGCGGGTGCTTGTATATGGAGGTATCATTGCTGCCTGCTGCATCACCTGTTATTAAGAAGCGGAGCAGTAGTATAAACGCTATTATTATCTTAAATGTATTCAAAGTTTCTCCCGCCCTTCTAAATTGCTATTCTACACGGGCCGGTTAAATTTGTCAGTTCGAAATTATTCCATTGATCTTATGGATAAAGCTGGCCCTGACCGGCTACCGGCATAGCATCCTTGCGGAATTCGGAAGGCGAGCAGTTCATCGCTTTGCGGAAGACTTTGATGAAGTAGCTGACGTTGTCGAAGCCGACATCCATGGCGATATCGGAGATTTTGCGGTCACTCTGCTGCAGCAGGGCTGCGGCTTGGCGGATCCGGTAGGAGTTGATATAATCGACGGGCGTCTTGCGGGTCATGCTTTTGAAGAACCGGCAGAACTGCCCCTCACTCATCGGAATCAGCTCTGACAGATCGCGGGTGCGGATCGGCTCCTGATAATTGTCCTGGATATAGAGGATGACTTTCTTCAGCCGGTCGATCTTCGTGGTATCCACGCCTGCCGACTGGCTGTAGTTCACCGAACGTCCCGGCGGCGCAATCTGAGAGAGCATGATGAGCAAAGTTCCTTTCATAAAGGATTCGAATCCGGGCATTTTATTATCATATGCCTCCATCATCCGCTCCAGGTGCAGCAGAAGCTCCCCTTGCCAAGGGACGGAGGAGGTGATGTGACGCGGAAAGCTCTGGCGTTTCTCCTGAAGCGGCAGAATTACAGTCTGCTGTATCGTATCATATTGGGCGCTGGCCAGGAGATCGGGGTGAAAGACAAGTGCACAGAACCGGCAGGGAGTGTCCTTAACCGCGTAGGCGGCATGAATATCACCGGATTCAATAAACACGGCTTCGCCGGGGCGGAGCGTGAAATAATCCGTATCCACCTGAAAGAGAATCTCGCCTTCAAGCAGCAGGAAGAACTCCGCTTCCTCATGCCAGTGGGTATCCAGGACAGGGGCTCCGGCCGGGAGCTCTATCCAATAGGCGGCCAAGGGAAACATAACATCCCCGTGTTCACGGTCTTCTTTGAGCAATCGCTGCGATGTGCGGTCCATTATAGCCCTCCTTGAGAGAAGAATATCAAAATAGTGTTATAAATAAGCTATATTTTATTAGTTTTGTGATTTTGTTATCGTTATAATGCAACTATAAACACCAAATTGAAGGGTGGCAAGTGCACACATGAAATTTACAGACGGCCTTTGGCTGGTTCGCGACGGAATTACAATCAATGGTGCAGTTCAGAACTATGCGGTGGAAAAAACTGCAGAAGGTCTGACAGCAATTACGCAGACAACTCCGATTACAGGACGTTCGGCAACACTGAACTCTACACTGCTCACCGTAAAATTCCATTCCCCGCTTCCGGGTGTGGTTGGGATTAAGATTATTCATAATGACGGCGTTATCGACCGTGGTCCTTCCTTTGAATTGACTAAGGGAACAGGCGATCATGTTCAAATCGAAGAAACCGAAGCACAGACCGTGCTGATCAGCGGCGGACTCCGCGTGGTCATCAACAAGGGAACTCACTGGTCGGTAGACTTCTACCGCGGCGACGAGCGCATTACAGGCAGCGGTTACAAATCGATGGCCTATATCACGGATCAGGACGGTAACACGTTCATGCGCGAAGAGCTGGATATCGGTATCGGCGAATTCGTGTATGGTCTGGGCGAACGCTTCACTGCTTTTGTGAAGAACGGCCAGGTGGTTGACCTCTGGAACAAGGATGGCGGTACCAGCTCCGAGCAGGCCTACAAGAACGTTCCGTTCTATGTAACCAGCAAAGGCTACGGCGTATTCGTGAACCAGCCTGAATTGGTTTCTTATGAAATCGCTTCTGAGAAGGTGAAAAAAGCCCAATTCAGCGTAGCTGGAGAGAGCCTGGAATACTTCGTTATTGAAGGACCGACTATTAAAGAAGTTATTACTAAATATACTTCCCTGACCGGCAAGCCTGCGCTGCCACCGGCATGGACCTTCGGCCTGTGGCTGACGACTTCGTTCACTACAGACTACGATGAAGCTACGGTTAACTCCTTCGTAGAAGGCATGGCAGAGCGCGACCTGCCGCTGCATGTGTTCCACTTCGACTGCTTCTGGATGCGCGAATACCAATGGACCGATTTCCAGTGGGATTCCCGTGTGTTCCCGGACCCTGTGGGCATGCTGAAACGCCTGCATGACAAGGGGCTTAAGATCTGCGTCTGGATCAACTCGTATATCGGACAGCGATCACCGCTGTTTGAAGAAGGCAAGAAGAACGGCTATCTGCTCAAAAAAGCCACCGGCGATGTTTACCAGACAGATCTGTGGCAAGCGGGCATGGGCCTCGTGGACTTCACGAACCCTGCGGCTTGTGAATGGTATGCAGGTTACTTGCGCGGCCTGGTGGACATGGGTGTAGACAGCTTCAAGACCGACTTCGGCGAGCGTATTCCTACGGATGTTGTCTACTTCGACGGCTCCGATCCGCAGAAAATGCATAACTACTACACTCAGCTGTACAACAAAGTTGTCTTTGAAGTACTGGAAGAGAAGCTTGGCAAAAATGAAGCGGCAGTCTTCGCACGTTCGGCAACCGCCGGCGGGCAGCAGTTCCCGGTTCACTGGGGCGGCGACTGCTACGCAGATTACGAGTCCATGGCAGAAAGCCTGCGCGGCGGCCTGTCGCTCGGCCTCTCCGGCTTCGGCTTCTGGAGCCATGATATCGGCGGCTTCGAGAACACCGCTCCGGCGCATGTCTTCAAGCGCTGGCTGGCCTTCGGCCTGCTCTCCAGCCACAGCCGTCTGCACGGCAGCACCTCGTACCGTGTGCCTTGGGCTTACGATGATGAAGCCGTGGACGTTACCCGCTTCTTCACGAAGCTCAAATGCAGCCTGATGCCTTACCTGTATGATGTAGCCGGACAGGCGCATGAGCAGGGCTGGGCTTCGATGCGGGCGATGGTGATGGAATTCCCGGAAGATCCGACCTGCGAAGTGCTGGACCGCCAGTACATGCTGGGTGATTCTCTGCTCGTGGCTCCAATCTTCCAGGAGAACGGCGAAGTGAAATACTATCTGCCGGCCGGACGCTGGACGCATCTCTTGAACGGTGAAACCGTAGAGGGCGGATCATGGCGCAAGGAGAAGCATGACTTCTTCAGCCTGCCGCTGTTCGTACGTCAGAACTCCCTGCTTGCAGTAGGCAGCGAGGACAGCCGTCCGGATTATGATTTCGCTGAAGGCGTGAAGTTTGGTCTGTACTCCCTTGAGGATGGCAAGGCAACAACTGCAACTGTACGCGATATCAACGGCGCTCCTGAGCTGAAGGTAGAAGCTGCACGCAGCGGCAACACCGTAACTGTAACTGCTGAAGGCAGCGGCAAAGCATTCACATTTGCTGTGAAGGATCTTGGCGCTATCGCTTCCGTAGAAGGTGCGGAGCAGGCAGATGAAACTACAGTGAAGGTAAACGCCGGAGCTACATCCGTATCGTTCACCATTACGCTGAAATAAGCTTATACCGCCTCATACTCAAGCTCTCTGATGACGGGGGACATTCGTCCCCGGTGTATCAGGGAGTTTTTTGAGGATTGAACAACGGTTACGGTATTTGAGGCTATTGGAACTTCTCAAGCTGTTCTTGCCGCGCAAATCCTGCACGAAATACAACATTTTCCTCATATTATCAATCCTAATCCAGAATTGTTGTATAAAAGGCAGCATTTCGCCTTCTCCCGGCTGCTTTGCGGGGGAATTCATGTATTTCGTACAACAAATTCTCTCAAATTGCCTATTATTCAGGCATAGAAGTAGAATGTACAACATTATCGCCTTTTCCATTCATTACAGGTGTGCTGAGAACTGGATAATCCAATTTCTGTAAGAAACGATAGGAGAATAGAATGCTATGAACAATAAAGTGAATACAGGAGTGCTAAGCCAGCCGGAATTCACTTCAGCCACAGCGCTGTCCGCAGCCGCCAATCATATTATGAACTCGCCGGAGCCGTTCACCCATACATACCGGACCTATATCCGCCTGCGGGAGAATGGAAGCCTGACGCTGAAGTTCTGGCACAGCAATGCTGTGGATTCGACATGGGACATGGGGGCGGAGTCTACAGCGAGTGAACCGGGCGGGGAGTGGAGCATCGAAGCGGCATATATGGCTGATGGCGGAGCCGATCCGGATGGCACTGTCGTGCCTGGTTCGCAGGTTCCGTTTACCTTCGCAGGCGAGGCCTCCCGGCTGGTGAAGCCGGGCGAGAAGTTCTGGAGCGATGAAGCCCGGCTGGATCTGCCGGAAGGGCACTATCTGGCCTTTACCTGGACCCTTAAGGCGGATGCCGGCAAGTCGGTTCCCTTCAACGTGGAGGGTATGCTGGTCTCCGGCTACGACGCGCCGGGCAATCTGGCTGCGCAGGAAACCGCAGATGCTTTCAGCGTATCGGATAAGCTGCAGGTATTGCCAAGCTTCCTCGGGTATAAAAAGGAAGTAGCGAAGAAGCTGGTATTCCTCGGGGATTCGATTACACAGGGAGTGCGGACTGCCAAGGATGAATACGCCTTCTGGACGGCAAGAATAGCTGAAGGATTGGGGGCGGAGTACGGGCTGTGGAATATAGGCTCCGGCTGGGGCCGGGCCTATGATGTGGCCACGGATGGCGCCTGGCTGCACAAAGCCTTGCAGGGAGATGAGGTGCTGATTGTGCTTGGCGTTAACGATCTGGATATCGGGCAACGTTCGGCTGAGGAACTGCTGGAGGATCTTACGCATATCATCGCCAAGATCAAGTCAGCGCGCCAAGGCGCTTCCGTCATTCTCAGTACCGTGCCGCCGTTCAACTTCGAAGGTGACCGCGAAACGGCCTGGCGCAGTGTCAATGAAAGCATCCTTACGAACCCTCCGGCTGGTGTGAACCGTGTGTTCGACATCGCTGCGGTGCTGTCCGTGCCGGCTCCGGCAGATCACAGAATCAAGCCGGAGTATATGAGCGACGAGTTTGATCCGCATCCGAACGGCCATGCCGGTAAGGCGGTAGCGGAAGCGTTTTTGGCTTGGTACGCTTAAGAAGCATAAAGAACCCCTTGAACCGGCTAGGCATACTATGTAGTACATTAACAGAAGGGTAGTGTGCCTGTAGTGGGAATGCAAGCGGGAGTACAAGTGCAGCCAAAAGTGCTGTATCAGGCAGATCAGAATTATATTCAAAGTATGAAGTCGATCAGACATCACATGCACCATGTATGCAGACAACATGCAAACCAGATTGTCCAGGTGCAGACGATTGACGGTCAAGTCGTTACAGGGAGAATTCTCGGCTGTGACAGGGGATTGTTTTACCTGGGGGTACAGAATCATCATGGAGCAGGACGCGCCTTCTTCGGAAGCAGTGAAGAAGCCATCCTGACCCTGGTACTGTACGAATTGCTGGTTATAGTTTTATTGTCCTAACTTGAATTGGCTGTCTCATAAGCTGTTATAGGCTAATGGATGGGCGGTATTCAAGGCAAAGGCTATCCCAAGCGGCCATATGATGGCTTTTAGGATAGCCTCTTTTTTGCGTTCACCGGGTTAGAATGTTTTGAGAATAATCACCAGTAGAATATAGAGTACTAAAATTGTAGTGGTAGAAGTGAAAAGTCCGCCGACATTTGCGCAACCGCTCATCGCCTTACCTCCTTCGCAAGTTCATCTTTCAGAACCATGATATGCACTTTCGGCCATCATGGTATAGACAATTGACCAAGAGAACTGCAATGAGTTCTGGCATCCATTCTGTTATGGGGAAACTTGTACACGGTAATCCTTCGGTGAGCAGCCGACCTGTTTCTTGAATACCTTGCTGAAATATTTGACGTCGTGGAAGCCGACCATCTCCGAGATCTGCACCAGCTTCAGGTTTGGATTCTGCATGAGCAGCTTGGCTTTCTCGATCCGGACGTTGACGATATAGTCAGAGAAGTTGATGCCGTATTCCTGTTTGAACTTGCGCGAGACGTACTCGCGGCTGACATAGAATTTGCCGGCAACCTCCTGCAGGGAGAGATCGGACGGGTAGTTCTGCTCGATATACTTAATAATCTCCGTCATCGGATTCCGCTCTTTAATCTGTCTGGCCGAGAGTATCTGAGACAGGCGCTGCATCAGCGCGAAGGACCAGTCACGCCAGGCGAACAGGGAGAAGGAGTAGCCGCTTGGCAGCGGAGACGGGTGCTGGAGGTCCTCCTGCTCAAGCTCAGCCAGCACGCTGTCGGCCAGGCTTCCCAGTGCTTCCCGGACCAGCCGGGAGCGGAACAGCAGTGCGTCCGCTTTCCATGAGTTCAGCATCTGCGGGGTAACCACACCGCGGCGGCTGAGTTCATGGGTCCAATGCTGTGCAGCCGCGGACATTGTTTCGGGAGTGCCGCTGATTACAGCCATCCGCCAATCGTCCTGGACATCAGCGAAATTCAGCGGCGCTTCGGCATCGGCACTGCTGCGCACCTGGCTGCCTGCCGGGAAGCCGCCTTCTCCTGCAACCGGAGCAAAGTGACAATAATCCTCATGTCTTAGCAGATTCCTCCGGAGCAGGGCTTCGGCGGCTTCTGTGCGCTGCGCCGGCAGCTGTCCGGGGAAGTGGCCTGCGGTGCTGATGCCGAAATGCATACGGAACTGCAGGGTATGGTAGATTCCCTGATTGATCCGGCTGATCAGCTCGACTACAGATTCCCGGCCATCCCAGAGAATGATGGCAATCTCCGGGGGGCCGCCCCAATACCGGAAGGCGATTCCGTTATTCTGCTGCTGCAGAAATTCATTACAGATGTTCACAATGGCGTAGTACAGCAGTTCGCTGTCCCCCCCGAACCGTTTGAGCAGCGGATTGTTGCCGCTGTCCGTCTGCACAAGAATCAGCCGCGAGGTCTTGGCACTCTGCGGCATGATGCCGTCCCCAATAAGCCTGCGCAGCGAGGCTTCGGCATTAACCTTATCGTCAATCAATGCGGAGAGCAGCTTCTCTCCGTAGATTGGCTTAATCTCATTCAGCCGGAGGCTCTGACGCTGGCGGTGGCTGCGCTCCGCTTCTTCGGAACGCCAGGCGGCAACCGCCTTGGACACCGCGTTGTTAATCATATCTGCTTCAATCGGCTTAAGAATATAATCTATTCCGCCGTGGCGTACGGTCTGGCGTACGAAATCGAAATCATTATGCCCGCTGACGACAATGAATTTGGTGTTGCCGGCGAATTCATCTACCCAGGTCATCAGCTCAACACCGTTCCCCGATTCCATCATCATATCCATAACCACCAGCGCCGGCTTCTCCTTGCGGATCAGCTGGATGGCTTCATTGCCGTTCCCCGCTTCGAGAATCTCATCAATCTGATGGGCATCCCAGTCCACCAGCAGCCGGACCGCCTTCCGGACTCTTGCTTCATCATCCACTATAAGCGCCTTCATATCCGTTCACTCTCCACTAATATATCAATTTCCAGCCGGATGATTACCCCGCCGGCCTTAAGATTATCCACTGTCAGCATGGCATTATCCCCACACACCAGCCGCAGCCGTGCCAGCACATTCACGAGGCCGATGCCGGCGCCGGGCGCATCGCGTTTGCTGTAACCGTCCTTGTTGTCCGTATGACTCAGATTAACAGGCTCAACGGCTCTGGGCTGCTCCAGCTCCTTGCGCAGCGCCTCCAGCCGGGTGGCCGGAATGGTCAGACCGTTGTTCTGAATGCTGATTTCCATCCGTCCGGAGGTAAGGGGGGCTGCGGTAATCTCGATGAATCCGTCCGTACGGTCCAGATTGAAACCGTGCTTGAAGTAATTCTCCACTATGGGCTGAAGGATCATCTTGGGCATCAGCGCCTGCAGCAGCGATTCTTCCATATCGTAGCGGAAACTGAACTTATTTTCAAAACGTTCCTTCTGCAGCTCAATATAAGCTTTGACATGCTCCAGCTCATTTTGGATCGTCACAATCTTCTCATCATTGTACATGCTGTAGCGCATCATCTTGGCCAGTGCCGAGAGCAGCCCGTAGATCTGCGGCACCTTCAGCTCCAGAGCGAGTGTACCGATAATCTGAAGAGTGTTGTTCATGAAATGCGGATTGATCTGCGATTGCAGTGCCCTCAGCTCATTGGTTTTGTTCGACAGCTCCAGCCTGTACTCCCGCAGAATCAGATTGTTAATCGTATCCATCATGCTGCGGAAATGCTCCGTGACCACTCCGATCTCATCCTTGCCCGCCGGCCGGATATCAATCTCCAGATTGCCGGTCTGCACCTGGTTCATATACCGGGTCAGCTGCTTGATCGGCGCGGTAATCCGGAAGGAGACCAGAACGGTCAGGATAATGATCGTGATGAGCAGCAGCACCAGCAGCAGCATATTGATCCGGGCCGCTTCAAGCGCTTCACGGAACAGATAGGAGACAGGGATCTGCTTCACCAGAGTCCAGTGGAGACCCGCGCCTTCGATTCTCTGATATATAAAGACGGCGCCGCTCTCTTCGAAATAACCCTGCGAGTCACTCTTATCCGCAATCTGGCTGTTATACCAGTCCGCATTCAGCGGTTTGCCAAGCGTGGTGCTGTCATTACTGTATACGAGCGTGCCGCTGTCATCCACCAGATAGAGGTTCTCCTGATCCTGCTCGTACAGCTGGTCCATAATATCGGCAAGTGCGCTCAGCCTGACATCAATCGATAAGAATCCTAGCGCTTCTGTAGATGGGATGCGTTCAATTCTGCGGTGCAGCGTAAAGACCGGCTCCGGAACGAACTGTATGATAGGCAGCTTCAGCCCGTAGGCGTTACTGATATGAGTGCCCTGTACTTTAACCGGGGAGCTTCCCGTAAGGTTGGATTCCTGGTAAGGCATATTCCCCAGCCACCGCTTGGGTGTTGTATTATCGGTTATCAATGTAGCCTTGCCGTCTTTGACGCCGTATAAGTACACCTGTGAGATGTTGGGCTGGGAAGTAGAGATGTAACTGAGCGAATTATAAATTGCAATATCAGAAGACAGATCATCATAACCGGCTTCAAGCAGGCGGTAAAAATCGGAGTCGGCGTATACGCTCAGCGACAGCCGGTTGATCTCCTGAATGAGGCTGCTGATATTTTTGTAGCCCTGGTACAGCAGATTCTTATTCTCATCGACAGCCCGGGTTCTTAATGAGTTTGTTGTATAAGAGTAGTTAATGAACATTGTAGCCATAATACAGATTAGTGTGGGCAGGAGTAAAAAAACAATCAGTTTGGTGCGGATACTGTTCCACTTCATGGGGCCTTGTCACATCCGATCAATATTTTACACCCTAAAGATCACCTGCGTAGGTGTAAGGAGTTCTGCAAAAAACAGATAATATGTTTAGATCATAAACAAGTAAGTGAGCAAAAGAAAGGGGGGCCATTAAATGCGCGGCAATAAGTTGTCCCAATTTGGTCAACAGCTATTTTTCGTTGGCCCGGCGTTATTGTTCTTTACCTTGATTACTATTATCCCGTTTCTGATGGGGATGTACTACTCCTTCACAGACTGGAACGGCGTATCAGGTAATGTAAGCTGGGTGGGCGTTCAGAACTTTAAATCGATTTTTACGAATGATCCCGACTTCTGGTCATCCTTCTGGTTTACCGTGAGATTCACTGTACTGGGAGTAATATTGACCAATGTGGTGGGCTTTTTCCTGGCCTATCTGCTGACCAAACCTTTAAAAACACGCAATATGCTCCGGACCATATTCTTCATGCCGAATGTGATCGGGGGATTGCTGCTTGGTTTCATATGGCAGTTCATTTTCATTAAAGGGTTCGCCACAATGGGCGATGTTACAGGCTGGTCCTTCTTCAATCTTCCTTGGCTTGGGGATGCAACCACCGGCTTCTGGGCAATTGTCATGGTATTCATTTGGCAGTCCTCCGGTTACCTGATGGTTATCTACATTGCTTCACTCAGCAACGTGTCCAAAGAAGTGCTCGAAGCTGCTGAGATTGACGGCGCATCCCGGATGCAGGTGCTTCGCAACATTATCGTGCCGCTGATTATGCCTGCGGTGACGATCGGCTTGTTCCTGGCCATTTCCTGGTCCTTCAAAATGTTCGACCTGAACCTGTCGCTGACTAAAGGCGGACCGTTCAAATCGACGGAATCCGTAGCCATGAACATCTATAATGAAGCCTTCCTGAACAACCGTTACGGTCTGGGTACGGCAAAAGCGTTGTTATTCTTCGTCATTGTAGCGCTGATCACTGTCATTCAGGTTCGTCTTACGAAGAGCAAGGAGGTAGAAGCTTAATGAACGCTAAAACTAAAGGCAGATGGAACATTGGAATTGAAGTAATTATGATTCTTCTGGCGCTTCTATTCCTCTCTCCTTTCTATTTCCTGCTGGCGAACTCGGTGAAATCCTTCGGTGAGATTCTGAGCGATGCGGCAAGCTGGCCGCAGACCTTCATGTGGTCAAACTATGCTAACGCCTGGAAGCTGGCCCGTTTCTCCGAGGCCTTCCGCAATTCGCTGATCGTCACAATCATTAGTGTGATTCTGATCTCCCTGTTCAGCGCAATGGCCGCTTACCGCATGGTACGTGCCAATACCCGGTTTAACCAGGTTCTGTTGCTGCTGTTCGTAGCGGCAATGGTCGTTCCGTTCCAGACGATCATGATTCCGATCTTGAAGGTCGTAAACATCATTGGGGTCAACAACTCGTTCGCGGGTCTGATTATTTCCAACCTGGGACTTAGCATTCCGATGGCCATCTTCCTGTTCCACGGCTTCATCAAATCGGTGCCGCTGGAAATTGAAGAAGCGGCAACCGTGGATGGCTGCAATCCGATCTCGGCTTTCTTCCGGATTGTGCTACCTCTGCTGAAGCCCATGCTGATGACCATTATCGTGCTGAATGCACTGGGCATCTGGAATGACTATCTGCTTCCATCGCTGATTCTTCAGGCACCTGAATTGCGTACCATTCCGCTTGCTACCTTCTCGTTCTTCGGCCAGTATACGAAGCAATGGGATATGGCACTTCCGGCGCTGACTATCGGGGTTGCCCCGATTGTAATCTTCTATCTGTTCATGCAGCGTTACATTGTTGAGGGAATAGCGGCCGGCTCGGTGAAGGGTTAATCACCGGGCTCCCGTTCCACATATTAAGCAGTTAAATTAGTCAAGGGGGAAATACAAATGATGAAGAAACGGTCTGCAGTGATGCTGTCCAGCGTAATGCTGATGTCTGTCGTGCTTGCGGCATGCGGTGGCAACAACACTAACAATAATGCTTCGAATGGTGCTTCGAATGGAAGCGCTGGCAACACTTCCGGCGCTGTGAAAACGGTTAAGATTTTCCAGTTCAAGACCGAAATCGTGGAAGGCCTGAATGAACTGAAGGTTGAATTCGAGAAAGAATACCCTAACATCAAGCTGGACATTCAAACGGTTGGCGGCGGCGCAGACTATGGGGCAGCCCTGAAGACGAAATTCGCTTCCGGCGATGCTCCTGACATTTTCTCGAACGGCGGTTACGCTGAAATGGCACTGTGGGCTGACAAGCTCGAGGATCTGTCCGATCAGCCTTGGGTGAAGGATCTGATTCCTTTGGCTGCTGAGCCAATGACTAAAGATGGCAAAACCTATGGTATGCCGATGAACCTTGAAGGTATTGGTTATGTCTACAACAAGGATCTGTTCGCCAAAGCCGGTATCACTGAAACGCCAAAAACAATCACTGAGCTTGAAGAAGCAGCAAAAAAATTGCAGGCGATCGATGTTATTCCTTTCGGAAACGCATACCAGGAATGGTGGCTGCTGGGTATCCAGGGCATCAGCGTAGCATTTGCACAGCAGGATAATGTGGATGAATTCATCAACGGCCTGAACGCCGGAACTTCCACCATCGTGGGCAACGAGAAATTCAAGGATTGGAGCAACCTGCTTAACCTGACTGTGAAATACGGACAGAAGAATCCTTTGACTACAGATGCTAATACTCACCTGGCTATGTTCGCCAATGGCGAAACCGCTATGATGCAGGAAGGCAACTGGGCACAGACTCTGGTTGACAACATCACCCCTGGCATGAACATCGGTATGTTCCCTATGCCAATCAACGACGATCCTGCGATGAACGATAAGCTGTCTGTAGGGGTTCCTGCCAACCTAGTCGTGAATAAGGATTCCGGATCTAAGGAAGAAGCTAAGACCTTCCTGAACTGGCTTGTAACTTCCGACATGGGTAAAGAGTATCTCGTTCAAAAGTGGAAATTCATCCCTGCCCTGTCCACCATTCCGGCAACACCTGAAGATATCGGTCTTCTGGGTGCGGATGTATGGAACTATGTTCAAGAGGGTAAAGTCTACGGACTTCAGGCTTCGAAATTCCCTGATGGTGTAACTCAAGAATTTGCAAGTTCCATTCAAGAGCTAATCGCCGGTAAAGTGGACGAAGCAGGCTGGGAAAAGAGCATGCAGGCAGCTTGGGATAAGCTGAAGAAATAATCAGTACCTGCAAAGCAAGTACAACGAGTAATTGTAATGTGGTGCTAAACAGAGAGTCCTTATAAGGACCTAACCCGGATAAAGTGGATTGCCAGGACGCTCCAGCCCAATCTCAGCATATGAGGTGAGGCGGGGGCGTTCTTTTGGTTGTCCGGAAACTGGCGGTCTGATATATACTCGAATGGAGAAGATTTCTGTACATGAATGATGAGGAGGAGTGATGGGGCTTATGGAACTTAACAGCTATACTAACGTGCAGATCGGTGTGGATTATTACCCCGAACATTGGGATGAGTCTATGTGGGAGACGGATATTAAATTAATGAAGGAAACCGGAGTCAAGGTGGTCCGGGTGGCGGAATTTGCCTGGAGCCGGCTTGAGCCGGTAGAGGGGACCTTTGATTTCGCCTGGCTGGACCGGGCGCTGGATCTGTTCCACGCCTACGGAATTCAGATTGTGATCGGGACGCCGACAGCGACACCGCCGCGCTGGCTGACTTCTGCCTACCCGGATGTGCTGCCTGTGTTCGCAGATGGAGGTGTATTCCATCCGGGAGTACGCGGCCACCGCTGTTACAACAGCGCATCGCTGCGGAAGTATGGCCGCCGGATTATTGAGGCGCTGGCCCGTCATTACAGCGGTCATCCTGCCGTTATCGGCTGGCAGACGGACAATGAATTCAGTATGCTGGATTGCCATTGTGACAGCTGCAACCTGGCGTTCCGCAAGTGGGTTCAGGAGAAGTACAGCACACTCGCGCAGGTTAACGCAGAGTGGGGAACTGTGGTCTGGAGCGGAGAGTACAGCAGCTGGGACGAGCTGACGGTGCCTTACGGCGGCTCACCATTCCAGAATCCCTCGCTGCTGCTGGATTTCCAGCGGTTCCAATGGGATGCGGTGATCGCTTTCCAGAAGATGCAGACGGAAGTGCTGCGCGAGATCTGCCCGAAGCACTTTATCACCCACAACTTCCATAGTTATCCTCAGCGGCTGGACATGCACGGGCTGGCTGAGGATCTTGATGTGGCTGCCTTCGATTATTATCCGAACCCTTCGCCGAAGAAGCAGACGACGGCTCCCTACAGCGGCGCGCTATCCCTGGATCTGACCCGCGGCATCAAACGCCGCAATTTCTGGATCATGGAGCAGCTGAGCGGCCCGCCGGGCTGCTGGTTCCCAATGTGGCGGACTCCTAACCCGGGGTTTATCCGCGCTTATGCCTGGCAGGCGATTGCCAGAGGCGCAGATACCGTGGTGCATTTCCGCTGGAGAAGCTCCGTAGCCGGGGCAGAACAGTTCTGGCATGGGCTGATCGACCACAGCAATGTGCCCGGGCGGAGATTTGCCGAGTTCGCGCAGCTATGCAGTGAGGTGAACGGTTTGGCTCCGCTGCTGACGGGGACTAAGGTTATCAGCCAGGCGGCTATCCTGTATTCGCATGAGCAGCTGGCTGCGCTGCGCATCCAGCCTCAGGCTGAAGGATTGGACTACTACGATAACATTAAGCAGTACCACCGGGCGCTGACGAAGCTTGGTATCGGGTGCGATGTCATCGACTGGCGGCAGCCGCTTGAGGGTTACAAGCTGGTGATTGTCCCGAGCCTGTACCTGCATGATGAGGAAGCTGCACAACTGCTGGAGACTTTTGCCGGAGGTGGCGGAATCGTGATCCTTACCCATCGCAGCGGTGTGAAGAATATGAACAACATCTGTGTAATGCAGCCACTGCCAGGGCTCTTCTCCCGTGCAGCGGGTGTAACGGTGGAGGAATATGATCCGATCGGAGGCGAAGTTCATTCGCTTCGCAGCGCTGAGGGCCTTCTGTATGAATGCAGCCAGTGGTGCGACATTCTGCGGCCGGCGGGAGCCGAGCCGGTCGCCTGGTATGAAGACGATTTCTTTGCCGGAGCTCCTGCGGTCACCGTAAACCGCTTCGGAGCGGGCCAGGTTTATTATATCGGAACACATGCCGGGGAGAACTACTGGCTGAAGCTTTTGAGTGATATCGCGCTAGACGTTGGGCTTGAGCTGTTCCCGGAATTACCGGAGGGTGTACAGGCATTCAAGCGCACAGGAGAGAGAGGGGGACTGCTGTTTCTGCTGAATCTTAGCCGGACGCCTCAGACTGTAGGGCTAAACAAGCTTTACCGCAGCGCTTTTACCGGTACCCTGATGACTGGCCCGGTAGAGCTTGCGGCGTATGGTGTAGAGATTCTGGAGACTGAAGGCTGAAGCTTGGCAGGGAGCTGAACCTCAGGCGGAAGGATGACGTCTCTTATCCAGCATGCGCGAGAGGAAGGGAATGACCACGGTTCTATGTTGTGGAGGGTTCAATCCTGCAGGCTGGTCCTTCTGCGGGGTCTGAAGCTCTTCTTGCCGTAGCATGTCCAGCAGGTCATAGACCGTTGTGATTTGATCCGAAGTTATAGCTAATTCTTTACCCTCAGGGTTACCGGGGACCTTGAAATTCCATTGTTTGTTTCCCATGGTTATCGCTCCTATTCGTGTGTGCCATTCGGCTGAGGCAGCATGCTTCTTTTATATTTCCATCATAATCTGCGCAGCAGATCATGTATAATGAAGGGAAATGATGGAGGCCATCACTACGGCTGATGGGTGATCCGGGGAGAGAGGTGCGGAATGGATATGGGTCTTCTTAAAGTATTTCTGGCGGTTGCTGAAGAAGGTAGTATCTCTAAAGCAGCCCAAAGCCTGAACTATGTGCAGTCGAATGTGACAACCAGAATTCAGCAATTGGAGCAGGAGCTGAAGACTCCGCTCTTTTACCGGCATAGCCGGGGGATCACGCTGACCTCAGCGGGACAGACGTTCATGGAATATACGGTCAGGATTCTTAAGCTGCTGGACGAAGCCAAGCAGGCGGTTCTGGATTCGCCGGTTCCCAAAGGCTCGATTACGGTCGGCTCGGATACGACGGCTGCCGTCCGGCTGCCTGCCATCCTGTCCACTTACCGGGTCTGTTACCCTGATGTTGAAGTTCATCTGCAGGTCGGGCGGGCGAAGGAGCTAATTGATTCTGTCCTGCAGCATACCGTGCACGGAGCCTTTCTGGACGGACCGGTGGAGCATCCGGAGATTGTCCAGGAGCTGCTTATCCATGAACGGATCGGCCTTGTGATTCCGGATACGATGGAGTATCAGGGCATCCGGTCCATTCATGACAAGACTCTGCTGATCCTGAATGCGGAATGCTTGTACAGGATGAAGCTGGAGCAATGGCTCGCGGAAGTAGGCTGCCGGCTTGGGAAGGTGATGGAGTTCGGGACGATGGAAGGACTCCTCGGCTGCGTGAAGGCGGGAATTGGCTATGCGGTCTTGCCTCTATCCTATTTCACCAGGATGAATGTAACGGAAGGCATCCGCATTTATCCGTTTCCGGAGAAGTATGCAGAGGTTCCGACGGTGTTCATCCGGCGGCGTGACCTCTATATGACGAGCGCTTTCCGGGAGTTTATAGAAGAGCTTAAGGCAGGGCTGCCTGAAGCGGTGAGCGGGGCAGATAGGACGGAGGACAGCGGCAGTGCTGTGAATTAACAGTTATAAAATCAAACAGCGGCACCCCAGCTGGCTTAGCTGGGGTGCCGCTGTTTAATGCAGCTTCCTGAACTGCTCCGGCGTAATCGCCGACTGCTTGCGGAAGGTGGCGACGAAATGGCTGACGTCGCGGAAGCCGACGCGCTGGGAGATGGATTTTACCGTAAGGTGGGGCTGGGTCACAAGCAGTTCCTTGCTCTTGCGGATACGCAGCCGGACGAAATAGGCATAAGGGGAGAGTCCGAAGGTCTGCAGAAACAGGCTGTTCAGATATCGCCCGGATACATCAAGATGTGCCGCGAGATCATAGAGTCCGACATCCGGGTCTCCGTAATGGCCGTCCATCCATTTCAGCAGCGGCTGCAGCTTATCCACATTGCGGGAGATTGCCGTATTATTATGCAGCTGCCCATATTTGTTCAGCGTTAGCAGGAACCGGTAGGCGTCCGTAGATTCACCCAGGTTGAACATGTCTCCGGAAGCATCATGGCGGTCAAGCATCTCCTTCAGCATATAGCGGAGCGGAGATTCATTCTCCCAGCGGTAGAGAAGATTGGTATTCATCGCGAGTGAATCCAGAATATGCCGGGCTGAAGTCCCGCCGAAGGTGAGATAATAGGTGCACCATACTTCGGAAGAGAGGGATTCATAGCCGTGTGGAACACCGGGCATAAGCAGAATGCCGCTGCCTTCAGTGAGTGTGATTCTTTTATTATCGATATGGATGATGCCCTCACCGTTCTCCGTCTGCAGCCAATGGTAAGTATGATAGCCTTGAGGACGGGTTACTTTTTCCTGATTCGGGTTATAGCCCATACTGTCGAGGGTAATCGGAAGCTGCTGCCCGCTCTCCTGGGCAAACACGATTCTTCGCACGGCACTCTCAGACATAATTGTCAACTCCTGTAGTTCCATATTATTATATATGAGTTCGTTTATTTTATATATAAAGCGGAACCGATAGTGATTAGAATAAGAATATACTTATATTATAAAGGATGTGCAAAGTGTGATCAACGAGAAATTATCTAAGATTTGGTACGGTGGAGATTATAACCCGGAGCAATGGGATGCCCCGGTATGGGCAGAGGATGAACGGATGTTCAAGCTGGCAGGAATCGATGTCGCTACCATTAATGTGTTCAACTGGGCAGCGCTTCAGCCGTCCGAAGAGACGTACGATTTCAGCGGTCTGGATGAATTGATTGACCGTCTATATAAGAATGGAACTTATGTATGTCTGGCTACCGGAACCGGAGCGCATCCGGCCTGGATGGCTCACCGTTATCCTGAGGTTACCCGGGTCGATGTCCAGGGCAGGAAGCGTAAATTCGGCGGACGGCACAACTCCAATCCGAACAGTGCGGTATACCGCAAATATTCGACACTTCTGGCCGGCAAGCTGGCAGAGCGCTACAAGGATCATCCGGGACTGGTGGCATGGCATATCTCCAATGAATATGGCGGATATGATTACTCCGAGCAGTCTGAAGTTGCCTTCCGCAACTGGCTGAAGGAACGTTACGGAACGCTTGACGGACTGAACAAAGCTTGGAATACCCGCTTCTGGGGTCATACCTTCTATGACTGGGAGGAAATCGTGGTGCCGAACGAGCTCAGCGAAGAGTGGAACGGCAACCGGACCAACTTCCAGGGGATATCGCTGGACTACCGGAGATTCATGTCGTACAGCCTGCTGGAATGCTATAAGCTTGAGTACGATGCCATCAAGGAGCATAGTACCAATATTCCCATTACGACCAACATGATGGGCTTCTACCCGGAGCTTGACTACTTCGAATGGGCTAAATATATAGACGTTATCTCCTGGGACAATTATCCGGCTCTGGATACACCGGTCAGCCATACAGCGATGACGCATGACCTCATGCGCGGCCTGAAGAACGGCCAGCCGTTCATGCTGATGGAGCAGACGCCAAGCCAGCAGAACTGGATGCCGTACAACTCGCTGAAACGTCCGGGCGTGATGCGCCTGTGGAGCTATCAGGCGGTGGCGCGCGGCGCGGACACGGTGCTGTTCTTCCAGCTGCGCCGGTCTATCGGTGCGTGCGAGAAGTATCATGGTGCGGTCATTGAGCATGTGGGACATGAGCATACCCGGGTATTCCGTGAATGTGCTGAGCTTGGACGGGAGCTGGAACAGCTGGGCGATGAGCTGTTGGATGCACGCAGTGCAGCACAGATCGGTATTATCTATGACTGGGAGAACCGCTGGGCGCTTGATCTCTCTAGCGGCCCGTCGGTGGCGCTAGATTATGTGAACGAGGTTCACAAATATTATGATGCGCTGTATCAGCAGAATATAGAAGCGGATCTGATTGGCGTAGAAGAGGACCTAACGAAGTACAAGGTTGTAATTGCACCGGTCCTGTATATGATCAAGCCAGGATTTGCGGCGAAGGTTGAAGCTTTCGTTCAAGCGGGCGGAACGTTCATTACAACCTATTTCAGCGGTATCGTTAACGAGAACGATCTGGTTACCGTTGGAGGCTACCCTGGAGAGCTGCGCAAGGTTCTGGGAATCTGGGCTGAAGAGATTGATGCCCTGCTGCCGGATATGCGCAATGAAATCGTGATGAATCAGGAATGGGGTCAGCTTAACCGTTCCTATTCCTGCGGTCTGCTCTGCGATCTGATTCATTCCGAAGGTGCGGAGGTGCTTGCCCAGTACGGCACTGACTTCTATCAGGGGATGCCCGCTCTGACCGTTAACCGCTTTGGCGAAGGCAAAGCCTATTATGTAGCCACCAGTCCCGATGGTGCGTTCCTGCGCGCATTCCTGGCTACGGTAAGCGCAGAGAACGGTATTGCTCCACTGGTAAGTGCACCGGAAGGCATCGAGTCCGTTCAGCGTGTGAAGGATGGCGTATCCTACCTGTTCCTGCTCAACCATTCCGCAGAGGAGCTTAGTGCAGATATCGGCACTGATGAACGGACAGACCTGCTATCAGGCAAGAAATGCAGCGGTTCCACTGTAGTGCCAGGCCGCGGAGTGCTAATTTTGTCGGATAAACAATAAACAGTAAACAGTAAATATAATACCTGGTTATGAAAAGCCGCCGCCCGTAATTACAGGGCGCCGGCTTTTGTGTTCTTTTTATTGGGTTAAGGAGCCGAAGTCCGTAAATTTCAGCTCAACGGTGATATGGATAGGCGTCCGGCTGAATACATCATCCCAGTGATCCTTCACCTTGTTCCACATCGCTGGTTCCTGGATACTGAGTCTGGTGCCGAAACCGGCGACATCGGTCTTATATTCGGACTGCAGCTTCTGAATCAGCGACTGCATCATCTGCTCCAGCCGCTTTTTAAACAGCTCTTCTGCTTTTTTTGAATGCTGTAAGTCCGAGGGGGATTTCTCTACATCCCACGTTTCAATCAGCCTTCCTTCCGTAGTGATTTTAACCTCGAAGGCCAGGGCGTCACCGTCTTTTTTGGTATTAATCTTACTTTTCATTGCTTTTAATTCGTAAGTCATTGGTTCTTTGTTCCAATCGTAGGTTTTGATCGTGCCGCTGTCACCCTCATTGGTCAGCCAGGAGAGACATTCGGTATCCTCCTGATTCAGCGCTCCTACCCAGTGTCCGCTATCCCCTTTAATAATGCCCGCACCGGAGAACTCAAGTTCGTCATTCGCCTTCACCAGATTCTGCAGCGCATAACTTCGTTTGGAGTGCATCAGGGCATCCAGTTTGGTTAAAATAACCGGGCTCAGCACCTTGCTTGTCCGGATCTGGTTACGGATCATACTTCTGATGTGAAATGAAGGAATCTCATTTTTTTGCATGGAGGCAAGGGTCTCCGCTGCACGGCCTTGACTTAAGAACACCATCGTACTGGGGCGGATATCATTGTCGCGAAGCAGGAAGTCCATTAATTGATTCATATTCTGCTGCTTGAGCAGCTCGGTCGATAGCACAATAACCTTGAGGTGATGCCCTATAATCGGATGGTCCCGGCGAATAGAGAACTGGCGGAAGATCTCCAGAACAGAATCTCCGGTTCCCGCTAAGTTAAAATATTGAGAATCAGTATTGTTGCCCTGTTGCTCCTTACCTCCTACAGAATTAACTGGAACAACCTGCACTGTGGCCGTAAGTTTATTCTGTTTGTAATAAGTTGCACCCTGCTCTTGAAGTACCTTTTCTGTATCGGTGAGTTCACCTATATCCAGGGCCATGCCGGTGTATAACGCCAGATCTTCAATCTCCTTACTGCTCCAGCAGGAGGTCTGTGTAGCCAGAAGGATTAGGCTGCACATTAAGAGGATAAGCCTTCTTCTATACATGTTGTTTCAACCCTTTCACACGGATGAGCCAGATAACTGAGAGCAGTACGGGCACCAGCAGAAACAGGACGGTTCCCATCTTCCCGATAGCATCCCCGACTGCGAACAGATCTGATAACGATTTAGGCAGCATAGCCGAAATGAAGATAACCGGAATCAAAGCATAAAGAATGGTGTGGAATTTAAGCCGGAAGATCTGCGAAATGCCGAGTGTGGCCTGGAAAAAGAAGCTGCTGAAATTGCAGAACATCTGCATCAGCCAGATGACCATGAACGGAAATTCCATGCGTTCGAAGATGAAGCCCGAAACTTCGAAGCTGCGCATCAGATCAATTGTAGGCCAGGTGCTGGTAACGGCCGAATCCACAGAGATGCCGCCAATAACCATGACCACGGTCAGCAAATAGATAACGAGCAGGACTGAAAGGCCTCCAAGCATCGCTTTGACTGCCTGCTTTGGGTTCTGCATGAACGCTACGAGTGTCAGCGTAACCTCACAGCCGGTGAATATAAGCACAGTAGATTTCAGGCCGCTGAACACAGGGGCCAGTCCATTGCCGAGCACAGGGCGCAGATTATTGATATCAAACATCCGGAAGCTGAGTGCATAAGAAATGAACAGAGTCATAAGGCTGATTGGAAACACAATCTGAAAGACGCGGGCAATGGAATTGATGCCCCCGTACACCAGGTATGTACTGAGCCAGATTATCGGAAGAAGAATTGCCCAGATCGGGGTGCCTTCCAGCAGGAAGAACATAGTCACTTCAGCAACTGTACGGATTTCAAAGCCGGCAATAATGATGAAATAGAGGATCAGCAGCAGGCATAAGGCTCCGCCGATCACCCGGCCTGAAACTTGTCCGGCATATTGGAACACCGTTTTGCCCGGGAATTGCTGACTGATCTTCACCATCAGGAGTACTACCAGCATTACGATGGCTCCGCCGAGCAGGACGGACAGCCAGGAGTCCGGGGTCTTGACACTTTCGCTTACGCTGCGTGGCAGTGTAAGAATACCTGCACCCAGCAAAGTGTTGCTCAAGAAAACGGCCGCTTGTGTAGACGTGATTTTATCATCGGTGCGTATGAACATTAGGCAATCCTCCTTCCGTGTAGGCGCAGTTATGACTTTCGTTTATTCTGCCGGGTTTTCATCATCACAGGTCTGCGTTTCATCAGAGCCAGCGGGGCACGCAGGAACAGGTCCTTCCAGTCACTCAGCCGGTAAGGTGATACTGGTGTGAGATACGGTACGCCGAAGCTTTTGAGCTTAGTGAGATGGCTGCAGATCAGCAGAAAGAACAGGATGGTCCCGTACATCCCGAGCATTGCCGCGAACATCATACCGACGAAGCGCAGCAGCCGCAGTGTGATTCCCGCACTGTACATTGGAATAGCGAAAGATGAAATGGCAGTCACGGCAACAACGATGACCAGAAATGGGCTGACTATGCCTGCCTGTACTGCGGCATCGCCGATGATCAAGCCGCCAACGATACCCATGGCCGGACCAATCGGCTTCGGTAGGCGGATGCCGGCTTCCCGCAGAATCTCGATAGCAACCTCCAGAATCAGTACTTCGATCAGGGAAGGAAAGGGGACACCTTGCCTGGTCTTGATGATGGAGATCGCCAGCTCTGTGGGAATCAGTCCCGGATGAAAGGAGATGAACGAGATGTACAGGGAAGGAGCCAGCAGTGCCAGGAATGCAGCGGCAAAACGCAGCAGCCGCAGACTGGTGCCGGGAAGCCAGCGCTCATAATAATCCTCCGGTGATTGCAGCAGCATACTGAAGGTCACCGGCACGATCAGAGCAAAGGGTGTTCCGTCAAGGAGGATGCCGATCCGTCCTTCGAGCAACGCGCTAATGACCCTGTCCGGCCGTTCTGTATTTTGGGCTTGCTGGAAGGGACTAAGGTAGTTGTCTTCAATCAGCTGCTCGATATAGCCGGATTCGGCCAGGAAATCGATATCTATTTTGTGGATACGGTTCTTAACCTCCTCCAGCAGCTCTGGATTGACGATATCCTTCATGTAGGCCAGAACGATATCCCTCTGAATGGTATTGCCTATCCGGTACGTCTTCATCTCGAGCTGCTCACTGAATCCCTGACGACGGAGCATGGAGGTATTCTCGCTTAACACCTCGGAGAAGCCCAGCCGGGGGCCTCTCAGCAGGGCCTCGGAGACTGGCTCTGCAATTGCACGGTTAGCTCCTCCGGGAAGCTCAATAAGGAGCCCGCAGGGCAGTCCTTCAATCAGCAGGGCACTGTGGCCGAAGAGGACGGATTTATTGAAGCTCCGTACACTGTCTGCTTCATTTAACTGGCTGAAGGGCAGCAGCTGGTTGGCAAGCTCTGCAGAGGACACCGGTCCGCGGGGTATCTCGTACATCAGAAACTGCATAATCCGCATATTAAGAATCCTGTCATTCTGCATGCCGTCTACGTAGATCAGCGCTCCCCGGCCTCCGCCATTCGCAATCATAAATTCCCGGATATGCAGGTCGCTGTTGGCACCGATAGCATTCTTCACCGCGAGCAGGTCGGTAGTGTAGTTGCCGCTGAAGGGGATTGCAGACGGTGTGCCGGCTTTTGCCCCGGCTGCAGACAGTGCTTGTGACCGGGGAACGGTCTTGGTGCCGTAGCCAGTCTGTCCCCGTCCGCTCCCTACGAGCAGGTACAAAGCTTTGTACAAGTATCCGAGGACAAGCGGAACGAGCAGTGCAACACCCGCTTGACCAAAGATTGCCCAGTCGGGTATATAGGATACAATGGTAGCAAGCAATCTGATCAACCCCCAGCCGCAGAAATTAAGAATCCGTGTTAATGAAGTTTTCCAAAGATTGCTTAGATTTAGTCATTTTCTCTAAAAAATATAAAATAAAAACCGGATGCACTCTTGTGGATACGCATCCGGTTTTTATTTATAGGTCTTATACAGATAAGAATTTAATGGAATGACGGGCGCCGCCTCTCCGCCAGGTAACGGACGCCATACAGTCCGTATGAATCTGGAGATGGCTGCCGGACTGCTCTGGGTATGGGCTGCCGGCCAACCTGAAAGCAAGCTTAAAGTTAGGCAGAGCTTTCCCGTAAGTTTCGCTTGGTGAAATGTTATATAATGCATAATAGAGTGGATTTGACAGGGAACAGGAATGAAGCGTTCAGGAAAGAGGCTGCACATGAAAACCTTACTGGTAACAGGCTACCGTGCGCATGAGCTCGGGATTTACGACAGTAAACATCAGGGTATTCCTTATATCAAAAAAGCGCTCGCCAACCGGCTCGCTCCGCTGATAGAGGAGGGGGTGGAGTGGGTTATTACTCCCGGCCAATACGGCGTCGATCTATGGGCTTGCGAGGTGGTGCTTGAGCTGAAACGGCAATACCCCGGACTGAAGCTGGGGATCATTACAGCCCATGCTGCGCCGGAAGAGAAGTGGAAGGAAGAGAAGCAGAATGAATACCGCCGTATTATTGCCGGAGCAGACTACTACGGAGCTGTGAGTAATGCACCCTATGACGGTAGCTGGCAGTTCAGGGCGAGAGACGATCTGCTGTTCCGCAAAAGCGACGGGATTCTGCTGTTCTACGATGAGGATGCTGCGGAAGGCAGTGCGAAATTCACCAAGGAACGGGCAATGAAGCTGCACGCTGAAGGTGATTATGAACTCTATCTGATGCATGCAGAGGAGATTCAGAACATTGCGGACGAAGAGAGCCAGCGCGATTACGAATGAGGAGGAGAGAGTCATGAACCAGGAAACCGCATTTACCGAGGATGTCTGTTATGTTATTCTGCTGAGCCCGACTGCACAGGACCGCAGAGATATGGATATCATCCGGGCGCATGTCAGACATCTGCAGGAGCTGGAGCGCAGTGGACAGCTGGTGCTGTGCGGTCCCTTCAGTGACAGTCCCGGCGGGATGGTCATTATCCGCGCAGCTTCACGCGAAGCAGCGGCAGACATCGCCGAGCAGGACCCGTACGTAACGTCGGGTATCCGCAGCTATGAACTACGCACCTGGGGCCTGTCCCATGAAGGCAACAGGCACATGGGCATAGCCACCGATTAGCGGCTTACAGCTTGCAGGGACTATGAAGGAATTTAGATGAAGCTCTGCAGTGAAGGCGCCTTACGGACCTTGTAATTCTGCTCGTAGGCATAAGCCAGACGGATGAGCACCGGCTCTTCATAGGCCCGTGCCGAGAAGGTTACGCCAAAAGGGGCGCCGGCCGATGTGTAGCCGGACGGTACTACAATGGACGGGTAACCGGCTCTTGACGTGATTCGTGCGCCGAAGTCAGCCGGGAATAAGAGGGCATCCAGCTGATGCTCCCGCATAGTGGCATCGATACCCATTTCCTTGCAGAGCCGCAGATCCGTCGCACGGTCGCGCAGATACTGCGGCTCGGTGAGGGTGCCGGAGGTGGTATATTCGGCATCCAGCAGGGTGGCTTGCCCGAACTTCAGTGTTTCTACCGGATGGGCATGATTGAAATCAATGATATCCTTCAGGGTTCGCATGGGAGCACCCGGGCCCAGTTTTGCCAAATAGGCGTTAAGTGAGGTTTTGAACTCATTCAGCACCACAGAGGAATAGCTGATCTCCCGTGCAGTTGTAATCTCTGCCGGATCAATAATGGTCGCCCCGAGCTCGCGCATTCTGTCCACTGAGGCATTGAACAGCGCGAGCTGTTCGTCTGTAAGCTCCTCGAAATAATAATCCCGCGGAATCCCGATGCGCGCACCCTTCAGGCCGTCTGCATCAAGGAAGACCGTGTAATCCGCGTGCAGTCTGCCTGTATTCGTACCCATTGAGGCATCACTGTTGTCCTGTCCAAGCAGGGCATTCAGCAGAAGTACAGCATCGCGGACGGTTCTCGCCATAGGTCCGGCGGTATCCTGCGTATTGGAGAGCGGAAGAATGCCAGAGCGGCTGATCATTCCCACAGTAGGCTTAATGCCGATGACCGATCCAAGGTTGCCGGGATTGAGGATCGAGCCCGAGGTTTCCGTTCCTACGGACACGGAGCAGAAATTGCAGGCAACCGCCACTGCAGATCCGGCGCTGGAGCCGCCTGTCGGCGTGGAGATATTGTAAGGGTTAAGCACCTGACCGCCCCGGGAGCTGAAGCCTGAGGGCATGCCGTTCGTCATGAAATTGGCGAATTCCGTCATATTGGCCTTGCCCATAATAATCGCCCCGGCTTCGCGCAGCCTGGTAACAATGAAGGCATCCTCCTGGGCAAAAGAATCCGCCAAAGCCAGCGAACCCGCACTGGTATGCATTTTATCCCCTGTGTTGATATTGTCCTTCAGCAATACCGGTATACCGTGCAGCGGTCCCCGGGGCCCCTGAAGCTGTCGTTCCACGTCCAGGGATTCAGCGATGAACAGCGCATCCGGATTAATCTCCAGCACGGAATTGATCGTCAGGCCGTTTTTGTCATGATCTGCAATGCGTTCAAGATACATAAGGACTAATTGTCTGGAAGTGATTTCTCCGGAATCCAGAGCGGCCTGAATCTCCGGTAGGGTAGCCTCTACGATTTCAAAACTCATGCGGGTTCACGCTTCTTTCCCTCTAGGTTTTAGGTTTTCTCCTTCATCTAACCATAGTTTTCCCTGTCTTCATAGTGTTGTTTTTGCTGTCCGGGTTACTCTTACAGTTCATGTTAGTTCTTAAAGAAATGTTAGAGGCGTATCTCCCGTGGTTAATAGTTGACATGCACTAACACATCTTGCCAATAACGATTAGGAGGATTACAACTTGAGAAAATGGACTGCATTATTCATGGGGGTTATTCTGTCTGCTGCCTTAACCGCATGCGGCAACAATGATACGGCTCAGCCGGCTGCTGATGCTTCTGAAGCCCCGGCAGCAGCTGCCGGTACTGCCGCCACTACAGCCCCAGCCGAACAGACAACCGCCGGCGTTCCGGCTCTGGAGGAACTGCTGCAGAAGACGGCTGCTGCACAATCGGAATTGAAGAGCTTCGCCATGAACTCGCAAATTCAGCAGAATATGGTGATGAAGCAGGGCGAAACCAATCAGGAACAGGCCATTGAGATGGCAGTGAACGCTGAATACACTAAAGATCCGCTGGAAATGCATCAGGAGATCGTTATGACTCTGGCAGGCCAGGGAGAACAGAAGATGGAGCAGTACGTAACCGCAGACGGTTTCTTCTCGCTGACGAACGGGCAGTGGGTTAAAATGCCGGCTGCGATGACTGAGCAGTTGACCGCTACTATGCAGCAGTCTGCAAATCCTGAGAAGCAGCTGGAGCAGTTCAACCAAATTGCTGACCAGACGAAAATCACCGAGGAAGGTGACAATTATCTGATAACAGCAGAAGTATCGGGCGAAGAAGTGAAGAATCTGGCGAAGAGCTATCTGAACCAGAGCGGAAGTGTAGACAGCCAGATGACTGCGATGATGGAGCAGATGAATATCAAGAGCATGAACATCGCTTACACCGTGGACAAGAAGACTTATTTCCCGACTTCATCGGATGTTAATCTGGTCATGGATATGATCAGCGGTGAACAGACCGTCTCGATGGATATGAAGATGAAGGCGACCATTAGCGATCATAACAAAATCACGGAGATTAAGGTTCCGCAGGAAGCTCTGGAGGCGCAAGAGGTTCAAATGCCGGCAACCCAGTAACCGGCCCCAACTAAAGAGCATGCCAAACAGGAGGACCCGTAGACCGGGTCCTCCTGTTTGGTCAGGGCAATGCTGATTACATGTTTACAGGCCAAAGGGGGACATGCTGTTGAACAGTCCGTAGGCTGCTCCAGCCAATACCGACATTACCAGCTTGTAGAATATATATCCGGTTGCAACGTTTGCAGTGGCAATCAGGTATAGGGTATCGATTCCGCGGTTGGAGGTGTTCAGCGGATATTGAAACGCCACGGTGTTGATGCTGGCAAAGACGAAAAGAAAGGACAGCACAATCAGGATAGCTGAGAAGGAATAGAGGCTGAGGATCAGCGACAGGATAGCCAGAACCAGCAGCGCTACAGCGGGAACGAGCAGAGTGCCGAATCTTGCGATCAGCAGCTTGAGATCGAAGCTGACTTTCTCCAGCCGGAGTGCGGCATAAGTAGTCCCGCAGCCAACGGCAATTCCTGCAGCCGTTAATAGAAGCGGCTTCAGAAATCCGGGTCCTATGATTGGCGAGATATCCCATTTGATGAACCAGGTGAGAAAATATAGGGCTGACAGTATTGCCGTCAGTCCCATTGTAATCAGACTGTTCAACAATTGGGCGGCCTGGACCTCTTTCATCGTACTGTAAGGACGGGTTAGAGCACTCAAGAAGAATCCCCAGTACTGTTTGCTGACCCGCTTAGCCTGCCTGACGCGTTCATCCTGGAGCAGATTGTCCCATTGCCCGGATGCTCTGCGCTGGGGCTGCGGTTGCCCGTTATCTGAATTTGGCCCTCCGGGATTCGTAAAGGGAGCTCCGCCTTCCGGATTGTTCATTGCTCATCCTCCTTAAGAAAAATATGGAAATCATAGCATTGGCTATAGTATAAGGGGGTTGCCCTATAAATACTATAAATTTGCCAAAGACATAAACCGCCCATAAAGGATTCGTTGCCGGGAGAACCTGGAATTCTTAAGTTTCATAGGGTTTAGGCTTAATGGGCTTAATTGTTGTACGTAGTACAACCTTGCTTCCTAAAATACCTGGGTGTTCGGACAGATTGTTGTATGAAATACAGGAATTGTCCCGCTTCACCGCTATGTGGGAAGAGGAATGCTGCCTTTTGTACAACAATTTCCGATTATAGCCGGGATTACGAGGGAAATGTTGTATTATGGGCAGGATTTAAAAAAGCCTGTATTCCGCAGATAAAATGCGGTTTACAGGCTTTGCGTTGAATGTACCTTACAGGGAAGCTGGCGGGTAATCAGGAAGTTACTCCTGTTCCCGGACAAATCCCTCTTCCGCCAAATACTCCCCGGCTTCTTCTACGGTTTCGAAGGCCATCTCCAGCTGGAGGCCTGCATACAGGTACCACAGATCTTCCTCGAATCTGAGACTCAGCGTGTGGCCATCCTCATTCTTCCATAGAGATTCAGCACCAGTCTGCGCTTTTTTCTTTCTTTTGGCCGGAGCAGGGGCATCGGGAATGAACATGGATAGAGACGCAATCGAAGCATCCACCAGTTCCCGCAGTTCAGCTTCCGAATAATTCCTGATGTTCACGAGACCCTTGTCATCACTCTCATAGCCACGCAGCAGGCCGGCATAGACGAAGCCGTTGCCGTTCGGGTGGATATGGGAAGCAACGGTCTTCTTGTCGTGCCGGCTCTCCTCGAAGTGGTAGTTCACCCGCCCAAGCGAGACATTCCGCCGTTCCAGCTGGGGGTAGGAATCAAGAATAGCTAATTTCTGTTCAAAAGTAAGCATATGCAGCCTCCGGTTCGCATTTTCGTCAGTTGATTATACCATGCCGGCGGGCAGTGGACTATATAGCCTGCCGTAACTGTTACTGCCCTTAAGCGGCTTAACCGGCAAGCGGCAGCCGCAGCACGAACGAGCAGCCCTGCTGCGGGGCGCTGCCAAGCTCAAGGCTGCCGCCCATACCTTCGGCGAGCAGCCTGCTGAAGGTCAGGCCAAGCCCGAGTCCGCGCAGCACGCTCTGCTTGGCGGTGCTGCGGAAGAAGGCTTCGAAGATCAGCTCCCGGCTCTCCGGAGGAATACCCGATCCGTTATCTGTCACCGTGATTTCGGCGCTGTTCTGCGGCGTGGCCGCAAGCTCCAGCGTTAACTGAAGCTTGCGGTCCTGTGCCTTCGCCTGCACGCTGTTATTGAGCAGATTGACGATAATCTGCTGGATACGCAGCGGATCTCCCCGCAGAAACAGCTGGCTCTCCGGCAGATGAAGGATGGGTTCGCAGACATCCTCGCCTTGGGTCAGCTTCCATTGATAGAGGATTTCCTCCAGCAGCGGAGCGGCCTCCAGCCTATCATGACGGACAGCGACAATGCCCGCTGTCAGCGCGTTATAGTCGAGCAGATCCGCGACCATGCGCTGCAGCCGCTCGGCTTCGTGTAAGGCAATGCCCAGGAACTCTCCGGCCTCATCCCCCTCGACCACACCCTCGCGGACCGCATGAAGCAGACCTTTAATAGAGGTGACCGGTGTCTTCAGTTCATGGGACACTCCGGCCAGCATGACGGCCCGGGACTGCTCGAACTGCTGCAGCTTGCCTGCCATCTCCTGGAAGGATACCAGCAGTTCATGGATTTCCCGCTCCTTGGCTCCGGTCTCCAGAACGATGTTATACTGGCCGCCGCTGATCTGTGCAGCAGCGGCAGCGACCCGCTGAATCGGCTTGGCCAGCTTGATCGACAACAGGTAGATCGTCAGCCAGCTTAAGATAATCAGGAAGACAATGATGATGGAGAAGAAGGTGATCTCTTCCTGCGGGATATGACGCAGGGAACGTTTGGACTGTAGGACAATTACCTGCCCGAGCGTTCCCTGATCTCCCTGGATCTGCGCAGCGGCGGCCTTGAATTCCGGGCTGCGCGAATCGGTCAGCGTATCATTCAGCTTATGCCGCATCTCTTCATCCGTCAGCGGAGGCTGGGAATACAGCAGCTCGCCCGCCGGTCCGGTAATGATCACGCACATCTCCATGGTTACCTTGAAGAACCGTTTGCGGTCCTCGACCAGCTTGTCGAGGCCCTGGGTGATGGCGAGCTGTCCGTCTGTGCCGACGCTGCGGTCGGCAATCTCCTGTGCCAGCAGGCCGGTGGTCTGCATCCGGTTGTTCATCGCCTCCTGCTGAATCCACCAGAAGGTTACCAGCGCCGTCAGCAGCAGCCCGATACTGATAATCAGCAGGTAGCGGACGGTCCAGTAGGAGAGAATCGATGTGGGTTTCTTTGTTCTGTTATTCATGTTGTCCATAATTGATAACCTGTTCCTCTCAGGGTACGGATCTCTCCTTCACTGTCCGGCCAGTGCGAGAGCGCCTGGCGCAGTCTTTTAATGGACAGGTCAACGGCCCGGTCGCTTCCTTCGTAATCCATTTCCCATACATGCTCCAGCAGCTGGTCCCGGGTGCAGATCTGATTCGGGCGTTCGGCCAGGAACAGCAGCACGGACATATCGCGCGGACTAAGGCTGACCTCAGCCCCGTTCAAGAACACACTGCGCGCAGTGTAATCAATGAACAGGCTGCCGAAATGGCGCTTGCGGCTGCCGTCCGACCACTGCGAGGGGCGGCGCAGCACCGCATTCACGCGGGCGACAACCTCCTCGGGAATGAACGGCTTCGACATATAGTCATCGGCCCCGCCGTCCAGTCCCGCCAGCCGGTCATTGATGCCGTCCCTGGCCGTGAGCATAATGACAGGACAGCTGCTTTTCTCGCGGATCAGTCCCAGCAGCTCGAAGCCGTCCATGTTCGGCAGCATAATATCGAGCAGAATCAGCGAGGGCGGCGCCACCTCGAAGGCTTCCAGGGCACTCCGGCCGTCGGCGGCACGGGTGACGTGGAAGCCCGCTTTTCGCAGATAAGCACCGAGTACACGGGCAATCGCCTCCTCATCCTCAACAATCAGAATGGATTTCATCTATTCAGCCTCCTTCTCAGGCCCGGCGGGGAATGCTTCTCCCAGGGCTACGGCTATGTGTTAGTTAAAATTACGACAATTCTACCATACTGCGGGCCGGTGTGCTTTGACTTCTTCCCGACATATTGCTTTGTTAGAATGGGAACCAAGCCTAATAGGGCATACAGAGAATTGGATGGAGGGAATAAGATGAAGAAGAAAACAATCGCCTTAATCGCAGCCGTAGTCGTTATCGCAGGAGCCATCACAGCATTCATGTTACTTAACAATAGCCTGGGCAATAATGTTGAGATCGAATCTGTTATTCCTGCGCAGAATCAGGGAACTGAAACCCAGGAGGCGGGAACTGCGAACGCGGCGGCAGCGACTGGTGCTGCAGTTACGGCAGAGCAGCTGAACGGTGCCTGGAGCATTGCGGATACGTCCAAAGTCTACTGGTCAGTGACAACTTCCAAAGAAACTGTTAACTTCGTAGACCCTTCCGTTACCGGAAACTGGGATGTGAACCTGGAGGATGCCAGCTCGATGACGGGCGAAGGAACCGTAGAGATGAGTGCGCTGGATTCCGGCAATGGCCAGCGGGACGAGCATGTCAAGGGAGCAGACTTCCTGGCAGTGACGGAGTTCCCGGAGTCCACATTTACCGTGAGTTCCTTCTCGGAGCTTCCGGCGGAATGGACGGAGGGCACAGCGGTGCCGGTTGAGCTCCAAGGTACGCTGACAGTCAAGGGGATAGAGAAGGATGTTACGTTTGACTCGCAGGCCGTATACAGCGGCGGACAGCTAATGCTGTCGGGCACAACCATGGTTACCTTTGAAGATTTCGGCATGAGCAATCCGCATTCGATTGTGCTGGATACCGAGAATAACCTTGAGGTCCGCCTGGAGCTTGTACTGAGCAAATAATATAGGAATAGCTTGTTTATAAGAAACTCTCCCCGTCACTGCGGATTCGCGGCTGGCGGGGAGAGTTTTTGGCTCGAGTATAAGAATTGATATGCTGTATAGCTTGAACTTGAAAATACACAACGAGGGTGGAGTGGCGGAAGAGAAGTTTGAACTGTAGGAGCGATAGCGTCCGCCTTTAGGTTTGTATTTCTACTGCGAACAGCAGTTTAAATCAGGAAATACAAACCTAACAGTGGCCGGAAGTCAAACATTCTCTGTAGCACGGCTAATCCCCGCAGTGGGATTTTCCCGGTTCAATCTATATAGTGCCTGGGGTGTGAACCGTCAATTAACGGATTCTGAGTCCGTTTGGCCAGCGAATACATCTGATTTGCTGCAATAGAGGATTCTCAGTCCTTTTCACCGGCGGATGAGTTGATTTGTTAAACATTTGATGGTGTACTAAAGGGGGACCTCTATACCCGCTTGCGGGTTCAGAACAAACTCTTCACCCTCCATTTCGAAGGCGGCACTGCCCGGCAGAACAAAGGGGAATTGGTGTGACTGCTGGTGATAATGCTTCACTTCTGAAGTATGAGCTAGCTTCAATGGATTATGTTTGATTCAATGAATTATGATTTGTGGTTGGATTCATCCGGTGATCGTACATAAATATGTCTATAAATTCAATACATCCCCAAGGAGGCAATGAAGTTGGCTGATTATCCGAAACTGGTGCGTGACGGAATACCGGCGCTAATTGCGGCGAACGGGCAAACCTGCAGGACAAGAATCATGGACGAGGAGGAATATATACGGGAGCTGCGTGCGAAGCTGCATGAGGAGCTGGCAGAGTATCTACGGGAGGACAATGACGGACAAGCGCTCGAGGAGCTGGCGGATCTGCTGGAAGTCATCCAGGCTTTGGCGGTAACCCATGGCGGGGACAGCGGTATTCTGGAACAGATCCGTGCTGATAAAGCGGAGCGCCGCGGCGGATTCAAGGAACGGATTCTGCTGCTGCGGGTGGAGAGCAGGGGCTGATAATATTGCCCCGGCGGACGGCGGGAAGCGGGCATCATGTACACACCAGGCACATTTTGATATATTAGTTTTCGCAAACTCGTGACTTAGTCGTAAGTTAGGAAACTTCGGATAAGGCATGTCTATGATATATTAAATCTCCGACATGTGTTCGATTGAAAAATAACTTATATGCCTTATTATCAATGAAAAAACCGATTTTTTTAATGACATATGTTATGATGAATAAGAGGTGACTACATATGTCTGAGATTAAGTATGGACGAGGTTATGTATTCTCCATCCAGTATCATATTGTTTGGTGCGTAAAATATCGTCATAAGGTATTGCTCAATGATGTAGAGATAAGACTTAAAGAAATCCTTAGCCAAATCGCATTAGACAACCACTTTGAGATTGCGGAGATGGAAAGTGACAGCGACCACATTCACTTGCTGGTAGAATGTTCACCGCAACACGCCATTCCTTCCATGATTAAGGCTTTAAAGGGAGTGTCAGCAAGATTGTTGTTCAAAGAGTTTCCTCCACTTAAACAGAAATTGTGGGGCGGTCATCTATGGAATCCCTCTTACTTTGTAGCTACGGTTAGTGAGAACACAGAGAAGCAGATACGGGAATATATTCAAAATCAGAAAGTGAAGTGAGACCCCTGCTAACACATAAAGCGTACAAATTCCGTATATACCCAACCGTAGAACAGCAGATACAGATTGCAAAAACGATGGGATGTAGTCGCTTTGTGTTCAATCACTTTCTGAACCAGTGGAATGAAGCATACAGGGAAACAGGCAGGGGATTAACGTACGCTTCCTGCTGCTCTGAACTCACGAATCTGAAAAAAGAAATCGATTGGCTGAGAGAGCCGGATAAGTTTTCACTGCAAAATGCGTTGAGAAACCTAGATGATTCGTTTAAACGTTTCTTCAAGAAGCAGAATGACGCTCCAAGATTTAAAAGTAAAAAGAATCCTACCCAGTCCTATCAAACGAATTTCACGAATGGAAACATTGCTCTTGTAGGCAAAAAGATAAAGTTGCCGAAACTTGGGCTCGTTCGCTTTGCGAAAAGTCGTGAGGTAGAAGGGCGTATTTTAAATGTGACCCTTAGACGTAATCCTTCGGGTAAGTACTTTGTCTCTGTTCTTGTAGAAACGAATGTAGAGCCCCTTCAACAAACGAATAAAGAAGTCGGAATAGATGTAGGGGTGAAGGATTTTGCGATTTTGTCGGATGGCACCGTATTTGGCAACCCTAAATTCTTTCGTACGCTGGAAGCAAAGCTAGCCGATGCACAACGTATACTTTCTAGAAGACAGGAGTTGGCGCTTACGCAAAAGCGTCCTCTTGCCGAATCCAAGAACTATCAGAAACAAAAAAAGAAAGTTGCACGTATACATGAACACATAACCAATGCTAGGAGCGACTACTTGCATAAAATCTCAACCGAGATCATCAAAAGCCACGATGTAATCGGAATTGAAGATTTATCCATAAGCAATATGCTTAAGAATGGTAACCTTGCCAAAGCGATTAGCGAAGTGTCATGGTCGCAATTCAGAAGGATGCTTGAATACAAAGGAAAATGGTACGGCAAACAGGTTGTAGTCGTAGCCAAGAACTTCGCAAGCAGTCAACGATGTTCAAGTTGCGGATATAAAAATAAAGACGTTAAGAATCTTGCCTTACGTGAATGGGATTGTCCAGAATGCGGAAGCCATCACGATCGAGATATTAACGCAAGTTTAAATCTTAAAAATGAAGCGATAAGACTTCTAACCGTGGGAATTACGGGGATAGCCTAATCAATTAGAAGCCATTAGGTTTCCGTACTTAGGAATCTCGTCACTTTAGTGATGAGTGGTTCAAAGAATCATAGGGACTAAGTTTCATTTAAGAGGAGGATTTAACTAATGACAGAAGATAACGCTTACATGATAAAATGGGGCATTCTCAGCACAGGCTGGATCGCCCATCAGTTCGCTACAGATTTGGCCCATGCCAGCAATGGTGTGGCTTATGCGGTTGGATCGCGCACTCAGGAAAGCGCAGATGAGTTTGCCCGAAATCACGGCATCCCTGTGGCATATGCCACCTACGAGGAATTGGTCAGCGATCCTGAAGTGGATGCGATTTATATTGGAACGCCGCATCCGTTCCACAAAGAGAATGCGCTGCTCGCATTGCGTGCCGGTAAAGCCGTGCTCTGTGAGAAGCCTTTTACCGTGAACAGTGCAGAGCTGGAAGAAATCGTGGCGTATGCCCGCCAGCAGAAGCTGTTCCTGATGGAGGCTATGTGGAGCCGCTATATTCCGGCCAATGCCAAGGTTAGAGAATGGCTCGCAGCAGAGCGTATCGGCGAAGTGCGGCTGGTCAAAGCGGATCTTGGTTTCCGCGCGGACTGGAATCCGGAGGGGCGTCTGCTGAACCCGGCCCTTGGCGGCGGAGCCCTGCTGGATGTCGGTATCTATCCCATCTCCTTCGCGTCGATGGTATTCGGACCTCACCCGGAAGCCGTCTCCAGCACCGTACATATCGGCGAGACTGGTGTGGACGAGCACTTCTCCCTGCTGCTGTCTTATGGGGATGGCAAGTCGGCTTCCCTGAACGGCGGGATTCGCCTGAAGCTGCATGAAGAAGCCTATGTCTATGGAACTGAAGGCTATATCGTGGTCAAAGGCACGCTGGTAAATCCGAAATCGGCTGAGCTGTATATCGGCGGGGAGCTGGTGGAGACCTTTGAGGATGACCGTGCTTCGATCGGGTATTCTTTTGAAGCTGAGGAAGTGGGACGTTGTCTCCAGGCAGGGCTGACGGAAAGCCCGGTGATGACGCTGGATGAGTCCGTTGCGATTCTTAAGCTGCTGGACGGTGTGCGTGAACAATGGGGGCTTAAGTATCCCGGTGAATAAACTGAACCTGACGCCATTATCCCGCAAGCTTCTGCTTCACACTGTAGTCTATCTTGTATTGTTTCTGGTGATCCCGTATTTTCAAAGCGGCGGTTCCGGGGTAATGGAGGATCTTGGCAGCTGGCTGCTGCTGCTGGTTCTGGTGAATCCCACAGCCGTGCTGATTCTTGCTGCGGATTCGGGACTTAAGCTGGGTTTCAACCTGCTGGTATGCCTGTTGCCGTTGCCGCTGTTCGTGTTATCCATCTACGTGTTGTTTGACGGAAGCGGTGCGTTGTTCTATGGCATCATGTACTCCGTAATCGCTCTAATCAGCAATAGTATAGCTGCAAGCGTAAGAAGGAGGAAAAAGGGGGAAACCAAATGACATTGAATGCTGACCGCTACCAGGGCTGCCTGCAGGGTCTGGCCGCTGGAGATGCGCTGGGAACGACCGCTGAGTTCAAAGCACCCGGAACCTTTGAGCCGCTTACGGATATTGTCGGCGGCGGGGTATTTGGTCTCCAGCCGGGACAGTGGACCGATGATACGTCAATGGCGCTCTGCCTTGCGGAGAGTCTGCTTACGAAGCAGGCATTTGATCCTGTGGATCAGATGCAGCGTTATGTGAAGTGGTACCGCGAAGGAGAGCTCAGCAGTACCGGCGAATGTTTCGATATCGGCAATGCGACACGCGCAGCGCTGCATCAATTCGAAGCCGGCGGCGAAGGGTTCAGCGGATCGGAGGATCCTCATTCTGCCGGGAACGGCTCCATTATGCGGCTTGCGCCGGTGGTCATGTACTACGCAGAGAACCCTGCAGAAGCTATCCGCTATGCGGCGCTCAGTTCAAGAACGACGCATGGCGCAGTTGAATGTCTGGATGCCTGCCGTCTGCTCGCGGCGTACATCCTTGCCGGACTGCACGGGTGGAGCAAGCAGGACATGCTGGCCCCGGAGGCTTACCGTGATTGGCTGAATGAAGACAGCCTGACGCCGCATATGCTGAATATTAAGTATGGCTCCTACCGGATCAAGGAGCCGCCTGATATCCAAGGCTCGGGATATGTAGTAGAGTCGCTGGAGGCGGCACTGTGGGCTTTTCACAAATCCTCCAGCTTTGCGGAGGGCGCACTGCTCGCTGTGAATCTGGGCAATGACGCCGATACCACAGGGGCGGTCTACGGCCAGATCGCCGGAGCGTATTACGGGCTGGATGGTATACCGGCAGAATGGCGGAGTAAGCTGGCCATGCGTGAGCTGATCAGTGACTACGCCGGCCGGTTGTTTACAGAACGGGTGGAATAGAAGGAAATAGGCTGCATGAGACAGGCTGAGCGCATCTATAACGGGCACTCAGCCTTTTTTAATTATGGAAAGGGGAGAATGGATATGGGCAAGGGTTGGCGGAAACTGCTGATATGGCTGCTGATTAACATCATCCTGGTAGTATTGACGGATGGGATGACATTCACATATAAAACCGGCGGAACGATATCCGGCAACGGCAATCCGGGAATTATCATGCTTGCGGCGGGATGGCTGTTTGGCATTATTCTTTTGTGCAGTGCGGGCATGGTGCTCTATAGATTATTCCGGTTGAAATCCGTATTCAGCATTCCAAGTCTGTTGATTGCCGTCTCTGCGCTTATTGTGCTGCCGCTCGCGATCTGGCTGGAAGCGGGATATGTCGATGCGTTGAGAGTGCATCTGAGGGGTTTTACCAGAGATGAGGATTCCGTCGTATTCCGCTTCGGCTGGATCAATCAGTATACCAACAACCTGTTCTATAATGCTTATATCCTGGCCGGCGGGATTGCCCTGGTTATCCTTGTGATGTGGATTGCAGCACTGCTGCGGCGGAAAGCCGATATACAGTCCCGGTCGAATTCCGGTTAGTCAGGAGCCGAGGGCAGCGGCGTTTTGTCGATCGGCGATCCTTTTAGGCTGGCTGAATACGATAGGTAGAGATAAGTAGAATGTATGCGAAAAACCGAATGCAATGTGCCAACGATAGGGTTGATGAGCAGTACACTTACGCCAAACCTGACATGGTGTGGATGTGGAAGAAGAGAAGTACGCCGTTAATTTTTTCTGAACAAGGCAGTCCACAGAAAAGCTTCACCAAACAGCGCATCCTCCTGATCCATCTGGCGCATGCGTCTGAACTCTATAAGCTCCAAACCGCTGAAAAAGCTCTTAAGTTTATCCTCGCTGAATCCTAATCCGCCCCGGAGGCTCCGCTGCCGGTATACTTCCCAATCCGTGATCTCCGCACCCATGGCGCCAGCCGCGAAGCAGACCAGTCCGAAATACCCGCCAGGCTTGAGCGTCCTGTTCACCAAATCGAGAAAGGTAACTCTCCGGTAGGGGTAGATGTGATGGAAACATCCGCTGTCATAGATGAGGTCGTAGCTGCCTGGCTCCAGGCTCAGGTCAAAAATATTGCTGCGGGCGAAATTCACCTCCACCTGATGTTTGCGGGCGCGTTCCCTTCCCCAATCTACCGCTGCCTGAGAGATGTCAATGGCATCCACGGCGTAGCCCTGCCGAGCCAGATAAACCGCATTTCTGCCGCCCCCGCAGCCTAATTCCAGCACCTTGCCGGGTGTAATATGCCGCTTGCTTACGTATTCAACCAAATTCTCATCCGGACGATCCTTGAAGAAAGGAATCCCTTTATTCCGGTCCCCGTAGAACTGATCCCACCATTGCCCTTCTTCCCGAAAAAGAGAGTCAAGCATCTTCAGCGTATCCTCATGACTATAGATCGTTTCATGTTTCATATAGCAGCAGTCTCCTTTCATTTCATTCACCCGGTTTAGTTGTTAATGAAGATGGAGAGCCCCGGATATGCCTTCATCAGCTCATGACTGTGTTCATTCAGCCGTGCCTGTTCAAAGCCTGTGCCCAGAAATTCCTGATCCGGCTTAAAAGTCACACTCGTCCCCGTATCCTTCGCGATTCCAACCGTCATCAGTCCGGACTGCGGCACACCATGCCTATATTCCTGGCGGTACATTCTGCCGCCTCGCCGGATATCAACGGTAAGTCTGCCGGAGAGGGCGTTGACCACGGCAATGCTGATTCCCTGCTCAGCACCAGGCACCTTAAAAGCTCCGTCTCCATTAAATCTATGAATATCGGTCAGAATGGATTGAACAGCCGGTATATTGGAATTTGGTAGAGACGCTACCGGAATCCCCCGGCCATTGTCCGTTACGGTTACGCTTCCGTCATCATGCAGAAATATCCCGATTTCGCTGCAATATCCGGCTGCATGCTCCATCACCGGATTCTCGATAACGGCCCACAGCAGGTGATGAACATCGAAATTTTGTGCAGGACCCAGGTAGATCCCCGCGTTATTTCTTGTTCTCATCGTGTCCATATAGTCACTTGTATCCTCCAGAGTACTAACCGAAGCTAGCAGCAGGAGGAAGGGGAGGAGGCGATGAGAAGGGAAAGCATAACGGCCTCCGCTCTCCTGCACTAATAAATCTGCGCCAGTCAATGCTTTGAGATGATGATACAGTTGGCCGGTAGTGCCCATACCCAGACGCTCCACCAGCTCAATGCCTGTAAGCGGCTCCTGAATGACGGATTTCAGAATGTCCAGCCGTTGCCGGTTGCTTAATGCCGCCAGTACTTTGGCTGATTTCTCGTTGTTCACTTCGAGCAGCTGTTCCATTGGGCGCTCCTGGGGTTCCCAGCGGTAGCTTTGTCCGTTAAGACGGGCATGGCCGGAATAAAATACAGATCCGGGTCCCGCGCCGGACTGCTCCGCTTCTGCAGCTGAATTCAAAGATTCCGGCGGAGCAGCATAGGCTGCCAAACTTCTCCGCTCTGTATTCCAATGCTGGACTGCCGCCTGAAGCTCGGCCACCTGCTGCTTCAGCGTATCCAGTTCGCTGCTTAAGTCACGGGTCATGAAAGAAGATCACCTGCTTTCGAAATTATGTAATTACGTAGTTACGTAGTTATTATAATTCATTAGTATTGTTTTGTAAATATTTAGGATGATAGCTTTTATGTGTAAACTAACATTACATATATTCCGAAATATTAATTAACGTGTTAATTTATCTTACGTAAATTTATTGACAACTCTACCTTTTTATCTATAATGATGTATAAGCGGTGGACAATGATGCAGTTGTTGACGTTATTGTGACATAATGTAACATTATTAATAGCTATGAAGGTGTGATCGCAATGATCGCTTCCGCCGGACAATGGAAACAGGATATTTTACGGATTTACAACGAAATCAACAAGAAGCTGTTTAACGCCGGCGTCAAGCAGCAGAAGGTCGACTTCATGGGGAACAAGATTATTATTCTATCCATTAACAGCCGGGTACCCGTACTGAAGGTGCTGGATACCCATGATGCCACGGCCAGCCGCCAGATTAATCTGGTGCTGCATGAAGTATTCAAGTGTGAAATCAAGCAGGCATTTCTGGATGAATTTCAAGTGAATATCAAGGCCGTTCTTAAAGATTATGATGTGGAGACCGAGTATTCGGGTACGATCATAATTTTGGAGAAGGACCTCGAGCATTACCTGAACGTTACGTTGGAACTCTGATCTTCCGGAGAGCCGACCTGCCGTCAGTTTTCGGACATCTGCCCTCTGGGGCTGTGTCTAAAACTGGCGGCTTTTTGTTTATCCGGGCTTACAAATGCTATTAAACCTAATAAGGAGCTGAGTCTATGAAAGCAAAGATTGAGATTGCCGGTGTAAGCAAGTGGTTCCGCCGTGACGGCCAGGAGATTATCGCCATGCAGGAGACGAATCTCTCCATAGAACAAGGCAGATTTGTCAGTATAATCGGCCCCAGCGGCTGCGGCAAATCCACATTGTTCAATATCATAGCAGGTCTGATTCCGCCGTCTACCGGCCGCGTGCTTGCTGACGGTGATGATATCGCCTCAAAGACCGGATATGTCGGATATATGCTGCAGAAGGACATGCTGCTCCCCTGGAGAACGATCCTGGATAACATTATTCTGGGCATGGAGATCCGCGGGGTGCCGCGTAAGGAAGCGGTAGCCCGGGCCCAGCCGCTGATGGACCGCTATGGATTGAAAGGCTTCGGCGGCCATTATCCGGCAGAATTGTCCGGGGGCATGCGCCAGCGGGCAGCGCTGCTCCGCACGCTGCTGTACGACCGGGATATTATTTTGCTGGACGAGCCCTTTGGCGCACTGGATGCCCAGACCCGGCTGACCATGCAGAACTGGCTGCTGGAGATCTGGGAGGATTTCCGCAAGACGGTGTTATTCGTCACCCACGATATTGATGAAGCCATCTACCTGTCTGACGACATTTATGTCTTCTCCGGTCGGCCGGGCAGAATCATTTCCAAGATTACTGTGGATATGCCGCGCCCGAGACATAAGGAGGATACGGTATCTGCGTCATTCATGGAGCTCAAAGCCCATCTGCTGGACCTGCTGTCAGGCGGAGGCGAGGAGCCGGCAGCCCATATCTCGTAGAACTTACAAAACTTGTAGAAGGAGAGAACAACCATGGAGAGTGTGCAAAAGAAAGGGTATGTGATTCACAAGCTGGAGCCGGCCCCGATCCATTCGGTCAAACCTGAGAAAATGCAGAAGGAACCCGTCATCGTGGATGAAGAGGGTATGAAGCGCCGGACACAGCGGATTATCGGGATCGGGCGGCTGACGGTCGGGCTGCTGATCGTGCTCTGCTGGGAGCTGTTTACGCGGATCGGCTGGATGGATTCGTACTATTGGAGCAGCCCGGTTCGGATCCTCAGCACAACCTGGACACAGATGACGCAAGGTACTCTGCTGGAGGATATCGCTTATACCTCCAGCTCGACGGTTCTGGGCTTCATCGGCGGCACCCTGATCGGATCGCTGCTCGGTCTATCCTTCTGGTGGTCACGCAGATTCGCCGGCATCAGTGAACCGTTCCTGATCCTGCTCAATGCCATGCCGAAGCTGGCGCTTGCTCCTGTGCTGGTGATTCTGCTGGGCATCGGATTCTTCTCCAAGGTGGCGCTCGCTTTTGCCATGACGGTAGTCGTTGCAGCCTTATCGGCGCACAGCGGCGTGCAGAGTGTGGACAAGGATATGGAGAAGCTGATGTATTCGCTTGGCGCAAAGCGCCATCAGGTATTTACCAAGGTGGTCATCCCCTGGGCGATGCCCTGGATGATCAGCAGTCTGCGGATTAATATAGCCCTCTCGCTGGCCGGTGCGATTGTCGGGGAATTCATCGCTTCCAGCCACGGAATTGGCCGCATGGTGATCTACGCCGGTACGATCCTTGATATCAATCTCGTCTGGGTAGGGGTTGTGGTCTTGTCTGCTCTGTCGATGGTGATGTATGCGGGAGTGGTGCTGCTGGAGAAATGGCTGTCCAAGGGATACGGGATGAAGAAGGCTTGAGGCGAGAGCAATCATTTATAAGATAAAGGGGAGAAACCAATGATGAATGTAACCAAAGTGAAGTTGTCCGCTGTCCTGCTTGCCTCTGTAATGATCCTGCTCTCCGGCTGCAGCAGCAAAGGGAATGCGGAAGTTGAAGCCGCCGCTGCCGGCAACGAAGCGGGGAAACTCAAGAAGCTGATCATTGCCGAGCCGCTGCACTACACAGGTTATCTGCCGCTGTACGTGGCGCAGCGCGAGGGGTATTTTGCCGATGAAGGGCTTGAGGTTGAAATGCTGCAGGCTGCGGGCGGCACCCATGTGACCTCGGTGGTCAGCGGGGATGCCTGGGGTGTCATCGGCGGACCGGAGTCCAATGCATTGGCGAATATCGGCAACTCGGACCCGATCGTCTCGGTCAGCAATGTGGTGAACCGCGCGAATGTCTATCTGATGGCCAAGAAAGGGACAGCCCCTGCGGGCAGCTCTGAGGAAGAGCTGAAGGCCTTCCTGCAGGACAAGAAATTGAATGCCGGACGTCATGGCGGAACGCCGAACCTGCTGACTCAATATCTGCTGCTGGAGCTTGGGCTTGATCCCCAGAAGGATGTGCGGCTGCTTGAACCGGCGGATGGCTCCACCGTGGTGGCGATGGTTCAGCAGGGGGCTGCGGATATTGCGAACGGTGCGGAGCCGCAGATCAGTGACGGGATCGCCAAGGGGGTATGGGATGAACCCTTTTACAAATTCCATGATATGGGCGACTATGCCTATTCGGTGCTGAGCGTGAAGAAGTCGACCCTGGAGAAGGACCCGGAAACGGTGCAGAAGGCGGTTAACGCCGTCGTGAAAGCACTGAAAGCCATCCAGGAGGATAAAGCTCTGGCGATGAGCGTCCTGAAGGCTGAATTCCCTACACTCTCCGATGATGCGGCACAAGCTGCGCTTGACCGGGCGTATGCCGATCAGCTCTGGAGTCCGGATGGGATGATTTCGGAGGAGGCGCTGGACAAGGACATGGACGTGATGATCAAGACCGGAATCTATAAAGGCGAATATACCTACGATGAGCTGGTCGATATGCAGTTTGTGAACAAGACAGCAGTGAAATAAGCTAAGCGGCGGGCCATAGACCTTCAAAAACTAAAGAGGTGAAGACGATGGAATTAACTGCAGATCTGATTATGCCTGATAAAACCGCACTTATTATAGTAGATGTACAGAACGATTACTGCCATGGGGAAGGTGCACTTGCCACTGGCGGAAATGATGTGTCAGACGTTCGCGAGATGATGCCGCAGCTGCATGGGTTGATCGCAGCGGCGAGGACACAGGGCGTGCCGGTGATCTATATCCAGACCTTCCATGAAAAGGCGACCGATTCGCCGGTCTGGACTTCCCGCTCCGGGCGCGGTTCGCTGGGGGTCTGCCGCAGAGGAAGCTGGGGGGCTGAATTCTACGAGGTGGCCCCGCTTCCTGAGGAGATTATTGTCAATAAACACCGGTATAGCGCCTTTATCAATACCCGCCTCGATTCTGTGCTGCGTTCGCAGCGGATCGAAACCCTGATTATGACAGGAGTGAGCACCAATGTGTGCGTGGAGTCGACGGCAAGGGACGGCTTCATGCTGGATTATCAGATTGTGATGGTTCAGGATGCCTGTGCCTCCTATTCCCGGGCCGCCCATGAGATGACGCTGGAGAACATGAAGGGCTACTTCGGCGTGGTGGCTTCAGCCGCAGACATTGAAGAGAGCTGGAAGATGTGGAATCAGCCCGCCCTGCAGCGGATGATATGAATTCACCGGTACGGTCTTCAGGGCAAGCCGTGAACCGTTCGGCGGTCAAGGTGGTTATCTGCCTCGGGGCCTTTCTGTCCAATCTATCTGCCGGTATGTTCAATATTTCGCTCATCGATATTGCGGCTGATCTGCGGTTCCCGGTGGCCTCTGCCCAGTGGATCGTCAGCATCTATCTGCTGGTGATCTCGGTGCTGCTGCCTGTAATGGGCCGGCTGGGAGACAGGTTCGGCCGCCGTAAGGTGCATAATCTGGGCCTGTTCGCTTTCGCGGCGGGCGCCCTGGGCTGTGCGCTTGCCCAGAACGAAGCCATGCTGCTTGGCTTCAGAGTCATGCAGGGAGCCGGGGCCTCCATGTATCAGGCGACCAATATGGCCCTCATTGTCTCTGTATTTCCAGCCGGGCAGCGGGGCAGGGCACTTGGGCTGATGAGCACCTTCGTCGCTGCCGGCTCCATGGCAGGTCCCGGTCTGGGCGGGTTCCTAATCCAGTGGTTCACCTGGGAGAGCAACTTCTGGCTGCTGGCCGTAGTGGCGGCGGGCGTAGGCGTGCTTGCGCACAGGCTGATTCCCCGGGATTCGGAAACGGCCGGGGGCAGGCTGGATCTCGCCGGAGCTGCCTGGTTTGCGGCCTGTCTCTCCTCGCTGATGATAGCCTTCGATCTCGGCGGCCGCTCCTCATTCCTGTCTCTGCCCGTGCTGCTGTTGCTCGCAACTTCAGCCGGAATGGCGGCTGCTTATACGGCACATGCCCGCTTCTCCCGCAGCAGGGATAAGAGGGGGCCGCTTGGTGAATTCCCGCCAGCGGACAGCGGTGTCAGCCTGTTCACTGACCGGAGCTTTGCCGCCGGCATCGCCATTACGGTTATCACGTATATGGCGGCCTTCGCCGCACAGCTGGCTTTGCCCTCGCTGCTGCGTATATCCGGGGCCGAGCCTGCCTGGGTGGGGCTGATCATGATTGGATATCCGCTGGCGCTGGTGGTGACCGCTCCTGTCAGCGGGAGCATCGCGGACCGCAAAGGGCCGCTCGGCATCCTTACCGCCGGACTGCTGCTGATGAGTGTCACGCTGCTGGCGCTGGGCTTCGGCTCACCTGTGCTGAGGACAAGTGCAATGGTGCTGCCGGTTATGCTGCTCGGCTGCGCAATGGGGATGATTACTTCACCTAACACAAGTATTGTTATGGGGCAGGCGTCGAAATCGCAGCTTGGCCGGGTCAGCAGCCTGCTCGCCTTGTCACGCAACATTGGCATGATGTTCGGCACGGCGGCAGGCGGATTGATGATTGGTGACAGAGGCAGTCCGAACGGGAGCTTTCTGGCTGTATTCGCTGTCTGTGCAGCCGCAGTAGGCCTTTCTTCAGTCTGGCAGCTGTATTCTTTCCGTCACAGCAGCAAGCGCAAAGCGGCGGAACAACTCCATATACCCTATAAATAAGAAGGAGCCTCTGCCCGCTGGGCGGAGGCGCCATAACCGGCTAAAGTAATTTTCAGCATTGAAAAGAAATACCGATGTTGGTATGGTGAAATTGCCCGTGTAAATATATGGTTATCTTATGAGATTCATAGCCTACTACGATCTGTCGCTGCGGTATATTATTCACCGCGTGAAGGATGATCAGGAGATCCGCATTCAGTATATTTTTACAGGTAAGGTGGCAGCGGGCCATTCTGCAGGATTGGGAAGGACAGGTGAAACGATGAAGGACAAGGTTTCCATTCTCGGGGTTCCATTCTCCAAGCTGACGCTTGAACAGACAACCTCGCTGCTGGACAGGCACATCGGGGGCGGACAGGGAGGGGTGTTTCACCTGATTACAGCGAACCCGGAGATTACATTGGCCAGTCAATCGGATGGGCGGCTCCGGGAGATTATCTGCTCGGCGGATCTGATCGTGCCAGACGGGATCGGGATTATAATGGCAGCTCGAAGACAGGGCAATCCCATTCCGGAGCGGGTGACCGGCTACGATCTGCTGCTAAGCCTGCTTGTGAAGGGGAATGAGCAGGGCTGGAGTTTCTATTTTCTCGGGACGGATGAAGTGACCAGCGGACAAGCGGTGGAGAGAATTGCCCTGCGCTATCCGCAGGTGAAGATTGCCGGAAGGCATCACGGATTCTTTACGGCAGCCGAGGAGCCAGGGGTTATCGCCGGTATTCAGCAGGCCAAGCCGGATATTCTCATTCTTGCGATGGGCGCTCCCTATTCGGACAAATGGCTGTATAAGCATAAGGAGGCGCTCAGCGGGGTTAAGGTTGTGTTTGGCGTTGGCGGCAGTCTGGACGTAATCTCGGGCAAAGTGAAGCCGGCACCGGCCATCTGGAAAAAGCTGAATCTGGAGTGGGCCCACAGGCTCCTGTTCGCACCTGTTGCCAAAGGCCAGAAATCACGCTGGCGCAGACAATCCGCCCTGCCCAAATTCGTCTACCGGACGATGATCCGAAAATGAAGGAGACGATTCAATTAAAGAGTGTTGAACAGGAAAGGGGCAGAGTTCATGTCTAAGAGCTTTGAAGTGGTACTCAAAAAGGTAGTCGATCATTCTTACATTATTGAGATTGGCGAGGGTCTGTTCGGTTCCCTGATCCGCGATCTGCAGCAGGGACTTCTGCCGGATGTAAGCAAGTTCGCCATTATTACCGATTCTACGGTCGAGCCGCTGTACGGCCGTCCCTTACTGGAGCTGCTGCGGCGTAGCGGCTTTCAGGCGGATTTATTTTCTTTTCCGGCCGGAGAGAGCTCCAAAACCCGTGAAACTAAGGCACTGCTGGAAGACCAGCTGTTAAGCCAGGCCTACGGGCGGGATTGCTGCATTATTGCCGTGGGCGGCGGAGCCGTAACGGATCTGGCGGGTTTTCTGGCCGGCACCTTTGGCCGCGGGGTCCCTGCCCTGAATTATGCAACCACTCTGCTGGCAGCGGCAGATGCCTCTGTCGGCGGCAAAACAGGCGTGAATACACCTGTCGCCACGAACCTGATCGGCGTGTTCCACCAGCCCCGCAAAGTGTACATAGACCTGGCAGCATGGCGCACCCTTCCAGCCCGTGAGTTCCGCAGCGGCCTGGCGGAGACGATCAAGCATGCCTGCCTGGCCGATGAGACTTTCTTCCGTTACCTGGAGGAGAATATCGGCAGGATCATCTCAGAACAGGGTGGGCTTATCCTGGATGCGGAAGTGTGCGGACATATCGCGCTGACGAACTGCCGGATCAAATACGAAGTGGTGGAACAGGATGAGCATGAGAGCAACCTGCGGCAGATTCTGAATCTGGGTCATACGGCAGGCCGGGCGCTTGAGGCGCTCAGCGGCTACCAGCTGCTGCATGGTGAGGCCGTTGCAGTCGGGCTTGTCATTCAGGCCAGGCTGGGTGTGAAGTATGGATATATGACGGCTGAGCAGGCTGATCGTGTAGTCTCACTGCTGAAGAAGGCAGGCTTGCCGACGGAAATCCCGGATTCTATTTCTAACAGGGCACTGGTGGACAAGATGTACACAGACAAAAAAGTGCGCAGCGGCCGTATCCGCTTCGTCTTCCAGGACGGCATCGGAGAGATGAAGCGTTTCGCAGACGGCTCCTATTCGGTTCCGGTTGAAGAGGCGGATATCATGGAGCTGCTGGAGGAAATACGCGGCAACTGATGCATATAAAGAGTGCCGCGATTTATTTTAACCGATCGGGAAGTTGTCCCCTCCATGTTTCGCAAAAGAAGACGCAAGAGACAAACGGCAGAATCACCGTTCATCTCTTGCGTCTTCTGGCATGCCCGGATCATCCGCCGGATCAGGGTATCTGAATGCTTAAACTACCAATCGAATCTACAATAAAAACAGGTACATACTGCTCGCCGGCATCCGTCTCCGCATAGTCATAGCCGTTCTCGAACTGGCCGCTGACGACAGCTAATCCGGTAACCCCGCCGGTTTCGCCTTGGAGGATCAGATAACGCCCGTTCGAGCTGGCGACCATTCTTCCGGCAGAGTCGATGTAAATATCGCACGAGAGAGTCACTTTCTCATAAGGATGAAGTTCCAGCTGTGTAGCGTCTATAGTGGTATACGTAACCTCCCGGTAGATTTCCGAGAACTCATACGCACCGTTCACTTGGCGGAAAATGGCTGTCTGCCCGTCTTGACCTTCGGCTAGGTCTGTATCCGATACGCGGATGGAGCCGTCTTCTGCCATCAGCTCATAGCCGCCGCCGGCAAAGCTGAACAACTGCGAGATCCCCTCGGGCCTAATGGTGTAGGCTGTAAACGTACGGCGCCCGTCCTCACGGCTGCCTATAGCTGTAACTACAGGTACTTCTGAATAGACAGACAGTGACTCGTCATAAGTAAGCTCTATCAGCGCATCCGCATCCGGAACGGTGCCGCCGGTGCGGGTGGAGAGTGTTCCGTCATCGCTCATATCGGCGTAGACCAGCCTGCCGCTGGCGTCCACTCCGGCCACAGCCACCTTAGCGCCGTAGCGTCCGGTCACGGAGGCCGTAAGGGTATAGCTGCCTTGCACATCTCCGCCGGGCAGCAGCCGCACCGGTTCAGCGGTATTCCAGGCGAGTGTCGCAGCGGCAACCGCCTCGGAGGTGTCCTGCAGCGGATTCAGATCCCCGTAGAGCCGGATGGCTTCGGCATATTGCCCGCCCCGGACCTGGCGCGCCGCCTCGCGGAGCAGCCTGCTAGTGCTGCTGTCGATTAGCTTCAGCACTTTGGAGGATTTCAGGCCAGCTGACTCAGCGTACTTGCGGTAGGCAACAGCGTGTCCGGCGAAGGCAGCGGCACGATCGCCGTCCAGGTCCTTGCTCAGAATAAGTGTGGTACTTTCCTGAACCTGATCCGCTATCCAGTCTGCTGTATAACTATGGCTTTGATAAGCCTCTTCCATTGATAAGGCGCTGTCCAGCATAGGCTGGAAGCTTCCGGCTGCTGCCAGAGCCTTCAGCCTGGCGGTGTCATGAGCCTCGAATTTCGCAGCCAGTAATTCTTCCTTGGCCCCGGGCCCGCCGTAATAGGCATCGGGGATTTGCAGCAGGCTCCATTTGACACTCTCTGCGCTTCCGGCGCCGGTCGTGTTATTCGCTGCGTTCTTCTGGCTCTCCGTGAGCCCGGCAAGAAACTGTTCCTTGAACTGCCGGAACCCTGCCGTCATCTTCTCCGAAATGCCTGAATCAGCAGACAGCTGTCGATAATAGACCTCATAAAGTCCTCCCGTAACCATATACTTGCTCTTCAGGCTGAGCAGGGAGGCGTAACTCTCCATATATCCGGTGAAATCCTTGACCGTTAACTGGTCTTCCAGGGTTAATACCAGTCCCCGTAGGCTGCTGCGTATAGCCGTTATGGGAGCGAGCTCTTTAAGCCGTGCGTTAATCTGCTCTTCCTTGTATAAGATTGCCGTGTTTGCCGCTGCCAGCCGGTACTGGTTCTCGGCAGCGATAAGCTCTCCTGCAGCATACAGCCGCTCAGCCTCACGCACGGTCTGAATCTTGTCCTCTATCGCCAGGGCCTTCTGTCCCAGCAGAACCAGCATGAAGATACACAGAATGATCATAATATTCCGCAGGGTTAATGCTTGTTTGATCGTCATATAGTATAGCCCCTTTATTCGGATATAAGGATTGCGCGTGCTGCCAGCTATCATCCTTATACTTCAGGGTCCCACCGGTACTTGAGCTCGCGGATTTCCGCCACCTTGGCATCCAGGCCGTTCCACGGCTCATAGGGGTTCGCAGCGATCAGCCGGGATAAGCGCAGGAAGCGGTCCTTGGGCAGCTCCTGTACATATCTTCCGATCAGGCCGGAATAGAGCAGCGCATAACGCTTCAGGCGAACGGCGGCCCCGGCAACGACTGTCAGAATAGCCAGCCCTTTGTCCATTTCGAGAATCTGCACTTCGTAGTTCTTCACATAGCGAAGGGTGCGGTCTTTAATCAAATCGGGCCGGACCTTGGCGATTTCACCGATATATTCAGCGAGCAGCGGCTCGAAGTCCTTCAGCAGCAGCTGTTCCAGCTCCAGAACCATGTCCTTGCGCAGCTGGAAGCCGTGCAGCAGGGCGACGCGCTGGCGGGAGATCCTGTCTCCGCGCAGCAGAATGGAGAGCTCGCGGAGCTTCTCATAAGCGAGGACATCATTCTCACGGAGGACGGATACGGCCTCCTGGCGGTTAATCTCCAGATCTTCCTTAATTCTGAGGATGTTACGGCCCAGCAGCTCATTAAGGGCATACAAATTTTCGTTCTGCCGTACTTTCCGCTGCGTATAGTAGACCAGTCCGGCTATCGCGATGCCGCCAGCACCGCACAGCGCCATCTGCTGCAGGCTCTGGCCGAAATAGACCGAGGCCAGAGTCAGCAGAAGAATAAGCAGCAGCCGGGTATGCATCTTGCGCCCGGCAATGGATACCGCCTGCTTCTCCACGGGGGTCAGTGAGGCACGGCCGCAGCGGGTGCAGCGTTCCTCGCCCAGGGCGGTGTAACGCCCGCAGCGGCGGCAGATGCGGAGCTTCTCATAAGAATAGCGTGGAGCCTTGAACGGCCGGAAGGTAACAGGTTTCTTCTTACTCACGGGTTGTGTCGCCTCCGTTCAGTGCAGCAAGGAGCCGCTCGTCTATATCCTCACGGGTAAGCGGCTTCCGCTGGCGTGAAGCGTATAAGAAGATCTGAATAACGGCATAGAGGAACGTTATCCCGAGTATGACGTATGTAATCATGGAACTCTTCCTTTCTCTCTGGTTACGGTCTTTTAATCAAATATTCAGGAACACGGCGTATACTTAGAATAATCCATCCGTCTCAAGATGGCGATTCTACCAGACGGGAGTGCCGGTCCAGCGGTCACAATGTTGATGTTTACAAGGTTTAATTATATCATAATGGCATACTATTTACAGAATTTAGCTATGCTGCCGGATTTGCCAGATCCGCCGAATTTAACACAAGAGGAGCCCTATTTATGCTTCGTACACACCGTAACCCCAGAACGATCAAGAATAGACTGCAGCGCATTTTTCCTGCATTGCTGCTGATCCTATGCATCGCTGTCCTGCCTTTCGGAGGCGCAGCGGCCAGCGCTGCTTCTGCCGCGCCGTCCCATATTGATGCTGTACTGCTGATTGATGTCAGCAACTCCATGAACAAGAGTGACAAGAACAAGATCGCGAATGAAGCGATGAAGATGTTTATAGATATGCTGTCCACGCAAGGAGACAAGGTAGGGATCGTTGCCTATACCGACAAGGTGCAGCGCGAGAAGGCCCTGCTTGGCATCACCTCTGCCGGGGACAAACAGGATTTGAAGGATTTCATCGACGGACTGAACCGCGGACCTTACACGGATATAGCGGTCGGAATGGAAGAAGCTGTGAAGGTGCTGGAGAACGGCAGCGATCCTGGCCATGAGCCGATGATCGTAATGCTGGCCGACGGCAATAATGACTTAGATGAAGCCAGCGGAGCTACACAGGCCCGGTCGGATCAGGAACTGAAGGCCGCTGTAGAAACTGCGAAGCAGAAGGGGTATCCGGTCTATACGATCGGGCTCAATGCGGATGGTAAGCTGAACAAGGAGATTCTGTCTAATCTGTCCGATCAGACAGGCGGCAAGGCGTTCACAACAGATTCTGCGGATGATCTGCCGCAGATTCTCAGCGAGATTTTTGCCAGCCATCTGAAGCTGAAGGTGGTGCCGGTGCCGTCGATTACGGCGAATGGCGACTATCAGGAAGTGACGGTCAATGTGCCGAACGGCAGTGTACTGGAAGCGAATATTTCAATTATGTCCTCGCAGCCTGTAACCGCTAAGCTGAGTGATCCTTCCGGGAAGGAAGTCGCGATTCCTTCGGATGATGTGCTGGTGTCCAAGTCGTCTACCTACACGCTGATCAAGCTGCTCTCGCCGGAGCAGGGAGACTGGAAGCTCCAGGTCAAGGGTGTGGCGAAGGACAAGATCGATATCAATCTGGTATTCAACTATGATCTGGAGCTTAAGATTGATGCGCTGCCTTCCCAGTCCTACCGCAAAGGCGACACCGTCGACATCTCCTCGCATCTGTTCAGCAACGGTGCTGAGGTTACAGAGAGCAGCTTGTACCAGGAGATGAAGGCAGTGCTGCTGGCTACAGATGTTGATACCGGCACGGTGCAGCAGATTCCGATGGACAATTCGGGTGCTGAGTTTAAGGGTGCTTTTGAAATACAAGACAATCATGAATACGACCTGAAGGTCCGGGCTGAAGAGAGCAGCTTCTACCGGGAGAGCGATGTACTTAAGATCAATGCCAAGACGGGAACGGTGGCTACCAGCCCGCCGGGAGCGGGGACTACTACTGGTGAAGAACCGGTAACGGATCAGAAGTCCTCGAACACTCTGTACTATATTATTGGCGGGATTGTACTCCTGCTGGCTGCCGCCGCCGCATTCTGGCTGTTGCGCCGCAGATCAAACCGCGGTTTTGTCGGACAGCTGGTTGTGGAAGTGCTGGACGGCAATACCGGAGAGAAGACCTATCCGCAGTATAAGAAGCTTGCAGGCTTCCGGGGTAAATTCACATTACATCAGCTGCTGCAGCTGGCTCCTGAACTGAAGGAGAGCGAGAAGCTGGCCTTCACTCCGGGGAACAATGACCGGCTGATGCTGCGCGGGGGCGAAGGCATCTCCGTGGAACGGTCAGGGCGTGCCGCTGATACCTCGCGGGGCCTGGAAATGAAGAGCGGTGACCGCGTATCGGTCTCTCTGCAGACAGTAGACAAGACGATATTACTCGAATATTTGATATAACAGCTGACTAAGCGTAAGCTTCCGGAGTCAATTTTGAACGAAGCATGTTCAGGAAGAAGCGCTACGCATAACTTTTAGGAGGATAACCTATGAAACCGATAGTAAGAGAACATATTCAGCAGCTCGATGTATCGCTTGGCGGAGGAATCGTCAGCGACAAAATAAGAGTGGACACCATAGACAACCCGATTCTGATTATCGGACTTGGCGGCACGGGCATCGATGCCCTGCTGCGCTTGAAATACCAGATTAACCGCCGCTTCAAGCTGCCTGAAGATCCATTGTCCAAGAAGAAACGGGATAAGCCCGACAATGTGGAATTCCTGGCGTTCGAGACCAATGAACAGGACCGCGGCAAAAAATACAAAGGCATCGGCCTCGACCCGCAGAATGAATTCGTGCTGCTGGCCAATGCCGAGATCGGCGGACTGCTGCAGAACCGCAGCATTCTTGATTCGTACATTACAGACTGGCTGTCGCCGGAGCTGAGCATCACGGACGGGATGAACGGAGCCGCCGGGGTGCGTCAGGCCGGACGTCTGCTGCTGTTCACCAAGATCAATCAGGTTGTGGCTGCGATTGATAAGAAGATCAAGACGCTGTCGGTCGGCACCAGCAAGAAGCTGATGGTTTTCCTGCTTACCGGCTTGTCCGGCGGAACAGGCAGCGGAGCTTTTCTGGATATTGCCTACATTGTCCGGGGGATTATTGAACGTGACTATGGCGCTGCCGGAATCGACCGCGTGAATACGCTGGGTTACCTGTTCACCCCGGATGTGAATCTGGCGAACAAGAGCCTTAGCGAGCATACCCGCGAGTATATCCGCAAGAACGGTTATGCTGCGCTCAAAGAGCTGGATTACTGGATGAATGTGGACAGCCGGGGCGAACGGTTCCGCCAGCAGTACGGCAATATCCTGAGCGTCAATTCGCCGCTGCCGCCGTTCAATCTGTGTCATCTGATCTCGGCGACGAATACGGAAGGCAAGCTGCTGGAGAATGCCTATGATTACTGCATGAATGTAACGGCGGAGAATATTACCAACTTCATGGCCAGCGAGGAAAAAGCCTCCGGCGAGGAATTCGCCATCCATGACTATATCAGCAACATCCGCACCAACATTGCGCAGATGAATAAGACGTATCCTGCGAATTATGAATACAACATCATCGGCGCTTCCTCGGCGGTGCTGCCGATTGAGGAAATGACCACATATCTGGCCTTCCGCCTCTTCGACAAGATGGACAAGATGTTCCATCACGCCCCGGGGCAGGAGGATGTGGAGAAGATGGCACGCAAGCTCGGCATTGATCTCGATACGATGATCAAGACCTTCGAGTCCCGTGTGCCGGAGCCGCTGCCCGGCTATCAGAACAGCGAGCGCCTCAGCCATGCGAATGTAGTGAAGAACCAGGTGGTCAGCATGGATACGGAGCTGGAGCAGAACTTCCTCGCCCGTGCGCGGGAAGAATACATCAAAGCGAAGAAGCAGCTGCCGGGCGAAATTACCGGACGTTTCGGCGAGGAGCTGGAGCGGATCTTCCTGCATCCGGAGCAGGGGCCGTTCTATGTATCCCGGCTGCTCTACACGGAGAAGGGCTTCTGTATCCTGAAGCTGATTCAGTCGTATATTGAAGCGCTGCGGGAGAGCCTCTTGCGTCTGCCGCGTGATATCGAGACGGCGCAGGACAGTGCAGAGGAGAAGCTGGGCGATGCGCGCAGTGCTTTTGTCTCCAAGGAGAAGAAGAAGAACGCCTATATCGAAGCCAAGATCAATGAATACTGGCTGCATGCCGATGTGGAGCGCACCGAGCAGATGATCCAGTTCTACGAGGATCTGTACGAGCTTCTGAATGAAGAGAACAGCCGGATCTATGGCGTATTCACGGAAATTCTGACAGCGCTCAGCTCAATCTTCGAGAAGAATGGCGACATTCTCATCAATGGCGAAGAGCAGGCTGATCATAAGGGTAACAAAACCTACTATTGGAATATCGTCAACGTGCCGGATATTTCGGCAACGATCTCTAAGGTGATGGACCAGAAGGACGGCGACGATCTGATCCGTGATTTCACGCGCGAAATGCTGAAGCATTCCGGACGCTGGGTCAAAGAGCAGGAGATTGATATCGTCCGTTCGATCTCTGAATTCCTCAGCGACAAGTTCGGTGATCTCATTACCCGTTCAATGGAAGATTTCCTGGTGATGAAGTACGGGCGCGAGGAGCCGCTGGATAAGTTCGTGGAGCGGATTATCGCCGGACGTCTGGATGAGGATGCGGTGCCGATTTTCCACCTCAGCAACAGCTCCGGCAGTCTGCACTTCCCGTCTTGGGGCTTCGTATCCGTGCCGGTGAAGGCGCCGGGTATTCTGAAGGGAATCCGCAATTATCAGAACAATGCGCTCGGCAAATCGCAGTTCACGATCAAGGAAAGCCAGGTTAAGAACCGGATTTTCTGGCTCAATACACGTAACGGGGTGCCGCTGTTTGTATATACGCCGCTGCGGGTGTTCGAGGAGAACTATGAACGGACCATCCTGGACAAGGAAGGCATCGGCCGCCATCTGGTGATGACTGACAAGGATAACTGGACCTACCTGCCTTCCCCGATTCCGGAGAAGTCATGGGGCGATACCTACGTAAATGCGCGGGTCCGTGATTATAATGCCAGAGTGCGTGCTGACTTCTTACGTGCCCTGGAGGCGGGTGTAATTATCGAGAAAGGCATCGACGAGAATACGAGCAGCCGCTTCTCGGTCAACTTCACGAAGCCGTTTGATCTGGATAAAATGCTAAGCGGTTATGATCTGCAGCTTGGCTCGTCGCGTCCGAATCTGGGCGAAGTGAGAAAAGCCGCTGAAGAGCTCAAAGCGCTGTGTGCGGGCGGCCTGGAACGTGAAGGAATTAAGGACATCTTCGGCAGCATCAACCGTGAGCTGGCCCAGGAGAACCTGATCCGCTCACCGCAGCTGATTGCCCGTGTCCGCGAAGAGCTGGCGAAATACGACGCATTGTCGGCCAAGGCAGCGGAACTCGAAGTGCTGGTCCATCAGCATCTGGATGAAGACAAGTGGATCGACCAGTTCATCGAGGCACTGTACACCGATACCATCACCAAAAAAGGTGCGCTCTATGTCTATGACCGTGACGAGGACGAAGATGCCTGGGAGCCGTTCGCGAACCTGATGAAGGAGCGCAGCTATGTGGAGTATGCCGTCTACCGCCATTTCCGTGCACTCGATGAGAAAAGCCGCAGTCTCCTGCTGCGCAAGGCGGCACGCCGGGCGGGAGAGATGACGGCGGCGGAAGATGTGACTCCGCTGCTGTATAAGCTGGAAGGGATGTATGTATCCTTCCTGGAGGCGCGCGACAGCCTGGAATATGAGCGGGTAGAGCATGCAAATGGCGATGAAATGTACGGCTTCTATAAGAGCCTGACCGGCAAGCTCGGCAGCATCCGCAGAAAGCTGAAGTAGGCCTATGATCAGAGATCAGGCCTTACAATATGCAGAGCAGTACGCTGCGCAGGAGGAAGCGCAGCATAACAAGGGGGATGGGCGCAGCAGCATCCATTACCCTGCTCTCTTTCTGTTCCTCGGCGACAAGGTGACCCCGGCCATCGGTCCGGTGCTGGAGCGCTGCGAGCGTAAATGGGACAATGCAGGCGGTGTCATGGCGCTGCACGCGGGTTCTCCCAGCGGCAGCGGCAGTACGCAGGAGAAGGATGGAATCAAGGGATGGATCGGCAGCGGTAACAGCAGCGTTCATGAACGCGTGTTGCACATGGCCCTGCCGAACATGGCGGGCCGTGATCCCCGGACGGTCCGGCGAGAGCTGTACCGTGAATTTCATGAGGACAGCCAGTACCTGGCCGGGATGAACCGGACGCTGCGCCAGTTAAGCAACAGCATAGCGGACTATGGACGACTGTATTCTTCGTTCGATGTCATCCATCTGTCGGTCGTTACGCGTGTTGATGACCCGCTGAATGTGCTGCTGCCTGAGGTTGCCCTGCTGGCCCGCGCCATCCTCAGCCAGTCGTTCAAGTCGGTGCAGACCGATCTGTATGCGCTGATCAACGAGCGGGAGCAAGGGGATAACTTTGGCTATTCCAGCTCGGTAGGGCTGGCTTTTCTGCGTGAGCTGGACGGGATGCAGGCGGCGGATTATGCCTTAAGCGCTCCGCTTCTGGTTACGGAGGAAGGGCTGTCGATCCCCGTGAACCATGGCCCTTCCGCATTGTTCGATCTGGTCTATCTGCTCTCCGACAAGAACGAGCGCGGACTGATGTCCGTCCACGGGATGGACGACAATTATGAGATTATTGCCCATATCAGCCTGCTGAAGAACCGTGTCCGGCCTGCGGCTGATCATGCTTCCGGGCACGGCGGCTACAATAATATGACCTTCAAAAGCGGCATCCGGGGCAGCACGGGCAGACAAGGCTATGCTTCGGCCGGTTTCTCGGCGGTACGCAGGCCGAACCGGCAGATTGCGCTGGCGGTGCTCTACCATGCCCTGCATTACCTGGCTGAGAAGCTGCGTGCCGGCAACAGCCGGAGCCTTAAGGAACGGCAGGCGCTGCTGGGACTCGGAGCGGATTCCCTGCGTTCCCGCGCGGCGGAGCTGCTGCCGGATGAGTCCGGTCTCTCGGAGATGACCGGGCTGATGAGCCATGGACGCCCGTCCTACTCGGAGCTCAGAGCGCTGTCGCTGCGCGAAGCTGAGGAGCTGCTCTTCGGCGAAGGCGGGCAGGCTTATTTCCGCAGCAACTTTGCGGAAGTGTCCGCAAGAAGGACTGCGGCCATCGATCCTCCCCGGGAGTGGGCCGGCGTTCTGGCCGCCGAGGAGCAGGCAACTCCGCCGGTGACTTTCTACCAGCTCGCAGAATGGACAGCTGAGCTGGCAGAGGGCGGAGGGAGTGTGCTCCATGCCCTGCGCCAGCATATGGGCGGACTGCGTTCGGCACTGCTCTCTGCGCAGGAGGAGCTGGAACGGCTCTATGCGGAGAGTGTAGAACGCCAGCCGTTCCAGCGGGTGCCGCTGCTGGATAAACGGACTGTGCGTAATTTCATTCATTATTTATTCGATACCGTATATGGTAAGAAATACGAGATTCTCCGGCTCGAAAGCGAGCTTGCCCTTTGCCTCCGCTATGATGCGGCGCTTGAACAGCTGCATTCGGACAGCAGAGCCAAGGTCCTGGCGATGAAAGCATTGGAGGAGGAGCTGCAGAGCCTGGCCCTCACCAGTATCGGTCGCAGCAAGGATACCGTGGATCAGAACATCATGGAGTATTACCGCAGCGTGACAGAAGAGGTCATGAAGGATATCGAGACGCGGCGGGGCGGGAATATCTTCTTCAGTGAACGGTTTATGGGCAGCCTCTCGGAGCTGCTGCGGCGCGGCGGCGATGCTGTAGCTGAGCGGCTAATTGAGATCTGCCGCCGGGAGCTGCTGACGGCGGGGCTGTTCACGCTTCCGTTCGAGGAGGAGCTGCTGCGGCGTGCCAATGTCGCGGCAGCCTATGAGAACCGGGACATTGTCTCCAAGGAGGAGCTGTTCAAGCAGCTCTACCGGGGTCTTGAGGAGGAGGCGGCAATGAATGTCCGCCTGTTTGAATATACACAGGAGCACCGGCATGAGGAGAAATACTTTTTCGGCGACAGTGCTTCCGAATTCCTGCGCTATGCCTTCGGTGCGGACGAGACGACCCGCATCTACCGGCTGGGCTTCGTGCATGAGCAGCGCAGGAGCGGGGTGGAGAAGCTGAATCTGATGGGCGGCTTCCACCTGGAGGATCTGCTCTATTACCGCAACGGCAAGGTATATTATGAGACCTATGCGGGCAGCGGCTATGCGCTGCATGGTCTTGCTGAGGAGCAATTGCCGGAAATGAGATGAGGTTCGTACATTGGAAATGCGGCGGAACAGGGCGGCAGCAGCTTCGCTGCAGCTAATCTGCTGCAAAAGTACAATAGATTGGTCCTGATTTGTCCTGAAAAAAGGTTCTATTGTATTTTGTGCAACAGAGTTGGGCCAACTTAGTGAATTAGGATAATCCTCATACATTCTGCTGCATGAAGTGCAATAGAATGAAATTTCAGCCCCTTTTTATGGCAATCTGTTGTACAGAATGCATCAGAATAGAATTTACAGCCTATTCACCCTGCAGTTGAAACTCCAGCACCAAAGCGCCGGCTTCAAGCGCATTATTATTAAGTTTTTCCCGGAAAGGATGAATATTAATGCAGCGTAAAATCAATCTGCTTCTGCTCCTCTTCAGTCTGCTGGGCGGTGGCGTGGCCTTTGTGCTTGGCGAGCTGCTCCTGGACCGCAGGCCATATGACCTGCCGCCGATTGTTCTGGTGGGGATCTATTTTGCCATTGCCGCGCTCTGTGTCCTGGTGGGCAGTGTGGTTGCAGAGACGATCTCGCCCAAGCTGAATGGCCAGTCCTGGAAGCTCCGTTATCTCGGTACGTCATGGAAAATGCTTCCACTGGCTGTGGTGCTGCTGTTTGGCATAGGTACGCTGACCGAGTTCGTGTATGAACTGAACTTTGGCGGCATCAAGCCAGTCAAGAATGTCGTCATGGTCATCGATGATTCCGGCAGCATGCTGGAGAGTGATCCTAACAACAGCCGTTACGAAGCAGCCAGAGCACTGGTGCAGCAGTTGGATGAAGATAACAAGGTGGCTGTGGTTACCTTCAGCCATGAGGCTTCCGTAGTCCAGCCGCTGATCTCGCTCTCCAAAGCGGAGAACCGGGAGAAGGTGTCGGAAGTTATCAGCAGCCTGCAGACTACCGAAGGCGGAACGAATATCAGCGGTGCCCTTACAGAAGCGATGAATGTGATTAATGAAGACGGGGCGGACCGCGGAGCGATGGTCATTCTGTTATCCGACGGCTTCAGCCAGTTTGATACGTCAACGGAGCTGAATGCATTTGTGGATCGCGGCATTGCGGTCAATACCATCGGGCTTGCCCTGGAGGATCCGTCCGGCTCCAATCTGCTGCAGGATATCGCCAGTGTGACTGGCGGCCAGTATTATGATGTTACAGATGCGAACCGGCTTGGCGAGGTATTCCAGCAGATCTATGACCGTCTGGGCGACCGGACCCTGCTCACCGAGCGTAGCGATAGGGCAGCAGATAGTCCTTATTATGCTGTAGTGAGGATTCTTGCGTTGATCCTGATTGGTACCGCACTGGGCCTCGGTCTTGGCATTATATTCGATAACCGCCATCTGGCCCGCAGCTTCAGCTTCGGAGGCGCATTATCCGGGCTCGCTGCCGGACTGATTCTCGAATTCGGTCTTAACGGGGATACGGTTACAGACCCGATGATCCGCCTGCTGGCACTGCTGGTGCTCGTTGCTATTCTTACATTGTTTACGTATGTAGTACCTGTAGGGGAAGGACGCCTGTCCCGCAAAGGGAGAGCCGCCGGAGCTGCGGTCACACCTGCGGACGGCTTCCCTCCGCCGCGCCGGAATCGCGGCAGTAAGGGGTTCTGAGTTTGATTTTCACCTAATGAAAGGAGCATGTTGCATGAGGTACGCCGAGGTTCATTCTGCAGCACCGGCTATTACAGAAGTCGTATCCAGAGTGGAAGACCGCTTCTGCACGCTGCGGTGGCGCTGGCCGGATGGCGTGCAGGCAGTATGTATTCATAAAGCCTCTGCGGAGGCGCCGGAGAATGAGGAACATCCGCCTTCCGGCATGAAGCTCTACACACGTGAAGAGTACAAAGCGAATAACGGCTACCGTGACCGGCTGGATGAGATCGGGCTGGTGGCGTATACCATCTATGCCCGGCTGGCCGGGAACGGGGAGACGCTGCTGGTGCGTCAGCGGGATGGTGCCAACAAGACACTGGTCAGCGCAGGCAAAGCGAGAATCTATTATTCCGTCCAGCACAAAAAAGGCCTGTTCAGCAAGCTGAAAACCGTGCAAATGACGATCACCGCTGAAGTGCCTGTACCAAAGGAAGTACTCTGCTACGTGAAGAAGCGGGACGGCCATCCGGCCTCCAGGGAGGACGGGGCGCTTTTCCCGTTCGTGCAGGATTTCGCCCCCGGACGAAATCAGCTTCCCCCGATTGAGGTCAGCAAAGACGACTTCATCCGTATCTTTTTCACGGACGGCCGCAAGTACGGTTTATATTACGAGCTGGTGCCGGAGTAACCGGGCCGGCAAGGTGTAAGAAATAACAGTTGGAGCACGGAGCTCAGCCTGATACGTCCAGATATGGAATAACTGTATTTCATACAATTAAAGTGGATGATTTCTGCCGCATCGGCTGTTTAATTGTATTTTGTACATCTATATCGCGGGGAATCCCTCTAATCATGCTCTCTGCTCCGGTATAGTTGCACGAACTGCAGCTATTCGGACGCAAGCGGGCGGAAACGGTAATATAGCTGTACAAAGTGCAGTTATATGCGCTCCAAGAACTGCGTACAGGCGGAATGCCGGGGAAGTGTAGTGTGTAGGCCGGAGAAATTAAGCGAGCGGACCATCTGAGCTCAGATATAGTAGCGAATTTGTGCGATACCCGTTTTGCGAGCAGCTCGTTCGCCTGAGCAGCTGTTGCGGCAAAACTTTAGGCTTAAACTTTCGAAGCCAGTTTTGTCAGCTGCTCATTCGCCTGAGCTCCTGCATCCAAACTTGGAGATTATGCTTTCGTAGCCAGTTTTGTCAGCCGCTCATTTACCTGAGCTGCCGGCCAAAACGTTGAGGAGGAAGAGAAATGTCTTTTTTTAGCCGCTTCATGAAGAAGAATCAGCCCCCGGCAAGGCCGCTGTATTATGATATCGTCTGCCCTTACTGCTTCTCGAGGTTCGAGCCGGAGGAAGTGGTATTCCGGGCCATGCACAGCCGTGAGGATGACGAGAATTATGCGCTGGGCGAAGATGATCTGCTGAATAAGTACCGTGAGCGCTTCGGCCTGGATACGGTAGACGATATGGAAGCGATTCTGAATCCGGCGGATATTCCGGAGGAGTATCATCATTATACGGACCATGTGCTGACCGGCATCACCGACCGCTATGGCGTGCTGACCCGCAGACGGCTATGTCCGTCCTGCCATAATGAGCTGCCTGTAACTGCCGGCAAGGTGCCGAGCAATATTATCTCGATTATCGGCGCTTCCCAGGTCGGGAAGTCGGTGTATATGACCTCGCTGATTCACACGCTGCAGCATACGACTGCGGGGCATTTTGACGCCGCCTGTATGCCGCTGAATGCCGAGATCAGCCGCAAATTCCGCACACTATACGAAGAGCCGCTGTTCGAGCGGGGAGATCTGCTCGCTTCTACCCAGAAGGAGAAGATGCAGGAGCCGTTCATTTTCCAGTTCGTATTCAAGGATGAATCCAAGCCTCCACTGACGCTGGTGTTCTTCGATGTTGCCGGTGAAGGGATGGTCGATCAGGACTATCTGGGCTTGCACGGCCAGCATATCAAGAACTCCGCAGGCATCCTGTTCATGGTCGATCCGCTGCAGATCCGCTCCATCCGCGAGAAAATCCGCATCAACTTCGGTGACCGTCCGGGCGAGTGGGTGTCGCAGTACGATGAGCCGCGCGATGTGGTGCTGACCATGTTCGGCGACTTCATCGCTTATCAGGAGAAGAGCAAGACCAATATTCCAACGGCCATTGTACTGGCCAAAAGCGACATGCTGCACTCACTCAAGGATGAAGACGGCGATTACATCAAGTCCAACAGCAACGTGTTCAACAACTATGTGCACCGCAACACGCTGAATCTGGACGAGTTCCACAACATTGACGGTGAAATCCGCCGCTTTATCGAGAAGGTCGACCGACCGTTCAAGGACACGATGGATGTGTACTTTGCCAACACCGGTTACTTCGCGGTATCTGCGCTGGGCAGCAATCCGGTCAATCAAAGGATAGAGGGTGTGGTCAGTCCGATCCGTGTGGACGAGCCCTTTATCTGGCTGCTGCACAAGCTGAATTATATTGAGGGGAGCGACGGGCCGTGAACAGATTTTCAGGGTCCATGATCACCCAGCAGATGTATACCCGCGAGCGCCGCGGCGTTTACCGGGCGACAGAGGGATTCGATACGGTAGCGAAATCGGAGAGTCTCGACAATAATTTTGTCAAAAAAATCCTGCACCCCTTCTGCCTCTACGATGCTCCGGCTGAGCTCGCGGCACGGGGTGAGAAGGAGGAGGAGCTGTATCCTGACGCGCTGCATCTGTTCCATACGGAGAGCAATGAGACAGTGATTGGCCTCAGCCGCTATCTGGCGGCGGATTTCACGGGGCAGCGGAGCGCTTTTTTTGCCCATAATTTCGTGGTGCCACCTATCCGCTCGGAGGAGATTGTTGAGGGGTACGGGGAATGGCTGCATGCCGGCTTTGCGCGGAGTTATGAAGGGGAGCCGGGCGGAACACTGCCTGAACTGGAGTCCATTCCAGCGGGGGGCCGTGAAGAGTCTGCAGACCCGCTGACCGTGCTTCGCAGCCTCGGGTTCACCGAAGAGCTGTTCAAAGCCCTGCTGCAGGCGGTTATGCTGTCTGTAGCCGGCAAGAAGAAGATATATGTGGCGCTGGATGTACCGATCAGTGAGTTGTCGCAGCGTGCGGTGGAGCTGACGGAGGTTCTCTATGCTGCATTGCCGCCTGACTTCCGCCGCAGGCTGGGAGTGATCACTTATGCCAAAGAGCCGCAGAGCCGCAAATATATTCACCTGACCTTCGTAGAGAAGGGCTCGCTGCGCCCGGGGGACCGGAGTATTGAGAAGGATTATATTTTTGATCTGACAGGCGCGCGGATTCTGAATGCAGATTTCGGGGAGTCCCGGCAGACGTATGCAGACCTGGCCTGGAAGACGCTGGGGCAAAAGGGCGGGAGTCTCAGAGACTTCGCCAGATTCGCCGACTCCCTGCTGCTTGGGGAGAGTGTGGACCGCAAGCTGTCGCTGGCACTCTACAATGAGCTGGCTGTCTTTTATGAGATTGAGCAAGGCGATGAAGATTTATATACAGGGAACAAGAATGCTGTGCTCGGCGGCCTGCTGTCCTATCTGAAGCCGGAGGGGGCGCTGGAATCCCGGGTGCGTCTGAATGATATGTTCCTGGAGCGGTTCGACCGGGAGTATGATCTGATCCGCAAAAAAGGGGTACCGGCGCCGGAGATTCTGGAGTGGTTCAAGGAGTATTATGCACTGCCTGGCCATAATTACCGGGTCAAAATTGTGGATTACTTCATCAACGGGATGCTGAACTGCCAGTCGGCGGGACGTGAGGATGCGCTTGCTGCCGCTTACGGTATTATTGAGGGTAACGATGAGCTTAGTGCGGCCTTCTTCAAAAGAGTGCTGGCCCAGCCTATATTCCGCAAAGCGCTGCTGGAGCCTTATATGGAATCCCGGCTGGCTGACGCGCCGAAATCGGCGGATATTCTGCGGTTCGTGGCGCATTGGGGCCGTTTCCTTCCGGAGGCGCTTCAGCAGGCTTTCGTGCGCGATACCGTCAAGGAGTATCTGCTGGAGAAGCTGCAGCGGGACAATGATCCGGTGGCGGCGGTGGCATCGGTTCATGAGTCGGTGCAGAAGGCGGAGAAAGAACGCCGCAGAGGCGGCGGTGTGCATCCTGAAGCGCTGTCACTGCTGCAGGAGCTGGGAACCGTTGCTGACCGCTTCCTGCTGAACCGGATTTCGCTGGACGAGCTGACGATGGAGCAGCTGCTGGAGATTTCCTTCCTGCGCTACCGGGATACGGCGGACTGGCAGCCGCCGCTGGATGCAATCGCTAAGCGTAAAGCGAATGCGCTGCGCGCTGCCTACCGCTGGTTCGGGGAGGAGAAGCCGGACGAGGAGATCTTTGCCGGGCTGTCTCCCCGGGAGCTGGATGATGTACAGCTGCTCGGAGGACGCTGGCTGAAGGAGTCGCGGAGCATCGAGCCGTTCGAACGGCTGCCGCTGGCCTTCTACCACAGCAGTGAACGTGAGGGCGGTCCGCTTGATTACGATGCGCTGCTGGAGCTGGTGGCGCGCAAAGCGGGCAATGATAAGGAAACGGTCTACCGTTTCCTGGCCTGGTCGCAGCATAACCGGCTGTTCACCATCTCGAGCAAGAAGCTGTGGCCGAATTACCGGCGGGCGGTGCTGAAGTATTTCCTGAAGAACGACCGCGAGGCGTTCAAGAACCGCGATTTCCGCAAAAGCTATAGCTCGGCCGCAACGCCCGCCATGCAGAATGTCTACAATGAAGCCCGCTCCCAGCTGGCTTCGCCGCTGGCGCGGTGGGTCAGCCGCAGCCGATTTCAGATCCTGATCTCCGGCAGCGTGCTTGGGATCGTACTGATCATCGCCATCATCGCCATCAGCTGGCTGCGGCCGGATGCGGATACCGCTGCACCGCAGCCGACGGTGAGCCCGGTTCGGGGCGATATCAAGAATTCGGATGGGCAAGTTCAAGCCCCTGTCTCTGTACGGCTGGTTGGCAGCGGAGTGGCAGGTGCCGGGACGGGCACTGGGGCCGAAAACGGTGGAACAGAAGGTACCGGGAACGCTGGCGGGGGTGAAGGCGGCGGAACGGAAGGCGCCGGGAACGCAGGCGGGGGTGAAAGCGGCGGAACGGAAGGCACTGGGAATGCTGGCGGGGATGCAAGCAGCGAGGAAGCAGGCGTCAAGCTGGTGTTCAGCTTTGCCGCTGTGGCGGACTGCTCCGCCTTCAACCCGGCGGAGATCATTGTGATGTCCGGTAATAACGTTGCGGACACTTACAAGGTTGTAGCAACTGCGAGCAGTTGCCTGGCCGCCGGAGTTGACGGCGGCTCTGATGAGGGAGCCGTGGGGACTGACGGCGGAGGAGATGCAGCCGCTGGGAATAGCGGCGGCTCTGGTGGAGCGGGCGCCGGAAATGATGGCGGCTCTGATGAGGGAGCCGTAGGGACTGACGGCGGAGGAGATGCAGCCGCTGGGAATAGCGGCGGCTCTGATGAAGCCGAGGCCTCCCCGGCAGCGGGTGCATCGGGCGCAGGAATCCCTGCGCGCGTATATGAAGTGACGGTGGAGCTGGAGCCTGGCGCGAAGCTGGCCGCGGATGATATGATCACCGCCGGAATCTATACGCTGAAGCTACAGGCACAGGCTAGTCCGGGGAGCATTCCGGGAAGTACCCCGAGCACTACTCCGGAGACTACACCCGGCACCGACCCCACTCCTTCCGCCAGCCCGGACACGGATGCGGAATGATTGAGTGAGAGCCTGAATTGGCCAAACCGGATGTAAGAGAAGTCCGGCATTTCATCAACGGTGCTGCCGCCAAAGTTGGCAGAGGGGTCATTGTATTTTATACACTCAAATCCGGAATAATCAGCCCTATTATGCGTTCTATTGTATTTGATGCATTAGATTTCGGATTTCTGAGCCTATCAGGGGTATATTCCACAATCAATTGTATGAAATACAGCAGAATGCCTTATCGCCGTCTTTTATTCCCATTCTGTTGTACATAATACAATCAACAAGCTTCTGGCTCTTGCCGGAAGCGGAAGAATCACTATTTAAGTCCTGAACAGCACGATATGCCGGGAGAATGCGGCAAGTGTTGTTCAGGCTTTTTTGTGCGGAAGGGGCAGGGTCTGCCTATAATTGAAGCAGCTTGTCTATAGACATACAGGGGAATAGTAGATATGATTGTTTGAGAATATTAAAATTTAATAAGCTTTGGAAAAAGGTGCGGATTTCCGTAGAAACAGGCGCTGTCATGCAACAGATAGCCATGCTGGTTCTACGAGAGTAATCTGCTTAAAAGGGAAGGCCGGTGTAAGTCCGGTGCGGTCCCGCCACTGTAAATGCGGAGCGACTCCTGAGAAGCCACTGTCTGATGATCGGATGGGAAGGCGGGGGAAGCAATGATGCGTAAGCCAGGAGACCTGCCTTTTTCGTTGTTGTTTCTATTCTTCGGGGGTAAGAATGCGGAACAGGTGCAAATATAAGCAGGGGCTGTGTGTAGGGAATCCTCATTTCAGCCGCATGTATTGTATCCTTCCCCGGCCGCCCTGTACAGGGCGGTCTTTATGTTGCACCCGCATCAGCGGAGGACGCAGGATTCATCTATACCATTCTATTCACAGAAAGAGGTCAAGCAATGAAGAACAATCTATCATCTAAGTTTATCCGGCTGGGTCTGATCGTTGTCATGATGTTCGCGGTTCTGGGGGCATCCGTGGCTCCGGCAGGACAGGCTTTTGCCCAGAGTGATACCGCATCAGCCCAGTTAAGCTTGAATGCCGCGAATACAGCCTCAGCTCAACCGGCAGGCACAGCAGTTAATGTAGCTGAGGCAGTCTATGCCACTTCGGAGTTTGTGCTGAAGGCCGAAGTCCGGTCCGACTGGCAGGCCATCGGCCTTGCGCAGGCGGGCTACAAGGTTCCGGATAGTTATTTAAAGGCGCTTGAGAGTAAAGTAGCCGCAGCCAAGGGTGTTTACGCCAGAGCTACGGACTATGCGCGGATTACGCTTGCGGTTAGAGCGCTTGGCGGGAATCCGGCGGATGTCGCAGGCTACAACCTGATTGAGAAGCTCTACAATAACGATAAAATTACCGGCCAGACGCTGAACAACGCAGCCTACGTACTGCTGGCGCTTGATTCCGGAACTTATACTATGCCTGACAATGCCAAATGGACGCCGGCGAAACTGCTGGCTGAGATCCTGTCCAAACAGAATACTGACGGAGGCTTCACCCTGACTACGGGGGCTAGTGATCCGGACATGACAGCGATGGTGCTTACGGTGCTGGCAGGACATAAGGATGATCCGGCAGCCAATACCGCGGGTCAGCGGGCGGCAGCCTGGCTGGCGACTGCACAGGACAAGAACGGCGGCTATGGTGACAGCAGCGAGAGTGTCGCTCAAGCCATTATTGGCCTGTCTTCCTTTGGGATTGACCCGGCAGGAGCGGAGTATACCGCAAACAATGTGAACCTTGTCAGTAAGCTCCTTAGCTTCAGTGCAGCAGGCGGCGGGTTCGCTCATACAGCGGGCGGAAGCTACAATCAGCTCTCGACAGAGCAGGCGCTGGAAGCATTGGTAGCTTACAAGCTTTTCAGCACAGGCAGCAAGCTCTATGATCTTAGCAATTCATCTGTGAAAAGTCCTCAGGTTAGTGTGTCTGTTGCCATTGAGGGCCCTAATGGAACCCTGGCAGAAGGCACTGTATATGCTGGAAATGTACTTCAAGCCCTGGAGAAGGCAGCGGCGGCGAAGAAGGTGGCCCTGGTCAATGAAGCGGGTAATTATGTGACGGGAATTGGCGGCGTGACTGCAGGTGCTTTTGGCGGCTATGACGGATGGATGTATGTTGTAGCGCGTGGTGGAGCATGGATTTATCCAAGTGTAGGCATGGGTGATTTCCTTCTTGCGGAGAATGACCGCGTGCTTGTCTATTATGGCGGGGATAATACACAGGTGGTAGCGTCCGTGACGGTCTCCCCTGCACAGCCGCAGCCTGGACAAGATATTACTGTAAAAGTAACTCAAAAGCAGTGGGTATGGAATGAAGCGACCTTCACTTCCGACCCGGTATCCTCAGCAGCCGCAGGGGTTCAGGTATCTATCGGCGGTAAAACTGCTGTTACGGATGCTGCGGGTTCAGCTGTTGTTGCCGGCGGCCTGCCAGCGAATAAATATACAATTACCGTTACCGGATATCTCAAGGACAGCACACCTGCGGTAGTCCGCTATTCGCAGCCGCTGACCGTGGCTTCTGCTGCGGCTAACCGTGTTGCTTTTACCGATGTGAAGTCAATCTCGCCTTGGGCGCTGGAGTCCGTGTATACGGCCTATGACCGCAAGCTGATGGACGGCGTCAGTGAGAGCAGCCTCGTGTTCGCACCGAAGCAGAATATTACCCGCGCTGAATTTGCGGCACTGCTGCTGAGATTGACTGGAAATGAGCCGTCTGCGGCATCGTCAACCCAGAGTTTCAGTGATGTTAAGGCGGATGCGTGGTATTATGGAGCAGTGAACAAAGCGAAGGAACTGGGAATGGTCAGCGGAGTAACAGGCACAGCCTTCAAACCGGACGGCCCCGTTACCCGCCAGGATATGGCTGTAATGATCGTGAGAGCCTTGAAGCTGGACGAAGCTTCGGCAGCAGCAGGAACCGGGAAATTCACCGATGAAGACCAGATCAGCGCCTATGCATTAACGGCGGTACGTACTGTAACCGGACTTGGAATTATGAGCGGTACCGGCGGCGAATTCGCTCCTGCCACTGCTGTAACCAGAGAAATGGCCGCTGCTGTAGCGGTTAGATTGCCTTAGGTGAGCTTTGAAGGATGATGGGTTACACCAGCTATTCTCCTTATAGACGCATCTTCAGATATGCCTTGATCCTGCGCACATGTAGAGAAAAATGCTATATATGCTGAACTTAAGCTATGAATATAATGCTTAGTCTTCACCACAGTTTAATTTGATTTTCAAGGCTGCTGGCGCAAGAATTTCACGATCTCAACCCGCTTTTGAGGTGTGAGTTCGATTGCCTGTTGGAAATCATGCCCATAATACAACATTTCCATCACGATCCCGGCTATATTCGAAAATTGTTGTACGAAAGGCAGTATTCCTCTTCCGACAAGGGGTGTAGCGGGATAATTCTTGTATTTCATACAACAATCTGCCCGAACCCTTTAGGGATTATGAAGCTAAGTTGTATTATCTGCAAGATTTTGCATGAAGCAGTCTAAAGCGAAAGTGCTGGCGGGATATGCAAGTGGATAAATGCCACTTAATTCCGGGTGAATCTCCCGATATGGCGGCGTAGTTGGAAAAACAACACTTAATCTCGCTTGAATTAGTGAATGACCCGGCTAGGGGCAGAATTAAGTGCCATTAATCCAACTAGAATCGGCAGTGAAGTCCGTATAGCATAAATAAGTGCCGAAAATCCAGTTACTGTTCCGGTGGTGGGATATTTTGCGGAGTTTCGCTAGGGAAGGCGAGGCTACTGCAGCTAGTTAATTAAGCTAGAGCAAATGATGCTGATAAAGCTACAGCAGGTGAAACTGAGAGTATGGTGCCAGCCAGTATTCAAAGAGGTTGATTGCTGATAGAGAAGCTCCTGCAGGTTGCGGGACGGATGCTCAGCGGCCAAGGGGCTGGCTGACGGTGCTTTGCTCAGGATTAGTTTGTTTCATGTCACACTAAGAAATCATAAGGTGTTTGAACGGAACGGGGAACAGGCTGACTGCCCCCGTTCTTTTCCCTTTTGTGGAGGTGCTCGAGGAAATGTTCAGTCTATTGAAATCAAGAAGGTCGAGGCTCTATCCGCTGCTCCTGCTCCTGCTTGTCCTGCTGCTCGCCGGCTGCTCCAAGGCGCAGCCGGATTCCGCAGGCGGCGGGCCTGTGCCGCCCGCCAGTTCCCAGGCCGCGCAGACGCCGCGGCCTGAGGGCACTGCCATACCCTCCGCCCCGGCGGACGGCATGGCAGCTTCCAGCTCCGGCGCAGCGCCAGCCGGAGCCGCCCCCGGCGTAACGGAGCAAGCTCCCGTTACGCAAGCCCCGGTGCCGGCTGCAACCGCGCCGGCGCCCGGCCACACCGGTGCCGCCGCGCCAGCCCCGGCGGCTACCGGCAGTGCCGCCGCGCAAGCCCCGGCGGCTACCGGCAGTGCCGCCGCACAATCCCCGGCGGCCACCGCCAAGCCAGCCGTGCCAGCCCCGGCGGCTACCGCCAAGCCAGCCGCGCCAGCCCCGGCGGCTACTGCCACGCCAGCCGCGCAAGCCCCGGCGGCTACCGCCACGCCGGTGAATACGGTGACTCTCTCCATTACTGGAGATGAGGAGCACGGCGTTATTCTGGCCCCGGCGGCTTATGAAATAGAGAAGAATGAGACTGCGCTGGAACTGCTGCGGCGGATTACCCGCCAGCACAAGATCCAGATGGAATATCAGGGCAGCAAAACCTTTGCCTATGTGGAGGGTATTGATAATCTGTACGAATATGATCACGGGGCAGAGAGCGGCTGGATGTATAAGGTGAACGGAGAATTTCCGTCCAAGGCTTCCGGCAGCTGGATTATGAAGCCCGGAGATACGGTTGAGTGGCTGTATACGCTTGATCTTGGCAAGGATATCGGGGCAGCGGCGCCATGAACAGCGGCTTCGGGTCCATGCATCCTGCTGTAGCCCTGCTGTATTATGCCGGGCTGCTGCTGTTCGCCCTGCTGGGGCTTCATCCGTTGTTTCTGGTCACGGAAATAGCAGGTCTGCTGGCGTTGCTGCTGCTGCAGGGCCAGGGGAAGGCGCTGCTGCGCGGTCTGCCTTTTATGCTCCTGATGGCGGTATCGGTTGCAGTGCTGAATCCGCTGTTCTCGCACAGGGGGGCGCATATCCTCTTCTACTGGCTGGACCAGCCGATTACGCTGGAGGCTGTGCTGTACGGACTTATAATGATGACCGTACTGCTGACAATCTTCATCTGGTTCATGTCATACAATTACACGGTAACGACAGATAAATTCATGTACCTGTTCGCCGCAGCTGCGCCCAGAACGGCATTACTTACACTGATGGCGCTCCGGTTCGTCCCCTTATTCCAGCGGCGGCTGCGCCAGATTACCCTGATCCAGCGCCTGCGCGGGGTGGATGTCCGCACAGGAAGCCTGCGCAAGCGGATGCAAGACGGCATGACGCTGCTGAAGGTGCTGCTCACCTGGTCGCTGGAGGAAGCGCTGCAGACCGGAGATTCCATGACGGCCCGCGGCTACGGGGTTGCCAAACGCAGCACGTACAGTATATACAAGCCGGATCGGCAGGATAAGCTGCTTCTGCTGGTACTGATAGTCAGTGGAATGATTGTACTGTTCTTGTGGCTGCAGGGCTACGGTACGCTGGAGATTTATCCCCGGATGAGGAGTATGGATTTGAGCTGGCAGGATGCCGTGATGTACGGCAGCTTCTGTTTGTTCGTCCTGCTCCCTGCAGGTCTTGAAGGAAAGGAGAAATGGTTATGGAGATCCTCAAAGCGGAACAAGTATCCTTCCGCTATCCTGAAGAAGACAGAGACTCGCTCCATGAGCTCTCGTTCACAATAGAAGAAGGCGAATTCGTAGTGCTCTGCGGTCCGTCAGGCGGCGGCAAAACGACACTGCTGCGCCATCTGAAACGCGAGCTTGCCCCGGTAGGCATGTTCAGCGGAAGCCTGACATTTAAAGGGCAGCCCCTGCCCGATCTTCCGGCAGCCGTTGCCGCAGGGGAGATCGGAATGGTCTTCCAGAACCCGGATGCGCAGATCGTGATGGATACCGTCTGGCATGAGCTGGCCTTCTCTATGGAGAATCTGGGGATACCGCCTGCAGTGATGCGTACCCGGCTGGCTGAGATCTGTGGATTATTCGGGCTGGAGCCGCTGCTCTACCAATCCGTGCATGAGCTGTCCGGCGGGCAAAAGCAGCTGCTCAATCTGGCCTCGGTGCTGCTGCTTCAGCCCAAGGTGCTGCTGCTGGATGAGCCGACCTCACAGCTTGACCCTGTAGCTGCCCGGGAATTCATTATGGCGCTGCAGCGGCTGAACGAGGAAATGTCAGTGACGGTAATCATCAGCGAACACCGGCTGGAGGAGGTGCTGCCGTTGGCCGACCGTGTGCTGATGCTGGAGGGCGGCAGGCTGGTGGCAGATGCAGGTCCGCGTGCTTTCGCCCAGCTTGCCGGAGGTGCGGAATTCGCCTCGCGTCAGGCTTATCTGCCGGCAGCTTCGCGGCTATATCTGGCGCTGTCAACGGAAGCGGAGACAGCCGCGCCGGAGAATATCCCGCTGACTGTGCGCGAGGGCAAACGCTGGCTGTATTCTCTGACTGCTGGAGCGGGAGTGAATGCCGCTAATCCCAGCGTAAATACAGCGGCTATAGCTGCACCAGGAGTATCCGGTACAGTCGCCGGTGACATTGTGCCTGCTTATTCCGGCGCAGACCCCGCTGTACACTCTTCAGGACCATCTGTTAACGTCTCCCGCGAACGGTCTAAACTAGCTCCGGATACTGGCACTCCCTACAATTCAGCCGCTGCTCCCGTTACTTATCCACCTGGAGCCTTCGGCCCGGGCGGGCCGGAGTCACCCGTGAACCTTCCTGCATCCTCCGCAGAAATTCTGCTCAGCTGCCGGGAGCTTACCTTCCGCTACGACAAGGAAGGCCGGGAGGTGCTGAGGAAGCTCTCACTAACGCTGAAGCGGGGAGAGCTTCTGGCGGTTATGGGCGGGAACGGTGCCGGGAAGTCGACCCTGCTGCATGTACTGAGCGGCCTGATGAAGCCGCAGCGCGGCAAGGCCGAGCTGTCCAAGGGGAGTACAACCGGGCTTCTGGCCCAGAATCCGCTGCTCTATTTCAGCTATGATACTGTGGCCGAGGAACTGCAGCATATGGCGCAGTATGCCGGGGTATCCCTGGAAGAAGCCGGGCGGGAAATAGATGCCCTGCTGGAAGTCTTCCGGCTCCGCGAGGTACTGCAGAGCCATCCGCATGATCTCAGCGGCGGGCAGCAGCAGCAGACCGCGCTTGCTATGATGATGCTGCTGAAGCCGGATATCCTGCTGCTGGATGAGCCGACTAAAGGGCTTGACCCGGCAGCCAAAGACAGGCTGGCTGCTCTGCTCCAGCAACTGCGCGGGCAGGGGGCCAGTATTCTGATCGTAACGCATGATGTGGAGTTTGCCGCTAAATATGCTTCCCGCTGTGCGCTGCTGTTTGACGGCAGCATAACAGCGGAAGGGGCGCCGGCAGAGTTCTTCAGCAGTAATTACTTCTATACTACGACAGTCAACCGTATGGTCCGGGACTTACTGCCGCAGGCATTGACGATAGAGGATGTGATTCAAACATGGTCCGGTTCCGCGCACCCCTGCTGATTGCTCTGGGATTATTTGTGGCTGGCCTTGCGCTAACAGCGGCGCTGAAAGACCATCATTATATACTGCTCAGCCTGGTGCTGCTGCTGGCGGCGCTGCTGCCGATGTTTCTCCGTCTGGAGCGCCGCCAGCTGGCATCCCGAGAACTGGTACTGCTGGCCGTATTATCTGCTATTGCTGCGGTCAGCCGGATTCCTTTTGCCGCATTGCCAAGTGTCAAGCCCGTGTCTGCCGTTGTCATTCTGTCCGCTTATGTCTTCGGGGCAGAGGCAGGGTTCGTCATCGGTGCAGTGGCGGCGCTGGTCTCGAATATCTACTTCGGCCAGGGCCCCTGGACACCATGGCAGATGTTCGCCTGGGGGATGACCGGACTTACGGCGGGCTGGCTGCGCAATACCTGGTGGATGAAGAACCGGACCGGGCTGCTGATCTTCGGTTTTATCTGGGGATTCCTGTTCGGCTGGATTATGAATCTCTGGGTTATTCTCAGTCTTCCGGATGCGTTCAGCTGGGGGCTTGTGGCAGCGACCTATGGAGCCAGCTTTTATTTTGACCTGGCCCATGCTATATCCAATGTCTTCTTTCTGGCTATTCTGGCTGGAGGATGGACTAAAGTGCTGAAGAGATTTCGCAAGAAGTATGGACTGCTTCAAGAGTGAAAAGATGTTTATAGGTCTTTGTTCATATAAAACGATAATATTTTTCATTTTTCGACATTTTTTTCAACGTATTATCAACATTTTGGCCTAATTCTCCGATAAATACAGTACAGCAAGATATCGAGAAGGCGGGATTATAAGAAATGAGACATCTGAAGATTAAGCATAAAATGACTTTGCTGATTGCAGTGATTGTAGTGTTACTTATAGGCATTGGGACGACAGGCATTATGACCACCAGCAGGATGGCGGACAGGTCCCGGGAGACCTACGAACAGAATTTGCTGCCGATTTATCTCATTACCGAGATCCGCGGGAATAACCGGGCAATCGAATCTTTTCTGCTGGAGGATCTCATTACCAGGGATGCTGCCAAGAGTCAGGAGCTTAAGGCGGCTATTGAAACGAATATCACTACGAACAATGAACTTATAGAACAGCTCAAGACGGTTGAGTTCAGCAATGACAAAATCGCGGCTAATATCAACGAATATCTGCTTCTCCTGCCGGACTACCGCTCCCAGCGTGATAATATCATCCATCTTGCCGATAATAGTCTGAATGATGAAGGTTATCAGGTTTTCTCGGGTGGAGCATTCAGTGAATCGCGCCGGACGATGGTTAAACTGCTGGAGGATACTGCAGCTCTGTTTGTAGAGGATGCATCCGCGCATAATGAGGACACTGTAGCAAGTGCCAAGAGCTCCATCACTTTAAGCGGCATTCTGATTACCGTTGCCTGGGTTCTGAGTATTGTGATCAGCATCATGATTACCCGGTTGATTACGAAACCGCTTAAGGAACTGCAGCAGCTGATGAAGCGCGCAGAGGATGGGGATTTGACTGCCGCCGCCTCCTATCAGTCGAAGGATGAAATCGGCCAGATTAACACTTCGTTTAATACAATGCTGGAAGGTCTCCAGAATATGATGCGAGGAGTTTCCGAGAGTGCCGAGATTCTGTCGGCTTCCTCAGAGGAGATGAGCGCCAGTGCAGAACAGACGGCGCATGCTTCCCAGATGATCGCCGAGACCTCAAGTGAAATCGCTGCCGGATTCGATGTGCAGGCCGAGAGCATCGCACGTACCGCCCGGTCTGTCCGGACGATGACGTATGATATTACCGAGGCCCGGCACAGCGGCAATGAAATGAACGGTCTGATGGCACAGGCTGCCTCATCAACGGACCGGGGTGCCGAAGCGGTTGAACGGATTCTGATCCAAATGCGGGAGATTGACTCCAGTGTATCGGCAAGCCAGAGTATTGTCGGAAGTCTGGGCAGTCTGTCCGAAGAGATTAACACGATCATCACAACCATTAATGACATTGCTACCCAGACTAATCTGCTGTCACTGAATGCCTCTATTGAAGCGGCCAGAGCGGGAGAACATGGGCGGGGCTTTGCTGTGGTAGCGGGTGAAATCCGCAAGCTTGCAGAAGCTACCGGAAGAAGCTCGCTGCAGATTACGGAGATTATTACCCATATCCGCAAGCAGACTGAAAGTGCAGTGGAATCCATGGAGCTGGGCTCCGGGATTGTCTCCCATGGCGTAGCGCAGAGCGAAGTGGTCTCCGCCGCATTTACTGAGATACAGACCTCTATTCAAGCAGCCAGCGAGCAGATGGAATTGATTACGGAGGTTATCGGACATGTCGCCCAGGAATCGGAGGGCGTAACCCAGGCGATGGCCCAGGTGGATGAAATCTCGCGTAAAGGCGCCGGTGATGTTCAGGATACAAGCGCAGCGAGTGAGCAGCAGCTAACCGCTATGGGGGAGATGTCTTCCTCTGCCCAGTACCTCGCCACATTGGCCGAGGATCTGCAGAAGCATCTGGCCCGGTTCAAGCTATAGGAAGTACTGAAGCCTTGTTCGGCAAATGATAGCAGAGAGTTTCCTGTTATCTGCAGCTGAACAAGGCTTTTTTTGAATGATTAAGGTCATCCGGCCTTACAACAGCAAGCAGTTTCCTGCAACATACGGCTTACTGCTCGCGTCTTAAATGTTACTGGGAGAGTAGCTCCGGGGTATTGCTAAGGAAAAGGAAGGGCGCCTTGAGCGCGATTCCACAATTCCAGATTCATTCCGGGTTATAAACCCGAATTCAAGGAGGCGATTCACAGGATGAGAACCCCAATATTCAAGCTGGCAATAGTTCCGGCATTAATGATTACACTTATTGCCTGCAGTGCAGAGCAGGACGGAAATAACGCCGTTGTCCAAGAGCCGGGGAACAGCACGGCTGGCGCGGGTACACCAACCGATCCTGCCCCAACGGCTGAAACCGTCAAATCTGCCGAACCAACCCGGGAAGCAGCCGGGCCTGAATTGACGCCGGGAGAGATCGTGCAATATGAGAATATATCGATTTCAGACTGGTTGGACGAAGATACGGTTGTAGTGTCTAAGGAGAACGACAAGTTTGGCACAATGAGTCTGGTGGAGCTGGCTGGGTCTTTGCCCAAAAGCCTGTATTTCTACCACCTGGATACAGAGGAATACGAATTGATCAAGGAACAGGAAAATGTGTTTCTGGGTGACGCTGCCTTGTCGTCCGATAACAGGTATCTGCTATACAGCGAATTCTCCTTAGGTGATCCTTCCTACCATGTGATGGATCTAGGCTCCAAGAAAACATTCAGCATCACGGGCGATGATATTGCAGGAGCTAAGAGCGCCCGGTGGGCTGAAGATGATACCGTTATAGGAGCTGCATACAGCGGCGGTGCCTTTACAGCAAATACTTCCGGCAAGATCGCTGCTGTGGAGGGACTAGGCGGCGAAGGATTGATTGTTGTCCGGCAAATCCAAGATAAGATTTATTACACTACCAATAGCAATGAATCCTTGCAAACGCTGGATCTGAATACAAAGCAAAAGGCGGATCTGAAAATTGGCCGTATCGGCAACGTAATCCCTTCACCGGAAGGAGATCAATTGCTGATCCTGCAATATCAAGAATCTGGCCAAACGCTTCTCCTCACTGATACAGACGGGGGGAATCAGAAAATAATCGTGGAAGGCGCGGAGCTTGGCGGTATCTCCTGGTCGCCGGACCAGCGGATGATTGCCTACAGCATGTCAGCTGACGGGAACGGTACGGCCTCTGCTGCTCTCTATGTCTATGACCTGGAATCAGGTAAGCCTGCCAAGGTTGCAGACGATACAGGGAACCTGACGACCTCCTGGAGCCCTTCGGGCAAGCAACTGGCATATACCGAGTGGAGCGGGGATGAGAGCAGCAGCAGTGTGGTTCAGTTGAAGTATTAGATATTTTTAGCTTTCGGACTTGAAGGGACAATACAAGATGGAAGTGACGGTGGGAAGTTCAAACCTTCACCGCAGTTACGACCACATCAATATTGATTCATGTACTGCACCAAAAAAGCGGCCCGTCCCGGAACATACCGGAGACGGACCGCTTTTATTATGCTGCGTGGAAGGGGCGTTCCCGCCCCTCATAAAGTTTAAGAGTACCAGCCCCACACGAAGATGAACAGGGTTCCGAAGATGGTAACCAGACCCACGAACAGTGCATAGGCGATGTTGATGTACAGCTCTTTCTTGGAGTCTGCCGATTCCCCGATGTGCATGAATACAAATAGCTGCAGAGAGGCCTGGATAAGCGCTGTAATCAGCAGCACGGCCATATTGGCCCCGGAGGAGAGATCTCCGTAGATGACAATCAGCGCAGCGGCAGAAAGGACCAGAGAGGCCAGATAACCCATCACATGGCGAATTGGGAACAGTTGCTTCATCATGTCACATCAGTCCTTTCAGGTAGACGAAGCTGAAGATAAAGATCCAGACAACGTCCAGGAAATGCCAGAACAAGGAGAAGATAAAAGCTTTGTTGGCGGTGGCTGGTGTGATGCCGTGGCGCCACAGCTGAATCATGATTCCCGCTCCCCACAGGAAGCCGAAGCTGACGTGGGCACCATGCGTTCCGAGCAGTACGAACAGACTGGAGAGGAAACCGCTGGTTTGCAGTGTCGCACCCTCATGCACGTAAGTGAAGAACTCATCGATTTCAATACCGATAAAGCCGAGGCCCATAAGCAGCGTAAGGGCCATGAAGACCATCATCGCTTTCTTATAACCATGCCGCATGGCATGGATAGCCAGGCCGATCGTGAAGGAACTCGATAGCAGCAGGAAGGTCTCGATCAGCACGGGGCCGATTTCGAACAGCTCGCTGCCGCTCGGGCCGCTGGCGAAACGGTTGACCATTACGAAATATACAGTAAACAATGTAGCGAAGAGAGGGATTTCAGCTCCGAGAAAGACCCAGAAGCCGAAGATCTTGTTACTGTTCTCTTCCGTTGAATATTCGAGCGGCTTGGATGCATCTATTTTCATACAATCTCACCCCGCTTCAATTTCTTTTCTGTAGCGATAACCTCTTCAGCCGAAATATAGTAGCCGTGGTCACGGTCGAAGGACATGAAGGCCAGCATGACAATGACACCGATACCCGAGAGGATAGCCGGAATCCATAGGCTGAATACCAGGGCGAATCCCAGGATGAAGAAGATTACGCCCAGAATGAATGGCTTGCCGGTATTGCTAGGCATATGGATCTTGGTTATTTTTGTGTCATCATAGAGCGGAATATTGTCCTGCTTCGCGGACCACAAGGCATCGCGGGTCTGCACAGTAGGTACAATGGCGAAGTTGTAGATCGGCATCGGGCTATGTGTAGCCCATTCAAGTGTCCGTCCATCCCATGGATCACTTGTTGTGTCTCTAGGCATATAACGTGTGCTCCAGTAAATATTGTAGACCAGCAGCAGGAATCCGATAGCCAAGCCGACTGCCCCTACGAAGGACAGCATATTAAGCGGACCGAAGCCTGATTCCTCGGAATAGGTATACGTCCGGCGTGTCATTCCCATCAGACCCAGGAAGAACAGCGGGAAGAAGGTTACGTTGAAAGAAATCACGATCCACCAGAAGGAATGCTTACCGAGCCGTTCGTTCAGGCGGAAGCCGAACACTTTAGGGAACCAGTAATGGAATCCGGCGATGACGGCGAACACGGCACCCGGAATGAGCACATAGTGGAAATGCGCCACAAGGAACATCGTGTTGTGATACTGGTAATCGGCACTGGCCATTGCGAGCATGACACCCGTTACCCCGCCGATGGTGAAAATCGGAATAAAGGCGAGCGTATACAGCATTGGCGTTGTGAAGGTAATCCTGCCTTTTCGCAGGGTGAACAGCCAGTTGAATATTTTAACCCCTGTAGGTACGGCAATGGCCATTGTGGTAATCGAGAAGAAGCTGTTGACCATGGCGCCTTGACCCATCGTATAGAAATGGTGAGCCCATACGAGGAAGGACAGGAGCGAGATAATCAGCATACTGAATACCATTGAGGTATATCCGTACAGGTTCTTTTTGGAGAAGGTCGCAATAATTTCGCTATAAATACCGAAGGCCGGCAGAATAACGATATAGACCTCGGGATGACCCCATACCCAGAACAGATTGGCCCAGAGCATATCCATCCCGCCGTTGGCCATCGTGAAGAACTGGGAGCCGAACAGGCGGTCGAACATCATCAGCGCAAGCGCAACAGTAAGTACCGGGAAGGCGAAGACGATAATGACGTTGGTGATGAGTACGGACCAGGTGAACATCGGCATCTTCATCAGCTTCATGCCCGGTGCACGCATTTTGAGAATCGTTACGATAAAGTTGACCCCTGTAATCAGCGTCCCGATACCGGAAATCTGCAGGGCCAGGGAGTAGTAGTTGTTACCGACTGTCGGGCTGAATTCAAGACTCGCCAGCGGGAAGTAGGCTGACCATCCGGCATCCGGCGATCCGCCGATAACGAAGGAAATGTTCAGCAGCATGGCCCCCATGAAGAAGAGCCAGAAGCTGACGGCGTTAAGCCGCGGGAACGCGACGTCACGCGCGCCGATCTGCAGCGGTATGATCACATTCATCAGACCGATGATGAACGGCATGGCCATGAACAGGATCATGATTAGACCATGCGTGGTAAATACCTCATTGTAATGCTGCGCATCGAGGAATTTCATTTCCGGCGCGGCCGTCTGCAGACGCATCATCATCGCGTCCACACCGCCGCGGAACAGCATGAGCAGCGCCGCGAGGATATACATGACACCGATTTTTTTGTGATCTACAGTAGTAAGCCATTCACGCCAGAGGTATCCCCATTTCTTGAAATAGGTAAGCCCGACGAGAATCCCGATGGTGGCAAGTGCGATGCTGACCATGGCTCCGTATATCAAGGGTTCGCCGTGAACCTTAAATTTGTCTAAATCCATTAGGGTGGCTCCTTTCAGTGTGTTACGTTAAGCTCTTGCAGAGCTAGTTGCCTTCATGAGTCTCGGCATCTACGGGTGAGCTTGGCAGCGGCTGTTCGACTTCCGGATCAGGTTCGCTGTCAAATTCGGTTCCGCTGGACGGCACAGGAGAAGGATGGATTTCTTTGTTATCCTGATGCTCCTCACTGCCGTTGTCCATGTCCATTTCACTTCCGTTACCACTCATGTGTTCACTGTGGTCTCCAGGGGGAGGACTGAACTCTAAGTGGGTCGAGGAATAAGTTTTACGTCCGAGGAAGTCCGTGGCGAGCAGGCCTTTGAATTCATCCTCTGTAAGCTCTGGCGCGGTTTCCTTGACGTCATTCACCCATTCGTCGTAATCCTTGCTGCTCATAACAAGCGCTTCAAATTCCATGTGGGCAAAGCCTTTACCGCTGAAGTTGGCATTCTTTCCAATATAAGAGCCTTCGGTATCAGCTGACAGGTGAAGCGTGGTGAGCATGTCACTCATGGCGTACTTTTGTCCGGCAAGCTGTGGAATCCATAGGCTGGTAATGGTGCCGAATGAGTACATTCTGAATTCAACTGCACGATGCACAGGCATATTCACGTAGTTAACCGTTTCAATGCCTTCCTCCGGATAGCTGAAATGCCATTTCCAGTTGGAGGATGAAGCGTAAATGACCAGCGGTGTCTGATCTTTATAGTCCGCGGCCACGTTCTCGACTTCGGTAGTTGTCTTGACGGTTACAACTGACAGGAAGGCGACGATAATGATCGGGATAATAATCCAGATCGCTTCAAGTACCTTGTTGCCCTCCTCGTGTTCAGGAATGTAACCCTCGTTACTCTTCTTCGCCCGGTACTTAACCAGTACAAAGATATATAAGATGTAGACAACTGCCAGAACACCAAGCATTACAACAATGGAGAGAATGATGGTATCCGATAACGTCCTTGCAGACGGCCCCTTCGGGTTCAGAACAGCGATCGAGCTGCATCCCGGCAGGAGAAGGATCAGGCTTAGAAACAAAGCGTATAACGGTCCCTTTTTTTTCATATAGAACTCCTTCCTTCAATACTACTTTTCATTCGCCGTTCATTAAACGGGCGTACTACTTAACCTGTATCTATAGTAAGAATTACTTACCCATAATGCAAAATACATATTTTGTATAAATAGATAAAAAAGTCCTTAAAAATGGCGAACAAGTTAAATATGTGTGATCAAATTGTTACAACTACTTAAGGGTATGATAAAGATCACTGTAGCGGCGCAGTTTAAGCTAATTTTAAGGTTGTTCAAACTTTGTTCAAGATTGCATATTTGTTATTAATATTGTCACAATTATTTTGGGTCAAAAACACGTGAGTGAACCGCTTATGGCCTGCTGTGACAGCATTCGATGAGAATTGTCGTATTTCAGAAAAAAAGCTGAATATTCATTTTATCATTGCAAAAAGGGTGACAATATTTTAGCTTGCGGTTACAATCTCTCAAATTACGTTATATCTATGTGTGATAAAGTAATAGACAAATATACATAGATTGGAGATTGCTGCTGTGCCTATTAAAAAAATAATGTTGTTATTCCTCTCTTTATTCCTGGTTACGGTTCTTGTACAGATCCCTGCTAACGCTGAAGGTAAGACTAATGTACTGAAGCTCGGGATCAACGATAAATTGAGCGGTATAGAAGCCGTGTCTGTAAAAGGCACTTATTATGTCCCGCTGCGTGCTCTAGCTGATGAATTAAAATGGACGCTTACCGGTCTAACCGACGGAGTTCTGGTGTCGGGCGGCTCCGGGTCGCTGACTTTGCAGGGCGATGCCGGCGCTGTGCTCAAAGATGGTACAGTGGTGCCTGTGAGCACTTTTTTGCAGGACGGTAAACTTATGGTTCCGCTGAAAGTAAGCGGGTATCTTGGGTATATCATATCCTTTGCGGGGGATAAATATTTACTCCGGGTGAAGGACGGCTCAGCGGGACTTACAGATGAAGCTTATGTCACCAAGTATGCAGCTGAACTGAAACCTGTGGAGACAGCCCCGGCGGAGCCTGAACCATCCGCTGAACCCGGCAAGCCGGGACAAACCGTGTATCTTACTTTTGATGACGGCCCGTCGGCGACGACTTCCCAGCTACTGGATATCTTAAGCAAGTATGAGGTGCAGGCAACCTTCTTCATGCTGGGAAATAACATGAGCAAATATCCTAACCAGGTGAAGCGGATTGTGAAGGAAGACTACGGCCTGGGGCTTCATGGCATGACACACCGTAAGGAGAAATTCTATGCTTCCCCGGCTGCGGCGCTTGCGGAAATGTCGGGTGACAATGCTGTCCTCAAGAAACTGACGGGCGCTACTACATCGCTAATCCGGCCGCCTTATGGCAGCAAGCCCTATTTCACCAAGTCTTTCCGGGATAAGGTGCTTGGACAAGGCTATCATCTCTGGGACTGGAATGTGGACTCGAATGACTGGAGATATAAAGAGGACAGTGACAAGATCTACAATACAGTAATGGGGCAGGTTCGCACGCTGAAGAAGTCGAAGACGAATCCGGTTATTCTAATGCATGATCAGAAGGCCACCCTCAAGGTGCTGCCGCGTCTGCTAGAAGCGCTTAAGAAGGAAGGCTACACCTTCCAAGTCATTACGAAAGATATGGAGCCGGTGAATTTCTGGAAGGATAAACGGTGATCCGAAGGGTTTGAATGCAAAAGAGCAAGCTGCGGGAGTTTCCGCCGGCTTGCTCTTTTTTGCGGCTTGTACCGGGAAATTTGGACAAACCTTTGTGAGAAGTAAAGTACAACAATGCAGGTTTGCGGCTGAATCAGCGGGCAGAGATGTGTTAGCACTAGAGTAACGATGGCGCTACTTGTACAGATAATGGACAATCATATTGACCAGCTCCGACTTCAACCGGTCCACGGCGATCCGCTGCGGGGAGAAGGAGATGACATCGACGATGGCGCTCACCGCTTCGAACACAATCACGGAAGCTGCCTCCACGTCTTCAGTCTTCAATTCATCCTGACCCATTTGCAGGTACTTAAGCGTTCTGAGCCGGCCTGTTTCATACTGGGCATCCATCAGCTGCTTGATGACCTCATCACTGTGGTACATGATGCTCAGATCTTTATGATATCCGATAAACGCCTTATGCGAGAGCAGAAGGGTGTCTATCAGATGCAGAATCAGCTCGGAGCGGCCGATCGTTTCGAAATTAATCTCTGACATTGAAGCATCAATCCTGGCTAGAAGGTCATCGCCGTACATATGGAGAACGTCGATGAATATGGCTCTTTTATCAATAAAATAGGAATAGAAGCTGCCTGTGGATACCCCGGCCGCCGCAGCGATTTCCTTGGTATTGGTCTGATGAAAGCCCTTGTCCGAGAATAGCTTCATTGCCGCCTTGATAATGGCTTCCTTGGTTCTGATACTGCGCTCCTGCTGCGGAGTTCTAACCTTGTCCTCGATTTCACCCATGTCTTAAGGTCCCCCTTATAGTACAAATTCTAGAGGAGCAGTTTTGAGCTGTCAATAAAAGTTGAACCAGGGTTCATTTTTTGTGATTGACAAATGTGAACTTTGGTTCATATAATGCGAATATGAACTTTATTTCATATTTTGAAGGGTGATGGAGATGGGCCTTAGAACACGCAGAGCGTTATCTTTTACGGCAATAGTCCTGGGGTTTTTCATGGCGCTGCTGGATACGACGATTATTAATATTGCCCTGCCGGAGATGACACGTCATTTCGGCGGAAGTGTATCACAAGTCTCCTGGGTGATGAACGGCTATAACCTGGCATTCGCCGTGTTTATACTCACCGCCTCCCGTCTGGCCGATCAATTCGGGCGGAAGAAGATGTTCCTCATCGGAGTGGCGCTGTTTACGCTGAGCTCCCTGCTGGCGGGTTTCTCTACTTCGCTCGGCATGCTAATTGCACTTAGAGTCATTCAGGGATTGGCCGGTGCGGTGATAGTGCCGGTCACGATTCCGCTCACCACAACAACCTTTCCCAAAGAAATGCACGGCCTGATTATCGGCATCTGGGGTGCCATCTCCGGGGTAGCGGCTGCAAGCGGTCCGGCGCTTGGCGGGATTCTGACACAGAAGCTGAGCTGGGAATGGATCTTTTTTGTGAATGTGCCGCTTGGGCTGCTGAGTATTGTGCTGACGGCCATATTTATTAAGGAATCACGGGATAACACAGCGGGCCGTTCCATAGATTACGCCGGGATCCTGGGGATCACCGGAGGGATGTTCTTCCTTACATATGCTCTGATCAAAGTGCAGGATTACGGCTGGAGCTCACGAATTTTCCTTGCGCTGCTGGCTGCGGGAGTATTGCTTGTGGTGTTCTTTTTTATTACGCAGTACAAGGGGAAGGCGCCAATGCTGCCCTTGTCATTGCTAAGGATCAGAGCCTTCAACAGCACATCGGTTTCTATGATCATTCTGGGTGCGGCGCTGATGAATGTTTCGCTGCTGACCTCCTTTTATCTTACCCGGGTGATGGGGGTGTCTGAGCTGAAGGCGGGCCTTGTCCTCTCCATGATGGCAGTCGGCTCCATCGCCAGCTCAGCCATTTCCGGACCGCTGTCTGCGAAATATGGCAGCAGCCGGTTTGCCGCAGCAGGCATGGTGTTGATAGGCGGCGCCACCTATTCAATGAGCGGGCTGCACGCCGGCTCTACACTGGGCGCGGTGATGCTCCGGCTCGCACTGGCCGGCCTCGGGGTGGGGCTCTCGATGGCGCCTGTGATGTCTTCGGCGATCAGGGTCGTTCCTGAAGACAAGGTGGGGATTGCTTCAGGGGTAACCAATATGGCGAAGTCACTCGGCAGTGTAATCGGCGTGGCCATTATCGTCACCGTGCTGCAGCATAATACAGCCGGGCAGCTGAGAGCAGCGAGCTCCGCTAACATACGGGTGATACCTGGAGCAGATGTGCAGCAGCAGGCTGCCGTAGATGCTTTCAGCCAGACTTATAAGTTCGCAAGTTACCTGATCCTTCCCGGCATCGCCGCAGCTTTATTCAGTGATGAACGCAGACAGCGGCGGGGCAGCGTTTGATAATTAGCGTGTCGTATCTCTACAGCTGTTTGTCTGTGTCTGGCAGAATCCCTAAAATAATATTATTCTTATAACAACGAAAATTAATTGTTTGCGAAACTGGACAGTGATTATTTTGTTCACCGGTGTTCCGAATCGTAGCAATAAGTCCCGGCCCCGCATAAATTGGAACAGGACGAGATGCCGGGCAGCGTTCTCTGCGGTCCCCATCCTGTTCAAGTGCCGGGAGGGATGCTTATGCCACGCAGAATTACCAGTACACCCAGACAAGACGGCTACCGTATGCCCGGAGAATTCGAGCCGCATCAGGGGACATGGATGCTCTGGCCGACCCGGACGGACACTTGGCGGCTGGGGGCGAAGCCGGCGCAGGCTGCTTTTGCCAGAGTGGCGGCAGCGATTGCGGAGTTTGAGCCTGTAACGATAGGCACCATCAGTGCCCAATATGAGCATGTCCGGGCACTTGTGCCGCCGCAGGTACGTGTGGTGGAGATCTCCTCGAACGATGCGTGGATGCGGGATATCGGCCCGACCTTTGTAGTGAACAGCAGCGGCGGGGTGAGGGGAATTGACTGGGGGTTCAACGCCTGGGGCGGACTGGACGGAGGGCTGTATTTTCCCTGGGACCAGGATCTGCTGGTGAAGCGAAAGGTGCTGGAGATCGAGAAGCTGGACTATTATGACCTGCGGCATTTCATCCTTGAGGGCGGAGCTGTTCATGTGGATGGAGAAGGTACGCTGATAACTACTGAGCAGTGTCTGCTGCATAAGAACCGCAACCCTCATCTGTCCAAAAGGCAGATCGGGGGTTATTTGCGCGATACGCTGAACGTAGACAAGATTATCTGGCTGCCCCGAGGAATGAGCGATGATGAGACGGACGGGCATATTGATGAGGTGGCCGCTTTTGTGAAGCCGGGCGTAGTGGTGATGAGCTGGACGGACGACCGGGAAGATCCGCAATATGAGGTGCTGCACGAAGCCTATTCACGGCTCATCCGGCAGAGGGATGCCCGCGGGCGCAAACTGGAGGTTCACCGGCTGCACATCCCGGAGCGGCTGATCATTACAGATGAAGAGGCGGGATGGATCGACCCGGCCAGCGGCAGCTACAGCCGTGCCTCAGGTACAACATTCGCTGCGACTTATGTGAATTTCTATATCTGCAATGGCGGAGTGGTAATGCCGGCATTCGGGGACAAGCGGGATAGGGAGGCGCTGGAGACCGTGCAGCGTTTATTCACCGACCGCAAGGTGGTTCAGGTCAATACCCGCGAGATCGCCTTGGGCGGCGGGAATATTCACTGTATTACCCAGCAGCAGCCCCAGGGCTGGTAGGTTTACAGAGTACTTCGAAAGTTTACAGAGCGAGTCGGAACCTGGCTGAAATCACACCGACACTGGAAGAGAAGAGACCAACAAAAGCAATTGACTAGGATGCTGCAAGGTTTCTACCAGTATTTCGCACTGTACCACTGTGACTACAAGCTTCATAGTCTGAAACGGCAAATTGAACGACAGTGGGTACGGGTATTGCGCAGAAGGAGCCAGAGACATCGGCTGTACTGGTCTTACTTGAGAAACAGGGACTGGTTTTAGATTGCCGGAGAGAATACCGTTCTGCAAGGAAAGTATGCCCGTCACATCATCGGTACCCGGGTGACCGGTTCCGGTTTTGAAGGGCTTATCCCGAGAAAAGATCTCCAACTTTTTCCGGAGTGCGGATTTCAGTCCGCAACGCTAGACGATATTATATACCTTGCAAGCAAAAGGGAGGCCTAAAGTGAAAAAAGCGATACTGATGACCAGACTGGATCTACTAACAACCAAGTCCTCCATGGGAGCCAATATTTCCTTGCTTGTTCCGGTATTGTTATTGGCTTATCTTAATTCTCCGTCATGGGTCATTTATATGACATGCGGCTGGTTCGCAGCCTTGACTTCCGTCAACATATTTGCTCTGGAAGAGAAAAGCAACCTAAGGCAATTGTACGGTACGCTTCCCATTGGTTGGCGCAATGTAGTTTTGGGCCGTTATTTGTATTTTCTGCTGCTCTATGTATCCTTCCTCATTATTGTGGTGCCTCTTTATTCGATACTTTTGCTTGTCAATGAGCGGGCGCTTGAATTGGATTTGATTAACGGGCTATGCGCGAGTTTAGTCTTGTTCTCCGTGATTATCTCTATGCAGCTTCCTATTTATTTTAAGCTGGGCCATAGTAAAGGGCGGTATTGGTCCCTTGTCCCGTTTATCGGTGCATTAGTAGCAGTTATGGTGTTTTTTTATTTTTTTCCACTTGAGAATGTAATTGGATTTTCGAGGCGGAATACAGTATATTTTATCATAGGCGGGTTTCTGTTGGCTGCTGGTTTGTTGTTTTCTTCCTACAGATTATCGGCCAGATTTTATCGCAAATCCGGTATGTAACCAAAACTGTGGGCAGGAGCGGATTATTATGAAATGTAAAACGTGCAGAAAAAGAATGAAGGGCACCGAAACCAGCTTGAAGATTACCGTCTGCGGAAAAGACAAAGAGGCGGTCCGCGTGCCCGCTTACAGGTGTCCGGTATGCGGAAGCGTCATTGTGCATGACATCATTATGGAAAGACTTATGCGTTACGCGATGCGCAAAGAGGGCAGAATAGTTGATTATGCGGAATGCGAAAACGAGGAAGCCGTAGCCGGTCAAGTTTTATGACCGGCTATAGCTGTCCCCTCAGCCCGTCGGCTTTCACGAGCGCAATGAGCCGAAGATGGTTGAGGGGCTCTTACGAAAAAATATACTAGAATTAATATGCTTCATTGTGAATGAATAAACATTGAGATGAATATTGTGAATACTATACATAAAGGAAATGCTTTTTTTATCAGTATATGTGAAGAATTCTTTAGTGGAATAAAGCATAGGGTGTGCTTTTCTCACCTATTTTTCACTATCACAGTAATATGTTGTGCACTGTAATTAGTTTGTCATCACTTGGAAATTAGTTTGTCACCATATATGAATTGTCAAAGCCTGAACCCTAGTTGGTTCAGGCTTTTTTTCTAGGCCCGATCCCAGGAATACCCCGCGATACGATTATACCGGGAACCGGGAGATTAGTCTGGCTTACAAGCTGGAGAGAGGCAGGAAGCTCGTACGGACCTATATTGTTCCGGAAAAGGGGTTTGAGCCGGAGATGAAGTCCGTCATGTAGAAAGAGGATTTCAAGCGATTATCTGGCCCAGCTGGATGAGCGGGATATGTCGCCGGCACTTAAGGCCCTTCTACCATAGTCTTCTTGTTTATTAAATTAAACCAATGTCAGATTAATGCCCCGTATCCGGTGATGTTTCCCGGGCGGGGGCATTGCTCTGCCGCATCCATGGAATGAATAGCGGTTGAGGCTGCTGCTTTCGGGATGGATGCTCTTGATTCCGCCCGAAGCGTGCCGGAAGAGGGAATGAGGTGCGGATAATGAGGCGCTTGCGTGTCTTAAGCCTCTGCTTTGGGTTATGCTTATATCAAGTAAGCATAATGACTCACATGGGGCTGCCGTGTAAGGAGGGAACTTTAATGGAAGAGGTAACGGATCATCTGGATCATGGACTGCAGATCGTCTTCATAGGATTTAACCCCAGCATCCGTTCCGGAGAGCTGGGTCACCACTATGCCAATCCGCGCAATAATTTCTGGCGCATCCTGCATAAGTCCGGTCTGACGCCGCGGTTGTATGATGCCTCTGAGGACGGCGAATTGCTGAAGCTGGGCTACGGGTTCACTAACATTGTCGCCCGCCCCACGGTAGGCGCTGAAGATATCACCCGGGAGGAATACACGCAGGGCAGGGAACTGCTCCGGGCCAAGCTGGAGCAATACCGTCCGGACATCGCCTGCTTTGTCGGCAAAGGCGTATACACGGAATTCAGCCGCAGAACCAAAGTGGACTGGGGATTTCAAGAAGGTGTGACTCCGGTGGTAGACGGAGTGCGGGAGTTTGTCGCGCCTTCGTCCAGCGGGCTCGTCCGTATGCCAATGCCGGAGATCGTTGATATTTACCGGCGTCTGCATGATTTTACGGAAGAGAAGGAGACTTGAGGCGAGGGTCGCCATTCGCTTGATTCGTAGTTTCCGCAGAATGGGGACTTCTTAGGCCGGTAGGATGAAGGGAATGTTGTATTATGGGCAGGATTTTATTAAAAGTCACCAGATTTCTGCCACGGAAAGCAGATAAGCGGATAAGCTGGTAAAGTCGAACAATGGCAGTCAACTGCACATCAAACAAAAGCCCCCTCAGCTCAAAGGCTTAAGGGGGCTTAGCTAGTTAAATCTGAATCAGCAGCAGAATGATTGATGATAACGACAGGCAGACACTGACCAGATACAGCACAGCGACGACCTGCTTTTGATTCAGGCCGGCTTTGAGCAGGCGGTAATGAACCTGGGTGGCGTCGGCCTGATAGATGGCCTGTCCCTTGAGGAACCTTTTGACGACAACAAAAATATTATCGAAGATCGGCACGCCGAGCGCAAGAATCGGGATGCACAGCGACAGCACCGTTGCCTGCTTGAAGGCACCGTCGAGCGCAATCACGGCCAGAATGAAGCCGAGGAAGGTGGCGCCGGCGTCACCCATGAAGATTTTGGCGGGAGCCTTGTTGTAGCGCAGATACGCGACTGTGACCCCGATTAGTGACATCGCCATGATGGCCGACGAGGATTGTCCCATGGTAATGGCGACTATGAACAGGGTTACTGCCGATATCGCCGTCAGTCCTCCGGCCAGACCATCCATGCCGTCAGAGAAATTAATCACTGTGGTGACGCCGAAGATCCAGATAATCGTCAGCAGGAACTGCAGAATGAACGGCAGTGAGATATAATCTCCTGAGAAGGGATTGATGAATCCCGTGAAGGCATTGCCTGAGAAAAAGACGAGAATCGCTGCGGCGATCTGAACAATGAATTTCGGAAGCGCCGGGAAGTCTTTGCCTTTGGTTTTGTACCAGTCATCAATGGTTCCTATAGTCAGCAGCAGCACGCCGCCGATGAACAGGGCCAGCGTCTCCAGTGAGAAGTCCCGGGCAAACAGCAGATATGTAATAAAGAAGCCTACGAATATAGCATAGCTGGCCGTGAGCGGAATCGGCTCCCTATGTATTTTGCGTTCTACATCTTCCCTGGGCCTGTCCACAAAATCAAGCCGGAAAGCGAGCTTACCAAGAGGGGGAATCAGCAGATAAACGATAAAAAATGACACGAGAAACGCTAAAACGTATAAAATGACAATCACCCCGTTGATTTATTTAAAATATAAGAATATATAGCTTTCACACGATAACTGATCCTTCTATTTCTCGCTAAATTATATCGCAGAAGGTTATACGTTGTCGAACCGGCAAACAAGATGGAGGGAATTATTTTGAAATATGAGTGTGTTTTATTTGATGCTGATGATACGCTGTTTGATTACGGTATGGCGGAGAGCCATGCCTTGTATCACGCCTTTGCCCATTTTGGCCTGCCGACAGGGGCGGAGGACTATGCGTCCAGCTACAAAGCAATTAACCATTCGCTATGGAAGGATTTCGAGCAGGGGCGGATTACCTCTGCCGCGCTGCGGGTGGAGCGGTTCAACCGGCTGTTTGCTGCACATAGCCTTGAGCTGAAGCCGGAGGAATTCAGCGAAGCTTATCTGCGGTTCCTCGGTGAAGGCACGTTCCTGATTCAAGGCGCGATAGAGCTGTGCGGAGAGCTTGCCGGATGCAGGCTGGCGATTATTACGAACGGAATCAAGGATGTGCAGCAATCCAGAATCAAGGGTTCGCCGCTGAGCGAGGTGTTCGAGGCGATTATTATCTCTGAGGAGACTGGGTATCAGAAGCCGGAGACGGGGATTTTTGACTATGCTTTTGAGCGGCTTAAGATTACCGATAAAAGTAAGGTGCTGATTGTCGGTGACTCCCTGACCTCGGATATCCAGGGCGGGATCAATTATGGCATCGATACCTGCTGGTTCAACCCGCTGGAGAAGCCGGGAGATCCGGATGTGCTGCCTACCTATGAAATCCGCAGTTTAGATGAGCTGCTGGAGATTGTGCGCTAGGGTAGGGCGAAATTTGTGGCAGGCGGGTGAAGTGGAGCGCCAATTCCTCTTGAACTTAGCTTCCCGCAGGTTGAAAGATACTCCCCTGTGTTAAATATATAAGGACGCTATATTCATCCTATATTGATAACAACACACGGGAGAGGATTACTATGAACAAAAAATGGCTGATTGCCGCCGTGGTCACCGGACTTACGGTAACCGGCTCTGCAGGAGTCTATGCAGGCGCCAAGCTGCAGCAGATCAAAGCCTATCTCAACCACAGTCTCGGGATTGTGGTGGATGGCACTCCTTACTGGCTGAAGGACGGTAACGGCAAAACTCTAACGCCAATCACCTACGAAGGCACCACTTACCTGCCCATCCGTTCAATCGCGGATGCGCTGGATGTGCCGATAACTTATGATGCCGCGAATTATAAAGTGCGGATCGGTACCGGCAGTGAGGTCACTCCTTCACCGGGAACTTCACCGGGAACCTCCGCCGGCGGCGGGACTACAGCTCCGGTAGAGGGTACTGCCCGGCCGGTTAATCTGCCGAAGGATTTCCCGATTCCGCCCGATGCCCTGATTGCGACTACCCTTGATACGGATGCAAACGGCGTGAAAAAGGTTGCTTTCAGTTACTCCACACAGGAAACGCTGGACATGATGGGATTCGTATACAGTGAATATGTCCGGATTAAGCGGCTCGATAATGCCTCTGAGACCGTATCCGCCAGCACGGTCAAAATTACCGGCAGACTCGGTGGTACAAGCCCGGTATCGATCATTGGTAAAGCTTCGACTGCCCGGCCGGGCTTCAATATCTTCACCGTTACCTGGTCAGAGAGCTGACGGAGTAAGTATGCCGTCATACAGCCGTATACAGACCAAAAACTCCGGACCGCTTGTCGGCCGGAGTTTTTGCTGGGATGCTGCAGATTCAGGCGCTGCCTGGTACCCGGACTTCTGCACTCGGAGACCCTGATTGTGAGCTGACCGTGGGTCCTCTAAGCAGGATAGATGCTGTGCCCGATAGCCGGGCAGAAGCCTTAAGCCTGCTGCCGGGTATCCAGCGGCTTCAAATGGGCTTCGATCTGTACCCGTTTCGACTCCAGGAACGGCGGCAGGGCCAGGGCTTCGCCCAGATGCTCCACCTCTTCATCGGTGGCGAAGCCCGGACCATCTGTAGCCAGCTCGAACAGGATTCCATTCGGCTCGCGGAAGTACAGTGAGCGGAAGTAGAAGCGGTCGACGAATCCTGAATTGGGCAGCTGTACGGTGCGGATACGTTCGATCCACAGCTTAAGCTCTTCTTCGTTATCCACGCGGAAGGCGACATGATGCACGCCGCCCCGTCCGAGGCGCTCCTGCGGCAGATCCTTGCGTTCCTCCAGATGAATCTCGGTGCCGGACCCGCCTTCTCCGGTCTCGAACACGATGACATCCGGCTGTCCGGTTACCGGCGAAGGATAAGTGCCCGCGCGGCGGAAGCCGAGCAGATCTTCCAGAATCAGTGCTGTATGTTCGGCTGTCTCTACTGTTAGATGTGCCGGGCCCAGTCCAACAATGGCATATTCCACCGGAACGGGGCTCTTGTCCCAGGGCTTGCCGCCGGCCATACCCTGATTATGCTCATCCGAGACGAGGATAAGGCGCTGTCCCTCGTGGTCGGTGAAGGCCAGCGTCTTGCGGCCGCCGCGTTCGGTAATCTCATCGTGCTCTACACCAAACACAGTGAACCGCTGAGTCCAGAAGAGCAGCGCATCATCACTTGGTACACGGAGTGAAAGTGCAGAGATGCTGTTGTTGCCGTCGCGGTTGCGGCCGGCGTTCGGCAGCTCGAAGAAGGTAAGCTCCGTACCCGGATTCCCGGTCTCATCCCCATAGAACAGGTGATAGACAGAGACATCATCCTGGTTTACTGTTTTTTTGATCAGGCGGAGTCCGAGCACTTCTGTGTAGAATTTGTAGTTTTCCGGTGCTTTGGCTGTAATGGCGGATACATGATGAAGCCCTTTTAATGTTAAACTCATGGGAAGACCTCCTAATAAAGTTTTGCCGCTTCGTAAGCAGCAGCTATAATTTTGTGACCTTAAGCGGATATATTTGAATGTGCCGGATACTTAATGAGTATTTTTAAGTTACTATAATTTTAATAGTTAATAAGAATAAACGCAAGATGTATTTTATAATCCTATATAGTATCCAAGAAAGCGGGGTTAAACATGCATACCCAATCAAGTCTGCTGCGGCAGCTGGAGAACCTGCGAATCGATCCGCGCGGAACGCTGCTGGTCCATTCCTCCTATAAAAGCATTGGTGAAGTAGAAGGGGGGGCCGACACCGTTCTGGATGCGCTCTCCGAATATATGAAGGAAGGGCTGCTTGTCCTGCCGGCGCATACCTGGTCATATATTAACGGGTCGAATCCGAGGTTCTCTGTTCTGGAGTCTCCCGTCTGCGTAGGCATCCTGCCGGAGCTGTTCCGGAAGCGGCCGGGTGTAATCCGCTCCTGGCATCCGACCCACTCTGTAGCTGCGCTTGGCGCGGACGCGGCGGTCTTCACTGCCGGAGACCAGCGCTGGGATACGCCCTGTGCGCGCGGCTCGGTCTACGGCAAGCTGCTGGACCGCAAGGCAGAGATTATGCTGCTGGGTGTGGATCTGCGGAGAAATACCTTCATCCACGGCATTGAAGAATGGGTGGATATCCCTGGCAGAATGACGGACGGGCATGAACTGCTCTACACTGTTACACCTGAAGGGGAGGAAATCGCTGTTCCTTCACGCAGACATTCCGGACTGTCCTGGTCGCAGCACTTCTGGAAAGTGGAGCCTGTGCTGGAGGAAGGCGGCGCTCTGCGCCGGGGCAGCTTCGGGAATGCCGGGGTCATGATCTGCGGAACCGTGGAGACCACGGATATCCTGAGCCGCATGCTTGCGGATAATCCGGATTTGTTCTCGGACAATGAACCGCTAAGCGGAGGGGATGTGCCTGAAGCATTACCCAAGACGAAGTCCGGAATTCCGCAGCACCGGCCAGCCGGGGAGCGCTCCCGTCCTTAATCCGGGACCGGGTATCTGTTCATTATGGCAAGGCTCTATCAATGTATGGTATATTATTCTCACATAAAACAAAGTAAGGAGATTGGAAATGACAAAAACTTTGATCTTTGGACACAAAAACCCGGATACTGATACCATCTGTTCAGCAATTGCTTATGCAGTGCTCAAGAATGAACTGGGCTGGGATGCCGAGCCGGTCCGGCTGGGAGAGGTCAGCGGCGAAACTCAGTATGCGCTTGATCACTTCGGGGTACCGGCGCCGCGTCTGGTGGAGAATGTTGCCGCTGAAGCGAAGCAGGTTATTCTCGTCGACCATAACGAACGTCAGCAAAGTGCGAATGATATCGGTCAGGTCCGTGTGGTTGAGGTTATCGACCATCACCGGATTGCCAACTTTGAAACTGCTCATCCGCTGTACTATCGTGCAGAGCCGGTAGGCTGTACTGCAACCATCCTGAACAAGCTGTACAAAGAGAAGGGTGTAAGCATTCCGAAGGACATCGCCGGTCTGATGCTCTCCGCTATCATTTCCGACTCCCTGCTGTTCAAATCGCCGACCTGCACAGATGAGGATGTTGCCGCTGCACGTGAGCTGGCTGACATTGCTGGTGTAGACGCTGACAGCTATGGCCTTGCTATGCTCAAGGCAGGTGCCGACCTAAGCGACAAGAGTATTGCCCAGCTGATCTCCCTGGATGCCAAGGAATTCAAAATGGGTGAATACAAAGTGGAGATCGCCCAGGTCAATGCTGTAGATGTGAACGATGTGCTCTCTAAGCAGGCAGAGCTGGAAACAGCCCTTACCGCGATTATCGACGACAAGGGACTTGATCTGTTCCTGTTCGTAGTTACCGATATCCTGAACAACGATTCGGTTGGACTGGCTCTGGGCCGCGTGGCTGTTGCCGTAGAGCAGGCTTATAACGTGAAGCTGGACGACAACAAAGCTGTGCTAAAGGGTGTAGTTTCCCGCAAATCACAGATCGTACCGGTGCTGACCGAAACGATTGCCAAGCTGTAACAGGCACGCCCGGAACTCATCCGGAACAGTGAATTATCCATGATTTTACATAAAACCGGCTGCAGCATTCTTAAGGGGATGAAGCAACCGGTTTTATTTTACAATTGACAGCAACTCCTTCCGGTTTGGCGGGTATAATCAGCATAAGAATATTTGAGGGGGACGGGAATGATGGGGAAGATACGTAAGCTGGCGGTTTCCACTCTTGGACTGATGATTATCTCAGGAGGAACTTTGCTGTATGCTGCTGCGGGCAAAACGGATCTCTCTGTATACATAAATAACGTGCTTCAAAAGCAGCCGGGGATATCATCGGAAGGCCAGACCTATGTGCCGCTGGACCAGCTTCCTGACAATATGCATGCGATCCTGTCTCTGGATGAGTCGGCGGGGACGGTCCATATCTATAAGCCCAATGTGAACACGGTGCTGCTTGATGAAAAGGGTACTATTTTCGGCAAAGTAAGAACCTCGTCCAGCAGCACGTTCTACACACTGGTGCAGGTGGATCAGCTGAAAACGGATATTTCCGATTTGAAAATCACAATTACTGACCCGGCCGGCCAAACGGATACCGTGGACAATCAGCAGATTACGGAGAAGAAGGAGAGCTTCTGGTTCAAGTCGGCGGCGTATAATTACACCTTCACGGAGAAGGGCAGCTATACGATTCAAGTCTATTTGAAAGACGCTGCATCCAAGAAATGGTTCATCGTTTCCGAACTGCAGATATCGACCACTTAAGGTCATCATCATGAAGTAGGAGCGGGGAATATGGCAAAAACACGAAATAGCGGAGCTCCCCAATATAAGTCGTTTGGTCTTGTGCTGCAGGCATTAGTGATTCTCGCGAAAAAAGGAAGTACCTGTTCCAGCTGCGAAATCGCCGAATTGCTGTCGTCTGAAGCCACACTATTGAGGCGCATTATGGCTAATCTGACCCGTGAGCGGATTCTGGTGACCCGCGAGGCTATTCGGGCATGCCTGCTGAGAAGCTGAAGGATATTGCGCTGATAGACGGCGGGCTAATCTCCATGCAGCTTATGCTGGCAGCCAAGGCGCGAGGTTATGATACCGTACCTATGGGCGGATTCGTTCACGACAGCTTCAAGGCGCTGTTCGGGATTACAGAGCGTTATGTGCCGGTGATGCTTATTGCGCTGGGCAAGGCAGCAGTAGAGGGTCGGCCGACAGCCAGACTTCCGCTGGAAGCTGTTGCGCAATGGAACGCTTTTCAGGCCTAATTCTGAAGGATTAAGCTTCACACTATATTACTGTACCTGCTGTCTTCTGAAGAAACGGATGCCGCCCCAAGGGCCGGTGCCCGTTTCTTCTTGTTTGCAGAGCTTTCTGCTACACTGTAGGTATGCAAGACCCTGAACTTCATTAAGACAGACCATAACAGCCTTTAGGAGGAGATCACATTGATTACAGTATATCCTGCAGAGTCTGCACACCGGTTCGATCACGGCTGGCTGAAGGGCAGTCATGTCTTCTCGTTTGGCGATTTCTATGATCCTGACAATACAGCCTTCGGCCCGATGCGGGTCTGCAACGACGATACCATCTCTCCGGGAAGAGGTTTTGGTGCCCACCCGCACAGTGATATGGAGATCGTCTCCATTGTGCTGTCCGGCGTGCTGCGCCATGAGGATAACCTGGGCAATGTGGCGGAGACTTCTTTTGGCGGCATTCAGCGGATGTCAGCCGGAACGGGAGCCATTCATACGGAGCATAACCCTTCTGACAGCGAGCCGGTGCGGCTGCTGCAGCTGTGGTTCATGCCGAGTACCCGGGGAACGGCCCCTTCCTATGCGACAGGCCGCTTCGATCCGGCGAAGCTGGATGGAAGACTGCTTCCGGTAGTGGCAGCTGAAGCTTCGCCGGAGGTCGCCGGCATTGCCCAGGATATGACCATTTATCTGGGCAGAGCGCAGGCTGGCGGATTGCTTGATTTCCGGCAGGAGCCGGGCCGGCGGATCTTCATCTACTTAATCGGAGGACAAATTACGCTGAACGGGGAAGCTGTGCTGAAGCCGGGGGATTCTGCCCGGATTGAAGGGGTGAGCCATTTGGAGCTGCAGGCAGACGAGGATATGCTTGTCATGCTGATTGATCTGCCTTAAATAAGGCTTAAACCTAAATGTGGAGGAGGAATCCTTGATGGCAGAGCAGGAAAGAGTACTGGTAAAGCATTCCGTAACAGGGCGTATGCTGATCAGCAGTACAGAGGGCATAGGCTATACCTTTGATGAGCAGGGCGGGCTAACCGTGATTACCCTAACCGGAGTTCCGGCCGACAAGGGTGCGGCAGTTGCTGAACTCAAGGCTGAGCTGAATGTATTCCGTTTCGAGGAACCGGCTGGCGGGCCGGTGATTAAGCACTGGTATTATGTAGGTGAGCATCCTGTAGTATATGATGCGGCCACGGGCCGTCTGACGATAGCTGTGCAATCCGAGATCGAATACCGGCCGGACCAATACTGGGAATAGAGCTGCAAAGACATCAATCTGACTCTCTAACGCTTCGCGTGAGGTTGATGTCTGTTGCTTGCTGGATTTTGCTGAAAAAAGCTGAAAATGGGACAAAAGATATTGACAACATGTCCTGAAAGGTCTAGCTTTGTTATGAAACGTAACATGTAGATAAAGTGGAGATAGGAGAAATGAATCTAATGGAATTGTTTGCGGCAATGGAGCGGGACGACTACGAGGAAGTGCTGTTTTGTCAGGATAAGGCCTCAGGCTTGAAGGCAATCATTGCTATTCATGACACAACACTGGGTCCCGCACTGGGTGGAACGAGAATGTGGACCTATGCTACAGAGGAAGAGGCGGTTGTGGACGCGCTTCGGCTGGCCAAAGGCATGACGTATAAGAATGCGGTTGCCGGGCTGAATCTGGGTGGCGGCAAGACGGTCATTCTCGGGGATCCCAAAAAAGATAAAAATGAGGCGATGTTCCGCGCCTTCGGCAGATACATACAGGGCTTGAACGGCCGTTATATTACAGCCGAGGATGTAGGCACTACGGAAGAGGATATGGACATCATCCATCAGGAGACGGATTTCGTCACCGGGATCTCCGCTACCTACGGTTCATCCGGCAATCCTTCACCGGCTACAGCTTTTGGGGTATATCAGGGCATGAAGGCAGCGGCGAAGGCTGCATTCGGCAGTGATTCACTGACAGGCAGAACCGTCGCCGTGCAGGGTGTCGGCAATGTATCCTTCACACTGTGCAAATATCTTCACGAAGAAGGCGCCCGCCTGATCGTCACAGATATCAATAAAGAGGCTGTCAGCCGTGCAGTAGAGGCTTATGGTGCTACAGCGGTGGATCCGGACGAGATTATTAAGGCAGATTGTGATATCTATGCTCCATGTGCGCTTGGAGCCACGATTAATGATGAGTCCCTGCCGCTGCTGAGAGCCAAGGTTGTGGCAGGAGCCGCTAACAATCAGCTTAAAGAGCCGCGCCACGGGGATGCCCTGCATGAGATGGGGATTGTCTATGCCCCTGACTATGTAATTAATGCCGGCGGCGTAATCAATATCGCCGACGAGCTGAACGGGTACCACAAGGAACGGGCATTCAAGCAAATCGCCAAAATCTACGACAGCATCACCCGCGTGCTGGAAATCTCCCAGCTGAGCGGGATTCCGGCTTATGTCGCAGCGGATCGTCTCGCAGAGGAGCGGATCTCCCTGCTGCGTAACAGCCGCAGTACCTTCCTTCGCAACGGGCAGCACGCCCTCAGCAGAAGATAAGAATAACCAGCCTGGACAGGAGCGGTGATCCAATCACCTGCATACCTCCGGCATTGCTGAATCTGTTAATCGCACGGCCCTGTTCTCCCGCTAACCAGCGGTGGGCAGGGCCGTCTTTTTGTAGCGCAGATGATTCGACAAAAGTTTGCTATTTCATACAGAATAGTGAGAAATGTAGCAGTGAGCGGCATGGATAATAAGGAAAATAGAACCAGGAAAGATCTTGCAGGATTGAAAGGTGGATACACATGTCAGCGGTGAATATGAATGCGGCAATGAATTACGGAAGCAGGGAATCCTTTTTTGACGGGAAGCTTATCGAGTATATTGGCTGGTGCCTGGCAGGCTGGCTGGTTACGGTCTGCACTCTCGGGATTTGCTATCCCTGGTCTGTGGTAATGATCTACCGCTGGAAGGTGGAGCATACCGTAGTAAACGGGCAGCGTCTGCGGTTTGACGGTACGGCAGTAAGCTTGTTCGGACAATGGATCAAGTGGTTCCTGCTGTCGGTAATAACGCTGGGGATCTACAGCTTTTGGGTCATGATCAAGCTGGAGCAGTGGAGAACGAAGAATACCCATTTCCAATAATCCGCCGCATGATTTAATACGTTTTATAGGCAAAGAGCCATCGTCCGTAACCGGATGATGGCTCTTTGCTGGTTTACTTAGAGTCAGGGCAGGCCTGCGAGGCTGGTTCGCAGAGCCTTTATTGCACCTTTTGCGGCTCCGGGTAGGTTACGCCGAGTGTATCAACCGTAACCTTCTTCATTACCGGCGGCTGTTCAGGGCGGTCATTAGCATCACGCGGCAGATTGACGATATCCTGTACGGCTTCCAGTCCTTCGGTAACCTTGCCGAAAGCGGCATAGTCCCCGTCGAGACTCGGATATGCAGCGGTCATAATGAAGAACTGTGAACCCGCCGTATCCATTTCCCGGCTTCTGGCCATAGACAGAACGCCTTCCGTATGCAGCAGATTGTTAGTGAAGCCGTTGTTCAAGAACTCTCCGGCGATGCTATAGCCCGGACCGCCCATCCCTGTACCGTCAGGGTCGCCGCCCTGAATCATGAAGCCGGGAATAACCCGGTGGAAGATCGTTCCGTCATAGAAGCCCTTCTGGATCAGCGAAATGAAGTTGTTGACCGTGCCCGGGGCAACCTCGGGATACAGCTCGGCCTTGATGATGGCGCCGTTATCCATTTCAATGGTAACCACCGGATGGCTGGCAGTTGCAGAAGGTACGCCTTCTGTAGCTGCAGCAGCATTATTGTTTACAGGCTTGTTGCCGCAGCCCGCCAGAATCACGAGCATCAGACACATCACCGCAAGCAGGATGACGGGTTTTCTTGTAGTAAGCATCAGTCACAATCTCTCCTTTTATCTTTGAATAATCTGGTACAGTCACCCTTGTATCATACCTTCTTTGTCCCGCTTCTTGCAAAGCCTGCCCCTTGGGCCGGGATTGGCACATTCTCCAAAGAGGGGTAGAATGGGGGGATGTGCTTCCAAGAACCACTGAAAGGATGTGTGCAGCATGAATTTTTCATGGAAGCGGAACCTGATCGTGCTCTGGGTAGGGGTTTTCTTTTGCAGTACGGCATATTCGATCTCGATTCCGTTCCTCTCCATTTTTCTTAGCGACCAGTTAGGTGTTACAAGCCATTTGGAGATCTGGTCGGGGGTCAGCTTCGGCATTACGTTTCTGGCCAGCGCGCTAATCTCGCCTTATTGGGGTTCACTTGCCGACAAATACGGCCGCAAGCCGATGCTTATCCGTTCGGGCTTCAGCCTGGCGGCCCTATATCTGATTAATTTCTTCGTGCATGATCCTTATGTATTCTTAGTCGTGCGTATCCTGCAGGGACTGCTCGCAGGGTTCGTTCCGGCAGCAATTGCTATGGTAGCGACCAACACACCGGAGGATAAGACTGGCTATGCGCTTAGCATCATGTCTACAGCCGGAGCCACCGGCAGTATCATCGGGCCGCTCATCGGCGGTGTAGTCAGCTATTATTCCAGCAATCGCATTGCGTTCCTGTTCTCGGCTGTTATTGTGCTGGTCTCCGCGCTGATCGCCACCTTCTTCGCCAAGGAAGAGAACTTCGACCGTTCAGCCCCGCGTTCCAGGGTACGGGATGATATCCGGGAAGCCGGCCAGAACCGGGCATTTATCACCCTGCTTCTGCTGGCGGGCATCAGTACCTTCTCCGTCATGATTCTGGAGCCGCTGCTGCCGATCTATCTGCTGGACATGGGGATTTCGCGCAGCAGCGCCTCGCTTAGCTCCGGAATCGTTTTCTCTGCAGTCGGCATCGCTACCGTAATTATGGCACCGCAGTGGGGAAGAATCGGCAGCCGCAAAGGCTATGGCTTTATTCTCTTCATCGGGCTAATCGGTGGAGGCATCGGGAATATTCTGCAGTATTTTGTATCAGGTTATGTAGAGTTTGCTATTCTTCGGTTTGCCTACGGCTTGTTCTATGCCGGTGTGCTTCCTTCCGTGAACGCGATGATAGTCCAGGTTATTGAACCGGGATTTCGCGGGCGGGCCTTCGGGCTGAATCAGGCGGCCAGCCAGCTGGCAACGATGGCGGGCCCGATTATCGGCGGTCTGCTCGGAGCCTTCCTGCCGATCCGCTGGGTATTTGTCATTAACGGCATCATGCTGCTTGTAGCAGCTGTGCTCGTGAAGACACACAAGCTGGAATCGAAGGTGAATGCTGCCCACGCAGGAATCCAGGTGACACCCTGAGAATTAACTGCCGCCGTTTGTTTTCTTGTGAAGATCTTTGACGGCGGCCAGCGTTGTTCCTTCAGGAACAGGGAGCAGTGCGCTTTTGGAGATGCCGATGAGCTGGGAGCTGTATATGCCGCTGTGTCCGGAGAACAAATAGCTGATTACGCAGGCGATGAACATATATACCGCTCCGCCGGAACCGAACAGTTCAATGCCCATAATGAAGCAGGCAAGCGGTGTATTGGTTGCTCCGCAGAAGACGGCGATGAACCCGAGCGAAGCCAGAAAAGGTCCATAGAGATGAAGCAAGCCGGCCAGACTGTTCCCCAGCGTGGCTCCGATGGCAAATAGCGGCGTCACTTCACCGCCCTGGAATCCGGTCCCCAAGGTGAAGGCTGTGAAGATGAGCTTCCATAGAAAGGCGAAAGGATGTACGTCTGCTTCGAAGGAGCTGCTGATCAGCGGGATGCCCAGACCGAGATAATCTCTGGTACCTGCAATATAGACCAAGGCGATAATGATCAGTCCGCCGAGGGCGCTTTTGAGCATAGGATTACGGATAATGGCTGTGAAGCTCCGCTTCAGATAATGGGTGAGCTCGCTGAACAGCAGGCTGACCAGACCGAATACAATAGAGGCCGCGATGACCTTGACCAGCACCAGCGCGTCCATGCCGGGAAAGACATCCACCTTATAGTGGATATGGTGAACGTCCCACAAGCGGGAAGCCACTAGGTCGCCGGTGAAGCTGGCAACAAAACAGGGCAGCAGTGCCTTGTGGCTGATCAGGCCTATGGCGATAACCTCCAGACCGAAGACTGTCCCAGCCAGCGGAGTCCCGAAGATCGAGCCGAAGCCGCCGCTGATTCCGCACATCAGCAGTATTTTCCGGTCAAGCGGATTGATTCGGATCCATCTTCCAAGCGCATCGGCCAGACTGCCGCCCATCTGCACTGCCGTTCCTTCACGTCCGGCAGAACCGCCGAAGAGATGAGTAATCAGGGTCCCAATAAGGACCAGAGGCGCCATTCGTAGCGGAATGGCTTCATTCCCCTGCTGAATCTGCTCCAGAATCAGATTGTTCCCCTTTGCGCTATTCTTGCCGAACCGCATATACATACCGCTTACCAGAGCGCCCCCCACAGGCAGCAGGAACAGTAGCCAGCCATGCTCCACCCGGACCTTGGTTACGGCATCCAGGCTTTTCAGGAAAATAGCCGAGGCACTCCCCGACAATAGTCCAACCCATCCTCCCAGCACCACCCATTTCACAAATGTACTCCAAAGAGCGAGCTGGCTCTGCCGCGCTGCAAGCTCCACCCACCGTGCATACTTCCTCTTCATCCTGCTATGCCCCCGTATCCCTAGTCTATTCCCTGAAAATAAACAGACTCCTACCAGCGAGTAGTCACTGGTAGGAGTCATTAGTCCCGAAGGACGGTTATGGCGAACTCCATCGCCGTATTGAATGCAATTATAGTAAGGTTATTTCGTTCAAAAGTCAATACAGTTCTGCCGCTTATTCCTCTTCGCCGCTCGAGCCGTTCAGCACATCGGTACCGGGCATAGCATCGGGGTCCGGGGAGACCGGGTCAATGGGGCTTTCGGGATCAAGATCGTCGGCATCCGGAATATCCTCCAGCGGAAGCTCTTCCTCTTCCTCCAGCAGCTCCTCCTCCTCCGCATAATCAATTACATTGCCGGTCAGGCCTGCCGCGCCGGCAGCGTACAGTGCATCCGATTCCAGGAGCTCGTCCCGTTCCGGCGCCGGAGTCCCTGCCTGTGGGGGAGTCCGGTCCGCCCGCGGGCCCAGCCCGGAATCGGGCACATTCAGTCCGATGTCGGCAGCCAGAATATTATCGCCGACCAGTGCCGGATCTGAACCGTCGTCCACTACACCGTCGAAATCTATGGGTGTGAAATTAGCGGGATCATGGCTGGCCAGAGCAGATTCAAGCGGCCGGTTCCCGGCAGTGTCCACTTCGTCGCTTGGACTTTGTTCGGTAATCGTACCGAGCGGACGCAATTCTTCCAGCGGAATATCCTGTTCCGGGGAAACGCCGCCCATTTTGGTATAACGCTCGTACGCAAAGTCGGCTTCGGTCTTATTGAATTCATTGCCCATTGCTGTTCAGCTCCCTTTATTTTAAGTCTGCCCCTCTTTGGGGACAGCATGATTAACCGCCGCTTTCTGATCCTTGTCGGGAAGTGCGCCGGGATAGGTTGCTTCCTGGAACAGTCCGGAGTCTTCATCAATATCCCGCTCGGTAATCAGGTCCTCACGGTCTTGTTCTTCACCATCAGCGGGTTTCTTATGAGTGTCCATCGCGAGCCTCCTTTACCTTTACCTATAGTAATTGTATACCCTTTAAACCGGCGGCGAATCTATTCGGCAGCCAGGCAGGTAGCCATCTGCTTAATATATTCAATCCTCCCGTGGAATAACCACATTTAGCGTGTAAATATAAGAATGCATAAGCTTCACAAGCTAACTTAGCTTCTATTTTTCGAGGTTTTTTGCAGGATAAGGCAGGTATAGTGCGAACGTTGTCGAAAATAAGAATCATATGAACTACATAAATACAACTAAGGATTCACTGGGGTGCCACAATGAAGTTGCCTTCAACTAAAACAGCAGCCGCACTAATTATGCTGCTGCTCGTAATTTCCATAATCCTGGTTGGCATTGCCATGGAATGGGGCGGACATAAAGAAGTAGCCTTACCGGCATGGCAGCTTAAATGGGAACATGCAGCTATACATGATATCCAGGAGGCGATGGCTGCTCCTTCCGGGGAGTGGAGGACCGTGCAGGCGCGGGCAGACAAGCCGCAACCGCCTGCAGAAGCGGATTCAGTCTGGCTGCGGTTTTCTTTGCCGCAGACAGAGGCGAATTCAGCACTCCTGATCGACAAAGTATACGGCGACAGCCTTAAGGCATATATAGACCACCGGCTCATCTATGATTCCAGTGAGGTGATCAATTACAGCGGCAACAAGGTGCTGATTCCGCTATCCGGGGAGGACAGTGCCAAGCAGCTGTATCTATGGAGTGCCGGCGGCGGCAGAGATTTCGGCATCGGGGGTAAGGTCAGGGTAGGCAGCTACGACAAGCTGCTGTCCTTCTATGTGAAGCAGGATCTGGTGGATATTGTCATTGGAGCGGCGCTGATATTTATGGGCGGAGCGCTGATGATCTGTCTGTTCTTCCTTAAACCGGAATTTTTCACAGGCGGATTTTTTCTGATTCTGGTCATTATATCTTTTGGTGTGCTGCTGATTACGTATTCCCCGTTTCTGCGGCTGATCGTGAACAGCCAGGAGCGGCTTACGGGAATCTGCTTCGATCTGGCGCTCTTCACACTTTTGCCGGCGTTTACGATCTACTTTGAACAATTATTTGGACCCGGCAAGCGGGGATATACCACCCGGCTGCGCAATGTTCAGCTGGCTTACTCCTTGTTCTGCCTGGGGGCGCTTGCTCTGAATGCTGTGCTCTCTTTCCGGCTCGACTATCTGTACTCCTTCCTGACCATCAATGTTACAGGTGTGCTGATTATGGCGCAGTTTGTTTATTTGCTGTATATGTCGCTGACTTATGCCCTCAGAGGCAATAAAGATGCTGTGATTTTCTCGGTGGGGTTCTCTGTCTTTGCCTTCCTGTCCCTGAGTGAGCTGCTGATCTATTATTTCTCTTCGGAGAGGTATCATCTGTATTGGTGGAAATGGGGAATGGTTCTGTTCGTTATTTCCCTGATTGTTATTCTGGGAAGACGGTTTGCGGGGAGTCATGAGCAGGCTTTGGAATACTCCAGGGAACTGGAGAAGTTCAATAATGATCTTCAGCGGTCGGAGAAAATGGAGATTATCAGTGAACTCGCGGCCTCGGTTGCCCATGAGGTACGGAATCCTCTGCAGGTAACCCGCGGTTTCCTGCAGATTCTGGGAGAACGCTCCGCACAGAAGGAGAAGGAGTATCTGCAGATGGCCATGGAGGAGCTGGACAGAGCCTCGGTCATCATTACAGACTTTTTGACGTTCGCTAAACCTGGTATGGATACGGTAGATGTATTTGAAGTCTCCGGAGAGCTGAAGCATGTGTCAGGTATTCTGGTGCCCCTCGCCAATCTGCAGGGTGGAGCCATTGAACTGCATCTGCAGGAGGATCTTCAAGTCTCGGGCAGCCCGGCCAAATTCAAGCAAGCGTTCATTAACCTGATCAAGAATAGCATTGAGTCCTTGCAGGAGGAAGGCCTGATTGTAGTAACTGCTTGGAAGACAGGCGGACATGTGGTCATCAGTGTGCAGGATAACGGCGAAGGCATGAAGGTCAGTGAGCTGGCCCGGCTCGGTGAACCGTATTATTCTAATAAGAAGAAGGGAACGGGGCTTGGCCTCATGGTTACTTTCCGGATTATTGAAGCGATGAATGGTTCCATAGAGTTTCAGAGCAGGAAGAATGAGGGGACAGAGGTTATTGTTAAATTACCAGCTAACGGAAATAATTAGGAATTATTTTTGTTTATCCCGTTTTTTTGAAGGGATGGGCGGAGGGTGAAGCGAAATACTAACATTAACAGAACTTTGTTTCTGAAACTTTCTTCTGAGGTGTTTGCATGTCTTTGATGTTCAAAAGTTTACATATATCGTTGGTGCTGTTTCTGCTCTCAGTAGCCTGTGGGCCGTTTCTGGTGTCCGCGCAAAGGTACTATCCTGCCAGCGAGATCAGCCATTGGCAGATGAAGTGGCAGGAGGGGCCGGGAGACAGCGGGCGTAAGATTCCTCTGACGGACACGGAGGGATGGATGGAGATCGAAGCGAGGACTGAGATGCCTCAGCTGCCTTCCGGGGTATCCTCCGCCTGGACGAAGATAACACTGCCCTCATATAGCTATGCAGCCCCTTCTGTCTATATTGATGCGATCTATGCCCTGCATGTCAGAGTGTATGTAGAAGAACGGCTGATTTTCGAGAGTGACCGCAACTTTATCAAGGATAATTATTCACTGCTTGTGCCTCTGGATATGAGGGACAACGGTAAAATAATGTATATTTGGACGGAAACCCTGAAGGACCGGATCGGAATCAAGGATAAGATCGTGGTCGGTGAGCATAGTGTTCTGATTAAGGATTATATTAAAAATGGACTTATCGATGTGATCCTGGGCGGCGCCTTTGTGTTCGTGGCGGTGGTCCTGTTTGTCTGCTCATTTTATCTGAACAAGGAGTACTTCCCGGTAGCAGCTTCTTTAGCCATAGTGATAGCCTCCACCGGAGTGCTGTCTATTACCTACTCTCCGTTTACATATACCTTCTACAGTTATCTGGGACCGGTCAGCGTGGTGTTCTTTGACGTGGCACTGTTGTCGCTGTTGCCTTCACTGACCTTTTTGTTTGAGAAAATATTCGGCGGCGGCAAATTTGGCATCATCCGCTCGTTCCGCAAATTCGAGTCCTGCTACTCCCTTTTTTGCATCCTCTGTCTGATTGTTAATACGCTCTCCGGCGACAGGATTATAGAATTCTACTATTTTGTCTCGACTAAGATTCTTGGGATCATCATGATCTTGCAATTCATTCTGCTAATCGCCTGTGTGATCATATTCTCCCTGAAGCGTAATAAGGATGCCATCATTTTTGCCATTGGTTTCGGTACTGCGGCATTAACCGGGGTCTCGGAGCTGGTCTGGTATTATGTTAAGGGCGGAAATTATGACCTGTTCTACTGGAAATGGGCGCTGGTTGTATTCATTCTGTCGCTGATCGTCATCCTGGGCCGGCGGCTGGCACAGAACCATCAGCAGGTGGTGAAATATTCGCGTGAGCTGGAGCTGTTCAACAATGAACTGCAGCGTTCGGAGAAAATGGAGATTATCAGCGAGCTTGCGGCGTCTGTAGCCCATGAGGTGCGCAACCCGCTTCAGGTTACCCGGGGGTTCCTCCAGCTGCTCAGCGAGAAGTCGAATGGCGATGAGCGGAGATATCTGTTCATGGCACTCAGTGAACTGGACCGTGCAGCGAGTATTATCACGGATTTCCTGACCTTTGCCAAACCGGAGTTTGAGCAGGTTTCCCTGCTTAACGTGAACGATGAATTCAAGCATATCCAGAGCATACTCTTGCCGCTGTGCCATTTAAATGGAGGCAAAATGATTCTGGATGTTGAGGATTGCTTATGGGTTAAGGGCAACTCGTCCAAATTCAAGCAGGCGCTGATCAATATTATCAAGAATAGCATCGAATCACTGGGAGAAGACGGCGCGATCCACCTGCGGGCCTATGGTAAAGGGGATAAAGTATATATTCATATTAAGGATAACGGGGTGGGAATGGAGCCTGCGGTCCTCAGCCGGCTGGGTGAACCGTATTTCTCTTCCAACAAAACAAAAGGTACGGGTCTTGGACTGATGGTTACCTTCCGTATTATCGAGGCGATGGAGGGTGAAATCCGCTTCATGAGCAAAAAAGGAGCCGGAACCGAATCCATCACCATTCTGCCGCGTGCAGAAGGTCCGGATGATTCCAACTCCCTATTAGCTTAATTTCATTAATGAAAGTTACCAGATGCCGAGCGCAGAGACATTAGTCTTCATCATTCCGGAAGCCGGACTCGGAGGAATAACGAGATAGAACTCATTGGAGCCTTCCTCTACTGTCTTCAGTGTAATGTTATCAGGAAGGGTAATGCCGAGCACTTCTTTGAGGGCTGCTTTCGGATCTGTGAGTAGTCTCTGTTTGAAACTTGGATCTTCCCAGGCCTTCTGAATCACTTGATTCTTAAGAATTGCGTCTGACAATACAATCACCCTTTCAAAATGGTTATATTTTCCTGATAAGCATAACATAGGCCAATCTATAATTCTATTGCTTTTTGTATATTTTATAAAATATTCATATTTTTGGTTAACCAATAATTGAGCCCTCCGCTTTGCAATAATTGCTTCTCGGCTTCGATCGCTGCGGCCATATGCTGCAGGTTCTTCACCAGCACCTGATGGAAGGATAGCAGATGGGGAAGCTCCAGCGTGAAGGCTTCAAGTGTGCTGTGATTAACCAGAGCTGTCCCTGCATACGTAGCAAGTCCGCCTGTTGTAAAAATAAAATCCTTCACCGATGATTTAGTGAGCGGTACTCCGTCATCCTCCCCATAGCAGCGTGCCAGAGATAGCAGGCAATTGTAATTTCCCTCCTCCAAATCCTGTTCCCAATCCTCATAGTCGTCAAGCATCTGCAAGGTCAGCAGTACGCCATGAATCATCTCTTCGGCTTCGGTTATCAGGTGGGCTTGGTCTGAGAGCAGCAGTGCCGCCGTGCTGGTAAGCTTAAGCGGACTGGCTTTATGGGAGATGCGGAGGCGATCCCTCAGGAAATAATCTCCGCCGGCTTCACCGCTTACACTGTCTGCCCACTCCGAGATATAACGGCCAAAGTATGACCAGAACGGGGAATCTGCCGGGAACAGCGGACGGTAAATATTCAGAAACTCGACATAGAGCAGATTGGCCAGCGGCAGTGCCTGTGCAGCGGAGAGCTCATTACTGTCCATCAGATCATCCTGGAGGAAAAAGTAGAGCATAAAGAAGACATTGCCGACCGACATTTGACGGGTCAGGGGGATACTCAGGCCGCATCTGTCTTGCAGCCAGAAGGGGAGAAGATAACATATGTAATTTTTGTGGCTTCCTGCCCTAAATACGTTAAACTGATCAAGATAGGCCAGGCCTTGAGCATTAAGCGGTTCGGGAAACGCTGAGATAACCGTGCAGCTCTCCTGAAAAACCAGGCGGAGCTCGTCCTCGTAATCATGAAGCCAATCCATGGGCTTGTCTCCTGTCAACAATGTATTGTTCTTCTACTATTAGGAAAAAAGTGGGTATTTGTCATGATTATAGTCCTAGATTCAGCCTATTTCAATCCAATTTTGGAAATGAGGTCTCTGGGGTCTAACGGACTACTTAACCGGAGAAATTCCAGACCGGGAGAAGGCTGGAACAACGGAATAACATTATGTGAGCACTGCAGAAAGGAAGAAGTTAAGCATGGATATTATCAGGTTCGGACTGGTGGGCGGAGGCTGGCGGGCTGAATTCTATCTGCGGATCGTCAGGGCACTTCCGGAGCGCTTTGCCGTAGGGGCAATGTACGTCCGGAATAAGGATAAAGCGGAAGCATTGAAGAGAATCTGGGGAGTAGAAGTATATACTTCCATCGATAAGTTTATAGAAGCAGGTGGCTATTCCTTTGCAGTCATCTGTCTGAAGCGGGAGATCAGTAAAGACTACATTATTAGACTGGCGGCGGAAGGAATTCCGCTCCTGGCGGAAACCCCGCCGGCGCCGGATCTGGAACAGCTCACTCAGCTATGGAAAGCGCTGGACCGTTCAGCCGTTATCCAGATAGCCGAGCAGTATATGTTCCAGCCGATGCATGCAGCCCGGATCAGGCTGGCCCGCTCAGGACGCCTCGGGACAATCAGTCAGGCTCAGGTGTCAGCGGCCCATGGATATCACGGGATCAGCCTGATCCGGCAACTGCTGGATCTCCGCTTCGAGAATGTGAGTATCCGTGCACAGCGTTTCGGTTCTTCTATTATTAACGGCCCGCAGCGCAGCGGGCCTCCGGCTGCCGAGGAGCTGGTGCAGACCGAGCAAACGCTGGCTACCCTCGATTTCGGCGGCAAGCTGGGGGTCTATGATTTCACCCGTGACCAGTATTTCTCCTGGATTCGCGCTGGCCGCGTGCTCGTCCGTGGGGAACGTGGAGAGATGATGAACGATGAGATATCCTGGCTGCAGAGCTATGACACTCCAGTCTACAGCCAGCTGCGCCGGATCGATGCCGGCCACGGCGGGAACCTGGAGGGCTTATATCTCAGGGGAATTATGGGGGACGGGGAGTGGCTGTACCGCAATCCCTTTATTCCTGCCCGGCTAACGGAAGAAGAAATTGCTATCGCGGAGAGTCTGTACAGAATGCAGCGGCATGTAGAGGGAGGTCCTTCCGTCTACAGCCTGGCCGAAGGCAGCCAGGATCAGTATCTGGCGCTGCTGATGGAGCAGGCAGCGGCAAGCGGGGAGACCGTCATTTCAACTACTCAGCCTTGGGCGGCGGAGTGACCAACTGGCGGGTGGCGGATGGAAGAGCGGAGCAGGGAGTATCAGTATCAGGGAAGTGCCGGATGTAGTGAAAAAACGAGTCCCTATCCACAAAAGTGGATAGGGACTCGTCTGCTTAGAGATACTAAAGGGTTGGGTACCGCAACCGCAATGCAGTGCAACTTCGCTCAGAATTCCTGCACGAAATACAACATTCTTCGAGATATAGAACCCTTAACCGGAAATTGTCTCATTCTTACAACATTTTTTTTGCGCTTACCTGTTCTGATCACACCAAGCGAGTGTATAGTCCTGGGACTAACTCTATTATTGTACTTCAGCTTCACTGAGCCTGGCTGCAAGCGCAACATACTCTCCGCGCAGGCGGACTAGCTTCGACACACTTTGCTCCAGGCCGCCGAGCCGGTTGCGCCGGGTCCATAGCTGCCGGTAATGATGAAGCAGGAGGTCCAGATCATGGATCAGCTCCTGAACGAGTGTCGCATCAATCTGCGGCGTTGCCCCGGCCATTTGTTTCTTAAGCCGGGTCAGCTGCACGGCATGCTTCACGAAGTGAACCCCGTTGCTTAGCTCTTCTGCGACTAGACCGGCATCATCGCATTCCAGGGCGAGCCCTTCAAGCTTGGCTTCTATGCCGGCGATGTAATGCTCAAGCTGCTGAAGCTGCTCTCCGGTCAGCTTCTCTGCCAGATGCACATGATCCAGACTGCTGCGCAGCAGCATGGACATTTCCGTATCATTCGGGCGGAGGGTTCCGGATTCGAAGGTGTAGTAATTACCGAGATCGAGCAGTAATTGCCCGATGGCTCCGGAGCGGTCATGGAAGATGGATGTGTTCAGGTATCCGGCAACATCCGCTTCAAGATTGCCCTCCACATGCCAGGCCAGTGCAGCCCCGTATACCAATCCGGCGTAGCTGACCGGCAGATGCTGCCAGTGGCCGAAATCGCCCCAATCTGTAATCAGGTAGCCGATTGCACCATTACGTTTGCCGTGGACTGCCGCACTGCGCAGATTAGCCAGCATATTGTCGGTCCGTCCGGTAAGTGAATTCCAGGAGCTGGTTCCCGGACAGACATAGAACGGAATCTCTGCTTCACGGAATTTCAGGGTATCCGCTTCGAAAGGATGAGCGGCGCTATAGCCCCATTCCATGGCGATAATATCCTTCGGCAGGCGGGGAATCAGCTCCGGATGCTGGATAATGATATCACCCCAGAACTGCATGGTTTTACCGCGCTCCGTAACGAGCCCGTGGATTTTCTCCAGGAAAGAGAGATAGAGCTCGCCTTTACCTTCGGAGTCGGCCTTCGCTTTGCTTTTGCCAAGCCCCAGTTCATAGGTCTCGTCACATCCGACATTGAATAGCTGCGAATGGAAGTAAGGAAGAAGGTCATCATACATTGCGCCCAGAAGCTTCAGTACTTGCGGATCTTCCGTATCGAAGGTTCCGGGATGCATAAACAGCCCATTGGGATACAGATCACTGTCATACATATGATCAGGGAGCATGAAGCCTTCGGGAATTTCGGCCAGACTATTGAATTCAGGACGGGTCAGCCAGCCCTCCATGTGGCCGAAGCTGTTCTGGTTAGGCACCAGCTCAATATATCGCTCACGGCAGTAGGCATCCAGCAGCAGAATTTCCTCACCGGTAATGGGCGTTTCCAGCTCCCAGACCTGCGGGAAAGACTCATAGGCAAATGGAACTCCTTCTATATATAGCTGTAACTGATTCAGCTTCAGATCGGACATCAGATCAATGATCCGGTACAGGGTCTCCAGCTTGGGGATTTTGTTGCGGCTGATATCGATCATGAGTCCTCTGGCGGCAAAATCCGGCTGATCACGGATAACCAGCTGGGGAATACTTCTGCCATATTGCTCCAGCAGCTGCTTCAGCGTTCCGACCGCATAATAAGCGCCCTCCGGGGAGCCATAGGCAACGGTGATTCCGTGTTCATCAATGTGAATCTCGTAGGCTCCGGCCGTCAGCAGGGCATTATAGCTGAAGGTAAAGGCGGAAACAGTGGAGGGGCGTATCCCCACCGACAGAGACAGACGGAGCTGAACCGCCTGTAAAGTAATCTGTTGAAGCTTGCGGGCTGCCGGGAGTGCGGTTTGATTCCTCTCACCGGCCAGAACAATGCTCCCCCTGGCCGGAAGGAGAAACAGGCCCTGGGATACTGAGACCTGCTGGGGGTAAGGGAGCAGCTGTAAATTACGGATTTCAGGCATAGCGTGGACACCTCTTATTCATGTAGAATATGATCATCTTCATAACAACCATATCACTCCTAAACAGGTGGAGGAATGCAATGTATGCCCAAGCTCATGGATTATATGATCAGTCCCTATCCGATCCGGATTATCGATCCTAAGGTGGAAGCTTCCAGGCTCCGGCTGAAGTCGGTACGGATAGGGCAAGCGGGTCATCTGCCGGGAAGAACGCTTTTTCGTTCAGGTGTGGTGTTCGAGCACTGGGCACTAGTATACATAGTTTCGGGAGGCGGTTCGTATAGTGAGAACGGAGGCAAGGAGCAGCAGGTCCGCGAAGGGAGCCTGTTCTTTTTCCGTCCCGGCTGCAGCTACAGTTTTGGACCGCCTTCAGGAGGGTATTGGGATGAATACTATATTAATTTCGCCGGAAGCCGTGTCACGGAATGGCTGGAGACTGGAATGATAGCCGGAGGGGCTGTCTGTCAGGCGAATGCGGTACAGGGACTTACGGCCTTGTTTGAAGAAGTTCTGGGGCTAATGGACGGCGGGGCTCCCGGAGATGCGGACCGGGCGGCCTTGAAACTCGAAGAGATGCTGCTGGAATGTTCACTGTGTATCGAGGGCAATAACCGGCTCCAGCAGGCAGAACCTATGTCTCATATCCGCGAAGCGCTGAATGCATGCATCTATGAGGAGCCTGATCTGCCTGGAATCGCTGCAGGTCTGCACATCTCCATGTCCACACTCCGCCGTACGGTTCGCAGAAGCAGCGGTTACCCCTTGCATGAATATATCCACCGCCTCAAAATGGCAGAAGCCAAACATCTTCTGCTCAACACTCCCCTGCAGGTGCAGGAAATCGCGGCGATGCTTCATTATAGAGATTCCTTCTATTTCTCAAGGTTGTTTAAGAAGTATATGGGCATTTCTCCGCAGAACTGCCGCAACAACATATAAAAACCGACATAATTCTACTTTATTTTTGGATATATGTCGTAATTTGCAGATTATTGTTGACATGCGGAAAAAGACAGTGATATGATTTAGTATATATTAGCAGTTTTTTGAATAGTTCTTCTAGACTATGCCGGAGATGAAGCCATGAGAGAATATTACTGCATCAGTTGCCGCAGTCTCCATAAGGTGGACGCAAGAAATCATACCTTACGTATTCTGTCCACCGGGTATCATATCGTTGGCGAACAGCGTTACCAGATTTGCATATGCAATAGCGCCAAGCAGCAAATAACCTTGCCGGCGGTGACTGATTAGACTGCAGACGACAGAATGACCATGACGGTAGTGAATATTATATAAGCAACAGCCTGTCCCTCCAGGGAGACAGGCTGTTCGTCTTGTGCAGGAAATTATTGATTGACCATGAATTCGCTTTTATTTCGAATTATGGATATAACTGAGTGCGATTTTGTAAAAAAAGTTATTTAACATGCTTTTTATTTTAAAAGTAAACGCTGTCATAAAAAACGAAACTTGTTATTGTGATTTTTCTCATGTATGATGCTTTTAAACATAGCTTAGAATAAGCTCGAATTTTCCACAAACTGGAGAATAGGGTGGTGGGATGAAAATTAAAGTAACAGCTGAAGACAGAATGATCGCATTTTACAGAACCATTTCTTTGTCCCTCACATCGTTTATGTTCCTCATGGTTCCTGCGGGGCCTTCCGTAATATACAAATCCCTACTAATCATTGTGCTATTCTTATTTGCTCAAGTATTCACTTTCTATTACCGGAGGCTTCGTGCAAGACTGCGTATTCTTAAGCTCGTTATCGGCATAGAGCTGACGGGAATCATTGTACTGACGCTATTTACAGGGGGGTATGACAGCCCGTTTAAGCTGTATGTGCTGAGTCCCGTCCTGATTGCTGCAGGAACGCTATCATTCTATTTTGTATGGAGCCTGCTTCTCGGGTATTTCGGCATCGTTGCCGCGCTATGTTATTTTCTCCCCGGTTCTTCTGGGAAATCTTTCTCCGAAATCGTGCTTGCGAACGGCAACATGTTTCTAGCCCTGGCTCTTGCGGTTATAGTTATGCAAATGGTTAATGGGATAAAGCGGCAACGGGAGGAAGCAAACGCGCGGACCAACGATACCATGGAACATATCAAGTCGCTGTATCACATCGTGGAAACATCGAGCCAGCATGATTTCATGAACATCGGCCAAGTCATTACCGACTACGTTGTAAAGCTTACCAAGCTGGAGAAGGCCTTGTTCTGGTTCGCGAAGAAGAGCGGGGAACCCGCTCCGCAGAGCCGGCAGACGGGCTGGCAGCATGAGGAAGAACGGTTTCTGTTCATGGAGCTGGAGAAGCATGAGCATGAATGGAGGCTGCAGCGGGAACCGGTATTCAAGAGTCTGCCGGGTCTTGGAGATTTCCTGCTGATGCCGGTAAGGATGAGCACACGTTTCGTCGGGATGATCGGTGTTAGGCTGGAATCCTCCGAAGGGCTGGAGGGCCGCAGATGGTATATCCAGCAGCTGATGTTCCTGTCAGAGCTGAGTGCGATTATTCTTGAGCGGCATGAGCTGGGCGTGATCGAGAACCGGCTGATCATCACGAACGAACAGAACCGGATAGCCGATGAAATGCATGACAGTGTATCGCAGAGTCTTTTTGGCATTGTATATGCTACGCATTCCCTGAAGCAGTCGTGGCGCAAAATGTCCGAAGGCGAGCTGGAGGAGCAAATTGAGCTGATCCACGATTCAGCCACCAAGGTGGCCAAGGAACTCAGGATCACCATCTACAGCCTCAGCTCCAAGAAGAGCGGCGGCCCCAGCTGGCTTGGCATGGTCCGTTCACATCTTAAGAGCCTGTCCCGGCTCAATGATGTGGAAATTGAACTAAAAATAACGGGGGATGATTTCAGTCTCCCTTATCCTTACCACAAGGCGCTCTTCCGGATTATCTCCGAAGCGACAGGCAACGCCATACGTCATGGTGCGGCCAGCCGGGTGGATGTTGAATTGTCCCTTAAGCCCAAATGGATCAGACTATCGATTATCGACGATGGCGTCGGATTCGATACGGACTTGATCTGGACCGAGTCTGAGGATAACACCGGCGGACTGGGAATGAAGAATATGCAATATTTGGCACAGTCCCTTGGCGGTGACTTCCAGTTGACCAGCAGTGAGAATGCAGGAACCAGAATTTTGATCTCCATCCCTGTCGGTGTGGCTGAACTGAAAAATGCATAAACTTTAGGCAGGAGGTCGTTCAAGTGAAAATCGTCATTGTTGATGATCACCCTTTGGTGAGAAGAGGATTGGCTGCTGTGATTTCAATGCAGTCTAATCTGGAGTTTGCCGGTGAGGCTACGAATGGCCAGGAAGCTCTTCTCGTTATAGAAGAGATACAGCCTGATCTTGTGCTGATTGACCTGAAGCTGGCCGATGAATCGGGTCTGGACATTATCAAAGCAGCACGTATCCGCGGAATTGTCAGCAAGTTCATTCTGCTTACGTCCTCCGCCAGCCGGGAAGATTTCCTGAAGGCGGAAGAAGTGCTGGTAGACGGCTACGTGCTGAAGGAAGCTTTGCCGGAGGAATTGCTGTTTGCGATTCAATTGGTGCACAAAGGCAGAAAGTATTATGATCCCGGCCTGATGGAAGACAAGATGCGGATGAGCGGCAACAGTCCAACGGATGAATTGACACCGAAGGAGAAGGAAGTGTTGATTGAGCTTGGACAGGGGGCCTGCAACCGGGAGATCGCTTCCCGCTTGTTCATCAGTGAATTCACAGTCAAGAAGCATGTCAGCCAGATTCTGGCGAAGCTTCAGGTAGCGGACCGGACGCAGGCGGCATTATATGCCAATGCGGTTGGGCTTACCAAATACGAGATGTCGTACGACTAAGGTTACCTCATAACGGATGATTTATGAACACGGACAATGATGTCCGTGTTTTTTTGTGTTCTTAGGTCAATAACCTACCAAGGGCATCTGAACATTTTCTGAACAGTTTCTTTAGCTTTCAAAGTATGAGGTGACACGTGAAGTAGGTAACGCTACCAGATGCTGTTAGTTATTACCAGCCATATGGTACTAAAGTATACCATCCCTACCCTCTTAGGGACTAAACGGCATCACACGAAAGTGAAGTGTAAAGGGATGCTATGAGGCATGTGACAAATGTTGCGCGTTGATAGAATAAAAGCAAGAGTTCTGAAATTTTCATGATTGCTTTCAAAATGAACACATGCGGAAGGAGGGTTACTGTGGAAAAGACGATTTTGGATTACATTAACCTGATTAAAAAAAGATTATGGTTAATCACGGTGTTCGTGCTTATCTCCTGCGCCACCACCTTCTATGTCAGCAAAAACTTCGTTGTCCCCGTCTACTCCGCCTCTGGACAGCTGCTGGTCAACAACGTCGTAAATGTTCCCGAGAGCAACAATCTCAACGCACTCAACTTCAGTCTTAACCTCATCGAGAGCTATAAGGAAATCATGAAGTCACCAACGATTATGAAGAGTGTGATTGCGGAGCATCCGGAATTTGGTCTGACGGCAGGCCAACTCGCTGCCAAGCTGCAGATCAAATCCTCAGAGAAAAGCCAGGTAATTAATCTGAGTGTGCAGGATGAGGATTACGCCACCGCAGCTACGATCGTAAACGCGGTCTCGCAAACATTCATCCGCAGCCTGCCGGCGCTTATGAATCTGGACAATGTAACGTTCCTGACCCCGGCGGACCCGGCAAATCAGCCTGGACCGGTCAATAGCGGTTCTACCATGAACATTATCATCAGCTTTGTAGTCTCGCTGATGGCGGCAGTAGGAATCATCCTGCTGATGGAAACGCTGAACGGTACATTAAGATCGGAGAAGGAAGCAGAGTTCGATCTTGGCCTCCCGGTCATTGCCAGTATTCCGGCAATCCGTAAACGTGATTTGGGCAAGGCGGCAAATGCTAAGGCAAGAGTAGGGGAGGGCGCTTATGTTACGGCTGAATAGAAGTTTGATTACGGACATGAACCCGTCCTCGCATATCTCTGAATCCTTCCGCTCGCTGCGTACCTACATCCGCCAGCTCGGTCTGCTGAAGGGCAATGGTGGACAGGTGCTGCTCTTCACTTCTGCGGAAGGCGGAGAAGGCAAGACAACGATCCTCTCCAATCTGGCCGTATCCTTTGTCCAGGACGGCAAGAAGGTGGCTGTTGTAGATTGCAATCTGAGGAAGCCCGGACTGCACAGTGTGTTCGAGGTAGAAGGAAGTCAAGGGCTGGCCGCATATCTGGGCGGTTATGAGGAAGCCAAAGATATTGCCGTATACGGTAGCCTGGCTAATCTGGCCGTCATTCCTGCCGGTATTACCAGTGTCAGTCCCCCGGATCTGCTCGGCAGCGACAAGATGTCAGCCCTGCTGGAAGAACTGAAAGCAAGCTTTGATCTGATTCTGCTGGATTCGCCGCAAGCGGTGGAATTCAGTGATGCCCGTATTCTGGCTCCGCTCTCAGACGGTGTTATCATCGTGGCCAGACATGGCCGGACGAAGCGTGAGTCTCTCCGCAAGCTGAAGGCTCTTATGGAACAAACAGGTGTAAGGATTCTCGGAATTGCGATGAACCAGACCAAATAATGTACTGAAGCGGCAAGGTGAATGAAACTTTTGGGAGGTATGTGTGATGAAAAAGGTCAAAAAGGTAATAATCCCGGCAGCCGGGTTAGGCACACGTTTCCTTCCGGCAACCAAAGCGATGCCTAAGGAAATGCTGCCCATTATCAACAAACCAACGATTCAATATATCGTGGAGGAAGCGATCGCTTCCGGGATCGAAGACATCATCATCGTTACCGGTAAAGGAAAGCGGGCGATTGAGGATCATTTCGATAATGCCTTTGAACTCGAATCCAGATTGCTTGAAGACGGTAAGCTGGAGCTGCTCAAAGAAGTACAGCGTTCCTCAAAAGTGGAAATTCACTATATCCGGCAAAAGGAACCCAAAGGTCTGGGCCATGCCGTATGGTGTGCCAGACGGTTTATCGGGGATGAACCCTTCGGCGTTATGCTCGGCGATGATATTGTAACCGGACAGGTCCCCTGCCTGAAGCAGCTGATTGACCAGTATGAAGAAACACAGAATTCAGTGATTGGTGTTCAGGTCATTCCTGATGAATTCACCAACCGTTACGGGATTATCGAACCGGATCTGCAGGACGGACGGCTCTACCGGGTTAACAACTTCGTGGAGAAGCCTCCGCTTGGAACAGCTCCTTCCAATCTGGCGATTATGGGACGTTACGTGTTCACACCGAAGATCTTCAAGTATCTGGACCTTCAGGAAAAAGGCGCGGGCGGCGAAATTCAGCTCACGGACGCGATCCAGAAGCTGAACCAGAGCGAACGGGTATATGCTTATAACTTTGATGGTACGCGATATGACGTTGGTGAACGCCTTGGTTACATTTTGACCACACTGGAATTTGCTCTACAGAGCGAAGATTTGCGCTATCCGGTCATGGATGCAATGTCGGAATGGCTGAAACAGGCTGGACAAACCACACTGAGCAGCTGAACCAACAATATTTAGGAGGAATGAGGAGAGATGAGCATGCAAAAACTGCCGGAAGACTATGAGGCCGTCCTGCCGAAACTTTACATGCTGCATGCCAATGAAGGAAGTAAGGAAATGGATTCCTATCTGGTATTGAAGCGGATTATCGACATTTTTTTCTCCGCTCTTGGCCTTCTCGTACTGCTGCCGCTGTTCGCGGTGGTGGCTGTCCTAATCAAGCTGGAGGATCCTAAAGGCAAAGTATTCTTCCGCCAGAACAGGGTCGGCAAGGATGAGAAGCTGTTCCCTATGTACAAATTCAGATCCATGGTCTCCAATGCCGAGGAGCTGAAGGCCAATCTGATGGCCTACAACGAGGTGAGCGGCGCAATGTTCAAGATCAAGAATGATCCCCGCATCACGCGGACAGGAAGATTCCTGCGCAAGACAAGTATTGACGAACTGCCTCAGCTCTGGAACGTGCTTATGGGCCATATGAGTCTGGTCGGCCCCCGTCCCCCGCTCGTTGAAGAGGTGGCGCAGTATACGGAGTATGACAAACAACGGCTGATGGTTACACCGGGCTGCACCGGGTACTGGCAGGTTAATGCCAGAAACAGCGTTGGCTTTGACGAAATGGTCCAGCTGGACCTGACCTATATCCACATGCGCAGCACTATGCTGGATCTTAAGATCATTGTCAAAACCGGCCTGATGCTGCTCGGCTCCAAAAATGCTTATTAAAATTATGGGAATTGGGTGAATGCCGATGCTTGTACACGGAGAAGTACCTAAGATTTCCATTATCATCTGCACCTACAACCGGTCGGCGCTGCTGGTCAAGACTCTTCATTCGCTGCTTCCGCTGGAGAATCTGGACCAGGCCGAAATCATCGTAGTGGATAACAGCTCCAAGGATGATACGGCAGCCGCCATCCGGAGGTTTATTGATACCTATGGTGCTGATATGGATATCCGTTATCTTCTGGAGCCGGTGCAAGGACTGTCGGCGGCCCGGAATACGGGAATTCTGGCTTCCAAATCGCCGCTCATCGCCTTCCTGGATGATGATGCGATACCTTGCCGGACCTGGATTAGTACGATCGTAAGTACGTTTGAACAGAAGCCGGAAGTGATGGCCATGGGCGGTAAAATTGCTCCGATCTTCGAGAGCAAACGGCCGGAATGGCTGATTAAGCCATTCGAGCTTCCATATACCATAGTTGATCTGGGCAACCGGATCAGGGAATATCCGAAGCGTCTGCACCCCTGCGGAGCCAATATGGCGATGCGCAAGATCGTGTTCGACATCAGCCTGTTTCCGCTGGAGCTGGGGAGAAAAGGTGATTCGCTGCTCTCCGGTGAAGAGACCTGGCTGTTCGGCCAAATCCAGCAGGAGGGGCATTCCATTCTCTATCATCCGGAGATGGCGGTGGATCATTTCGTACCGGCTAACCGATTGACGGAAGACTGGATTATGAAACGTTATTACAGCCAAGGCATATCCAATGCGATGAAAAGCGAAGGGATGAAGGGCAACCTGCTGCTGCTGGGCAAAACAGGAGCCAAGGTGATGTACATTCTGGCAGATTCCATTCTCTCCCGCAGTCAGGGAAGAAGGCTGCTGAATAAATGCCGGCTGGAGAGTATTCGCGGAACTCTCCATATGATTTGGAACCGGAAGAGGGAATCCGCAGCGGGGTGAGGGGAGTGCGTGACATGACTAATTTTGAATGGGGCTCCAAAATAAACGCTTTGCCATACGGAATGCTCTATCTCATGTCCGCATTATTCCTGGGGGCAGCAGTCATCTACCAGCCGGTCATAGCCATAGCTGCTGTACTCCTGATTATGCTGCTGTTCGTCTCCATCTCCCGTCCGGAACTGATCAGCTACTTCGTTCTGCTGACCACCGCAGTCTCGATTAACTTCCTGTTCAGCGGCAGTATGTTCGGTGTTGAGATTCTCTCACTCTACAAACTGGTTATCCTGATGCTGCTGGTGCCGTGCATTCTGGTCAACGGCCTGAAGTTCCGGCTCAGCCCCCCCCTGTGGGCGATGCTGGCGCTGGTCTTCATCACCTTCACCTTCTCCATCTGGCTGCCGGAGATGAGCTCATCGATTGCAGTCAAAGCTTTTATCGGATTATCGCTGCCCTTCGTATTCCTGCTTATCAATTGGAAGAAGGAGGTGGCTGAGAAGCAAATCCGCATCATCACCCTGCTGCCGCTGGTCAGTGTATTAGCCGGAGTGGTGCTGCAGGCGGCTCATCTGCATTCCTTACTCGACATCGAATTCACCGGCGCAGTACGGATTCAGGGGGCGAACATTCCGGCGCATCTGGCTATGCTGGCTTTCATGGGAGTCGCGATCGCATTCATTGAAATTAAGCGAAGCCCGCAGCATATCCGCTTTTACTACACAATGCTGGGTCTGAATTTCCTGATCCTCATTGGAACCGGGACACGGGGGCCGATTCTGGCACTGGTCCTGATGGTGCTCTATTATTTCTACGACATCTCACGCCAGTATTTAAAAGGCAAAACGAAATTCCTGATCCCGCTGCTGTGCTCGCTGCTGGTAATTACCTCAGCAGTATACCTGCAGCTCGATAACATCAAGAAACGTTCCTTCGAACGTACGACGGAAACGGGGGTCGACCTGTCAGGGCGTGCGGAAGCCTGGGAGTACTTCCTGAACAAAGCGGAGGATTCCCCCTATGCGGGACGGGGTCTTGGAGCGGTGACGGTGGCGAATGACGGATCGCTCTACAAAGGGTTTGTTGTTCCGCACAATGAGTATATCCGCTTCTACTTCGATGGAGGGTATTTCGGCGCAATCCTGCTGCTGCTTTCCTTGTTGGCTGTGTTCCTTCTGGTGTACAGGGCTTTGGCACCGCCGGTCAAACCTTATTATCTGCTCTTTATAGCAGCGTTTCTGATCTACTCATTTACAGATAACACGCTGTCGACGGTCCAATTCATCATTCCGTTCTGTTGGTACCTGAACTGCCTGTATCGATCTTCACAGCTGGCCGATTCCCCACAAAAAGAAGTGATACGATGAACCAAGTGAATATGTTCGATGTCAATTTCGATAACTATGATTTCATGGACCTGCTCGATTACATTGACAAAACGATTCAGGAAAGGAACCAGTCCTACATCCTGACATGCAATGTCGATCATGTGATCAAGCTCCGCAAGGACAAAGAGTTCCAGGAAGTCTATTCCGAAGCCGGAGCTGTTGTGGCAGACGGAATGCCGCTCATCTGGGCTTCCAAAATGCTCGGTAAGCCGCTGAAGCAAAAGGTATCGGGAGCAGATCTGTTCAGCAGGCTGGGCAATGCTTTTGAACAAAGGAAATACCGGCTGTTCTTCCTGGGCTCAGCGGAAGGCGTGCCGGAGCAGGCGACGAAGAACCTGAAAGCAGCTTATCCGGGTATCAATGTTGTCGGCTGCTATTCTCCTTCCTACGGCTTTGAGCACAACGAAGAAGAGAACCAGCGGATTATCCAGATGCTGACCGAGAGTCAGCCGGATATTGTGTTCGTAGGCGTGGGAGCGCCGAAGCAGGAGAAATGGATATACCGTCACTATACCTCTTATCAGGCGCCGATCTCGATCGGTGTGGGCGCAACCTTCGACTTCCTGTCAGGCTCGGTCAAACGGGCTCCGGATTTCATGCAGAGAACCGGAATGGAATGGCTGTGGAGGCTCAGTCAGGAGCCGGGCCGTCTATGGAAAAGATACCTTGTCGATGATGCCCAGTTCCTGGTGCTGCTCCTGAAGGAGCTGCGCAAGCGGGAAAAAGTGAAGAACAGCAAATCGCAATAAACGAGAAGCGGCGGAGACGGGAGGCGGGGGAATGAAGATGCTAAGCAGGGATGAGAACAGTCTGAGTCTTCCCTCTAGATCAGCTGTGAAGTCAGCGGCAGTGATGACCATGATCTGCGGCGCAGCAGTGATTCTGCCGCTGCTGATCGGCTTCGCCAGTGCGAAGCTCAGCTCATCGAACAGTCTGCAGGGCGTGATACTGGCAGGAATCCTCTTCCCGGCCTTCCTGCTGGCGCTGCTGAATACACGGCTGCTGATTCCTTACACGCTGCTGATCTGGGCGGTTGCTCCGGAGCTGCGGCGGATTGCAGACTGGTATGAAGGAGTGTATCACTCCGTATCACTGCTGAGTCTGGCGCCCCTGCTCACCGGAGCTACCTTAGCCATTCCGGTGCTGAAGGAGATTCACAAGATCCGCAAATCCTCTACCCGGATCCTTCTGCTGTTCTCCATTGCGCTGGCCTACGGCGCGATGATTGGCCTCGCGAAGAACGGCATTGGCTCGGTATACGATCTGGCGAATTATATCGTACCGCTGCTGCTGATTCCGTTCTTCGCGGTAACCCCGTACAAACCGAAGGATATCGACCGGCTGCTGTATGCTTTTGCCAATATCGCCGTGCTGGTTGCAGCGTATGGAATTGTACAGTATCTGACGGTTCCTCCGTGGGACGCCTTCTGGATGCGGAACGCGGATATGATGTCCATCGGAACACCGTATCCCCTGGAGATCCGGGTGTTCTCCACTCTGAATTCTCCGGGCCCGGCGGCAACCTTCCTGGTCTTCGCGCTGGTCCCGATGATTCTGGAGAAAAGATGGCAGGGAACACTGCGCTGGATTGGTGTTCTGCTCGTAGTAGTCTGCCTGCTGACTACGCTGGTGCGTTCCGCATGGCTGGTCCTGCTGGTAATGCTGCTGGTGTACATTGCCTCCTCTCCCTCCAAGGGCAAATGGAAAACTCTGCTGCAGCTTGTATTCGTGGCAGCCGCGCTGTTCACGATAGTTCCCAAGCTGCCGGGGGCAGAGGGGCTGGTCGCCCGGATGGAGACCCTCACCTCGGTGCAGGAGGATCATTCCTACAATGAACGTCTCAGCTTGTGGACGAACATGCTGCCGATGGTGGCAGGCAATCCGGTCGGTCAGGGTATCGGCAGCGTAGGACAGGGGACGAAGATCGGCAACGGCGGGGAGCTTGGTGAATACGGCAACATGGATAACGGTGTGATCGCACTGCTGCTTACCTTCGGAGTACTCGGCGCATTGTTCTTTTTCGGAGCCCTGGGGGCCGTCATTAAAGAGATTGCCGTCAGAGTAACCAGCAAGGATCACCTTCAGCCTTACGCCCGCCTGTCGCTGGCGGCATGGATGGGGGCTGTGGTAAGTCTGGTATCGGATAACGGATTTCCGGGTCTCAAGGGTTATCTGATCTGGATGCTGATCGGACTCGGACTCAGTGCCAAAGAGATTACTCAGAGCAGAAAGAAGGGTATACCACATGCAGCAGTTGAACGCGAAATCACTTCCCGCTAATACAGTCTGGTCCTCCCTCAGGCGCTTCACGAAGAGTAAGGACAACAGCTCGGCGGCCGTAAAAACAATGTTCGTCAGCGTATTGATTCTGCTGGTCAATATGCTGACCGGTGTGCTGACCGCCCGGTATCTCGGTCCGACAGGGCGGGGGGAACAGACCGCTATGGTGAACTGGTCACAATTCCTGGCGTTCAGCATGAGCTTCGGCATCCCCTCGGCACTGATCTACAACGCCAAGAAGAACCCGGATGAAGCCGGAGTACTGTACAGGGTGGCGCTGCTGATTGGACTTGTGTTCGGGACGATGGCCATGATCATCGGGATTATTGTTCTCCCGTATTGGCTGAAGTCCTTCAGCCATGATGTTGTGGTCTTCGCCCAGTGGTCGATGATCCTGTGTCCGCTGATTGTGGTCTCGCAGGTCAACAATGCGGCGTTCCAGTTCAGAGGGGATTACAAAACCTTCAACTGGCTGCGTTATCTGATTCCTCTGCTGACGCTGGCCGCGATTGGGATACTCATCCTGACCGGACACATGAATCCTTATACAACAGCGCTGGCCTATCTGGTCCCGTCGGTTCCGCTGTTCATCGGAATGACGGTCTCGCTGCTCCGCACCTACAAAGTAAAGCTGCGGGATGCCTATCTTAACTTCAAAAGATTGTTTACTTACGGTATGGGCTCCTACGGTAATGATCTGCTTGGACAGTTCTCGTATTACATAGACCAGATCATTATTGCCGGGCTGCTCCGGCCGGCCGATCTGGGGCTCTATGCGGTTGCTGTAAGCTTGTCGCGAATGGTCAACTTCTTCTCTAATTCGATTACGGTGGTCCTGTTCCCCAAAGCCTCCGAGATGTCAAAGGACGAAGCAGTAGCCCTTACCTTCAAGGCTTTCCGGATCAGCACCACCTGTACACTGCTTGGCGCACTGTTCCTGATGCTGGTTGCCCCGTTTGTTATCCCGCTGCTCTACGGCAAGGATTTCAACACGGCGCTTACCGTGTTCCGCCTGCTGCTGCTGGAAGTGACCATCAGCGGAGGGACGCTGATTCTGGCCCAGGTGTTCATGGCGCTGGGCAAGCCGAAGTTCGTATCCATCCTTCAGGGAGTCGGCCTGATCCTCGTGATTCCGCTGCTCTTCCTGCTGGTGCCGAAATTCGGATTGTTCGGAGCGGGAGTGGCTATGCTCTCATCGGCAGTGCTGCGGTTCCTGTTCATTATTCTTAATATCAGATACAACCTGAAGGTTAAGCTTCCGCGGCTGCTTATTAACGCCCAGGACCTTCAGTGGCTGAAGACGACGATGAATTCGTATATTCGCAAAAAACCTATGGATGTGTAAGCGGAAAGTGAGCAGAGGCACGATGCGAACTGCCTTTCTGCTTAAATGAAAAAGGACAGTGTTTGGAGGAAAGTAGAGAAAATTTGGAGCTGGAAGAAGCGTCAGCGTTCGCCTTTGTCTTCCGATTTCAACCGCAGTCAGCGGTTAATCAAGGAAATCGGAAGACAACAGCGATCGGAAGCCCAAATTTTCTCGGATTGACGATAGACACTGGACTGAAAAAGGAGGATACCTTCATGGATTCAATGACAAGCGTGCTTGGCGGCCGGGGGAGTTACCCGATATCGGCGGTCATCATCGCTCAGGATGACGAAGTTCGAATCTCCGCGGCTATTCAGTCCTGCCAGTTGTTCGCCGACGAGGTGGTTGTAATCGACGGGGGCAGCAAAGACGGGACAGTCCAACTGTCCGAGAGCCTGGGATGCCGGGTGTATGTTAACCCATGGCCCGGATACGCGAAGCAAAGGGAATTCGGAGTGGAACGCGCCGTCCATGATTGGGTCTTCCTGATTGATACCGACGAAGTGGTCAGTGAAGAGCTGGCGCGGGATATTCTGGAGCGCAAGCCGGGACTTACGGATGCCACCGTAGCGTTCTCGCTATACCGGATTGGTGATTTTCTCGGCAAATGGCTGGATAAGGGTGAGTACCTGGTGCGGCTGTATAACCGCAAGGAGTATGGCATCCGTAACAGCCTGGTGCATGAGATGCCCGAGGTATCCGAGGAACGGACGGTGAAGCTGAACGGAACGCTGTGGCATCAAGGCTTCCGCAGCATCAACGATCATGTAGCCCGGTTCAACAAATACACGGATCTGGAAGCGCAAAGCGCCTTTGCCAGCGGCAAGCCGTTCAAACTGAGCCACTTGCTGCTGCGTCCGCCGGCACGTTTCCTGCAGAAGTATTTCGTGCACGGCTTATTCAAAAAAGGGATTTCAGGCTTCGCGGTATCGATATTCTGGGTGATGTATGAATTCATGGTCGGCTTCAAGCATTACGAATTACACAGCTCCGGTAAGCTGACCCGGCATAACACCCAGGGCCAGGCCGACAAGGAGAACAAAGGGGAGAGAAGCTATGTCGTACAATGACGGATTGAACATTATGACGACCGGCCTCAGCTGGCCCTCGTTACAGCCCGGAGGACTGAACACCTATTTCAAATCCGTATGTGAGCAGCTCTCCACACGGAACCTGGTGCATGCCCTGATCTGTAGTCAGGAGACACCGGCTACCCCAAAGGAACTGATCATCCATAACGCCGGCGATCCCAAGGAGACGATCTGGAAACGCAAGGATGCCTTCCAGCGCAAGGCGGCGGACCTGATGGGAGACGGCAGCGGGCGGATTGATATCCTCTATACCCACTTCGCACCTTACGGCATCGGACCGGCGATTGAAGCGAAGAAGCGGGGCATTCCGGTGGTGATGACCTTCCACGGCCCCTGGAATGAAGAGATGAAGATCGAAGGTCAAGGCATCAAGCACAAGGTGAAAACAACGATTGCCAAATCGATTGAACATAAGGCTTACAAGCTGGCGGACAAATTCATTGTCCTAAGCGATTACTTCCGGGGTATGCTGCATGATCTGCATGGGGTGCCGCTGCACAAGATCATCGTCATTCCGGGGGCGGCCAATGTGGAACGGTTCGTGCCTTCCACCAACCGGCTGGCGGTCCGGCGGACACTGAATCTGCCGGAAGGCGCAACGACCGTGCTGACGGTCCGGCGGCTGATGAACCGGATGGGGCTGCTGCAGCTGCTCGAAGCCTGGAAGCAGGTCGCCGAGCGGTTCCCGAACGCGATTCTGCTGATCGGGGGCAAAGGCCCGCTGCGCGGGGAGCTCGAAGAGAAAATAGCCGATTACGGACTGGGCAACAAAGTCCGGCTCCTGGGCTATATTCCCGATCATGAGCTGGCCTCCTATTATCAGGCGGCGGATATGTTCGTCGTTCCTTCGCAGGCGCTGGAAGGCTTCGGCCTGATCACCGTTGAGGCGCTGGCCTCAGGACTTCCGGTGATGGCGACGCCGGTCGGCGGCAACAAGGAGATTCTGCAGGGCTTCCGGCCGGAGCTGCTGTTCAAGAGTGCAGGCAGCGATGATATGGCAGAAGGCATGATTCATATGCTGAGCAACCGCAAGCTGCTGCCGGGCCGTGACGAATGCCGGAATCATGTGCTGGAGAAATATACCTGGCAGCATGTGGGCGATCAAGTGGAGTCCGTATTCCTCGAAACTTTGGGAAAGGGTGTGAGCGTAGGATGATCAAAGTCGCTTATATTGATCACACCGCCAAATGGAGCGGCGGAGAGGTTGCCTTGTTCAACATTCTCACCAACATCGGTGAACAGATTCAACCGCTGGTGATTCTGGCGGAAGAAGGCACTTTGGCCGAACGCCTGCGGGAAAAGGGCATCGATGTCCGCATTATCCCGCTGGATGAGAGCATCCGCAGCCGCGGACGCAACGCTGTGAACCTCGGTGCTCCGGCTGCTGCAATGAAGCTGTTGGCCTACGGCCGTAAGCTTGCTCCGCTGCTCAAAGAGGAGAAGGTCGATTGCGTGCATACCAATTCACTGAAATCGGCATTTTACGGAGCGGTGGCTGCCAAAAAAGCCGGGGTGCCCCTGATCTGGCATATCCGGGACCATATCGGAGCCCCGTACCTGAAGCCGGTTGTCGCCAAGGCGATCCGGCTGCTGTCACGCCTGCTGCCGAACGGCGTCATCGCCAATTCCCATTCCACACTGAATGCCCTGGAGCTGCCGCGGTCAAAGAAGACGCTGGTCGTTTACTCCGCTTTTGCCAAAGCGATTGGTGAAGGAATCGGCAAGCGGGACCAGAAGGACTTCAACGTCCTGCTGGTGGGACGCCTGGCTCACTGGAAAGGCCAGCATATTGTACTGGAAGCCGCCAAGGCCTTCAAGAATGACAGCCGGGTGAAGTTCTGGCTTGCCGGAGACGCGCTGTTCGGAGAAGAGGAATACAAACAGGAATTAATTCAGCAGATGCAGCAAGGCAACATTACCAATGTCAGCCTGCTGGGTCATGTAGATGATATACAAGGACTTATGAACAAAGCCGATTTACTGATTCACACGTCGATCACCCCCGAGCCGTTTGGCCAGGTCATCGTCGAAGGTATGGCGGCTGGACTGCCGGTGATTGCCTCCAATGAAGGCGGACCGGTTGAGATTGTAGTTCCTGGCGTAACAGGAATGCTGATCCAGCCGGGAGATGCTACTGTACTTGCAGACTCCATCACCTGGATGCTGAACCATCCCGAAGAGCGTAGACGGATGGCGGATAATGGAATGAAACGGGTGAAAGAGCATTTTGTCATCGAGAATACGGTCAAGGATATCGTAGCGTACTACAAAGGTCTGCTGGCGGTTACCTGACCTCGCGCTTGGACAATGCTTAAGACTTGCTTCACGATCCGTTTCTACCATGCGTTCACTGCATGATGATGCTGCTCCATAAAACTTTGAGGATGATTCACATGAAAATTGCGATAGCGCACGATTACTTAATCCAAATGGGCGGAGCGGAAAGAGTGGTGGAGGTTTTTCATCACATGTATCCGGATGCTCCGATTTTCACAACGGTTTTTAACGGAAGCCGCCTGACCGATAACCTCAAAGATGCGGATATCCGGGCCTCCTGGCTGCAGAAAATCCCCGGCGTGAAGCGGAATTTCAAAGGGGTGCTGCCGCTCTATCCGATGGCTGTCCGCGATTTGGACTTCAGCGGATATGATATCGTCCTTAGCTCCAGCAGTGCTTTTATGAAAAGCATCCAGGTGCCCGAGTCTACGTTTCATCTGTGTTACTGCCATACCCCCATGCGGTTCGCCTGGGATTATGACACTTACATGGAGCGGCAATCCAATTCAGGATTATTCAAAAGACTGCTTAAGGTATATATGCAGCGGCTGAAGAGCTGGGATCAGCGTACCTCCAAGAATGTAAACCAGTTCGTAGCCAACTCCTCCGTCGTGAAGACGCGGATTCAGAATTATTATCACCGGGATTCCGATGTCATCTTCCCGCCGATTAATACAGCCCGCTTCACCAGCTCCCCTACCATTGGAGATTATTATCTGATCGTATCCCGGCTGGTTTCCTACAAGCGGATCGATCTGGCGGTAGAGGCATTCAACCGTAACGGCGTGAAGCTGTACATCGTGGGAGACGGGCCGGACCGCAAGCGTCTGGAAGGCATGGCCAAGGATAATATCTCTTTCCTGGGGCGGCTGGAGGATGAAGAAGTGACAGGACTGATGTCGCAGTGCCGGGCTTTTGTTTTTCCCGGAGAAGAGGATTTCGGCATTACGCCCCTGGAGGCGAATGCTGCAGGAAGACCGGTCATCGCCTATCAGGCCGGAGGAGCGCTGGACACGATTATTCCTTACGTCAACGGCGTGTTCTTCCAGCACCAGGAAGTTGATGATCTGCTCCAGGCCATTGATGAAGCAGAATCCTATGCGTGGGATATCGAGCAGATTATGGGCCATGCACGTAAATTTGATGAGCAGGCGTTTATGGTCCAGTTCAAGCAGTATGTGGAACAGGCCTACGTCAATTTCCTAAAAGGAGGATGATTGTATGAAACTCGCAGTAATCGGTACCGGCTATGTAGGTCTTGTCTCGGGCGTATGCTTCACCCTTAACGGAAATCATGTCATCTGTGTCGATAAGGATGAGGAAAAAATCAAGAAGCTGAACCGGATGGAATCCCCCATCTATGAGCCGGGCATTGAGGCGCTGATCGAAATGAATCTCCGCGAGGGCAGGCTGAGCTTCTCGGCCGATCTTAAGGATTCGGTCCGCCGCTCCGACATCGTCATCCTTGCCGTAGGGACCCCCTCACTGCCGGGCGGTGAAGCAGATCTAAGATATATTGAAGGGGCCGCCATTGAAATTGCGCAGGCGATGGAAGGCTACAAGATCATCATGACCAAGTCGACCGTACCCGTAGGCACCAATGAGAAAATCCGCAATTTGATCGCTTCGCATACGAATCATCCCTTCGATATTGTCTCCGCCCCTGAGTTCCTCCGTGAAGGCTCCGCGATCCGCGACACGCTGCATCCCGACCGGATCGTGATCGGACTTGATAATCCTGAGCTTGAGCCTACGATGCGCCAGCTGCATCAGGGCTTCACGGACAATGTATTCGTCACGGATATCCGCAGCGCCGAGATGATCAAATATGCATCAAATGCGTTCCTGGCCACTAAGATATCGTTCATTAACGAGATCGCCAATATATGCGAAAAAGTGGGAGCTGATGTAACCGAGGTAGCCGAGGGCATGGGAATGGACCGGAGAATCGGGTCTACCTTCCTGCAGGCCGGCATCGGTTATGGAGGCTCCTGTTTCCCGAAAGACACCAATGCGCTGATCCAGATTGCCGGCAACGTGGACTACGAGTTCAAGCTATTGAAATCGGTGGTCGAGGTCAATAAAGGACAGCGGTTCATGATTATCTCCAAGCTGCATGAATCGCTTGGCAGCCTGCGCGGCGCAGTTATCGGCATCTGGGGCCTTGCCTTCAAGCCGAACACCGATGATGTCCGCGAGGCGCCTGCCCGCGAAATCGTTGAAGCGCTGGTAGCTGAAGGTGCTACCGTCAAGCTGTATGATCCGATTGCCGCCGATAACTTCCGGCGAGAGTACGATCACCCGCAGCTCCGCTGGTGCGGACTGGCGGAAGAGGCTGCCGAAGGCAGCGACGCAGTATGCCTCCTGACCGACTGGAGCCAGTTCAAGGATATCGACCTGCATCAGCTCGCTGGGAGCATGCGCCGCCAGGTATTAATTGACGGCCGCAACGTCTATACCAAAGAGCAGATCGAAGGAACCGGCCTGGAGTATCATTCCGTCGGACGCCCGCAGATGGGCGGCCTTAGCGGCTTCTCCGCCAGCGTTGCTGGCGCGATCTAATCGTCTAGCGGATATCCCGCAGCCTCCCCAGAAGTGGCTGCTTAGGGAAATTAGAGGGAAAAATCCCTTTGATTTCACTGGATGCGGGCTAAACGAGGAAATGAGGAGCATTAATGCACTTGATTCCACCGGATGCGGGCCAAACGAGGAAATGAGGAGCACAAGTGCACTTGATCCTTGCCCTACCCGCCGCGTGAGTGAGCGGCAAGCCCTTGGAACAAGAGTCTTGTGTCTTGGTCTTGTGAGAGTCTTGTGAGAATCTTGTGTTGCCCCCGCTGCTACGGCGAGCGGGAGTCCCTTGGAACAAGAGGCACTTAAGCATCTTTAAATCTTTCCTGCCGCGCAAGCATAGCGGCAGCCACGGTTCAATTGCCGCAACAACAAGCGGCAATAGCTGGATCTTTAGCCGGGAGCTTCGCCTGCGGGCGAAGCGAATAGCCCCAGCTGTTATGTAATGGAACGGAGAGGAATTTTGGAACTGTAGGAGCGTTAGCGTCCGCCTGAAAGCTTTCCGTAGGAAAGCTAGCTTCGGAAGCATATGCTGTCTCTGGATTTCTACCGCGAAGAGCGGTCTAATCAGGAAATCCGGAGGCAACAGCGGCCGAAAGTCCAAACATTCCTTGCAGTGACTCTCATAACAGCCAGCGCATTAAGCTTTTCCGCAATCTGCAGCTCCCAATAACAATCCGATATTTTCGCGACATCACATAAACTTAGGAGGGTTCACTTATGAAACTAGTACTTCTATCAGGCGGTTCTGGTAAACGGCTCTGGCCCTTGTCCAATGATTCACGTTCGAAGCAATTTCTGAAAGTACTGGAAAGCCCGGCAGGTGAACCGGAATCCATGGTACAGCGGGTATGGAGACAGCTGCAGGAGACAGGGATGGCGGAATCGTCCTACCTGGCTACCGGCCGCAGCCAGGTAGAGATGATTCAGAGCCAGCTGGGCAGCGGGGTGCCGATTATCGTTGAGCCGGAGCGGCGCGATACCTTCCCTGCTATTGCATTGACTGCAGCATACCTGTATTCGATCGCCGGTGTTTCACCAAGCGAGACGGTAGCCATCCTGCCCGTCGACCCTTATGTGGAGTCGTCCTTCTTCGATACCGTTCTGCAGCTGGAGAGCACGATGCTGGAGAGCGGCGCCAATCTGGCGCTGATGGGCGTAGTTCCGGAGCATGCTTCCGAGAAATACGGCTATATCATTCCTACCAGCGCCGAAGCGGGAGCGAGCGGGTATCTGCAGGTCAGCCACTTCCAGGAGAAGCCGGACCGCAAGCAGGCTGAGGAGCTAATCAGTCGGAACGCCCTCTGGAACTGCGGCGTGTTTGCTTTCCGTCTTGGGTATCTGCTGGATATTCTGCAGCGCAAAGGACTGCCACTGAACTATGAGGAACTGCAGAAGCAGTATAAACTGCTGGCTTCCATCAGTTTTGATTATGAGGTGGTAGAAAAAGAAGAGAATATCGTGGTTCAGCCTTACGCCGGATTCTGGAAGGACCTGGGCACCTGGAATACGCTGACCGAAGAAATGACCAGCAATCATGTTGGCAAAGGTTTCGTCACTGCAGATTCCGAAGGCACCTGCCTTATCAACGAACTGGACATTCCGATCACCGTGATCGGGGCGAAGGATCTGATTATCGCCGCCAGCCCGGACGGAATTCTGGTTACGCACAAGGCGGAGAGCCCGCGCATTAAGGAAGTGCTGAAATCTTTTGAACAAAGACCGATGTACGAAGAACGCCGCTGGGGCCACTACAAGGTAATTGATTATGTGAAATATGCGGAAGGTAATGAGGTGCTGACGAAGCGGATCTTTATCTCTGAAGGTAAAAATATCAGCTATCAGCTGCATCACAAACGCAGTGAAATCTGGACCATTGTCAGCGGTGAAGCCAGCATTGTGCTCAATGAGAAAATGCATAATGTAAAGGCGGGGGATGTCGTACGGATTCCGGAAGGCACCAAGCATGCGATCCTGGCATTGACAGATATGGAATTTATCGAAGTGCAGACCGGCTCTGAGCTGGTGGAGGAAGATAACATCCGAATCACCTTGGATTGGGAAGATATCGCCTTGCAGCAATTTATTTCGTAGGTCTAATCTATCTATATAACCAATTGTTACAAATCCAAAACAGGTATTAAGAACCAATTATTAAGAAAAATTCATTTTTGCTCTAAATTAAAACTAAATAGAGACGATACTTACGGTAAGAGGGATTAATCCTTCCAATACGACAAAGGCAAACCTAATCGAAAGATAGGGACGCAAAGCTATAGGGCCTTCGCAAGAGTGGCAGCCTGGCTACCGAAAGGAAGATGGATTTTGATAACTTACCGTAAGTCTCGTTTGCTGTGCACTGTGCTGTCTCTGGCCCTTTTATTGACTGCAGTACCTCTGGGACTCGGCGGAATGCCTTCATCTGCAGAAGCTGCATCTAGTTCCAAAGCGCCCGTTAATCCGGAGGCTTCAACCGAAGCAGTCAGATTGCTGGACGATCTGTATTCTATCACTGGAAAAGGCATTATTACCGGCCAACATGACTATCTGGAAAGTCCGGACGAATTCAGCAACAAGCTGAAGGGAACCAGCGGACAATATGCTGCTCTTCACGGGTATGAACTGGGCGTAATTAGCGGGCAATCGGAAAGTACAGCAGCGGCGCAGCGCAGAAATGTTGTGAACAGCGCGATCAACTGGTATAAGGGCGGCGGCATTGTAGCCATGACTTTTCATGAGAATCTGCCCGGTACCGCATACCTCTGGTCCAATGTTCAGAAACCGCTGAGCCAGGCGGAATTCAATAAATATATTACTCCAGGTACAACACAGTACACTGCATTGATTGCAGATCTGGACAAAGTGGCAGTTTCACTTAAAAGCCTGCGGGATGCTGGTGTTCCCGTACTCTGGAGACCTTACCACGAAATGAACGGTAACTGGTTCTGGTGGGGGAAGAAAAATAACTTTGCTTCGCTTTGGAATATTATGTATGACCGTTTCGTGAACGTTCATAAATTAAACAACCTGCTGTGGGTATGGAACCCCAATGCACCCAATGCCTGGTCTGATCCTTATGCGCTGACCTATCCGGGGGCTGACAAGGTGGATGTACTCGCGGCAGATATATATGAGAACGATTATATGAATAAATACCATGACGGCCTGCTTGCCCTTGCGAATGGCAAACCGATTGCCATTGGCGAGAATGGACAAATGCCAAGCACGGCAAAGCTGCAGCTCTCCCAGAAAAATTGGGTATATATGATGAGCTGGGGAAAAATGCTGTATGAAACCAATACCGATGCTACCATCAAAAGCTTCATGAGCGACAGCTATACGGTGACCCGGGACGATTATAAAGCAGGCACATTTGCTCCGTCAACGCCGGTACCAACAGCAACGCCAACGCTGGTACCAACAGCAACGCCAACGCCGGTACCAACAGCAACGCCAACGCCGGTACCAACAGCAACGCCAACGCCGGTACCAACAGCAACGCCAACGCCGGTACCAACAGCAACGCCAACGCCGGTACCGACAGCAACACCAATGCCGGTACCGACTGCAATGCCGATCCCGACGCCCCCTGCTTCCAATGATACTGTGACGGCCCCCGTCGTTCAGAATGGTCTTCAGGGGGAATACTACAAGAACATGACGCTTTCGGGCACTCCGGTTCTGGTCCGGAAGGATGCGCTGCTGAACTTTAACTGGCGCCAGACAGCGCCGGATGCGAAGCTCGGAGTGGATAGCTTTTCTATCCGCTGGACGGGTCAGATCAAACCGACTTTCAGTGAAACCTATCAGATTATCACTACATCCGATGACGGTATCCGCGTCTATATTGACGGCACAGCTGTAATCAACAGCTGGACCAAACAGAGCGGTACCGAGCGTACAGGAAGCATAAACCTGCAAGCAGGCCAGCTCTATGATATCAAAGTGGAGTATTACGAGAATGCAGGCGATGCCAATATCCGTCTGATGTGGCAGAGTCCAAGCCAGGCGAAGGCAACTGTACCTACAAGCGCGTTATTTGTGAACACGGCTGCTTCTTCAGCCAGCAAAGCAGGCTTGGATGCTCCGGCAGTGACTGCAACACCAGTACCAACAGCAACGCCATTACCAGTATCAACACCAACACCGGTGCCAACAGCGGCACCGACGCCAACAGCGGCACCGACGCCAACAGCGGCACCGACGCCAACAGCAACACCGGTGCCAACAGCGGCACCGACGCCAACAGCGGCGCCAACACCAACAGCGACACCAACGCCGACAGAAGGTTCAACGCCGGAGAATCTTACGGCGGAGGCTCCGGCGGTGAACGGGCTGGTTGCGGAATATTTCAATAATATGACGTTGTCTGGTGCCCCGGCAGTGGTACGTACCGATGCAGTGCTTGACTTCAACTGGCGTCAAGGCACGCCGGATGCCGCAATCGGCATAGATTTCTTCTCTGTACGCTGGAGCGGTAAGCTCAAGCCGCTATACACTGAGACTTATCAGATTTATACCACTTCAGATGACGGCATCCGCGTACGGATCAATGGTGAGCTTGTGATCGACAGCTGGATGAAGCAGAGCGGGACCGAACGCACAGGAAGCATAAGCCTGACAGCCGGTCAGCTATATGATATACAAGTGGAGTACTACGAGAATCAAGGAGATGCCAGAGCACGCCTGATGTGGGAGAGTCCGAGCCAAGTTAAGGCAACGGTTCCCGCGAGCGCACTGTTTCTCCCTTCCGCTTCCTAGGATCATACCCCCGCAGCTGTATTCATTATTGGCGCTGATACTGGTTAAGACGTTACAATTCTAAATCCTATAAAGTCCAATCTTAATGGCCCTGCTATTAGCAGGGCTACTAAGCTATAGACCATCCGGTTAATTCATTGCAGCCTCTTAACAGAGAACTGCATACCTGCCTGCCTAAGGCGGCAGTGAAACCCGGGGAAAGGAGATTATATTGAACACTTACCGTAAGTACAGGCTATATACAACAATTATTCCTATTATCCTTATCCTTTCACTTCTGCCATGGGGGGAGGCGCGCAGTCTTCCCGTAGCACGCCCCGTAAACACTCCTGCCGTTTCCATCAAACCCGTTAATCCCTCCGCTTCCAAGGAAGCTGCTGCACTGCTCAGCTATCTGTCCGATCTCAGCGGCAAGGGCATGATCTCCGGCCAGCATGATTACCTGGAGAGCCCCGATGAATTCAATAATAAGCTTAAGAACGCAAGCGGACAGTACGCCGTTCTGCACGGCTACGAGCTGGGAGCCATCAACAACCAGTCCAAGGAGACCATTGCCAGGCAGCGTCAGGCTGTCGTAGACAGTGCCATTAAGTGGCACAAAGGCGGAGGCATTGTAGCGATGACCTTCCATCAGAATCTGCCGGGAACCTCTCCCGAATGGGCTAATGTAAAAATGAATCTGAGCCAGGACAAATTTGACGCATACGTTACTCCGGGAACTCCTCAGTACAAAGCTCTGATCGCCGAGCTGGATGAGGTAGCCGGGTACTTGGGAGAACTGCGGGATGCCGGAGTTCCGGTTTTATGGCGTCCATATCATGAAATGAACGGCAACTGGTTCTGGTGGGGGCACAAGGATAACTTTGCCCGGCTGTGGGATATAGTGTACGACCGTATGGTGAACACACATAAGCTGAATAACCTGCTCTGGGTATGGAACCCGAATGCACCGAACGAGTGGGCGAAGCCTTACAGCGATTATTATCCGGGTGCCTCCAAGGTGGATGTACTGGCAGCCGATATTTATAACAATGACTTCAAGCAGTCCTATTACGAGAACCTTCTGATGCTGGCTGACGGCAAACCCATCGGTATCGGGGAGAGCGGAGAGCTTCCAGACCCTGTCATATTGTCTCAAACCCAGAGTAAATGGGTATATACGATGACATGGGGGAAAATGCTGCTTGAGAATAATAATCTCCAGAAAATTCAAAGCTTTATGAGCAATAAGTACACCGTATCACGGGATGATTACAAGCTGGCACTGAATGCTCAAATCAACACACTTGCTGCGGTATCGCGCAACGGTCTCAAGGGGCAATACTTCGGCAATACGGAGCTGTCCGGCAAACCGATGCTTACCCGGAATGATAACAGGATTGACTTCAACTGGCATGGGGATTCGCCGGCGCCGGGAATCGGCAAGGACTCTTTTTCCGTACGCTGGACCGGTAAGATCAAGCCAGTCTACAGTGAAAAGTATACTTTCACAGCCTCTTCTGATGACGGCATCCGTGTGTGGATCGGCGGCAAGCTGATCATTGACAGCTGGAAGAAGCAAAGCGGTGTCAGCCGGGAGGGAAGTATAACTCTTACAGCCGCAACTGCCTACGATATTAAAGTGGAGTATTATGAGAATCACGGTGACGCAAGCGTTCGTCTGATGTGGCAAAGCCCGCGCCAGAAGCAGGCGTTGATTTCCCAGAATGCGCTGACTCTTCCTTAAGGAATGAAGCTGGTCATGATGAATGAAGCTCTACGGAACCCAGTACATTACAGCCACCCCGGAAGAAAGCGAGGACAAAGGAATGAGGACTAGACTCAAGACAAAGAGAAACAAACCCATTCATCTACTACTAAAATTTGCAGCATTGATCATCTTGTTTCTGTTGTCCGTTTCTGTCTTCGGAGAGGATGGGACAAATAGCGGCGAGGTGGAAGTTGACATGTCGGAATTATCTGCGGCCAAGGATGCGGGTCCCGCAGTTCCGGAGGGGACTGTGCTATGGAAGCTTGGCCAGCATGACGGTTCATCCGCAGAGTTTGCATCAGCCGGATCAAACGGGGCCAAGGGGGTATTCAGCGTTGCTTCAACCGCAGTCAAGGCGGCGGAGCTTCAGAGTATCCCGTCCGGGCTGCACGGCGCTACCAATCCTGAACTGCGGATTACCTACAAGCTGGATAAGATCCCGGTTAACGGGGTCTTATTTCGTGTCAGCATCCTTGATGCCTACAAATCCGTACCGCAGATGAGCGTATTCTCCAACCGGCAGCTGTCAGGGATTATTCAGATTGCCGGTGTGGACGGTACGGACAGTAAATACGATTTCCGCAAAACCTATGAGCTGTACATTCCCAAAGAACAGCTCATCAGCGGAACCAACGAGCTGACGCTGCGGGCAGCGCGCGGGATCTATTCCTCGGCTGCGGAGGATAAGTATAATTGGTGGACATGGGATAACCTTAGTCTGGAAGCACTGAAGACTCCGGTCAAGGAGCCGATTCACGGGAGCTATACGCTGACCGGAACCATGGTCAACAACAAACAGTTCTATTTTGACAAAGGTGCAGTTACGCATTTGCCTTATATTATGAAATGGCTGGGTTTAGCCTACAGCGGCAACATTATGCGGACCAGCTGTGCCAGCGATGTGGGCAGATCCTGTGAGAATATGGGGGAGTACTACGAGGTCCTGAAGGATTATAATATGCAGGCTGTTGCCCTCTATCTGTACACGGGTGATATCAAGCTCAAGGAAGACGGTTCACTGCCGGATGATGCGGAGAAGAAGCTGACCGATTATTTCAAGCAGTACGGCCAGTATTTCCAGTATTATGAGGTGGATAATGAGCCCGGACTGTTCAACCGTTCCAAAGCAGTCAATCTGGCGATAGCCGACTGGCTGAATAAGAAAGGCAAGACGATCGCACCGCATCTGCAGACGGTGGCCCCGGGCTGGGCATACTGGCCGGGTTACAGCGAAGATTCCTGCGGTAATCAGAAGGGGATGCTTAAGCAGTGCGGAGATCCGGACGGCTGGGAACGGGACCCGGAGCAGCGGAACGAGTTGGAGGAAGTAACGGATTTGACCAATGGGCATTCCTATGGTGAATCGTATATTTTCAGCAATGGAGGCAGCTTTACAGAGAACCTGAAGACCTTTGGGGGAGCTGTAGACGGCCTCAGCAAAAAAATGCTCACCACCGAATTCGGCACCTCGGATACTCATGTGGATGCCTATCAATACGGCGCGTCCGAGCGGACAGCGGCAGTGTTTGACCGGATTATGCGGGGGCATATCGGATATGCCGATATGTTTGTGCAGCATGCCGCTTTCTTCAAGAACTTCAGTCTGTTCAAGTACGGCTTTAACCTGGAGGAGCATGATCCGGGAGCTACAGAGATTTATTATACCAAAGAAGGTGAAGACTCACGCGTAAGTATTATGCGCCGGCTGGATCTGGCTTATGCCACACACGGGGCGCCGCTGAGCTATCAGATTACGAACAAAGATGATTTGGCAGACAAAATGGTGTATGTACGGGCGGTAGACACTTCCACCCTTGAGCCTCTGGCAGGCAGCGGAGCCACATCCAACAAGCTGCTTGTGAACTTTGTCAACTTTGAAGAAACCGAGCAGACCATTAAAGTAAAGGTGACCATGCCGGAGAAGACCGTATATGAGGGTGAACGCTTTGGCCGCGGAGATACTTATGAAGAGGCACGCAGCTATATGTCGGGCAGGAATGCCACACCTATACTGGAATTCACCGAAACGCTGGCTCCGGGTGAGGCGGTGCAGTATATTCTGCAGCCCTCTTCCGAAGTAGCGGATATTGCGCCGCAAGGCTTCAAGGCCACGGCAGTTAAAGGGCTGTCGATGCATCTGAGCTGGCTGGAGGCTCCCGGGGCAAGCTATGAAGTGCTCCGGGCCGACGGCCCGGGCAGTGAACTGAAAATGATTGCGGCAGGTGTGCGGAACACAGAGTATACTGACAGCAAACTGCAGGAGGGCACATTGTATACTTATGCGGTAAGAGTGTCGGGCTCTGGTGTCATGTCGGAGAAGACACAGATTTCAGCAACCGGACTCGTCCCGCTGGACCGGACCGGCTGGAAGGTTACGTCTAATGTGAACACGGCAGCGTCGAAGCCGGAGAGTGCCATTGATGGAGACAGGCGTACACGCTGGGATACCGGCAAACATCAGGCATCAGGTGAATACTTCCAGATTGATTTAGGTGCAGTACATGCAATAGAAGCCATAGAGCTGATTTATACTTTATCATCGTATGATTATCCCCGGGGATATACCGTCCAGGTATCCGATGATGCCAAAAGCTGGAATCAGGTAGCATCCGGCAAAGGAAAGCTGGAATTGACCAGGATTGCCTTTTCCCAGGTCCAAACCCGTTATATCCGCATACAGCAGACCGGTTCCGGAGGCAACTATTGGTCGATTCAGGAGCTGCAGGTGTATTCAAGAGAATAAAGGACGGCATAATAAGCTCCGTGGATTTAACAAGCCACCGGGGTTTTTTGCTGCGAAGTATGAATGGGAAAGGGGTGAACCGGATCGATGACTCATCTTGCAGATCAAATTATTCTGCTGCTGGCGGTCTTGCTGCTGGTAGGCGTGCTGTCCACCAAATTCTCCACCCGTTTTGGTATGCCCGCACTGGTTCTGTTTATCGCTGCCGGTATGGTGCTCAGCCATTTCATTTATTTCAACAATGCTTCATTAACACAGATCGCCGGGATTTTTGCGCTTGTGGTTATTCTGTTTGAAGGCGGAATGCAGACGAGTATGAAGGATATCCGTCCGGTCATGAAGCCGGCGCTGTCGCTGGCTACGGCAGGTGTGCTTTTGACAACGGGAGTTGTCGGTGTTTTTGCCAGATTTATATTAGGCGTGCCGTGGGCGGAGAGCTTCCTATTCGGGGCGATTGTCGGCTCGACGGATGCGGCTGCGGTGTTCTCAGTACTGGGCGGCAAAAACATTGATAAACGCCTGACCTCTACACTCGAAGCAGAATCCGGCAGCAACGATCCGATGGCGGTATTTCTCACCGTCTCCCTGATCGAATGGATACAGCATCCTGATACTGCAATCTGGAGTCTGGTGCTCTCCTTCTTCTGGGAGATGGGGATCGGTCTCCTGCTGGGGATTCTTATCGGTAAGCTGGCTACATATCTGATCAACCGGATTAATCTGGACTCTACCGGGTTGTATCCGGTGATGGCTATCGGCTTTGCGGTTCTGACCTACGGGGTTTCGGCGATGGTCCACAGCAGCGGCCTGCTTGCCGTCTATGTTATGGGGCTGGTGCTGGGGAACTCCGAGCTGATGTATCACCGTACGATTATGAATTTCAATCACGGCTTTGCCTGGATGATGCAGATTGCCATGTTCATCCTGCTCGGTCTGCTGGTCTTTCCCCAGGAGCTGGCGGATATTGCCTGGCAGGGCATACTGCTGTCCGTTATTCTAATGGTAGTAGCAAGACCTGCGGGCGTATTCATCAGTCTGCTGTTTGCCAAGTTCTCCTTCCGCGAAAAGACACTGATCTCCTGGGCCGGACTCAGGGGTGCCGTCCCCATTGTGCTTGCGACCTACCCGCTGCTCGCGGGGCTTCCGCAGGGCCGGCTGTTCTTCAATGTAGTATTCTTTGTTGTCCTGACCTCTGCGGTCATTCAGGGAACGACCATTTCACCACTGGCCTCACGGCTGAAACTGGTCGGCCGGGAGGATGCGGGCCAGCCGTCACTGATGGAACTCGTCGCCCTTGGCAAGACGGATTCCGAGTTCAATCATATCGGAATAGACCGGCATATGCCGATTGCCGGGATGCAGATAGCGCAGATCGGCCTGCCGGATGATATCCTGTTCACGGCAATTATCCGCAACAAGAGCATTGTGACGCCCCATGGCAGCACGGTTATTGAACCGGGAGACACGGTGTACGTGCTCAGCCCCAAGAGCAAACGGGACGAGATGCGGGCGATCTTCCGGAGCGGGAAGGGGAAGGCAGCGGAGACAGATATCACATTGGTTTAGGATAAATGTGAGCTTCTCTGCCGGACGGGGTGACTTGTGTCAATATAGGTTTTTTAACAGCATTGTGACGGAAATAATAGGATGTTCTGAAAGGGGAGTGCTAGAATTTGCAGTAACCTTATATTAGTAAAACGAGTTGCAATACGGCGTATTCTGTGTTAAATTGTATATAGATTTAGAATGAGTCTAAATACAATAACAAATAAATACACATCCCAGGAGGTTATTAGAATGAGTACACAAGTCAAAAGCCAAACTGAATTGCATGCTGCCCTGAACCGTCAGACAGCGAACTGGACTCTGCTTGGAGTGAAGCTGCATCATTACCACTGGTATGTCAGCGGAGCACAATTCTTCACGCTGCATGAGAAATTTGAAGAGTTGTACAATGAAGCTGCCGGTTATGTGGATGAGCTGGCTGAACGCTTGCTCGCCATTGGCGGACAACCGGCTTCAACCATGGCCCAATACCTGGCCCTCTCCGGACTGAAAGAAGCTGCCGGCGGAGAAAGCGCGAAGGATATGGTTGCTCAGCTGATTAAGGACTTCACTGTTGTAGCCGAAGAGCTGAAGCAGGCGATCTCTGCTGCCGAAGAGCTTAGCGACCAGCCTACTGCTGACCTGCTGATCGGTATTAGAACAAGCGTAGAGAAAACGTCCTGGATGTTGAACGCTTACCTGGCTTAAATCACATCAAGAGTATATAAGAAGAGCGCCCGTGGTATCCCCACGGGCGCTCTTTGCAGTGGAATGGCCGGTTATCCCGGCACGTTTTACTTGATAAATACTCCGCCAAACGGCAACGCCTCCCGCAGGAAGCGTTTGATAATGCCGTCTTCATTATTATCCCGCTGAAAACGCCTGCTCTGGCGTCCGGCCTGGAACAGTACAGGCCCGTGGCCGGTCATCTTCCAGTGATAGCTCATATGCTGGCTGGCGAGATGATTGCCGTAGACCGTAAGCTCAAGCCGGGCATTCTCGGGATAGGCAATAATACTGCCGGCATCGACGTACAGCGGATCAAACGGGTCAAGCTCGGCTTCACAGACGGTGCCTTCTGTCAGAATGCCGATGCTGCCATGACCGGAGAATTTCACCTTGATGATATCCCGGGTAATCAGCATATTCTTCATATTCAGCACTCTGGTCTGCATGGTGACTCCTTTGCTGTAGAAGAACAGATGCCTGAAATCATATAGCAGATCGCTCTTGCCGTCGAGCTGCAGCGTTTTGACCCGGTAACCGGGCGGCAATGCAGCGACGAACCGGCAGGGTCCGGTGATATCCGAACGGATCAGCTTCCGCTTGCGGTACATGCCCTTCACATCCATCAGCCGGTCCGCCCGTCCTGAAGAGGGGCCTTGATAAGCTATAATCTGCTGCGGATGGAGCACATGAACCTCTTCATTCTCTGCGACGGTAAAAGCAACGGCCTGTCCGCTGCCGCTGTCGCCTTCATCCTGGACGTCAACGTTCATTCTTCATGCTCCCCTCGTGCATTGCCGTGTATATGCGCTTCCTGCCCCGGTCTTAACGCAGCCGGTCGCTTCTTCTGGAACGGTGGCGCATGGTGAAGCGCAGCAACCGGATAAGCAGGAAATAACCCAAGATAAGAGCAAGTCCGGTGATCACAGTCACCTTGATCCGGTTATAGTAATTTTCACGTGCCGTACGGTCATTCTTCAGTTCATCGACGACTTGGCTGAGCTGGCGGTTCTGTTCCTGCAGGGCAGCGTTCTGGGCCTGGTAAGTCGCCATTTGCTGCAGCGTCTGGTCCAGCTGGTCTTTGGTCTGCCCCAGCTCGTCCACTGCCGTTCCCAGGTTCTCTTTGGTCTTCTGAAGCTCCTCTGCCGTCTGCTGATAGCTCTCCTGCAATTTGTTGACCTCTCCGGGCAGCTCCGAGAAGCTCTGTAGTCCATTATATAAATCAGTGAAATAGTTGGCTTTTGCCGCGGGGATATCATAGCTGAAAGAAATCCCGAGCAGCAGCAAGGCCGACCCCAGCAGCTTTATCATATTTCTTGTTGCGCGATTGTTCATTACTGATCACCACCTGTTATAGGCTTGTTGTACTCTTATTTTATCATAGCCGGTCCTGATTTGGGCAGTGCGGGCAGCTTTAGGCATAATTACCCTTCCTGTCTATGCAGGTAACCATATGTGTAATACAGCACAAATCATATGAAGGTTTCTATTATATTGAGTGTGCACATAAATTAACGTATACTTTGAACGGAAAGGAGCTGCTTCGAGTGAATAAATGGCTCAAAACGTTGTTGTTTCTGGCGGGTTCTGCACTGTTGACCCGGTTTATTCCGTTCTCATCCTTATTCCGTAATCTGGATACGATGTTTCACGAATTCGGCCATGCGCTGGTAACCCTGCTGCTCTCGGGGAGTGTGCTGCGGATAGAGCTGTATCCCGATCATAGCGGTGTAACCTATTCAGCGATTGCCGCAGGGGGGAGGGCAATTCTTGTATCGCTGGCCGGATATCCTCTGGCCTCACTCTTCTCATTGCTTCTCTTCTATTTATATAGTAGAGACAAGCGGCAGTGGGGGCTGATGATAGCCAGCGGTGTTGCGCTGGTGATGCTGGTGCTCTATGTACGGGGTGGCTTTGGGATGATTTGGCTGAGCGGTTTTATTCTGCTGAATGCCGCTATGGTGTTCCTTTGGCCGAAGGTCAGCAAATATTATTATTTATTTCTTGCATTTCTGACTCTGGAGGAGTCCGTGATGGGAACGCTGTTTCTGGTAACGGCTTCGGTACTGACGCCTTCCCGTGCGGGCGATGCAGCTAATTTGGCCAGATTAACACCGCTGCCGGCTATATTATGGGCGCTGCTGTTCTTCCTCTTCTCGCTGCTGTGTGCCAAGTGGGCGCTGGGCTTTTTTTTCAGGGAAGAAAAATCAGTGAACCGGGAAAGAAGCCTATAATGCGCAAAACTGTGTTCGTCATATTTTGACAAAATAATAGACTTTCGCAAAGAGGCAATTACCTTTAGTGGTAGGTTGGCTCTTTTTTTGTCGATATTATAGGACCGAACATACATTCCATGACAAGGAGTTGTCCGCCATTATTGGTACATTAATAGAAGACCCAAAAAAAGAAAGAGGTGGAAATATGCAAGCAAGTATTCAGCCCATATTTACTTGGAGCCAGGATCGAATTTTAGCAGGAGGTGCGAAGAATATTATCCTGCTCGTGGAATGGAAGGGAATGTCACAAGGAGAGGAATTCCGCAAGAAAAGCCGAAAGGTTGTAGCACGGGAGATTGAGCTGCGCGTATGGTTGGAAAGTCACGTATCGGTAACCGGATGCTACGGGTGTACAGCAGAAGAAGGAGAAGGCCGCTCCCTGCTGCTGAAGCTGGGCAAAATCCATTCCGGGCAACGCAGGTTTATTGCTTTGGAATTTACGATGTCAGGCATGCCTGCAGGCATACATGAGGCGCTTTGGCTGCAGTGGCAATACAGACAGCCCACGGTAGAACGTATACGTGAGCTACCGCTCAAGAAGCTGGGAATGGAATATTCACGTCATACAGATGTAATGAACGCTCAGTGTTGTTTTCATGTAGAGAAGCATGTAGAGCTGCTCAAAATGGAGGGATTATTAGCAGAAAGGGAAGTGACCAGAGCCCAAAATCATCAGCAGGTCTCCACGGAGAAGCTGCGGCGTCAGGCGGATAAATTGCTGCTTCTTGCTGCACGTTCGGGCGATATGCAGCTTGTGAAGGAAGCGGAAGCGCTCTATAAGCAGCTCGAGGCGGAGATGACTCCCTTAGGAAAGGTTGTAACGATATAAATGTAAAGAAGGTAGCAGGGATATAATAGGCAGTGATCATACATATAGGTTAAAATTTGAACCCAATTCGCAGAAATAGATAACGAATCGTGTAATATATAAATGTGGTAATATAGTAAAATAGTTCTATTATATTTTCTTATCTCGGTTATTACATCCTTGGTTATAGATATATATAACTAGTTTATTTAAAATAATGGGTCTATTTTACCATGAATCAAGGAGAACTGAAAATGACAGACCGATTAATCCGGCTGATGCGCATTATTACGCTAGTTCAAGCCAAACCGGGAATTCTGGCCCGTGAGCTGGCGGAACGATGCGGCAACAGTGAGAGAACGATTTACCGGGATATGGATGCGCTGAGTGCCATGCATATCCCCATTACCCATATGGGACACGGTAAGGGATATGCTTTTATCGGTAATTTTGCACTGTACCCTTTGGATTGGTCAGAAGAAGAAGCAGCCGCATTTTCACAGTTGCGCAGTATTATGACGGATATCAAATCTTTACTGCCCCCGGAGTTCGAAGACGCCTATGAGAAAGTGATGGCCGCAGAATATAAGCAAAAGGCAGAAAGGGAAGAAACGATGGAGAGCGCGAAGAAGGAAGCGGGTCAGCATTGGATGGAGAGAAGCGGATCTCATGGAGATCAGCCATTCTATCTGGCCGGGATTCTGGATGCCGTGATGAAGCAGCGCAGTATACAGGCGGACTACAGTGAGAATGCATATGAAGAAAAAGGTATCAAAATTGATCCCTACTGCCTGGTCCCGTTGGAGAATCGTTTTCATTTGATTGGGTTTTGTCATCGCTTCGGGATCATCCGCACTTTTCATATTAACGGGTTCTCCAGTGTGAAGCCGCTGGACAGCTGGTTCTCCAAGGATAAATTTGATTTACAGGCTTTTATGGAGCAGAAGTGGTCTCTGGACCAGGATAGTCTGCAGGTCGAATTCAAAGTCAAGTTCTCGGAACGGATGATGGAGCGGCTTAAGCATGAGGAGATGTTTGTGAAGCCCAGCAGGGTAGACCGCCAGAACCGCTGTCTGCATTTTAAGGTAGCGGTAGAACAGGATATTGGCTTTGTTCACTGGATTATGAGATACGAGGAAGAAGCTGAGATTATGGAGCCGGTCTACTACCGGGAAGTTCTCAGAAATCAGCTCGAGAAATGGCTGTCGCTATACAAATAGCGCAGTTTTTCTTTTTATACATAAATAATTCCACTAATTGGTATTTAATTATTCATACAAAAACGCTCATGTTAGTTATATGTGCAAATTTTCCTTGTCTAGTCGAGGTATATATAGTAAGTTATACATTAAATAACAACAATGTGTATTTATGCGGATTATTATAACGTTTCATGTCAGGTATTCGTTAATATATCTAACTTTTTAAATATATTTTCTATCCTGTCATTTGACCTTTGTTCAATTTTTAAGTAGAAGAGAGGTAGAGATTTGATCCAGCCCATTCTAAAAATTGAAAATTTGCACACCCACTTTTTTACCGACCGCGGTGAAGTTCCTGCAGTTGACGGTGTTGATTTGTACATTAATCCGGGTGAGGTTCTGGGTGTGGTCGGCGAATCCGGCTGTGGTAAAAGCGTAACCTCCCTGTCCATTCTAAAGCTGGTTCCGGATCCCCCGGGAAAAATCGTGGACGGACGCATCCTGCTGAAGGGCCGTGATCTTGTCCCGCTCAAAGAGAAAGAGATGCGTAAGATCCGCGGTGATTCGGTCTCGATGATTTTTCAGGAACCGATGACTTCGCTCAATCCGCTGTTCACGGTCGGACAGCAAATTATTGAAACCGTACGCCTGCACCGTGGCCTCTCCAAGAAGGAGGCCCGGGAGCACGCTGTAGAGATGCTCCGTAAGGTAGGCATTCCCCGGCCGGAGGCCATTATTGATGAATATCCGCATCAGCTGTCGGGAGGCATGCGCCAGCGTGTAATGATCGCCATGTCCATCTCCTGCAGTCCGGAGCTGCTGATTGCCGATGAGCCGACGACTGCGCTTGATGTGACGATTCAGGCACAGATTCTGGATCTGATCCGCCGGCTTAACGAAGAACAGGGGACGGCCGTTATGCTGATTACCCATGATCTTGGTGTTGTAGCAGAGATGTGCCACCGTGTTGCGGTTATGTATGCCGGCAAGGTAGTGGAGGAAGGTAGCGTACGTGATATTTTCAAGAATCCGCTGCATCCGTATACCCGAGGGCTAATCGAATCTGTACCCCGGATGGATGAAACCAGAGACCGCCTGCATTCTATTCCGGGCAATGTGCCGATTCTCAGCAAGGAAATGCAGGGCTGCCGGTTCGCGCCGCGCTGTCATGAGGTGATGGATATTTGCCGTCAAAGTCTTCCTAAGCTTACGCTCCAGGAGGAACAGCACAGCTGCAGATGCTGGCTGCATGAAAGTCAACAGGAGGATGCGGTATGAGTGAGAGCCTGCTAGAGGTCAAGGGTCTTAAGAAGTATTATCCGATCAACAAAGGATTCTTGGGTAGGGCACAGGGTGATGTCAAGGCTGTGGACGATATCTCCTTCTCGGTAAGCAAAGGTGAGACCTTTGGCTTGGTTGGAGAGAGCGGCTGCGGTAAATCCACAACCGGCCGTGCCTTGCTTCGGCTGATTGAGCCCACGGCGGGAGAGATTTGGTTCGAAGGTCAGGATATCACGAAGCTATCTATAGAAGAGATGCGGGGGCGGCGCCGGGAGATGCAGATTGTTTTCCAGGACCCGTTCTCATCCTTAGATCCACGCAATACTGTACAGCGTATTCTTGAAGAGCCGATGATTGTGCACGGAGTAGGCGATGCCAAGCAGCGCCGGGCTGCAGTAGAACGTCTGGCTGATGTAGTCGGGCTGGCTAAAGCGCATTTGCAGCGTTACCCGCATCAGTTCTCCGGCGGACAACGCCAGCGGATCGGGATTGCCAGAGCACTGGCGCTCCAGCCGAAGCTGATTATCGCCGATGAGCCTGTATCTGCACTGGATGTATCGATCCAGTCACAGGTCATTAACCTGATGCAGGATTTACAGAAGGAATTCGGATTGACCTATATCTTCATCGCCCATGATCTCAGCGTGGTGAAGCATATCTGCGACCGTGTAGCCGTGATGTATCTGGGGCGGATTGTTGAAGTCACCGATAAGCATAAGCTCTATGCCGATCCGCAGCATCCCTATACGCAGGCACTGCTGTCCGCAGTTCCTGAGCCCGATCCCGATATCCGTAAGGAACGGATCATCCTGCAGGGTGAGGTACCGAGTCCGGCGAATGCGCCGGTCGGATGTGCTTTTAATACACGTTGTCCCCGGGTGATGGAGATATGCCGTAATGTCAGACCTCCGCTGCAGGAGACAGGGTCCGGACATTTGACCGCCTGCCATCTGTATGATGAGGAAGTCCGATCCCGGCTTGCGTAATGAAATAAGGAAGAATTCAATACCGCTCTCTATGCATTGGCCCTGATATATGGCAGCGCTTTGGCGCAGCTCCATATAAACGCTTTAATACTTTTAATGAAAGAAGGGAGTTTTCTAGAGATGAAGAAGTGGAGTAGTCTTGCACTGGCAGTAACGCTGGGGGCGGTATTAACATTAAGCGGCTGCGGGGGTAACAATAACAACGCTGGCACAGAAGCGACAGCAGCAACGAATGCAGCGGCGACTACCGCACCGGATAGCTCGCCTGAAACATCGGCTAACACGCAGGATACGCTCATCCTTGGACGCGGCGGCGATTCTGCATCGCTGGATCCTGCCATTGTCACAGATGGCGAATCCCTGAAGATTGCCCATCAGGTATTTGATTCCCTGCTGGAATACAAGCCGGGTACCTCTGAAGTACAGGCTTCCCTTGCTGACAGCTGGGAGGTATCGCCTGACGGTCTGACGTATACCTTCAAGCTGCATCCGGGCGTGAAGTTCCATGACGGAACGGATTTCAACGCTGAAGCAGTAGTCTTTAACTTCACACGCTGGAGTGATCCGGCAAGTGAATTCAAGTTCGAAGGAGATTCCTTCGACTACTATGATTCGATGTTCGGTCCGGACGGCAGCCGTGTAATCAAAGAGGTTAAGGCTGTAGACGCAACTACGGTAGAGTTCACACTCAATCAGCCGCAGGCACCGTTCCTGCAGAATATTGCTATGACCTCCTTCGGGATTGCCAGCCCTGCTGCCATCCAGGAGAAGAAGGAGAACTTCAAGAACGAGCCGGTAGGCACAGGACCTTTCGTGTTCACGGAGTGGAAGCATAATGATTCCATTACACTGGACAAGAATTCGAATTACTGGAAAGAAGGGCTTCCTAAGCTGAATAAAGTCATCGTCCGCTCCATTCCGGACAACTCGGCACGTTTCAATGCTCTGCAGAACGGGGAGATCGATCTGATGGAGGATTTGAGCCCGGATGATCTGTCCACGCTTGAAGGCAACACTGAACTGCAGAAGATTGAACGCCCGCCGTTCAATGTAGCTTACCTCGGCTTCAACTTTAAGAAGAAACCTTTTGATAATGTGAAAGTAAGACAGGCGCTGAACTATGCGGTGAACAAACAGGCAATCATTGATGCATTCTTCTCAGGTCAGGCTACTGCAGCTGTTAACCCGATGCCGCCTTCACTGTGGGGCTACAACGATGCTGTGAAGGATTATGAATATGATCTGGACAAAGCGAAGGCGCTGCTGGCGGAAGCCGGTTACCCTGACGGTCTGCCGGATACAGTAACCCTGTACGCTATGCCGGTATCCCGGCCTTACATGCCTGACGGCAAGAAGGTTGCGGAAGCCATTCAGGCGGACTGGGAGACAATTGGCGTGAAGACTGTAATTGAATCCCCGGAATGGGCGACTTATCTGGATGACACCAAAGCTGGCGAGAAAGATGATATCTACATGCTCGGCTGGACTGGCGATAATGGTGACCCGGACAACTTCCTATATACGCTGCTCGACAAGGATGCTATCCCAGGCAACAACCGTACCTTCTATGTGAATGAAGAACTGCACACGATCCTGATCAATGCACAGAAGGAGACGGATCAGGCGAAACGTTCCGACCTGTACAAACAGGCTCAGGAAATCATCAAAGCGGATGCACCGTGGATCCCGCTTGTGCACACTACACCGCTGCTGGCTGCGAAGGCCAATCTGAAAGGATTCGTTCCAGGCCCTACAGGTACGGAATATTACAGCGAAATTTACTTCGAATAGTATGCTCCATAAGCATTTCCTTGCCGCCGCGTGCCTGCTGCGGCAAGTTATGCTTAAGGACCACTGGAAGGTGAGCCAACTTGAACTCCTACCTATTAAAACGTGTCATGGTTTTATTCCCTGTGCTGATCGGAATGACGATTATCGTCTTCTCCATTATTCACGCCATTCCGGGTGATCCGGCAGAAACCATTCTGGGCCAAAAGGCAACCGAGCAGTCCAAACAAGCGCTGCGCGAGCAGTTGGGTCTAGATAAGCCTTGGCTGCAGCAATACTTCAACTATATGGGAGATTTGGTGCAGGGCGATCTGGGAACCTCAATCCGGACCAAAACACCGATTGCCAAAGAAATTATGCCTTATCTGGCGGCAACGCTGGAGCTTACCGCAGCGAGTATGCTGTTCGCTACCATTGTAGGAGTGAACGCCGGTATTCTAAGTGCCTGGCGGCAGAATTCCTGGTTTGATTATACCGCGATGATTATAGCGCTCATTGGCGTGTCCATGCCGATCTTCTGGCTGGGGCTGATGGAGCAGATGTTATTCGCGCTGAAGCTGCACTGGCTGCCCTCTATAGGCAGGATGGATCAGCGGAATCCCGTGGAGAGTATTACCAATCTATATGTGATCGACACGATACTGGCAGGAGACTGGCGCCAGCTGTGGACGGTCATCAAGCATCTGATCCTGCCAAGCATAGCACTGGGCACCATTCCGATGGCAATTATTGCCCGGATGACCCGTTCGAGCATGCTGGAGGTCATGAACTCTGACTATATCCGTACGGCAAAGGCCAAAGGGTTGTCGCAATTCCTTGTCGTATATAAGCATGCTCTAAAGAATGCACTGATTCCCGTGCTGACCGTAGTAGGTTTGCAGACAGGTGCACTTCTCGGCGGTGCAGTGCTGACAGAGACAATCTTTGCCTGGCCCGGCGTGGGAAGATATATATTTGAGGCGATCAGCTCACGCGACTATCCGGTAATCCAGACCGGAATCCTGATCATTGCTTTTATCTTCGTGTTCATTAATCTGCTGGTGGATCTGCTCTATGCCGTCATTGATCCGCGCATCAACTACAAGTGAGGGGTGAACCTATGGGACAGGCATCAATTCAAGTAACGCCCCCGGCTGTACCTGCTGACAAGGTTTCCGGGCCTTGGCGGGATGCGTGGAAGGCTTTCCGTAAGAATAAGACGGCGATGCTCGGCCTTGGCATCATTGTGTTTTTTGTGCTGATTGCCCTGCTGGCACCCGTAATCGCACCTTACGGCTTCAAGGAGCAGGAGCTGGTCAACCGGCTCAAAGCGCCGTCTGCCGACCACTGGTTCGGCACGGATGATCTGGGAAGAGATATGTTCACCCGCATACTATACGGTGCCCGGATCTCCCTCTGGGTCGGCTTTTTCTCGGTTATCGGCTCGATTGTTGTCGGTACGTTTCTGGGGATTCTTGCGGGCTTCTACGGCAAATGGATCGATATGCTGATATCCCGCATGTTCGATATTCTGCTGGCCTTTCCGAGTATTCTGCTGGCCATTGCAATCGTAGCCATTCTCGGGCCTTCGCTGCAGAATGCGCTGTATGCCATCGCCATTGTTAATATTCCTACGTATGGCCGGCTGGTACGGGCCAAGGTGCTCTCCCTGAGATCGGAGGAGTACATAACGGCGGCCCGCGCAATCGGAATGACGAACAACCGCATTCTGCTGACCCATATTCTGCCTAACAGCTTAACGCCGATTATCGTGCAAGGGACACTTGGCATCGCTACCGCGATCATTGAGGCCGCTGCGCTTGGCTTCCTTGGACTCGGCGCACAGCCGCCCGATCCGGAATGGGGCAAGATGCTCTCGGATTCACGGCAATTCATCCAGAAGGCACCCTGGACGGTTATTTTTCCGGGGTTGTCCATTATGCTGACCGTGCTTGGCTTCAACCTGGTAGGGGACGGCCTGCGCGATGTGCTTGACCCGCGGATGAAGAATTAACTTCTGTTCACTGATAGCCCTGCAGGCCTTTGGCTTGTAAGGGCTATTTTTTCAGAGTAGCAATACATAAAGCTGGAATTATCACTTATTCATATCAATAATAACTAAATATAATTAAACATAATCAAAACGTATAGAAAAACCAAAAAAGATGTGATAGAATAGCACCAAAATATATAAGATACATATACGGGAGGAATGGAAATGTTCAAGAAGCTGGGGGTAGTGTTAGTGGCGGGATTGGTAGCGGCGGGATTGTCTGCTGCACCTGGTGAACAGGCACAGGCAGCTAAGAAAACTGAAATTATTGTATCTGCGGCAGCTAGCCTGCAGGATAGTCTTGACAAGATTGCCGCGACTTACGAGAAGCAGCATCCTGGTATTGATCTTATTTTCAACTACGGTGCTTCCGGTACGCTGCAAAAGCAGATTGAACAGGGCGCTCCGGCTGATCTGTTCTTCTCTGCAGGAGACAAACAGATGACTGCCCTGGTAGATGGCGGGCTCATCAGTGATCATACCGGGCTGCTCAAGAATCAGCTGGTCCTCGTGGTGCCTTCTGATTCGAAGACTTCCATTACTACTATCACCCAGCTTACCGATAAAGCCTTCAAGAAGGTGGCTGTCGGCCAGCCGGAATCCGTGCCGGCCGGGCAATATGCGCAGCAGTCATTGACGGCTAAGAAGGTATGGGATACGCTGCAGAGCAAGCTGGTCTTTGCCAAGGATGTCCGTCAGGTATTGTCTTATGTGGAGACGGGAAATGCAGATGCCGGCTTCGTCTACAAGACAGACGCGCTTACCTCGAACAAAGTGAAGATTGCCCTGACAGTGGGCGGACATGTGCACAAGGCCATTAATTATCCGGTTGGCATTGTGAAGGAGTCGCCGCATCAGGCGGAGGCCAAGGCATTCTACGAGTATGTACAGACAACAACGGCGGACGCGGTATTTACAAGCTACGGCTTTCAATTAGCACAATAATACCTACTATACAAATGGGGTGAGAAGAGATGGAGATCAATTGGACCGATTTTTTCGCCCCGGTCTGGCTTTCGGTCAAGATTTCGGTGATTACCAGCATTATCGTGTTCTTACTGGCTACGCTCGCAGCCAAGAAGATGGCAGGGCGGAGGTTCTTCGGACACAGCCTGGTTGAAACGGTCCTGCTGCTTCCGCTGGTTCTGCCGCCGACGGTTGTCGGCTTCGTCCTGCTGGTGATCCTCGGCCGGCGGAGCTGGATTGGCAGGCTGTATGAGCAGTTCACCGAGCATACTATTTTGTTTACATGGGGCGCGGCAGTCATTGCCGCAGTAGTGGTTGCCTTCCCTCTGGTGTACAGGACGGTTAAGGCGGGCTTCGAAGGTGTGGAGAAGGACCTGGAGGATGCCGCGCGGGCGCAGGGAGCCAGCGAGCTTCAGGTTCTGCGCTATGTAACTCTCCCGCTGGCCAGCCGTTCACTGGCCGCAGGTTATGTACTGGGGTTCGCCCGCGGACTGGGCGAATTCGGCGCTACGATTATGGTAGCAGGGAACATCCCCGGGCGTACCCAGACGGTGCCGACGGCAATCTATGTAGCGGTTGACGGCGGCAATATGACGCTGGCCTGGATGTGGGTATGCTCAATCATTGTCATTTCGGCCCTTATGCTGATGTTTGTTAACCGCCGGTCCTGACGGAGTGTAAGCTAAATTACCCCCGGTATCATCAGAAATTCTGGAGATACCGGGGTTTTTCATTGGGGCATTCCCATCCCCATTCTGCGGTAATCGGAAGGGGATACGCCGGTCTCTTTCTTGAAGATCCGGTTAAAGGACCGGTAATTCTCAAAACCGATAGATTCGGAAATTTCAAATGTCTTATGATCCGTGGTAAGCAGCAGCAGCTTTGCCTTTTCAATCCGCAGACGGGTCAGGTATTGAATGAAGCTTTCGCCTACTGCTTTTTTGAACATGGAGCTGAAATAAGGCACACTGTAATTAATCGAAGCTGCCAGCTCCTCCAGCTTATAGGGATAGCTGAGGTCTTCGCGCATATGTTGAATGATTCTTGTAATCGAAGCATCGATCTTCCGGCCGCCCTCCTGAAGCTGCTGAAGCTTGCGGAAATAATCGCAGGTCGCCTCGTGTACGGAGTCGAAGGTTTGGCACAGCTCCATTTTTTTGCGCAGGTTCGCTTCGAGATCCGCACCGCCCTCTGTTCCAATAACGTTATGGCTCATATCCAGGAAGACTCTCAAATATAAGGATTTGATCTGCTCCGGATCCCAGGATTGCTCCATAGCCTGGCGGTATAAGGAGAGGCGCTCCTGCTCCAGTGCAGCCGTGTTCAAATGCGGCTCCAGCAGTGCTTTCTTGAGTACCTTGCTCCAGAACCGGCTGAGCGGCTCCGGAATCCGCTGGAAACGGGCGATTTGTTCCCAATCCTCAATAGCGATGCTCTCGCCAAAGCGGTAAAAGAAAGGATAGGGTGCAGAAGCCAGCCGTTTCAGTGCCTCAGGCCTGGCCTTCAGCCCCTGTCCGAAGCTGCACTGCAGGGCAATGCAGCTCATTTTAAGATTGGTGGCAAAGGAATCCAGCACCTGTTCCGGGAAATTGGGGCGCATAGCCTTTGACGTTTCGGTGTATATGGCGAGAAAACGTCCCTTGTCGAGCGCGATGACTTTATGCGGGCCTATGCCGGCCAGCAGCTCCTTGAGTACGTTGACTCCGGCGAATTGCCACAGCTTCAGCTCTTCAAGCTGATCAATCGGGAAGCGAAGGGAATTCCTGTCCAGCTCCAGCAGCAATACCTTGAAGCTTTGTTCGTGAAGAGGGAGCTGGGAGTCCTCCAGACTGCGCAGCCATTTGGCTTCGGCTGCCGGATTCAGCAGCATATCCAGAAAGAGGCTCTGCTCAATCTCCACCTCGCTGAGCCGGACCTGCTGTTCCAGCTGGAGATGCTTTTCCCGGGTTTCATCAAGTGAGTTCACCTGGGAGGCCAGCTCCTCCATCGTCCGGGTCAACAGGCCGGGATCAGAAAGACAGTCATCTTTAATGAGATAGGCTGCAGCCTTCAGATGAATGGCCTGCTGGGCATAATGGAAATCCTGGTGGCAGGTAAGGATGATGATCTGCGGCGGACGTTCCCCGCTTTTCTCAATTTCGCTTAGCATCTCAAGTCCATTCATGCCCGGCATGGTGATATCGGTTACGACAAGCTCCGGCTTGTGCTTCAGGAACAATTCCAGTCCGTCCCGGCCGTCTTCGGCTTCGCCAACCAGCGTGAATAAATCGGCACGCTCTTCAATGAAATGACGGAATACCGTTCTTGCCGGAATTTCGTCCTCCACGAGTACAACTCTATAGGGATTCATGAGGCTCCTCCTTTACAAGAACATTCTCAGACGGCAGCATAATACGGATCGTCAGCCCTTCACCCGGGGCACTGGAGAGCAGAATTTGCGCATCCCCTCCGAATAGCAGCTTCATCCGCAACCATACATTCTGCAGCCCGATGTTCTCCGTGGACTCTTCATGGAGCAGATGGAGCTGCAGCTTCTTCAGTTCGGCTTCCGCAAGGCCAATCCCGTCGTCAGTAATCTCAAGAATGATATAGTTCTTGCGGGTATCGGTGAAGACCCGTATACTGATATGCCCCTCCGGCGTTTTACGCGGAAGAATCCCATGGAACACAGAATTTTCGATCAACGGCTGGAGGCTCAGCTTCGGAATCTGCATGCTCTGCAGCGGCTCCTCGATGCTTGATTCCAGCCGGATTTGACATTTATACCGCATATTGAGCAGCCCCACATAATCCGCCAAATAATCAAGCTCCAGCCGAAGCTGCACGGTCTGCTCGAAATTCTCCATAGAATACCGCAGCAGCGCCACCAGCCGGCCCATCAGCGAATTTATCTTCTCATAATCCTTCATCATCGCGAACATGCGGATGGTATTTAAAGTATTGTACATGAAATGGGGATTAATCTGCGATTGCAGCGCCCTGATCTCCAGCTTGCGCTTCAGGTCCTCCGAATCATGCAAATCTGCCACCAGATCCTGAATGCGTACCGCCATCGTATTGAGCATCCGCCCCAGATCCCCGATCTCATTATTGGCAAAATGGGTGACCCGTGCATCGAAATGGCCTTTCTTCAGCGCATCGACCTGCCGCTTCACGGCCTGCAGAGGCCGGTACAGCTGATACCCGAAGCCGACCACACACAGCGCCCCCAGCAGGGCCAGAATCACCAGGAAGTAAGTAACCGTCCGGCGGATAATTGCGGCACTGGCAGTAAGCTCCTTGGACGGGATTTCCGAGACCACAATCCACTTGTCATAGGTGGAGGTCTGCTTGACGGAGACAATGGAGGAGCCTGATGCGAACTGGTCCGGACGGTTCAGCTCTGTCCAGTGCTTCAGAATCTCCTGTACCCGCCGCGTATCCTCCTGCTTCCCCAGCTTGCTGGTTGTGGCAATGGTCATGCCGTCTTCAGTCAGCAGCGAGATGGAGCCCTTGCTCCCGAGCTGGATATTCTCGATCTGCTGCTGATATTGGCTGTTGTTCATGGAGATCAGCAGCACGCCCTTGAGGTCCTCATACAAATCAAAGGGAACGCGTGAGATATAATAGGTTGAAGAGTCCAGCACCGCAAGTCCCGGCAGCGAGTGCTTGTCCAGGAAAAGATTGGGCCGGCCCGATTCCAGATACGCTTCTATCAGCGGACGGTACCGGGACTCCCCGAGCTGGGCCGGGGCTTCCGTCGAAGAGAGCACCTCTCCGGTGATTGCGGAATAGACCTGCAGCCCCTCCACATTTCCGATAATGGCCGAGGCGTTGCTGAGCACGGAGATCAGATCCTTTTTGCGGACAACCTCCTCAAAATATTGAGCCGACGGGGAGACCAGCGCGCCCTGAATGGACGAGATACGGGAGTACTGCTCGCTTAATTCCCGCAGTCTAATCATGGTTAATTCAATCCGGTCTATGACCTGATTGACCAGCTGGGCGTTCAGGCGGTTCACCTGCTGCTCCACCGTTGTGCTGGAGACGCTTACAGAAATAAATGACAATACAATCAGCGGAACCACAGAGATGGCGAACATAACCACAATCATCTTGATATAGAAGCTCCGCCGCAAAAAGCTGAAGAAGGGTGAATTCATAGGGGCCACATCCGTTACTGGGTTTTGGACTCCGGATACCGGGCAGGCTATCCTATAAAGATTATAGTACATTGTAGAATGGGTAGAAACCTGGAACACAGCGAATCTTAAAAATGGTGACACTTTGGCTCGAATCCGGCATGTTCACAAGCCGGGGCGTCTTCTATAATCCAAAGTGTAAGGATAATGTAAACGCAATCAATACAAGCAAATGGGGGATGACAATGAGTTTCAAAAGAAAGCTTGTACCGCTTGTGGCCTCAGCGGCGTTGATGGTAACCACCCTGGCGGCCTGCTCCGGTGATAATAATCCAGCGGCAGGCAGCACGGCCGCACCGGAAGGCGGGACACAGGCGGGCACGGCCGCCAAGCCGGCCAGCATCAAGGCGATGACCATTCTCTTCGGCAATCCGCCGGAGATGACCAACAACAAAGCGCTCGAGGATCTGGAGAAGCGCGGTAATGTAGATCTGAACGTAACCTTCGTGCCATCCGAAGCCTACACTGACAAGCTCTCCGTGGCTGTATCCGCCGGAGATTCCTATGACCTGCTGCTGATGGATGGAGGGAAGGATGACAAATTCAACAACCTGGTGAAGATGGGCGCTTTTCATGACCTGACGCCTTATCTGGAGAAGACGGAGAACATCAGCAAGATTGATGAGGTTGTCTGGAACGGAGCTAAGATTGAAGGCAAAACATACGGAATTCCCCGGCCGCGCGGCCTGTACGGCGGCGGTGAAGCCAACATCCTGATCCGCAAGGACTGGCTGGACAAGTATAATCTGGAGGTCCCGAAGACCATCGATGAGCTGACAAATGCTCTTATGGTATTCAAGGAGAATGATCCGGCTGGCGGCGGCAAAACCATTCCGTTTACGATCTATGGTTCAGACGGCGTGAACAGCCCCGGACCTTTCTCGGGGGTACTCCCGATTCAATATGCTTTTGGTATCCCGAATGTATGGAAGCTGGAGGGGGAGAACGTCGTACGTGATTTCCAGACTCCCGAATACAAGGCATTCCTGGAGTGGCTCAGAGATTCCTGGAGCAAAGGCCTGATTGACAAGGATGCGCCGGTGCTCAAGAACCAGGGTCAGGCACGGAGTAAATTCCTCGCAGGTACTGCGGGTGCTTTTGTAGGGAATGTCAGTGACATCGTGGAGACCAACGTGGAGAAGCTGAAGCAGACGGACCCGAATGCTGAAATAGCGATTGTCGATGTGCTGGAAGGCGCAGACGGACAGAAGGGTGCTTCGATCCTCTCCGGGTACTACGGATTATGGGCGATTCCAAGCTCTGTGCCGGAAGAGAAGGTACAGCAGATTGTCGATTTCCTTGATTTCACCGCCTCCGAGGAGAATGTAGCCTTCTCCAAAGCGGGAGTCACCGGCATACATTCCAGTGATTTCAAGGATGGGGTGGCTGTACAGACCGAGGAGCAGAAGAAGCAGTATGAGCTGGATAAGCCGAACAATTTCATCCTGGAGAACCGGGCAGATCCATATGTGTACGCCAACTCCAAGGAACCGGAGATTCTGACGCTGCAAAAGACCGTGCTGGATACGATCAGTACCATCGGGGTGGAGAATCCGTTCCTCAGCTACAACTCCCAGTACGCCAGCAAGAATCCGGACAGCTATAAGAAAATGAGTGCTGTCATGACCAAATATGTGCTGGGTGAAGGCACCTGGGAGGATGTACAGAAGGAGATTGATACCTGGACTACGGGTGCAGGTGTACAGATTACCAAGGAGCTGCTGGATCAGTATCGTGCCGAGCATCAATAAGGAACACCTAAATATAAACAGAGGCAAAGGAGGGGGAGATCCCCTTTCTTTTGCCCATGGATAAGGAGGTTTAGCCTGTGCAGAGAGCTTTACGCCCTAGACGGTTTCATCAATTGTGGCCTTTTTATTTACTGGCGGCACCGGGTATTCTCTATTTTCTCATTTTTCATTACATTCCGATGACGGGACTCATTCTGGCCTTCAAGGAATACAGCCCGTTCAAGGGCATTATGAACAGCCCGTGGGTGGGGCTGGATAATTTCAGACAGTTTTTCGGAACCTCCGATTTCTATATGTTGCTGAAAAATACACTGCTGATCAGTCTGCTGAACCTGATTATTTATTTTCCGTTTACGATCCTCCTGTCGTTACTCCTGAATGAAGTGCGGCTCAAAGTGTTCAAACGGGTATCGCAGACGATCGTCTATCTGCCTCATTTCCTGTCCTGGGTCGTTATTTACGGGATTACGATTTCGTTCTTCGGGCCTTCAGGCGTTATTAATCATTATCTCAGCCAGTGGTTTGACGGCAATGCCAATTTCCTGGTGAGCAATGAATGGTTCCGGCCGCTGGTCATCTTCCAGTCCATCTGGAAGGATGCAGGCTGGGGGACAATTATCTTCCTGGCGGCACTGGCGGGGATCAACCCCGAGCAGTATGAAGCGGCCAAGGTGGATGGAGCGAGCCGGCTGCAGAGCATCTGGCATATTACCCTCCCCGGCATCAAGAGCACGATTGTTATACTGCTGCTGCTCCGCCTGGGCTCCTCTATGGACTCCAACTTTATGCAGATCTTCCTGATGACCAACAGCCTCAACCTGGATGTCTCCAATGTGTTCGATCTGTTCGTCTACCATATCGGTCTGGAGCAATTCAATTACAGCTTCGCGATTACCGTAGGCATGTTCAAATCCGTTGCCAGTCTGATCCTTGTAGTCGGGGCCAATTATGCGGCAAAGCTGCTTGGCGAAGAAGGCATATTCTAGAACAAGAACAGGAGTGGAGACGCTATGAAGCTCAAGGCAACAGGGTTTGACACCATTATTGTAGTTATTATCTGCTTAATCAGTCTGCTGGTTATTCTGCCTTTTCTATACATTATCGCGGTATCCTTCAGTCCGCCCGGAGATTCAATGGCCGGGAATTTCTTCATCTGGCCCAAGCACTGGACGCTGGATGCTTACAGCTATCTGCTGAATGCGAATACGTTCCTGACCTCGGTCAAGAACTCCGTTATTATCACGGTAATGGGTACGCTGCTTAGCCTGTTTGTATCGATTACCCTGGCCTATGCCTTATCCAAGAAGTTTCTGCCCGGCCGCCGCATCATGCTGCTGATTATTTTCTTCACCATGATCTTTCACGGCGGTATGATTCCCAGTTATCTGGTGGTCAAAAATCTGGGTCTGATCGATTCTTACTGGGCAGTGGTGCTTCCGGCGGCTTCCAGCGCTTTTAATATCATGGTCATCCGCTCGTTCTTCCAGAGCCTGCCGGAAAGTCTGGATGAAGCGGCAAGAATTGACGGGGCAGGAGAGTTCAGGATTCTGTATTCGGTCGTGCTCCCGCTGTCCAAACCGATCATCGCCACGTTTACGCTGTTCTTCATGGTGCAGTTCTGGAATGAGTTCTTCTCTGCGGTCATCTATCTGAATGATACATCGCGCTGGCCGATTCAGCCGCTCCTGCGGCAGATGGTGGCGATCAGTGCCTCCAATATTTCGGCAGAGGCTGCAGTTGACGCACAGCTTGCGGCCAACCTTGGACCGAATGTCCAGAATGCGGCGATATTGCTCGCCATGCTGCCAATTGTAATCGTGTATCCGTTCCTGCAGAAGTATTTCGCCAAAGGAGCCATGCTCGGTTCGATTAAGGAATAGATGCGGATCAGATCCGTTAAACCAATAAAGGTGAGGGTTCAAATGACGATTGGGTATAAAGACTTGCGCCATAATCCTATATATACAAAGCCGCAGCTGTCGGATGAAGAATTCCTCGGCACCATGCTGGACTTGAGCAGACCTGAGCTTGCCGGTGTGGCCGTACAGCTGAAGACAGGTGATGTCCTGGCTGCACGGAATGCCTATCTGGAGGTCGTTGCAGCAGGTAACAACGGGAGATATTACTTTGAAGTGAAGGATGTTCCCAAGCTTCAGGCGTATGCCGCAAGCTACTACGGCCATGAGGAGGAAGCGTTGCAGACAATCGCTGAGGCAGACCGGATCGTAGAAGGGGATATCCCGCTATTCAAAGGGAAAAGAGTGGTCTTTCCGCGCGGCACCTATGACTGGAACAGCTGGCTGTATGACAGCTCACAGTATCAGCTGCATCTGACCCGGTTCGTATATGTGAAGCATCTGTCCAGAGCTTATGCGCTGACCGGTGATGAGAAATACGCCAAATGCTTCAATGACATGATCAGCGACTTCATCGATGATAATAGGGTGCCGGTGGATGATACGTTCCGTTCCGAGCATTCGACCTGGGACCCGCTGTCTGTCGGGGTGCGGCTGTTTATGCTGCCGGAAGCCTTCATCATCTTCTTCAGCTCACCTGCGTTCGAGCCTGAGGTTAAGCTGAAGCTGATCAAGTCCTTCCAGGAGCACGGGCAGTATGTGCGCAAATACCATGCCGGCGGCGGCAATCATGTCTGCATGCAGCTGCGGGGGCTGATCCAGACGGCGCTGCTCCTGCCGGAGCTGAAGGATTCCGCAGAATGGCTGGAGTACGGGCTGCGTGAGCTGCCGGGATATATCCGCCAGAACGTATATGCGGATGGGGTACAGTTCGAAGGCAGTCCTAATTATCATCTGATCGTGATGCGCGATCTGTATGAACTGGTGGCACTGTTCCATAAGCTTGGAATCGACGCCGGGGAGTATCGCGACACCTTGGAGAAGATGTTCACTGTGACGATGCATCTGCTGGCTCCCGACGGACAGCTGGTCAAATTCGGCGATACCGATGTGCAGGTGGTCAGCGAGCTGCGCAATGTCATGAGCCTAGGCGCTTATCTGTATCAGCGCGGCGATTTCAAAGCGCTGGGGCATGAGCGGCTGCCGTTCTCCCTGCTCTGGAGAGTAGGGCCGGATGCGGTGCAGCAATATGAGCAGCTGAAGGCGAAGCAGCCTGCCGAAACGGCAGCCTGCTTCCCGATTGGAGGTTACATTACCTCCAGGCAGGGCTGGAGCCGGGAAGACATGTACATGGCGATGCGTGCAGGTGTTGGAGTGGGCGGACATGCCCATTCGGATGCGCTGAGCCTGGTACTCTACGCCGGAGGGCGCGAGCTGCTGGCGGATTCAGGCATGGGCTTGTTCGAGTGGAACAAGGAACGCAAGTACACCGTATCCACCCGCGCCCATAACACGGTAGTGGTGGATGGCGAGGACCAGCATGTCCGCAGCTTTCACTGGAATACGCCGGCTACGGCAAGCTGCAGAATCTGGGATACCCAGTTTAATGAAGGGTATGACTACACCTTTGCGAGCCAATACGGATATACCCGTTACGATGATCCGGTGATCCATTCCCGCAAGGTGCTATTCATCAAGAACAGCTACTGGCTGATCGTGGATCTGTTTGAAGCGAAGGAGCAGCACCATTATGAGCAGTATTTTCATCTGCCTACCGGAGGGGCGGGGTATGACTGCCACAGCGGGGAAGTATCCACACAGCTGGCGGAGGCCAATCTGCTGCTGAAGCATCTGCCGGCCGGCCACGCTGAGGACCAGCTGGTGCTTGAGCCGGGACTGATTTTCAAGCAGGGGGAGTATGCTGAGAGTCCGGTGGTGAAGCGTTCGCTAACTGTGACGGGGAGGACGGCAATCGTAACGCTTGCCATTCCGTTCGGAACGGAGAAACCTAAGGTGACCATTGAGCCCCTGCCTGCACGGATGAACGGGAACGAGCTATCTGCTGAAGAGGCAACGGCCCTGCGTATTGTAATGGGAGATAGAGTAGATGAAATCTGCTTATACCATGGCAGTGTAGAGGTGGAGGGCTACCTTGATCATACCGGCAATATCATTGCTGAAGCACTGCTGCCGCGCAAGAAAGAGCCGGAAGGCTTGGAGTTTGCCGGGGGCAGCTATAGCCGGGATGTTATTGTACATACCGGTTCCAAATCATAAAGGCTGAAATGAACAACGTCCATCCTGAACCGGGGTGGGCGTTGTTTTAGTTGTTCGTTGCGATTGGAATGCTGGCAGGACCGGCTAAGTCCAGGGGGTTCTAACTCTGCCAGGTTGTTTGAGAACGGACCGGGTGCGACTAGGGCAACTCTTACTCCTGGCCAAAATCAACTTTGGCTGGATAAACGGACTCCATGCTTACTTCCCTGCGACTATCTGTCCCCCAGCCGCCGCAGTAGCATTGCAAGAAAGCTTACCTTCTGGACGAGTCTGAAAAGTGGATAAAAATGAGACTGTTTTAAAGTGTGAAAAATAAGATTCCAATCTTCAATATAGTTGTTGCAACCGTTATCATGTTATAATTTTAGATATAATTTGAATGATTATGGAGGGACTCTATGCGGAACTCTTTGGAACTGCTTGAGGATGTCGTGGATACACAGGCGCTGCAGATCATTCAGGACGATCTTGCTGCGGTGACGGATATGGCTGTGCTCACCGTCGATGCTGGCGGCAAGCCGGTGACTCGGCACAGCAAATGCACGGACTTTTGCAGAGCGATGAGATCGGCCACCCAGTCCTCCCGGTTATGTGAGAGCTGTGATTACCGCGGGGGATATGCCGCACAGAGTATGCAGCGCCCCTATGTCTATAAATGCCATATGGGGATTGTGGATATGGCGGTACCGCTGGTAGTCGGCAGCAAGTACCTTGGCTCCATTATGCTGGGGCAGATCTCTATTCCCGCACAGGATACCGGTAAGAAGCTTGATATGCTGAGCGCAACCAGCACTCCAGATCAGAGGGAGCATGACAGCATGCTGGAGGAATATTACCGGAGCCTTCCGGTGATGTCTTATGAACGGATCGAATCCGTAGCCCGTCTGGTCACCCACATGAGCCATTATATAACCGGCAGGGTAGGCGCCAGGAACCGGACTTATGTATTCGGCACTTCTGCAGCTGCTGCGGATGTGAAGCTTACAGAAGAAGCAGCACTGGTACATGAGCTTCCCCGGCAACTGGTACAGGAAGAGGTGGACGGGCCGACTGACAGGAAGCAGGCTCCGGGCACAATAGGCGGGAGCCTCAGGCTGAAGCCAGCGCTGGAGCATATGCATGGGCATTTCCGGGAGCGGCTGAGACTGGCGGACATGGCCCAGTTATGCTGGATCAGCGCGGATTATTTCAGCAGGCTGTTCCGGCAGGAGACGGGCAGCACCTTTTCTTCCTATATAAATAGCCTTAGGCTGGAGGAAGCGAAACGTAGTCTGGTGGAGGGGGAAGAATCTGTGGTGAGCATCGCATATTCGCTGGGTTTTGAGGATAGCGGGTATTTCATCCGGACCTTCAAAAAAGCTACAGGAGAAACACCGGCGGTCTACCGCCTGAAGAGCCGTGCATAATCCATGCTGCGCTGGGAGTTTATAGGATGAAATGACGGAATAGTTCTATACAAGATCGTGCAATGCCAAACAGCAGCAAAGCGTTTATACTGAGTAGGAAGCGTTTACAAATCCTGCCTAAGGAGTGCTGTGAAATGAGAAAAATACTAACCTCTCCCTCTAAATATGTTCAGGGCAAAGATGAGCTGTACAACATCGGGGACTATGTAACGATCTATGGACGGAAAGCGCTGTTGGTGGCGCATAAGGATGATCAGGCCCGGGTTCAGGAGTACCTGGACAAAGCGGTTGCCAAAGGCGGATTCGAATTCGTAACCGGCGGGTTCGGCGGGGAATGTACACTGAAGGAGATTGACCGGCTGGAACAGTTCGCAGCGGCAGAAGGCTGTGACGTCATTGTCGGCCTCGGCGGCGGCAAAGCGCTGGATACCGCCAAAGCCATCGCCAACCGGGCGAGAATTGCCATTATTGTCGTGCCGACGATTGCGGCGACCGACGCACCGTGCAGCGGCTCTTCCGTAATTTATTCGGAGCATGGCGAGTTCGAATCCTATCTGTATGCGCGGCAGAATCCGAATGTGGTGCTGGTGGATACCGGAATCATTGCCAATGCACCGACTCGTTTTCTGGTGGCCGGGATGGGGGATGCGCTGTCGACCTTTTTTGAGGCGAGATCCTGTGTCAGAGGGTTCACCTATAACAATTCCGGGGCGGTAAGCACGAAGGCGGCGATGGAGCTGGCCCGTCTCTGTTACGAAACACTGCTGGAGGACGGACTGAAGGCCAAAGCGGCCAATGACAGCAAGGTGGTTACGCAGTCGCTGGAGAATATTATCGAGACGAATATCCTGCTCAGCGGGCTTGGATTCGAGAGCGGGGGACTTGCGGCAGCGCATGCCGTGCATAACGGGCTGACCCTTCTGGAGGAGACTCATCATTATTATCACGGGGAAAAGGTGGCTTTCGGCACGCTGGTGCACATGGTGCTGGAGAATGCGCCGCAGGAAGAACTGGACACGGTGCTTGGCTTCTGCAAGTCGCTCGGATTACCTACCTGCCTGAAGGAATTGGGTGTTACCGATATCAGTGAAGCCCGGCTGATGCCGGTGGCCGAAAGAGCCTGTGCCGAAGGGGAGTCCATTCATAATATGCCGTTCCCGGTTACGAAGTATGATGTATATGCGGCCATTCTGGCTGCGGACCGGCTGGGCGGAAGCGGAGGCGAAGCCAGATGAAGAAGATCATCAACGCCCCTGAAGATGTAGTCGTGCAGATGATCGAAGGCATGGTGCTTGCCCATCCGGAGCTGCTGGAGTGGAACCGGAAATACAGGATCATTACGCGTAAAGAGCTGAACCCGGACAAAGTCACCCTGATCAGTGGCGGAGGCAGCGGACATGAGCCGGCCCATGGCGGATACGTAGGCAAGGGAATGCTTGATGCGGCGGTATGCGGTGATGTGTTTGCCTCTCCTTCGACCATTCAGGTCTACAACGCGATTACGAAGACGGCATCCTCCCAAGGAACGCTGCTGATCATCAAAAACTATTCCGGCGACTGCATGAATTTCGATGCGGCGGCGGAGATGGCGTTCGAGGACGATGATATTTCTGTGGAGAAAGTGTATGTGAACGATGATGTGTCCGTGGCAGACGATGCCTCAACGGCAGGCAGAAGAGGCGTGGCCGGAACGGTGTTTGTGCATAAAATCGCCGGAGCGGCTGCAGAACGCGGAGATACACTTCCGGAGGTCAAGGCCATCGCGGAGAAAACAGTACGCAATGTCCGGTCGATCGGCTTCGCGCTGACTTCCTGTACCGTGCCGGCCAAAGGCTCGCCAACCTTCGCGCTTGGAGAGGATGAGATCGAATTCGGTGTAGGCATTCACGGCGAACCGGGTATTGCCCGGGAAAAGCTCGTTCCGGCCGATGAACTGGCCGTGAAGGCGGTGCGGGCGCTGCTTGCCGATATGCCGGTTAACCCGGAGGAAGAGGTTGCGCTGATGATTAACGGCTTCGGGGCAACGCCGCTGCAGGAATTGTACATTCTGAACCGTTCCGTCAGCCTGCTGCTGGAGGAAGCCAAGATTAGGGTATACCGGACCTTTGTCGGCAATTATATGAGTGCGATTGATATGGCGGGAGCATCGGTCACCCTGCTGAAGCTGGATGATGAGCTGAAGCAGGCACTCGACTATAGCGCGGAGACGGCAGCTTATAGATGTTAGGAGGCGGAAGCAATGGAGAAGCTGCTTACAGCTGATATAGTAGTGATGATCGATGAGATGGCAAAGCTTATCATTGAGAAGGAAGTCGAATTCTGTGAACTGGATTCCTTTGCCGGAGACGGGGACTTCGGCATGTCGCTGGCCAAAGGCTTCCGGCAGCTGAAGCTGGAATGGGAGGAGCTGCCGCAGGAGGAAATCGGTGAATTCCTCAAAGCCTGCGGGATGGTGATCATTGAGCACTGCGGAGGCGCCTCGGGTCCAATCTGGGGCTCAGCCTTCCGCAGCGCGGCGAAATACGCCAAGGGCCGGACAGAGCTAAGCGGACTTGAACTTGCCGAGCTGTTGGAGCATGCGGCGGAAGGGATTCAGAAGCGGGGCGGAGCGAAGCTTGGCGATAAGACGCTGCTCGATGCACTGATTCCTGCTGCTGAAGCCCAGCGGAAGAGTGCGGAGAATGGCGACGCCCTGCTGATTAGCATGCGCAAGGGGGCAGAAGCGGCGGTGCAGGGAGCCGAGCACACCAAAGACATCATCGCTTCCAAAGGGAGGGCAAGCTATGTGGGCGAGCGGAGCCTCAGCCACCCGGATGCCGGAGCTACAGCGATAGGTATTCTGTTCACCGGGATTGTAGACCGGATGCAGCAGTAAGGCTTGAATGCCCAATTGACATACAGATGCAGTGAAAAGGGACGCCCGGTGGTATATCTCCGCCGGGCGTCCCTTTGCTGTTCCGCTAGTTCAAGTCTCGTAAATGATAATTCCAGTCTCGGTCAGGTCATAGCTGTGAATGGACTTCAGCTCATTCTGGAAGGCGGATGAACGCAGAATATCAATAACCGTGCTGATCCATTGTTCATTCTCGGGTTTCTTGACCATGACCAGATCGTAGCGTTCCTTGATGAGCGGAATGAAGTCGATGCCGTCAATAATCTTGGCGGCCTTCTCGGTGCCGATGCCCACATCGGCACTGCCCCGCGCCACCATTCCGGCTATAGCCAGATGGCTATTCTCTTCGGTTCCGTAGCCCTCCAGCGATGCGGATGGAATTCCGAGCAGGCGGAGCTGCTCATCCAGCAGCACCCGGGCCCCGGAGCCGCGTTCGCGGTTGATGAGGGTCAGCCCGCTCTGCCGGAGATCACTCCAGCTGCGGATGCCTTTGGGGTTGCCCTTCCGCACATAGAACCCGGCACTGCGTGATAGCAGATGTACTACTTTATAAGAAAAGCCTACAAGCAGCTTGCGGATATAAGGCAGATTATATTCGCCGGTATCCCCATCCAGGAGATGGGTGCTGACAATATCCGATTCCCCGTGATACATGGCAATCAGGCTGTCCAGACTGCCGGCATACGAACGGAGCGGGCGGGTGGACGGCAGCGTACGCTCCAGATAGGTCGCCAGAATATCAAGCGACATATCCTGGCCGGTAATGACCACATTCATACTGGTGCTTTTGCCGGTGTGGGGCGGCGGCGGGGCGAAGGCCTGATACGGAGCCGCGAAGGAAGCGGGCGTCTGCAGCGGCTGTATTTCCTGTAATCCGCTTCCGCCGGGGAGTGGATGCCCATAGGCCCCGCTGCTGCGGGAGTTCTGCTTGTATGCCTCCAGATCAGAGAGGTCAACACGCATTTGTTTGCCGACACGGTAGGAGGGCAGCTCTCCTTTTTTGATCAGATCATAGACTTTAAGTTTGGATATTTTGAGTAACCGGGCGATTTCCTCGGTTGTATAGGAAGTATTCTCGGACATGAATTAAACCCTCCCAGGGGATGCACTGCGGCAGTAGTCACAGGTAGCCATTATAATGCTTATAATGCTCAAGACTACCTTATTTTGTGGACCTGCGCAATCTAAGAAACCCCCGGACAGCAGGCGGAGAGCGGAAGACGGAGCTTCAATAAGTCCCGTGCCGCTCTGTCTTCACCTGCTGCGCATCGGATAACGTGATCAGCTCGGAGACGGTAACGAACCGGAACCCCTGCTTCTCAAGCTCGGGCAGGATGATCTTCAGCGCTTCCTTCGTTTGCGATTGTCCATGGACATGGTCGTGGAACAGGACGATATCGCCACTCTTGGCATTGCGGATCACTCTATTGGAGATGCTCCAGACTCCGGGGCGGTTCCAGTCGCGGGTATCCTGATGCCAGGACCAGAGCACCGGCTTCAGGCCCATGCTGTTGGACACATCAATCATCGTGTCGTCGTACATTCCGCCCGGCGGTCTGAACAGGCTGCTGTGTTTGCCGGATACTTTGACAATCTCCTTCTCCGTCAGCTCCAGCTCCTCCTGAATCTGCTTCCCGGAGACCGGTTTTTTGAAATAAACGTGATTATAGGTATGGTTCGCAAGCTCGTGGCCTTCATTAATGACGCGTCTGGCGACCTCGGGATAAGCGGCGATCCGTTTGCCAATTGCAAAAAAAGTGCATTTCGCATTGTATTCATGCAGTACCTCCAGAATACCATCCGTTTCGAAGGGGTCCGGGCCGTCGTCGAAGGTGAGTGCAATAACCTTTTGGCTGGTCTGCACCTCCCAGATCATGTCGCCCCGTTCCTCATAATAATAGCGGTTCTTGGCCCTGTTCGGGCTGCCGAGGGCAATGTCTGCAGAGCCGTTTATAAGCGCGAGCGCTGCAAGGGCCGCGGCAGTGATTCGGATTCCTCTTTTCATGCGTCTCAAGTTTCACTCCACACCCTGTGTTTTTATAAGCCGTTCCTGCGCTGCTTGAGCCTTAGAATGCTCCATTTGCCCCGGGAAGTATGCATTTTATGTAGAGGGAACTGGAAGGTTAATGATAAAGGTGAAAGTAATCATCTGAACCAGAAACTGTTTCGGTCGCATTTTAGAGTGAAAGTTCTGCCGTAAATGACTTATAATGAGATACTAAATACAGATCAATGGAATAGGGGCAGCGGAGATGACACTAATTGAGAAAAGAGAGCATAGGCAATATCCGGAAATTACCCGGCTGGAAACGTCCAGAGCCGCATATGAACGCGATTATTCGCGTCTGATCCATTCGCCGACCTTTCGACGGCTGCAAGGCAAATCACAGGTATTCGGTGCAGGCACCGGAGATTATTACCGCACAAGGCTGACCCACTCGCTGGAGGTGGCGCAGATTGCCCGTGAAGCGGCCAAGAGTCTGCTGCGTTCTTACCCTGAGGTAGAGACGGGGGCCGCTGAGAACCCAGGTCTGGTTATTGATCCGGAGGTCGTGGAATGTGCGGCCATTGCGCATGATTTCGGCCATCCGCCGTTCGGGCACAAGGGGGAAGAGGTGCTGGACAGTCTGCTCGAAGGGCTGATTGCCAAGAAGACGGCAGAGGCAGCCGCGAAATCCGGGGCCGGTCCGGTACAGAAGCAGACGATCCATGAGAGCATGAAGCGTAAATATGAACATTTTGAAGGCAATGCCCATAATTTCCGCCTGATCATGTTTCTGGAAAAACGCGAGAATATCGATGGACTGAACCTCTCCGATGCAGTGCTGCTGGGCATTAACAAATATCCGTTTCCCGGTACTGTGCTGAAGAAGGGCATGTACCTGCATGAATGGGAGTACATCAACGAGATCCGTACCCAATGGGGGGTTCCGGCAGGCAAAAAGACGCTGGAAGCACAGCTTATGGACTTATGCGATGACATAGCCTATTCAGCCCACGACCTCGAAGACGGCATTAAGGCCGGCAAGATAGAGGTACACGAGCATTTCATGCACGACGAATACAGCCAGCGGCTGATTGTAGAGAAGATCACCACGCTGGAGGATGCCTTCTGGTCAGGCTGGCAGGCGGAGGCGATCAGCGCCAAGGTGGAGGAAGTGCTTAGCTCATTCCTCCGGGTATGGATGGAGAAAATGCCGACCTGTGAGAATGACTACTCCCGCACGCGCCGTGAAGTGAAAGCTTATTGGGTCAGTACTTTTGTCGCCAGCCTCGGCGTTATCGAGGACGGGGACTGGAAGAAGGTTACCTTCATCAAGGAAGGCCAGGAGGATGAGGATATGCTGCGGACGGTCAGTGTGCTCAAAAGCTTCGCCTGGGTAACGATGATCCGCGATTTGCGTGTGCAGCGCCTGCAGAAACGCAGTGAATGGATTCTCCGGCGGCTGTGGGAGGCCTTCCTTGATCCCGAGACCTCGCGGAGTATTATTCCGACCGACTGGCTGCAGCGGTATGAGAAGGATCAGAAGTCGGGCAGGCCCATCTGGACCTGGGAGCATATGGTGATTGATTATATCGCCGGAATGACCGATGCGTTTGCCGAGAAAATCTACAATGAGCTGTACGGGCTGAAGGTAGGCTCGATTTACGATCTGGATTAGGGCATACTGCTGCGTCTATAGTACCTGTCAGCCGGTTTGGCTGGCGGGTACTGTTTTTTATATGATGTGGATATACATATAAAATTTTTTAGGTATTTTGCCGAAATAGTACTAGCAACCTATTTTTTTTGTTCTTTTATGAAAATGGAATGTAAGTGAATGGAATTCCAGTCATGTTTTCGGAAAAAGCTTGAGGAGGCACGCGTATATGGGCAAGGGTCAACAATTGAAAAGTGCAGTTAAACAATGGGCGAGCCGAACAAGAAAGGTGCGCCAGACCGCTGTAGCTAAAGGCAGTAAAAGTATTGGATTCAAGATTGCCTCCGGTTATGCGGTTTTGGCAGTACTGGTTCTGGTTACCGGCGGGGTCTCGCTCTATCAAATGAACGGTATGCAGAAGAACACAGGCGATATTATTAATCAGAGCATTCCCGCACTGGATAAAATCCACAATGTAAATTACCTGACAGATCATGTTATGTCTATCAGCATGCAGCATATTCTGAGTACGGATAGCGCAGAGAAAAGCACACTGGCGGAAGAACGGGCCAAATTCATCCGCGAAGTGTCAGATACATTGAAGGAGTACAAGCTCACCTTGCGCGGAGAGCAGGAGCTGGGGCAATTACAGTCGCTCGTCGGGAAGTGGGGAGAGTTCCTGACCGTCAACAATCAGGCAATCCTGCTGAGCAGCTCGAATGACGAGGAATTAGCACTGGAGGTATCCCACAAGGGGGTTGAGGCGTTTAATTCGATGCAGATTGATCTGGGCGCGCTTGTTGCACACACTCAGGATGAAGCAGCGAGTGAGGGCAAGGTTTCCGAGAAGATTTTCCGCACCTCCCTTACGTTGAGTATTGCAACTGTGCTGATTGTCCTGGTAGTCATCGGAATGATTAACATGGTGATCCGTAAGACCATGATCAATCCGCTCAAAAAGGTAACCGTACACCTGCAGCGGATCTCCGGCGGTGATCTGACTGCAGAGGATACCCTGATCGGCAATATGGATGAAATCGGCCAGCTTGCCAAGACCGTTAACGAAACTAACCGTACCTTGCTGGAAATGGTCAACCGGATCAGGAATGTCTCCGAGGTGATTTCGGAACAGGGCGATGAGCTGATGCATACGATTTCCGATACCAAGGAGGGCAGCAGCCAGATTGCCTTGACCATGGAAGAGCTGGCCAAAGCCTCCGGAAGCCAGGCCGAAGCAGCGGTTGATGCTTCTAAGGCGGTAGAGGAATTAAATGCTATAATTGAGAATTTTGCCGGCAGGGGAACTGACCTCTCGCTTCATTCGGAGCAGGTGCGGCAGAAGGGTGAAAAAGGCAAAGCGCTCATGGAGAGCTCAGTGGCACAAATGAACCAGATTGCGGACGCTGTGTCGCAGTCTATGGACACGGTGGAGGAGCTGAACCGGAAGAACGAGGGGATCTTCCGGCTTGTGGGCTCCATCCGCAGCATCTCCGAGCAGACGCATCTGCTGGCGATCAATGCGGCCATTGAGGCGGCGAGAGCCGGTGACAGCGGCCGGGGCTTCGCGGTAGTAGCACAGGAGGTGCGCAAGCTGTCGGAGGATGTGCAGCGGACCGTAGCGGAGATTACCGGAATTACACAGGGAATCCAGCATGACTCCAGAGCGATGGTTGAACAATTGCGCGGCGGCGTGGCGAAGACAGAAGAGGGCAGCCGGCAGATTGTCGAGACAGGCGAAGCCTTGGCCGATATCAACGGCTCGGTGGGGGTAATGGCGCTCACGGTGGAAGGAATGGCCAAGGATCTGGAGCAGATGACCGGAGCCAGTGAAACCATGAACGAGTTCAGCCAGCATATCTCGGCACTCGCCCAGCAATCTGCGGCCGGTGTAGAAGAGACTTCAGCTTCGGCCCACGAGCAGCTTAGCGCGACTACGGAAGTGGCCAACGGTATCGAACATCTGAAGCTGCTGCTTACTGAGCTTAAGGAGTCTGTTACTCGGTTTCAAGTGTGAGGGGGCTATATAGGCTGAATTAAAGATATTCACTTAAAGCACGCGCGTCACTACGGTGAATATTTGGACTTCCGGCCGCTGTTAGGTTTGGATTTCCTGATTTAAACTGCTGTTCGCAGTAGAAATCCAACCCTAAAGGCGGACGCTAGCGCTCCTACAGTTCCAAAATCCCCCTCCGATCCTTTGCTCTTTTTGTTGCACTCTTAATTCTTCTTATATAGTGAGATGGGAATAAAAAAACAGCCTCTGCTTAGTTTTGCAGAGGCTGTTTTTTTGTCTTGGGGATAAAGCATTGGGAGCAAAGCTATATTGCTTTTCAGCTTGAATAGGTGATTTTTCGGATGGCCCCGGCTCCTAGCTCGAACCCATGGCTCGAACTCCTGGCTAATCGATGACGAGACCCGCGCCGCCAAAATGCTAACTAAATGTATTGTGCAACTAAACTAATCCATTATTGCGCTGCCAGGACTTTAATTGCATCCTCTGCAGTTAAAATCTGCATATTCTAGAAAAAAACTGCAGGAAGTACAATTAACGTAACTGCAATTCACTCCGCACAGCTAATTATTCTCCATAGACTTGTAAGTGCAGGAGCCTTGCTGGCGCAGGGCTCTACGGAATAGTTGATATTCAAGTTCAAATCATATCGTTGAAATCCTGATAGTTGAAATCCAGCAACCCCGCAGCCAGCTCGCCAGCTCAGGCGGCAGAGGTTTAATATTGGCGGCTGTAGTCGACCAGATTGAGTGAAGGCGTTCCGGACTCCAGATAGGCCTTCATGTTCTCAACGAAAATATCCACTACCCGGTCCGCGTAACGGTCGGTTACTCCGGCACAGTGAGGGGTCATAATGACCTGCTCCATTCCCCACAGAGGGTGATCCTCCGGCAGCGGCTCTTTCTCGAAGACATCGAGTCCGGCACCGGCAAGCTGTCCGCTGTGCAGCGCAGAGATTAGATCGTCCGTATTGGTAGTCGCTCCGCGGCCAATATTAATGTAATAAGCCCCCTGCTTGGCAGCGGAGAAGATGTCTGCATCGAATAGTCCTTGCGTCTCGTCGGTGATCGGCAAAGTGTTGATAATAAAGTCGGCGTCACTCAGGGAAGCCTTCAGCTGTCCGGTCGTGAAGACCTCATCGAAGCCGTCAACCGGCCGGCCGGAACGGCTCACACCGATCGTCTTCATACGGAAAGCCTTGGCAATTCTGGCGGTTTCACTGCCGATGGAGCCGGTTCCGGCAATCACTGCCGTCTTGCCGGTCAATTCACTCTCTTGTCCATCCGAATGCCAGCGGCGTTCCTGCTGGTTGCGGATAGCGGTATGCATGTTCCGGGTGAACATCAGCATGAAGCTGAAGATAACGGCAGTAATCGGTTCGGCATGAACACCGCTGGCATTCGTCAGCAGAATCCCGCGTTCATGCATGGCTTCGAGCGGAAGTTTCTCCACACCGGCAGACCAGGCCTGGACCCAGCGCAGCGGTGAACCCTGGCGCAGAAGGGTATCTCTGATGCCCTTTCCCCAGCCGATGATAATTTCCGCACCGGAGAGCAGCTCAAGGTCCGGATTCCTGGAATCTCCGAGGGTAAGAGTATAATCTGGTGCAGCGGCGCGGATCAGCTCCTGCTGCCCGGCTGATAGATGCTGCATACAAACGATGGATTTTGTCATGTTGGTTCCCTCCTATTCTACATTTCAGTAGAGAAATGGACGATAAGTATAGAATAAGCATAACAAATCTGCCTGGAAAGGTGAAATTAGAATGGAACATAAGGAGCCGGAGCAAGAATTTGAGCGTCTGTTTATCGCGATACCTTTGCCGGAAGCACTGCGCTATTATCTTAAAAATGAGTCTGCCCGCGTGTCTTCCGGACTTAAATTTGCCAGATGGACACATTTTGAAGATTTCCATATTACGCTGCAATTTCTTGGCGACACTCCGAAGGAGGATATCTCGGCCCTGTTCGAGGCGCTCCGGGAAGTTTCCTCGTCAAGCAAAGGCTTTCAGCTGAAGCTCGGAGAATGGGGGACATTCGGCCTCCCGGACTCGCCAAGAGTGCTCTGGACGGGGGTTTCCGGAGAGCTCGAGCCGCTCAGGGAGCTGCAGAAAAGGGTGGTTTCCGCGACACTTCCGCTAGGGTTCACAGCAGAAACGCGAACGTATAATCCCCATTTGACAGTGGCCCGCAAATACCGTGAGGAGCAGCCGTTTACGCTGGAACGGCTGGAAAATTTACGGGCAAAGGGACGTCCCGCAGGCAATTTACTTCCAGACTTAGGCTGGACGGTGGATGCTTTTGTGGTGTATGCTACCAGGATGCATGCCATTCCTATGTATGAAATGACCGAAAAATTTACATTTTTCTCAACATAAATCGACAAGAAAGTTTTCAAAGCTTCCATTTTCGGTTACATACAATAGGAGTGTGCCGTAAAATAGGAGGTAAATAATGTTAATATTTAAACAGAGCCGCTGTATTGCGCTGCTGGTTAGTGTAATTCTAGTGTCTTTCTCAGCGATAAGTTTGATGAACCCCGAAGGATCTGCTGCTACCGGGGAGAATGCAATAGAAATGGGTAAATTGAAGTCTGCCGGCCATGAGTCTCTGGAGCCCAGTGTTCCGAAAGCTGCATCCGTTGTATATAGGACAAGCCCTTCATCCAGCACAATGATTCCCATGCTTTACACCACAGCTGCCGAACCGGTCCACACCTGGGCCCGCATGGTAAGCGCCGGATGGTTAAGCCCCGAGAAGCTGCAGCGTCAAGAGGCTGCGAAGACGGGCGCCGTTCAGCCTAAGCCTAAAGCTAAGGTAACTGTGGTGAAAGCAACGCCGTCAGCGGCGCAAGCGCTGAAGAAAGCGGCCAAGGGGACAACGAGCGTAAATAAAGTCAAAGCGGCAACTCAGCAACATCCCCCCGCAACATTGTTCTTCTCTCGGACTAAGCTACTAAGCCAGGAGCAGCAAGCTGAAGCCACCTGGAGCTACGCCGTATCCGAAGAAGACCTGCTACTGCTGCGAAAAATCGTTATGGCAGAAGCAGAAGGCGAACCGTACCAGGGCAAGGTGGCAGTTGCCAACGTTGTTCTGAACCGGCTGCGGTCAGCCAATTTTCCCGACACCATTCATGATGTAATCTATCAGAAAAGCCAATTCAGTCCTGTCGCCAACGGCCGTCTAAAGCGTGTGAAACCTAACGCAGACAGTATCAAGGCTGTTAATGCTGCACTTATGGGAGTTAAGGAAGTTACGGATGACACGTACTTCTTCTTATCGCTGACACTCGCGCAGGATCTTACTGTGCATCATTCACGTACACTCCTTAAGACCATCGGCAATCATACCTTCTACAAATAATCATTGTTACAGTCTTGCCATCCGAATTCACGCTGGCTGCGCGCGGAGAAGGTTTCCGCTGCATTCTCATCTTAATGTAATGCAAAAGAACCTCCAAATCCACGCTTACCAGTGGCTGGAGGTTCTTTATGTTGTTGTTCACCTGGGGGCCGTTTACGGGGTGACATAGACGGCCTCTTCATTGCGCACCTGTGAGGGGGAGCTCCACGACTCGGATTCGGCAACAGCCTGGCTGGCGGGCTTGCCCAGCAGCTGGAGCACAGTAGCTGCACAATGCTGAGGCTGCTGGCGTTCCGGGGAAGTCCGGCGTTTCCGCTGTAATTCAGGTCCGGCATATTCATGCAGCAGCATGGAGAACCATTTGTTCACCACTTCCGAATCCAGCACTTCGGCCAGCCCCAGCTCTACAAAATACTGGCTGTTCTTCTCTTCCTGCCCCGGGATGGCGCTGTAGAACAGCATCGGAATGCCTTTGGCCTGACCTTCAGTACAGGTCATTCCGCCCGGCTTCGTAATCAGCAGATCGGAAGCATCCATTAATTTGTTGATCTCGCTGCTGTAGCCGAGGATCTTTACATTGGGATGGTCCAGCAGCGGGTTGGCTTTCATTTTGGCTACCAGCTTGTCATTGCTGCCCATACAGAATATAAGCTGGATCTCATCCATCCGGGCCGTGAGCGAATTCATGATATCCTTCCCGAACATCAGGCCCCAGCCGCCGCCCATAATGAGCACGGTAGGAATGTCGGCGAGCCCCAGCTCCTTGCGGAGCTGAGTCTTGCTATGGCGCTCCCAGAACTTCGGATGCACCGGGATACCGGTAACCGTCACCAGCTCAGGAGATACGCCCCGTCCGGTAAGAATCGATTTGACGCGTGAAGTAGAGACGAGATAACGGTTGGCTTCGGCGTTCACCCAGCTGCCGTGCGCATCATAATCTGTAATCAGCGTGTAGAGCGGGACATCCAGCCCCTGCTGCTTCAATCTGGAGATGACTGCGGCCGGAATCGGATGAGTGCAAATAATCAAATCGGGTTTAAGCTGCTCTATGACCTGTGAGGCATGTGTATAAAAAATCCGGTGAAGAGCCAGCTTAGTCAACCGGTTCAGTGATTTATGATATTGGGTCTTATACATCATGCCGACCAGCTTAGGCTGGCTGCTGACTGTTTTGCGGTAAGCGGAAAGAATCCATGGTGCGACCGTAGGATTGAGGAATTTTCCAAGCTCAATGACCCGGCACTGCACATCCGGACTCAGCAGTCTTATTCCTTCGGCCAGAGCATAGGCTGCCCCTGTATGGCCCGTGCCGAAGCCTTCCGAAAACAGCAGTACTCTTTTCTTTCGCATAAGTTCACCTGCTACTTTCCATCATGGGTAGAATTACGAGTTCTCTTCATCGGTTCATTCGAGATCCCATGTACATGTTCTATTATATTATACTAGGGTTTTTGCTTCTTTTCTCACATTATACAAATAAGACGTAAATAGAAAGTTAAAACACTGCAATAAAATAAAAAAAGTTGGGCATAAGTATTGCATTGGCAGGAGCATCGTGATAAAGTTGGTCTTGACCGAGTGACCGGATTAGTAAATTGGTCAGAACGCGGACGCAATGATATTTCCTGACGAAAGGGAGTGCACGGGTGGCTGTGGTAGATCGAAGGCAGCAGGTGCTTCAAGCGGCGACGAAATCTTTTTCATTATTCGGCTATAAGGCAACTACAATGGATCAGGTCGCCAAGATTGCCAATGTCGGCAAAGGGACGATTTATACCTTTTTTACGAACAAGGAACAATTATTTGACGAGATTCTGCGAGATGTCATTATTGAGATGAAAAGAATCGCCGAGCGGGAGATTAAACGCGACAAGCCGTTTTTTGATAATCTGCACCGCGTGCTGGACGCCCTGCTGGAATTTCGGAGCGAACATGAGCTATTCATCAAGCTGTCCCAGGAAAGTCGTGATTTCGGAACGCCGCAGGCCGGTGATGGGCTCGACAAGATCGAGAGTGTCGTACTTGAATATTTGGAACGGGAGGTGGAACAGGCAATCCGTCAAGGGGAGATCAAACCCTGCGATCCCCAGATTGTCTCGGTAGTAATGTTCAGGCTTTATATCGTACTTACTGCTGAACTGAGCAAGGTGCATGTGCCTTTGACCAAAGAGCAGATTAAATGCTACTTTCATTTATTTTTGGCAGAAGGCCTGTCACAGTAGAATTTAAGTCCGGTATAGGGACGGCGCCCTGCGAACCTGCGCTTTCCCTGATGTGAACAGGCAATTTTTTTTGCTCTTGACTGACTGAGTGGGGAAAATGGTCAATCGGTGTTACTGTAACATTCACGAAAATATCATTTCAGAGGAATTTATAGCATTTTAAAGAGAGCATATGATTAGAAGGAGAGAACCAGAATGAAATTTTTATCCGTGTTTATCAAGGATCTTGGCGCGGTTTTTAAGAATCCCAAGATGCGTATTTCCATGTTTGCCATTCTGTTCATTCCTGTACTGTACAGCGGATTATTCCTGAAAGCATTCTGGGATCCTTACGGCAAAATGAACGAGCTTCCGGTGGCTGTCGTCAATGAAGATAAAGGCGCTGATTATGAGGGCTCCAAGCTGAGCGCCGGATCAGACCTGGTGGCGGAGCTGAAGAAGACGGACGGGTTCAAGTGGAATTTCGTCAGCCGTGAAGCAGCAGAAGCCGGACTTGCGGACAACACCTATTATATGGCGATTATTGTTCCGGAAGACTTCTCGGCCAAAGCTACTACCCTGCTGGATGCGGATCCGCAGCCGGCCAAAATCATCTACGAGCCTAATGAAGGCTACAACTTCCTGGCTGGCCAAATCGGCGGCACGGCAGTGAAGGATATCAAGAATAAAGTGTCCGCCAAGATTACAGAAGCGTATACCGAATCTGTATTTGATAAAATCACGGATATCGCCAGCGGCCTTGGTGAAGCCGGGGACGGCGCCACCAAGCTTGCTGACGGTGCCACCAAGCTGGATGACGGAGCGCTTAAGCTGAAGGACAATCTGCTTGTCCTGACTGAAGGCACCGGCAAGCTGCTGAGTGGCGTAGCGCCGCTTACCCAGGGTGTGACGGATCTGAATACCGGAGCAGCAGCTCTGGAAGCCGGCAGCAGCACGCTGGCCGGAGGGCTTCAGCAGTTGTCCGCAGCCCATAAGCAGCTGCAGGATGGTGTGACCCAGTCGGCAGCCGGCAGCAAGCAGCTTGACGCAGGGCTGCAGAAGACTGCAGCCGGAGCGGCTTCGCTTAAAGACGGCACACAGTCGGCTGTAGACGGAACTGCCAAGCTGCAGGCTGGCACGAAGTCGGTGGTGGAAGGCAGCGCGAAGCTGGAAGCGGGCCTGACCTCTTCCGCAGAAGGCAGCGCGAAGCTCGAAGCCGGTCTTACGGCTTCGAAGGAAGGCAGCGCGAAAGCGGCAGCCGGAGCCAAAGCGGTAGCAGACGGTCTGCAGGCACTGGCGAAGTCAAATCCGCAGCTTGCGGCAAGCCCGGATGTGCAGAAGCTGCTGGCGGCAAGTACAGCAGTGGCCACTGGCACTGCTCAGCTGGATCAGAGCCAGGAGCAGCTGCTGGCAGGAGCAACGGCACTGCACAGCGGCCAGGAGCAGCTGGTGCAGGGAGCGAATCAGCTGCACAGCGGTTCCCAGCAGCTTGATGCAGGTGTAACGCAGCTGCATGCCGGAGCGCAGCAGCTGAACGCCGGCAGCGCACAGCTGCTGGAAGGACAGCAGCAGCTGTCGGCTGGCGCGGGCACACTTGCAGCAGGCGGCGCTAAGCTGTCGGCAGGCATGCAGCAGTTCGGCGCGAAGCTGGACGAAGCGGCCGCAGGCGGAGTGAAGCTGGCAGACGGCGGCAAAGCGCTTGAAGCCGGAACAGCGAAGCTGCTGAGCGGCGCAGGACAGCTTGGCAGCGGCCTCAGCTCTGTAGCTGACGGCTCGAAGCAGCTGAGTGACGGAGCAGGTCAGCTCAAGGACGGTCTGGATGAGCTGAAAGCAGGCTCCGGTGAGCTGGCCAGCAAGCTGGTCGATGCCGCAACGCAGACTAATGCTGTGAACAAGAGCGATGCGCTGGTATCCATGTTTGCCCAGCCGGTACAGATTGAAGAAGTGAAAGTCAGTAAGGTACCGAACTATGGAACAGGGTTCGCCCCTTACTTCCTGTCGCTCGGTTTGTTCGTAGGCGCACTGATCTGTACGATTGTTATTCCGATGCGAGAATCTGAAGTAATCGGAGCCAGCCGGTTCAACCGGTTCATGAGCCGTACCCTTACGTTCTCCATGATGAGCTTGCTCCAGGCGCTGCTCGCCATCCTGATTGTTCTGTACGGCCTGGGCCTTGAAGTGCAGAGTGTAGGCTTGTTCTACGCCTTCTCCTTCATTACCAGCCTTGCCTTCATGTGGATGATCCAGGCGATCGTAACCTGGCTTGACCAGCCGGGCCGTTTCGTAGTCATCCTGATTCTGATCTTCCAATTGACTACGAGTGCGGGTACATTCCCGCTGGAGCTGATTCCGAACTGGATGAAGATATTCAATCCGCTGCTGCCGATGACTTACAGTGTCAAAGGCTTCAAGGCAGTCATCTCTACTGGCGACTTCAGCTCGATGTGGAATGATGCCGGACTGCTGGCCGCTTACGGCATAGTATTCCTGGCCCTTACCTTCACCTACTTCATGACCCGTGACCGCGGTAATGAGGCTCTGCTGAAAAGTGAACAAGTTTTGACTGTATAATGGAACACTTTTCCTTGTAAATATGAGGACACAAAAACGCCCCCGAGGGGGCGTTTTTGGCTTATACAGAAAACTAAATGGGTAAAAAAAGTACCATATCTATGGCAGGAAAATAAATGGAACGCTTTCAATGCATAAGAACTTATTCGTCTTTTATGCATAATTATGCACCGAGAAGATTTTTTACGCTTTTATCCGCTAAAGCTGCGCTGCAAAAGCATTTGTTAATCAAGCTCATAAAAAAGTTTAAATTGCACTCATGTCAGGTCGATGATAAAATAATATAACCAATCTGGCTTGAATAATTATTAAGATTTTCCTCTGAAAAATTTTCCTGGAATTCCGTCTACTTTATAATAGAAAGGTTGCGTATGATGAGACACACTGAACTGCCCGGCAAACAGGGCCTTTATGATCCTCAGTTCGAAAAAGACGCTTGCGGCATGGGATTTGTTGCCCATATTAAAGGCAAACCGTCCCATGATATTGTTAGCAATGCTCTGACTATGCTCTTTAATATGGAGCATCGGGGAGGCCAGGGAAGCGAGCCGAACTCTGGTGACGGAGCCGGCATTATGCTGCAGATTCCGCACCGTTTCTTTGCCGGCGAAGCAGCGAAGCTTGGCTTTGAGCTGCCGGAACAGGGCCATTACGGCGTGGGCATGATCTTTCTGTCTCATAACGAGGAGATCCGGGCCCGCCATGAGGCGCTCCTGAGCGAGATTATCGCTGAAGAGGGCCAGCAGGTGCTCGGCTACCGCGATGTGCCTACCTTTGACGAAATGCTCGGCAAGACGGCCAAGGCTGCCAAGCCTTATGTGCGGCAGGTATTTATCGGCCGCTCTGAAGGAATTAAGGATGATCTTTCTTTTGAACGCAAGCTGTACGTGATCCGCAAACGTGCGGAGCTGTCGATCCGCTACGGCGGAGCAGAAGAGGGTGAATCCTTCTACGTACCGAGTTTATCCTGCAAGAAGATCGTATACAAGGGCATGCTGACTACTGTACAGGTAGGACAGTTCTACCTGGATCTGCAGGATGAGAAGCTGGAGTCGGCGATTGCGCTTGTCCACTCCCGGTTCAGTACCAATACCTTCCCAAGCTGGGAACGTGCCCACCCTTACCGCTTCATGATTCACAATGGCGAAATCAACACCCTTCGCGGCAATGTGAACTGGATGCATGCCCGCCAGTCACTGTTCAAGAGCGAAGTGTTCGGAGAGGATCTCGGCAAGATCAAGCCGGTAGTTAACCCGGACGGCTCCGATACTGCGATGTTCGATAATACGTTCGAGTTCCTGTACCTGAGCGGACGCTCCCTGCCGCATGTTGCGATGATGATGGTTCCTGAGCCTTGGAGCAATCATGACAGCATGGACGGGAAGAAGAAAGCCTTCTATGAATTCCACAGCACCCTGATGGAGCCATGGGACGGGCCTGCCGCTATGGGCTTCACCGACGGCGTGCAAATCGGGGCGATCCTCGACCGTAACGGTCTTCGTCCTGCGCGTTATTATGTCACCAAAGATGATCTGATCATTCTGTCCTCCGAAGCGGGAGTCCTTGATATCCCGGCAGAGGATGTACTATACAAAGACCGCCTGAGACCGGGCCGTATGCTGCTCGTGGATACGAAGCAGGGACGGATTATCTCTGATGAAGAGGTCAAGGCTGAAATCGCTGCAGAGCAGCCTTATCAGGATTGGCTGGATGAGCACCTGATCAGCCTGGATGAGCTTCCGGAGGCACCGGAGCTGCCGAATCCGAAGCATGATAATGTGCAGCAGCTTCAGCAGTCGTTCGGTTATACCTTTGAAGATCTGCGCAAGGTGCTGGAGCCTATGGCTTCCACAGGTGCCGAGGCTGTCGGGTCCATGGGTTATGATTCACCACTGGCGGTATTGTCTGACCGTCCGCAGCGGCTCTACAACTACTTCAAACAAATGTTTGCCCAGGTAACCAACCCGCCGATTGATGCGATCCGTGAAGAACTGGTAACGTCCACGGCAACAACGATCGGGCCTGAACGCAATCTGCTCAAAGCAGAACCGGAGAGCTGTCGTCAGATCTCGCTGGATTCTCCGATTCTCTCGAACGAGGATTTCGCCAAGCTGCGTCATGTACGCCGTGCCGGCTTCAAATCGATGTCCATTCCGATTCTCTTCCCGGCAGAGCTGGGGGCGGAAGGGCTGCGTATCGCTCTGGAGCGTATGAATGAGGCGGCAGACCGCGTTATGGCCAAAGGACATAATATTCTTATTCTGTCCGACCGCGGGGTAGACCGCGACAATGCTGCAATCCCGGCGCTGCTGGCTGTCTCCAGCCTGCATCACCATCTGATCCGCTCGGGAACACGGACCAAGGTCAGTATCCTGCTGGAATCCGGTGAACCGCGTGAAGTTCATCATTATGCGCTTCTGCTTGGTTATGGTGTCAGTGCGGTCAACCCTTATCTGGCCTTCGAGAGTCTGGATGATATGATCGGCCAAGGCCTGCTCCGCGGAATCTCGCATGAGAAGGCTGTGAAGAACTATATCAAGGCAGCTACGAAGAGTGTTGTCAAAATTCTGTCCAAAATGGGTATCTCCACGATTCAATCCTACCGCGGCGCACAGATTTTTGAAGCTGTAGGCCTGAACTCGGAGTTCGTAGACCGCTACTTCACCTGGACACCATCCCGTATCGGGGGAATTGGCCTGGAGGAAGTGGCTCTAGAAGCACTTGCCAGCCATAACCGCGCCTTCACCGACAAAGACGGTAATGACAAGGTGCTGGATTCCGGCGGTGAATACCAGTGGCGGAGTGACGGGGAAGAGCATCTGTTCAACCCGCAGACGATTCATCTGCTGCAGCATTCCGTACGCAGCGGAGATTACGAGATGTACAAGAAATATGCGGCACTTGTTCAGGGCGAAAGCGAGAAACACCAGACGCTACGCTCGATGCTGCAGTTCAAACCGGCTAATGGACCTGTGCCGCTGGACGAGGTAGAACCGGCGGAATCGATCATGAAACGCTTCAAGACCGGCGCCATGTCCTTCGGCTCGATCAGCAAGGAAGCCCATGAGACACTGGCCATTGCCATGAACCGTATCGGCGGCAAGAGCAATACCGGTGAAGGCGGGGAAGATCCGGCTCGCTTCATTCCGGACGCTAACGGCGATTCCCGCCGCAGTGCGATCAAGCAGGTGGCATCGGGACGGTTCGGCGTAACCTCGAACTATCTGGTGAATGCCGACGAGATCCAGATCAAGATGGCACAAGGCGCCAAGCCGGGTGAAGGCGGACAGCTTCCAGGCCGCAAGGTATATCCTTGGGTTGCCGAAGTCCGCGGCTCTACAGCAGGTGTAGGTCTGATCTCACCGCCGCCACATCATGATATTTACTCGATTGAGGATTTGGCGGAGCTGATCTATGATCTGAAGAATGCCAATCCTCGTGCCAATATTAACGTTAAGCTTGTATCCGAAGTCGGCGTAGGTACCATTGCCGCCGGTGTGGCCAAAGGCCGTGCCGATATTATCCTGATCAGCGGTTATGACGGCGGCACCGGTGCTTCACCGATGAACTCCATCCGTCATGCCGGACTTCCTTGGGAGCTGGGTCTGGCTGAGACGCACCAGACACTGATGCTGAACAATCTGCGCGACCGTGTTGTGCTGGAAACAGACGGCAAGATGCTCAGCGGGCGTGATCTGGCAGTAGCTGTTCTGCTTGGCGCCGAAGAATACGGCTTCGCTACTGCACCGCTGGTAGCTGTAGGCTGTATCATGATGCGTGTGTGTCAGATGGATACCTGCCCGGTCGGCGTTGCTACGCAGAATCCGGAGCTGCGCAAGAACTTCATGGGAGATCCGCAGCATGTCGTTAACTTCATGACCTTTGTAGCACAGGATCTGCGTGAGATTATGGCAGAGCTTGGCTTCCGTACCATTGAGGAAATGGTCGGCCGCACGGATTGCCTGGATGCGGTTCAGGCTTCGACCCACTGGAAGAAGCAGGGCGTTGATCTGAGCAGCCTGCTGCACACACCGGCTATGCCGGAAGGAAGCACACGCTTCCGCAGCAAACACCAGAATCATGGCCTGGAAGAAACGCTGGATATGACTCACCTGCTCGATATTGCCGCTCCTGCACTGGAATCCGGCACAGCAGTTGAAGCATCTCTGCCGATCACGAACGTCAACCGTGCAGTGGGTACGATTCTGGGCAGCGAGCTGACGCGCAAATATGGCGCAGCAGGTCTGCCGGATGACACCATCAAGCTGTATTTCACAGGCTCGGCCGGACAAAGTCTGGGCGCATTCGTACCGAAGGGCATCACGATTACGGTCGAAGGCGACTCCAATGACTATGTCGGCAAAGGGCTGTCCGGGGGCAAGCTGATTATCAGACCGTCCCGCAAGGCAACCTTTGCGGCAGAAGATAATATCATCATCGGAAATACGGCGCTGTATGGAGCAACTGGCGGCGAAGCTTATGTCAGCGGTATCGCCGGTGAACGCTTCGCAGTCCGCAACTCCGGGGCGAATGTAGTCGTTGAAGGCGTGGGTGACCACGGCTGCGAATACATGACTGGCGGCCGTGTAGTTGTTCTGGGTGAAACGGGCCGCAACTTTGCGGCAGGGATGTCAGGCGGTATCGCCTATGTATATGATCCAGACAGCACGTTCATCAAACGCTGTAACCTGGAAATGGTATTGCTGGAGCGTGTGGAGGAGGCGGATGAAATCGCTGAGCTGCATGGCCTGATTACCCGTCATACCGAGCTTACAGACAGCAATGCGGGCAGAACGATTCTCGATTCATGGGATCAGGCCCTGCCGAAGTTTGCCCGTGTCATTCCGAAGGATTACAAACGGATGATGGAACAGATCCGCAAGGTGGAGCAGAATGGCCTGACCGGCGAAGCTGCCCTGATGGCTGCTTTTGAGGCGAATATGCGTGAGCTTGCCCGTGTCGGCGGCTAATTATAAGTGGCAGTAGTAATTAATAATGAACAGCCAGTCCGTATAGATAGCCCAATTCACCGCTGTTAATCGCTAATGATTGAGCATCCGTACCCGACTAGTTCAACATACTATGTCTCACGACCAAAGGGACAGTATCCTCTTCGTATACCGAAGGGATACTGTCCCTTTTACTATTACTGCATATTTTTCCGGTTTTCAGGAAAAAGGAAAGTTGTGGTAGAATATAAAAATGTATGAAATGGGTTTTTGTTTTACACTAAGGTGAAAGTAGCGGAGGGGAAGTTTGGAACTGTAGGAGCGGTTGCGTCCGCCTTTGTCTGCGGATTTCCACCGCAAAAGCGGTATGAATCAAGAAATCTGCAGACAACAGCGGCCGGAAGTCCAGACATTCCCCGCAGTTACGACGGACACTTTAAGTAAAAAGATAGCCCGTTTCATCCAAACCGACGAAAGGAAGTGAAGTTATGCCGAATACGGCAGAAGTTGTGAAACCTGTGGCCAGCCTGATGGGGGTTACCAAAAAGATCGGCTCCAAAACGCTGATCAACGACTTGACCCTCGATATTCCGCCCGGGCAAATCTTCGGATTCCTGGGCCCGAACGGTGCCGGTAAAACAACTACCATCCGCATGATGGTAGGTCTCATCTCCATTAGCCGCGGGGATATACTCATCTGCGGACGCAGTATTAAAGATCATTTTGAAGAGGCGATAGCGAATGTAGGGGCTATTGTGGAGAATCCGGAAATGTACAAGTTTCTTACCGGATACCAGAACCTGCGCCAGTATGCCCGCATGGTCCCCGGTGTGACTAAGGAGCGGATTAATGAAGTAGTAGAACTGGTAGGTCTCGGCCAGAGAATCAACGACAAGGTTAAGACCTATTCTCTGGGGATGCGCCAGCGGCTGGGTGTGGCCCAGGCACTGCTGCACCGGCCGAAGCTGCTGATTCTCGATGAGCCGACTAACGGGCTGGACCCGCAGGGCATCCGCGAGCTGCGCGATTATCTGCGCCTGCTGTGCCAGAAGGAAGGTACTACTGTTTTTGTCTCCAGTCATTTGCTCGCTGAAATGGAACTCATGTGTGATAGTGTGGCGATAATCCAGAACGGCCGCCTGATCGAAGTGAAACAGCTTAAAGCTGTAGGCAATGTGATGGTGCCGGTGGGTGAGACCCTGTTCGAAGTGGATCAGCCTGAAGCTGCGCTGGAACTGATGGGCCGTGGCGTGGTGAAGGACGGGGGCATTGCTGTAGAGGCGGTGCGGGAGGAAATTGCCGAGCTCAACGCGAAGCTGGTGGCCGGCGGAATTAAGGTGTACAGCATCAAGCCGCTGTTCCGGTCATTGGAAGATCAATTCTTGGAGATTACAGGAGGTGAAGGCATTGGGTGAGTTCGCTGCTCTCATACATAATGAGAATATCAAAATTTACAGACGTCTGCGGACATGGATTATGCTGTTCATTCTGGCGGTTATGAGTGCGCTGTTTCCGGCGCTAATCCATTTCACCAGTGGGGGCAATGAGGTAACGATCGGGTTATGGGACAGCTTCCAGACTACCGTAGCAATTGCTTTTTTCCTGAATACCATCTTCACAGCCCTGGTGGCTGCTGACTCCGTTGCGGGCGAATTCACCTGGGGAACGATTAAGCTGCTGCTGATCCGCCCTTGGAGCCGCTCCAAAATCCTGCTCTCGAAATATATATCGATGGTGCTCTTCAGCTTGTTCAGCACTCTACTGCTGATCGTGTTTGGTTATGGCTCAGCCCTGATCTTCTCGTCCTCAGCCGTGGATTCGTTAGGGGGCCCGACGATGGACTGGAGCCAGGGAGAATACGTTTTTCTGACGATTATGTGCGCCTACATTGAGCTGTTTCTCACAGCAGCCATTGCCTTTATGATCTCCAGCGTATTCCGTTCCAGCGGCCTTGCAATTGTACTGTCGCTGTCCATCATGTTCACCAAAGATATCTTTATCGCCATCTTCAGCCCGGAACGGTATGAGTGGGCCAACTATCTGATTTTTGCCCATATGAATCTAAGCGGCTATCTGCTGTCGGACACCGGCCCCGGAGGCGCTACATTAGGGTTCGCGATTGCTGTCCTCGCGGTGTATTACGTTATTTTCATGCTCGTCTCATGGATTGTATTCCGTAAAAGAGATGTAGCTGCTTAATGTGGTACAAGGCTGTACAAGGACTGGAAGCAAGCATATGCGGGGTTATGCCCGCTCAGCCTGCTTCCAATTTGTTCTGTTTATGGGAACCCCGCTCACCTGCCTTGTCCGCAGAATCACCTGCCTGAAGCCCGCCCGCTGTCTTTGTGGCGGGCTGTTCGGCCATGGCCACAGATCCGTTCAGCACGCTGCCTTCCATAATACTCAGCGCACCGGCCGCAATATTACCGTGCAGCTGTCCGGTTTCGGTCATGATCAGCTTCTGATCAGCGGTCACGTTGCCGTAGACCTTGCCGGCGATAATAATCTCCTGTGCCTTAATGCTGGAGTGAACGGTTCCCTGTTCACCGATCGTAACTGTCCCCTGACACAGGATTTCCCCGCTGAAATTCCCTTCAATCCGCAGATTGGTATCGCAATGGACTTTACCTTCAAGTGTGCCTCCATGTCCGATAAGTGAATCGGTCGATTTATAGGGAGCACTTTGTCTACGTTTGTTCCACATGCCTGCATTCCTCCTTGTATTCTTAAGGTTTAACATAATTCAACGGATTCACCGGCTTATTCTGCTTCACAACCTGGAAATGGAGATGGGGACCCGTGCTGCGTCCGGTGTTGCCGAGCATGCCAATTTGCTCCCCTTTGCTGACCTTGTCACCGGGCGAGACCACCATGCCGTTCAAATGCATATACCAGGTTTCCAGCCCGTTCGCATGTTTGATAATGATATATTTGCCTCTGGCGCCCAGCTGGTCGGCAGAGGTGACCACACCTTCCATCGCTGCGTATACAGGGTCACCGATGCGGCCGGCAATGTCGATTCCGGAGTGGTAGGCGGAGACACCCTTGAAGGGATCGGAACGATAACCGAAGCTGGAGGTGATCACCTTCGAGCCTGTGGGCCATAGAACAGCCGGGGCCAGTCTCGCTTTTTCTTCATGTGCCTTCTTGGCTTGCAGGTTAGCTTCCAGAGTATTGGCTTTTTCGGCCTCTGTAATCGTAGTGGAGATACGGCTGACCATTTCGTTCAGCATCGTTTTTATTTCTTCGTAGTCGTCTCTTGTTTCCTGAACCAGCTCCAGCGGGTCATTGGCATACACAGCGATGTACTCCCCGCCAACCTGGGAGGGGACTGTACTTCCTAATGCAGCGGTAACTACACCGAAACGGAAATCAACTGCAGACAGAGTACCGGCAGATGAGTCTGATGAAGGTTCTGCAAGGAACAAGGTCGTACTTGAACGGCCTAAGGTTCCCTTGACGTCTCCCGTAGTCCCGCTTGCAGCCACTTTGGCTGATGCAGCAATGAACGGCCGGCTGCTTGCAGCAGAAGCTGCAGAGGCTGTGGGTTCATTGTCGTCTGTACCGGAAGAAGAGGTCGTCTCTTGCTCAATCAGCGACTGCAGCTGCTGCTCCAGTTCAGAGACACTCTTCAGCTTCTCTTTGATGGTCTGGGCTTCCTCCGAGAGCTCGGTCACCTGGCTGCGGAGCTGCAGCAGCGCCTGGTCCTTGTCGGCGACCTTAAGCTCCATCCGGATATTCGTCAACGATAGTGCTGCAGCTTCGGCCTCCAGCTCAGAAATGGACTGGGAGGCATGAATATGCATAGAGGTGACCAGACTGGAGAGGGAAAGGGCAGCCGCAGCAGGCAGGGCGAAGGCAAGCGGCTTGGACAGCTGCAGCTGTCTGACCGGCCGTCCGGCCTCACGGACGACGAGCAGCGTAATCTTTTTATGATCGGGCTGACTCTTCATAACGTCTCCTTCCTGCGGCCTTTAGCAGCCGCGTGGTATGAACTGAGTGAATCCAGCATTGCTATATCGCGGGGCTCATCCGATTCGTCCTACTACTCTATGTATTCCATTCCTCTGGCGAACATGACAACGGTTTGTTTGAATAAAGAAGGTGAGTTACGGCAAGACCTGTAGTAGATCATCTTCAATAACATAACTTTTAGGAGGCCCGGAATGAGGATATTCGCTGTTATCTTATGTCTTTTTATCATACAGATTGCCATTATCGTTATATCGGAGTTCCGCCGTCCGCAGAGGGCACTGGCCTGGATAATCATTACCTTCTGCTGTCCGCCGCTGGGGCTGCTGTTCTATTATTTCCTCGGGCGGGATTATTGGCAGAGCCGGAAGCTTGGTAAACGGTGTGTGTCTCTGCTGAGGGAGATCCGCGCCCATGTTGCCGGCAAAATCCATATCGTCAAAAGCACGGCAGATACCGGGAATCCGGGTTTTGAGAACCGTAAGGAGCTGCTGCATTTGCTATCAGGCCTGTCAGAAAGTCACATTACAAGCCATAATCAATGTCAGGTGCTCAATAATGCCGGAGATGCCTATAAGGCGATGCTGGATGTGATGGAGAATGCGCAAGAGCATATCCACATGGAATTTTATATTTTCCGGGATGATGATATTGGCAGGCAGTTTCAGGAGATTATGATCCACAAGGCGCGTCAGGGGGTTAGGGTGCGTCTGCTTTGTGATGGGCTTGGGAGTCATCAGCTGAGCCGGAGATTCGTGAATACGCTCAAGAATGCAGGGGCGCAGGTTCACTTTTTTCTGCCTCCGCTTACTTCGCTGCTGGACCGCCGCTTCAATTACCGCAATCACCGCAAGATACTCGTGGTCGACGGGCTGACCGGCTTCACCGGGGGAATGAATGTAGGGGATGATTATCTGGGAAAAGACTCCAAGATGGGCTATTGGAGAGATACGCATCTTCGTCTTGAAGGGGATGCTGTATATCATCTGCAATATGTGTTTCTCAAAGACTGGAGACTGGCAGCCGGTGACAGTATGAGCCATCCGCGTTTTTTTCCTGCTCATGCCTGCAGCGGACCGGATGCTGTACAGATTGTTGCTAGCGGGCCCGATGGGGCAATTGATGCCACACAGGAGATGTTTTTCGCTTCACTCTGTGCGGCGAAGGAGCGCATCTGGCTGACCTCCCCGTATTTCATTCCGGACCCTGCCATCTGCCGGGCGCTCAAGAATGCGGTGCTCAGCGGAGTGGATGTGAGGATCATTATCCCGGCGAAGCCGGACAACAAGCTGGTGTATAAGGCAACCCTGTCTTACCTGGAGAATCTGCAGGATGCCGGAGTGAAGTTCTACTGCTATACAAGAGGCTTCATGCACGCGAAAGTTATGATTATTGATGATGTACTGGCAACGGTAGGCAGTGCGAATCTGGACATGCGCAGCTTCTATTCCAACTTTGAACTGACGGCTGTTCTGCTCCGTCCGGCGATCATTGCGGAACTGGCAGAGGACTTCAGACAAGACCTGAAGCACAGCGAATTCATCGATCCCAAAAAGTTTATGAAGAGAGCGCATAATGTCAAATTGATTGAGGGGCTTTGTCAGCTCTTATCACCGCTTTTATGACGTTAAATATGAAGTAAGCATCGTTTTTCGAAGGTTATATCATGTTCCATGCGTTATTTGAGCTTCCTTTATGATATAATAGGAATATAAGAAGCAAAGGGGAGAAAGCCTAGCTGTGAAGTCTGCTTTCGTATACTTCTTAGATATACTATTTATAGGGGGAGTTCTATGACTGTAAGCCAACAAATCTTTACGAGTGAGGAACAGAAGAAGCCTCAGAAATCAGGGGCTTTCAAGACAGCGAAGCTGGCCCAGCGGATTGTGATGATTATCATCGGAGCGGCCATGATGTCTGTTGCGCTTGAGATTTTTCTTGTTCCCAATGAGTTGATTGACGGCGGAATAACCGGTATTTCTATTATGTTGTCCCATATTTTCAATATACCTCTGGGTATTTTATTGACACTGCTTAACCTGCCGTTTCTGGTAATTGGTTATAAGCAGATTGGTAAGACCTTTGCCTTATCTACTTTATTTGCGGTAGTTGTGATGTCCATCGGTACTCAATTGCTCCATCCTGTAAATCCGATTACGGTTGAACCGCTGCTTGCCGCAGTATTCGGAGGGGTAATTCTCGGAGTAGGGGTTGGACTCGTTGTACGTTATGGCGGATCGCTTGATGGTACAGAAATTGTGGCCATCCTTGTGTCCAAGAGGCTTCCGTTCTCTGTGGGAGAAGTTGTAATGTTCTTTAACCTGTTTATTCTTTCCAGCGCGGGCTTCGTTTTTGGCTGGAATAATGCCATGTTTTCACTGATTGCCTATTATATTGCTTTTAAACTGATCGATATTACATTGGAAGGTCTGGATCAATCGAAATCGGTATGGATTATCAGTGATAAATTCCGTGATATCGGTGAAGCATTGACGGAGCGTCTGGGACGTGGAGTAACGTATCTGGATGGTGAAGGCGGATTCTCCGGCGATAACAAGAAAGTTATCTTTGTAGTCATTACCCGTTTGGAAGAAGCAAAGCTTAAGTCCATTGTAGAAGATTGGGATTCTGACGCATTCATCGCGATCGGCAATATCCATGATGTCAAAGGCGGCCGATTTAAGAAAAAAGCAATCCATTAGCGGGTACGGTATAACCGGAGCGCTTCCGAAGGAAGGTATATTTACGAACGTCAGAGTAATCAATGCGGCGGTCCTTGCTTGCTGCGCCGTATTCTCATATATAATACCTTCTGTCCATATGCTGGACGCCAAATAAGCCCGCAGCCTAGAGTATAGGTAACTGCGGGCTTATTGCTGTCTTCAGGGCCATTCTCAGGGCAGCTTGGCAATAATATCACCCACCCGCTGCGGAGGGACCTTGGCGATAAGATCGCCCATCCGGGCCAGACGCTCCTCAATGTTCAGCAGATGGTAATCGGTAGGCTTGACGTTACGCTGCACTTCCTCCCACAGGAGGGGCGTTGAGACTGTTGCCAGCGGACGGGCCCGCGGGGTGTATGGGGCAGCGAGAGTTTTGCCGCCGTAATGCTGGAGGTAATCGAAATAGATTTTGTCCCCGCGGTTTTTCTTCAGGCGCTCCAACGTGAACAGGTCGGGACGCTTCTCCGTGACATAGCGGCCGACGAAATGACCTACCCGGCGCAGGCCGTCGAAGGTGACTCCCGGCTCCACCGGAACAATGATCTGCACTCCGGTGGCACCCGAGGTCTTGGGCACAGAGGCCAGCCCCAGTGACCTCAGTACTTCGCCTACCGTAGCGGCTGCCTCCATAATGCGCGGCTCGACCTCAAGCGAAGGGTCCAGATCAATCATCCATTCGCAGGGGAGCTCACTGCCCGCATAATGCAGCGAGGGATGGAATTCGAGCGCGGCCAGATTGCCGAGCCAGAGCAGCTCCGGGAGCCCCTGCAGCACAATATAGGTAATATTCTCATGAGTTGCTGTATGCACGAATTCCGGCAGCGGCTCGGGGGCATTCTTCTGGTAAAAGGACATCCCCGGAACACCATGAGGGTAGCGGATTACCGTGAGTAGCCGTCCCTGGCAGTAGCGCAGCAGATAAGGAGAGAGTGCGGCCAGCTTAAGCAAATATATCTGCTTGGTGATGCCGCGTTCGGGCCATAGCAGCTTATCCGGGTTCGTAATTCCGATCTCATGTCCGCCTGCGGTAATGGAGCCTCTGATCGTCTTCGGCATGCGGTATCCTCCTTGTATAGAGTTATACGAGCTAAGATAAGGCGAGGCTTAGTCAGGGAAGGATCAGGCCCGGTGATCCCGTTACTACGTCTGTGTTCTCTGGTCCATGCGGCAGGATAGCGGAGGGAGCTCTACCTGGGACTGTATAACCGGCTGGCGGAAGGTTCCGGAAGTATTCCATTCCAGATAGTGCAGCTTGAACACCAGCTCAGGCTTAATCCAGACCGACCCTTTACTGCGCTGGGGCAGCTCTGCAAAAGGCATCTGCTCTGTGATCAGGCCGCTGATCTGTGCGGTCAAATTCCGCCAGTCCTGTACGGTCATTTTGCCTGCTCCTGCATGGCCGATATAGTGCAGCTTGCCCGCATCATCATATAGTCCGAAGAGCAGGGCGTTAACCAGACCGTCACGGAAGGTGACGCCGCCGGCTACAGCAGTGACATCGGAGATAATTTTGCATTTCTGCCAGCGCTTGTCTTTGCCTCCCGGGGCATAGGTACTGGTGAGCTCTTTGCATACAATCCCCTCCAGCCCGCCCTTCAGAGCGGCAGCGTACAGCTGTGCGGGCTGATGGTAGCTTGGCACATTCTGCACATGGGGATGCGGCAGCAGCATTTCACTTAACATCTGCTGCCGCCGGGACAACGGCTGGTCCAGCAGCCAAATGCCATTGCAGTACAGGATATCGAAGACCATATAGAGCACCGGTACCTGCGGACTTACCGCCCGGATCGCTGCTTCATTCTTCAGGCTGTCCCGCCGCATCACCTCATGGAAGGAGGGCTTGCCGCCGCTGAGTGCAATAATCTCGCCATCGAGAATGACCGAACCGGCCCGGCAATACGCCTCCGGTCTGGCAAGCTCAGGATACTGCAGCGTGCGCCGGTTGCCCCGCCGGTTGATCAGCTCGGCATGGCTTCCATCGGAATAGGAGAGCATCCGCACGCCATCCCATTTGATCTGGGCGATCCACTCCTCGCCCTCCGGGAGCCTGGAGGCCAGCACGGGCTCGAATGGAATAATCGGCTGCAGCGTAAGCGGACCGCCTATAACTGGAGGCGCGGATGACCTGCTCCTAGGCACCGGTTACCTTGCTCTTGGCCGTCCGGCGTTTCGGCTTCGGAGCGATGACCGGAATCGGCCCTGTTGCCTCGTTACCTGCCGGCACTGCCGGTTCAGGGGCAGGGGTTCCGGAGGCTGTGGCCTGTGCCGGTTTTTTCTTGCCGCCCGCAGCCGTCCGCGGCTTCTTGCCTGTGCCGGACAGTGAAGGTCCGGGGTCGGACGGAATATGCTGTACTGCTTCGATACTGGCCTGCAGGGCAGCCATCAGATCGATCACATTGTTCTCCTGGCGCGCCGGAGCAATATGGAATTCCTCACCGGCGATCTTGTGCGTGATCAAGTCAAGCATCCGCTGGCGGTAATCGTCCGTGTATTTAGCGGGTTCAAACGGTGTGGACAGCTGAGAGATCAGCACCTTGGCCATATCCAGCTCTTTGTCGTTCACGGTCCCCGGCTCCGGCAGACCGGGTACCTGCGATACCGGACGGACTTCGTCCGGGTAATAAATGGTTTCAATCGCCAGGCAGTCGGCGAGGACGCGGATCGCAGCCAGACTGCTTTTGGAGCGGATGGAGATTTTGGCGATCCCGATTTTGCCGGTCTGGCGCATCGCCTCCATGAGCAGACGGTAGGCGTTGGCGCCGGCCTGATCGGGAGACAGGTAGTATGTTTTCTGGAAATAAATCGGGTCGATCTCCGTCAAATCCACAAAATCCAGAATCGTAATGCTCTTGCTGCTCTCCTCGGTTAACTGATCCAGCTCTTCCTTATCGAACAAGACAAACTTGCCCTTCTCATATTCGTAACCCTTGCCGATCTCTTCCCAGGCCACTTCCTTCTCGCACACGGGGCATTTACGCACGTAGGATAGCGGACTTCCGCATTCTTTATGGATGTAACGCAGCGAGATGTCCTTGTCCTCCGTAGCGGAGAACATTTTGACCGGAACATGCACAAGCCCGAAACTGATGGCTCCTTTCCAAACGGTATGCATGAGAATCGCCTCCTGAGTATAAGTGCTGTTTATAATTGCTGTATCAAGATGAGTTCACGATCAATATGGCTTAGTATGACGCGCTGGGGCTTTTTCTAGCCGGATGCATTATTTGCGATTCATGGGAAAAAATAAAGCCGTTCAGCATAAGCATTGCACAGTGAATGAGACATTCATTGCTGGTCATTGCTGGATATCATGCAAAGGGAGGCTGTTATGGAAAAAGAGCGGAACAACTGGAGCGACGCCCTGTCCGAGCAGGATATCCCGGCGGAGGCTGTCGATTGGGAGAGCATTATTGCCGAGCCCGGGGAAGAGGCGCTGTACGGCGAAGCCGGACTGCTGGATGCCGATGCAACCATCGGCGAACTTTCTGCAGAAGATGAGGATGAATAGGGAGGCGACAAAATGGATGTGAAACGTGCGGGGGATATTTACGCCTCCAAGGATAGGATTGCTGTCCATCTCGATGGTGAACCGGTATGGATTGAGCATGTGGATGCCGATAACGGCATGGCCACTGTACAAGTAGGCTCCAGGCCGGATAATACACGGACCGTTGGTGTAGACCGGCTGGAGGAGCAGGGAAGCTAGGGTAGGTTGATGCCTACCTAGGCAGAGGCCGGATGAGGTAGAGAAAAGGACGGATAGGAACGAACAAGAACGGATAAGGCAGAAAAAAAGAGTATATAAAACCGGTTGAGGAGGTATCCAATCAGCCGGTTTTTTTGTAGTTTAGAAATTATGTGATGAACGCAAGTTGCTACGGCGAACCGAGCCAAACGTATGCGAAAAACCGAGTACAATGCGCTGGAGGGGGCTGGTTGGTGAACATAAAGGGGGATGTCTCTTTAAATCCGCCAGAAATTGGCCAGAGCGTCATTCCGGTAAAAAGATCATATTAGAGCTGACACAAAGGTTGACGGAATGCGCCATAACCCCCTATATTTGGGGGAAGAATTTTGACGAAAAGAGATGATAGGCGTGCGTCCCATTTTGCTTGGCGTCTGTTCGGCGCTGTTTTTTGCGGTAACGTTTGTGCTTAACCGTAGGATGGAGCTTGCAGGAGGAAGCTGGGCCTGGAGCGCCTCGCTGCGTTATTTCTTTACCCTGCCGTTTCTGCTGGCCCTTGTGGCCGGAAGAGGGCGGCTGAGGCCACTGCTGTCTGCGATGAGAGAACGCCCGGGGGCCTGGCTGTTGTGGGGGACGGTCGGTTTCGGCCTGTTCTATGCGCCTATTTGCTTCGCGGCTGCGTATGCACCCGGCTGGCTGACAGCAGGGACCTGGCAGATCACGATTATCTCGGGATCGCTGCTCGCTCCATTCTTCGGACAATGGGTGAGCGGCTCATCCGGTTCTGTATACATAAGAGGTAAAATCCCGCTCCGCGGGCTGCTCCTGTCCCTGATCATTCTGGCCGGAGTAGCGCTGCTTCAAGTGGAAAATGCGCGCCAGCTGACTCCAGCCCAGCTGCTGCTGGGGATTATTCCGGTACTTATTGCTTCATTCGCCTATCCGCTCGGCAACCGCAAGACGATGGAGCTCTGCGGAGACCGGCTGGATGTGTTCCAGCGGATTCTCGGCATGACGCTGGCCAGCCTCCCCTTCTGGCTGGCAGTCGCATTATATGGCCTGGCAGATGCGGGCCTGCCGTCGCCCTCGCAAGCGGGTCAGTCCGTGATCGTTGCCCTATCTTCGGGAATAGTGGCTACCGTACTCTTCTTCCGGGCTACGGATATGGTCTGGGGCAGCATGAGCGGTCTGGCGGCAGTTGAAGCGACCCAGTCCCTGGAGGTGCTGTTTGCCCTGCTGGGTGAGATGCTGATTCTGGCTTCCCCGCTGCCTTCCCTCCTATCATGGGTTGGGATTGCGGTAATTATTGCCGGCATGGCGCTGCACAGTCTGTTCTCCCGGCATCCGGGAGAAGCGCCTTCCGGGACAGTGAAGCGGCGCGGAGGAGCTGAAGTTCCTGCAGCCGGAGGGAAGGCTACATAATAACAATCCGTGCAGCTTGCTTTGTACACTGGCTCCTTATACAGATAACAGCGGCCTGTTGCGGTGCAAGTATCATACCGATATAATTAAAAGTATTGTTAACCGTTAAGGGATATCAAGTAAAACGGCTACGCCGTCCTTGAAGGACGGTACCCGTTTCAGCGAGAAATAGAAGGATAAAATATAGTGTAAAACATATCCCTTCTTATATTTTCTAAAAGGTGGTAGTTGCAGTTTTGGACAATAATATTGAAACGGTGTTTACTTACCGTTCCTCCAGCCTTCAGGACACTGAGGCGCTTGCAGCCGCCATCGCAGCCGTGTCGGAGCCGGGGATGGTGATCGGCCTGGACGGGGATCTGGGCGCGGGCAAAACCGCGTTCTCACAGTGCTACGCCCGCCACTTAGGTGTGGAGGGGATTGTGAACAGCCCTACTTTTACAATTATCAAAGAGTATGAGGGTCGTCTGCCGCTGTATCATATGGATGTATACCGGATTTCCCTCCAGGAAGCGGATGAGCTGGGGCTGGAAGAGTATTTCTACGGCCAGGGAGTAAGTCTGGTGGAGTGGAGCAGTATCATTACGGACCTGATGCCGCCGCGGCATTTGCATATAGAGCTGAAGTCAGCCGGCCCGGAGAAGCGGGAGATTACGGTAACCGGAATCGGGGAGCCTTATGGCGGAGTGTGCCGGGCACTGATCCAGAAGTGGGGTAAAGAAACATGACGAATCTGAATAATGAGCCGCGTAAGCGGTTTTTGGCGCTGGATACATCAACGGCTGTGCTGGGGGTGGCAGTGACCGGGAACGGGGAGCTGCTGCATGAGATGAATGCTTCCGGGGAACGGAATCACTCGGTACATCTGCTGCCGATCATTGAGCAGGTGCTGCAGGCCTCGGCTACGGCTGCAGACATGATCGGCGGTATTGCAGTCGGTGTCGGTCCGGGATCGTATACCGGGACAAGGATTGCTGTAACTGCAGCCAAAACGCTGGCCTGGGCCTGGAACGTGCCGGTCACCGGGGTATCCAGCCTGCATGCGCTGGCGTGGGGCGGTTATCATGCCGCGGCTCTTCAGCAGGAATCCGGACAGGCTGATGTGACGTCCGCGAACGGGACAACGGGTCCGGACTGGATCATCCCGCTGATCGACGCGCGCCGTGGACAAGCCTACACTGCGCTTTTTGCAGCGGACGGGGACAACCCTCCGCAGCGGCTGGCGCCGGATGCCATCCGTCTGATGAGAGACTGGGTACGGGAGCTAGGAGAACGGCTGAAGGATGCTGCAGCGGAAGGCATGCTGCCGGGCACACTATGGTTCACCGGGGACACCGCACTGCATGGAAGTGCAGAATCGCTGGCCCCGCTAGCCGGAGCAGGTATTGTTCAGGCAATGCCTTACGAGCTTGAAGGCCGCTGGACCGGATTCTTAGCCGAAGCGGGTAGCTATAAGGAATGCGCAGATATTCACGTATTGATTCCCAACTATACGCAGCTTACCGAAGCAGAGGCTAATCTCCGCCGGAACAGTGAAGGGAGCCTGAACCAAGGATGACGGAACCGGTACCAGGAAGAGATCAGGGGACTGAGCTTGTTTTTCGCCTGATGCGGCTTGAGGATATCCCTGAGATTCTTGTGATTGAACGCGAAGCCTTCACGATGCCATGGACGGAGGAAGCGTTCCGCAACGAGCTGAGCCATAATCATTTTGCTAAGTATATGGTAATGGAGCTGGCCGGGCATATCATCGGCTACGCCGGGATGTGGGCGATTGTCGATGAGGCGCATGTGACGAATATTGCGCTGCTGGAGGCCTACCGGGGACGTAAATGGGGAGACCGGCTGCTGGACGAGCTGATGAAGACGGCGGCGTATCTCGGGATGAAATCCATAACCCTTGAAGTGCGGGTCTCGAACGAGGTGGCCCAGAATTTATATCGCAAAAAAGGCTTCCGTCCTGCCGGCACCCGCAAGGGCTACTATTCGGACAACCGCGAGGATGCGCTCATCATGTGGGCGGATCTGCCGGAGTATGGGGAGCAAGGTTTGACGGAAGGAGGCGTGGACTTGAAATGAAGACCGAAACGGGCGCACTTAAGCCTGTATATATACTCGCAATTGAAACCAGCTGTGACGAAACATCGGTAGCTGTGGTGAAGGATGGCTGTGAGGTGTTATCAAACATCATTTCCAGCCAGATTGAGACACACCGGGCATTCGGCGGCGTGGTGCCTGAAGTGGCCTCCCGCAAGCATGTAGAGGTGATCACGCTGGTTATTGAGGAAGCCATGAACGCGGCGGCAATCTCGCCGCAGGACCTGACGGCAGTCGCGGTCACCCAGGGCCCGGGGCTTGTCGGGGCGCTGCTGGTCGGTGTCGTGGCGGCCAAAAGCCTGGCGCTGGCCTGGGGCAAGCCGCTCATCGGCACCCACCATATTGCCGGCCATATCTATGCCAACCGGCTGGTCAAGGAACTGCAGTATCCGAATATGACGCTGGTGGTATCCGGCGGTCATACGGAGCTGGTCCTGATGGAACGGGAAGGCGAGTTCAAGATCATCGGGCGCACCCGGGACGATGCTGTCGGCGAAGCTTACGACAAAGTGGCCCGGGCGCTGGGCTTTCCTTATCCGGGCGGTCCCCATGTGGACCGGCTGGCGCGGGAAGCAGAAGAAGCCTTCCCGCTGCCGCGTGTGTGGCTGGAGCCGGGTTCGTATGACTTCAGCTTAAGCGGCCTGAAGTCTGCGGTGCTCAACGCGGTGAATCAGAGTAAGATGAAGGGGCTGGAGCCGGATGTGGCCGGAATTGCCCGCGGCTTCCAGGAATCTGTCGTCGAGGTACTGGTCGAGAAGGCTGTGCGTGCCGTACGTGAGTTCAGCGCGGGGCAGCTTCTGCTCTGCGGAGGGGTGGCTGCGAACAAGGGCCTCCGTGAAGCTCTGACCTTGAGATGCGCCGCAGAAGGGATCGAGCTGATCATCCCGCCGCCGGTGTATTGCACGGATAATGCAGCGATGATTGGGGCTGCGGCCTATGTGAAATGGAAGCATGAAGGCGGAATTCCGCTGGATATGGTCGCCGATCCCGGCTTCTCGCTGGAGAAATGGTCTGTATCTGCCTATTGACTTCTTTTGTCGAAGCCGGGTATAATCAGTTCAATTCATGAATCTTATATTTGAACAAACGCGATGATTGGAAGCAGTAAGGTAACTCCGGGATAAGAGAGCTGCGGGCGGGTGCGACGCAGTCGAAGGAGACCTGAACTCGTCCGGGAGCGGAGCGGTGGAAGCAGGGTACTTCTGGATAGGAGTGCTGACCGGTGAAGAATGTAGACCGGGCCCTTTCGTACACCGTTACGGTTGACCTCCGTAAGAGGGTTGTTGAGTGGATACCGCAGGCGCAGCAGAAGAGTTGCTGATCCGGGGATCAACAAGAGTGGTACCGCGAGGGTGAACAGCCTGTCGTCTCTTGAATGAGATGGCAGGTTTTTTTGTGCGCTGGTATAGGCATTCATAGAAATACACGCAATGAACGGGAGCAGTAGACGGCCAAGGTGAACAGAGAGCTGCGGGTGGTGCGACGCAGTCACCGGAGGCCGGCGAATCTCGCCCGTGAGCGGAGCGGCGGAAAGAGCTTCAGGTACGCCGTTACGGATGTCCCCGTTACCGGACTGTTCGTATCCCCCGAGCTTACCGTTACGGGAGCAGGGAGATATGAAGCGGAGCTGGACGCAGCTTGGGCATGCCTGGACTGGATTGAGATCAGGAGCCTATGCGTCAAAAAGAGTGGTACCGCGGAGGGGTGACCCGCCGTCTCTTTAATTAGAGACGGCGGTTTTTTGTGTTTGTTGAAGTTGATCTGGAAGGCTGGCTGGATGAACCCAATTTGAGGAGGATGAACAATGATTATTCCGGTAAAGAAACGAATTCAGATTTTTGATACGACGCTGCGTGATGGAGAGCAGGCCCCGGGGGCTAGCCTTACCCCGGAGCAGAAGATCATTCTGGCCGGCAAGCTGGCCGAGCTGGGCGTGGATGTCATGGAGCCGGGCTTCCCCGTATCCAGTCCGGGTGACTTTGCAGCGGTAGAGACCATCTCCCGCAAGATTCAGGGCGTAGAGATCTGCGGCTTCGCCCGCGCGGTCAAAGGGGATATCGATGCTGCTGTGCGGGCAACCCGGGATGCGGAGCGGCGGAGGATTCATCTGTTCATCTCCTCCTCCGACATTCATCTGCGCCATCAGCTGCGCAAGAGCAGACCTGAGGTAGTTGCCGCCGCGCGCGAGATGACAGCCTATGCCCGCCAGTTCAGTGATGTAGTGGAATTCACCGCCATGGACGCTGCGCGGACGGGAATCGATGATCTGATCGAGATGGTCGAGGCGGTGATTGAAGAAGGCGCAACCATTATTAATCTGCCCGACACAGTAGGCTATGCATTGCCGCAGGAATACGGGGAAATGTTCCGGCGTGTGCGGCTCGGCGCGCGGGGCGGCGACAAGGTCATCTATAGCGCCCATTGTCATAACGATCTGGGGCTGGCCGTGGCGAATAGCCTGGCGGCTATTGCCGGCGGTGCCACACAAATTGAGGTCACCGTCAACGGAGTGGGCGAGCGGACCGGCAATTGTGCGCTGGAGGAACTGGTTATGGCGCTGGAAACGCGGGGGGATGCCATCGGTGCAGAGACAGGCATCCGACTTGAGAAGCTGTACGATACCTCGCGTATGATCAGCGGGGCGATGCATTTCCCGATTGCCTTCAACAAGCCGGTGGTCGGCCGGAATGCCTTCCAGCATGAATCCGGCATCCACCAGGACGGCTTGCTCAAGGACCGCAGCACGTATGAGATCATGGACCCGGAACGGCTGGGCATCCCGCGCAGCATGATCATCCTCGGCAAGCATTCCGGCAGGCATGCGCTGAAGGACCGCGCAGCGAAGTACGGGATTGCCCTGGATTCAGCGGAGCTGGACGCGCTCTATGAATCCTTCAAGGAAACCGCTGACCGTCAGAAGGCCGTCAGCGATGATGAGCTGCTGCGGATGGTCAGCAGCACCACCGGGCAGCAGGCGCAGGTCTATGCGCTCGGCGAGGTGCAGGTACTGGCAGGCAGCGCGCCGCGCCGCGTAGCCGCCGTAACGGTGCGCCATCTGCAGAGCGGCGCAGACACCACGCACACCAGCACCGGAGACGGTCCGCTGGAAGCGATCATTGCCGCCATCGGGCAAGGGATCGCTGAGGATATCCGCTTCGACGGTCTGGAGCTGCACTCTCTGGGCAGCGGCGGGGATGCCCAGGCTGAGGCTGCTGTTATGGTGGAATGGAAGGACACCAAGTTCCGGGGGACGGCCATCCATCATGATATTGTGATGGCAGCGGGAATTGCTTACATTGCTGCCTGCAATGCAGCGCTGCTCTCGGCATCGGCTGCGGATTCTCCGGAAACGGGAACTGCGGTGAACGGCTAAGCATTACCTGGAATGCTGCTCCGCTAACATCCGCAAGCGCGTCTTGCCATGTTCATTCCGACATGGCGGGGCGCGTTTTTTAGCGGATAATCCGGAGATGCAGCGGCGCAAGAAGCTGGCACGGGGGTTGCTGGTGCCGGCGGCCGGAAACAAGTGGATTTTCTCCACTTGTTTATGGACTGAGGAGCTCTTGCCAGGAAACAGTTGGATAATCAGCACTTAATCGGCTGCGAATGTCCAGACTTGAAGGAATGCATGAATTTAAATGACATTTATCCACTTAATGATCTCAAATGCTCCAAAACAGCCAAATTAAGATACGTTTATCCAACTAAATTATTATGCATCGTGGAGGCCCATCAAACTCATCACCGCCATTTCATACACCTGCTAATGCAAGTGGGAATTTAGCCGGGAGCGGCGGTTATGGTCTAATCCAATCTTAGTGTGTTGCTGATCCGTCTCCGGTGACGGCGTTCCGGGCTGACAGTACATACGTCCGGCAGCGGGAATGCAGGAATTCGGAGGCGGAGGCAGACTTCAGCAGAAGCATCACAATGCTGTATAATTTTACAGCAGAAATTGGGATAAAAACGAGTAATTCCGTTTAGTAGAATCCGCCCTGATCTGCCTTTCCGCTGCAAGCGCGGAGAGCAGGTCTTTTTTATTGTTTTGGAGATTATGGTGTTCATCTGTAACGTTATTGAATCCCCAGAAAGCCGACAGCAGGGTCAAGTCAAAGGGATAAATCCCTCTAAATCCGTCAGAAGTGGGCTTAAGAGCAAAGGAGGAAATGAGGAGCACTAGTGCCCTTGATTTCCCTAAATACGGGCCAAAGGAGGAAATGAGGAGCATTAGTGCCCTTGATTTCCCTAAATACGGGCCAAAGGAGGAAATGAGGAGCATTAGTGCCCTTGATTTCCCTAAATACGGGCCAAAGGAGGAAATGAGGAGCACTAGTGCCCTTGATTTCCCTAAATACGGGCCAAAGGAGGAAATGAGGAGCATTAGTGCCCTTGATTTCCCTAAATACGGGCCAAAGGAGGAAATGAGGAGCATTAGTGCCCTTGATTTCACCCGTTGGCGGCCCCGGAAGTATTCTGAATTGGGTAATGATGTGAGTTGGCTTTAACAATCTGCATCAGCCGCACAGGCTGCATAAGCCGCATTTAAGCCGCATAGCTACATACGCTCAGCTCGATTCATCTGTTAGGGTGACTGTTTTCGTTTTGAGATTTGTAATTGCTTTTCCCGCTTGAAACAGCGTAGAGGGTGGAACGATTGTGTACAAGCGGCCGTGGTCGCGGCCGCTTAAAAGCTTTCCGCGCAGGAATTTGCACTTCGGAATCATCCGTAGTCTCTGGATTTTCACCGCTAAGGAAACTGATAAACTGGAGAGCACCGCGATGAGGAAAATGGTCAGCTTTAATCTTTTTATCAACAAATTTTGGTGCATTGCGGGTTTTGTCAAGCTGTGGACAACGTTATCCACATATTCCGCACGAGTTGTGTAAAAACCGTGTGAAATCAGCAGCAACGCCCTTTTTTCGAAGGCCATAAACAGGAGGTTATGCATTGAAACGGTTTTGTGAAAACTGTGGATAATGTGGATAATTCGGTGGATAAAAAGTCCTTGACAAGGAGAATAGCGATTTTACGCATAAAAAAAGCCCCGGAGGGCTATTTTTCAACAAGAGTTATGCACGAAAACTGTGGATGGCGCTGTGGATAACTATTTATGAACAAATCGGAAACAGTTGAATTTTATTTTTTTACTGCCTTTACATTATTCGTCAGCCAGTTGCTCCCATTCGCTAAATAAATCTGCCAGCTGCTGTTTCTTGTCCTTCAGATCACTTTCATGCTCCTGAAGCGCCAGGTAATCCTGATATACCTCAGGTTTGGTCATTTCATGCTCAATCCCGGAGATGGCTTCCTCCAGCCTGGCGATATTCTCCTCAAGGTCAGAGATTCTCCGCTGGCGGTTGCGCTCCTCACGCTTGGCCTGTTTGTCTGCTTCATAAGAGAGGGAGGTCCCTTTCTCGGCAACAGCAGCCTCTCTGTCCGCATTCCGGGAGGACTTGGCGGCGGCAAGCTCCGCTTCCTCCTCGGCAATGGCTTCTAGTTCACTTTTTTTCTCGACATAGTCGTCATAGTTACCGAGATACTGATCAATACCGTCAGGATGCAGCTCGAGTACCCGCTCAGCCATTTTGTTCAGGAAATAACGGTCATGGGAAATGAACAGCAATGTGCCTTCAAAATCAATCAGTGCCGCTTCCAGCACCTCACGGCTGACCAGATCCAGATGATTGGTAGGCTCATCGAGAATCAGCATGTTAGCTCCGCGCAGCATCAGCTTGGACAGCGCTACCCGTGCTTTCTCGCCGCCGCTGAGTGCGGCAACCCTCTTCAGGACATCCTCGCCGCTGAACAGGAAATTGCCGAGAATGGTACGGATCCGTGCTTCCTCCAGCATCGGGTACTCACTCCATAGCTCCTCCAGAACGGTGTTGCGCGGATTCAGCCTCGTCTGCTCCTGATCGTAGTAAGCGATCTTCACCTTGGTTCCCCAGTTGACCGTTCCGGCGGAGGGTTCACGGGTGCCGGTCATGCACTGCAGGAGCGTGGACTTGCCAATACCGTTCGGACCGATCAGCGCTGCTGTCTCGCCGCGTCTAAGCTCAAAGGAAGCATTGCGGAACAGTGGGGTAGCCCCTTCGTTAAAAGCCACTGCAACCTCGCGGACCTGCAGCACTTCCTTACCGGACATAAAGTCAGGCTCGAAGGAGAAGCTGGCCTTCTTCAGATCGCCCAGCGGCCGGTCGATACGCTCCATTTTGTCGAGGGCCTTGCGCCGGCTCTGTGCCCGTTTGGTGGTGGAAGCCCGCACAATATTGCGTTGTACGAAATCCTCCATCCGCGAAATCTCGTCCTGCTGCTTCTCATATTGCTTCATGCGGATCTCATATTCCGCAGCCTTCAGCTCCATATAGCGGCTGTAATTGCCTGTGTATCTGCGGGACTGATGCCGCTCAATTTCCACTATGGTCGTGACCAGACGGTCGAGGAAATACCGGTCATGGGAGACCACCAGGATACCGCCGGGATATCCGCGCAGATAATCCTCCAGCCAGGTGAGCGTCTCGATGTCCAGGTGGTTGGTCGGCTCATCAAGCATTAGCAGATCAGGGGCCTGCAGCAGAATGCGCGCCAGTGCCAGGCGTGTCTTCTGACCGCCGCTGAGCGTAGCGATCGGCGTATCGGGTGCAAATTCCCCGAAGCCCATCCCATGCAGGACGCTGCGAATCCGCGTGTTCATCTCGTAGCCGCCATGATCCTTGAACCAGTCTGAACGTCTGGCGTAGCGCTCCAGCAGATCCTCATAACGCTTCGGATCTTCCGCGAGCGCCGGATCAGCGATATCTGTTTCCAGCTGCCGCAGCTCCGCCTCCGCCTCAAGCAGCGGCGCAAAAACAGCGAGCATCTCTTCCTGAATGGTTTTATCGGATTGCAGGCCGCTGTTCTGGGCCAGATATCCTATAGTAGTTTCTTTGGATTTATGAATTTGCCCGCTGTCATACGACATCTCGCCTGCGAGAATCTGCAGGAAGGTGGACTTGCCGGCCCCGTTGACGCCTACCAGACCGACTCTTTCCTTCTCATTGACCATCAGGCTGATGCCGTCCAGCACGCTTTGTATTCCATATGATTTCGAAATTCCTGTCGCTTGAAGAAGCATTCTGATGAAACCTCCGCCCTTGCATATTCGCCTTGGCTCATTACGCCCGGCTTGTAATAATCTTATTCTATAGTTTACATGAAAAAGGTTTGCCGCGCGAGGGGGCAGCATCATTCCCGAGGGTCCTGACGGCAGCAGATCAGCTGTCCGGGCTCCCGGCATTTCACGGCGGAGCGGACAAAGACAGTGCGCAGAACATTCTTCTAACAATGTAAATACCATAGCCTTGGCGAACCGGGGAGAAGAGTGGTAAACTGAGCTTACAAACTATGATAAGCTAGGAATATGTTGAAGAGGAGGCGGCTGCCTATGCAGGACAGCAGCATGCGGCTTGCTCTCCGGAAGCGTGAGCTGCGGGCCGGGAAGGCCGCTCTCCGGGACGGACTATCCGCGGAACAGAGAGGCCGGTTGTCTGCTCTGGTATGCAGTCATGCCTTGACCTGGTTCTCTCAGGAGCAAAGGGATTCACTACTGGCCTATGCCCCGTTCCGCTCCGAGCTGGATTGCCGTCCACTGCTGGCTGAGGCTTGGACCAGAGGACATGAAGTGCTGCTTCCGAGGGTCGTCCGGGAGAGCGGAGTCCTGAGCATTCATCAGGTCCGGTCCTGGGAAGAGCTTGCTCCGGGAGCTTACGGTATACCGGAGCCCGTAACCGAAATAGCAGGACCAGGCTTATACGCCGGCAAGAGTGAGAGATCCGGCCTGCCGGATGCCGTATTCGTACCCGGCCTAGCCTTCGACTTGCGCGGTGGACGGCTCGGCTATGGGCAGGGCTACTATGACCGCCTGCGGGCAGCCTGGGAAGCAGAGCTTCCTGAATCTGCCACCAGGCCCCTGTGGGTGGGACTGGCCTTTAGCCTGCAGCTGGTGCCTGAAGTGCCGCTGGAAGAGCATGATGCCTTAATGGATGTGCTGATTACGGAGAACGGCATTTGGGACTGCCGGAAGGAGAGGAAGACATGGAGTTAACTCATTTCAATGAACAGGGCAGAGCCCGCATGGTGGATGTGAGCGAGAAGGAAGTCACCAGCCGGACAGCGGCGGCGCGAAGCCGGGTGCAGATGGACCCGGAGACGCTTACCGCCATTAAAGCGGGCAGAATCAGCAAGGGCGATGTGCTCGCCGTAGCCCAGGTTGCGGGAATTATGGCTGCCAAGCAGACCTCCGCCTGGATTCCGATGTGCCATCCGCTGCCGCTTACCGGGGTGGATATCAGCTTCTCGGATAACAGCAAAGATGAACTATATATAGAAGCAACCGTCAAGACTACCGGCAAAACCGGAGTGGAGATGGAGGCGCTGACTGCAGTTTCAGCAGCGGCGTTGACCGTATACGACATGTGCAAGGCGCTGCAGAAGGATATGATTATCGGACCTACCCTGCTGGTGTCCAAGAGCGGCGGCAAGAATGGCGATTACGCGCTGGAGGAAGAATAGCTAACAGCATGAGATTTACGCTGAAGGTGCGGGCAGCGGCTGTATCAAGCAGCCGGACTTACATAGTACATAGAGAGGGAGGGACAACCTATGGCGTGGAAAACAGCAATCCTGACGGCCAGCGATAAAGGGGCCAGAGGCGAACGGGAAGACACGAGCGCCCAGGTTATTCGGGAACTGGTGGAAGAGGAGCTTGGAGGCGAGATTGTAGAATACCGGATCGTACCCGATGAGCAGGATGAGATTATTGCTGCATTGATTGAACTGACGGATTATTTCCAGGCGGATCTGGTGCTGACTACCGGAGGAACCGATCTGGCGATCCGCGATGTTACACCGGAGGCTACACGGCGTGTCATTGAACGTGAAGTCCCTGGACTCTCCGAGGCGATGCGCAGCACCGTGATGCAGAAGAACCGGGCGGTGATGTTGTTCCGGGGAATCTGCGGCATCCGCGGCCGGACATTAATTGTCAATCTGCCCGGCAATCCTAAGGGTGTGCATGAGAACCTGGCGGCTATTATGGATCAGCTGCCTGAAGCCTTGCTGATGGTTACCGGGCAATATCGCCAATAATAGCACATGCTCCGGTAACTTCAGCATGATTCGTCACTCTAGACGATGGATGTGTGATATAAGTTATGGTATTATTAATTTATCGTTAACGATATCATGAACGGATAGAGTGATGGGAGGAAATGGTAATGCTAAATGGTATTGGTGCACCCGGAATTATTCTGTTGGTTATCTTGGCGCTCCTGCTCTTTGGCCCGAATAAGCTTCCTGAGCTTGGGCGGGCAGTCGGACGTACCTTCCGTGAATTCAAGGACGGGGCGCGGGAGATCATTAATGAACCGGAATCGGCCCGGAAGAGTGAAGTGCCTGCTCCCCCGGCTCCGCAGACTGTAGCAGCAGAACTTCCGCAGGACCGCCGTCTGCCGGAATAATTTCCATCCACTTACGCAGGGGCGTCTTTCCCAGGTCTGCTTCAGACTGGGGCGGCGCTCCTTTTTTCTCTAATCTATATAGCCATTTTATATGTCATTTCGGGTGGTGTCAGTCATGTCTCTGGAAGCGGAAGAAATGTCTTTGGTCGATCATCTGACTGAGCTGCGCAGACGGCTTATCTACGTGCTGATTGTATTTGCAGCCGGACTTGTACTCGGGTTGTTCGTTGCCAAACCGATCTATTTGTATCTTATCAGTGCTGACCCTGCCCAGGGATTCGTGCTGCATGCCTTCTCTTTCTGGGACGGGATCGGCATGTACATGAAGATTGCCATGGCCGTGTCACTGGCGTTCTCCGTGCCGTTTATTGTCTTTCAGCTGTGGGCCTTTATCAGCCCGGGCCTCCGGCCTGTTGAACGCAGCGCAGCGCTGCGTTATGTGCCGTATGTGTTCGTTCTGTTTATTCTGGGCATAGCCTTTGCCTATTACATCGTATTTCCTATGGCCTTGTCCTTTACGATCTCGATTACACGCAGCATGGGACTTGAGGAGACATACGGCATAGCCGAATATTTCAATTTCCTGTTCAGTCTGGTGATCCCGCTGGCCTTGCTCTTCGAGCTGCCGCTGATTGTCATGTTCCTGACCAAGCTGAGAGTGCTCAATCCGCTGCGCCTGCGCCGGATGCGGCGGTATGCATATTTTGCACTTGTATTTATTGCTGTGGTGATCACACCGCCCGATTTCATCTCGGATTTTCTGGTGACGATTCCGCTTCTGGTGCTGTATGAATTCAGTGTATTTCTGTCTGCGTTCGTTTACAGGAGGCAGTTGGCGGAGGATGCGCAGCGGGAAGCACGTTATATTAAGGCGGAGTAATGGAGGGGGCATATTTTGCCCCCTGGTGGATAGAATGTAAGAGAGTGTGTGCCGGACAACCCCCGAAACCATAATTTTCCCCAAAACAAATACGATTTTACGTAAAAGGACTTGAAATCCGTCTTCAAGTTGAGTATCATAAAAATTGTTGTTAGCACTGCAAGCAGTTGAGTGCTAACGCTGTGGAAAATAGGGAATGGGCCGGCGAAACGGCATTTAATTATGCTGATTCTCAACATTGCCATAAGGACCGCTAAGATTCCCGGCAGTTCAATCTATGTTTTCAAGGTAAACAACATAATTTCAAAGGAGGCTATTTTTTCATGATTAAACCACTAGGTGAACGCGTATTGGTAGAACCAAGCGAGCAAGAGCAAACCACTTCTTTCGGGATTGTGCTTCCGGACTCTTCCAAGGAGAAACCCCAAGAAGGCACTATCATCGCTGTAGGCAGCGGAGCTTTGAAAGACGGAGTTCGTGTAGCGCTGGAAGTTAAAGAAGGCGACCGTGTGCTTTTCTCGAAATATGCCGGAACTGAAATCAAATACGAAGGCAAAGAATATCTGATTATGAAAGAAAGCGACATTCACGCGATTCTTGACTAGTCTGCTTAGAGCCTTTCATAAGTTAGACCCCGATTACTTATATAACACAAAACTTAAGTTTATGCTTTCGAAGCGAGTTTTGTACGAAGTGAAATCAATGAAGCGAATGCTACACAAAACTTAGCGTATGCTTTCGAAGTCATTTTTGTACACAGCTGAATCACCGAAGTATTCCTGACAAAAATTTAGGAGGTTAACAACACAATGGCAAAAGAAATTAAATTCAGTGAAGATGCCCGCCGCGCTATGCTGCGCGGAGTTGATGCTTTGGCAAATGCGGTTAAAGTTACACTCGGACCTAAAGGCCGTAACGTGGTGCTTGAGAAGAAATTCGGCAGCCCGCTGATCACTAATGATGGTGTTACTATCGCCAAAGAAATCGAGCTTGAAGATGCATTCGAGAACATGGGCGCGCAGCTTGTTAAAGAAGTTGCTACCAAGACTAACGATGTAGCCGGTGACGGTACTACAACTGCAACAGTTCTGGCTCAAGCCATGATCCGCGAAGGTCTGAAGAACGTTACTGCAGGCGCTAACCCTATGGTTATGCGTAAAGGGATCGACAAAGCGGTTAAAGCTGCTGTTCTTGAACTGCAGAGAATTTCCAAGCCTATCGAAGATTCCCAGTCTATCGCCCAAGTAGCTGCTATCTCTGCTGCTGACGAAGAAGTAGGCCAACTGATTGCTGAAGCTATGGAAAAAGTCGGCAAAGACGGCGTTATCACCGTTGAAGAATCCCGCGGATTCCTGACTGAGCTTGAAGTGGTAGAAGGTATGCAGTTCGACCGCGGTTACATTTCCCCGTACATGATTACAGATACGGACAAAATGGAAGCTGTTCTGGAGAACCCGTACATCCTGATCACTGACAAGAAGATCAGCAGCACTCAGGAAATTCTTCCTTTGCTGGAGAAGATCGTTCAACAGGCGCGTCCGCTGGTTATTATCGCTGAAGATATCGAAGGCGAAGCTCAGGCAATGCTGATCGTGAACAAGCTGCGCGGAACGTTCAATGCTGTAGCTGTTAAAGCTCCTGGATTCGGCGACCGCCGTGAAGCTATGCTGCAGGATATCGCTGCTCTGACAGGCGGCCAAGTGATCACTGAGAAGCTTGGACTGGATCTGAAAAGCACTTCCATCGAGCAACTGGGTAACGCACGCCAAGTGCGCGTAACCAAAGAAAACACGACAATCGTAGACGGAAGCGGCGACAAAGCGGATATCAATGCACGTGTAAGCCAAATCCGCTCCCAGCTGGAAGAAACGACTTCCGAGTTCGACAAAGAAAAACTGCAGGAGCGTCTGGCTAAATTGGCTGGCGGCGTAGCCGTTGTCAAAGTCGGTGCTGCTACTGAAACTGAACTTAAAGAGCGCAAGCTCCGCATCGAAGATGCCCTGAACGCAACCCGCGCTGCGGTTGAAGAAGGTATCGTATCCGGTGGGGGTACTGCTCTTGTGAACGTATATGCTGCTGTTGCTGCTGTAGTAGCTGAAGGCGACGAAAGAACCGGCGTTAACCTCGTGCTGCGCGCACTGGAAGAACCTGTTCGCACCATCGCTGCTAACGCAGGCCAGGAAGGTTCCGTTATCGTGGACCGTCTGAAAAAAGAAGCTGTAGGTATCGGCTATAACGCTGCTACCGATGAGTGGGTAAACATGTTCGAAGCGGGTATCGTTGACCCTGCGAAAGTAACCCGTTATGCTCTGCAGAACGCGGCTTCCGTAGCTGCAATGTTCCTGACCACTGAAGCTGTTATCGCTGACAAGCCAGAACCGGAAAAGGGCGGAATGCCTGATATGGGCGGCATGGGCGGTATGGGCGGCATGATGTAATCAAATCATTATCGAAGTAATTCGATGATGAGCGACCGCGTATAAGCGGTAGATTTCATCGCCGATGGAGCAGAATAACGCTCCCTGCGGTAATCAGGACCACATAGTGCAAAAAATGAGAGACCTTTCAGGAGTTCATTGAACTTCTGGGAGGTCTCTCATTATTTTTGATAAGCATGTATGCTTCAAGCTAATTCCTGATCTAAAAGAGGTTTTACTAAACGACGTACTTCGTCTGTTGACGTGGTATCCATTAATTGGTCTCTTAGTTCGCCTGCGCCTCTAAATCCACGAGCATAGATTTTGAAATAGCGAAGAAGGGGTCTAAATGAACGTGGCAGGGTTTCTGTTGAATATTTATCGTGAAGATCCAACTGTAAAAGAAGTAAATTGAGAAAATCCTTCGCGCTATGTTCTTTAGATTCTTTCTCAAAAGCAAAGGGATTGGTGAAAATACCGCGGCCAATCATGACACCATCAACGCCGTATTGTTCTACTAATTGTAATCCTGTTGCGCGGTCCGGAATATCTCCATTAATGGTTAACAACGTATGTGGAGCAATCTCATCGCGCAATTGTTTTATTTCAGGAATTAGTTCCCAGTGTGCAGCTACTTTACTCATCTCTTTTTTGGTACGAAGGTGAATGGAAAGATTCGCAATATCTTGTTTCAATATATGTCCTAACCAATCGCGCCACTCATCAATTTTAGAGTACCCCAATCTTGTTTTAACACTAACCGGCAATCCACCTGCTTTTGCAGCTTGAATAATTTCTGCTGCAACTTCAGGATGCTTTATTAATCCAGCCCCTTTTCCACTGGTTGCGGCATTTTGTGCTGGGCATCCCATGTTTATATCGATACCACGAAAACCAAGTTTTTGCATATCAATACTCATCTGCTCAAAAAGTGCAGGTTTATTGCCCCAAATATGAGCGACAATCGGTTGCTCATCATCTGTGAACATTAATCGTCCCCCTACATTTTCTTTTCCAACAGGGTGACAATAATTTTCTGTACTTGTGAATTCCGTGAAAAATACGTCAGGTGTTGCAGCTTCACTAATGACGTGACGAAATACAATATCTGTGACGTCTTCCATGGGTGCTAATATAAAAAACGGTTTTGGTAAATCAAGCCAAAAATTTGGTTCGTTACTCATATGATCTTCTCCTGTTGCAACATATAAATCGATAGAATCTATAGCAAAGTCTTTTACCCATCATAACATAGTATCATTATTTTTCGTTTGATGCACAAAACAAAACGTCCTTTCGCATTCCTGTTGGAAAGTGAAAGGGCGTTGTTTGTGTCCACAATATTTGGGGTTTGGTGGTGCAGAGAGCGATGTACCCTTATCTTCTTGTATTATTGCGGGAATCCATGTCGTCATCCGCCAGATAATGATCTTCAAGTTCAATAAATTCGGCTGAACGGTGCGCGGCGATCATGCCGTGATAACTGATATCTAGGCCAATGTCTTCCTCTTCCTCACTGGACCGTACCTGAACCAGCTTACCGATCAGCTTCAGCCCGCACCAGGTGGTTGCGAACCCCCAGACTGCCAATGTGACAAGACCAAGGAGCTGCACCCCGAGCTGGTGCCAGCCTCCGCCATAGAGCAGTCCGCCATCGGTAGCGAACAAACCTACAGCCACAGTTCCCCAAGCGCCGGATACGGCATGCACCGGAAAGGCGCCGACGGGATCATCGATACGGCGGGCTTCCAGCCAGTTGGCAGCCGCCATCATAAGCAGTCCGGAGACGGCGCCAATCAGGATGGCTGCACCGTCACTGACAAACGCACAGCCGGCGGTAATCCCGACCAGACCGGCGAGCGAACCGTTAATGACGGAAGGTGCATCTGAACGCTGGTAACGGAATAAGGTGTAGATCAGGGTGATCCCGCCGCCCGCCGCCGCCGACAGCATCGTGGTAATAGCGATATGCCCGATCCGGACATCGGTAGCACTTAAGGTGCTGCCTGCATTGAAGCCGAACCAGCCGAACCAGAGCAGGAAGGCACCCACTGAAGCGAGCGGCAGGTTGCTCGGAAGAGCAACGGTGCTATTCCCGGCCTCATTGAACTTGCCCTTTCTGGGGCCGATCACCATAGCCGCCGCCAGTGCCGAGAATCCGCCCAGGGCATGAATAACAGCTGAACCAGCGAAGTCCTGCAGGCCTAACTGGCTAAGCCAGCCGCCGCCCCAGGCCCAGTGACCGCCTAGAGGATAGATCAGGCCGGTCATTAATATGATGTACAGCAGATAAGCGCGGAAATTGATTCGTTCAGCAACCGCACCTGATACGATGGAGATAACGGCAATGGTAAAAGCCGCCTGGAAAAGCCAGAAGGTATCCATCGAGATGGTGAAATGAAGATGGGAGAGATCACCGCCAAGCATAAATCCGTTGGTGCCTACTAAACCGCCGGCATCTTTGCCGTACATTAGCCCAAATCCAAAAATATAAAAAATCAGCGTTCCAATAGTAATATCTGCGAACACTTTCATAATAATGTTCACACTGTTTTTATATCGTACAAAACCGGCCTCCAGCAGAGCGAAACCGCCCTCCATCAGCAAAATCATAGCGGCGCTCAATACGACCCAAATCGTATCTACACCTCCGCCAAGCGATTCCAGCGTCACATTCATTTCTATAATGCCTCCATGCCCCTAATGGATTTGATCTCTCTTATGATTTCAGGTGACAGCGGAATCTCTTCTGTAGCCGGGCGAGAAGCGAGCAGCAGCAAGACCTGATTCAATTCTTGGATGTCTCTTTTAATGCGGTCTATTTGTTTGAACCGCTCTTTGACATGAACAATATATTCTACGGCTGTGTGATGGCTCGCCGGATGCCCTGCAAACCATTTCCGGATGGGGGAGAGGGATTGGTACATTGCCTCTTCTGCCCGCCTTTTTTGTTCATATTTATTGATTTTACTCTTAATTCCCTCGATTTCTTCTTCTTTCCTGACCTTGAGGCGTTCAATGAGGTCCTTTATTTCCTCGCTAGTCAGATGATATACAACATTTTGGTATACTTCATCCACAATAATCATGTCAGATCTCCTTACATGAAAAGTCATAGACTGATTATAGGGACAATGCAAATACAAGTCAACAGGTTTTTCAATGGTTGAAACAAGAATTTGGTCATTATTCGTCGATTCCCCGAACAGGATTAATTTCATGATGGACGGGCCCCCTTATGATGAACTGCCCTTCTTCCGGCTAGTTTACACTTCTGTGGCTTCTTATCCGGAAGCAAACAGATCCTCCTCATTGAGACAGGCCACAGCCAAAAGGGTCAAAATACGATGATTAAAAGGTAATATACGGTGAGACACAGTACAAGAAGAGCATCTATAATTATGATAACGCTTTAATTAATAATTAATCTATTTAATGTATTAATTGTTGGAATTTTTTTGGCAGACAGGGCCTTGCCCTTAAGCATAGTAAGTTGATTAATTACAATTAGGGGGTATGTGTAGTGACAACGAAGAAACTCCTTGCCGTCTTAATGACAGGTTGCTTGATTGGGGCGGTATTGGCGGGTTGCAGCAAGGAGAATAGTCCGGATTCAACGAATACCGGCACAAACTCACCCGCAGAAAAAACAAAGTTGAAGGCTATCATTGTAAAGCATTCCCTGACCAAGGACGTTACTCAAATGAAGTGGCTCATGGATTTGGAGGAGAAGGCAAATGTAGATATTGAGTGGCAGCAAATCTCTGCAGACTGGGATCAGAAGAAAAGTGCGCTTTTTGCAAGCGGGGAAATACCGGATTTGTTGTTTAATGCTACCCAAAATTCAGATTTTGTCCAGTTTAACGGATTATTTGAGGATATGGGGCCACTGATTGAAAAGGAAGCCCCCAATATACAAAAGATGTTCAGCGAACATCCTGAATTGAAAGCGCTTGCCACGCAGATGGACGGGAAAATCTATGGTACCCCAAGATATAAGGGGATCTGGCCCGGCTCCACAGCCACCATGTTTATCAACAAGACCTGGCTTGACAATCTTGGCCTCAAGGTGCCAGCCACCTGGGATGAGCTTGAGCAGGTGCTGATTGCTTTCCGGGACGGGGACCCGAATCAGAATGGCGACAAGACGGATGAGGTACCGATGGACTTCAACCCGATCGGGTGGGATTTCACTCCGAAGCTGCTGCTGGGCAGCCTGGGTCTGCCTTTGTCCAACAGTGCCGGTGACGGGTATTTCACAGAAGACGCCCAAGTCAAGAATTTCTATGTGGATGAGCGCTTCAAGACCTTGATGCAATTCCTCCAGAAGCTGTACGGCCAGAACCTGATCAACAAGGAAGCCGTTACGCAGGACTACTCGAAATTCCAGTCACTGGCCCGGGGCAACGGGACTACAGCCAAAGTGGGCTTCACCTGGGGCTGGGAAACGGGTGACCGTTTCGGCAATGAACTGAAGGATCAGTACATTTCACTCTCGCAGCTCAAGGAGCATGCAGATTCCACCAATGAGCTGTACTGGAGCAATGACTACTACTTCCAGAACTATGGAGCCAATGCCGTTTCCATAAGCGCCAGCTCCAAAAAGAAGGATGCCGCCATGCGGTTCATCGACGCTTTCTATGATCCGACGGTCAGTATGCAAGTGTTGTTTGGCGGAATGAACGATACGGACAAGGGAATTAAGGATAACGGGGACGGGACGTATCAGGTTCTGCCGCCTGCAGATTCTTCGCTTGACCCGGGCTCTTGGAAATGGACGAACTCGTTCGCGGATAACGGCCCGATGTATATTGCCGATGAACTGAAGGACAATTTGAAGCTGGGCACGGATATGCAAAGTGTACTGAAAGAGAAAGACATTTATACGGAGCTGCTTAACAAGGCAGATCCGAAAACAAATATCTACCCGCAGACATTTATGAAATACAGTACGGAAGACACGAATACACTGGCCATGAATCAGGCGAACATCAATAATATCACCGATCAAAAATGGGCCAACTGGCTGACAACGAAGGCAAATATCGAGAGCGAGTGGGACGCCTACGTGGCAAGTGTCAACAGCTCCGGTCTTGAACAGAATCTGCAGATCCGTCAAAAAGCTTACGAGGAATACCTCTCGACCTTGAAATAGAAACCTCATGGAAGGGGAGCTTGTTATGAAGCAGGCACAACTAAACGGATCGCAGCACACCCTTCAAGGGAAGAGCTGGCTGCAGAAGCTGGGAGGACAGTATCAGCTGTGGATTATGGTTCTTCCGGCTATTATTTACATTGCTATTTTCTGCTATGGTCCCATGTACGGAATTCAGCTTGCCTTTCGGGATTTTGATTTCAGCAAAGGGCTGACAGGTGGCGATTGGGTCGGATTTAAGTATTTTGAGCAGTATTTCAACAGTCCCATGTTCTGGCCTACGCTGAGGAATACTTTTGTCATCGCGTTTGTCTCTATCTTGTTTGGCTTCCCTATGCCTATCCTGCTGGCGCTGGTTGTTAATTCAATCCGAAGCAATAAGCGTAAGCGTGTGCTGCAGACTACCGTGTATATGCCCTACTTCATCTCCACCGTTGTCCTTGTAGCGTTGCTGCAGATCATGCTCTCCCCTACAACAGGGCTTATCGACGGTTTGCTCAAAACACTGCATTTGCTCCCGGCGGATACTAATCTCATAGGCGATCCAGGGTCGTTCGTGCCCGTCTATGTCATCTCTGCCATCTGGCAGACCTGCGGCTGGAACAGCATTATCTTCATTGCAGCACTGTCTTCGGTAGATTCACAGCTGTATGATGCCGCCCGGATTGATGGCGCGAACCGCTGGCAAACCGTCTGGCATGTGGAGATTCCGGCAATCCTGCCGACCATTATTATTTTGCTGATTATGAATATGGGGAACATTCTGAGCGTCGGCTTTGAGAAAACCTTTCTCATGCAGAACAGTCTCAACAAATCGGTATCTGAGGTTATCTCTACTTATGTATTTAACGTAGGGGTGAAGTCCAATCAGTTCAGCTTCGGATCGGCTGTGGGATTGTTTAATACAGTCATTAATTTCATGTTCTTAATATTGGCCAACTCGCTGGCCAAAAAATCTTCTAACATCAGTCTAATGTAAGGAGGGGATGGGATGTCAAGCAGACAAGCCTCTCATTCGCAACATACGGTCTATTCGGGCGGCATGGCAGACAGATTGTATACACTGATTGTTGTGCTTGTGAGTATTGCCGCATTTTTGATGGTAGCGTATCCGTTGTATTTTATCATCATCGCTTCAGTCAGCAATTCGACAATGGTCAGCCAGGGGAAGGTTATTCTCTGGCCGAAGGATATTAATTTTTACGGCTATGAACAGATTTTTAAGGATACCCGCATATGGCAGGGGTATTTCAACACGATTGTCTACACGGTGCTTGGCACTATTCTGAATCTGCTGGTTACGCTGCCGGCTGCTTACGCGCTGGCTCACCGGAAGTTCAAGGCCCGCCGGGTGATTATGCCGCTCTTTGTGTTTACCATGTATTTTGGCGGCGGGATGATTCCCACGTATCTGCTTATCCGTGACCTGCATCTGCTGAACACCCCTTGGGTAATGATCATTAACGGGGCAATAAGTGTTTTCAATCTCATTATTACAAGAACTTTCTTTGAAAGCTCAATCCCGGAAGAGCTTTACGAGGCGGCTACACTGGACGGATGCTCACATTTTCGCTATTTTATCTCTGTTGTGATTCCACTGTCCAAAGCGGTGATTTCCGTGATCACACTCTATTATATGGTGGGACACTGGAATGACTTCTTTAACGCGCTGCTCTATATTAATACCGATAGTCTTCAGCCTCTGCAGATTATTTTGCGCAACATTCTGCTGTCTAATCAGGCCTTTGCAGGCGGAGCAGGGTCAGGCGCCGGGGCGGGAGCCGGCAGCTATGCCCAGCAGTTTGCGGATCAGATTAAATACGCTGTAATCATCGTTTCCACGGTTCCGGTGCTGATGATCTATCCGTTTATTCAAAAATATTTTGAAAAAGGTGTAATGATCGGCGCCGTGAAGGGCTAAGTCAGAAATGTGAAGGGCTGCTTTTTTCAATCCGGGAGGGAGGCTTATATGAAAAAAAGTCTTGAACTGCCGGCTTTCAAAGGTGTACCGGTATCACGGGATATGAAGGAAATACTGACGCATGGCAGCAGGGAGTTCCGCATGAGTGCGCATATGACAAAGGTGCATCCGATGAACAATCTTGTGCTGTATTCACATTGGCATGAGGAACTGGAACTGCTCGTTATGGTCAAAGGCTCTGCAAAGTTTCACGTCGGGCAGGAGAAGTTTGTTGTTCAGAGCGGGGAAATTGTCTTTATTCAGCCGAACCTGCTGCATTCCGCGATCCGGCTGCAGCAGGAGGAGATCGTTTTTTATGCGGTGCTGGTACACTTCAATTTTCTCTCCAGTCTGGAGAATGATCAGATTCAACAGCAATATATTCTTCCCTTGTTCCTGAACAACAGTCGCTATCCCGTCTTGATCATGCGCGAAATGGAGGCAGAACTTCGTCTTATTCCTCTATTGGAGGAAGTATGTGATATTTACCAGCAGGAGCCTCACGCCTTTGAGATGCTGGTTAAGGCCAAGCTGTTTGAGGTATTGTACCGTCTGGAGAAGTGTGCTGCCGAGTTCAGCAGACCAGCGTTGCCCGGACAGTCACGCGGGGGCAACAGCTCCCTCTTGGCCAAAAAAACGCTGGCCTATGTCCAGCAGAATTACAGCAAACGGATCACACTTACAGAAATGGCGCGGCAGGTCAATATGAGCCCGTCTTACTTCTGCCGCTTTATGAAGAAGCAATTTGATCTTACTCCCCTGGAGTTTCTGAATGAATACCGGATATCGGAAGCCGTTGGTCTGATGGAGACGACGGATAAAAAAATCATGGAGATTGCCGAAATGACAGGCTTCAGCAATGTCAACCGATTCACGGAGACGTTCAAGAAAATGTATGGCTGCCGGCCGATGGATTACCGGAATTCAATTCGGAATTAGAGTGCAGTTGAAAGCTTGGAGGGAACTGGAGGGAATATGGATATTTTTCAGAGTTCAGACAATCGGCTGATTTGGCAGGGAAACGGGGAGACGTTATGCCTGGAGGCATGGGGCAAGGACAGTCTTCGCGTACGCAGTGCGATGATGGGAGATATTCTTGACACGGATTATGCGCTGCTGGCGCAGGATAATGAAGAAGTGGAGATTGTCATCAACGGGCATGAAGCCTCCATCCGTCATGGTAAGCTTAAGGCCATTCTGCGGTATCACAGCTGGTTCAAGAATTGCCGGATCAGCTTTTATAATCAAGAGGGAACACTGCTTCTGGAGGAATTAGACAACCATGGCAGTCTGAATCTTTCTGCCCGTAAGTTCAAGCCTATCATCGGAGGCGATTTCCGCTTGACTGCAAGCTTTGAATCGAACGCAGCCGAGAAGCTATACGGAATGGGGCAATACCAGCAGGATATTCTGAATATTAAGTACTGCAATCTTGAGCTTGCACACCGGAATTCGCAGGCCAGTGTTCCTTTTGTACTGTCGAGTCTGGGATACGGGTTGCTGTGGCATAATCCGGCTGTCGGCCGGGTCAGCTTCGGCAAGAATGTCACGGAATGGGTGGCGGAAAGCACGAAACAGCTGGATTATTGGATTACTGCAGGAGATGCACCGGCTGACATTGAGGCTAATTATGCAAGCGTTACCGGATTTGTGCCGATGATGCCTGAATATGGGCTTGGGTTCTGGCAGTGCAAGTTGCGGTACTGGAACCAGGAACAGCTCCTGGAAGTGGCCCGTGAGTATAAACGCCGCAGCCTGCCGATTGATGTGATTGTATGCGACTTTTTCCATTGGCCCAAAATGGGGGATTTCCGCTTCGAGGAGGAATTCTTCCCTGATCCGAAGGCGATGGTGGAGGAGCTCAAGCAACTAGGCATTGAGTTAATGGTATCGGTGTGGCCGCAGATTGACCTGCAGAGTGAGAATTTCGAGGAGATGCGCCAGAAGAACCTTCTGGTCAAACCTGAAATGGGGGTTAATATCTGTATGCGTTTTGGCGGTGAGAGCGTATTCTATGATGCGACCAATCCCGAAGCGCGCCGTTATGTCTGGAAGAAGTGCAAAGAAAATTACTATGACAGCGGGATTCAACTCTTCTGGCTCGATGAGGCGGAGCCGGAATACGGGGTATATGATTTTGATAATTACCGCTACCGGATGGGACCCAATGTGCAGGTCGGCAACATATATCCCCAGCTGTTCTCCCGTACCTTCTACGACGGGATGATAGCTGAAGGACAGCGGAATGTGGTTAATCTTGTTCGCTGTGCGTGGGCAGGAAGCCAGCGCTACGGTGCACTGGTCTGGTCCGGCGACATCCATAGCTCGTGGACTGATTTTCGGCGGCAGCTGTGTGCGGGATTGAATATGGGGATCGCAGGCATTCCGTGGTGGACTACAGATATTGGCGGCTTTAGCGGCGGAGACCCTGGCAATGAGAGCTTCCGGGAGCTGCTGGTGCGCTGGTTCCAGTACGGAGCCTTCTGTCCCGTAATGCGTCTGCACGGTGACCGTCAGACAACAGAGAAGGTATACCGCCAAGACGGCTCGGAAGCCCTGTTCACCGGAAACGACAATGAGGTGTGGAGCTTCGGGGAGGAGGTCTATCCGGTTCTCGTGAAGTATATGAATCTTCGTGAAGCCATGCGCCCTTATACCCGCAGCCTGATGCAGGAGGCTCATGAGAAGGGATCACCTGTTATCCGGCCTATGTTCTACGACTTCCCTCAGGAGGAGACCTGCTGGGAGCTGGAGGACCAATATATGTTCGGACCGGATATGCTGGTGGCCCCCGTGCTGGAGGAGGGAGCTTCAAGGCGCAGTGTCTACCTGCCTGCCGGGGCCCGATGGACGGAGCTTCACAGCGGGAGCGTGTATGCAGGCGGGCAGACCCTTGAAGCCGCAGCCCCGCTTGAGATCATTCCGGTCTTTTTGAAGAATGGCGCCTGGGAAGAATTAGTGGGTATGATATAGGGAGGATAAGAAATCTGGGGCGGGCAGTGGCAGAAGTGCAAATATTCACCGTTATGACGAATGAACTTTAGTGTGATCTGAAAAAGCAGTCATTCCGCTTGGGGATGAACTGCTTTTTTTTATTTTATGTACCCAGCTTTTTTAACAATATACTGCTCTACCCAATCAGAATTGCATTTGAAAGAGTAGATTACTATGAGGGTGTTGTGGTTGGAGCGGTAGCAATGGCTTGTGGCGAAAAAGTGGACAGGGGGTAAAGGGCGCATTCATTTCTGATGACAGAATTCAGATTTCATTATAGGAACGGGGGGACTATCCATGGATTTCAGTGCATTGACTGGCCTTTTTGTGAATAACAATGGTTCGGTCGTGCTAAATGTCCTGTTATCTACTGCATTAATCTGGAGTATTAAGCAAATTGCGAACAAAGAGAAAGTGATTCAGAATTACCAGAAACGTGATGAAGAGAACGAAAAGCAGTTGAATGAATATAACCGTACGCTCGTGAAGCTGCTAATCGAGAGAGGCCATGCGGAGAAAAAACCTAAAGATGAGGAGGTCGTCAACAAGTGAAGCTCCTCGATATATTCAGAAAACACGAGGTAAAGCCCTGCCGTGTGGAGCATGAGATAGATACCTTGGGCAAAATTCAGGAAGCGTACGAATCCAATGATCTGGAGAAACTCATTGATCTGCACCGTACCGGCTTAGGTAGAAGGGGAGATGATCTGCATGGAAATTGTTGACTTGACACTAATCACACTGGAAACGATAGCCTTTATGGCTTTTACTGCTTATGTTATCCGTTACCGCAGATATTTTATGGGACGAGGCGCCTTGCGGACGTATAATTTGTATCTCCGGAGTGTATGGGTTACCTACGGGGCTGTAGCACTGCTATGTCTCAATTTGTTGTGGGGACGGCTGAACATCATTCTCGGATATAATACAGACGGCAGCCTATCGGACATCATGAGGGAATATGTCCTGATTCTGACCCTTATAATGCTCGTATTCTCAGGCTGGATGCATAAGGAGCTATGGGATTCCAACCGGCGTGAAGAAAGGACCCGTGCCCGTTCAAGCCAATCAAGCAGACTCAAATAGGCCTGAATTGGCCCAGAGAGGTGCTGATTCACCTCAAAGCTATTCTGGTGCAGGACGAGCTGGCCAACGGACGGGATCTCCCGGGGAAGTATACAGCATTCACAGCGTATTCTGCTCTCGTGAACAAGGAAATTCATATATAATAGGGGAAAAGAGTACAAGGAGGCGGTCTGTTTGACTACTAAAAATACACTCCAGGTGGCCACCTTCGCCGGCGGCTGCTTCTGGTGTATGGTCAAGCCGTTCGACGAGCTGCCGGGTATAGTCTCGGTGGTATCCGGTTACACGGGAGGACATACGGAGAACCCTACCTATGAGGCATTAGGAAGAGAGGCTACAGGGCATAGGGAGGTGGTGCAGATCACCTTTGACCCGGAACGTTTCCCTTATGAACGACTGCTGGACATTTATTGGCAGCTGATTGATCCGACAGACGGCGGCGGGCAATTTATGGACCGGGGGCGTGCGTACGAGGCGGCGATTTTTGTACACAGCGAAGAGCAGCGGCAGAAGGCGGAGCTGTCGAAGGCGGCGCTTCAGGCCAGCAAACGGTTCAAAGCACCGATTGTGACGGAAATTCTGCCGGCAGCAGCCTTCTATCCGGCGGAAGCGGAGCATCAGCATTATTATAGAACTCATCCGCTCGACTATAAGCTGTACCAGAAGGGTTCAGGCCGTGATGATTTCACGGAGCTGCACTGGAACAGCCGGGAAGATAAGAAGCAGCTGCTGAATCAGCTGACAGAGCTGCAATATGAAGTATCGCAGAGGAAGGCCATGGAGCCGCCGTATCAGAACGAGTATTGGAACCACTTCGGGGAAGGGATCTACGCCGATATTATCAGCGGTGATCCGCTATTCAGCTCCACTGACAAATTCGATGCTGGCACCGGCTGGCCCGGATTCACCAGGCCGGTGGAAGAGGGGCTGATCCGCCGAGAAGCAGACTACGGCAGCGGCGAAGTGCGGACGGTCCTGCGCAGCAGGCTGAGCGGGGCTTATCTGGGGGATTTATCCTACGATGGCCCGGAGCCGGCGAAGCTGCATTACCGGGTGAATTCCGCCGCACTGCGTTTTATTCCGAAGAATGAGCTTGCGGAGAAAGGGCTTGGGCGGTATTTAGAGCTATTTGAGCGGGAGAGCCAAGGATAACCCCGGATTGAAGGCTGGCTTCAGGACTGTATATCATATGTATTAGGGCAGGCTCCCGGATGTGGGGGACTGCCCTAACTTGTTTTTAACGAGGATTATTCATGATTAGCGAGTGTAAGGCATATTATATAACGTGATGAGCCGGAGGACTCTTTTATTCGCGGAATCAATGTTGTATTAAGTCGCATTCCCGATTGTGAAGAAGCAGCCTGAAACAGAATAAGCCGTAATTTAGTGATTAGTGATATAGAAGCCGGTACCTCTATTAGGGTATGGGCTTTTTCTATTACCCGGGAAGCAGGTGAGGCGTATGCTCCAAATAGACAATCAAACCGTCATGATCCACGGCAATACATTAACTATTGAGGAAGTTATTAAGGTGGCCCGGTATCATCGGATGGTGGACCTGGGCGTGGAGAGCTGCCGCAAGGTGGACCGTAGCCGCAAATATGTAGAGAAGCTCCTGTTGGAGAAAAAAGTAGTGTACGGCCTCACGACCGGCTTCGGCAAATTCAGTGATACGTGCATCTCGCCGGAGGACACGAAGCAGCTGCAGCTTAATCTGATCCGCAGCCACTGCTGCGGAATTGGCGAGCCGTTCCCGGAGGAGATCGTGCGCGCAATCTTGCTGCTGCGGATAAACGCCTTATCCCTTGGTTATTCCGGCATCCGTCTGGAGGTGATCCGGCTGATGGTGGAGATGCTTAACCGGGGCGTCATTCCGGTGATTCCTGAAAAAGGCTCCCTGGGCGCAAGCGGTGACCTTGCCCCTTTGTCGCATATGGTACTGGTTCTGATCGGCGAAGGCGAAGCTTATTATCAGAGTATACGGATGCCCGGTGCTCAGGCGCTGGCCAAAGCGGGGCTTGCGCCAATTGTTCTTGCAGCCAAGGAAGGGCTGGCCCTGATCAACGGAACACAGGTGATGACCGCTGTCGGCACGCTGGCCTGCTGGGATGCGCTGAATCTGGCCAACTGGGCGGACTGCACAGCCGCACTCAGCTGTGAGGCGCTGCGGGCGGTCCGTGATGCGTTCGACCCGGCGACACATGCAGTTCGTCCGCATAAGGGCCAGCGGCAGGTAGCCGACAACATCCGCAATCTGACGGACGGCAGCAAGCTGATGACCGGCCAGGGAGAAGTGCGGGTGCAGGACGCCTATTCGCTGCGCTGCGCGCCGCAGGTTCACGGCGCAAGCCGTGATGCGCTGGCTTACATCGCAGAGAAGCTGGAGATTGAGATCAACTCGGCCACAGACAATCCGCTGATCTTCGCGGATGAAGACAAGGTGATCTCAGGCGGGAATTTCCACGGGCAGCCGGTTGCGCTGCCGATGGATCATCTGTCCATCAGCGCGGCGGAGCTGGCGGATATTGCCGAGCGGCGGATCGAGCGGCTGGTCAATCCGCAGCTGAACGAGGGACTGCCCCCGTTCCTGACGAAGAACGGAGGGCTGCAGTCCGGGTTCATGATCGCCCAGTATGCGGCGGCGTCTGTGGTGTCCGAGAATAAATCACTGGCTCATCCGGCCAGTGTGGATTCGATCCCCTCCTCCGGCAATCAGGAGGATCATGTAAGCATGGGCACGATCGGCGCCCGGAAGGCGAAGCAGATCGTCGATAATGCCTATGCGGTGCTGGCGATCGAGCTGCTCTGCGGGGCGCAGGCCATTGACTTCCGGGGGCCGGAGCTGCTCGGGGCGGGCACGAAATGGCTGTATGACCGCTGCCGCGAGCAGGTCCCGTTCGTGGATGGTGACCGGGTGCTGTCCGGTGATTTCGCCACCATCGCCGAGTGGATGAAGGAAGCTGATGTACTGGAGGAGCTGTTCGCACTGGTTCCGTTTCATTCCTGATCAAGGGCAACCGATTACGGCCGATTTTGATGAAGGGAATGTTGTATTTTGCACAAGATTTTTAATCAAACCAGCACGTATGAAAGTTTCCCGCTGGAAGGGGAGTTATCTCCAGCATAAGTAGTCACCGGGTTTCCGGCATGATCAGCGTGTTCAATGGAGGGGGAGTTAAGAATATGAATATGGATGAACCAAGAGTCTGCCGCGCGCCAAGAGGCAACGGGCTGAACACCAAGGGCTGGGTGCAGGAAGCGGCGCTGCGCATGCTGATGAACAATCTCGATCCCGAGGTGGCGGAGCACCCGGAGCAATTGGTTGTCTATGGCGGAATCGGCAAGGCCGCGCGCAACTGGGAGAGCTATGGTGCTATTGTGCGCTCCCTTAAGATGCTCGAAGACAACGAAACCCTGCTGATTCAGTCCGGCAAGCCGGTTGCCGTCTTCCGCACCCATCGTGATGCCCCGCGCGTGCTGCTGGCGAATTCCAATCTGGTCCCAGCCTGGGCCAACTGGAGTACCTTCCATGAGCTGGATCAGAAGGGGCTGATGATGTACGGGCAGATGACGGCAGGCAGCTGGATTTATATCGGCACACAGGGAATTGTGCAGGGCACGTACGAGACCTTCGCGGAATGCGCCAGACAGCATTTCGGCGGTTCGCTGCAGGGGACGATCACACTTAGCGCGGGACTCGGCGGCATGGGAGGCGCGCAGCCGCTGGCTGTCACCATGAACGGCGGGGTATTCATCGGCATCGATGTGGACCGGACACGGATTGAGAAAAGAATCCAGTCCCGCTACTGCGATGTACTGGCCGAAACGCTGGATGAGGCGTTGGCTCAGGCTGAAGCGGCCCGAAGCGCCGGGCGGGCGCTCTCGGTTGGCCTGCTCGGCAATGCAGCGGAGCTGCTGCCGGTGATGATTACCTGGGGCTTCGTCCCGGATATTCTGACCGACCAGACCTCGGCCCATGATCCGCTGAACGGCTATGTGCCGGAAGGCTTCACGGTGGATACGGCTAAGCTGCTAAGAGTTCAGGACCCGCAGGAATACGTCAAATTGGCCAAACAGAGTATCGCCCGCCACGTCGAAGCGATGCTGGAGCTTAAGCGGAGGGGAGCGGTTACCTTCGACTACGGTAATAATATCCGCCAGGTGGCCTATGATGAAGGCGTGAAGCAGGCTTTTGACTTCCCGGGCTTCGTCCCGGCCTACATCCGCCCGCAATTCTGTGAAGGCAAAGGACCGTTCCGCTGGGTCGCCCTGTCGGGCGATCCTGAAGATATCTATAAGACGGATGCGGCTATTCTGAAGGCATTCCCGGATAACGAAGGGCTGCAGCGCTGGATTACTCTGGCGCAGGCGAAGATCTCGTTCCAGGGGCTGCCTGCACGGATTTGCTGGCTCGGCTACGGTGAACGGGCGAAGTTCGGGCGGATTATCAATGATATGGTGGCAGCCGGAGAGCTGTCTGCGCCGATTGTTATCGGCAGGGATCATCTCGACGCAGGCTCTGTCGCTTCCCCCAACCGGGAGACGGAAGCGATGCGTGACGGCAGTGATGCGGTGTCGGATTGGCCGCTGCTGAATGCACTGGTCAATACCGCTGCCGGCGCCAGCTGGGTATCACTGCACCACGGCGGAGGCGTCGGCATGGGCTATTCGCAGCATGCCGGAATGGTTGTGGTGGCGGATGGAACGAAGGAAGCGGAAGCACGGCTTGAACGGGTGCTGACCTCAGATCCGGGGATGGGCGTAGTCCGCCATGCGGATGCGGGTTATCCTCTGGCTGTGGAGACAGCCAAGGCGCAAGGCATTGTGATACCCATGCTGATTGACCCGAAAGGAGTCAAGTGATGATCTATATTCAGAACGCTGCCCAGATCGCGACGCTTGGCGGTGCCAGCAATAAGCCGAAGACAGGCAAGGAGATGGAGGAGCTTGGGCTAATCGAGTACGGGGGAATCGTGATCGAGGACGGTATCTTCACCTTCGTCGGCAGTGATGAGGATGCGCGCGGCTATGTGAAGCAGCATGCCGGGAATAAGCAGGTGACGGTGTTCTCAGCGGAAGGGAAGACCGTCACGCCGGGGCTGGTCGATCCCCATACCCATGCCGTTTTTGCCGGCTCCCGGGAGTTTGAGCTGAATCTGCGGCTGCAGGGCGCTAAATATATGGACATTCTAAATGCCGGAGGTGGAATCCTGTATTCCACCGAACGGACCCGGGAAGCTACGGAGGAGCAGCTGATCGCCGAAACCGTGAAGCGGCTGGACCGTTTCCTGGCGCATGGAGTAACCACCATCGAAGCCAAGAGCGGATACGGCTTGCGGCTGGAGGATGAGCTGAAGCAGCTGCGCGCGGCCCGCAGACTGGATGCTTCCCATCCGGTAGAGGTGGTGTCCACATTCATGGGAGCCCATGCCGTGCCGGTGGAATATCGCGGCGATGCAGATGGATATGTCCGCAGTGTAATTGAAGAGATGATTCCGGCTGTGGCCCGGGAGGGGCTGGCGGAGTTCTGTGATGTGTTCTGCGAAGAGGGAGTATTCACGGTGGAGCAGTCAAGGGACATTCTGGAGGCAGGCCGGAGCTGGGGGCTGAAGCCCAAGCTTCATGCCGATGAGATTGTCTCCTGCGGAGGAGCGGAGCTGGCCGCCGAGCTGGGGGCAGTGACAGCGGATCATCTGCTGCATGCTTCCGAAGCTGGCATACAGGCAATGGCGGAGAACGGGGTAATCGCCGTATTGCTTCCCGGCACAGCCTTCTTCCTGATGGCGAAGCCGGCCGATGCCCGGGCCATGATCAATGCCGGTGTGCCTGTCGCGCTGTCGACCGACCGCAATCCAGGCTCCTCCCCGACGGAATCGCTGCCGTTTATTATGAATCTGGCCTGCCTGACGATGGGCATGACTCCGGCGGAGGTGCTGACGGCCTGTACAATCAATGCGGCACATGCCCTTGGCCGGGCTGATAGGATCGGCAGTATTGAGGTTGGCAAACAGGCGGATCTGGTGATGTTCGATGCACCGAACGTTCTCTACCTTCAGTACCATTATGCGGTAAATCTGGTGGATACCGTGTTCAAGAAGGGTGAGGCAGTCATTCAGAACGGACGGAGGGTATGGTGATGAGATCCTTGCGGATTAATGCGGACCGTCTGCAGAATAACATCCGGGAGCTGGGCATGTTTGGCCTGAATGAGGAGACCAGAGGGTTGGACCGGACGACCTTCACTGAGGCTGAACTGGCCGCACGGCAGTGGCTCAAGAGTAAGCTGCTGGCTCTGCAGCTGAAGGTCAGGGTAGATGAAGCGGCGAATATCTGGGCCACCCGTAGGGGAGCGGGACAGGGGAATGCATCCGGAGTCTCGGATGCTATGGAATATCCAGAGGTTTCCGGAGATTCAGAGGTTTCAGGAAATATGGCTGGAGTGGAGGGTTCAGATCCTTCAAGAGATTCCGCAGCTGCCGGTGGCTTCGGCGTTTCCGGCAGAGCACATCGCAGCCTTCCCGTCATCGCATTCGGCTCACATATCGATACGGTCCCGAACGGCGGTAAATATGACGGTGCGCTAGGGGTTCTGCTGGCGCTGGAAGTAATGACAGTACTGGTAGAGAATAAGACCAGTACCCGCCATCCGCTGGAGCTGGTCTCCTTCAGCGCCGAGGAGCCGAATCCGTTCGGACTTTCTACGTTCGGCAGCCGTGCGGTCGCGGGAAAGCTCAGCCGGAGTGATCTTACCGGAGTGCGTAATGAACGTGGGGAGCTGCTGACGGAGGCCCTGCTGCTGGCCGGCGGTGATCCTGAGCATTTCGGGAACTGCCGGAGAGCCCCGGCGGAGCTTGCTGCTTATCTTGAAGTCCATATTGAGCAAGGCAAACGGCTGCTGGACCGTGACATTCCAGTAGGGATCGTGACTGCCATCACGGGGATATATCGCGAAGAAATTACCGTTACGGGAGAAGCCAATCACGCCGGGACAACCCTGATGGCTGACCGGAAGGATGCGCTGATGGGCGCCTCAGAGATGATGCTGGCGTTCGAAGCGGTCTGCCGGAAGCATCCGGCGGATGAAGCCGTAGGCACGATTGGCCGGATCTGCAATGAACCGAATGCCGCCAATATTATTCCGGAGAAGGTAGTCTTTCACCTGGAGGCCAGAGGGGAGACGCGTCAGCGTATTCAGGAACTGATAGAGGCCTGGGGCGAGCAGGCTCAGGCTATTGCCGGGAGAAGAGGTCTACTTCTGGAGCGGCGGCTGATTCTGGATCAGGCACCGCAGCCAATGGATGCGCTGATCATGGATGTGAGTGCTGTACAGGCGGAGGCCCTGGGGATTTCTGCCCTTCACCTGGGCAGTATGGCGGGGCATGATGCGACCCATATGGCTTCGCTGACCCGCGCAGGAATGCTCTTCGTTCCGAGCCTGGGCGGTAAAAGCCACTGCCCGGAAGAAGAGAGCCGGATAGCGGATATTGAGAAGGCGGGCAATGTACTGCTGCAGTCTATTCTGGCACTCGATGAGCAACTAAGCCGTTAGGAGGATCAAACCATGCGCGAAATATATTCAGCAGATGTTCTGTACACGCAGGACGAATTCAAGAAGAATGGCGCGCTGTTGGTAGAGAACGGGATAATTGCGGATGTGGGAGAGCGTGAGGAGCTGCTGCGCCGCTATCCCGACGCCAGGCACATCCCCTGGGAGGGCAGAGCTATCGTTCCCGGCACCGTTAATTCACATAATCACTCCTTCCAGAGCCTGCTGCGCGGGATTGCAATTGATAAGCCGTTTCTGGAATGGCGGGATCGGGCCCTGTACAAGTACACGCCGCTTCTCGATGAAGAAGCCATCTATACCGGTGCGCTGCTTGCTTTCGGGGAGATGCTGCGCTACGGAATCACGACAGTCTGCGATTTCTTCTATGTGCATAACGGCGGAACTACCTATGATGAAGCCGTAATCCGGGCTGCGGGTGATCTGGGTATCCGGCTTGTATTTGCCCGTACCATGTATGACTGGACCGGGGCGCCGCTGGCTTACCGGGAGACGGTTCCGGAGGCTGTGGAGCGTACCCGGTTATTAGCCAAGAAGTATCAGGGCAATCCCATGGTTACGGTGCATCCGGCTCCGCATAGTCCGCATGCGGCTTCATCGGAGATGATTAAGGCCGGGCATAAGCTGGCCATGGAGCTGGATACACCTTTTCACATTCATGTGGCGGAAGAAATATTCGAGGTTGAAGAGATCCAGCGTGACTATGGCCTGCGGCCTGTGCATTATCTGGATTCCCTGGGCGTGCTCGACGAGCGGATGATTGCAATTCATCTGGTCTGGCTGGAAGAATCCGAGATTGAGCTAATCGGTGCTAGACACGGGTCACTGGCGTATTGCCCGTCCAGCAACATGTTCCTGGCTGACGGTGTGACCCGTATTCCCGACCTGCTGAAGGCAGGCGTCAGAGTAACACTCGGGACCGACGGAGGCTGCAGCAACAACCGGATCAGTGTGTATGAGGAGATGCGCATGTGCGCGCTGCTGCAGAAGGTCAGCCGGCTGGACGGCACCTGCATCACCGCCGGGGAGGTGTACCGTATGGGCACCCGGAGTGCCGGTGGGATTCTACGGCTGCCGGTGGGCTCGCTCGAAACCGGGCAGTACGCCGACTTCGCGGCGCTCGACCTTCATGATCTGTCACTGGCACCTAAGCGGGAATTGTTCGCGAACATGGTCTATGCGATGCAGCCGGGAGCGATCCGGACAGTAGTCGTGGGCGGGAAGGTGGTTTTTGAGCAAGGAAAGATTCAGACCGTGTCCGATTCGTCTATCGGCCGGCGGGTAGACCAATGGTTTGAGAAATGCGCGAAGCTGGAGTAGTTCTAGATAGATCTTCATTGGAGGATGATTGTATTTAGTACAGTAGAACTCAACTTATTTGGGGTTAAAACTCTTTCTATTGTATTTCATACATTTGATTTCTGGAGTTTGGCTCCATAACCCCTTTACTGCTGGATTCTGCTGTACAGAATACAACAGATGCAGTTTTTACGTAGATATGGAGCTGATTTATTGTGCAAAATGCAATTGAACTCTCGTTTGGGCGCTTTGAACGCTTAACGTAACTCCTATGGAGTTGTAGAGCAGCTCTAACGTAAATTCCACCAGTGCGATCTGTATAAAAAGTAAATAATGGAAGCCTGGTTATAATTAAAGCTGCCGAAAGCATAAGCTTGTCTATAGGTCCTGTCCACAAAAGGGGTTGAAGACTTGGCGAGTGCACTTCTAGGCAGCTTTTTATCTGCAATGGCTACGGTGCTTGGCGTGATTCCCATCCTGTTCGTGAAGCGGCTGTCAGAGCTGTGGAAGGATGTTCTGGTTGCCTTCACCGCCGGAATTATGGTGTCAGCGACCACCTTCGGGCTGATGCCGCAGGCGATCAAAGAGTCGGGAATCATCGCCCTTACGCTTGGCTTGATTACCGGGGTGCTTCTGCTTGATCTGATCGAGAGTCATATTCCGCATATTGATGTGGAGAACAAGCCCGGTCTCAGTAATCTGGATTCCAAAGCGCTGCTCGTGATGATCGCGCTGTTCATCCATAATATTCCCGAGGGGCTCAGTACGGGCTTCAGCTATGCGAGTGAACAGGCAAGCCTGGGTCCCATGGTGGCTATTGCAATCGGAGCCCAGAATATGCCGGAAGGCCTGATCCTGGCAGTGTTTCTGATGAATGCCCGCGCGACCCGGCGCAAGGCATTGACTATTGCTGCCCTGACCGGCCTGATGGAGATGGTGTCTGCGGTTATCGGGTATTTTACAGCCAGCTATGTGCAGAATGTAGTCGGTTACGGGCTGGCCTTCGCGGCCGGAGCGATGCTCTTCATTGTCTATAAGGAGCTGATCCCGGAGAGCCACGGCCACGGGTATGAGCGGCCTTCAACTTATTCGTTTATATTCGGCCTGCTGGCGATGGTGTATATTACAACGTTTTTTGGCGGATGAAGGATTTGATTCTCAATAATCAGACCGCCTATGGTGCCATGGACACCAGGCGGTTTTTCGTATTGGAATGGAAACTTCGCACCATTTGCGTCTGCTTCCCAAAGCAGCTATACTGGCTGTTATCCCAGCGATTCATAGAGCGCTAGCTTGAAGATGGAAGGTGTGAATGGATGGACAGACTAACCTGGGAAGCTTTGCTGACATTTGTACTTCTGGTTGCTGGTTTCATAAGCTTGTATGCTGCAATTCACAAACGGACGAATTTTGCCCGTTACAGTATGACGGTTCTGCTGGCAGCCAGCGGGGCGCCGCTCGCGGTAATGCTGGTGCTGGAGAGCCGGAGAGACGCGCTCGATGCGAATATTGGACTGGGTATGGCTTTTTTGCTGACATGGCTCATTACTGCCCTGGTATTTGCCGCTTCGGTGATTATATGGATCGTTAAGAAGAGAAAGCAGGGTTAACCGGATTTATTGCTGTAATTCAAACTTGTTCCCCGGATGTATGAAAAAAGAAGCTGTCCAATGACTGCAGATTTCCTGCAGCTTCAAAGGCAGCTTCTTTGGCTTTGTAAACATTCAACTCTACAAGTGCAGTGTATACCGTCCTGCCTTGCTCACCTTACGGACAGCCTCTAGCTCAAGCGCAGAGAGCGGCGGTGAGGCAGCGGATGCAACATTCTGCCGCAGCTGCGCAAGGCTGCTCGCTCCGGGAATAATAGCGGCAACGGCCGGCTCGGCCAGCGGATACTGCAGCGCTGTCTGTGTCAAGGTACGGGTGAGGGTAGTCTGCTGCATCAGCTGGCCGTGCAGCTCTGACAGCTCCGCGGCAGTATAGTCCAGATATGCCCGCTTCGCCTTGCTGCGGCCATGTTCTGTCAGGATGCCGCTGGCCAGCGGTCCCCGCGCAATCAGGCTGATGCCCTCCCGGGCCAGCAGCGGAAGGATACTCTCCTCCGGGCGTCTGTCGAGAATGCTGTACTGGCTCATCACGCTGACAATTCCTGAGCGCTGCACATATTCCCGGATGACATTCGGCCGGATGGAGGAAATCCCGTAATAGCGGATGACCCCTTCCTGCTTCAGCTCCTCAAAGGCTTCGATCGTCTCGTCAATCTCATCCTCCAGTGTTCCCCCATGCAGCTGATACAGATCGATATAATCGGTCTGCAGCCTGCGCAGACTTTCTTTCACCGCCGAGCGGATATAGGCTTTGGAAGCATCCCAGCTCCAGCCCTCTTGACCGGGAATTCTGCGGTTGCCCACTTTGGTGGCCAGAATTACATCTGCACGGCGGTGCCGGATCGCCTGGCCGACGATTTCCTCATTGCGGCCTTCATCGTAGAGATCGGCGGTATCCAGGAAATTGATTCCGTGATCAAGCGCCTCGTGAATAATAGCAGCAGCCTTCGCCTCATCCGTCCCTAGCGACATACAGCCGAGGCCCATAGAGCTTACATATAAATCAGATTGTCCCAAACGGTTAGTGTTCATCTGACCTGACGTCCTTTCGTTACTGTAATTGTGTCTATTATATCATCAGGATCAAGTGGAAACGGCTACACCGTCCTTCAAAGGACGGTATCCGTTTCAGCGAGAAAGATAAGGAACATTTATTGCGTGAAGCATATACATTCTTATCTGTGCGCAAAAACGGCAATCCTGCCGCCGTTGACTGTCAGCCGGGCGTGTAGGATTGCCGTCATAAGTATGAATAGAAGTTGTCTTACAGTCTTCCAGGCGCTTGGGTTATCCGCGTAAAATGTTCTCAATCTGCTCCAGCTCTTCTGCACTCAGCTCAGGCGCATTCAGGGAAGCTACAGCATCTTCGATCTGGCTGACTTTGCTCGCGCCGATCAGGGCGGAGGTCACTTTGCCGCCGCGGAGTACCCAGGATAAGGCGAGCTGGGACATCTTCTGTCCGCGGGCTGCGGCAATATCGTTCAGCTTGCTTACCTTGGCGATCACCTCGGCCGTGATTTCCTTCTCGGAGAGGAACACGCTTGGTCCGGCTGCGCGGGAATCCGCGGTAATGCCTTTCAGGTAACGGTCGGTCAGGATACCCTTTTGCAGCGGAGAGAAGGCGATAGTGCCGATGCCTTCTTCAGCCAGCACATCCTGCAGCCCGTCTTCGATCCAGCGTGACATCATCGAATAGTTCGGCTGATGAATCAGGCAGGGAGTGCCGAGACGGCGGAGAATCTGCGCGGCTTCACGCGCCTCTTCAGGCTTGTAGTTCGAAATACCGACATACAGCGCTTTGCCCTGGCGTACTAACAGATCCAGTGCAGACATGGTTTCTTCGAGCGGCGTATTCGGATCTGGACGGTGGTGATAGTAGATATCCACATAATCCAGGCCGAGCCGCTTCAGGCTCTGATCGAGACTGGACACGAGATACTTCTTGGAGCCCCATTCGCCGTACGGGCCGGGCCACATATAGTAGCCGGCTTTGCTGGAGATGATCAGCTCATCGCGGTACGCGGCGAGATCCTTCTTCAGAATCTGCCCGAAGCTCTCTTCGGCGGTGCCTGCGGGCGGACCGTAGTTATTGGCGAGATCGAAGTGGGTAATCCCCAGGTCGAAAGCGCGGCGGACCATGGCCCGGCCGTTCTCGAACACATCGTTGCCGCCGAAATTATGCCAGAGTCCAAGCGAAATCGCCGGGAGCAGCAGGCCGCTGCGGCCGGTGCGGTTATATTTCATAGTGTCATAGCGTTCAGGACTAGCGGTATACATATTATTCCTCCTGTAATTTGTTGGTTAGTGTGTTCTGTGATTAATGTGTACAAACTGGCGCTCCCTATCCGGGGAATGTTAGCGTTTGCTTCTCAGGGCAGGGCACGTCCTTATTGTAGCGAATCCGTGGGGATAATCGTATGTCAGCATGGATGAAGTTTATAGAACAATGTCAGTATCCGTGTGGCGGATGCGGTATTCTTTGGGGGGGCAGCCTTTAACCTTTTTGAACATACGGGAAAAGAGCAGTGCATCCTGATACCCGACCGAATGCGAGATCTCGCCGATGGTGCAGCTGGTCTCGGTCAGCAATTCGCAGGCCTTGGCAATCCGGAAATTAAGCAGATACTGCTGCGGCGGCAGACCGATCGTCCGTTTGAACAGCGTGGACAGATACTTGCGGTCCAGCTTCAAGGAAGCGGACATGCTCTCCACGGTGACATTCTCACAGTAATGGGCATGCAGGTAGTGGAGGCATTGCTCGACATAGACACTCTTTTGACGCGGAATCACCAGGTTGGCAGTGGCCGGAACCGTGCGCAGCAGCAGGGAGAAGAACTCATAGAGGATTACCTTGAGCGGCAGATCCAGCATATCCTGGCAATCAGCGGCTTCAGACAGCTTCTCGAATAGAGACGGCATGAGCTCTTGATCCATCGGGAACACCGGCTGCTCCGGCGACAGCGACGTCCGCGACAGCAGATATCCGGCTTCTTCTCCGGTAAAAGCAATCCATGAGTAGGTCCAGGGACTGTCCGGGTCTGCGGCATAATGCGTCACAACATGGGGATAGGTGAGGAAGGCTTGTCCTGCCCCCAGCGTGTGGCTCGCTTCCCCGACAACGACTTTGCCGGTGCCTTCGTGAATGAAGTGGATTTTGTACAAATCACGGACCCCGGGTCCGACGGAATGGCCGGGTGCGCATTGCTCCTGTCCCCAATAATGGAGATGGAGATCGGGACTGGTGCGGTGTGGACGATGGGAATTATATTTGAATATGGCCATGCTTCAGCCTCTTTCCTGTATAGGGAGTGTTCTTTGCCTAAAAAGCGTATATTCCCCATTATACATCAGTTTCACCAAGGCTGATCAACCGCAAAATAACCCCATAAAGTGAGGCTCTGGCTTCGATGAATTGCTCAGGTACTTTACGGTGACCCCAAGGCAGATACACCGCAAAAAGTCCCGGCTCCGCTGAAAGGGAGGGGGACCTTACGTACATATTTCATAACACAGATGCCGGAGTTTCGGCAGGGTCAGGCTTCCATTTTGAGCATAACGAGCTCTTCCACGGGCACCCCGTTCACCAGATGCTCCTCCACAATGCGCGCCACATCATCGGTGGTTACATTGTAGTACCAGATTCCGTCAGGATACACGATGACAAAAGGGCCGTTGCCGCATAGGCCGAGGCAGCTGGTTTTGTTGATTTTGACCGTTTTGTTAATCCCGTGTTCCACCATCTGCTCTTTGAATTCCTGCATGACCTCTTCGACATCCTGGTTATTGCAGTGTTCGCTGCAGCAGAAAAGTAAATGCTTCTTGAGCACCTTCAAACGCATATTCATCGCGGTTCCCCCTAAATGATATCTGAGTGGCTGACCTGTCTTATGAGGAGTATAGTCTCTTTTGGCGGTGCTGTAATGTGGTTGAGCCCATTGTTCTAAAAGGCTTAATAAATGCCATGAGGAGGATAATTGGATGTGATCTATGCTGACTCCGAAACGGGAAATATGAGTAAAATGTGTCCGGGATGCAGGAGAAAATGCGCTTGGGAATTATTTCCCGGATTATTTCCTGTTTCATAAATAATTTTGAGGTTACGTTTACAGTTTTATAAAATATCAGTTTCGCGGATGCCTGTTTGGTTAAGTAAGGGATGTGAAAGTTAAAGTGAGACCAATCCTTATTCACAAAATAAGCTACCAGGAGGGAATCGTTATGAATAAGAAAATTGTAGGTGTATTCTATACCGAGCATGAAGCTTCACGGGCCATTGAAGACTTGAAAAGTCACGGGTTTCTGACAGAGGATATCTCAGTGATAGCGAGAAATAAACGGGATGTTGAAGCGATCAGTGATGAGACAGGAACCAAGGCGCCTGAGGGCATGGCATCGGGTGCAGCAACAGGCGGTATACTCGGCGGTGTCACCGGGCTGCTGGCAGGCATCGGCGCGCTGGCGATACCGGGGATCGGGCCTATTATTGCTGCGGGACCAATTGCCGCGACATTGACGGGAGCAGCCGTAGGTGCAGGAACAGGCGGGCTTGTGGGCGGTCTGATCGGGCTGGGTATTCCGGAGGATGAAGCGGAGAGTTATGACAATTATGTGGATGAAGGGCGCATTCTGGTTATGGTTGATACAGATAACACGCGGGAAAGTGATGCATACTCGATATTCCGCAACCATAATTCAGCGAACGCAGACCGTTATATGGATGATCCTAATACAACCGGCGATGCTGCGGATACCGCACGTCATTCGGTAACAGATACCGTGGATGCCGCGTTCAACGGCTCGGGTCTTGAAGGCAGGGATGATACAGGGCTGGATACGATGAATTCGGCAACGGAGCATGATCTCCCGGGGACAAGAGCACTGGATGATGTGAACCGGCCGGGAATGACGGGAGATGTATATTCCGGTACAGCGAATGGCATAGACGGGACGCTGGATCATACACGAACTGGCAGGTCCAATGATCTGGATGAAGACCGCAAGCTGCGTTTGCGTGAAGAACAGCTGGATGTATCCAAGAACAAGGTGCAGACAGGTGAGGTCAACGTACACAAGGAGATCATTGAAGAGCAGAAAATGATCAATGTCCCGGTGAGCGAGGAGCAGGTGGAGGTCCGCAAGAATACGGTCGATACCGGTGAAGTCGGAATTCACAAACGTGAGGTTCAGGGAACCGAGCAGGTACAGGATACGGTCAGACGCGAGGAAGCGCGGGTCAACAAGAGCGGTGAGGTGAAGGTGGACGGCAGTGACGAGCTGCTGAGAGACCACAGCCGCAGCCGGTAAGAATCAGGGACGTTATGACGTGCTGACAGGCTAGATGACGGAATTTGTCATTAAAGCTAAAGCTAATGGGAACGGCTTTGCCGTCACTTTAAGCATGGAACTGTGTCAGCGAGATAATAAAAGGGTTTCCGTGAAGTCCAGCCGGACTTCACGGAAACCCTTTTGTATATCCAGATCCTACATAAAGGCCGCATTGGCTCTGGCCGGAATGACCTCCGGGATGTCCTTGCCCGGCAGGAAATGAATGCTGCGGATGTAGCGGATCGTGCGGCTCTGCGCCCGCATGATCACCGAATGGGTCTCGGCGCGTTCCTTGCCGATGAAGCGGACGCCGCTGAGGAACTCGCCGGAGGTTACCCCGGTGGCGGCGAAGATGACATCGCCGGTGCCGACCATATCCTCCATGGACAGCACCCGTGCCGGATTGTCCAGGCCCATCTGCAGGCAGCGCTGCATCTCGAAGGGGCCTTCGGGCAGCAGCCTGCCCTGAAGCTCGCCGCCCAGGCAGCGCAGTGCGGCAGCGGCGAGGACACCTTCCGGTGCTCCCCCGGAGCCCATGTACAGATCTACATCGCTGTCCGGCAGCGCAGCGGCTATTGCCCCGGCGACATCGCCGTGATTGATCAGCTTGATGCGCACGCCTGCTTCACGCAGGATGCTGATTAAGCCTTCATGCCGCTTGCGGTCCAGCACCATCACCGTCAGCTCGGAGAGCGCTTTGCCGGTGATCATGCCGGCTTTGCGCAGCGTTACTTCGGCCGGTTCGTCCAGGCTTAGCTTACCGGCCAGCTCCGGTCCGCAGGCCAGCTTCTCCATATAGATATCCGGCGCATGCAGCAGGCTGCCCTTGTCAGCAATTGCAATCACCGACTGTGCATTATGCAGTCCGCAGGCGACGACCTCGGTCCCTTCCAGCGGATCTACCGCTACATCGACTGAAGGCCCGCTCTGGTTACCGACACGTTCTCCGATATAGAGCATCGGCGCCTCATCCATCTCGCCTTCGCCGATCACCACGGTTCCGTCAATGGAGACAGAATCGAACATGGAACGGATTGCGGTTGTGGCAGCATCATCTGCCGCATTCTTGTCGCCCCGGCCAATCCAGCGTGCTGAGGATAAAGCACCCAATTCAGTGACCCGTACAATTTCCAGTGCCAATTCGCGTTCCATAATGATTCCCTCCAGTGTAGTTAGAATAGTTAGATTAGATATATCCCATGATAATGCCGGCGGTTTCTTCAATCGCCTTATCCGTAATATCAATAACCGGGCAGCCCAGCTTGGCGAACAGTGTTGCCGCATATTCCATCTCTTCTGTAATGCGTTCGAGGCTGGCATATTGCGAGCCGGTAGGCAAACCCAGCATCTTCAGCCGCTCAGAGCGGATCTTCAGCATGTACTCCGGCTTCATGGTCAGTCCGATGATCCGGTTCGGCGGCAGGCTCAGCAGCTGCTGCGGCGGACCGACCTCCGGGACAACCGGATAATTCACCACCTTCTTACCGCGGTGGGCCAGAAAGATGCTGAGCGGTGTCTTCGAGGTGCGGGACATGCCGAGCAGAACAATATCTGCCTTAAGCATGGCCCCGAGATCACGTCCGTCATCACAGGCGACGGTGAATTCAATCGCCTCGATCCGGCTGAAATATTCCTCATCCAGCTGATGGAGCAGTCCGGGCCTGGCCTCCGGAGCATCATCGAAGGTATCGATGAAGGCCTGCATCATCGGGCCCATAATATCCACAATCCGCAGATCGAGGCGGACCGCCTCCTCGCGGATCATCTCCCGCAGCTCCGGCTGGACCAGGGTATAAGCTACGAAACCCTGAAGCTGGGCGGTCTCTTCCATTAATTTGCGCAGTTCATCTTCATGTCTGACATTGCCGTATCTTCTGATCGTGACACGCTGATTCTGAAATTGGTGAATGACGGCCTGCACGACAGCTTCCGCCGTATCTCCAATAGAATCCGAGCATATCGTAATGTAATGGGTGGATGGCTCCATGCTCTATCGATTCCTCCATTATCCTTTGGCTTCAAGCTCGAGGAGAAGCTTCACGATGGAAGTCTTCGTGAGCCGCCCTACTACGTCCAGACCTGAGCCGGACCCTTCCCCGCTGCGGGGAACAACTACCGGCAGACTGTCTACCTCGTGGTATATCATGCGCTGCGCGGCGTCAAGCACCGTGTCATCGGGCGAAACAGTTACTACCTTGGGCTGGCGGGTCATGACCATGCTCACAGGCATGGTTACCGCTCCGGGATTACCGAGCGTGACCTTCAGGAAGTCCTTGCGCGAGGCGACACCGGTCAGCTTGCCGTCGCTATCACAAATGATCAGCGTACCGACATCCTGAAGAAACAGTGTAACTACAGCGTCCTGAATCGTTGTATTCTCGCGGATAATGACCGGGATGCTCTGGATATCGCTAACCTTGGTATCCTGCAGCAGCCCCCGGCTGTTATGGCGCGCTGCAGCTTTGGTACCGGGGAAGTAGCCGACCTTCGGCTTCGCATCGACATATTCGAGCATAACCAGGATAGACAAGTCCCCCCGGATGGTCGGCCGGCTCAGGCCCAGGCTTTCCGCGATTTGGTCTCCGGTAATCGGCGCTCTTTTTTTCACAATCTCAATAATTTGCAATTGCCGGGTTGTCAGTTCGATCACAGTTTTCCTCCACTTTCCGGTTTACGTTATAGATACAGGCACTCCCTTGGCAGAAAAGGAGCACCGTGCGCCGATTCCCCCTCTTCATTCAGACGTCCTATTTGGAATTAAATTCCCTAACTTGCTTATATAATACGCAACAATGATCATAAATGCAATATATAGTACGTCATATATAATAATTTTCTGAAAAAAATAGGTAGCTTAATCAGATTTGCGTTAAGGAAAAAATAGAAAATTCTAATATATGGTATTTATTTAATGCTCTTTCCTCACATGTATGGTAAGGTTTGATCAGGCAAGGAGGTGTATTCATTTGAGGAAATCATGCTTCGTTCTCATATGCGGGATAGTCATCCTAACGTTGTTATCTGCCGGATGCAGCAAGGACACCCCGAAGTACGCAGAATTGTTCACACAGGTGGAAGGGCACAGGGCTGTGTTCAACCAGCCGCTCGAAGACGGGCTTGCCGTTCTGGAAGTTACGGATGCTGTTGGGGAATTTGATCCGAATTTGGGTACAATCATGCAGGATGAGATCCTGACCGTCAATCCAATGGAGTTCATCCAGCAGATTACGGCAGATGTTACAACGGGTACAATCATTGGGTACCGGATAGGGACGGTCTTCCCCAGATCGGACAGCGGTTATGAGGATGCAAGAGAGCTGGTGCGTGCTTTTCTGGACCAATACAAACCTGCGGACGCTGAAGAGACTGACAAAGTCGAGCAATCCGTTCAATCTATTGACCGGATGGCCTTTCCGCTTAAGCCGCTGACAGGCTCAATCGAAGAATCCTGGGCATACGGCGAGGGTGAGAACAAGCTGTTTATCACCTACAGGATATCGAACAGTAACCAGAGTGATGAAGAATTGCCGCTGAATTTGTATTTCAGCTCTGTGGAGCAGCATTAAGGTTCATGGTGCTTGAGCCATATTTGAGCCATATATAAAGACAACAGAACAGCCCGGAGCCCTTTGATCAGGGTCCAGACTGTTTTTGTTTGGCACGGGCAGAGCTACTCCTGCGGAAGAGCTTCAATACTTGTTTTATGTAGTACGGGTATTGCCGGTTTTTGTTTGAAAATCAGCTGCTTCAGCGCGCCTGCATTCACAAGGACCGTGCCAGCGATAATGGTGAATACACCAAGCAGCGTTACCCAGGTTACCGTCTCGTTATAGAACAGGAAGCCCACCCCGACGGCAATCGGCGGAGAGATATACAGCCAGGTTGACGGAAAGACGGGATTCGTCTTGGAGACGAGCCAGTAGAACATGGTATGACCAACCATGGAGCCGACAACGGTCAGGTAGAGCAGGGAGCCTGCGGTTTTGAACGATAGCAGGAAGGAGGGATGCAGCGGCTCGGTAATCAGCGATATGATGAACAATAACGCTCCGCCGTACATCATCTGGGCCGCATTCAGTGCCACAGGTGATACTCCGGAGAAGGTAGTGGTTACTTTTTTGGAGTAGATCGCACCTGCCGCATAGCAGATTTCTCCGATCAGGACGACAACACAGCCGATCAGCCAGAGCGGAGTGACATCAGCCGCAAGGCTGGGCAGCACAAGCAGCAGTACGCCGGTGAAGCCGATGATACAGCCGAACAGCGAGTAGCCAGGAGCCTTTTGCCGGAGAAAAGCCATCTGCATCAGCAGAATCATCATCGGCCCGGTTGCCGATAATACGGCCGCAAGTCCGGAGGATACATATTGCTCGGCCCAGTAAAGTGCGGCGAAGGTGCCGAAGGTCAGCGTTGCTCCGGTGAACAGCATTTCCTTGCGCAGTAGCAGCGAGAAGCTGGCTTTGCCTTTCACTACCATGAACAGGAACAGCACCGCCCCTGCCGTGAAAAAACGAAGTCCCGCAGAGAAGAACGGCGGCGCTCCGGCGTCTACGCCGATTTTGATCGCGAGAAAGGTTGTGCCGAAGATCAGACAGACCAGTGAATAAGCTAACATAATCATGTTTCCGTGCCCCTTTGTGGTGGTAATGTGGCAATCTCTTGAAGTATTCTGTTAATCATATCCTCATAGGCGCAGAACAGATTGCGGAACACAGAACAGTTGCCGGGCGGAATGCTGTACAATAGGGCAAAGAGCAGTTGGCGAAAGTGTGCGCAGGAGTGAGCGGCGAGCGGTGAGCTGTGGGCAGCGGGGCGGCTGTGAGTATATTGTGGAGAGGGCGGGGGTATATGAAGAAGTCAGTGGGAGCAGAGCAAAGTAATCCCTTGTTCCGCCAAGTCTATGAGTTCATGGCGAATCGGATCGGGCGCGGGGAGTGGAAGCCCCATGACAAGCTGCCGTCGATCCGGCTGCTGGCGGATGAGCTGGGTGTCCACCGGCTGACGGTATTTAAGGCTTACCGGGCACTTACGGAGAACGGTATGCTGTATGTCAAAGACAAATCCGGTTATTATGTATCGCCGGGCAGCCGGCTGGCCAATTCGGTGGAGGAGGGGGCAGCCGTATTAGGGTATACGGTCAAGAGTCCGATGTCTGATATTCAGCGGAAGCCGGTGACTTACCAGTTCTCTCAAGCGCTGATTGATCCGGGTCTGCTGCCCAACCTGTTCCTGTCCGATTATGTCAAAAAAGTATTCGACCTCTACCCGAAGGTCATGGGTACCTATTCCACCGTGCAGGGGGATGAGGAGCTGCGCGCTACGCTGAGCAGCCATTTCCATGACCGGTACCGGCTGCAGCTGTCGGCCCGCGAGCTGCTGATTACTTCGGGAGCGCAGCAGGCGATCAATCTGATCGCCGGAATCATGCTCGGCCCGATGGATGCCGTGCTGGTGGAGCGTCCGACTTATAGTGTGGCGCTGGATATTTTCCGCCGGGCAGGCGCGCGGCTGGTTCCGGTGGAGATCTCGCCCCAGGGGTATGATCTGGCGGCGGTCGAAGAACTGATGCGCAGGCATAAGCCGCGGATGTTCTATATTAACCCGACGCACCATAATCCGACGGGTTATACGGTGCCGGCTAAGCAGCGCAAGCTGCTCGTTGAGCTGGCGGAGCGCTACCGCTGCCTGCTGGTGGAGGATGATCCGTTCCGTGATATGCACTTTGAGGAGGAACCGCCGGCACCGTTTTTTGCCTATGATACCGAAGGCTGGGTCATCTATATCAGCAGCTTCAGCAAGTACGTGGCCCCCGGGCTGCGGATCTGCGCAGTAGCCTGCCGTTATCCGTTCATGGAGCGGCTGATTGCCGCCAAGTCGCTGGCGGACAACGGGACGCCGCTGCTGAATCAGAAGATATTTCTCCACTACTACACCTCGCCGCGCCTGCAGCAGCATCTCGGCAAGCTGCGGATCGCGCTTCAGGTGCATAAGGAGATTATGGAGGAGGAGCTTGCAGCCACCGGCTGGGAATGGACAGCGCCGCAGGGCGGGCTGAACCTGTGGGTGAAGCTGCCGGACACAGTGTCCGTAGATACGCTGTTTGTACGCTGTATGGAGCAGTCTATCTCCTTCGTTCCCGGTGAAATCTGTGATCCGCTGGGCGAGATGAAGTCCTGGCTGCGCCTCAGCTACTCCTTCGCCAGCGAAGCACTGCTGCGCGAAGGGATGCGGCAGCTGACCGCAATTGCGCGGGAGATCGAGGCGGAGGGTGGACATAGAGAGTGAATTTAGAGAGTAAATACGAAGAGCAGATGCAGAAAGTAGATGCGGGTAAATATTGGGGGTTAGCCTGCAGACATGATGAGCCAGCCGCTATCATATATCCGTCAGGCATAGCTGGTAGCACATGCTCATGATGCAGCCGTTATCACGTAGCTGTCTGGTCGCAGCTTGCTATCACATGCCCATGACGCAGGCGTTATCACGTAGCTGTTATTACGCTGACTGTCCTATTATTCCCGCGTGCCTTTTAGCTGGTATGGGATTTTATGGTTTATAGAGTAACCTTTCTCTGGGAATTTCGTCTGGGGAATAAGGAGAGTGATTATGATGATTGCGATAAAAAGAATCCCGGGCGTCTTGCTCATGATCCTGTGCGTCCTGCTTGTCTCCATGACACTACTGACTGTACGTCCGCAGGTTACCTATGCCTGTTCTTGTGTCATACCAGCTCCGCCGCTGGAGGCTCTGGAAGACAGTGCGGCTGTGTTTGAAGGCACCGTAATATCGGTCACCAAACCATCCGGAATTATGCAATCCAGTGCTGATCCCATGCAGGTTACCTTTCAGGTGGGGGCCCGGTGGAAGGGGGATTTGGGTAATCAAGTGACCGTAAATACGGCGCAGTCCGGAGACAGCTGCGGCTTTGAGTTCGCCGAGGGGGAACGCTATATGGTTTATGCAAGAGGAGCGGAAGCAGATGGAAACCTAGCGAAGGGGGATGAAGAACAGAGTGAGTTGACTACGAGCCTGTGCAGCCGAACTGCCCTGTATGCTGACGCGCAGGAAGATCTGAATGAGCTGGGGCCAGGTACCGGCGGCGGGTCGCCGACAGCTCCGCCAGAGACCGCTGAAGGTGATGCACCTTCAGTACCTGTAGACAACCATTCAGCAACAGCACCCTGGCTGCTATATGTGGGAGCGGGTGCGGGGATGGTGATCTTGATAGCACTAGGGCTAACCTGGCAGCGCCGTCAAAGTAACAAATCACGGAAATAAGCAGCAGCTGATGATCACTGTGTAAGACATAATGAAGCAGGATGAGGCGGAGTAAGAGGAGGCGCGGTAAAGCAACGGTGGAGGATGCCTGGGCAACGCAGCTGGTTTGTTAGAAGAACGGGAGCTTCATATCAATAGAAGGGAGGCTCATGGCTAAACGCTATAAGTCTCCCTTCTATTATGCTCATAGTGCAGGCGAAGCAGGAGAATGTCCGAACTCTAACTTTAGCGCCACGGCTGATAGAGCCGGTTCTCCGTAAGCCAGTCTATCATTTCCTCCACGCATTCCTCTGGGGTACGCTCTGCCGTGTGCAGCCTCAGCTCCGGGTGGTCCGGAGCCTCATAAGGATCGGAGATCCCGGTGAAGGCCGGGATTTCACCGGAGCGGGCCTTGGCGTAAAGCCCTTTGACATCCCGCGCTTCACACACGGGGAGAGGGCAGTCTACATAGACCTCCACGAACCCCGGCAGCTCCCCGCGGGCATAGCTGCGCATGTCGGCATAAGGGCTGATCACCGAGACCACGGTGACGACGCCGTGCCGGTTCAGCAGGCCGGCGATATAGACCGCCCTGCGGATATTCTCGAGCCGGTCCTCGCGGCTGAAGCCAAGGCCCCGGCTCAGTATGCGCCGCAGCTCATCACCGTCAAGCCATTCGACTGCCCGGCCCTGCTCCTGCAGCCGGTCCTTGAGCAGAGCGGCAAGCGTGGACTTGCCCGCCCCGGACAGGCCGGTGAGCCATATCGTTACCCCTGTTTGTGTCTGAGCATGTAGCTGAGCCGTCATTGCTTTGTCCTCCCGTAACTTTTCGCTTCATTGTAGCCACCTTGTAGCCATATTGTAGCCACATTTGCTCTATCCACTGAACGGTACTCTTTCGAAATAGCGGCCTAGGAGATAGAACCAGACTTCTGCTCGAAGCTAAGAACCTCATCCGACAATAACTGTATTAACTACAACTAAAATCACCAGCCATTGTCTTTCCAGTCTAATAGCTGCACTTTCTACAACTAAAAGGACAGACTTTCCCCAAATGAGCGCCTTCGGCCATTTTTAGTTGTACAGCATACACTTATCCGCACACATCCGGTGTTTATCCTTCTTTTAATTGTACGAAATACACACATAGAAGAGAAAGTGTGTTTGGAACTCGCCCGACCTTAGAGGTATCTATCCATCGCCGTATCCATTCTATCGAATCTGCCAACCCAATCTGCCAACCCAAACCCGCTCACCGCTGGATCCCCATTTCCCTCATTTCGTCTGGGATTCTCTCTCCCGCGCCGTAAGGGATCCGCTCCAGCAATCCGGAGCCGTAAATCTGCTCCAGGCCAAGCTCCGGCATATGAATATAGCCGATGTAGCAGTCGCAGACCTTCATCCGGCAGCTGCGCAGCGCAGCGAGTCCTTCGAGACCATCGTGGTAGAGGTTACCGATGACCGCGCGGTCCTTGTAGCAGCGTTTCACGAGACCTGCCCCTTGCACATAGAACACGTTGCTGCCTGCATTGCAGCTTTTGCCCAGACTGTCGTAGTCAACGGCATTGATCCGGAAATAAGGATCTATCCCACTAAGGAAGCCTACATCCTCTGGCGCATAATAATCCGGCTTGTCCTTGTAGGCGTTCACCCACAGATAGACATCCTCCGGCAGGGCGGCACGCAGCGAGGCAATAGCCGGAAAAGCGCCATGAACACCTACACTGCCCACGCTGAATGGAATGCCCTGCCCGTATACAGTCATACACTGCGCCAGGAACCGTTCCTCACTCACCTGCCCGGGATGATAGGTCGCCCAGAAGGCGGATTTGGCCGGATTCAGCTCTGCGGTGAAATCAAGCCGGGCCGACAAATTCGTCTGGATGGCGACTTTGTCCACATGCTCCAGATGGGATAGAGTGATTAGCGCGTCCCGGTACCAGCGGTGTGTCAGTCCTTCCCCGTAGGGATTGAAGAAAATAGACAGCCGGTGGCCTGCCGCTCCCTGCTCCGACACCCAGTGGACGAAGGCCGTAAGATGCTCACGGTCTTTGGCGAGGGTAGCGGCGCTGTCTTTTATTTTGCCGAAGGGGCAGTAAGGGCAGTCATAGTTGCAGGAGGAGAGGGAGCCGCGGTAGTAGAGGACCGCCTTCATGGCAGGATGAACCCCTTCATCTGCTCCCTGATCTCGCCGGAGATGAACCAGTCCCCGATGGAATCGGAGTAGCCGAGCCCATCCGGAGTCAGCCGCAGGATGCCCTCTTCATCCTTGGCGAAGCCGCTCTGTACCAGCAGGCCCAGCTCGGGATGATCTTCCCGGACCGCAGAACCGAATCTCCTGCTGTAATCTGCCACGGTGAGACCTTCGCTATGCAGGATAGCTTTGAGAATGAAGCGCCGTTTCTGTTCTGCAAGGCTCAGTACAATCCCGTAGTCAGCAGTATCATAACGTTCGGCTGCTACATAGTCAGCGATGATGCGCTCTGTAGCTTTGCGGCTGACGCCGTAGCGTGAAGCGTAGTGCACATTCCGGGTATAGGAGCGGGCACCGCAGCCGAGACCGACCATGCCTTCCTCCTGGCAGCTGTAATCCAGAAGATCCTTCCCGGTTCCTGCATCCTCCTTGGCGAACCTGCGCATCGAGTACTGGCGGTAGCCATGCTCCGCCAGCAGCCGGCATGCAGCCTGATAACACTCATGGCGGATATCACTCTGACGCAGCAGATCGCCCGGCTTCACAATCGTATGCTCACGGGTGTAGAGCGGATAGATGAAGATCTCCTCCGGCTCATGCAGCAGCGCCTGATTCAGCGAATACAGCCATGATTCCACCGTTTGCCCCGGAAGTCCGTAGATCAGATCCAGATTGAGGATGGGGAAATCATATTTGCCCAGCAGCTCAAGCGCCCGGTATACCACGTCCGGGTCCTGCGGCCGGTAGATGGCAGCCGACTCGGCGGCCACGAAGCTCTGGATGCCCATGCTGACCCGGTCCACGGCATGCTCCTTCAGAATCGACAGCTTCTCCTCCGTCAGCGTCTCGGGTGAGGTTTCGACGGAGATGGATGTGGCTGAGAGATCCACTCCCATGATATCCGCAGCAATGCCGAACAGCCGGTTCAACTGCGCGGGAGCCAGCAGGCTTGGCGTTCCGCCGCCGATGGCGAAGCGCGCATAAGGTTTGTGACTGGTAAAAGCAGCCCACTGCTTCGCCTGCCGTTCCAGCGCGTCTACGTACTCGGCGTGGACATTCGCTCTTTTATCGGGCAGGGTGAACAGGTTGCAGAAGCCGCAGCGTGCGCCGCAGAAGGGAATATGCATATATAAGAAGAAACTCTCCGCAGGCTCGTTCCGCCACAGTTCCTCTAAAGAAATGGGGGCCGCGAACTCGCGGTAAGCGGTTTTGTGCGGATAGGAATAGAGATAATTGCGGTAAGGATTGGCCGTAATCTGTCCGGTCCATTCCTGAAGCTCCCCGGAGGAGAAGGGAGGTTGCCCGTCATTGCTCTTGTAATAAGTGGATTGCCGGATTGACGTCATACGTTCTCCTTCCTTTTGCGGGATAGTACAGCTATATAAAAAATTCGCGGTAAGGAACATTCCATACCGTTTCATGCGCCAGCCGGTGGCCCTGGTAGCCGTCTTCACCGTAAGCTTCTCCATGATCGGAGAACGCCAGGCAGAACACAGGGTTACCGCGTTCGCGGAAGGCAGCAAACAGACGCCCCAGTTCACCGTCGGCATAGCGGAGGGCAGCGCGCTGGCTGTCCACAGAATCACGCTTCGCCCCAGGCAGGAACATATGATTCGGGCCGTGGATCGCCGAGACATTAATGAACATAAACAATCGCTGGTCCAGCGCGGTATTGTTCAGTATCTTGAGCGCATGATTTACCTGATGCTCCGTGGAGCGCGGGTTCGTCACCCCGAACGTCATCCGCCAGTAGCTATGCTGGAAGTAACCGGGCAGGACACGGGCGAGGGGAACCTTTTTGCTGAAAAAGATGACGCCCCCGATACACACCGTCTGATATCCCGCCGCCGCCAGCCCTGACACCATATCCGGCGTATCGAACAGCCAGGTATGGGGATGCGTCGCAAGGCCGGTATTCCGGGAATGGAAGAGCCGCACATGCTCAGCCTTATTCGTAGTGGCCGGAGTGGGCAGGAATCCGCCGAAGAAGGCGTGATGGGCCGCATAGGTGAAGCTGCCGGGTGTATGCCGCTTTTCCCAGGAACCGCTGCCGCACAGATTGGGACAATTGGCCTCCTCCAGAACAGCGGCATCATAGCGCAGCGTATCGAGCGTAATCATTAAGATATCGTGGGTGCCGACAACGGCATTCATATCGGTCATAGGGCCAGGTTCCTCCCGGATAGCTGTTTCATTTCCCATTCATAGGTGCTGCAGCCGTGGTATTCCACATCGTACAATAAGTCGCCAAAAGGGTTCACATCCGCCGTATACGTCCGCCCGGTGCTCCCCAAGAGTACATCAATTCCCGCCACGGAGGAACGCGGAAAAGCAGCCAGAGACTGCTCGGCCGTATGCCGTACCTCTGCCTGCATGTCCTCCGTGAGACCGGCTTCGGCCGGGGTCATCCGGCGGCTGCGCAGATGCAGGTTCGTTATCGGTGTGCTGCTTACCCGTGCAACCGAGTGGCAGGCCACACCGGCAACAACCAGCTGGCGGATATCGAACGATTGCCCGCCCGCGCCGGGCTTCGGAATCCACTGCTCGGCATAGGCGCCGTGGCGGTAGAGCCAATTGATGATTCCGGCGAGGAGCGCAGAGTCCGTATAGCGCCGCAGCTTGCCGGAATTATAATACACCGGGGGGCGGGTGATATAGCTCTCGACCCCGATGGTAGTGACCGCCACCTCGGCTCCCGTTGCCGGATGGAGCTGATAGGCAATGACGCCGGATGCGGCTGAGCCGCTGGCCAGCTTGATGAATACGCGGTGCATCCGCTGCGAGAGCATCAGCCCGCGGAGGGAGGCGTAGTCCACGGGTGCTTGTCCGCTGCTGCTCCTGAGCGGCCGGGGAATAGGGACGCCAGCCGCGGCCAGAATCTGCTGCGTCCGGCGTTTATCGGTCATCGCGGCAATCTCGCCGGGATGGTTGGTCCAGCGGGCGGAGGGCAGGAGCTGCGCGGCTTCACGCTGAATCCGGGCCAGCAGCCGGCAGTAGCCGCGGAACCACTGGGACGGATGATGCAGCACGCCGGGCATATCCTTGAGCGCGCCGGCCGTCTTGAAGCTCAGCGGACGGAGGTCCGGCTGGCCGCCGTAAGGATGCAGCGAGTCGTCTGCGTCCGGCGCATCCGGCGCACCGAGCGCGATCAAGGCGCGCTCGGTTTCGAAGCTGCCGCCCGGCGACTCCAGCCGCAGCAGCGGCGGGGCCGTGTCCGGGGCAGGCGCTGCGGGGGCAGATGCGGCCGGCATGGCCAGCCGGCTGATGTCGCGGCCTTGGGCAGCCAGCTCTGTTAGCTCCGGCAATCTGTCCGGTGCCGGTGAATTCACCTTTGCTTGTCCCTGCAATGCATCCAGTACCTGCATTGCATCAACCCGCTGCCCCGCCTGCCCGGACACTCCGCCCAGCGGCTGCTCCCGCACCGGTAGCATGTCCAGCCTATACCCCGTCTGCTCCAGCAAATCAGCCAGCGGCTGGCCCTGCAACAGCCCAGCGTACGGAATCAGGACTGCCGGAGGCATGCCGAGGCGGCTTCGCGCCTGCTGGATGCCTTCCGAGCGCCTGTCGCCGGGATTGCAGAACACAATCAGCGGCTCTACGGGTGGCATCACTCGGTGATCGACGGATAACGCCAGTCATCCTCGTCGTCGCTTTTCTGCTGGTCGCTGACATCGGCAGGCAGTCCGCTGTTCTTCCAGCGCTGAATCATTCCGTCAGACATATAATGATGGCTCAAGTTGAGCAGCTTTAGTCCTTTGATCTTCCCGCTGGCGAGCAGCGCCTCGGCGCCGGTATCGCTAAGGGTTCCGAGTGACAGGTCGAGCGTCTCGAGCTGATCCAGAATAGGTGCATCGGCTAAGGCTGCAGCGATTTCATCCTGGATTTCACTGTTTTTGAGTCCCAGATAGGTAAGCTTGGGGAACTTTCCGGGTTCGATCAGCGGATACAGGTCTTCCAGACCGCCGTCAAAGCCGTAGTTGTCCACGCCTAGATATAATTCCAGCTTTTGCAGATTAGGCAGATTGGCGGCGGCGATATCGGCCAGGACATTTTTACCGAGTCCGCCTGTTATAATAATCAGTTCCTCGAGCTTCTCATGCTGCAGTTGGCTCAGCCGCAAGTCCGTGCCGCCCTGCGCAGTCAATGACTGCAGCTCCGGATAAGCGGGAAGCAGTGGAGAGAGGTCCGTTTGGGTAATCCACGAAATTTCACATTCCTCATACCCCATTTCCCCAATAAAAAGCTTGCGCAACGCAGGGAAACTTGCACTGTGCTTCACCAGCGCCTGGACGGCATCCTCCGAGCTGTTCTCGTAGGCTTGCCCCCAATCCCCAATCGTCAGACTGCTTACTCCAGCGGCTTCGGGGCTTTTGCTCAATTGTTCAATCTCCGTCTCTATCCGCTTACCTTCTTCAAATGCATCGTAATCGATACTGAGCTTCACTGCTGTCATGAACATTCCCTCCCGGAAAATTATGGCTTCCAAATCACCCTAACATTAAGCAGAAGGGGAGTCAAATAGCCAAGACGGAGGGTCACGGGAGGGATCGGCAGCAGCTGGAGCGGTAGGGTAGGAGGGACATTAGAGTAGGATGAGGGAGGCTGGAGAGTAGCTGGAGAGTAGCTGGAGAGCAGATGTAGAGTGGGAGTATAGCAGTAGTAAAGGTGCTTGTTGAGTAGTATGTGGTATAGCAGAGAGTGGCTGGAGAGCGGTTTTAGAGTAGGAGTAGAGCAGTAGTAAAGGTGCTTGTTAAGTAGCATGGGGAGTGGCTGCAGAGTAGCTTGAGAGGGATGATTTTCGCAAATTTATGGAGTTTTTGATATCTGCAGAGTAATTTTAGGCTTTTGTGTACGCGAAATGAAGTTATGCAGCCTGTATGTAACGCTACTCCTAATTAGCAGCCTTCCCATCGCTGATAATAAGATGAACTGATTCAAATGTTGCACAAATTACAACTTTGAGTAGCGGTACCGGGCCATTAAAGAGAATTATTGTAGAAAATGCAAGAATTTTAACATAAATTCAATGAAAACAAGGGAAATCCTGTATTTTTGAGGCGTCATGGGAGTTTTTACAACAATTTCGATTTTCATCGCTTATCGCGATGGGAATGTTGTATTTCATGCAGGATTTTGAAGAGGAAGGGGAGGAGGGGCAGCAAGCCCCGAAAGTACCGTGAAGCCCCCGAATCACCAGCCCCCCCGATAATGCACCAAGCGGCGTATAATGCATGGCAGTGGAATCGCAGCCTAATGCAGCACCGCCCGCACATTTTCTCCCTGGCATTCCGTCCGGCCCCGACGCTCCACTCCATCGCCTAGCCCGGGCGTCCCGCTTCATCGTCCGGCCCCAACGTCCGCCCCAACATCCCGCTCCCCCCGCCCTAAAGCGGCAGAGAGACGGGCCAGCGGCGTGCCATCATACCCAGCCGAACAGCCGGGCAGCGGCTGCAACCAGGAAGGTTACCGCGATGGCGATGCCGAGCGGAATGACGGCGGAGAGCACCGCCCACTTCATGCTTTTGGTCTCCTTGTAGATGTTCACCAGCGTGGTGCCGCAAGGATAATGCAGCAGGGAGAACAACATCATATTCAGTGCAGTCAGCCAGGTCCAGCCGTGGCTCAGGAAGATATCCTTGATGCTGCCAAGACCTTCAATATCGACCATGGCACCCGAGGACATGTAGCCCATGAGCAGGATGGGCAGCACAATCTCATTGGCCGGGAGCCCCAGGATGAAGGCCATAATAATGAAGCCGTCCATGCCGAGCAGTTGGGCAAAAGGATCAAAGAATGCAGCCATATGGTTAAGCACGCTCTCCCCGCCGACAAACACATTGCCGAGAATCCAGGTGATAATGCCGGCCGGTGCGGCTACGACGATAGCACGGGTCAGCACATTAAGCGATTTCTCTTTGGAGGAGCGGATGATTGTCTTCCAGATCTGCGGGCGGCGGTATGGCGGAAGCTCCAGCGTGTAATGGGTAGGCACACCGCGCAGCGCTGTTCTGGACATGACCCAGGATACACTCAGAGTTACGGTAATGCCGACCAGCACGATGCCCATCAGTACCAGAGCCGTGGAGAAGGTGCGCAGCATTCCGGTTGTAGCGGCTCCGACCATGAACATGGAGGAGAGCAGGATAAGTGTGGGCCAGCGGCCGTTGCAGGGCACGAAGTTGTTGGTCAGAATAGCCAGCATCCGTTCACGGGGCGATTCAATAATGCGGGTCGAGAGAATGGCGGCAGCATTGCAGCCGAAGCCCATCGACATCGTTAAGGCCTGCTTGCCGTGGCCGCCGGATTTCTTGAACAGGCGGTCCATGTTAAAGGCTACCCGGGGCAGATACCCGAAATTCTCCAGCAGCGCAAACACCGGGAAGAAAATCATCATCGGCGGCAGCATGACACTGATGACCCATGAGGTTCCGCGGTACAATCCGAGCACAAGGACGCCATGCAGCCAGGCCGGCGCATGAAGAGCGGTGAATCCTGCAGTCAGATAGCCCTCGATCCAGCTGAAGAGGGAGGCAAGCCAGCTTGAAGGATAGTTGGCCCCGGCAATCGTAATCCAGAATACCAGGCCGAGACCGGCAAGCATGATGGGGAAGCCCCAGAGCTTGGAGGTAACGATATTATCCAGTTTATAGGTGCTGCCAAGCTTCTTCTTATCTTGGTAAGTGACTGCATCGCTGCAGATGGCGGCGGATACGCCGTAGATCCCGCTGACAATCTCATCGCGGATTCCCCCTTGATCAGCCAGCTTCTTAGCGGCCGCGAGCAGAGAATCCACCGGGTCGTGACCGTTAATGGCATGCGGTGATTCCATGGCCGACCACCTCCTCGCTTACGGGAATATCCTTGCGGCCCATGCGGGCTTTGAGTGAAGTAAGCAGGCTGTGATCACCATCCAGCAGCCGGAGGGCAATCCAGCGGGCGGGGTATCTCGAACCGATGGTCTGCTCAACCATAGGAATCAGCTCGGCAATGCCTTGCTCAATGTCGGTGCTGTAGGTGATTTTCAGCGGCTCTGCCTTGAATGCACCCGTGGCCACGCGCTCGATTTGATCAAGCAGCGCTTCAATACCGATTTTGTTACGGGCAGAAATAGCGGTTACGGGAACGCCGAGCCTCTTGGAGATCCGCTTCAGATTGATATCAATTCCAAGCCGGCGGGCTTCATCAATCAGATTGATGCAGACCACGGCACGGCCGGTGATCTCCAGTACCTGCAGGGCAAGGTTAAGATTGCGTTCCAGCGAGGTAGCATCCAGGACCACTAGCGTTACATCCGGCTGTTCAAAAATAATATAGTCCCTCGCAGCCTCTTCATCGGCGGAGTTGGAGTAGAGCGAGTAGGTGCCCGGAAGATCCACAGCCAGGTACGTGTGGTTCTTGTGGTAGAACCCGCCTTCGGCGGTGACTACGGTTTTGCCTGCCCAGTTGCCGGTATGCTGGCGCATGCCGGTCAGCAGATTGAACAGCGTGCTCTTACCCGTGTTGGGATTGCCTGCAAAAGCGACCGTGTACTGGCTCATCCTTCACCGCCTCCCATTAATTGCCCGTAGATTAAAGAGCTCTCTTCCCGGCGCAGGGCAATCGTCGTATTGCTTACCCGGAATGCCGTAGGATCTCCCAGCGGGCTGCGCCGCAGCACTTCTACGCTATTCCCGACGACGAATCCCAGATCAAGCAGTCTTCTCCGCAGCACACCTTGAACTTCAATGCCGCTGATGCGCAGCGTACTGCCGTTCACAGCCTCTGACAATGGAATAACGGCTTCAGCCATAAGATCTCCTTCTTTCGTATGAAATGGAATGAATGAATATATAGCCATAAGTATGGAGTATGCATTTATATAGTGTATTGTGCACGCGGCATAGATTATTGCAGCCTGCCACAATAATAGTATATGTGAATAAATTTGTCCTTGCAACAAGAATGTTTCCCTAGGGAAAGAAAAAATAATCCCTGCTATAAAAGCGGCACAGGCCTCTTTATAGCAGGGATACGGAAGAGTAATAAATTAGAAGCGTCTATTCTGTGGTGACGATTGTTTGAACATAGGCGGAGGCTGTCTGCTGCTACTCCTGGCTGCCGAAATCCAGTGTGCGGCCGGTTTCTGCCAGCGTCTTCGTATTGCAGAGAATCTGCCACCATGAACTGTTGCTGGCATCGTAGGAAGGATCATCCGGATGCCAGTCTCCATGAACCAGTGTCAGCCTGGTACAGCCGCCCGCTGGCTCCAGCTTCCAGGAGATGACAGACTCATAATTCTCTCTATTCGTGAGGTAAGCGGGGCCGGTCCTATGGGTATAGCGCAGCGTCTGCTGCGGAACATATTCGAGCAGAGTGCCGTAGACATGTACCGTCTCTTCCCCGGCTGCCCCCGGGCCTACATACTCCAGCTGCTCACCCACAACAAAACTGGAGCGGATTACACTTCCGTAATAGATTTGCCGGACCTTCTCCGGGGAGACTAGAACCTCCCATACTTCTGCCACGGCAGCACCGATATAGAAGTCATACTTCAATTCTCTCATTCCCTGTTCCTCCTGGCATTATTGGATTCATGAACAATATACACAAGGATCACTGACAACTGCGGTCAGTGATCCTTCAGGAGATTAAGAGTCCTTATAATGTTCGGCAAGATCCGCAGCAACCCTGGACAGCTTGTGCTTGAGGGACGCGGGTTCCACAATGGCCAGCGATTTGCCGTAAGGCAACAGGAAATAAGGGGCGTAGCTGTGTAAGGCAGCCTGATTCAGCAGAAACCGGGCACTTCCCGTGCTGCGCCGCTCCAGCGTATGCCCGAATAGCCAGTGACTGCACAGATCGTTCAGGGTGGCTTCGGCCGCTTCGATGACCACAGCGGTTAACTCAGAGTCCTCCTCCGTTGCAGGAAGCAGCCTCTGCAATAAGAAATCTCGTGCCGAGAATCCGTCAGGACGAAGGAAGGCTGCCCCTGTCCGCTGCAGTCCGATGATCCGGTCCACCCGGAAGTTGCGGATATCCTGGCGCAGATGGCAGAAGCCGGAGAGATACCACTGGCCCTTCCACATCACCAGACCATAAGGGTCGATGCACCGGGAGGACGCCGGGGTACCGTTCCCCTTGCGGTATTCCATCTGAAGAGAGAGACCCTCCGCAGTGCAGACTTCCAGTTCTTCAAGCAGCAGCGAAGGGTGCTCTCCAGGGGAGTGGAGGATCGCAAGTCCGCTCTCATGGCGCTCCATCTGCGACAGCTGGGCCTCATTGCTGTAACGCTTAAGCTTGGCAATTGCCCCGTCGAGCGCATCAACGTAAGGGTAGCCGCTCCCCCTGGCAAAGGCAGATGCCTGTACAAGTGCCCGCCGTTCTCCATCATTGAAGAATAGCGGAGCAGTGCTGAATTGCTCCGGCAGCCAGAAGCCGCCGCCCGGCCCGGCATCGGCCTCTACAGGGACACCGCTGGCGCACAGCGCATCGATGTAGCGGTAGATCGAGCGGACGCTCAGCTCAAGCTCGTCTGCCAGTTCGGCGGCCGTTCTTTTGCGCTGCTTCAGCATCCAGAGTATAGACAGCATATAATCGGCTTTGGCCATTGGCTTGTTCCTCCTGGGCAGATAACTGATTCTTACAGCCAGTGTACCTTCAACAACCCGTTTTGCCAACCTTCTGCAGAGCCGCCGGGTGATGAAGCCAGGCCGGGACCGGCCTACGAAGTGGATCGCTTAGACCCGCTGTGCACCAGGATGGAAATAGCCAGCAGCAGCGGGATGGCGACTTGAAACACCGGATCAAGCTTAAGGCTTGGGCCCAGGCCGATGGCAATATGCTGTGTGTAGTCGCGCTCCAGAAAGGAAGCTCCATAGATAACGGCGCCTACCGGAAAGACCCACCACTTGGCCGGTTTGCCGGTCAGCTCCGCAATAGCTTTTACCGAACAGAAATAGAAGAGCATCATCTTAATCAGCAGCCCCAGGAAGAGCTGGATGGTCACCAGGATATCGAGCCGTTCCACAAACTTGAGGTTCGATAAGGTCCGGACAGTTTTGAGAAAAGGCAGCTGGCTGATCCCCGCTATGGTCGGACCGAGAACCGCCACATTGAGCGCGTTCATGAAGATCAGGAACAGACTGATGAGCAGATAGGCGTTCACTGTATATTTTACGGGCACACCAGGCTTATCCCATAGAGACCACAGCATCAGGAACACAATCATCTGCCCGAAGGGGAACGAGACGATATCCGGCAGCGCAGCTTTGACAACCGGCATCAGTCCGCCATCCAAGACAGGACCCAGGCGGGTGAAATCAATGGAACCCATTATTCCAAGCAGCACAACAAGCACAATGTAAAAGAAGATCATCACCGGCAGCAGAACCTCAGGCAGCCTGAAAATAACCTCAGCCCCCTTCCAGATAGCATACAGGGCAAGAAGTACAAAGATTATCATCGTGATCGACATTGGCGTTCTTGGAAGCAGAGTCATTGACGTCAATTCACCCAGATCACGGACATTACGCATGGACTGGTAGGCGAAATATAAGCTGTAGATTCCTCCGATGAATGATCCTGGAACCTTGCCGAAATGGAATTTAAGCATACCAATCAGATCTGTATCCTGAGAACGGTGCTGGATCCACATCAGAAGAAGCAGAAGGATGAATCCGGCAGCAGAACCTGTACACATCGCCAGCCAGGAATCCTGCTTGGCCTTGCCACCAAGCAGAAACAGCGGCGTGCTGCCGATTTCAAACAGCATGATCATGAACGCGATTTGCAGGGAAGTGACCTGTTCTTTCTTGGGCATGGTCCGAAATCAGCCTCCTAACCAATAGATAATGGCTCTGCCTACAGGCTGGAAGAACGCCGTATAGAAGATACCCAGCGAGAAATGGGGCGTTTCAGTAATCCCGCATATATTAATATAGGCGCAATAGCCAAGGATGCAGCCGAACCAGAGCCGGTGCAGCTTGCGGCCTGGTCCGCGCAGCTTGGTCCAGCCCCATAAGAATGCAATCACATAGAGTAGAAGAGTTATGGCTATTTTCATAGTGAAGCTCCTTTACTCCTGCTGGACGGATTTGAACGATTTATTGCTGAGGCCTGTCCGTTCAATCTGGAACGAGACATGCGGGCGGATCTCAATCTCCTTAAATACGCTGTCCCAGCTCTTCTCCTTCTCAATCTGCTTCCAGTGCTTGCGGTCGCTGCGGTGAATTCTCACCGCAAATCCCGTGACGTCAGCACCCAGCTTTTTGATCTCCGCCCAAGAGGTATTCACGAGCTCCGTCACCTGCTGTTCGAGGGATTCCTCCATTCCGGTGATGGCAGCGCGGTCATTCAAATCCATAACGCTACCGAGCTCGGTGAGCACACCGCTGCCTTTGATATTTATATCCATAATATAATGATCCTTGGCCCAGACCGGACGCACGGAAGTAGTTGAATTCTGGAGAATAAATGAAGCATCCGGCTTGCCGCTTATTGCGGGCTGGGATGCAAAGGCTATAGTAGCCGACTCGATATTGTCAGTCATAAAAGATAATCCGAAGGCTTGTTTCTGGTTAAGCCAGCCCACAAACTTCTCACCCTTTAGCACACCCAGCCTTCCCAGCTCCAGGCGCGAGGGCAGGTCCGTAACTCCGGTCTCACTGGTCTCATCCATAATCTTAGGTCCGGTGAGCCGGATTTCCGGCAATACCGCACTGCCGGATTCAGAGGAGAGTGCCATGGCCAGCTCATACAGGCGGGTGCCGGGATAATAGGAGAGGAGCTTTGCTTCCTGCTCAATCATAAGCTGGATGCCGGCGCCCTGATTCTTGGTCATCTGCATCAGCTGATCCAGAATATCACCGGCATCTCCCTGGGAAATAAACATATATACTGTTTCCCTGGCATCCTGCTTGCGCAGGAACAGGTCCAGCAGTTGGTTAATCCCGTGCTTAGCCAGGCTTTCCCCGATGACGGTAATCCGTGAATGAGAGAAGAACATCTCGCGGGTGCTGGTCAGATTGGTTCTTTCAATGGCTTCCATGATCGTCCTGCCTTTTACCGTGAAGGTGAGGAATGGCGGAGAACTTGTACTGCCGCCTCCGCTGCCTCCCATGCCGCTTGAACCTGAGGAAGGATTGATGACCTGATAGGTGGCCTTCCACTCGTTGTTCTCCCAGTCATAAGCCGAACCCGAAGTAATGCCGAGCTCGCTCAGTTCGCGGTTATCCCAGCAGCCGGAGAGAAGCGCGGATAGAAGCGGGACCATGAGTATAAGGCACAGCGTTCTTCCCGGTTTATTCATGTTTCCCACCCTTTCCGTTTGGATCTCGATTTCTGGAACCGGTACAGCAGAACCGCTCCCAGCGGAACCAGTACGTTGAACAGGAAGAAGACCAGGAAACGGCCTTCTTTGTTATACTGGTTGAGTTTGGCCGGGTTTTGCCATGTGAACAGACATTCCAGCGCAATGACCAGACCTAAAGCACCAATGAACGGACGGCTGCTGCTGACCCGGAAGGTCTGCTTGAAGCACTCTACCGTCACAAACAGGAAAATAGCTAATTTCAGATAGATGGACAGCACCCAATAGGAGATAAAGAGAATATCCAGCTTCTCAATGAACCTCCCGATCCGTACGATACCAACGGTTGTGAATCCCGGATACGCGCTCAGCTTGATAAATTGAGGACCAAATACCATCAGGGCAGAGATCAGGGAGAACATCATCAGTGCAGCAACGAATATCAGTCCTGTCCAGCCGATAACCCGTGCTCTCTGCGGATATTGCAGGTAAGGAGCCAGGAACAGCAGAACAGCGACTTCGGACATCCAGGCCGTTGGAGTGAGACTGGCCAGTGTCAATTCAGCCAGGGTATGGTCGAACATCGGCAGTAATTGATGTACATTCAGATCATGGAGCAGCCCGAACAGATACAGCGGCGCAAAGAACAGGTAGAGCAGAATGATCAGACTGTTCACTCTGGAGATGGCTTCAATCCCCTGTCTTACCATGTAGATGGTAATGAACAGAATGAGGATAACCAGTACGGTTACTGGTGTATTGATCAGCACGTTGTCTTTGATGAAATTGACAAACTCGCGCAGGATCGTTGCTGTTGTGTCCAGGTAGAACTGCAGCATCAGCAGACCGAGGATGGTAGAGATAACCGGGGAGGTTTTCTCCCCAACCCAGTCCAGAAAAGGAGCCCCATTGCTATAGCGGATTACTGTCCCGACAATGGCCGCGATGAGCAGCCCCGCCAGCGTTGACATAATAATGGACAGCGGTGCGTCTTGTTCAGCATAGCTCGTGATAATGATGGGCAGCACGACGGTGGCCGTCGGCAGAATCGTATTGACAACGAGCATAGCTGCCTGGGTAGTGCCGATTTTTCCGTTCAAGCTGGATCCTCTCCCTGCGGCTTAGGCTGTTCCGTAGATTTTTGATTCGCTCCTTCAGCTGGCTGAGGCTTCTGGTTGGGTCCTTGTCTGCGGGTTTCTTTGCCCAGATCGGTTTTGGGACGCATGGTCATACTCCATAGCGGGACGCGGATGAAGATATCCTTCAGATAACGCGGAATCATCGGCGCTACCGGAGACAGATAGGGAACGCCGAAGGAACGCAGTCCCGCCATATGAATCAGGAGCACCATCATGAAGGACATGATGCCGAACAAGCCGAGCGTTGAAGCGATGAACATCATTACAAAGCGGATCAGGCGGATGGAGTTGGCAATCGCCAGTGACGGTATCACAAAGTTCGAGATAGCGGTAAAAGAAACCACAATAACCATAGCCGCCGAGACAAGACCGGCCTGAACGGCAGCCTGCCCCAGCACCAGTGCGCCGACAATGGAGATAGCCGGTCCGATGGTACGCGGCATGCGTACCCCGGCTTCGCGCAGCACATCGAAGGTGAGCTCCATGAGCAGCGCTTCCGCCAGCGCGGGCAGCGGTACCCCCTCGCGCTGGGCAGCGAGACTGATCAGCAGGGTGGTCGGCAGCATTTCCTGGTGAAAGGTAGTGACAGCAATATAGAGTGCGGGCAGCAGCATCGACACAAAGAAAGCCCCGTAGCGGATCAGCCGCAGAAAGGAGGAGATATCGTACCGCTGGTAGTAGTCTTCACTGGACTGAAAGAAGTTGAAGAAGGTAGAAGGCGCCAGCAGCGCAAAGGGCGTGCCGTCAATAATAATCCCGATCTGGCCTTCCAGAATACCTCCGGCTACAGCATCGGGACGTTCTGTGTTCTGAATGGTAGGGAAGGGGGTCAGGCCACCGTCCTGAATGAATTCTTCAATATAGTTGCTCTCCAGAATGGCATCCGTATTAATGGCATTAAGCCGGCGGCGGATTTCTGTCAGCACCTGTTCACTGGCGATGCCCTTCAAATAAATGATGGCGATTCCGGTCTGGGTACGTTGGCCGATTTTATATTCTTCGATCCGCAGATCGGTAGTTTTGAGCCGGCGGCGCAGCATGGAGGTGCCCGTGCGCAGACTTTCCGTGAAGCCCTCCTTCGGACCGCGGATGACACCCTGGGAGGTCGGCTCGTTAATGCTTCTCTTCTCCCAGCCGGAGGTGTCTGCGGCCAGTGCGACCTGAAGTCCTTCGAACAGAATCAGCGTATAGCCTTCAAAAAGCAGAGCCAGCAGAACTTCCAGCGTTTTGCCTTCCTTGACGCCCCCGACCGGCAGCATCTGGTCCTTGATCATACTGAAGGCCGCTTCGGCGGTAATCGTATCTCCTTTCAGTGTCACATTCTCCATCAATGGCTGGAGCACCGTCTGGTTGACAGAATCGGCATTCACCAGACCGTCAATATATATGAACGTAAGGGAAAGGGAGCTTAAGGATTCATTGGTGAAGTTGCGGATAACGATATCCGAGCTGCTGCCGATCCGCTTTCCGATTTCCTGCAAATTCACCTCAAGTGAGGCGTTCAGCGGGAGCGGTGCGGGCACAGAGGTTTCCACGGGATCTTTGCCAGTCTTCCGGCCTTTCTGCTGATTCTGCGGCATCTTCGGGGGCTCCTTTCTGCTGGATTCTGGATTCTTTGGCTGTATTATCCCCCGCAGGTGGATTCCTTATTCTGCCTGATTTACGGAGTCAGTGGTTGAATTACAGGCTTATGAACGCGAAAAAGGCATTTCTCCAACCTGTTCAGGATGGGAGAAATGCCTCCATATAGATACTTATAGCCGGATATTATTTGGTCTGGACGACCAATGCGTTGCTGATCAGGCGGCCGGGTGTGGTCAGATATTTGCCGTTATAGTAGAGGCCGCTTGAGGCGCCGCCATCCAGATTCATCGCCTGGTACGCACCAGCCTGCTTCATAATTTCCGCCAGCTGGGGGATGGTTGCCCCGCCGGAGGTCAACAGAATCAGCTTGTGGTCGCGGGTCAGACCCAGCGCGCTGCGGGAGCCTCCGCCTGTCAGTATCTTAGGGTCCTTGAAGCCCTCGGCGAGCACATTGAGGGATATTTTGCCGTTCACCAGCAGCCGCGGGCCTGCCTGCAATGCGCCTTGAATGGAGCCGGCGTTGAAGCGGTTCATGAATTCGCTGCCTGGGATCAGCTCAGCCAGCAGGTTGCCGTCATAGGCAAAGACCGTCCGCTTGTCGCCGGGGCTGTTCTTCAGCATTTTGCC